>CAWJZU010000032.1:0-36038 GCA_963847345.1 uncultured Alphaproteobacteria bacterium | reverse complement strand
TCCCACTGTTTGCTTCTGCGGACTGAGCGAGGCGAGGGCCCGGTGTCGCGCCTGAAGCAGACGTTGCGATGCCCGCGCCACGCCGCATAGACGATCCCGGAAAGTTCTTGCGCTTATGGCTTCCGCCCTCTGCTCAGTTGACCCGCGGCGAGCCGGGCCAGCGAATTGATGATAAACAGGCACGGTGCATCGCAGGGGAGGAGTGCAATGGCTGTTGTCAGGCTCGAGATCAAAACCCGCAAGCCGCTCGCCGACGCTCGGGAATTCGGCGATGTCGGGCGTTATCAGCAGCTCGACGGCACGGCACATTTCGCCGTTGATCCCGGGCATCCGTTGAACTGCGCCATCACCGATATCGATCTGGCCGAGCGCGGACGCGACGGCTTGGTGCATTTCACGTCCGATATCCGCATCCTTGCGCCAGTAGATCAGGCACGCGGAAACCATCGCCTGCTGTTCGACGTACCGAACCGCGGCAACCGGCTGGCACTGGCGACTTTCAACGGCGTGCCGCGGCCAATCAATCCTGCCGGGCCGACCGATGCAGGCAACGGGTTTCTGATGCGCCAGGGCTATACGGTTGTCTGGTGCGGCTGGCAGCATGACGTGCCGGAAGCCGACGGGCTGATGCGCATCAAGGTCCCCGAGGCGCAGATCGACGGACTGCCCGTCTCGGGGCGGCTGTTGGTCGGCTTCCAGCCGAGCAAGCCGAGCCGGGTCCAACTGCTGTCCGATCGCGGGCACCGACCTTACCCAAGCAATGATCCGGATGACGCCAACGCAGTGTTGCTGGTGCGCGACGACGAGGAAGCGCCGCCACGAACGATCCCCCGCCAAAGTTGGTCATTCGCCCGGCTGGAAGCGGGGCGCGTCGTCGCCGATCCAAACCATGTCTATCTCGCCGCCGGCTTCGAACCCGGCAGGATCTATGAGGTGGTCTACAGGACAACTGGGGCGCCGGTGATCGGGCTGGGTCTATTGGCGGCGCGGGATATCATATCGTTTCTGCGGTACGGCTGCTCCGCCGACAATCCCTGCGCCGGCGACATACAGCACGCCTATGCCTTCGGTGCCTCACAAAGCGGGCGTTTTCTGCGCCAGCTCCTCTATCTCGGCCTCAACGAGGACGAGATGGCGCAGATCGTGTTCGACGGCGTGCTGGTGCACATCGCCGGCGGCAAGCGCGGCGGCGATTTCAACATGCGCTTTGGGCAGCCGTCGGCGTCGCTGCCGAGCGACCCGTTCCCATTCAACGAGATGGCCGCCACCGATCCGGTCAGCGGCCGGCGCGACGGTCTCCTTGAACGCCTCGCGGCGCGCCATCGGGTGCCGAAAATCTTCTTTACCAATACTTCGTGCGAGTATTGGCGCGGCGACGCCTCGCTGATCCACACCGATGCGAGCGGCACGCATGACGTCGAGCCGATAGCTTCATCGCGCTTCTACCATTTCGCCGGCGCGCAACACTCCGCCGGCACCTTGCCGCTGACCGACACCAACCCGCAAAACGGCGAACGCGGCCAGCAAGCACTCAATTCGGTCGACTACAACCCGCTTTTGCGCGCTCTGCTGGTGCGGATGGATCGCTGGGTCAGCGAGGGCGAGGAGCCGCCGCCGAGCCGCTACCCACGCCTTGCTGACGGCAGCGCTGTCGCGCCGGAAAGAGTGAAGGCCGTCGTCACTGCCATTCCGGGCGTGGGATTCCCGACGCATCCGCCGCGGGTCACGCGACTCGATTTCGGCCCGGAGGCGGCGCGCGGGATCGCCACAACACTGCCTCCGAGGGAGGGCGAGCGTTACCCGCACTTCGTTCCGTCGGTCGATCCCGACGGCAATGAGCTGAGCGGCATTCGTCTGCCCGATGTGACAGTGCCGCTGGCAACCTATACCGGGTGGAATCTGCGCCATCCTCAGATCGGCGCGCCCGACCGGCTGATGAGCCTGATGGGGTCGACGATTCCATTCCGGGCGACCGAGGTCGAACGTAACGCGAAAGGCGACCCGCGCCGGTCGATCGAGGCACGCCATTCCAGTAAGGCTGCTTACCTCAACGAGGTAAGCCATGCGGCGCAGCACCTGATCGATACCGGATACCTGTTGCCGGAGGATTTGGATCGCATCCTCGCGCAGTCGGCCCACCGCTGGGATCTGCTCGCTTCGGCTCCGGGATCCGCAGCCGCGAAATAACAGCTTCGATGTACCGGGCCGTGGATGCCCGCTGCAAATAAGCGCCGCGCCTCAGTTACCTCAGTGCAGCAACCTCCGCGTAGGCCCTCAGCTCCCGCTCGACATCGTAACCGCTGGTGCCGAAGATGATGCCGGTGGCGCCGCGGGCCTCGAGCTGGGCGAGACGTTCGCGCAACTCCTCGCGCGTGCCCGTAAACGTCATCTGTCTGGCGGCGGACACGTCGACGAGCGCGTCGTGGCCGTTCGAAATGTCGCTGCTATGACCGCGGTG
The DNA here is from genome assembly GCA_963847345.1 of uncultured Alphaproteobacteria bacterium. Taxonomy (GTDB): domain Bacteria; phylum Pseudomonadota; class Alphaproteobacteria; order ATCC43930; family CGMCC-115725; genus DATARH01. The sequence goes on along the minus strand of CAWJZU010000032.1, from coordinate 33,580 downwards.
AATGGAGAGGTGGCGGATTTTCTCGTCCACACGTTCGACGCTGGCAAGCCACGCTTCGCCGTTCGGCAGCGCTTTCACGCTTTCCGGATCCATCGTGTACCTGAAATGATAGGCGAGCGCGATGAGCGGTTTGACGGCGGTCGAGGCGCGCGGCGAGGTGACGTCCTCGCCATCATCGAGGACCGTGCCGTTGGTCGACACGAGGCAAGTCTCGAACCCTTCCGCTGGGGCGCCGAGGGAAATCAGGCCGTCGGTAATCTCTTTGGCGAGCGCGCGGGCCTTAGGGCCTTGGCCTGCCATGTAGATTGGCACGTCGATCGGACGGTCGGGCAGCCAGCCGTCGGACGCGAGGATCTGGGCGAGACCGCCGTCGATATCGGCAATGTCGCCGCGCAGCAATGCCCTGACCTGCGTGATATGCGTGCGCATGCTCGCGAGGCTCAAGGGCTTCTTGCCCATCCCCGCACGGCCGGTAAAGCCGGTGCCAAACCCGACCATCAGGCGTCCCGGCGCGAGCTGCTCGAGCGTCGCGATGGAAGAGGCCTGTGCCATCGGGTGGCGATAGCTCGGGATCAGCACCGAGGGGCCGAATTTGAGGCGCTTCGTCTTTTCGGCGATTCGGGCGAGAGTGACCCAGACGTCGTGGCCGAAGGCGGGAATTTCGGGACACCAGACCGCGCGATAGCCGAGTTCTTCGGCAAGAAGCGCGTACTCGACGGTTCGGGGGCCGGGCGGCAGGCGGAAGTCATAGGTCAGCACGGGGGCGTCCCAGTGATAGGAGAAATTTGGCCGACATTCGCCTGATTCTGGGCGATTTAGGGGGTCAAGATCGCCCCTGCGGCGGGTTTCGGCAATCGTAAATCGTACCCGCTACCGGTATAGAGGTAGCAAGCGGTCATCCGACGGCACTCAGCCGCTGAAACGCGCTGATTTGGCAGCTCGCTCGGGGATCGGCGGAGACCGACGCGCAGATCGAGGAATATCGGCGGCTCGGGTGCAAGGTGCTGAACCTGCCTGGGAACGATGTGAGCACGTATCTCGACGGATGAAGAGGGCATCATGACATCTGTTGCCAATGTCGACCGGCGCCGATCGGCGCCGGCACTGGGCACCTTCGAGCGCTACCTTACGCTGTGGGTGGCACTTTGCATTGTTGCCGGCATCGTCCTCGGCCAGCTGTTCCCGGCACCGTTTCACGCGCTCGGCCGCATGAATGTGGCCGAGGTCAATATCCCGGTCGCGGTGCTGATCTGGCTAATGATCGTACCGATGCTGCTCAAGGTCGATTTCGGCGCGTTGCATCAGGTCGCCGAGCAATGGCGCGGCATTGCCGTCACGGTCGGCATCAATTGGCTGATCAAGCCCTTCAGCATGGCGGTGCTCGGCTGGATTTTTGTCGGCTGGCTGTTCCGTCCCTGGCTGCCGGCAGGGCAGATCGACAGCTACATCGCCGGCCTGATCCTACTCGCCGCCGCGCCGTGCACTGCGATGGTCTTTGTCTGGTCGAACCTGACCGAGGGCGACCCGAATTTCACCCTCAGCCAGGTCGCGCTCAACGACACGATCATGGTCTTCGCCTTCGCGCCGATCGTCGGCCTGTTGCTCGGGCTCTCGGCGATCACCGTGCCCTGGCAGACGCTGTTCCTGTCGGTCGTGCTCTACATCGTCGTGCCGGTCATCGCCGCCCAGCTGTGGCGCCGCGCGCTGCTGCACCGGGGTGGCGCGGCTGCGCTTGCCGCGACCCTGCGGCGGCTGCAGCCGGTGTCGCTGGGCGCGCTGCTCGCGACGCTGGTGCTGCTGTTCGGCTTTCAGGGCGAGCAGATCGTGCGGCAGCCGCTGGTCATCGCGCTGCTCGCGGTCCCGATCATTGTCCAGGTTTATCTCAATGCCGGCATCGCCTATGGGCTCAACCGCGCGCTTGGCGTGCCGCACAACATCGCCTGCCCCTCGGCGCTGATCGGCGCCTCGAACTTCTTCGAGCTCGCCGTCGCCGCCGCGATCGCGCTGTTCGGCTTCCAGTCCGGCGCGGCCCTGGCGACCGTCGTCGGTGTGCTGGTCGAGGTACCGGTCATGCTCTCGGTCGTGCGCATCGTCTTGAAGAGCCGCGGCTGGTATGAGCGCCGCATCGCCTGACGACGGCGCAGGGGCACCGCGTTACACGACGCGCATCGCGAAACCCGCCGATGCAGCGGCGATCACCGCGATCTACAATCAGGGCATCGCCGACCGCATCGCGACGTTCGAAACCGAACCGCGGACGCCGGACGACATCGCTGCCTGGTTCACGCCCGGCGCGATGCAGCGCCGTGGCTGGTTCCTGAGCTATGCCGTCGGATTGAGGTGCGGCCGAGTCGGTACGGTCGCGCTACCACTTGTACACTTTCTGTAACGTCCCTCCCATGAGCGCTGCCTTGTCGTTCTCGGACAGACGTTTGGTGTCGCGGAACGGCGCGACTCCCTGCTCATATGTCAGCATGCCGATCGTCCGCGTCCAGTCGGTGCCCCACATGCAGCGATCCAGCCCGAACGCATCGATGACCCGCAGGACCGGCTCCCAGATATCGTCGTACGGGAATGGTTGATGCGACATCGTACAGGCACCGCTGATTTTCACCCGTACATTCTCGTATTGAGCCAAGGCAAGCAGCTTGGGCAGATCGGCCCAAACGTCGGTGGGGACCGGCGGGCGAGCCGGCTGCAGCAGGCCGAGATGGTCGATAACGATTACGGTATCGCGGTGTCGCTGGATGTGCGGCAGCCCTTTGTCCAGGATGCCCCAGCACAGCAAATTGACCGGCAAACCATGCTTGGCGGCGGCAGCGAAAGCGCGGTTCAAACCGGGATGGTCCGCTTCCATCGGCAGCCCGTCGCGCATTCGTATGCGAATGCCGCGCGCGCCCGGCGTCGCCGCCCATTTCGCCACGACATCGTCAATCGCTGGATCGGTCGCATCGACCGGCGTCACAACCCGAAACTTCTCCGGATAGGTGTTGTAAACTTCGAGCGCATAGCTTGGATCGTATTCATAGGCGCTGAACGATGAGACCATGATCGCACCGTCGACGCCGACACTGTTCATCGCGGCGACCATCTCTTCGCCTGTGGCGGAATCGAGCCCGTGCGAGGGACTGGCCCACGGCCGGCCGGGATGATTTCGATCGAAGGGATGAACCTGAACGTCGATGACTGGCATGGCCGTCCTCCTGCTTGTTCGACCGATTGTCCGCCATCGTGACCGGTTTGCACAGAGTGATGGGCGCGGTGACGGGCGGCGCCGTAGGTGGAGCTTGAGCCCCGCCCCGATTGGCGCTTGACGGATCAGGATATCTCGGGGGTCTACGCGTCCTCCGGCTTACCGCGGAACCGTCCCGCCTGGCCGGCGATGAGTACAACCGACGCAAATAGGAGAGAGGCCGCGATCCTGATCGCGCACGGCTGTTGCTGCTGCTCGCCGGAAGGACTGCGATTTAGCGACCGATCCCGTCGAGCGTATAGTCGGGTCGTGAAAGACGGTACGGCGCGAGAAGCGCCATTGGCCGCCGTCGTCTTTGATCAGCTCACACACGTAGCGGCCGGGAAGGCTACGGTGGTTGCCGTCCTTTGATATGAGCACCAGCAGATAGGCACTAGCGGCGGCCTGGTTTCCGGCGATCGTCACGGCGACATTGCTGACCATATGATGCGTATGCGTCGGTTAGCGTCCTTGGTCGTGGTGGAAATTCGGTGGTGAGCGCGCGTCGGGCGGAATGCCCCATTACATGGAGCCCGGCGCGCGCTCACCACCAGCCGCGCCCACGGCACGACCTGCTCCACCTCCTTTACCACCCGCCTCATTCTGATTTTTTCCACCTTCGTGAAATTCGACTAAAGCAGACCGAATTCTCGGCACGCGGGGCGTGGCTGGGTGCCGATAGGGCAGATAACCGTTGACCTCCTGCGAGCACTTTGATCCAGATCAATTTCAGTCGGTTCCGGCGCGTTTTTAGGCGCAACGCGATTGTCCAGAGTCATCCGGCGCGCGCGGCGATCGCCGAAGGCCGGGCGTCGGCCGGCTGCGGCGATCGGGCGGGCCGGCGCGCGAGGACGTGCGCAACGATGCCGGCGACGATCAACGCGCCGCCGATTGCGCACCAGGGGGTCATCGGCTCGCCGAGCACCAGCACGCCGATCGAGACGACGACGACCAGTTCGGTGTTGGCGAGGATCGCGAAGCTGCTCGCGCCGAGAAGCGGCACGCTGTAGGTGAACAGTGTCATTGTCACCGCGCCGGGACCGAGGCCGACGAACAGCAGCAGTGCCCAACCGGCGGCGCTCGTCGGCAGGAGCAGGCCGAACCAGGCTGTCATCAGGCCGAATGTCGCGGCCATGCCGACATACAGCCCGGCCGCCCCGATCAGCGGCTTGTATCGCCGCAGCAGCCGGACATTGATCGCCAGATAAGCCGCGTAGAGTAGCGGCGCCGGCAATGCCCAGGCGAGGCCGCGCGGGTCGATATGTCCGCCGTGCAGGCCCGGCGCGGTGATCAGCGCCGCACCGCACAGGATCGCGCCGATGCACAACAGCGAGAGGGGACGCACCCGCGTTTTGAACACGAGCCGGTCGAGCGCGACCGTCACGGCCGGGTAGGTGTAGAACAGCAGCACCGCGACGCTGGTCTCCAGGGTCTTAATGCTTTCCCAAAAGCACAGTGTCTGACCGGCGCCCAGCGTCGCGCCGAGCAGCACGACCTGCCAGGCGCCGTCGCGCCACGCTTGCGAGAGTTTGAGGCCGGCGAATGTCGCGGCGGCACCAAGCGCCAGAATCGCGATCATATAGCGCCAGAACAGCATCGATGGCGCGCTGAGCCCGTCGGCATAGAGGTGCAGCGCTGCCAGCGGCATCACGCCAACCAGAGCGCTGCCGGCGATCGCGGCCAGCGCCGCCGACCAGGATTGCGGAAGAAGGCTTTTCACGGCCTCAGTCTAACAGGAAACACGATTCGAGGGCCGAGAGCGGGCGGGACGCCTGGTCGCTCGGCGCGGCAATCGTGCCGGCCGGAGGGTTCGTCGCGGGCAGCATGTCGCAGCACTCTCGCCCAGGACGCCGGCCCGCCTGCCATGCGGCTCTCCCGTCCGGCCCGACGCGAATCGGTGGACGGTTCCGGCGATGCATCCAGAATAGTTCCTCGTCGGACGCCAAGTCTGCGTGCCGCAATTTGCAGAAATGGGTGGACAAGCTGCGAAGTGCCTCCCAGCATTCCATCCGGAACGGGGGACCACGATAGCGTTTTCGATGTGAATTCCCGCCGAGGCGAGCACTGCTCGGAGGCGTGAACAGCTCGGTTGCGTCTGTTTGAGAACATTTCGAAGCGAATCTGGGGAAACATCTGGTCGTATAATGGGGATTACATGGCAGTCACCTCGTTGCTGGGGACTGATTGGCGATTGGCGACCGGTTGGGGACGGCGCACGTCCGTCGTCGCGCTGACGAGTTTGTCGCTGCTGTTCGCGGCGCCGGCCGACAGCTTCGGGAGAAGCAAGAAACGGCATGAAGCGCGGCACGCGCACCACGCCGTGTCACACAACGCCGCCAAACGACACGTTGCGAAGCACCGCCACGCGAAAAACCTCGTCGCTAAAAAAGGACGAACTGGCGTCAAGAGCGCCAAGGCGGCACCGTTACCGGCGCTGCGCTCGGCGATCCTGATCGACGCCGAAACCGGCGCGGTTTTGAGCCAGACCAAGCCTGACATGACTGCCTACCCGGCCTCGCTGACCAAGATGATGACGCTGTACCTGACATTCGCGGCGCTCAACGAGGGTCGGCTCAGCCTCGATCGGCGCCTCCCGGTCTCGGCCAACGCGGCCGCCCAGGCGCCGACCAAGCTGTGGCTTAAACCCGGCGATTCGGTCGCGGTGCGCTCGCTGATCCTGGCCCTGGTAACCCGCTCGGCGAACGATGCCGCGGTGGTGCTGGCCGAGGCGCTGGCAGGCAGCGAAACCGCTTTCGCCGCGCGCATGACCGAAACCGCCCGCCGGCTCGGGATGGCCAACTCGACATTCCGCAACGCATCGGGTTTGCCGGACCCGGAACAGCGCACGACGGCGCGCGATCTCGCTCGGCTGTCGCTGGCGCTGCATCAGGACTTCCCGCGCGAATACGCGTACTTCTCGGTTCGGGCGTTTGAGTTCCGCGGACAGACGATCACGACGCACAACCATATGCTCGAATCGTACGAGGGCACGGACGGCATCAAGACCGGGTTCACGCGCGCCTCGGGGTTCAATCTCGCGGCGTCGGCGGAGCGCGACGGGCATCGCCTGATCGGGGTTGTCCTCGGCAGCCCGTCCTGGCCGGTTCGCGACAAACAGATGGCCGCGCTGCTCGACCGCGGCTTCGCGGCGCTCGGTGCGGTGCGTGTCGCCGGCGCGGACACGGTCGAACCGGCCCGCGGCCGGGCGAAGCGCGCCGGCCTCGCGGCGAGGCTCGCCACCTACGCCGCGCCGGTCGGAAAGGCGGTCGCGGCGCCGGCGGCAAAGCTCGCAATCCGCCGGGTCACCAACACCCGGGCAACGATGAAGGCTTCGGCCACGAATACGCCGGCCGCGCAAGCTGCGGACGACGGGGATCGCGCGATCCAGCTCGGCGCGTTTCGGGCGCGGACCGCCGCGGCGAGGCTCGCGAAGAGCGCGTCGCGGCTCAAGTCGGCCAAGGGAAAAGATGTACGCGTTCTCAAGATCGACGGCGGCCGCAAGGGCACGCTGTACGCGGTGCAGGTGTCGGATTTTACCGACAAGGGGGCGCGCGACGCCTGCGGGGTGCTGCGCAAGGCGAAGTTCGGCTGCTTTGTCGTCCCTGAACCGGACGAGAGTTGACGACATCTCGGCAGCACCCTGCTGGGATGCGGCGTGCTCCGTCGCCGTCAACGCCGAAACGCCTAGCCGCAACAGCTTCACCAAACCGACGGACAGCGGCGCCCCGAGGGGCCGCTTCTTATGACGTGTTATGACCTGATTGCCAAAATTCGGGGCTGCCAGCCGGCAGTGCGCTGCAACGGAAAACTTTGCACGCGATATAGACCGGAGAAGCCGAGTAAGCTTTCGGCATCATGACGGCGGAGGGCGCGGTATGAGTTGGCTCGCTCACGTTCATTCGCAATGGCCGAGCTCACGCTGGGGCGCGGGCGACCAGATCGGCGCCGGCAACCTGCTGACCGTCGAGCGCCGGCTTGAGGCACTGCGCTCGGTCCAGAGCGGTCGCGTTTATGATCTGAGCCACGAGATCAGCGCCAACGCGCCCTATCTGCTGCCGAACCAGACGCCCTATCTGCTATCGATTTGGGCCTCGTTTCGCGATTCGATTAAGCGCCGCCGCAACACCGGCGCGACCAATGACGCCGGCACCAACCTCGAACGGGTCGAGATGACGATGCATGTCGGTACGCACATCGACGCGCTTGGCCATTTCTCGATCGGAAACAGGCTCTATAACGGGCTCGACGCGGCCGAAGTGGTCACCGATTGGGGGCTCGACAAGCTCGGCATCGAGCACGCGCCGCCGATGATCGCGCGCGGCGTACTACTCGATGTCGCCGGGCTCGACGGCGGGCAATTTCTGGAGGCTGGCCGGGCCGTGTCGCCCGAGGACCTGCAACGCGTCGCCGACAATGCCGGCGTATCGATCGAGGCCGGCGACATCGTGCTGATCCGCACCGGCTGGGGCCGGTTCTTTGGCGTCGATAATCCGCGCTATGTCGCGGGCGAACCGGGCATCGACGTGGCGGCCGCGCACTGGCTGACGAGCCGCGACGTGGTCGCGATCGGCTGCGACAACATGGCGGTCGAGGTACTGCCGAACCCGAGCCGCGGCCTGATGATGCCGGTGCACCAGCATGTGCTGGCCGAAGCCGGCGTGTACCTGATCGAGAATCTGGCGCTCGACGAGATTGCCGGCGAGCGGCTGACCAATTTCTGCTTCATCCTGCTGGCAACAAGGTACAAGGGCGCAACCGGCTGTCCGGTTCGTCCGGTTGCGCTCGTGTAAGCACACCGCACGCGGTACCGGCCAGCTACGGGCCCTCCGGCCGCACAGCGGCGGCACAGTTCTGTTTTTCCGGCCGAAGCAAGTGGGCCTCAGAGCCGCCGGTTTGCGCTTCCGTTAGGCGCGCAGCATCTGCCGCCGCTGCGCGTCGAGTTCCTTGGCCTCGACAAAGATGCGGGTGACTTCCGGGAACTCGGATTTGACGCTGCGTTCGATCCCGGCGACGGCTTCTTCCACCTGCTCGGCCGAAATCGAATCGTCGAAATCGAGGCTCAGCGCAGCCAGGACCTGTTCCGGCCCGAAATGCATCGTCAGCACCTGGTTGATGTGCTGCACCCCAGGCGCGGCGCGGGCAACCGCCTCGATACCTTGCCGCACCTCCGGAAAAGCCGCCTCGCCGGTCAACAGGCTCTGGCTTTCGTAGCCGAGGAAAATCGCCGTTGCCGCCAGCACCAGCGCAATCCCAAGCGAAGCGACGCCGTCGAGCACCGGCATGTGGAGCAGGTCGGCGAGCGTGATGCCGACCAGCGCGATGACGAGGCCGATCAGCGCCGCCGTGTCTTCGAATAGCACGGCAAACACGGTAGGGTCCTTGCTGCGCCGCACCGTTCGGAACCAGCCCAATCCGTTGGTCTGCTTGCGGAATTCTCGGAGTGCGATGAACCAGGAACCGCCCTCGAACAGGATCGCCAGCCCGAGCACGACGTAATTTACGACGATGTTCTTTGCCGGCTCGGGGTTGCTTATCTTGCGTAATCCTTCGATGCCTGAAAACACCGCGCCGAAGCCAAAGATCAGCACAGCGACGACGAAAACCCAGAAATAAAGCTGCAGCCCGTAGCCGAACGGGTGCGACGCGTCGGCCGGCCGCGCCGCTCGGCTCAATCCGAACATCAGCAGCAATTCGTTCCCGGTGTCGACGGTCGAATGGATCGCCTCGCTGAGCATCGCCGAGCTGCCAGTGAACATCGCGGCGATAAATTTGCTGATCGCGATCGCGGTATTGCCGGCAAGGGCGGCGTAAACGACGGTGTGCGATGACGAGTGAGAGGCCATCAACCCGCTTCCATTGCTGTCCAGTGTGTCTGGATAACGGATGGAGCCGCCGTAAGGCTCAGTGGCCAATGACGTTCGTCCTCCTGGGTGCCGAGGCACGGCGTCGAGAAACGAAACCCCGCTTTCGCGCAGGCTCCATGCCGCGGACCGCCCGCCGGCGCGGCCAATCCGGTTTCAGTCCGACCGAACCGCCCCTCGGGGCGGGCCGTTGACCTGCCGGAAGGGTCAGGTTTTCTTCAGCGCCGTTGCCATATAGGCGTCGAAGCTCAATTCGTTCAGCCGGAACCACTGTATTTCGTTATCGAGGAACTGCTTCCACGGCTCGTACACCGCCCTCCATTTCGGATTTTTCTGCGAAAGCTCGGCGTAATATTCCTGCGCGGCCTTGTAGGAAGCATCGAGAATCTCGCGAGAAAACGGCCGCAATTCCGCGCCGTTCGCCACCAGTTTGCGCAATGCTCCGACATTGTCGGTATCGTATTTGCCGACCATCCAGTTCTCCGCCTCGGAGCACGCGGCGGTCAGTATCGCCTGGTAAGGCTTTGGCAATTTCTGCCACTGGTCCATATTGATATAGGCCGAGAGCTGGGCTTGGCCTTCCCACCATCCCGGATAATAGTAGTATTTCGCGACCTTGTAGAATCCGAGCTTCTCGTCGTCATAGGGGCCGACCCACTCGGCCGCGTCGATGGTCCCCTTTTCGAGCGCCGGGTAGATATCGGCGGCCGCTATCTGCTGCGTCACGACGCCGAGCTTGCTAAGCACGGCGCCGCCGAGCCCACCGATGCGGAACTTGAGCCCCTTCAAATCGTCGACGGTCTTGATCTCCTTGCGGAACCAGCCGCCCATCTGCGCCCCGGTATTGCCCGCCGGAATATTGTAGACGTTGTAGTCGGCGAAGAATTTTCGCAGTAAGTCGAGTCCGCCGCCATGCGTCATCCAGGCATTCATCTGCCGGTAATTCATCCCGAACGGGATCGTACAGTCGAGAGAGAACGTCGGATCCTTGCCAACATAATAGTAGCTGCCGGTATGTCCTATTTCAACGGTATTGTTCTGTACCGCGTCTAATACCTGTAGCGCCGGCACGATCTCACCCCCGGCAAAGGGACGGATCTGGAATTTGTTATCGGTCGCCTCGGCCACGCGCTTAGCGAGAAATTCGGCGCCGCCGAATACCGTGTCGAGGCTCTTCGGCCAGCTTGTGGCCATCCGCCACTTGATTTCGGGTTGCGATTGCGCGATCGCCGGCGCCGCGAGCGCCGCCGCGCCAGCCAGCCCGAAGCCGCCGCTCGCGAGAAACGTTCTACGCCACATCGATACCTCCACTATTCCGGCTGTCGGTCAATGCTCAAATTGGGTGCAAATTATGGCCGGGCTCGCCGCGAGTAAATCCGGCGACACAATTCGACCGCGATATTTGGTAGTACCCGCCTTATCCGCTTTGCCGTATCAGGGTAGTTGTGCCCGGCCCCGAGCGTCGGGCGTGTATGATCCGGCGCGAGAAAATCAGCGGGCATCGGAGCTTCGGTATTGGAACAGCGCAACCTGGGCAGGTCCGGCCTGATCGTCTCGGCGGTCGGGCTCGGGTGCAACAATTTTGGCGGGCGGATGGACATGGCGGCAACGCGCGCCGTCGTGCACAAGGCGCTCGATCTCGGCATCACGTTTTTCGACACCGCCGATACTTACGGGGAGCGCGGCGGGTCCGAGGAATATCTCGGCCGCGCACTGGCCGGAAGGCGGTACGACATCGTGCTCGCGACCAAATTCGCGCGTCCGATGGACCGTGCCATGAACCAAGGGGGGCGGCTGCAGGGCGCCTCGCGCCGCTACATCGTCGGCGCGGTCGAAGCCAGCCTCAAGCGCCTCGAAACCGACTATATCGACCTCTACTACCAGCACATCGCCGACCCCCGCACGCCGATCGAGGAAACCCTGCGTGCGCTCGACGATCTCGTGCATCAAGGCAAGGTCCGTTATATCGCCTCGTCGACCTTGTCGGCCTGGCAGGTCGTCGAGGCGCAGTGGACCTCGACGCATCTCGGTCTGGAGCGCTTTGTCGCCTGCCAGGAGCGCTACAATTTGCTGGAACGCGAGATTGACGACGCTCTGATGCCGGTGTTGCAATCCTACCGGCTCGGTCTGATCCCGTTCTCCCCGCTCGCGAACGGGCTGCTGACCGGGAAATACCGTCGCGACGCACCGCTACCTTCGGGCACCCGCATGGCCGCGATGCCGCATGCCGCCGAGCGCTATCTGACGCACGCGAACTGGGACAGGGTCGAGCGCCTCGCCGCCTTCTGCGCGTCGCGCGGGCATACCCTGCTCGATCTGGCGTTCAGCTGGCTCTTGCACCGCCCGATGGTGGCGAGCGTCATTGCCGGCGCGACGACGCCGGAGCAGGTCGCGGCGAATGTCGCGGCGGCCGCCTGGTCCCTGTCGCGCGAAGACATGGACGAGATCGACCGCATCACGGCAATGTAGGCGCCGCGCCGACGCGGGTCGGCACGTTATTTCGGGAGGGAGTTGTCATGGAAATCCGGCTTGACGGCAGAAGCGCGATCGTTACCGGCGGCAGCAAGGGGCTGGGCCTCGCGATCGCGCAGGAATATGCAGCCTCGGGGGCAGATGTTGCGATCCTGGCGCGCGATCCGGGGACGCTCGCCGAGGCGAAATCGCAGATCGAGGCCGGCGCGCCGGGTCGCAAAGTCGTCGCGATCAGCTGCGACGTCGCGAAGGCCGACGCTATCCGCCGTGCCTATGACGAGGCGATGTCGGCCTTCGGCAAGATCGACATCTTCGTCAACAATGCCGGACAATCGACGCGCGGACCGTCGGAGACGATCACCGACGAGCATGTGGCAGGCCGATTTCGACCTGAAGCTGTTCGCGCAAGTCCGCTTCTGCCGCCTGATTTTCCCGCAGATGAAAGAGCGCCGCTGGGGCCGCATCATCAGCGTGCTCAACATCGGGGCCAAGGCCCCTGGGGCCGACAGCGCGCCGACCTCGATCAGCCGCGCGGCGCAATTGGCCTTCACCAAGGTGCTGTCGCAGGAGGGCGCGCCGCACAACGTGCTGGCCAATTCGTTGCATGTCGGGGTCATCGTCAGCGACCAGATCGTGCGCCGGCACAGCCGCGAGGGCGCCAACGTGTCGCTCGACGATTTCATCGCGCAGGCCGGCCGCGCCGTGCCGTTGGGCCGCATGGGCCGCGCCGAGGAGTTTGCCAGCATCGCGACATTTCTGGCGTCCGACGCGGCCTCCTACATCACCGGCACGTCGATCAACGTCGATGGCGGCCGTTCGCCGATCTGGTAGGCGAGCCTGCCGTGAAGGCGGTGGAGCCTCGGCCCCGCCGCCTCACACCCCGTAGCGCCGGCGCCAGGCGAGGCCCTCGACCGTGTCGCCGAGCGGGGCGTACTCGCAGCCGATCCATCCGGCATAACCGAGTTCGCCGATCCGACGAAAGACGTATTCCCAGCCGATCTCACCGGTGCCCGGCTCGTGCCGTCCGGGCACGTCGGCGAGTTGCATATGGTCGATGACGGGCATCAGCGCCGCGAGCCGCGTCGTCACATCGCCCTGAGCCGTCTGGCAGTGATACAGGTCAAATTGCAGCCCGAGCCGGTCGCGGCCGATCGCGGCGACGATCGCGGCCCCCTGTTCCTGCGTGCGCAGCAGGTAGCCCGGCGCGTCGCGCGGATTGAGCGGCTCGATGACGAGTTTGACGCCGGCGGCAACCGCGCGCTCGGCGGCCCAGGCGAGATTGACGGCGTAGAGAGCCAGCGCCGTGTCATAGGGGAGATCGGCCGGCGGCACCCCGCCCATCACATGCACGAGCCGGCAATCGAGCGCGGCCGCGTAATCGAGCGCCTGCGCGATGCTGTCGCGGAACGCCGCCTCGCGCCCGGGGAGGCAGGCGAAGCCGCGCTCGCCGGCGGCGCGGTTGCCGGCCGGGCTGTTGATCAGCACCTGCGTCAGCCCGTTATCGCCGAGCCGGGCGCGCAGTTCGGCGGCCGGATACTCGTAGGGCGAGGCGAATTCGACACCGGCGAACCCGGCGCGCGCCGCCGCCGCGAAGCGGTCGAGAAACGGCAGCTCGGGAAACAGAAACCCGAGATTGGCGCAGAAGCGGAGCATGTTTCCTCCAGCCGACGGCATTGCCCTACCATCTTGGGCAATTCCCGCCTGATGCGGCAAAAAAAGGTGGTCCGACGCGGACCACCTTGACGGCTCCAGACAAGAAGCCTCTCTCCCACAATGGGAAAGAGGCTTTCGTCGGCGAATCGGCGCCGCCTACTTCGCCGCTTCGGCGTAGCGCGGCTGGCTGGCGCCCCTGAGGACCGCTGCGGCTTCCTTCTCGACGCGCGTGCCCTTGAAGAAGTCGGGGTTCTGCGTGCCCCACAGCTTGACCGCGTTGGTGAACACGAAGTCGCGGAAATTGGCCTCGCTGATATAGCCGTCCTCGACCAGCTCATACGCTTCCGCCAGCGGCTCGCGCATATCGATCACGTCGAAATGCCCGATATCGGAGCTGTAGATCGCGTTGAGCTGCGCGTCGAACGGGTTCAACTTGAGGAACGCGGTCGCGTTCATCCGGTCGTCGGCCTCGCAGCCGAAGTAGTACGGCTTGACGAACAGGTCGATCCAGTCCTCCTTGCGGGTGAACTTCAAGGCCGCGAAATCGTCGAGGTTTTCGACGCCGCCGGTCGAACGCAGTTCCGGATCGGGCCACCCGTCGCGCGCCCGCAGCGCATCGGCGTGCTCTTTGTAGCCGTATTTCTCGACGTAGCTCATCAGCATGTCGCGGTCGAGCTTCTCCGGCTTCATGTTTTCGAGCGCCTTGATGTTGCGGCGTTCCCAATGCTCCATCAGGTCGCCGAACAACTGCGCGCCCCAGCCGACGCCGCCTTCGAGGAAGGCGAAGCGCAGTTGCGGGAAGCGCCGTGTGACGCCGCCGAGGAAGATGCCCTTCGCCGCAGCATGACCGGCATCGGCGAAATGGCCGATATGGTTGTAGGTGAAGTTGGTCGGCGAGTTGCGCAGCGCCTGATTGCTGCCGGCCGAATGGAAGGTCGGCGCGATCTTGACTTCGACGCACTTCTGCCCAGACCGGGTCGAAATCATAGTCGCTGTCGATCCCGAACACCTCGTAATAGACCGCGAGGCGGTTGACGTCGGGATCGTCCGACTTGACCGACGGCACCTTCTTCGGCTGCGCGCTGCCGAACATGCCGACCTTCGAGCCGAGCTGCTTCGTGACGAATTCGAGTTCGGCGATCGCCTCGTCGGGCGTGTGCATCGGGATGATCGCCGCCGGCGTCATGCGGTCCTGGAGCTTCTCGAAATAGCTCGCCGACACGATGTTGTAGGCGCGGATCACGGCACGGCGGGTCTCGTCGTCGACGATGCGCGGCAGGCGCAGCCCGGCGGTCGGATAGATGATCGCGAAATCGGACCCAATCTCATCGAGCCGGTCGTAGAGCATGTGCGGGATCATCGCGGTGGCGCGGTCGAGCGTGTTGCCGGTCTGCCGCGTCCAGAACCCCGGCATCGCCATGCGGCGCCGCTTGCGCTCGGCGACGCCGAGTTCGAGCGCATTCTTGGTCGCCGCCATCGCGGCCAAAAACCCGTCGGCCGCCTTGTCGCCCCCGACCCTGCGCATCTGCTCGGCGAAAACCGGGTCATACTCGACCCAGTGGCCGTCGCCGTCGACGATCGGGTGGTTCAGCTTGGCCCGAATTTCTTCCGGGGTATGACTGCCGTGACCGCTCATGTAGTTCCTCCGCGTGGTGGTTCCGGAAAATTCCTGAGATTGCACGTTTCTCCAGCGCCGTCCGGATGCAGCGCAAGAGGCGTATTCCAGATCAATTCAGCCCGTAGAAGCCCATTGCACCGCCGGCGAGCACCGCACGCTGCGTCTCGGGCGAGGTGCCCTTAAGGCGCTCGCGCACCATGTCCGGAGCGCCGGGGAAGAAGCCGTCGCGGTGTGGATAGTCGGTCGCCCACATGATTTTGTTCGGGCCGATATAGTCGGCCAGCGCGTTGAGGCTGCCCTCGACCGGCTCGAACGAGATCCAGCAATTCCGCTGAAACAATTCGCTGGGCCGGGTCTTGAGACCGCTGATCGTTGAAGCCCTGGTCGTCGAAATGGCGGTCCATGCGATCGAGCCACGGCGCGATCCAGCCGCCGCCCGACTCGAGGAAACCGATGCGGATCTTCGGGTGCTTTTCGCAGACGCCGCCCCAGATCACCGCGAGACAGGCCAGCATCATCTCCATCGTGTGGCTGACGATGTGGCGCGCCGCGCGACCCTCGAAGCGATCGATCCCGACCGTCGGCATGCCGGAGGAGCCGCCCTCGTGAAACCCGATCGCCATCCCGATGTCCTCGGCCGCCTGCCAGAACGGTTCGTACATCGGGTCGTTGATCATCTTGGTGCCGTGATACGGGTTCGGCCGCAAAAAACAGGCCCGGAACCCGAGGTCGCGGCGGGCGAATGTCATCTCCTGGATCGCATGCTCGACCGATTGCATCGGCACCATCGCGACGCCGAACAGCCGGTCCGGGTAGGGCTTGCAATAGTCGGCCAGCCAGCGGTTGTAGGCGCGGCACAGCGCGCTCGCCAACTCCGGGTCGTGCACCGCGCCGGCGAACAGCCCCATGCTTGGGTAAAGAAAGGCCGCGTCGATCCCGTCGAGGTCCATGTCGGGAATGCGCTTGTGCGGATCGAAGCCGCCGGGGCGGCCCTCATTATATTTCATCTCGGCCGCCTTGACCGCGCCCTGGCGCGCCCCGACACCGCCGATCCCGCCCATGCCCTGCTGGCTGCCGAGCAGCTGGCCCTCGACGTCGAGCTTCTCCGTCCCGGTCGCGGGATCGACGACGAGCCGCGGTGCCCGGTTGCGAAATTTGGGATCCATGTATTTGTCCCAGAGATCGAGCGGCTCCAGGATGTGCCCATCGGCATCGATGACGTTATAGGCGCGGGTCATCGCGACAGTCTCCGCAGTGGACCGATACCTTGGAGCATCGTAGCGCAGCCGCTTCGGTGCGACGAGCCGAATGTCGTTCAGAATGCCGAATACAGGGTTGCGTTTGACGAGTGGCTGACACGGCGCACCGCGGCCCGGATCGACCCGGCCTGGCCAGGCGCGCCCCAGTCAGCCGGCCTCAGGGCGCGGGCCGGTGTAGCGGGCGCGCGGCCGGATCAGGATGCCGCTTTCGTACTGCTCGATCGCATGCGCGATCCAGCCGACCGTGCGTCCGATAAGGAACAGCGCCAGCGCGCTTCCGGCGGGCAACCCGAGTGCCGACACGGCCGCGCCGAGCGCGAAATCGACGTTCGGATGCTGGCCGGTCAGCTGTCTCGCGGCGAGCGCGGCGGCGGCGATACGCGTTTCGGAAGAGGGCCTCGCCCTGGCGATCGCCTCGATGATGGCGCGGGCGCGCGGATCGCCATCCGGGTAGAGCGGATGGCCGAGCCCCGGCAGGTCGTCGCCGCGCGCCAGCCGCCCCGCCATGCCCGGCATCGGGTCGACGCTGTCGCCGATCTCGAGGAACATGGCCTCGGCGCGTGCCGATTGGCCGCCGTGCCGCCGCCCCGATAACGCGCCGAGCGCCGCGGAGACGACCGCGTGCGGTGTGGCGCCGGTCGAGGCGACGCAACGCGCGACAAAAGCCGACGCGTTCAGCTCGTGGTCCGCCAACAGCACGAGGACGCGGCGGATCAGATCGGTCCCGGCCTCGTCCAGATCCCAGGAAGCGGCGAGCCGCCGGTGTACCGGATCGTCGCTGGGTTCGGCATCGATCTCGGCATTGCCGATAGCGGCGACCATTTCCGCCAGGATCATGCGCCCGGTCCGGATAATTCCGGCGCGCCGCAGGTCGAGTGCGGCAAGGTCCTCGGCAGCGAGCATCGCCAACCTCACCTGAACGCGCCCGATCAGTCCCGGGGAATTACCGGCAGGGAGTGCCGGCGGTCCGGCGCGTGGGCTTGTCCCCAGCCCGACCCTCCCCCGGCGGCGGGGCTGGGGGGTCAATGCTGCGGCACCGGATTCATCGCCCCATAGAAGCGAAGCGACTTCCTCCAGCGCCGCGCTGTCGGCGAGTCGCAGGGCATCGTGACCGCGATAGAAAAAACGGCCGCCCTCGATCAGGCAGATCGCCGAATCGATGACCGGAACGAGCGCATCGCGCCCGCGCTCGACGCCGCGGGTGATGCGAAACCGTTCGACATCGTCGGCGCGGTAGTGCCGCTCGCGGCTGCCCGGCACCGTAACCGAGCGCAACAGGCCGCGGCTGACATAGGCGTAAAGCGTATCGAGCTTGACCCCGAGCCGGGCCGCGGCGTCGCGTGCGCGCAGCAACCGTTCGCCCTCCGTCTCCTGGTTGGTTGACTGCATAAATCAATGTTGACACGACTGGCGGCCAGACATCAACTCCTGTCTGGATCGGGCAGGATTTCGCGGGAGAAGAGCAATGGCGAAAAGGATCGAAGTAGAGAAATTGCAGAGCGTGGTCGGCACGCTGTACCCGCCACCGTTCGACGAGCCGTGCCGGGCCCGCGAGCGCATCAGGCTCGGCGACGTCGCCGGGCTGACGCAGTTCGGGATCAACCGGCTGCGGCTGCCGCCCGGCGCGTGGTCGAGCCAGCGCCATTGGCACACCGGCGAGGACGAGTTCGTCTATATCCTCTCGGGCGAGGTCGTGCTGGTGACCGATGCCGGCGAGGAGGTTTTGCGGGCGGGCGATTGCGCGGGGTTCAAGGCCAATGACGGCGACGGCCACCACCTGCAAAACCGCTCCGGCCAGGATGTGGTCCTGCTCGAAATCGGCAGCCGGGTCTCGACCAGTATCGGCCACTATTCGGACATCGACATGATGGTACAGCCGGGGGTCGGCTATACGCATCGCAACGGCACGCCCTACCCGAAAGCGGGACGCCGCGGGCCGTAGAGCTCGCTGAAAGAAGCAAGCATCAGAGGGTCGGTCAGACCGCCGGGCTGCGGACGTGCTCGGGGCGAAAGCCCATGCCGATCAGACGGGCGGGAATGCGCGAGAGCGGCGGCACCCGATTGAACAGCCGCACCGGCCAGGGGGCCGTCAGCGGGGCGTCGGAGTTGAGAACCGGGTCGATCACGCGCTGCTGGATCGCGACCTGAACCGCCTGCGTGAGCCGCGTCGGCAGCATGCGGCGCCGCTGCACGGCGGCGAGATGCGTGTCGGCCAGCGTGCCGTCGCGCAGCGGGGCGGCGAGGATATTGGCGGCGGCGACGGCGTCCTGGACCGCGAGATTGATACCGACTCCGCCGATCGGCGACATCGCATGTGCACTGTCGCCGATACACAACAAGCCCGGCCGCCACCATTGCTCGAGCCGATCGACAGTGACCGTCAGCAGCTTGACGTCATCCCAGTCGCGCAGCTCCTGGACCCGATCATGCAGAAACGGGGCGATCGCGACGATATCGGCGCGGAACGCATCGAGGCCGCGCGCCCGCACCGCGACAAACCCATCCTTGCGAATGACGAACGCGCATTGCCAGTAATCACCTCGGTCGAGCGTCACCAGCATGCGACCGCGATCGATCCGCCCGGCGGTTTCCTGCGGATCGCCGGGCCGCCTTGAGAGCCGCATCCACAACACGTCGATCGGCGCACCGAGATTCATCACCTTCAGGCCGGCGCGCTCGCGCACGACCGAGTGCCGACCGTCGGCCCCGATCACGAGATCCGCCCGCACCTCGAACGCACCTCCGGGCGTCTCGCCGCGCATGCCGACGATGCGCCCGCCTTCTTCGATCAGGTCCGTCACCTCGGCCTGCATCGCGAGGCGAAAGCCGGGATAGCGGGCGCCCTGCTCTGCGAGGAAATCGAGAAAATCCCATTGCGGCATCATCGCGATAAAGCGGCAGCGCGTCGGCAGATGGCGGAAATCGGCGAGCTTGATCTCGGTGTCGCCGACGATGCCGTGCAGCTCGCGGACTTCCTGGTGCGGCAGCGCGAGAAACGCGTCGAGCAGGCCGAGCTCGTGCATGACCTGCAACGTCGACGGGTGGATCGTGTCGCCGCGGAAATCGCGCAGGAAGTCTCGGTGCTTCTCGCAGACGACCACCTCGACCCCGGCGCGCACCAGCAGAAAGCCAAGCATCATCCCCGCCGGACCGCCGCCGGCGATCGCGCAAGTGGTTCGCGGCGGCGGGGGCTCCGTCATCGGCTCTGCGTCATTACGCCGCCGCAGTCGATGTCGGCCGACTGCTTCCGCTCAGGCGAGGCGGCGTTCTTCAATGATCGTCGTATCGACAATCGCCTCCTGCTCGTACATCCAGCGGGCCAGCAGACCGGCGATCACCGCGCCGACGATCGGCGCCACCCAGAACAGCCAGAGCTGACCGACATACGCGCTGCCGGCAAACAGGGCCGGCCCGGTGCTGCGGGCCGGGTTCACCGAGGTGTTCGTGACCGGGATCGTTATCAGATGGATCAAGGTCAGCGCGAGACCGATCGGTATTCCGGCAAAGCCAGCGGCGGCGCCCTTCGAGGTTGTCCCGATGATGATGAACAGGAAAAAGAACGTCGCCAGGATTTCGGTCAGGATACAGGCGCCGAGACCGTATTTTCCGGGGCTGAGTTCGCCAAAGCCGTTCGAGGCGAAACCGCCCGGCACCCAGTCCGGCTTACCCGAGGCGATCGCCCACAGCGCCGCCGCCGCGACAATGGCGCCGATGACCTGAGCAATAACGTAGGGAATGACGTCCTTGCTGGGGCAGCGCCCGGCGGCCCACAGGCCGACCGTTACGGCCGGATTGAAATGACCGCCCGAGATGTGGCCGACGGCATAGGCCATCGTCAGCACGGTCAGGCCGAAGGCGAAGGCGACGCCGAGAAAGCCGATTCCGAGGTTCGGAAATGCCGCCGCGAGCACTGCTGCCCCGCAGCCTCCGAATACCAGCCAAAACGTACCGAAGAACTCGGCGGCGGCGCGCCGTGACATATCTGGCTGCATGGTCTACGACTCCTGTGATTGCGTGCTATTTCACCCACCGCTCCAATTGAACCGGTTCATTGTTGCACGACAATGAAACTTTAACGTTCGCTTGGCTTCCCCTGCAAGCGCAGCGCCCACTGCACCCAATCGCGATCCGCCCGGGTTGCCTCGGGAAGGTCCGGTCACGCCCGCCTTGGTCGGCCTCATCGGCTCTACGCCTCATGTCCATATGATGCGGGCGAACGACCGGCTCTCACGTCACCAGCCCAGCGCATAAGCCGCGCGGCGCGGATCGGCGCCGGCTTCCTTGACGCCGCGCTGCGTATCCGAGCGAATCGCGCACACCGCGCCGGCGAGCCAGATCCAATCGGGCCAGCGCTCGACCTGGTGGCCGCGCCGCGCCAACTCGTCGGTGACCGTCGGACGGGATGCGCCCCTCGATGTTGAGCCGGCCCGGATAATAGTCGTAGGGCGAGAACGAGGACGGGAAGCTGTAGCTCGCGAAACGCGGGCTCTCGATCGCGCCCTGCACCGACTGGCCGTGCACGAAAATGTTGAGCAGCACCTGCAGCATCGCCTGCGTCTGCACGTCGCCGCCCGGCGTGCCGAACGGCAGGAACTCGGTGCCGCCGCGGATCGCCAGCGCCGGGTTCGGCGTCAGGCGCGGCCGCTTGCCGGGCGCGACGCCGGCCGGATGCTTCGGGTCGGGGCGCGACTGCGAGCCGCGCGAGGAGGGAATGAGGCCGGTGCCGGGCACCATCGGCGAGCCATAGGAGCCGTCGCTCGGTGTCGCGGAAAACACATTGCCCCAGCGGTCGGCGGCGCAGACATACGAGGTGTCCGGTTCGGGATTCGGGTTCGGCGGGCTGGCCCGCAGCCGCTGATCCCCAGCCCCCAATGGCGCGCCGAGCTGGCCCGGTGGCGGCATTTCGGGCCACGCCTTGTCCGGCCGGATCAATTTGCGGCGCTCCTCGGCGTATTCCGACGACATCAGCGTCGGCAGTGGCACGTTGCCGACAGCCGGGTCGGTGTAATACGCCTCGCGATCGGCGAAGGCGAGTTTCAGCGCCTCGGTCAGCGTATGGATGTAGTCGGCGCTGTTATGGCCAAGCGCCCCCAGATCGGTGCCTTCGAGCAGCGCCAGGGTCTGCAGCAGCGTCGGCCCCTGGCACCACGCGCCGCAGGTGAAGACTTCGAGATCGCCGAAGCGCCGCCGCTCGGGCGGAACGACCGGCGAGTGGTAGTTCGCCATGTCCTCGGCCGACAGCAGCCCGCCCTGTTCCTGGATAAAGCCGACGATCTTCCGGGCGATGTCGCCCCGGTAAAAGGCGTCGCGCGCCGCGTCGAGCCCGGCCTCGCGGCCGCGCCCATTGGCGCTACGACTGGCCGCGGCCGTCTCCTCATCGGCCATGTACTGCAACGACGCGGCGAGATCGGTCTGGCGGAACACATCCCCGACCTGCGGCGGGCGCCCGTTCGGCAGCATGACAGCGGCGCTCGACGGCCATTGCCGCAGCCGCTCCTGCTGCTTCTCGATGCTGGCGGCCATCAGCGGGTACATCGGGAAGCCGTCGCGCGCGAGCCGGATCGAGGCCGAAGCGACCTCGCCGAAACTCATCGTGCCGTAGCGCTTGAGCGCCGTGATCCACGCGTCGGGCGCCGCCGGCACGACGATGCGCAACACGCCGAGCGGAATTTTTCCGCCATGCTCGCGCATGAAGAACCCGGGGTCGAGCGCCCGCGGCCAGGCGCCGAGCCCGGCAATCGTCACGACCTCGCGCTTTTCGGCGTGATAGATCATGATCGGCGCGACCCCAGCGAAATCGACGAGATCGATCTGCAATATTCCGAGCGCGATCCCGGCCGCGACGCCGGCATCGATCGCGTTGCCGCCGGCCTGCAGGATCTCGAACCCGGCGGTGGCGGCGAGATAGTGTCCGGCGGCAATCGCGTGCGTCGTGACGGCGATAGTCGGGCGATGCGCATCAAAAGGCTGGTTCGCGGCCATAATCGGCTCTCCGGATTGGGCTGCGCCAGCCTATCGCGTTCTGCCCGGATTGCGCTCGGAAAATTGGTATGGCGGCCGATCCCGAGCGACGGGCGCTGCGGCCCCGGAGGACAGCCCTGCCAGGTCCGCTGTATCAGCCGGGCACCGATGCGCCGTGGCGCACCAAAGCCTCCGTGAACTCGGCGATATTGCCGCCGCGAAACCGACGGAAGGGGATCGCTGCCGCTGCCGCCGCCGCGAGGTCGCTGTCCTGGTCGCCGATCAGGAAGCTCCTCTCACGGTCGACGGGCCATGAACGCAGCACCGGACCCGGCGAGCAGCAGAATGCGACAGACGCCGTGGCGGGCGCACTCGAACAACAGCGCATCAGGAACGGGCCTTCGCCGATGTCGACCAATGGCGTCGGGACGCCGCCGGCGAGCCCGCCGCATCGGATGACGGCCCGTCGGATCATGCCGCAACATCCGGATCGGCAATCGCGGCGTCGAACTTCCTGTCGGAGCGTTGAGTTAGCTCAATGACGCCCGGGGCTCCGCTGGGCATTGTTGTTGCTAATTGGCAACACCACATCAGAGAGCGAAGGGCCGCGGAGGTCGCCTTATCGGGGCACTGCGGCCGGTTCACGGGAGGGTTTGAGATGGATCTGGAAAAGTATACGGAGCGCTCGAAGGGGTTTGTCCAGTCGGCGCAGGGGATGGCGCTGCGCAGCGGGCATCAGCGGCTCGCGCCGGAGCATCTGGCGAAAGTGCTGCTGGAGGACAAGGAAGGGCTGTGCGCCAATCTGATCAAGGCCGCGGGCGGCGACCCGAAGATCGTGCTGGCGCAGGTCGAGGCTGAACTCAACAAGATGCCGAAGGTCGAGGGCAGCGGCGCCGGCCAGGTCTACATGTCGCCCGAACTGGCGCGGGTGTTCGACCAGGCCGAGAAGATCGCCGAGAAGGCCGGCGACAGCTATGTGACCGTCGAGCGGCTGCTGTTGGCGCTGGCGATGGCGAAGGACACGCCGTCGGGCAAGGCGCTGGCGGCGGGCGGGGTGACGCCGCAAAGCCTCAACGCGGCGATCGAGCAATTGCGCAAGGGCAGGAAGGCCGAGAGCGCCTCGGCCGAGGAAGGCTATGACGCCTTGAAGAAATACGCCCGCGACCTGACCGAGGCGGCGCGCGACGGAAAACTCGATCCGGTGATCGGCCGCGATGAGGAAATCCGCCGCACGATCCAGGTCCTGTCGCGGCGCACCAAGAACAATCCCGTGCTGATCGGCGAGCCCGGCGTCGGCAAGACCGCGATCGTCGAGGGGCTGGCGCTGCGCATCGTCAACGGCGACGTGCCGGAGAGCCTCAAGGACAAGCGCCTGATGGCATTGGATCTCGGCGCGATGGTGGCGGGCGCGAAGTACCGCGGCGAGTTCGAGGAGCGCCTCAAGGCCGTCTTGCAGGAGATCACCGCGGCGGCGGGCGAGATCATCGTCTTTATCGACGAACTGCACACGCTGGTCGGCGCCGGCAAGGCCGAGGGCGCGATGGACGCGTCCAACATGCTGAAACCGGCCCTGGCGCGCGGCGAATTGCACTGCGTCGGCGCGACGACGCTCGACGAATACAGGAAGCACATCGAGAAGGACGCGGCGCTCGCGAGACGCTTTCAGCCGGTCTTTGTCAGCGAGCCGTCAGTGTCGAGGACACGATCTCGATCCTGCGCGGCATCAAGGAAAAATACGAGGTGCACCACGGCGTGCGCATCACCGACGGCGCGATCGTCGCGGCGGCGACGCTGTCGCACCGCTACATCACCGACCGCTTCCTGCCGGACAAGGCGATCGACCTGATCGACGAGGCCGCCTCGCGCCTGCGGATGGAGGTCGATTCGAAACCGGAGGAGATCGACGAACTCGACCGCCGCATCGTGCAATTGAAGATCGAGCGCGAGGCCTTGAAGAAGGAGCACGACCCGGCCTCGCAGGACCGGCTGCAGAAGCTCGAAAAGGAACTGCAGGAGCTGGAGCAGCGCTCGGCCGAATTGACCGCCGAGTGGCAGGCCGAGAAGATCGAAGCTGGCGGACGCGCAAAAGCTCAAGGAGCAGCTCGACCATGCCCGCGCCGAACTCGACCAGGCGCAGCGCCGGGGCGATTGGGGCCGGGCCGGCGAATTGACCTATGGCGTCATCCCGCAGCTCGAAAAGCAGCTACGCGAGGCCGAGGGCGCCGAGAAGGCTCGGATGCTCGAAGAGGCCGTGACCGCCGAGCACGTCGCCGGCGTCGTGTCGCGCTGGACCGGCATCCCGGTCGACAAGATGCTCGAGGGCGAGCGCGACAAGCTCTTGCAGATGGAGCAGAACCTCGAGCCGCCGGGTGATCGGCCAGCACGAGGCGGTGGTCGCCGTGTCGAACGCGATCCGCCGCGCCCGCGCCGGGCTGCAGGACCCGAACCGTCCGATCGGCTCGTTCCTGTTCCTTGGACCCACCGGTGTCGGCAAGACCGAGCTGACCAAGGCGCTGGCCGAATTCCTGTTCGACGACGAGAGCGCGCTGATCCGCATCGACATGTCGGAATACATGGAGAAGCACTCGGTCGCGCGGCTGATCGGCGCGCCGCCGGGCTATGTCGGCTATGACGAGGGCGGCGCCTTGACCGAGGCGGTGCGGCGGCGGCCATATCAGGTGATCCTGTTCGACGAGATCGAAAAGGCGCACCCCGATGTGTTCAACGTGCTGTTGCAGGTGCTCGACGACGGGCGGCTGACCGACGGGCAGGGGCGCACGGTCGATTTCCGCAACACTCTCATTGTGCTGACCTCGAACCTCGGCAGCGACGCGATCGCCAACCTGCCGGACGGCGCCGATATCGAGCAGGCGCGGCCGGCGGTGATGGAAGCGGTGCGCGCCGCGTTCCGGCCCGAGTTCCTGAACCGGCTCGACGAGATCCTCTTGTTCCGCCGCCTGTCGCGCGACGACATGACCGGCATCGTCGAGATCCAGCTGCGCCACCTGAAGAAGCTGCTGGCCGACCGCAAGATCGCGCTCGAGCTCGACGAGAGCGGCGAAATCGTGGCTGGCCGACCGGGGCTACGACCCGGTCTACGGCGCGCGGCCCTTAAAGCGGGTGATCCAGCGCGAGTTGCAGAACCCGCTGGCGCAGAAGATCCTCGAAGGCAGCATCCCCGACGGCGCCACCGTCCACGTCACCGCCAGCCCCCTTGGGGCTGATGATCGGCGAGGCCGCTCCGACCGCGATAGCGGCGCAGTAATTACCGGCGACCCTCTCCCGCGTCGCGGGAGGGGGTCCGGCAGATCTCGGCATGGACGATTATTCCTCCGGCATCCCCGCTCTGCGCAAACCTGCGAAATACGTCGTTTCGGCAAGTCACGGATGGCTGGGCCATCCATTATCGAGTTGTTTGCCCTTGCCCGGGCGATGCTCGGCAGAAGCCCGTTGCCGCCCAGCCTCCTTGCCTCGGCGAGTTCGGTGGCGGCGCGATCGGTCTTGTCGAGTTGGGCACCAATCCATGGGTGCTGCGGATTCGGCGGCGCGCCTTCCAGCCAGACGATCGATCCGCGTGTGCGCGATTGCAGCAGACGCGCCGGACCGATCCTTGAATAATGGGACGGCGATGCCGGGACCGACCGGGTCGAGGCGGAGCGCTTTTTCGTGCAGCGCGATCGCATCCCCAGCAGCCCCAGGCGGGTCTTGCATCCCCCGATTTGGGATATCGCGCCGATCCAGTTTTGGTCGGACGCGAGCACTGCTGCGAACTCTGGAATGGCTTCATCGCATGTGCCGCGCCGGGGTGTTGCTGCAGCTGCATAGGACGCCGTGATCTCACTGGCGCGCCGCACGCGCCCATATTGCATATGTAGCCTTTCCCCCATTGCCGCTGCGCTTGCCCGAAACGACGGGCGACAAACCGGCCCCGGCATGCACCCGGTGCATAGGTCGCAGCGTCGAACGTCCGCGAGGATCAACAGGCCCGGAATCGTAATCCAGCCGGGCTCGCATCCAACACCTCGAAGCCGTTCTGCCCTATTGTCACGATCCGGCTTTGTCGCAGATCGAGGGTAAACTCCACAGTGTCGGGCGGCAAAGCCCCAACATGCGCTACGGGTGCGATGTAGCTTCCGCCTGCAGCGTTGAATTGCGCCACGCCGATCCCGCCGAACTGCTGAGCGCTGCCCTGCGCCTGATAGCTGCCGAAGCTACCCGTGCGTGACATGGTAGTTTTCGTTGGTCATGATGTCTACTCGCGCCGGCATGACGGGCGCGGCGGTCAGATGCGGCGAGGCAAGGATGGTCGAGGTGCGCCTTGACCTGCAAAATCAGTACGTTTCAGCGGCTGAGAACCGTCGAATGACCGCCTTGCTACCTTTACACCAGCCGCGGGCACGATTTGCCGATTGTCCAAACCCGCCAAAGGGGCGATCTTGGCCCCGAAATCGCCGGGAATCGGGCGAATGTCAGATAAGTCCGCTCCCGCATCTCGGCCTTGAAGAATGAGAAGTCAATCCCCCCGAACAGCCTGCGCTGTCGGTGACGGCGGCACCGGCTCAATCGCTTCAAGGTCGTCGGCCGCCTGCGTTCGTGCCCGAGCCGGCGAACAGCCGGGGCGCTCGCGGATCGAGCGGCGGCGCCGATCTCAGGCGCCTAGTCGCCCGCGGTGTTCTATGGACTGGAGCGGGGACGATTGCGCGACAGGTGCTGCAGCTTGCCAGCTGGCTGATTTTGGCGCGGCTCCTGACACCTGACTTATTTGGCATTATTGCTATGGCCATGGTGTTTGTTGGCATTGCCGAGATCTTCGTAGATTTCGGGCTCCGGCAGGCGATTGTTCAGGCACCTCAGCCCACCGCTAGCCTGCTCTCCTCCTGTTTCTGGTTGAACGCCGGCATCGGGATTCTCGCCGCTCTGCTGCTAGCCGCGCTGGCTCCCGTGATCGCCGCGCTTTACCAGGAGCCCCGGATCACGCCCTTGCTGCCGTTCCTTGGGCTAAACCTGGTTGTCGCGACCCTCTCGACGGTACCGAGGGCGCTGCTGCAGCGAGACATGCATTTTGGCGTGCTAACTCGGTTGTCGTTCGTCGCGGGGTTAATCGGCGCAACGGCCGGCTGCACGATGGCGGTGTTGGGCTGGGGCGTGTGGAGCCTGATCGTGCAGCCGCTGGTAAGTAGCCTTGTCGGAACGATAATGGCGTTCTCCGCGTGCCGCTGGCGCCCCGGTTTTGAGTTTTCGTCCACCGGCCTTCACAGCGTGGTCCGCTTCAGCGGTGGCGTCCTTGGCGCATCATTACTCAACTATCTAAACAGGAATGCCGATAATTTACTGGTAGGCCGCTTTCTCGGTGCCGGTGCGCTTGGATATTACAGTATCGCATACGGGTTGATGGTGCTGCCGCTGACTTATGTATCGAGTAGCATCGGCGGAGTGGCGTATCCTGCCTTGGTCCAGTTGCAGGACGACATGGACCGCTACAAGCGCGCCTACCTGAAGACCTGCTCAGCGATCGCGTTTGTCAGCTTTCCGATGATGTGCGGTCTGTTTGTAGTTGCCGATGAGTTCGTCGCGGTGATCCTCGGCAGCAAATGGCTGGCGGCAACGGCCGTCGTGAAGATCCTGTGCCCGCTCGGCCTGGTGCAGAGCATAGCGACCACTGTGGGGCTTATCTACACCAGCACCGGCCGGACCAAAACCTTGTTCCTGTGGACCCTAGGCGCCACTCCTTTCCTCGTTCTCTCATTTGTGGTTGGATTGCCGTGGGGAATCGAGGGGGTAGCCGCGTCTTACGCGGTGGTATTCTACACCCTCACGTACATATCGTTCCGGATTGCCTTTGGGATCATCGGTTTGGCGATGCGTTCGCTATTGTCCGTATTGTGGCGGTCGCTGATCTGTGCATTGGCCATGGCGGGGACCGTGTATCTGCTGGACCGAGTGGTCTTGGAAGGCATATTTTCCGAGTTGCCGCGCTTGGCTGTCGACGTCCTGTCTGGGGGCACGATTTACCTGCTGCTTTCGATAATGATAAATCGGCATGAACTCAGCGAATTAATCCGGACTGGCAGAGCGGCTATCGGCGCCGCACCGGATATCTCCAGAGGTCGGCGCCATGGTGATCCGCCCCCCGGACTCATCAAACGTCAGGAGGGGACGATGGTCGATAATGCTGCTACCGACAGCGTAATGGCGGAGCTGAATCCCGCGGCTCGAGGGAGGCGGGACGGGACCTTTGCGATCATGGTGCCGTGGCTGCCTGCCCCGGAGGGTGGTGTCAATCAAGTCGTCATCAATCTTTATAAGGAGATCGAACGAGCGGGCCCATTCGTGCCGCTAGTCATCGTGTCCGACTGGGGTACTCTGCGCCAGCGCGAGCAGATTGCCGCGGGATGCCGAACGGTTCTTATGCGGCTGCGCGCGCCGTCCGGCGCGTCAGCCCGGCACTTGCTTGTCTATCTGCTGACCTTGCCCTGGACCATGATCCGGCTGCGCCGGCTGATCATCAATTACGATATCAAGGTGGTAAATGCACAGTTCCCGTCATTGCAGCTGGCGAATTTCGCGCTGCTTGCAGCGTCGGGCTTTTATAGTGGGAAACTCGTCCTATCGTTTCAGGGCCGCGATATACACCAGGTGATCGCCAGTCGAGGGTTGGACAGATGGTTATGGCGGTGGCTGCTTGGCCGCGCCGACCACAGAGCCTTCTGCTCCCGTCAATTGGCGACCTACTTGCACGACTTCGCTCCCGAACTGGAAACCGTGGCTGTACACAATGGTATCTGCCCGCAAGACCTGCTGGACGAAAAGCGCTCGACTGCAGCCGAGCGCCTGCCCCCGGGACCTTACATCCTGAATGTCGGTGCCTTTGAGCACAAAAAAGGCCAAGATGTTCTGATCCGGGCCTTTGCTCGGCTTGCCCCGCATTTCCCGAATGTGCATCTCGTGCTGCTGGGTCAGAAAGAACCGACCGCCGCCGGCACGGCCGCGTTGCGCGAGCGCCTGACCTTCTACGATGAAGTGACGAGGTTGGTTGCAACACTGGATGTTCGGCAGCGAATCCATTTCAGGACGGACGTCCCACACGGGGAAGTGCTCGGCTACCTGGAAAAGGCTACTGTATTCGCCTTTCCGTCGCGTGCGGAACCCCTAGGCATCGCGATGCTCGAAGCGGGCGTCTTCGCGGTTCCGGTTGTCGCTTCACGTACCGGGGAATCCCGGAGGTCCTTAACTCGAAGGAGGTCGGCATGCTGGTCGATGTCGACGACGATAACGATCTGGAGCTCGCGCTCCGGAAGTTGCTTGCCGATGCCGACTTTCGGCTCGCGCTGGGGAAGCGCCTGCGAGAACGTGTCAGCGAACAGTTCACCTGGCAACGTGCTTGGCAAAAATACCTCGCGCTGGTGCTGAACGACGGGCCAGCCTCATAACGCACGATCCTTTTCTTTCCTAGAAGCTCGACCGGTACGATAGCGGCCTGCGACCCACTAGGGAAACACTGAAAAATCCGGCTGCTGGCGCTAGCATCGGATAGGATCGTTCGGTCCGGAGGAGCGGGGGACGCGATGCAGCGGCAGGGGAGCTTTTCGCAGGCGGAATACGCCGGCAAGAAGAAGCAGACACGGCGCGACAAGTTTTTGGCCGAGATGGAGCAAGTGGTGCCATGGGCGCGGCTGGTTGAACGGCTGCGTCCGTTCTACCCGAAGGGCGAACGCGGTCGGCCGCCGATCGGGCTGGAGCGGATGCTGCGGCTGTACTTTTTGCAGCAGTGGTACGGGCTGGCCGATGAGGCCTTGGAGGACGCGCTCTACGATAGCCAAGCGCTGCGCGGCTTTGCCGGGATCGACCTGGCGGTGACGGCGGTTCCGGACGCGACGACGGTGCTGAACTTCCGCCATTGGCTGGAGGAGCACGACCTGACCCGGGCACTGTTCGACGAAGTCGGCGCGATGCTGCAGGAGCGCGGTCTGTTGATGCGCCAGGGCACAATCGTTGATGCGTCAATCATAGCCGCACCGCCTTCGACAAAGAACAAGAAGAAGGCCCGCGATCCGGAGATGCACCAGACCAAGAAGGGCAACCAGTGGCACTTCGGGATGAAGGCGCATATCGGGGTGGATGTCGCCTCGGGGGTGGTGCACACCCTCGTCGGTACCGCTGCCAACGAAGCCGACATCAATCAGACAGCTTCCCTATTGCACGGCCACGAGGAGGCGGTCTTCGCCGATGCCGGCTACACCGGAGCGGACAAACGGCCAGAACTTGAGGATCGCGATGTCTCCTGGAACATCGCGATCAAGCGCAGCATCATCAAAGCGTTGCCCAAAACCCTGCGGGATTGGGCCGAGCCGGTCGAGCGCGCGCTGTCGCAGGTGCGGGCCTGGGTCGAGCACCCGTTCCACATCGTCAAGAACCTGTTCCGGCATAAGAAGCTGCGCTATCGCGGTCTGGTCAAGAACACCGCGCAACTGCGCACCCTGTTCGCCCTAGCCAACCTGGTGATCGTCAAGAAAGCCCTGCTGGCGCAAGGCCACGTCTGATCACGCCCGGACTCTGTCTTACTCCCAAAAACGACAATAAAAACCCCAGTACAAACCGGCTTTTTGCTTACGTAGGCTGCTATTCGCAGCGCCGATGTCGCATATTAGGCGGCCGCCCCCAAACCGTCGCCTACGCCGCCATTGTTCGGTGTTTCCCTAGACTGGCTTTTGAAAGGCACGGTTTGTTGAAGTAAATTTGTCGAAGGCAATTCCTCTCACCACAGATTTAGGAGGGTTTTCTCTTCCCCAATTTGCCCGCTAAATGGAAACAGTTCACTATGATAAAAATCCTACGCGCTCAATCATGGCACTCATGACCAGACGAAGAAAACAGACCGCCTACGATCAGGGTCGTCAAGATACCCTGCCGGATCGCTCCAAACCGAAATTGAAATCGCTATGTACCGTTATTTACGGGAAGATCTTGGGCTTCCCGAACCGGTTTCTCGCGATCGTGCGGCGGCCGAAATCTCCAGCCGGATCGGTAAAGTGTTCTGTGATGAGTGCGAGAGGGCGGGCATCCCTCTTTCCGGCAATCTGGTTCTCGATCTGGGTAGCGGTTTGGGCGCCCTTTCAGAAGAGTTGGCGCGCCGTCATGCTCATCCGATCGCTCTCGAACCCGGTACAGCTTGGCGGCAGCTTACAGCTAAGCGGATATCGGCAGTCGGAAGCGGCTGGACAGTCGGAGCAGTTGGGGAACACCTGCCATTTTTAGATAATACATTCGATCACATCCTAAGCCGCCAAGTCCTCGAACACGTAGAAAATCCGGCAGCGATGATTCGCGAAGCGTACCGAGTTCTCAAACCAAGCGGCTATATTTTTATTACTTACGAGAATTATCTTTCCTTCTGGGAACCCCATTACCAAGTACGCTGGCTTCCTTTGCTCCCGAAGCCAATCGGAACTCTATACCTGAAAGTACTAGGGCGGAACCCCAGATTTCTTCAGGAGTCTATTACTTATACGACGTTTCCCGCTGTGCGGCGCGCCTTCTTTGTGACTGGTTTCCGGTGCATGCGCATTAGGATGTACGAGAATGCGCTCCATTCATCGGAAAAGAATGGTGTGAAGTGGCGTTTATTGAAAAGCCTGGCAGTATTCGGAGACACCCTTCCTCTTGCGGTCCTGACGTCAGCGGATTACCTGCGTCGCGCCTTCCGCACGTCGGCCTACGAGTACATGCAGAAGCCGCCTTGTTGATCGAAGGACTGGGACAAGCCGCGCGTCATCAACACCGACAAGGCGCCAGCCTACGCCGCAGCGCTCGCCGAGCTGAAGAAGGAGGGTTTATCTGGGCTAAGTCAGTTGAGTTTTGCGTCTTCGAACTGTTATGCACTTAATGTAATTTGAAATTCATCCGCGTTGGTGTGCCAACTCCAAGCGCCAGGGTCGGGGCAATTCCGAAACGGCTGTTGCGGGCAATGTCGCGTTCGGCCACGTTACCGTCGTTCCCCATCAGGTTGATGCGCACTCAAGGGAGAGCTGGATGGTCGAGGGCCATAGCATTCGCTGCGCGCGTCCAGCTCTGGCCATAACTCAAAGGCGGTAACGACTTGAGAGTTGATTTGCAACACGCGCTTGCCTTGAAAGTTAGCGTCCCGTTTCCGGTTTGGAGAGCCATGGCGATCGCGGCGCAGTCGCTGCCCGGGCAAGGATTGACGCTCAATCAGGTCGAACTGATGGAGCAGGACAACGTGGCCGCGGAGACAGGCAATTTGCAGGAATTGGGCGTCATTCCTACGCCAATCGCCAATCTGGTGACGGCTCTCGCTTGGCAGCCTGCTTCGGAGACAACCGGCCCCGGACGTAAACGCGCCGGCGTGCAATCCCGCCGGTTGTTCAAGTCAATCGGGAGGCACTCGAAAACATCGTGCTTCAGACCTGACCGGACGTCCTGTGATCTTAAAAAAAGGCCGGAAGCCGCGGGCAGTATGCTCGCGGCTTCCAGAACGGACCAAAGCGCCGGCGCTCACGGCTTCGGATGCCGGTCGAGGCGCGCCGCCATGGCGCGGCGGACGCTGTCGAGGCTGGCAAGCACGATGGCGCGGTCGCGCGAACCGGGCGCGGTGCGCCCGAGCTCGATCTGAAGTGTCCGGAACAGAGCCTGAAGCTCCGCCAGGGTGCGGTACCGCAGCTCGCTGCAGGTGATGATCTTCGTGATCGTCGTTTCTCCTGTTTGTCGCGAGGCCCCGACGATCAGGGCCTTTCCTGCGGCCCCGTGTGTGATCATCGTCAGGGAAAGGCCTGCCGGAGGCGGCTCGCGGCTTGAAAATCAGGAGAAACAGGGAAGAAGAGCGTCGCCCGCGGGATGCGAGGACCGCCGCTGGCGGCGCGAGCAGGCGATGGCGCCGACAGAAAAATTGAAGCGAGGGTGCACTTGCGCCCTGTTCGCCCGGGCGGGCGCGTGCGCGGTCCGCCGAGAAACAAGTCCGGTGTTAAGGGCAAGTGCTGCCCGTCAGCCGGGCCGGGACCGCTTTGCTCGGGAAGCCGAGCGTTTGGGTTCGGCGAGTTTCGGGTATGGGACCTCGCGGCGGACATCCGCCGCCGGCTTGTCCTCCCGCAGACCTTCATAGACGACCTGGCGCAGCAGGTTGTCCTCCGTCCAGGTCAGGTATTTGACTTCGGCTACGAGTTCGGGCCGCACCCAATGCACGCGGCTTAAGGTCAGCAGCGAACCGAACCGGCTGTCGCGCGGTGGCGGAACATCGAGAGGCATTTGGGAAGTAGCAAGCGGTTGAAGGCGGCGCCAGAGCCGTTCAAGTTCGGCATGGTCGATGCCGGTCCCTGCGCGTCCGGCATAGATCAGGCGATTGTCCGGGTCGTAATAAGCGAGCAGCAGCGCCCCGAGCCGGGGCCGACTTCCTTCGGGATCGGTCCAGCCGGACCACCACGAACTCCTCGCGATTCAGGCATTTGACTTTGAGCCACAGGCCGCGATTGCCCGGCGCGTAGGGCGCATCGACCCGTTTCGAGACGATCTG
>CAWJZU010000031.1:0-42463 GCA_963847345.1 uncultured Alphaproteobacteria bacterium | reverse complement strand
TCGGCGCGGGGGCGCATCTCTCGCTCGACCACATGCATTGCGGTGGGACGACCAGGCAGGCCGTCCTGTGGCGGCGGGATCGCGGCGCGGCGCCGGATCACGGATACTCTGAATAGGGATCACGTCCCCCGACCAGCTCCCTGTTCCAAAGATGAACCTTGAGGGCAGCAAGATCAGCAGGTCTAAGCTCAACTCGACCAGTGCTCGCCGTTTTTGCTGTAACTTCATAATCGCCGGTCCGTAGCAGATTGTGATTTTTGTTCGCTAGCCAGAAAGTGACGATGGCCCAAGAACGAAATCGCAGCATCTCGGCTCGCCGTGCCGGGGCACTATAACTTCTGTCTGCATTTCGCCCGGAACAGCTAATTCCATCCGGAAAACTTCCTGGTGAGCTCGGCGCTTGTCCGCTTGCTTCAGTGTCCAGGCATCCGCGTTCGACCAAGCTCGCACTGCGGCGACCCAACGAGGAAATTCCTGTTCGGCGAATTCCCACAAGTTTAGATAGCGTTCTGATGACATTTCCGCCTTCCGCCGGGCGTTGCCGCGGGAAGGGTCGCGGCAAAAAGCCGGTGCGGTACCGGCCGTTCAGAAGCTACCCTTCCGCCGCGATCTCGGGTCAGGCCGTGCGCCGCAGCGGCGTCACGTTTGCGCCGGGCGAGCTGATCAGATTTTCCAGAAACCGACTCCATGCTTCGAGCGCCTGGCGCTTTTCGTCGAGGTATTCGTGCCGGTCATATATGCCGGTGACAGAGCCATCCGCGTGGTTCAGCAGCCGGCCGAGCGCGAATCGTGACACCCGCAGTCGGCCCATTATGGTTGCTGCGGTGCGCCGCAGATTATGCAGCCGCCACGGCGCGACCCGCTCCGCCTCGACTGTCGCGGCGATCTCGGCGACTTTTGCGTCGAGCCTCGCCTTCGCCTTCGAAAACCCGCTGATCGGTTCGTCGCCAGCACCGGCGCCGGTGCCTCGCCGACGCCACGTCGTGAACACATGCGAGCTGCAGCGCGGGCAGTCGGCAGGATCGCGAGCGCAAGCGGCGACAACGGCACTACATGAGCGCGGTCTGCGTTTGTCAGCTCGGCCGGCAAGGGTCGAGCGGCCGGGCGCCCGCCGGCGTGCGCTCGCGGGCGGCCTTCGCCTCCCGCTTGCCGGCCGCCGGGTCTCCCCCCTCTGCAAGCGATTGCAGCGCGGCCCGCGCCTGATCGCGTGCTTCCGCGAGTCCAGCGCCGGATAGCCGGGCTTGATCGTCATCCGCTTCAGGGCGCCGTTGAAGTGATAGAACAGCACCCGGCTCTTGCGCCCATCCGGGTTATGCGGCGTCGGCCCAGAAACACGCAAGGCAAAGCCGTGCCCCAGCAGTGTATCGAAATAGTCGATGCGGTCGCCCGGCTTCGCCTTGTAGCGCGTTACCACCGCATCGGTGAGGCTGACTTTCGGCATTCGGAGCTCTCGACTGAGGGTCACGATCAAAGCTGTTACCCGCGACAGCCGAGATACCAGATTTAGGGGAGTTCTCATCTTCGCGGGTAACCAGCGGGTAACACCAAGGGCCGGTTATCCCGGGTTACCCGATGTTACCCGTCGTGATGAGGATCTGCTCTTATCGCGCGGAATGTAAGGGATTCTATAAGGGGTCGGCATCAAAATTGCGCCGCGATGTGACGCCAAGTTATCGCCAATCGCACGACTACGGGTCTGGGGTTAGGGGTTCGAACCCTCTCGGGCGCGCCAAATTCTCTCAACGCCGTAGGATTGTCCCGGCCGGACGGTCCGCTCTGCCGAGCGGATTTCTGACTAAGGACGCTACGCTTCCGGCGCCTGGCCCCATTCGAATTCAGTGCCGTCAACCCAGATCCAATGCAGGACGACCGTGCGCTGGTGGATCACCGGGGGGGGGGGGGGCAGGCACGCCCCCCGGGTTGGTCCGCCATTATCAGTATCAGTCAGACGTAAAGGATTCCGACATTGGCGGTGAAATGCATCCAGCGCTCGATTGGGCCGCCCCCGGGCTGGAAACAGGCGGATTTCTGGGCCTCGAAGTTGCCTCATCATGGCATCCAAGTTCCAAGGCCGTCGCTGCGTATCGCTCAGATTGTCGGAAATCCTTACAAACCAGTTTGGCGGCGCCTGCGGCGGGACTCCCTAAATGCATGAAGTTTCAAGATTATTCTTATTTGGTACGAAAGTTGCTTAGATATTAACTAAAGGTGCCCCTGGCCCCTCTATGGAGATATATCGAATGAACCGCGGATTCTCGTTGCTGGCAATTGCGGCATCTGCGGCGCTGAGCCTTGCGGCATCAGTGGCGAATGCGACCGTCTCCATCAGGCTGCAGCAGGACGCTGATCCGCCTACAACTGTGTCTGGTCCAGGAATTGCCTTTTTTTCCCCCTCATTCGGTGAGTTCGAGCAGGTTTTCGTTTCCGCTTTTGGTCAGCCGGTCACTCCTCTCCCCCTTCTGCTGCAAGGGGGCGCAAGCGTTATAAACAATGCCGGCAGCCCCGACGCGGGTACGCTCACCATCTCCATTTCCTCCACGGACAACATGGCGCCGCTTAACCTCTTGCAGTTCACGTCAGGTTTCGCGACCGTCAATCTGACGCCGGGTTGGGTGGAGACACTTGAAACCTATGTTGACCCAGGTAATGTACCATTTGCGCTGACGACATTGCTTGGCTCGGCGACTTTCCTTACTGTGGACTCCGATACCGATATCACCAATGCCAACGTCGGCAGTGGCCCGTACTCCGTGACGAGTGTATTCACGATTTCAGCACCGTCTTTCGGTGGTGCGACTAAAGCGGTCGGGCTCAATGCGGTGGCCGTGGTTCCCGAACCCACCTCGCTGGCCCTGCTCGGTGCCGCGCTGGCGGGGCTTGGTATTGCCGCCGGACGCCGTCGACGCAGCTGACACTTTGAAAGCCGCACGCAGATTGCCGTCATCAATGGCGCCGCGGCGCCATTGATCTTTTGCCGATGTCCGCTCGCTGATCGTCGAGATGCGCACACGGCGATGGCCAACAAGGGCATCGCGGGCAAAAATTCGATGAGCGTCGGTACTCTGAAAGCGCGGCTTGTTGGTATCGCTGGTCGCGAGCGTAATAAGGACCGGCCGCTCCGCAAAGCGCCCGGACCAAGCAGCGCCACCCTCCTCTTTCCTGTCCAGGCGCTCGATGGCTGGACCGCGGTCTGTCCGGCGCTGTCGCGGGTTTGTCGAACCCGCGACGATAGGCGCTGCACCCGGAAGCCCCCCCCTTCGGGAACCCGCGTTGTAAGCCCGAACAATTGATTTTGCCGAGCCGAAGGGAGACAAGGGCTGATAC
Source organism: uncultured Alphaproteobacteria bacterium (assembly GCA_963847345.1). Taxonomy (GTDB): domain Bacteria; phylum Pseudomonadota; class Alphaproteobacteria; order ATCC43930; family CGMCC-115725; genus DATARH01. Next base: position 39,139 of record CAWJZU010000031.1, on the reverse strand, counting down.
CTGCCGTCGTCTGCATGGAGAGTTAGCGGCGATGAAAATTCTGGTTAGCGGCGGCGCGGGATTTATCGGTTCGGCCGTATGCCGGCTCTTCGTTGGCGAGTTCGGCGCCACGATCCTCAATCTGGACAAGCTGACCTACGCCGCCAATCCGGCGTCGCTGAAACCGATCGCCGACGATCCGCGCTATCGTTTTTGCCGCGGCGATATTCTCGACCGCAAGCTGGTCGGCGGGCTGTTGGAAAGCTTTGCACCCGACGCGATCCTGCATCTCGCCGCCGAGTTGCATGTCGATCGCTCGATCGATGGGCCCGGCGAGTTCATCCGCACCAATATAGAGGGCACCTACACGCTGTTGGAGGCGGCCCTCGACTATTGGCGCGGCTTGTCGCCCGGGCGCGCCGCGAGCTTCCGCTTTCACCATGTCTCGACCGACGAGGTGTTCGGCTCGCTTGGGCCCGAGGGCCGGTTCAGCGAAGACAGCCGCTACCAGCCCAATTCCCCTTACGCCGCCTCGAAAGCCGCCTCGGACCACCTCGTGCGCGCCTGGTACGAAACCTTCGGCTTGCCCACCGTCTTGAGCAACTGCTCAAACAATTACGGCCCCTATCACTTCCCTGAAAAGCTGATCCCGCTCGCCATCCTGAAGGCGCTGCACGGCGAGACGATCCCGATCTATGGCAGGGGCGACAACGTGCGCGACTGGCTCTATGTCGAGGATCATGCCCGCGCGCTCCACGCCGTGCTGACGCAGGGCCGTCCCGGTGAGACCTACAATATCGGCGGCGACGGCGAGCGCACCAATTTCGACGTCGTGACCGCGATCTGCGCCCTGCTCGACGAGATGCGACCGCAATCGCCTTACCGGCCGCACGCCGCCCTGATTACCTTTGTCACCGACCGGCCCGGCCACGACCGCCGTTACGCAATCGATGCCGCGAAGATCCGCCGCGAACTGGGCTGGCGGCCGCGCCACACGTTCGGGACCGGGCTGCGCGACACGGTCGCGTGGTACCTCGACAATCGCTGGTGGTGGGAACCGATCTGGTCCGAGCGCTATCGCGGCACCAGGCTCGGCACTGGTCGCCAGCCGCCGCCGACAGCCGGCTGACGCATCGAGACCGCCGCGGGCCCACTGCCCCGAGGAGCACCCATGACCTACCCGACTTATCTGATCCCGACCACAGTCGTCGGCAGTTATCCACAGCCCGACTGGCTGGTCGACCGCGGCCTCCTGGAGCATCACGGCGTGCCGCGAATCCACGCCGGCGACATCTGGCGGATCCCGGAACCGTGGCGCGAACAGGCCCAGGACGACGCCACGATCGTCGCGATCCGCGAAATGGAACTCGCCGGGATCGACATCGTCAGCGACGGCGAGATCCGTCGCGAGAGCTATTCGAACCGCTTTGCCCTGGCGCTCGATGGCATCGACGCGGAACATCCCGGCCATGTCGGCCGCAGCGGCGGCGGTACGACCCCCGTGCCGCGCGTCGTCGGCAAGATCAGACGGCGCGGCCCGGTCGAACAGCGCGATGCCGACTTCCTGCTGGCGCACGCGACGCGCGCGACCAAGATCACCTTGCCGGGGCCGTTCACGCTGTCGCAGCAGGCCGAAAACGCCTTCTACGCCGACGAGGAGGAGATGGCGATGGATTACGCCGCTGCCGTCAACGCGGAACTGCGCGCGCTGAAAGCCACCGGTGTCGATGTCGTGCAGCTCGATGAACCCTGGGTGCGTACCGCCCCCGAAAAGGCGGCACGCTGGGGTCTCAAGGCGATCAACCGCGCGCTCGACGGCATCCCCGGACCCACCGTCGTGCATCTCTGTTTCGGCTACGCCGCGATGGTTCGCAACAAGCCTTCCGGCTATGCGTTTCTGCCGCAGCTCGCCGAACTCGGCCGCCGCGCAGATTTCGATAGAGGCGGCGCAGCCGCGGCTCGATCTCGGTATCCTCGAGGACTTGTCGGGCAAGACCGTCGTTCTCGGTGTCCTGGACCTCAACGACCCGTCGGTCGAGACGGCCGAAACCGTCGCGTCGCGGCTGCGCGCCGGGCTGCGCCACATCGCGGCCGAGCGGCTGGTCGCGGCGCCCGATTGCGGCATGAAGTACCTGCCGCGCGTGGTCGCTTTCGGCAAGCTGCGCGCGCTGGCTGATGGTGCGGCGATCGTCCGTCGTGAGCTGACCGGGCGGTGAGCCAACGCGCCAACGCAAGGCTACGGATTGAGGCGGCGAGAAAGATGTTTCCCCGCGAGTGGGAATTCGCGTCAGGGGGACGAGGCCGGAAAAGCGCTTGCCGCGGACCGGCGCAATCGCGACATTGACCAGAACGTCCCCAGCCCACCTCGCAAGGCGCCCGACATGAGCGATCTCTATTTGCGCAGCGGAATCTTTCTGGCGCCGTTCCATAATCACGACGAGAACCCGACGCTCTCGATCGAGCGCGATCTCGAACTGGTCGAGCACCTTGACCGGTTGAACTACCACGAGGCCTGGATCGGCGAGCACCATTCGGGCGGGTTCGAGCTGATCGCCTGCCCGGAGATGTTCATCGCCGCGGCGGCGCAGCGCACCCGCCACATCCGCCTCGGCACCGGGGTCGTGTCTCTGCCCTACCACAACCCGTTCATGGTCGCCGACCGCATGGTCCAGCTCGACCACATGACGCGCGGCCGCGCGATGTTCGGCATGGGCCCCGGCGCCCTGGTGCACGACGCGCTGAAGATCGGGATCGATCCCGGTGACCAGCGCCAGATGATGAACGAGGCGCTCGATGTCATCGTGCCGCTGCTGCGCGGCGAGACCGTCAACCGCAAGACAGACTGGTTCAACCTGACCGACGCGCAGCTGCAATTGCGCCCCTATTCCCAGCCGCACATGGAGCTGGCCGTCGCGGCGGCGCGCTCCCCGTCCGGCTCGCTGGCGGCCGGCAAGCATGGCATCGGCATGCTGTCGATCGGCGGCACCGCGCCGGCGCAGATGGAACGCCACACGGCGAACTGGAACCTCTACGAGGAGACTGCGCGCGCCAACGGTCATGTGCCCGACCGCCGAGACTGGCGCGTCGTCGGCTTCTTCCACATCGCCGAGACCCGCGAGCAGGCGATCAAGAACGTGCAGTTCGGCGTGCAGGCCTTCGCCGATTATTTCCGCGACGTCGCGACCTTCCCGATCATCCCGCCCGACGTCGAGAACCCGATCGACTGGCTGATCGAAACCGGCACCGCCTGTATCGGCACGCCCGACGACGCGATCGCCTATGTCGAGCGGCTGGTTAAGGGCTCCGGCGGGTTTGGCGTGCTCTGCGAGTTGGCGCAGAACTGGGCCGACTGGGACGCGACAAAGCGGCACTACGAATTGATGGCGCGCTTTGTCCACCCACATTTCCAGAAGAGCCGGGATTTGCTGCGCGGCAGCTACGATTATGCGGTCGGCCACCGCGCCGATTTCATCGGCAAGGCCAGCGCGGCGATCCAGAAGGAAATCGATCGCCACGCCGCCGCCGGGCACGCCGCGCCGGCGAAGCAGCAGGCGGCGGAATAGGCGGGCAGCCCCCTCGTTCCGGCGGGTCGCATCAGCGTGGAGTTTGCGGCGATGCAGAGCCAGAATCGATTCTTCGACGACCTGGCGCGGATGGCATCCGGCGCGGCCGGCGCGTTGACCGGCATGCGCGGCGAGATCGAGGCGCGTTTCCGCGACCAGCTCGAACGCGTGCTCGCCGGGATGGACCTTGTCAGCCGCGAGGAGTTCGAGGCGGTCAAGGCAATGGCGGCCAAGGCGCGGGACGAACAGGAGATTTTGCTGGACCGGATCGAGGCGCTCGAAACCCGGCTCGCCGCGCTCGAGCATCGCGCGGACGCCCGACCCGGCCCTTCCGCGACGTGAGACACCGCCCGTGGAACGCCCCCGGGCGCGGCGGCAAATCTGCATCTTGCCAGCCCCGCTGCGCTTTGGCAGCGTAGCCGTGGGGGGAATTTGCCGTTTATTAAAAATCAGCCCGGGAGGAGCGAAGCTAGACCAGACACGTGACAGCTCTGCCTTATCATTCTGCGAGCCGCCTCCAAGGAGGGCGCGATGACCTCAGTAGTTTCCATGGTCGAAGTTCATTCTCCAACCGGCAATCCGATCGATTTGGTTGAAGAAATCGTTATCGCGAACGAATGGGCGCACGACCGCGCCAGCGAAGAGGAGATGATCGTCGAAATCTCCGGACGCTGGTGCGATTACCGTCTGTACTTTTTGTGGCAGGAGGAGCTGGGCGCGCTGCATTTTTCCTGCGGTTTCGACATGAAGGTGCCGAAGCGCCGGCGCGGTCCGTTTTACGAGTTGCTCGCGCTCGTCAATGAGCGGCTGTGGCTCGGCCATTTTGACTTGGCGGCTGGCGATACCTCGCCAGCGTTCCGTTATGCCGTGCTGCTGCGCGGAATTGGAACCGCGAGTTGCGAACAGGTCGAGGACATCGTCGATATTGCGGTCTCGGAATGCGAGCGCTTTTATCCCGCCTTTCAGCTGGTGATCTGGGGCGGCAAGCCGGCCGCCGAAGCCCTGGCGGTGGCGATGATAGATCCGGTGGGCGAGGCCTGACCCATCGCAGCAAGCGCGTTGTTGTGAGGAGTCCACGGGTCGGCCGTCCGCGCTGCCCGAGGACAGGCTCCGCGACAGCGCAATTTTCGTACCAAGACTTGATAGTCAGCGAGATTGCTTGGCGTTGCTCGCGCCTCGGCCGTAACCGATATCAGCAGGCTGTTGACGATATAAAGATATCTTTATATGTTTAGGTATGTCTGATGAGGTTGGCACCGCAGGGTCGATAGGCGAGTTGATTGGCGCACTGCGTGCGGCGGCGGAGCCGTCGCGGTTGCGTCTCCTCGTGCTGTGTTCCCGCGGGGAGCTGACCGTCACCGAATTGGCGCAAATTCTCGGCCAGAGCCAGCCGCGCGTTTCGCGCCACCTCAAGCTCCTCTGCGATGCCGGGCTCCTCGACCGTGCTCGGGAGGGGAGTTGGGTGTTTTATCGGCTCGGCTCGGGCAAGGCTGTCAGCTTTCTCAGTCGCTATCTGGTGGATGCCTGTGGCGAGCGTGACGAGACGGTCGCGCTCGATCTGCAGCGGCTTGCGGCGATCAAACGCCACCGCGCGGAACTGGCCGCCGCGTATTTCCGTGACAATGCGGCGCACTGGCATCGAATCCGATCGCTTTACGTCGATGAGGCCGAAGTCGAGACAGTGCTCGTTGATGTTGTCGGCGGGTTCGCGCCGCGTGATCTGCTCGATGTCGGCACCGGCACCGGACGCATGCTCGAACTGTTCGGGCCGCTTGTGGCCAATGCCTTGGGCATCGATCAATCGCGCGAGATGCTCGCCGTCGCGCGCGTCAACATCGAGCGGGCCGGATTGTCGAACTGCATGGTCCGGCTGGGGGACATGTACCAGCTGCCGCTGCCCGACGCGTCGTTCGATGCCGCCGTCATCCACCAGGTGCTGCATTACGCCGATCGGCCGGCCGAGGCGATCGCCGAGGCGGCGCGGGTGCTGCGGCCGGGCGGCGGTCTGATCATTGTCGATTTCGCGCCGCATGCGCTCGAATTCCTGCGCGATGAGCATGCCCATTGCCGGCTTGGGTTCGGCGATGACGATATCGCCGCGTGGTGCCGCGCCGCCGATCTCGAACCGGGCCAGCCGCACCGCTTGACCGGAAATCCGCTCACCGTGGTGATCTGGACGGCCCGGCGCCGGCCAGTTCCGGCCGATCCATCTTCGGCGACCGCCCATTCGGCCACCGCGTCCGCGCAGGCCGAGCCGGTTCTTCAGGGATGAAGCCGATGCAGTCGATTGCGGGCGGGGTTTCCCGTGGGCTATTGGCCGCCGATCCAGTCAGCGATTTCGATGCGGGTCCGCCGCGCGTCTCGTTTGAGTTTTTCCCGCCGAAAACGGCGGAAATGGAAGAGCGGCTGTGGGCCGCGATCAAACGGCTGGAGGCGTTGCGGCCACGCTTTGTTTCCGTGACCTACGGGGCCGGGGGTTCGACCCGTGAGCGCACACACGCGACGGTGCGCCGCATCCGCGACGAGACTGCGCTGGAGCCGGCGGCGCACCTGACCTGCGTCGCGGCTAGCCGCGACGAGATCGACGCCGTCGCGCGGGATTACTGGGACGCCGGCATTCGCCATATCGTCGCACTGCGCGGCGACCCGCCTGGCGGGGCGGGTCTCGGCTATGCGCCGCATTCCGATGGGTATCCGTACGCGGCCGACCTGGTTGCGGGCCTAAAAAAGGCCGCCGATTTCGAGATCAGCGTCGCGGCCTACCCGGAAACCCATCCCGCGGCTCGCAGTCCGGGCCACGATCTCGATAATCTGAAGGCGAAGCTCGATGCCGGCGCCAGCCGGGCGATCACGCAATTCTTTTTCGATGTCGACGTGTTTCTGCGCTTCCGCGATCGCGTCCGCGCCGCCGGTATTGAGGTGCCGATCGTGCCGGGGATTCTGCCGGTCACGAATTTCGCGCAGTTGAAGCGCATGGCCGCGGCATGCGGCGCCTCGATCCCGGCGTGGATGGGGGCGCATTTCGAGGGGCTCGACGATGACCCGGAGACGCGCCGTCTCGTCGCCGCCTCGCTCGCGGCCGAGCAATGCCGACGGCTGCACGCGAACGGCGTGCACGAATTCCATTTCTACACGCTCAATCGCGCCGATCTGATCGTCGCGATCTGCCATCTGCTCGGCATTCGCGCCGCGAAGCCGGCTGCTGTTTCAGCCTGATCCATAACGCAGAACAATATGCCTCATCTTCTCGACTTTCTTGCCGACCGCGTGCTGCTCTGCGATGGCGCGATGGGCACGCAGGTGCAGGCGCGCAATCTCCATATAGAGCGCGATTTCTGGGGGCACGAGAACTGCACCGAGATCCTCAACGAGAGCCGCCCGGATCTCATCCGTGAAATTCACCTCCTCTATCTCGCCGCTGGCTGCGACGCGCTGCAGACCAACAGCTTCGGCGGGTCGCCGATCACGCTCGGCGAGTTCGGCATCGCCGACAAGGCGTTCGAGCTGAACCGGCGCGCCGCCGAGCTGGCGCACGAGGCGATCGCCGAGTTCGCGCAAGACGGACGCACCCGCTTCGTGCTCGGCTCGCTCGGGCCCGGCACCCGCCTGCCGTCGCTCGGGCATATCACCTATCAGGAGGTCGAAGACGCGCTGGCGGTACAGAGCGCCGGGCTCCTTGCCGGCGGCATCGACGCGCTCGCGATCGAAACCTGTCAGGACCCGCTGCAGATCAAGGCCGCTGTCAATGGCGCCAAGCGCGCCTGCGCGGAAGCCGGCAGGGATATCCCGATCCTTGTCAGCGTGACGGTCGAGACGACAGGCACGTTGCTAGTCGGCGCCGATATCGCCGCCGCCGCGACCGTGATCAATGCCCTTGACGTGCCGATTGTCGGGCTGAACTGCGCCACCGGCCCGCGCGAGATGGCCGAGCACGTCAAATGGCTTGGCGACAACTGGCCGGGGGTGATTTCGGTGCAGCCGAATGCCGGACTGCCGGAACTGATCGGCGGTCGGACGCACTATCCGCTGACCCCGCGCGAGCTGGCGCAATGGCTTGAGCGTTTTGTACTGGAGGATGGGGTCGGCTTCATCGGCGGCTGCTGCGGCACCGAGGAGGCGCATATCGCGGCGCTCGACCAGATGCTGCGGCGAATTGGACGGGACCGACCGCGGCCGCTGCCAAAGGCGCGCAAGGTTGCCTGGGCGCCGTCTGTCGCCTCGCTGTACGGCCAGGTGCCGCTGCGTCAGGAAAATGCGTACCTGTCGATCGGCGAGCGGTGCAACGCGAACGGCTCGCGCGCCTTCCGCCGCTTGCAGGAAGCGGGCGACTGGGACGGCTGCGTCGAGATCGGCCGCGAGCAGGTCAAGGAAGGCTCGCACACGCTCGATGTCTGCACCGCCTTTGTCGGACGCGACGAGGTCGCCGAGATGTGCGAAGTCGTCAGCCGCATGCGCGGCGCGATCAACGCCCCGCTCGTCATCGATTCGACCGAGTACCCGGTGCTCGAAGCCGCGCTCAAGCTTTATGGCGGCAAACCGATCATCAACTCGATCAATTTCGAGGACGGCGAGGAGGCGGCCGACAAGCGCCTGAAGCTCGCGAAGCGTTTCGGCGCGGCTGTCATTGCGCTGACGATCGACGAGCAGGGCATGGCGAAAGAGGCCGTGGACAAGCTGCGGATCGCCGAGCGGCTCTGTGATTTTGCCTGCAACCGCCACGGATTGACGCCGAGCGATCTGCTGTTCGATCCGCTGACGTTCACGATCTGCACCGGCAACGAGGACGACCGGAAGCTCGGAGCCAATACGCTCGATGCGATCGCCGCGATCCGCGAGCGCATGCCGGAGTGCCAGATCATCCTCGGCCTGTCGAACATCTCGTTTGGCCTCAACCCGCCGGCGCGGCAGGTGCTGAACTCGGTGTTTCTCGATCATGCGCTGCGGCGTGGGTTGACCGGCGCGATCGTGCATTTCTCGAAAATCCAGCCGCTGCACCGGATTCCGGAAGAGGAGGTGCGGGTCGCCGAGGATCTGATTTTCGACCGCCGTACCGACGGATATGACCCGCTGCAGGCGTTTATCGGATTGTTTGAGGGGCGCTCCGGCGAAAAGGCCGAGAAGAAGGGGCGTCCCGAGAGGCTGGAGGACCGCCTCGCAACGCGGATCGTCGATGGCGACCGGCTCGACCTCGAAACCGACCTCGATCTGGCGATGCAAGTCTATCGGCCGCTCGACATCATCAACGACCACCTGCTCGGCGGCATGAAGACGGTCGGCGAGCTGTTCGGCGCCGGCAAGATGCAGCTGCCGTTCGTGCTGCAATCGGCCGAGACGATGAAGGCGGCGGTCAAATATCTTGAACCGTTCATGGAGCGGGCCGAGGGTCGGGAAAAGGGCATTGTCGTGCTCGCCACGGTGCGCGGCGACGTGCATGACATCGGCAAGAACCTCGTCGATATCATCCTGACCAACAACGGCTATCGGGTCGTCAATCTCGGCATCAAGCAGCCGATCGGCGCGATCCTGGAAGCGGCGCGCGAGCACCGGGCGCACGCGATCGGGATGTCGGGGCTGCTGGTCAAATCGACGGTGGTGATGCGCGAAAACCTCGAAGAAATGAGCCGGCAGGGGATCGACTTGCCGGTGATGCTCGGGGGCGCCGCGCTGACAAGGCGCTATGTCGAGGAGGATTGCGTCAAGGCCTATGCGTCGGGGCGGGTGGCCTATGCGCGCGACGCGTTCGACGGTCTCGGGCTGATGGACCGCATTGTCGGCAACGATTTCGACGGGCATTTGGCCGAGGTGCAGCGCAAGAAGGCCGGGCGGCCGGTCAACGAGCGCAGAAAACTCGGGCGGGCCGGCGATGCCGCGCCGCAACGGCCGATCGATTTTGAGGAAATCCGCCTGCGCCGGGCCGAACTGAGCCGCGGCGTGCCGGTGCCGGCGCCGCCGTTCTGGGGAGCGCGGACGATCGCTCGCGTGCCGGTCAAGGCGGTCGTGCCGTATCTCAACGAGCGCATGCTTTACCAATTCCAGTGGGGCTACCGGAAGGACGGCCGTTCGCTGGCCGAGTACAAGGAGTGGGCGCGGAAGGAATTGCGGCCGGTCATGGCGCGCATCGCCGAGATTTCGATCCGCGAGAACATCCTGTTGCCGCAGGCCGCCTACGGCTATTGGCGCTGCGCCGCCGAGGGCAACGATGTGATCCTGTTCGACGAGAACGGCCACGGAGGCAAAGAGCGAGAGGTCGGGCGGTTTTCGTTTCCGCGGCAGAACAAGGAGGGCGGGCTGTGCATCGCCGATTTCTTCCGCGACGTGGACGATCCCGAGAGGGATGTGATCGGGTTGCAGGTGGTGACGATGGGACGGCGGGCGTCGGAGGTGGCGCGCGAGTGGTTCGCCGCAGGACCGCTACCAGGATTACCTGTATTTGCACGGGTTTTCGGTCGAGATGGCCGAGGCCTTCGCCGAATACGTGCACAAGCGCATCCGCGGCGAATTGGGCTTTGCCGCCGAGGAAGCGCGCGACCACGACGAGATGCTGAACCAGGGCTATCGCGGCAGCCGCTATTCGTTCGGCTACCCGGCCTGCCCGAACCTCGCCGACCAGCGCCTGCTGTTGGACCTGCTGCGCGCCGAGGAGATCGGCATCAGCCTGACCGAGGAAGACCAGCTCGACCCGGAGCAATCGACCTCGGCGATCGTCGTCCACCACCCGCAGGCGAAGTATTTTTCCGTGTAATTCCCTGTCAGCCAGGGAATTTTTCGCCGATTTACCTCGTAAGTGGTTGGATTATTGAGTTTTGATACCTCCGTCGCGAGCAGGGAATTTTTGGCGAGCTAACAGGGAAGTCGCGCGGCGGATCAGGGAATCATCTGGGCTGGCCGTATCGTCCGAGTGCGCCGTCTCCCCTCACCTGCCCTCTCCCCCAGTGGGGGAGAGGGTGTTGCTCTTATACCTCCGGATTATGGCGTTTCTTCGGTCTCCCGCGACGGCGATGCGAGGCGAAAACAGGGTTGTTCCGGTTGAATAATCATGCAACCGTATCGCGAGTTTCGCGTGCTCATCCACGCTGTCGCGAGCAGTCGCGCGTCGCGCTCAGTTTTCCCCGGATCGAAGCCGATGGCCGACACGGATTTTTTTGCGCGCTACCTGCTGTCCCTCCGGGAAAGTGCCGTAGCGGACAAGACCGAGCATACCGACCGCGCGGCACTGCAACAGCTGCTGCGGTCCCTGGCGGAGACCTGTGACGCGGGCATTGCCGTCCATCACGAACCCAAGCGGGTGCCGGAAAAGGGTGCGCCCGACTTCAAAATCGCGAAAACGGGATCGATCCTCGGATATGTCGAAAACAAGAAGATCGGCGAGAAATCTTGAGCAGACCCTCAAATCGGATCAGATAAAGCGCTACAAAACCCTTTCCCACAATATCATTCTTACCGATTATCTGCACTTTGTATGGATAAACCGGGACGGGGTGCAGTGCAAGAGGCTCTGCTATGAAACCGACCTGGAAAATCCGCGTCACTGCCCGCGCGAGGATCGCGTCGCCGCCGTTTCGAAGCTGCTGCGAGCATTCTTTTCGACGGCCCCCGAAGGGATCGCACGGGCAGAGCAGCTCGCGTTGGCGTTGGCGGCGAGGAGCAAGCTGCTACGCGACTATCTCGGCGAGGAATTGGTCCGACAGGAGCGGGACCACAAAGAGGGACGGCTTTACGGGCTTTTTCAGATTTTTCGCGATCAGGTTTTTCACGAGTTGACCTTGAAGGAATTTGCCGACGCCTTTGCGCAAATGATCGCTTACGGGCTGTTCTTGGCGCGGCTCAATTCCGGTTCGCATCTCGTGACATTGCATTATGCCCGGCGAGTATGTACCGGGATCGTTTCGGCTGATCCGCGAACTCGTCGATTTCCTTGCCGAACTCGAACGCGACGAGTACCGCGAGGTGCGCTGGGTCATCGAGGAGGTGCTGTCGATCGTCAACGATCTGAACCTCGCGGCGATCCACGAGGACCTTTCGTTTCGTCAGCGCCGCGCGATCAGCCGCAAGGTACGCGCCGGCAGCGAGGAAGAGCATCGTTTGTTCGAGCGCGACCCGTTCATCTACTTCTATGAGGATTACCTGAAGGCCTACGACCCGGCGATGCGCAAAGGTCGCGGCGTCTATTACACCCCGCCGCCGGTCGTCAACTTTATCGTCCGCGCGGTAGACGACATCCTGAAAGACAGTTTTGCCATGCCGGAGGGCCTCGCCGACCACAGCCGCGTTACGGTGCTCGATTTCGCCTGCGGCACCGGCACTTTCCTCCTGGAGGTCTGCCAGCAGATTTTCGCCAACATTGGCGGCCCCGATTCCGGCCGCGCCGACCTGATCGTGCGCGACCACATCCTGCGAGAACCTGTTCGGCTTCGAATACCTGATCGCCCCCTACACGATCGCGCATTTGAAGCTGTCGCAGTACCTGGAGGACAGAAGCATCCACTGAAGGCGAATGAGCGGCTCCAGGTGTTCCTGACGAATACTGTCGAACCAATCGAGCCGATACGTAACCTCCTGGTTCCCGCGGTCACTGCGGAGGTCGAGGCGGCGCAGGCGGTCAAAGAAAAGCCAATCCTGGTAATCACCGGTAACCCGCCTTACGCTGGCGAATTTAAGAGCAAGGGTGCGTGGATCACGGCTGCAATCGACGAATATAAGTTCACTTGGGAAAAGACAGAAGACGAACTCGATGAAAGGCGACCAATTCGCGAGAGAGTGTTGAAGTGGCTGAGTGACGATTATGTAAAATTCCTGCGCTTCGCGCAGATGAAGACGGATGGCTTTTCGTACCGGATGGCGGCGCCGGACGACAAGGTGATTGAACATGCTGTGGCGGGGGTCGAGAGCGGCATCGTCGGCGTCATTACCAACCATTCATGGCTCGACAACCCAACGTTTCGGGGTATGCGTCAGTCGCTCATGCGAAGCTTCGAGCGGATCTATGTCCTAGATCTACACGGCAGCACGACAAAGAAGGAGAAGGCACCCGACGGTTCGAAAGACGAAAATGTCTTCGACATCGAGCAAGGGGTGGCGATCAGCTTGTTTATAAAACGGCCTGGGTTGGAGCGTGGCGTCTGGCGGGGCGATTTGTGGGGAACGAGATTGAGCAAATACGAGACGACGGCCAGCGGTAGCCGGCAGAGCGTTGGTTTTGTGAAGATCGAACCGATCCGCCCTTATTACCTGTTCGTCAAAGAAGACGGTGCAAACCGGGAGAACTACGACAGTGGTTTCTCGGTACGAGACATATTTGCCCTGGGCGGCACAGGAATAATTACCAAACGCGACAGCCTTGCCGTTCATTTTGGTAAAGATGACTTATGGTCAGTTATACAGAAATTCGTCTCGGCGTCCCCGGAAGAAACCAGGCGAGAATTTCGGCTCCCGGCGGATGTGCGTGATTGGAAAGTGGCTGATGCACAAGCGGACGTCTTGCTCGATGGACCAGAAAAAGGTCGAATCAGACGCATCCTATATCGCCCCTTCGACACTAGATACACGTATTATACGGGACGGGCGCGGGGATTTCTAGGGTGGCCTGTAGAGCGAATAGCGCGAAATTCGGAGAATATTGCGCCAGACGATAGATCATGGATTTTCGAAATACCGGCCTCGTTACGACGCGGATCAGCAAAGATGAAGATACGGTGTTTGCGACTCCCGATCCCGTCGCACACAAGAGCACGTCGGCGTACGATATCTCATATGTGTTTCCCCTATATTTGACCGGTGAGGAAAAAGAGAAACCGTCGGAAAATCTTTCTGGAACGTTCCGGGGCTTTTTGGACAGTCACTATGAGCACGATTACACCCCGGAAGAAATCCTGGTTATATCTATGCCGTGCTGCACGCGCCGACATACCGGAGCCGTTATGCCGAGTTCCTGCGGATCGACTTTCCGCGCATCCCGTTCCCGAAACAGCGGACGATTTCGAGGAATTGTCGGGGCTGGGCTGGGCGCTGGTGCAGGCGCACCTCTTGCGCGAAGTGCCGCGTCGCGGGCTGGCCGGCTATAACGGTCGCGGTGATCATGCGGTCGAAGCGGTGCGCTATGCCCCAGCCGACGAGGCGGTCGCGATCAACAAGGCACAATCGTTCCGGCCGGTGCCGCTCCCGGTCTGGGAGTTTCGCATCGGCGGTTATCAGGTGATCGACAAATAGCCGAAATCCCGCGAGGGACGCACGCTGTCGCTCGACGAGATCAACCACGTCGCCGCCGTCGCCGACGCGCTGGCGTCACGGTCGACCAGATGGCGCGGATCGATGACGCCTACCCTCGTCCTTTCCGGACCAGAGCTGACCCGCACGCAACATCTTGTGCGCTCGGACGACCGCAGGAGCATACTGCTTGCGAGCCATTAATCGAGCCCTGGAGAAAGTCATGCGCGCGGCGGGCAAAGCGATCTTTTCCGGGCGGAGGAGCAACTCGAACTCTTCGGCAATCCGCCCCTCCCCCTTACCGGCCCGATCCTGACAGAGTCCGGGCGCGGCTCTACAAAACCTAGGGGAAGGCGCGCGCGGCCGAGAAACTGCCGTGGGAGCCTGGCCGCGCATCGCTCTATCGCACGATCGTTTCGCACCTGACCTTGTGGTTGCCCGAGGACGAAGGCGCGCAACTGCGGTTCGAGTTCGAAACCGAGCTAGCGCGGTTGCTGGCGCTCAACCTCGAACGGGCCGCCGCGGGGCGCTGAACAACAGCATCTCGGGGGCCGCGCCCCTCCCTAACCCTTCCCCGCTCGCGGGGGAGGGGAGAGTGGGGTATCGGTCGGGGTGTCGGGCGGCTGATATCAGGCGGCCCGCAGGACGAAATCGACGTGGATCTCGTCGTAGGGGAACTCGATGCGGCCGTCCTCGGTACGGTCGATGACGCCGGCATTGATCAGAGCCGAAACGTCGCCGTGAACGGATTTCACATCGCGGCCGACGCGGCGCGCGGCTTCGCGGATCGCCAGCGGACCGGCGCCGCTCAGCGCTCGCAGCAATTCCCAACGCTTCGGCGTGATGACTTTCCAAAGGAGTTCGACCGTCGGGAACGTGATAAACGCGCCTTGGTCGCGGCCGGCGAACGCGCGCAGCATTCGCGACTTGGTGTCATCCAAACCGGCAATGCCGATCGTTACCGCCGCCATCGCGCAATCTCGTCCCAGAAATCGATAACCAGCTGCTCCAGCGTCGTGAACACGTAAGGCACCTCTATTTCTCCCAGATGCTTGTGATCCCCCTTTCCGGTTTCGTTGTCGAAGCGCAGCACACACACGCCATCAACGACAAAGGCCATCCGGTATTTGAAAAGATGCGGGCTCCCTTCCGTTGGTCTGCGCAGCCGCCAGATCACGATCTCCGCGAAACGATCTTCCGCAATGATGCGCCGCTCGCGAAGCAGCAGTCGCGCCGTCATGTTGGTATATGGGCCAACAGGCGCGGTGGCGTCAACGTCAAGGGCGCGAAATCGGGCGGCGGCGATTGCACCGGGGGTGTGGGGTGGTTAGCATTGCCGGCATGGAAGAGATTTATTGCTTTGGCGGCAATCCGCTGAATCGCGCCAGCGAGCGGCGGCGCGATACGGAATGGGTGCGCTCGCTGCTCGACGATCCGGCGGCGCGCATTCTGCCGCTGCGCGATCTGCGGCCGCTGACCAGGGCGCTGACCCGGGATGAGCGGCGCGCCGGCGCTCGACTGGCAGAGGGTGGGGCCGTGGCGCGAGGTGATCGAGCGCGGCGCGACGCTGATCTTTCTCGGTCTCGGGGATGGCGGGCCGCGCTTCGCGGTCGATGCGACGGGTGCCGACATCGGACCCGATTCGGCCAGGGAAGCGTTCGACGCGCGCACGCTAGCGCCGCTCTTGCCGGGCGGCGAGGCGGCGATCCTCGCCGAGGCGCGCTCGCTGATCGACTGGCACGCGCGGCACCGCTTCTGCGCGCAATGCGGCTCGCCGACGCGGGTCGAATTGGCCGGCTGGGTGCGGCGCTGCCCGGAGTGCCGGGCGTCGCATTTCCCGCGCACCGATCCGGTCGTGATCATGCTGTCGGTGCGCGGCGAATACGGGCTCTTGGGCCGCAACCAGCGGCGCGCCGGCAACCGTTTTTCGTGCCTGGCCGGGTTCATGGAGCCGGGCGAGACATTCGAGGAGGCGGTGCGCCGCGAGACCTTCGAGGAAGCCGGGATCAGGGTCGGCCGCGTGCAGCTATCTGGCGTGTCAGCCCTGGCCGTTTCCGTCGAGCCTGATGACCGGGTTCGTGTGCGAGGCGCTGACCGAGGAGATCACGGTCGATCCGGAAGAGATTGCCGAGGCGCGCTGGTTCTCGCGGGCCGAGATCCGCGCGATGGTCGAGCGCGCCGCGACCGGTCCCGACGACCCGACACAGGTTTCGCTGCCGGGCCCGGTCGCGATCGCGCATCACATCTGCCGCCGCTGGTCGAATGGGCTGGACGATATCTGACGATTCCGCCCGATGATCCGTTCCGCCCGGCCAAGACGCACCGAGCGCGGAGGGGCGGGGACGACGACCGGATGAGTGACGCCTTGAGCTACAATCGCATCTTTCCGCGGATCGCTTTGCTCGTCGTTATCGTCGTATCCGCCGCCGGCTGCGGCCGCGACAAGGCGCAAGTCACCGCCGGCCAGACGCTCTCGGCGGAGGCGGTGAAGGAGAAATGCGCCGACCAGCAATGGCGCGAGAAAAATCTCGGTATCTGGTACGCGGTGTGCCGGCAACCCGCAAGCTGGTAAGCGCGGCGGTGGGGGCGATCAGAATTTCTTGAAGCACTCTTTTCCCGGAGCGGCCATCTTGAACGTGTCGCAGAGGATCGCGGTCGTCTCTGCCTCCGGATCGATTTGAACGGCCCATTCGGTGCCGTCGGCGCAGCGCAGGCTCCAATAGGCGTTGCCCCGTCCGGGCCCCGCACCGATCACGCCCATCGGAAATGCCTCGGTGCCGATGCACCAGCGGCTGATCGAGCGCGCCAGCTTTGCGGCCCGTTCCGGCGGCGGAAGCTGCATCAGCTCTTCATTCGCCGGGTTCAGCGGGCCGCCGCCCGGCGAGACCAGCTCGGCCGCGCCCGCGTTCACGGCAATCGCCGAAAACGCCGACGCCAGCAGGCCGATCAGCCGCATTGTCATCATCGCTGTTCCTTGCTCTTCGCCGCTTTTACGCCTGACACGGCCGGTTGCGAAGCTTTGCCGCCCGGCGACTGCGCCGGGCCGGGATTCGGTGGTTGACGAGCGGCCGGCGCCGCTTCGGCCCCGGCCGCGGTGTGGGCCGGCGGTGCGGCGTGCGCGAACACCTGCAACAACCCATCGCCCGCGGCGGCCGCGACGATATAGGCGACGTCGCCCCACGATCCACTCAGCTGACCGCGCGGGATGTCGTTTTCCTGGCCGACCGTGCCGAGCTCGGCGCCGCTCGCGCCGTGGACCCGCCACACGATCTTGACGTGCTGATTGTCCCGTCCGGCCGGCGTGAGCGACACCTCGCCGTCGATGATGAAATCCGCCTTTTCGCCGGGTTCGACGATCGTCAAGTCCTGCTGGCGCAGCACGGTTGTCATCGCGCCAGCAAGCGATGTAGCGCCGTCGCCGGGAGCGCCGGTGACGCGGCGTACAATCACCCGAGGCCGCCCGTTCTTCGGCTTCGCCGCCGAGCCGGCTTCCGCCGGCGGCTTGGAGACGGCCGGGGTCGCCGACGACAGGTCGGGGGGAGGTCCTGTCGCCGGCTCCGACGCCGGGGGTTTCAATGGGGGTGGCCCCGGCAGCGCGCCATCCGGTTCCGTCGGGCCGGAAATCGGCGCGGCGAGACCGGCGAGTTTCGTGGTGCCCGGCGTCTTGACCAGCAGCGGCGCGACGGCGTCTGCGCTCAGTCCGGCCAGGCGATCGATCATCGCGTTGCCGGCGGACTGCCAGTCATCGGCGGTACCCTCGATCCGCACCTCGCGTTCGCCGAGCTTTCGCCCGCGGGCATCCTCCAACCGCCAGTGAACCGCGATCGACGATTGGCCGCCGTGCAGGCGGGTTGCCGTGAGATCGCCGTACAGCTGATAGCTGCCGCGGAGATCCGTCTTCTCGCTGGCCGGAATCTCGCGCCGGACCAGCGCGCGCGCGGTCGCGCCACCGAGTTCGTTGGCGATCAGCTTCGGCTCGCCTTCGATCGGTGCGATCGAAACGCCGGCGATTTCGGGAACCGCCAGCAGATCGGCCGGCGGTCGGTCATTGGCGAACGGGTGCGGCAGGGGCTGGCAGGAGGCGAGCAGCGCGACCCAGACGAGGGCTGCGGACGTGTCCCGCCGGAGCGCCCCTCCGAGCAGCTTTTCAAAGCATCGCACAAGTCGCGAGAAGGCCAAGCAGACAGACGACACCGAACATGATGATATAGGGCATCGCGCGGTCAGGGCGCGAGCGCGATTGCCGCGAGACCGCGGCCGTAATCCGGTTCGCCGCGCAGACAGGCGCGCCGATAGCTGAAGAACAAGTTCTCCTCGGCCGCCGTGTCATGCGGCGCGCGCTCGACCGCGGCGAGGCCGAGCCGCGACAGGCGGTCCGCGATGTAGCCGGGCAGATCGAACAGGAAATGGCCGGAACGCGGCGCCGGCTGGAAGAAGCGGTGGTTGTCCCGACCGGCCGCGGTGAAGGTCTGGTGGAATTCGGCGCCGACCTCGTAAGAGGGCTGGGCAATGCAGGGGCCGATTCCGGCGCGGATCCGCTCGGGTCGGGCGCCGAGCCGCATCATCGCCGCGACGGTCGCCTCCATGATTCCGGCCAGCGCGCCGCGCCAGCCGCCATGCGCCGCGCCGACGATGCGCGAATCGGGATCGGCGAACAGAACCGGGGCACAATCGGCCGCGAGGACGCCGAGCGCGATACCAGGCATCGCCGTTACCATTGCGTCGGCGCGGGGATTTTCCTCGCGCCGCCACGCGTCCTCTACGGTTACTGCGGTCGTGCCGTGGACCTGATGGCAGCTGACCAGACCGATCGGCAGCGACGCCGAGCCGGGCAGCCGCGATGGCGCGGTTCTCCGCGACGGCGCCGGGCGCGTCGCGCGAGCCGAAGCCGCAGTTGAGCGACGCGAAGACGCCGCCGCTGACCCCGCCCCGGCGCGTGAAAAAGGCGTGCCGTATTCCCGGATCGGGGCCGGGGAAGTCGGTAAGCGCCCCTGATGTAATCAGCATGGCGGGCTCATCGTCGCGCGATCCTCATGGGCTGGGGCCAACGACTGTGTGCTACGCGAAACCGGCCGGAACCGGCAGTCCCGGCGAGGTCAGGGCCAGCACCTTGAACAAATTGCCCATCTCTGCCGGATCGATCAAGCGCGTGAGGCCGCTGTCGAGCGCGGCGCGCTGCGCCGGGGTGGCGCGTCGCGACAGCGACTGAAGCCGCGCCTCGGCGCCGAGGGCGAGAAGGAAATCGCGCTGCGACACCGGACCGTGCGACGCGGCGCCGGCGGCCGTCGCTGCCTCGGCAAACGCGGCAAAATCGACGTGGGCACTGAGATCAGCTTCGCCAGGTGTGTCGAGGATCGGCGCCGATCGGTGACGGCGCAGCGCGGCCAGTGTCGCGCCGGGCCGGCTCGGGAAATAGCCGTAATCGATGAACAGCGCCAGGCCGGGTTGGCGCGCGACACGATCTCCGAGCGAGGCGGCGAGGGCGGCGGCGGCCGGGCATATCTCGACAACCGCGCCGGGCGACGCCGCACGCAAGCCGGGCGGAACCAGCGGCGCGAGGGCGGCGCTTTCCGGCCCCTCGGCGAAAACGAGGCGCTCTGATTCGGGTTCGGCGCTCCAGGACTCCGTGGCTTTATCGAGCGCGACGAGGCGTTCGCTCCAGCCGGTCCGGCCGCGCACGAATTGCCGAATTGGCAGCGCGTCCAGGAATTCGTTGGCGATCAGCAGCAAGGGACTGTCCGGCAGCTCGTCAATACCGTTGGCGAAACGCGGCGCGAGGGCAGGCTCGGCGGCGGCGAGGCGGCGCTGCTGTTCCTGCCGCAATACCGGGCTCGCCTCGACGAGGTGGAGCCGCAAGGCGCTGCGGAATTCGGGGGCGACCCGCGCCGCGCGCAGCAGATCGGCCATAAGGGTGCCGCGGCCGGGCCCGAGTTCGGCAAGGATCACCGGATCGGGCCGTCCGACACGCTGCCAATAGTCGATCAGGCAAGCACCGATCAGCTCGCCGAATATCTGACTGATTTCGGGCGCGGTGACAAAGTCGCCGGCAGCCCCGAACGGGTCGCGATTCGCATAATATCCGGCCTCGGGGTCATGCAGCGCGATCGCCATATAGGCGGCGATCGACAGCGGCCCTTCCCGCCGGATGCGCCGGGCGATCCTCGCTGCGAGGCCTGCCGAACGCGGCATTGCGGCTCAGGCGGAGCCGCGGGCCGCGATCGTGCCGTCCTCGCGCCCAGAGGATCAGCGCGATGCCGGCGAGCAGCAGCGGGATCGACAGCAGCTGTCCCATCGTCGTGCCGAAGATCAGGAAGCCGACCTGCGCGTCGGGCTGGCGGAACAGCTCGCCCGACATTCGCGCGACGGCATAACCGGCGAGAAACAGGCCGCTGAGCATGCCGGGGTAGCGGCGCGCGCCGTTGCGCTCGGCGATCAGCAGCAGGAGGAAGAGCAGCAGCCCCTCGCAGGTCGCCTCATAGAGCTGGCTCGGATGCCGCGGCAGCGGCCCACCGGCCGGAAACACCATCGCCCACGGCACGTCGGTTACGCGTCCGAACAGTTCGCCGTTGATGAAATTGGCGATTCGCCCGAAAAAGAGGCCGATCGGCACGGCTGCGCAAATGATATCGGCGAATGCCAGGAACGGGATGCCGCGGGCCCGCACGAACAGCCAGATCGCCAGCGTCACGCCCATCGCGCCGCCGTGAAACGACATTCCGCCGTGCCAGAGATAGAGGGCCTCGATCGGGTGCGCGAGATAATAGGCCGAATTATAGAACAGCACGTAACCGAGCCGTCCTCCGAGCACGACGCCGAGCGTCGCCCACACCAGGAAATCGTCGATGTCCTGCCGTCGCACGACATGCGGCGGCCGGTCGGCGAGCGCAAGGCAATACCGCCATCCGAGCAGCAGGCCCACGATATAGGCGAGCGCGTACCAGCGCACCGCGACGGGTCCGACAGCGATCGCGACCGGGTCTATGGCGGGAAACGGGATTGCAAACAACGGCATCGGCGCCGGTCCTACATGGAGCGGGCGCGAGCGGGCGGGCTCGCGCGGCCGTTATAGGCGGCGCTTCCGCCGGTGAGCAAGCCGGCGACGAGCGTCGCTGACGGCCCGGACCTCCGCTCGCATCCCGATCACGGCGGAGCGGCTGACGAGACTTCGAGCGGGACCGGGTCCCCGGCGGACGGGAAATCCCCGCCGGTTCTGAGCTTTGCCTCGAACGCCGGGCTCCACTCGGGCGGCGGCGGCGGCACTTGAGTGCCGGCCGGCGGCGAGCGGTAACCCGGAGGCCAAGTGTCGTAAAATGCCGGGATTACGGGCGCCGTCGGGACCGCGATCGGCGTGTAGCCGGGCAGCGGCGGCGTGGTTGCGACGCCTATCGCACCGCCGATAGCGGCACCGGCCGGTCCTCCTACCGCGGCGCCGAAGGCCGGATTGAACGACGCCGCAATGGCGCCGACGCCGGCGCCAAGCATCCCGCCGACGACTCCCCCGATGAGCGCGCGCTCGGCAGCCTGCTCGGGATCGACGCGAATCACCTCGGGGACAAGAACCGGCCGGAAGCCGACGTCGTCCACCTGCACGCGCGCAACGTTGATAACGCCGGGCTCGACCGGTGCGCACGCGGACGCCGCGGCAGCCGCGGCTGCCGCTACCCCAAGCCAGGCAATCCGGACGGCAAACAGCCGCATCGCGCAGACCCTCATCTTCGGGGCTTTTCCCGGTTCGCGCGATGATACCAACAGGCGCCGCCGTTGGTCACGCCCGGATTGCGCCGTGATTTGAACCTCGAAGATGAGCCGTACCCACGCCGACTCGTCCGAAAGATCGGCGGCACCCGGCTGTCGGTTAACGTAGCGAACGACGTCGAATACAATTCGTCGCGACGGGAACTCAGCGGGCTTGGGCCAGCTGCTGCCGCAGCACGCTGACGAGCGAATCCGGCTGCCCGCCATTGCGCTGAATCACCGACGCGAATTCGCTGCGCTGCGTCGTCTTCATGCTGACTCCGCCGACGACGACGTCGGTCACGACAAAGCGTCCGTCCCGGTTCTGCACGTGCCAGTCGAGGTCGACCGGCGAGCCGCCACTGGCCCAGACCTGGCTTTTGACAACGGTTTCCCCGCCAAAGGGGCCGCTGCCGGTGACCCGGAACGGCGCATCGGCGTAGCGGCTGAGCCGCTGCGTATACACTCGCGTAAGATAATCGCGGAACAGCGGCTCAAACTCCTGTAGTGCGGCCGGCGACATCTGGCGCGCATAAGCTCCGAGTACGAAGCGCGAAATTCCGGGCAAATCGAAATTGTTTACGAGCAGTTCCCGGAAGCCGGTCTCTCTTTGCGCTTCGGACAGCGATGGACTCAGCGCCTGCAGCCCGCGCGTCCCCAGACTGCTGATGAACGAGGCCGCGTCTTGCGCGGCCGCGTCGCGCGGGGTTGCGCTAACGCTAGTCAACACCAATAAGGCGATGCCGACCGCGCGAAATATGTTGAGTCTGAATGCTTTTATCATGTCTCGGGACTGTTGCAGGTTACGGTGCGCATGAGGAACACTTCGGAACGCCTCGCGTCAGCAATTTACGGCGCTCTCGTGCAATATATTCGCGGCTGAGTTATTACATGTTTACCACCAGAACGCCGCCGAGTTCGTCCGTCATAGCGCCGCCGTCGATGCGTCAGATCGACGCCCTGGCGGAAAGTGTCGGCGGCGCGGCGTCCGGCGCGGTCAAGGTCCTGCTGCCGCTGCCGTTGCATGGGCCGCTGGACTACCGGCCGTCGGAGGGCGGCGCGGCGCCCTTTCCGGGCCAGTTCGTGCGGGTGAGCCTCGGGTCGCGCCGCGTCATCGGGGTCGTCTGGGACGACGGGTCGGAGGGCGAGGTTCCGGCCGATCGGCTGAAGCCGGTAATCGAGATCCTGTCGACGCCGCCGCTGCGGCCGGAGCTGCGGCGCTTTATCGAGCGGGTCGCGGCCTACACGCTGGCGCCGGCCGGTGCGGTGCTGCGGATGGCGATGAGCGTCGAGGCGGCGCTGCTGCCGCCCCCGCCGCGCCGGGTTTGCGAGATTACGCCGGCCGGATTGGCCACGCTCGAACGCGGAGACGACGAGAAGCTGACCGCTTCGCGCCGGCGCGTGCTCGAAACGTTGCGCGATTGCGGGGCCGCGCCGGCCGCCGAAATTGCGCGGCGGGCCGGCTGCAGCGCGGCCGTGGTGCGCGGTGCGATCGCGGCCGGCCTGGCTGAGGATGTTCGGGTTCCCGGCACGCCGCCGGCGCCGCCCGCCATCGGCTGGCGGAATGATGCCGTGATATTGTCGGCGGATCAGCAGGTCGCGGCGCGGCGACTGCTCGAACGGACCGGCGCGGCGGGGTTCAGCGTCACCGTGCTCGACGGGGTCACCGGCTCGGGCAAGACCGAGACCTATTTCGCGGCAATCGCGGCGGCGCTCGATGTCGGGCGGCAGGTGCTGGTGCTGCTCCCCGAGATCGCGCTCGGCGCGCAGTGGCTCGACCGCTTCCGCCGGCGCTTCGGGACGGAGCCGGCGCAGTGGCATTCCGACCTCGGTCCGGCGGCGCGGCGGGATACATGGCGGGCGGTTGCGAGCGGCCGCGCCAGGCTCGTCGTCGGGGCGCGCTCGGCGCTGTTTCTGCCGTTCCCGGAGCTTGGCCTGATCGTCGTCGATGAGGAGCACGACCCGTCGTACAAGCAGGAGGACGGGGTCGCGTATCAGGCGCGCGATATGGCGGTGCTGCGCGCTTCCGTCGCGCGGATCCCGATCGTCCTGGTATCGGCGACGCCGTCGCTCGAAACGGTGGTCAATATCGGGCGCGGGCGATACGCCGCGGTGCATCTGCCGCGCCGCCACGCGGAAGCGGTGCTGCCGCACATCGAGCTGGTCGATATGCGGCGGGAGCGGGTGGCGAGCGGCCGGTTCCTGGCGGCGCCGCTGGTGGAAGCGGCGACGCTGACCCTGGCGGCCGGCGAGCAGGTGCTGTTTTTCCTGAACCGCCGCGGCTACGCGCCCTTGACACTGTGCCGGGCGTGCGGCCACCGCATGCAGTGCCCGAACTGCACCGCCTGGCTCGTCGAGCACCGCTTCACCGGGCGGCTGCAATGTCATCACTGCGGCCATGCCGAGACGGTGCCGGCGCTCTGCCCGGAATGCCTCGCGAGCGGCACTCTGGTGCCGTGCGGGCCGGGGGTCGAGCGCATCCGGGAAGAGGTGGCGGCGCGATTTCCGGCGGCCCGGATCGCGATGATGGTCAGCGACCTGTTGCCGGGGCCGCGCGCCGCCTCGGAGCTGGTGGAGGCGATCGCGGCGCACCGCTACGACGTGCTGATCGGCACCCAGATCGTCGCGAAAGGCCACCATTTTCCGGCGCTGACGCTGGTCGGCGTGGTCGATGCCGATCTCGGCATGACCGGCGGCGATCTACGGGCCGGCGAGCGGACCTACCAGCTGCTGCATCAGGTCGCGGGCCGCGCCGGGCGGGCCGACCGTCCCGGACGCGTGCTGATCCAGACCTACATGCCGGAACAGCCGGTGATGCGGGCGCTCGCCGCCGGTGACCGGGACGGGTTCCTGCGCGCCGAGGCCGACGCAAGGCGCGCCGCCGGACTGCCGCCGTTCGGTCGGCTGGCGGCGTTGATCGTCAGCGCGGCCGACGCCGAGGCGGCCGACGAAGCGGCCCGCGCGCTGGCTCGCGCCGCGCCGCAGATGCCGGGTGTGGCGGTGCTCGGGCCGGCTCCGGCGCCGCTCGCCATCCTGCGCGGCCGGCACCGCCGCCGGTTTCTCGTCAAGGCGGAGCGCGGCGTCGCGGTGCAGGCGGTGCTGCGCGACTGGCTCGGCCGCGTGCGCCTTGGCGGCTCGGCCCGGCTGCAGGTCGATATCGACCCGTACAGCTTTCTATGAGGCCTGAGGCCTACACGCCGAGATAGCGGTGCTGCAGGTCGGGGTCGGCTTCCAGCTGGGCCGAACTGCCGGACCACACCGTGCGGCCACGGTCGAGGATGTAATGGCGGTCGGCGAGCCGCAACAGCGGCGCGATGTTCTTGTCGACAACGAGGATCGCCTGGCCCGCTGCCTTGAGCGCGGCCAGCACGCGCCAGATCTCGGCGCGGACGCGCGGCGCCAGACCCTCGGTCGCCTCGTCGAGCAGCAACAGGCGCGGATTGGTCAAGAGCGCCCGGCCGATCGCCAGCATCTGCTGCTCGCCGCCGGACAGCAGCGCGCCGGGCGCCGAGAGCCGCTCGCGCAGCGCTGGAAACAGATCGAGCGCGGCGTCGTAGTTCCAGCGTCCGCCCGGTACCGCCGTCGCGACGAGGTTTTCGCGCACCGTCAGGTTCGGAAAGACCTGGCGTCCCTCGGGGACGAGGCCAAGCCCGAGCCGGGCGATGCGGTGCGGCGGCAAACCGCTGATGTCCGCGCCGTCGAGCCGCACTATGCCGGCGAGCGGGCGCACGATGCCCATGATCGCCGAGATCGTCGTGGTTTTGCCCATGCCGTTGCGGCCGAGCAGAGTGACGACCTCGCCGGCGCGGACCGCGAGCTCGACGCCGAACAGCACGCGGCCGTCGCCGTATCCGGCCTCCAGACCGTCGATCTCGAGCATCAGGCGGCTGTCTCTTCGCCGAGATAGGCGCGCTGCACCTCCGGGTCGGCGCGGATCGCCAGGGGCGGACCGCTCGCGATGACGCGACCGTAAACCAGCACGGTAATACGGTCGGCGAGCGCAAAGACCGCGTCCATGTCGTGCTCGACCAGGACGATCGCGCACCGGCCCTTAAGGCGGGCAAGGAGGGAAATCATCCCGGCGGAATTCGGCCGCCCCCATCCCGGCCGTCGGCTCGTCGAGCAGTAACAGGCGCGGTTCGCTGGCCAGCACCATCGCCAATTCGAGCGCGCGCCGCTCGCCGTGCGACAACGAAGCGGCCGGGGTGTCGGCCCGGCCGGCCAGTCCGACCTCGTCGAGCGCGGCGACGGCTGGCTTGCGCAAGGACGGATCGCGGGACGCCGGGCGCCAGAAGCGAAAGCTGTGCCCGGCACGCGCCTGCACCGCCAGCGCGACATTGTCGAGCGCGGTGAATTCGCGAAACACCGAGGTGATCTGGAACGAGCGCGCGATGCCGAGCGCCGCGCGACGCGCCGGACCGAGCCGGGAGATGTCGCGCCCGGCGAAACGGATCGCGCCGGCATCGGGTCGCAACTCGCCGGCCAGCGCCGAAACCAGCGTCGTCTTGCCGGCGCCGTTCGGGCCGATGATCGCGTGGATCTCGCCGGGCATCACCGCCAGCGTCACGTCGGCGAGCGCGAGCAGCCCGCCGAACCGCTTGGTCAGCCCGGTTGTCGCGAGCAGCGGGGAGGGAGAGGGGTCAGCCATTCCGGTCGCGGCCGCCCCCGAAAAGGCCGAGCAGCCCGGATTTCGAACCCAGCACGATGACGATCAGCAGCGGGCCGAGCAGCGCCGGCCAGTGCTCGGTCCAGCGCGACAGCATGCTTTCGAGCAGCAGATAGGCGGCGGCGCCCAACACCGGTCCGATCAGCGTGCCGA
Source organism: uncultured Alphaproteobacteria bacterium (assembly GCA_963847345.1). Classification (GTDB taxonomy): domain Bacteria; phylum Pseudomonadota; class Alphaproteobacteria; order ATCC43930; family CGMCC-115725; genus DATARH01. Next base: position 12,841 of record CAWJZU010000031.1, on the reverse strand, counting down.
TGCCGCCGAGGATCACCATCATCATGATCTCGCCGGAGCGCGTCCAATGCAGGATCGATGGCGAGACGAACAGGGTCAGATTGGCGAACAGCGCGCCGCCGACCCCGCAGACCGAACCGGCGATGACAAAGGCCGCCAGCTTGTAGCGAAAAATCGGGAAACCGAGCGCGATCATCCGTCGCTCGTTCGCGCGGATGCCCTGCAGCAGCACGCCGAACCGCGAGCGCACGACGCGGCCCCCGACGAACAGGAACAACGCCAGAAAACCGAAGACGACGTAGTACAGCGTCCAGGGTTCGGCGAGATCGATCACCCCGCCGAAATCGCTCGGCCGGGCAATGCTGAGCCCGTCATCGCCGCCATACTGGCGCAGCCCGACCGCGAGAAAGAACACCATCTGGGCGAAGGCCAGCGTGATCATGATGAAATAGACGCCCGAGGTGCGCAGCGACACGGCCCCGATCGCGGCGGCGGCCACGGCACAGGCGGCGATCGCCGCGGCGAACTGCGCGAACCCGTTCTCGATGCCATGAAAAGCCATGATGCCGACCGCATAGGCGCCGATGCCGAGATAGACGGCGTGGCCGAAGCTTACGAGGCCGCCATAGCCGAGGATGAAATCGAGGCTCAGCGCGGCGATCGCGAAAATCATCACGCGGGCGAAGACCTGGATGTAGAACGGCTCGCCGACCGCGGCGGCGACCGGCGGCACCAGCGCCAGCGCTGTCAGGCAGGCGAGCGCGGCGATCCCGCGGAGGCCGATCGCGACGCGGCTTCCGAGGCGCTGCCTCATCGCAGCCGCGGCGGGAACAGACCCTGCGGCCGCACGAACAGCACCGCCGCCATCAGGATGTAGATCAGCATCGACGCGATCGCCGGGCCGGCGCTGTCCGCCGCGGCGGTGCCCGTCACCAGCGCGAGCAGCGGCCGCAGAAAAGCGCGGCCCATCGCATCGACGATGCCGACCAGCAGCGCCGCGACGAAGGCGCCTCGAATCGAGCCGATGCCGCCGATCACGATGACGACAAAAGCCGAGATCAACACGCTCTCGCCCATCCCGGATTCGACCGTGAAGATCGGACCGGCCATCGCTCCCGCCAGCGCCGCCAGGGCCGCGGCGAGCGCGAACACGAAGGTGTACAGCGCCGCGATATTGACCCCGAGCGCGCCGAGCATGACCCGGTTCGACGCGCCGGCCCGGATCAGCATGCCGAGCCGGGTGCGCGCGATCAGCACATACAGAAACAGCGCGACGGCGAGCCCGACCGCGATGATCGCCAGCCGGTAAACCGGATAGGGCGTGCCGGGCAGAATTTCGACCCGGCCGGACAGGAAAGGCGGGATGCGCGTGTAGAGTGCGGTCGAGCCCCAGACGATCCGCACCAGCTCGTTGAAGAACAGGATGAGGCCGAATGTCGCGAGAACCTGGTCGAGATGGTCGCGCCGGTATAGCGTGCGAAAGATGACGAATTCGAGCGCAATGCCGACCGCGACGGCAGCGGCCAGCGCCGCGAGTAAGGCGACCAGGAACGAGCCCGAGGCGGCGAAGCTCGCGGCGGCGACATAGGCGCCGAGCATGTAGAGCGAGCCGTGCGCCAAGTTGATGACGTTCATGATGCCGAAGATCAGGGTCAGCCCGGCCGCCATCAGAAACAGCATGACCCCGTACTGCGCCCCGTTCAGCAGCTGCTCGACGACATAGATCATCCGCCGGCCCCCCTTCCGGCTTCACGGACCTCGGAGAGCCGCGAGTCAAGCCCGCGGATGAGGTTTCCAAATGGACCGCCGGCTTCCCCAACATGCCAACGACGCGTCTGCGATCCGTCAGGCTTACGCCTTTTTGGGTCGGCTACACCTTGTTTCAGGCGATCGGCTGGGTTTCAGGCGATCGGCTGGCGGGCAATGACGACTGCTCTGTCAGCTCGTTTATCCCCTCGCCGATGTCGCGCAGAAAGGCCGCGCGGAATCAGCCGCGGCCGAGGCGGTTTTCGTGCACCTGAAGATGGCACCAGGCGGCGCGCAGCAGCGGGGTCGAAATACCGAATCCACGGGCGCGCCGCAGCATGTCGCCGACGATCGCGTCCGCTTCGGTCCGCCGCCCGGCTTCGAGGTCCTGCCGCATCGAGGCGCTGTTGATGCTGCCGGGTTCGGTCAGCATCGCCGCTACCCGCTCGCGCGATTGCGGCCGCGGCGCATGGCCCGACGCGGCGGCGACTGCCTGACACTCGGCGAGCGCCTCGGTCATCAGGGCTCTGCCCTCCTCGGTCGCGACGATCTCGCCGATATTGCCGCGCAACAGGCAGTTCATGCCGGCCATCGCGCCCATCATCACGAATTTTTCCCACATCTCCTGGATAATATCAGGGTTGGCCGGGGCGCTGACCGGCGTGCCGGCGAATTCCCGCTCGATCGCCCGGGCCCGCTCGCTGACCCCGCCGCCTCTCTCGCCGAACGCGATCCCGGACAGACGGTTGTGGTGGCGGATGCTGCCGTCCGGTCGCAGCACGGCGCCGACATAGGCAACGCCGCCAAGCACGCGTCCGGGGCCGAAGGCGCGGTCCAGCCGCTCCAGGTGAATGAGCCCGTTGAGCAGCGGCAATATCGCGGTATCAGACCCGACGCCGGGGCGGATCGCGTCGATCGCGGCGTCGAGGTCGTAGTGCTTTGCGGTCAAGAGCACGACATCGTAGGGGCCGCCGACCCGGCCGGCGATCGCGACCTTGACCGGCACCGTGAAATCGCCAAGCGGGCTTTCGACCTTGAGCCCGTGCTCTGAGAGCGCATTCGCGCGTGCGCCCCGCACAAGGAACGTCACATCGCGCCCGGCTTCGGCCAGCCGACCGCCGAAATAGCCGCCGACCGCACCGGCCCCGAGCACCAGGAAACGCATGTTCATCCTCTTACTGCGACATTCCCGCGAAAGCGGGAAGCCAGGGCCATACGCTCCATCGGCGCCCTGGACCCCCGCTTTCGCGGGGGTGACGACAACTGGTTAGAGTTTGGCGAGCATCGTCTCGGCGCTGGAGACGCCGTATTCGCCTGAAGGCTCGACATTGAGTTCCTTGACGACGCCGTCATCGACGATCATCGAATAGCGCTGCGAGCGGATGCCCATCCCGGCCTCGCGGCGGTCAACCGTCAGCCCGATCGCCTCGGTGAACTCGCAGCTGCCGTCGCCGAGCATCATGACCCTATCGTCGGCCTTGTGCTCCTTGCCCCAGGCGCCCATCACGAACGCATCATTGGCCGAGATGCAGGCGATCTGGTCGATGCCCTTCTGCTTCAGCGCGTCGGAATTCTGCACGTAGCCCGGCAGGTGGCGCGACGAGCAGGTGCGGGTATAGGCGCCGGGCAATCCGAATATTGCTACCTTTTTGCCCTTGAAGAATTCATCCGTCGAAACCGCCGTGACGCCGTCCGGGCCAACGTAGCGCAGCGTGATACCCGACGGGATCCTGTCGCCGATTTTTATCGTCATCGCCTGTCCACCTTCTGCTCGATGTGAAATACCGCTTTTCCCCTGACCTGACGGCCGCGCAACAGCGGCCCGATCCGATTGATGTCGCGCCAGTCGTACTCGCTGACGACCGGCCGCAGCGAACCGTCGGCCACCAGCGAGGCGAGTAGCGCCAGATCGGGCGCGAAGCGGTCCTCGCTTTCGCAGGTGAAATAATGAAACGCCTGGATGCGGGCGTTCTGGTGCTCGCCGAACACGCGGAAGTCGAACTCGGTCGGCTCGCCCGACGAATTGCCGAACACGACGACCGTGCCCTTCGGCTCGACCCGCTCGATCGCCGCCTTCAGCGAGCTTCCGCCGGCTGCTTCGAGGATCAGCGCGAAGCGGCCCTCGGCCTGTTCGATATCGCTGACGATTTCGGCGGCACCGAGCCCGTCGATGACGCGGGCGCGTTCCGGACGGCCGACGATCGCGGTGACCCGCGCCCCGGAGCGAACCGCTAGCTGCACCGCGAGATTGCCGACCCCGCCGGCCGCGCCGGTGATCAGGACGCGCTTGGCCAATAGCGGCGCGCCGTGCCGCAACGTACGCAGCGCGGTCAGCCCGGCGACCGGCAGCGCAGCCGCCGCCGCGAACGAAACATTGTCGGCGATTGGCGCGATGCGGTGGCTCGGCACCGCGGCCCGCTCGGCCCAGCCGTGCCAATCGCACAGGCCGACGACCCGGGTCCCGGCCGGCGGACCGCTGCCGTCGGCCGCGGCACGCAGCACGACTCCGGCGATGTCCTGCCCCGGCCGCCAGCCCTCGGGCCGCGCCTGGAACAGCCTCAGTTCGCCGCGGTTCAGCGAGAACGCATGCACCGCGACAAGCGCCTCGTTCGGCTGCGGCTCGGGCTCGGCGATCTCGCGGATCGCGACCGGCTCCGGCCCGGAGGGCGTGTTGACGACGGCGAGCATGGTTCCTCCGAATGCCCCCACCCCAACCCTCCGCCCGCATGCAAGGGAGCGGGTTTTGATCCAGCAAGCCCAAAGCACCCTCTCCTGCTCACGGAGAAGAGGACGCCGTGCCAGCGCCAGTTGCTGGGCTCCTCGAAATCCCCTCCCCCGCAAGCGGGGGACGGTTAGGCTGGGGCTTTTATCGCTTCCTCAATTCAGCCGCAGATCGGTGATGTTCTTCGGGTCGGGCTTTAATTCGCCCTTTTCGACGCGCAGCACGACGTCGGTCAGGATCGCGTTGGTCGGGGTGGGGATGCCGATCTCCTCGCCTTTTCTCGCGACAAAGCCGTTGAGGAACGGGATTTCGGTGCGGCGGCCCTTGACCATGTCCTGGCCGGTCGATGGGCGATGCTCGCCGCCGCCGCTGTTGGCGACCGCCAGCCGATGCTCGTCGATCTCCTTCTGCGCCGCGGGATCGCCCTCCCCCGCCCGCGCAAGCGTTTCGGGGTCCATGTGGCTGACCTCGTCAAACGTGTAGCCGAGCGCCTGGCCGACGCGGATCGCCTCGGCGCCAAGCCGGTTCGAGAAATGCCGCAGCGCGTCGTTCTTGACGACCTCGCGGCCAATCAGGCCGGTGCAGGCGGAAAGGCCGTTGCCCATCACGTTAGTGACCAGCTTCGACCAGCGCTCGCCCCACAGATTCTCGGTGACGAAGGCGCTGTCGGCGTTCGCCAGAAGGCCGCAGACCTCCTTGGCCCGGTCCGTGACGCGGCCGTGCACCTCGCCGACGCGGAACACCGTGTGCTTCGACCCGGACTTGCCGGCGGCGCGCCTGATCTGACCCGGCGCGTGCAGTTCAACCGTGATCGAGCTGGCGATCGACCCCAGCGTCTTGCCCCAGCCGACGACGCCAGCGATCGTCTCCTCGTTCATGCAGTTCTGCAACGACACGCAATACCCGTCGGGCGCCAGATACTGCTTGATCAGCGCCGTCGCCCAGGCGGTGTCGTACGACTTCGTGCAGACAAAGGCGATATCGATCGGCTTCTCCTTCGAGAGGTGCTGCGCCTCGGTGATATGCAGCGCGCGCACCGGCACGGTGAACGGTTCGACCTCGCGCAGATGCGTGATCGTCAGCCCGTTCTGCTTCATGTGATCGACATGCTCGGGCCAGAAATCGATGAACGTCACATCCTCGCCCGCCTGGACCATGTGCGCGCCGGCATAGCCGCCGACCGCCCCGGTGCAGACCACTGCAATCTTCTTGCCCGTCGCCATCGTTTTCCTCCGCGTTGCTTCGGCACCGCTCGCCAGTGTCGCGCGCGATCCTAGTACGACGACCGGCTCCGGGGAAGCGATGCCGCGGGCGGGCATACCTCAGCTGCGGTTTTCATCACACAGCAAGGAAATGATGCGGTATATCCCAAGCCTTGCAGCATATTAGGGGCGCGGGTTTCGTGGCGTTCGCGGTCGCCTGGCGGATATTGACCTATCAGAAGGGACGCACCGCGCTGGCGGTCGGCGGCATCTTTGTCGCGATCCTGCTGATCTTCGTCGAGCTCGGGTTTTTTATCGCGGTGCCGCAGGGAGGCCTGCTGGTCTACAACCATATGCGTTTCGATCTGCTGGTGACGTCGAACCGTTACGCCTATCAGACCGAATCCGGCTTCTTCGCGCGCGCCCGCCTCGACCAGGTGCGGGCCAATCCGGACGTCGCACAGGCGAATGCCGTTTATATCGGGAATGCCAAGTGGCAGGACCCGCAGGGCGGCAAGCGGATCGACGCCACGGTGATCGGTTTCGATCCGGGTTCCGATGTCTTCTCCGTGCCCGACCTGATGGCCCAGAGCCAGGTTCTCGAGCACCCGGACACGGTGCTCGTCGATCGCCAGACCCGCTCGATCTTCGGGCCGCTCGATACCGGGCGCGTCATCGATCTGGGCGGACGCAAGGTGACAATCGGTGGGCGCTATACGCTCGGTACCGGGTTTCTCGGGCTCGCGGTCGTCGCGGCGAGCGAGGACACGTTCTTCCGGATTTTCGGCTCCGGCCCTCGGCCGCGCCCGCGCGACACGGTCAATCTCGGACTGGTCACGCTGAAGCCGGGGGTCGATCCCGATAAGGTCGCACGCGCGCTGCGTGCGGTTCTCCCGCAGGACACGCAGGTTCTGACCCGCGACCAACTGGACGCGAACGAGATCGCGTTCTGGACGACGAAGACCGGGACGGGGCTGATTTTCGGCTCGGGGCTGGTCGTCGCCTTCATCGTCGGCATCATGATCCTGTACCAGACACTCGCCACCCAGATCACGCGGCAGCTGCCGCAATTCGCGATGCTGAAGGCGATCGGCCACACCAGCCGACGGCTCGAGGCGATTGTCCTGATCGAGGCGATGCTGGTGATGCTGGCCGCCTTTCTGCCGGCGGTAGCCGTCTCGCTCTGGCTTTATGCGGTGATCCGGGCTCAGACGCTGCTGCCGGTAACGATGTCGCCGGTCGAGCTGGGCGGCGTCTTCGCCGTCGCCGTGGTCATGTCGGCGATCTCGGCGATGCTGTCGCTCATCCGATTGCGGCGCGCCGATCCGGCCGAGATCTTTTGAGGCCGCCGCGCCGTGACCGCCGGCACCACCTCGTTTCGCCCGGAAATGCGCTCGGTCCCGCTCGCCTGGCGCAATCTCGTTTCCAACAAGCTGCGCCTCGTGCGCTCGATTGCGGGGATCGGGTTCGCGGTGCTGCTGATGCTGGTGCAGCTCGGCTTCGAGGGCGGCTTTTTCGACGCCTCGCTCGGGATCTTGCGCGAACTCGACGGCGATCTCTTCATCATGCGCGCCAGCAAGTACCGGTTCGGCAGCGAGGATCCGTTTCCGCTGGCAGATATGGCGCCAGCGCGGGCGGTCGCCGGCGTCGCGAGCGCCGCGCCGCTCTACGCCGCCTGGCAGCACTTCCTGTGGAAGGACCCGAACGGCGAAAAGACCTACCTCGTGCAGGGCTTCGGGTTCGATCCCGACCGTCCTCCGTTTTTGATCCCCGAATTGCGGCAACAGAGCGAATTGCTGAAGCAGCTCGATACGGTGATCGTCGATCGGCGCTCGCGGCCGTTTCTCGGAATGGATGAGGGAGCAACTGCGACCGAGATAAATGGCCGGCCCGTGCGGATCGTCGGCAGTTATGCGCTCGGCCCGGATTTCATGGCCAACGGCACGGTGATGATGAGCGAGCGCACCTACGCGGCGCTGCTGGCCGGCAACCCGGACTATCTGAAATTCATCCCGGTCGAGTTCGGCGTGGTCAAGCTGCAGCCCGGGGCTGATCCCGCTGCCGTGGAGCAGGCGCTGCGGGCGGCGCTGCCGGGCGAATTGCGGGTGCTGAGCAAGCCCGAACTGGAAGCGTTCGAGCGCTCCTTCCAGGCCGATCTGTCCTCCGCCGGGCCGATCTTCTGGATGGGCACGATCGTCGGTTTTATCGTCGGCATGCTGATTTCGTATCAGATCATCTACACCGATCTGTCCGATCAGCTGCCGCAATACGCGACGTTAAAAGGTATGGGGTATGGGAGTTTCTTTCTGGTGAAAGTCGTGTTTCAGCAGGCTGCCTTCGCGGCTGTCGCGGCCTACATTCCGGCCTGGCTGCTCTGTCTGCTCGTCTATCACATCATCGGCGAACTGGCGCTGATGCCGCTGCACATGACGCTGTATGTCACCGCAATCAGCTTCGCATTGACGCTGGGTATGTGCCTGGTTTCCGCCGCGCTGGCGATCCGCCGGGTGATTGCCGTCGACCCGGCCGAGGTGTTCTGATGGACGATACCCCCGCCTTCGCCGCCCCCCGAGGCGCGCTGGAAGCCGTCGGCGCCCCGCTGGTATGCGCCGACGGCGTGAATTTCTTTTACGGCGAGGGCGAGTCGCGTTTTCAGGTGCTGTTCGATATCGGCATCGACATCCTGCCCGGCCAGCTCATCGTCATGACCGGCCCGTCGGGATCCGGCAAAACCACGCTGCTGACCCTGTTCGGCGCGCTGCGCTCGCTGCAGCAGGGCCGGCTCGAGGTGCTCGGGCGCGACCTGTCGCGGCTCGGCGCCAGTGATCTGGTGCGCGTCCGGCGCGAGATCGGGTTCATCTTCCAGATGCACAATCTGTTCGAGGCGCTGTCGGCCTACGAAAACGTCAAGATGGCGCTGCAACTGTCCGGCGGGTTGTCGGCAGCCGAGATGCGCAGCCGCGGCGTCGCGATGCTGGAGCGGCTCGGCCTTGGCCACCGCATCAACCACAAGCCGCGCTCGCTGTCCGGCGGCCAGCGGCAGCGCGTCGCGATCGCGCGGGCGCTGGCGAACCGCCCGAAGCTCGTGCTCGCCGACGAGCCGACCGCCGCGCTCGACCCGGACTCGACGCGCAACGTCGTCCGCCTGTTCAAGGAGCTGACCGTCGAGGACGGCGCCGCGATCCTGATGGTGACGCACGACCATCGGATCATCGAACTGGCCGACCGGCTCGTTCACATGGTCGACGGCCGCATCGTCTCCGACGTGATGCTCAACGATGCGCTGCGCATCTGCGAGTTCCTGAAGGGGGTCGAGCTGTTCAAGGCGCTGACCCCGACCGAGCTGACGCATGTCGCTGAGCAGATGACAAAACGCCACTACATCCCCGGCGACGTCGTGATCCGCCAGGGCGAGACCGGGCACGAGCTATTTCTAATTTCGGATGGCAACGTCAAGGTCGAGCGCGCCGGGCGCGAGGTGGCGCGGCTCGGCCCAGGCGAGTTTTTCGGCGAACTGGCACTGCTGAGCGGCAATCCGCGCAACGCTACCGTGATCGCGAACGACCCGCTCGAAGCCTACGTGCTCGGCGAAGCCGAGTTCCGGGCCGCAATGGACAAGAGCGAGAGCTTCCGCGATCAGTTGCGGCAGGTGTATTTCCTGCGGCACTGAGCGAGCCGTCGCCCCGGCGCATCGCGCCACCGCCGTTCACCCGAGAACGCGCCAGAATAAGCAAAATCATCCAGAATCGACGGGAGCGGTCTCGATTTCGCCAGGCGACCGCTTCTATCATGGCGCGACGCACCCCCGAGTGGAGACTTGCCGATGCCCACGAACGATCCTGCTACAAGGTGGCCGAACTACACCGAGGCCGATTACGTCATCAAGGACTACGTCTTCGCGAGCGGCGAGGTGCTGCCGGAACTCAGGCTGCACTACCGCGCGATGGGCGTGCCGCGGCGCGACGCGGCCGGAAAAATCGTCAACGGCGTGCTGCTGCTGCAGGGCAACACCGGCACCGGCGCCAACTGGCTGCGCCCAACGCTCGCCGACGAACTGTACGGGCCGGGCCAGCCGCTCGACGCCACGAAATATTTCCTGATCATGCAGGACGCGATCGGCCGCGGCGGATCGAGCAAGCCGTCGGACGGGCTCAAGGGCAAATTCCCGCATTACCGCTATCGCGACATGGTCGATAGCGGCTATCGCTTCATCACCGAGGGGCTCGGCGTCGGCCATCTGCGGCTGGTGATCGGCAGCTCGATGGGCGGCATGCACGCCTGGATGTGGGCCGAGATGTATCCCGACCTGATGGACGGGGTTGTGCCGCTGTCGTGCCAGCCGGTCGAGATCAGCGGCCGCAACTGGCTCGGACGTCGCGCCGCGGCCGAGGCGATCCGCCACGACCCGGACTGGAACAACGGCGACTACACCGAGAACCCGCGTCATTACATCTACAGCGCCGCCGGGAATTTCGGCACCGAGAGCCCGACCCGCATTCAGGAGATGGCGCCGACGCTGGCCGCCGCGAACGAATTGTACGAGCGCCGGCTCGCCGAGGCCGCGAAAGGCGACGCCAACAACCAGCTGTGGGCGATCGAGGCGATCCAGGACTACAACCCGGAGCCCGACCTCGACAAGATCAAGGCCAAGGTATTGCTGATCAACGACGCCGAGGACCACGCCAACCCGCCCGAACTCGGCACCGTCGAGCGCGCGATGAAGCGCGTCAAGCACGGCCGCTATGTGCTGATCCCGGCCGGCCCCGACACGCACGGCCATTTCAGCCACTACTACGCGAAGCTGTGGAAGCCGTATCTGGTCGAGTTCCTGCAGACGCTCGGTCCGGCGCAGGCCGCGGCAGCGGAATAGCGGTGTCGCCAGCCCGCAACCCGCGTCGACGCCCGACCGTTGCGATCGACAGCAACATTAGGGAAAACACCGGGCAAATCACATCCATAAAGAAAGGCACGCCGGCATTCCTCGGGGCTGAAATTGCCCGACCTCCATCATCTGTCGGACATGTCCGGATTTTCAGCGTCGCCGAGCAGGAAAATCGAGGCGGAAATAACAGCATGCCGCCTTGAACGACAGGTTGCGCCAGAATGGCGACCACTGCTGTTGTCGCCAATCGCAAAATCGGCCATGCCGACCTCGAACTGGAACGGGCTGGTCTGCCATTGCCGATATGGGCCGCTTGCAGCCTTGCGGCGAAGAAAAGATGGCTTACGATTCCGGCCCATAAACGCACGCTCACGCCAATCGGCCAGCAGCAAGGCATCCAGCTCTGAGCATGTCGTTCCGCCATGACTCTCGGTCAGAGTGTGATTCCGCAGCGCTGCAAACACCAATGCCGCAATCAAAAACCCCGAAGTGTCGAGGCAGCGTTCCATCAGCAGCAGCTTGAGTTGACTTGAGCAATCATACAATCCTCACACTACATTAGGACGCAACTCGCTGCGCCGACGCCGCCGACGACATTCACACTCAACCCGTTTGGTCGGGGTCTGATCGTGAGCCGCCACGCACAGATATCACCGCGATTCTCGTTCAAGGAAGCTCGCCCATGACCCTGCATTTCACGACAAGCGATGACGTCCGTCTTGCCTATTACATTGACGACTTCACCGATCCGTGGCGGCGGCCGGATACGGTGCTGCTGCTGCATGCGGCGATGGGCAGCAGCAGGCGCTATTACGGATGGGTGCCGCATCTGGCGCGCGACTGGCGGGTCGTGCGGCTCGATCTGCGCGGCCACGGCGCCTCGCAGGTGCCACCCGCCGAGCAACCGCTGGTTCTCGAACGGCTCGTGACTGACGTTGTTGAGCTGCTCGATCATCTCGGTCTCGACAGTACGCATATCGTCGGCAATTCAGCCGGCGGCTATCTCGGTCAGCAGCTGGCGATGACGATGCCGGCGCGGGTCAAAAGCCTGTCGCTGTTCGGCTCGACCCCCGGCCTCAAGCAGAGCCAGGCACCGAGCTGGATCCCGCGCATCCAGGCGAAGGGGCTGCGCGGGTTTCTCGCCGAGACGATCCGCGACCGCCTGCCGGCCGATGCCGATCCTGGTCTCGTCGAATGGTTTCTCGATGAGGCGGCGAAAAACGACCCGGACTATATCGGCAAATTTGTGCTGCTGATGGCCAGCTATGACTGGAGCGGCGAGGTCCAGAAGATCACCTGCCCGACGCTGGTCGTGATCCCAGGCGCCGAGACGGTCGGCACGGTCGCCAATTACGACCCGTTCCGCCGCTTGGCCGACGTCGAGTTCCGCATCTACGAGGGCCTGCCGCATAATATCTGCGATTCGGTCCCCGACCGCTGCGCCGCCGATGTCCGCGATTTTCTGCGCACTCGGTTCGGCTTGTCATAAATATCCCCGGAGGCATCGCGCCGCCAGCACCATGGCCTGGTCCGGATTCCGGCTGATCGGCCCGAGCGAGGAGAGGGAAAGGGCCGCAGGAGCGAGGTGAGATCCGGGAAGGGAACGAGAGCGCTTCGCCGGATTTTGCCCCGGACCGCGTGAGGCGTCTCCGGCGGCGCGCCCTGCCGCTCTCCCGGAGATCCTTCCCATGCTCGCCACCTCTACCGCCAAGGCCGGGACCGCGGTGCTGCGGCTGTTCGCCACCGCCCCCACTCCCGACAAAGTGTCCGGCCTCTATCAGGCCACAACCGAACTCGCGCGACTCCTCGGGCAGGGCCGCGCCCTCGACAGCCGGGCGCTGCGTTCGGCGATGGAGGCGGCCTTCGGCGGCTCGGATGCGGCCGGCGCCTGGGCCTGGAAGGACGCTTGCGAAGCCGCCGAAGCGGCGCAGGTCTTGTTCCTGCGCAAATTCGGCCGGGCGACGAAGAGCCGCGCCGGGTCCGCGGTTGCGCTGCTAATCGTCCGAACGATTCGCTCTGCCTCGGGGCGTGGCAGAACAGGCGGGCGCCGTGACGGCTCGGTTGTGTTGTCGGCTTGGGTATGACCGAGCAACGGCGCATCAGCGTCAAGAGGATTCCGCGCGGTCGTCGGCAGCCGGGAGTAACAGAAGCGGTGGGGTCAGGCTGGGTTGCGGCCAATGCCGGCTCTAGGAAACGGGAGCCCGGAGCGGCAGCGCGGCCGAAGCCCGAAGGCGTTACCCGTCGCGTTACCCGATGCCGAGAATGGCCGCTGCCGGGCGGCCTAATTGTCCCATAAGATATTGGAAAGAT
>CAWJZU010000030.1:0-25724 GCA_963847345.1 uncultured Alphaproteobacteria bacterium | reverse complement strand
ACGATGCCCGATTATCTGTTCACGAACGCCAGTCTGGTGCTCGACAGCGAAACCGCTCTGCAACCGTCGTACAATGTCCTCGTCGAGGATGATCGCATCACGGCGGTAACCCGCGATCCGATCGCGGCCGATGGCGCGAGCGTCATCGATATCGGCGGCAGGACGCTGATGCCGGGGCTGATCGATGCGCATGCGCACGTCACCGGCCTGTCGCTCAGCCCGAAGAACCTTGCCTACCCGACCGCCGATGTCGTGATGGCGGCGGCGGCCTATCTGCGCAACAGCCTGATGGACGGGTTCACGACGATCCGCGAGGCGGGCGGGGCGGACTATACGATCGCGCATCTGCTCAAGACCGGCGAGATCGTGGGCCCGCGCATGTTCTATTCCGGTAAGGCCCTGACTCAGACCGGCGGCGGCGCCGATTTCCGCACCCCGGTCGAGCTGACCGACCCGTGCGGCCATCTGAGCCCCTTGTCGGTGATGTCGGTCATCGCCGACGGGGTCGACAAGGTTCGCGAGGCGGCCCGCGAGGAACTGCGCAAGGGCGCCGCGCAGATCAAGGTGTTCGCGTCGGGCGGCGTCGTTTTCCCGGCCGAGGGGCACCCGACCCGCTACGAATATTCGCCCGCCGAACTGGCCGCGATCGTCGAGGAAGCGACCGCGCGCGGCACCTATGTCATGGCGCATGTCTATACCGACGAAGGCGTCAGGCGCTGCCTCGATGCCGGCGTGCGCTCGATCGAGCACGGCAATTTCATGAGCCGGGAGACGATGGCGCGGCTGCGCGACGCCGGCGCCTTCCTCGATCCGACCTTCATATCGCTCGCCCAGCGTATCGAGAGCGCCGGTGAGACAAACCTTCCCGCCACGATCGTCGACAATCTGCGCCGCACGATCGACCGAGGCAGACAGGTCTATGGCTGGGCCAGGGAACTCGGCGTGCCGATCGCCCTCGGCACCGATTTATGGGGGCCGGACGCCCAGAAATCGCAGCCTCGCGAATTCGAACAGCGCGCCGATATCAATTCGCCGCCGAACATTCTCCGCTCGGCGACAGCGGTGAACGCCGAACTACTGATGCAGAAGGGCATGCTCGGCACGATCGCGCCGGGCGCCTGCGCCGATCTTCTGGTCGTTGACGGCGACCCCCTCTCCGACATCCGCGTCCTGACCGAACCGGAGCGGACCCTCCAGCTCATAATGAAGGGAGGCGTAATCTACAAGAACTCCATAAGCGATACCCAGGCAGCAAGGGATTTGCTATAATGATAAGAATTTATCGAGGCTTAGTGCTATTCATAACATTATTGATCTTTGTTCCCGGTACCGCATTTGCGCAACCGGCGGACCCACTGCCGTCATGGAACGACAGTCAGGCAAAACAATCCATCCTGGATTTCGTTGCCGCCGCCACGGCCCAGGGCTCACCAAACTTCGTTCCGCCCCAACAACAAATCGCCACCTTCGACAATGACGGCACGTTATGGGTCGAACAGCCGATGTACGTGCAGCTTGCTTTTGCGCTCGACAGGGTGAAGGTGCTTGCACCGATGCACCCGGAGTGGCGGGAAAAACAGCCGTTCAAGGCCGCTCTCGACGGCGACATGAAGGCGCTCGCCGCGGCGGGCGAGCACGGAATGGTGGAGCTGATCATGGTTACCCATGCCGGCATGACCACCGATCAATTCGAGCAGATCGTTACGGATTGGCTTGCCACCGCGCAGCATCCGCGCTTCCACCGGCTCTATACCGATCTTGTGTATCAGCCGATGATCGAACTACTCACATATCTGCGCGCAAACGGCTTCAAAACCTTCGTCGTCTCGGGAGGCGGTATCGAGTTCATGCGTCCCTGGGTGCGACAGGCCTATGGCGTGCCGCCGGATCAGGTCGTCGGATCAAGCATCAAGACACGCTTTCAAATGGACGGCGACATCCCGGTGCTGTACCGTCTCCCCGAGGTTAACTTCGTCAATGACGGTCCCGGCAAACCGGTCGGTATTAACGAGCATATCGGCCAGCACCCGATCGCCGCCTTCGGCAATTCGGATGGCGACCTCGAAATGCTGCAATGGGCAACCATGACCGGACCCGGCCCGCATTTGGGGATGCTCATCCACCACACGGATGCACAACGCGAATACGCCTACGACCGGAATTCGTCCTTCGGCCGGCTCGACAAGGCACTCGACGCGGCCCCCGCGATGGGCTGGATCGTCGTCGACATGAAGAATGACTGGAAACGCATTTTCAGCTTCGAGTAGATTACTGCTCGCGGTATTAAATCAACTTAGGTTCTACAGGACGAAACGTCAACGCATCGATCCGGGGCTTAAATGCGCTCCTCGCGGACGGCTGCGCCCTGCTGTTTTCCTTTAATCGGACTGCCTGCCGACGCATTTCTCGGGTTGCTAAGGTCTCGGTACAATGCCGGATCGCTGTGCTCGATGCTGGTTATAGGGAGCGCTATGTTCCCGCACTCGCTGCCCCCTGTACAAGAAGTATGCCTGTAAAAACAAGCACGACCCCTACCCAGAACAGCGGATGAAGCTGCTCGCCGAAATAGTACCGGCCGATCAGCGGCACGATCACGACGCCGACCGCGACCCAGGGATAGGCCCGCGATAGAGAGATACGCGACAGGATCCAAATCCAGAGAACGGTCGATACTCCATAAAGTGCCAGGGCCAGATATAGGCTGGGCATCCTGAGGATCAGCCAATATCCGTCCAGCAGCGACTGCCCACGCATCGCAAGGCCGAGCCGTTTAAACAGAAGCTGTCCGCTCGCGAGCATTACGGTGAAAAGGCAGAGACTGCCGAAGTCGAGCAATTTGGTCACGGCAATTCAGCCTTACATCAGAGGGCGTGTGTGGCCGGGGCGCGAGGGATCGAGGGCGCGTGTGGCCGGGGCCGGCGGGCTCGACGTGATTTGTGGCTCCGGTCGTGAGGCGCGGATTTCCAGAACGCTGATGAAGAAGGCGCCGTAAGCGACCTGGAGAGCCAGAATGAGCGCGACTGCCGACGGAATGACGAGCCGCATGCTCCGTTCCGGATTCAACGCCCCGAACCCGACATCGCCCCAGGACCCGACGGCATAGATACCGAGCCCTAAACCGATGAGCAGCAGCATACCTCCCGCGATCACCCCGTACTCAAGCCGCGCCACCGAAGCGATAAGCGACGAGAACCAGGGATCGGGCGGCACGAGTCCTTCGCGCATGCCGTAGATCTTGGCAAAAATCCAGAATTGGACCGACTGGACCCCTATGATTATCGCCACGCAGGCATAGAGAAGCGTATGAATGTCGAAATGGATCCCGGCGATCGTCAGCGGCCCGATCAGCAGCCAAGCCATCACCAGCACACCACCGAGAAACATTGCTATTCCGGGATAGAGAAACAGCCAGCGCGGGCTGAACAGCAGATAGAAACGAAGGCTCCGCCAGCCATCGCGCCAGCTCCTCAGATGGGGCGGGCGGCTCCTGCCATCGGGTGACAGCGTGGTGGGCACTTCCGTGATCCGCAGCTTATTGTTGGTGGCCTTGACAAGCATTTCGAGCGCGAATTCCATGCCGGGAGCCTGCAAGTCAAGAGCAAGAACGGCTCGGCGCTCGAAACCGCGCAGCCCGCAATAGAAGTCGCCGCACCGGCTGCGGAAGAAGACGCGACCGATTGTCGTCAGGATCGGGTTGCCGAGATAGCGGTGCAGAGGCGGCATTGCGTTCGGCCGGATGCCACCTTTGAAGCGGTTGCCCATAACGAGCTGACAGCCTTCGCGCAGTTTCTCGACGAAGAGCCCGAGATCACTGAAGTCGTAGCTGTTATCGCTATCGCCCATGATCACATAGCGACCGCGCGCGGCGCGGATCCCGCCCCGCAAAGCGCTGCCGTAGCCGCGTTCGGCGACGTTGACGACGCGAGCGCCGGCTGCCTCGGCGACTGTCTGCGAGCCATCGCTGCTGCCGTTATCTGCGATCAGCACCTCGCCCTGGATCCCGCTGCGAGCAAGAAAGCAGCGCGCTTTGGCGATGCAGGTCGCCAGCGTCTCGGCTTCGTTGAGACAAGGCATTAGAATGGTAAACTCGCAGTCGTCGGTCATTGAGCGCTCTTCGCAATCAGCAATCACTCTCATAGCGACGGTTTATTTCCGATTCGTGTTTTGAGAAGCAGCATGGAAAGGAGTGACAATCCGGATCAGGAGCCCAGCGCCACGGCGCCGGCATCATCGTCGCCTCGCGATTATCGCGCAAGGGGGCGGGCGTCGTTTCGACGGACCGGGCGTGACGGCGCTGTGGACGTTTTGAACGTCGCGGAGGGCCGGTGCTCAGCCCGCAGCGGTGTTGCCGTCGAAGCGCGGTGCGGGCGGCGATAGCCGCTCGACATTTCTCGCCATACTGTCCACCCCCGACAGCTTCTGACTGATTACCGGACCGCGTGATGATCCCCTGCACAACACACGCCCGCCCGCGATCGACGCAGAAGCTCTCCCGGAAGCGTTGGGAACGTTGTCCGGGCCACGCCGCCGTAATCGCGAATGAATTTCGGGCCGCGGGTGGTATGCCGCTGATGGATGTAAACAGCGTCAATAATCATTGAAAACACCGTCGTGCCATACTAGCATTCAATTAGGCTTCAGGAATTTGCGGCCCTCGGGCTCTTGGAACAGCTCGCTACGCCGTCCGTTAGTCGCGCGGGGTGAACTCTCGAATGAAACGTTTTGGTCAAAATGTTAAGTCGCCGGCACGTGACGGTTTTATGAACTTTACCATTCCAGCGTTTGACAGCCTTACAGGCTGGGTGAACGTTCTTGCCCCTTACCTTCTGAGTGCCTTTGCTGTAATTTTTCTCTTCGCAACTATAAATCCGGGACACTTGTTCAACACAGATTATGCTGTTTATCTTCAGCAGGCCTGGAATATCGGTCACGGCCTCCCGCTGGGGGACATGGGCGTGATATCATGGGACGATCCCGCTCGCCCTCTGAATTTAAACGCGCCCGTCACCTATCCGCTTGGTGTTCCGTTATTCATGTCATTGCCTGTCTTCATTTTTGGGTACAATCTCTATATAATCAAGATTGTCCAGCTAGGCATATTGGCCATTGTCCTATTTATTTTTCCCGTTTTCATGAGAAGGTGGAATTTTAGCACTCTCGAAATATGCGCATCGATAATATTTTTCTGCCTTTCGTACGAGCTGCGTCGATCGGTCAATACCATTGGGTCGGACATCCCGTTTATTTTGTTTTTTCTCCTTGCTCTCTACGTAATAGATGTGATTGTAAAAAAAGACCGGCCCAGCACAGGGCTCTTATTGCTGGCGGGGCTAGTCATGTTTCTTGGCCTCACCGTGAGAACGGTCGCGGTCATCCTCCCGATCACGCTGGTACTGAGTGACATTTTTGCACGCAGAAGGCTTCGCCTCACCGTGATTTGCATACCGCCGGCGGCTTTCGGTTTACTGTTTGCTCTGCAACGCTTGGTTGGCCTGACTGGCGAGTCCTATTCCTTCATTACAAAGTATCGATTTTTTACTCCGGTTGAAAACATATATCAGTTTTATTGGGCGTTCACGACGCCGCTTGCCGAGGCTCAGGTTCCAAGCTGGGTCATAGCATTGTTTCTTGGTCTAACCGTTCTGGCGGGCGGCGCGGTGCTTTACGAGGCCTATAAAGGTGCCGTGTTAGCCATGTTTCTGGTGAGTTATACTGTGATGTTATTGGTGCTTCCGGACTTCAATGCGGGGACAAGATATTTGCTCCCACACCTTCTGGTCTTCGGCGCATTCGCAACGCGCGGCGGCGTAATCGTATCGAAGATTCTCGGTTATCGCCGGTTAGCGCTTCGCGCTGCTCCGGTCGGAATAGCGGGAGGCATTGTGGTGATTTCGCTACTAGTACCTTCGCCATTGCCCTTAGGTCATTGGAATTTTGGCGCTACCTCTGCTTCAGCGGGCGAACTGTTCTCCTTTATCCGTAACAATACTCCGCCGGAAGCGGTGGTGGCAGGAGCGAAGCATCGCGGCCTGCACCTATTCACCGGGCGAACGACTATTCGGCTTCCGATGCGGCCAGATCACCTCGCGGAGTGGTTGCAAGACTACAACGTATCCTATGTGGTTATCAAGCACTCAGAGGGAAAAGTAAAGTTCGACTTTACTGACTGTCCTGAGTCCCCGTTCTGTCACGGCGATCTCGTTTCATTTGGGGCACGACGGATCTTTGCAAATTCGGATTTTTATGTTTTTGCCGTGGGTACGTCACCGGAAGTGCCGGGGCAAACATCTGGGGAAGAAGGTCGAAAGTAGAAGGCTGGGAAGACAAAAGGCCGGGATAGGTCACAAGGCGCGAACCCGGCACCAGCGAACATCAGCGAAAAAACGACACAATTGCGTGCGAGCATGAAATTGATCGTATGCATTCGGAGCCGGCACCATGTTTTGATAGATAAGGTCGCTGATGTTTGCTGCAAAGTTCGGGCGGGCCGGAACGGCGCGCCTGTGCGTCGCTGGCGGAAATCCTGTCCTTTCACGGCCCGGCCCAACCGGTGCGCGCGGCGGTTGCTGCTGAATTCCTGTTTTTTCAGCAAGCCCCTAAAACCAGTCGTTGATTACTGAGCCGCGCCGCGAGCAATCAGAAGGCCTTGCGGTCAGCTACCGAACGGTCAATTCGGGTCGGGTTTGCTGCTGGTGAGGACCGATGCAGCGCCAACTTCTATGGAATGTGCGGGGCGGCGGCGAGGACCGATCGGGCGCTGGCCGCGTCCTCGGCGATCTGCGCCTTTAGGGCGTCGAGGCCGGCGAATTTGCGTTCCGGCCGGATGAATTCGATCAGCGCGACCCTCAGGTGCCGCCCATACAGGTCGGCGTCGACGTCAAACAAATTCGCTTCGAGCCGCGGCTCCGGCGTGCCGACTGTCGGCCGCAGCCCGATATTGGCGACACCGTCAATCCACTGCCCGGCGAAGGGATCGTCGGCACCATCCCCCGCCACCCGCACCGCATAGACCCCGAAGGCCGGGCGCAGATATTCGGTGAGACCGAGATTCACGGTCGGAAAGCCGATCGTGCGGCCGCGCCGGTCGCCTTCCATCACCCGTCCGTCGATCTCCCAGTAGCGGCCAAGCTGCAGCGCCGCCTCGCGCGGCCTGCCGGCGCGCAGCAATTCGCGAATGTGAGTGGAGGAATAGACGCCGGTATCCGGGCCGCGCACCGGCTCGACGACGGTGACGCCGAATCCGTGCCCGGCGCCGGCTTCGCGCAGCATCTCGGGGGTGCCGCGCCGGCGGTTGCCGAACGTGCAATCATGCCCGACCACGATGTGGCTCGCGCCGATCGCGTCGACCAGCACATCGGCGACAAACGATTCGGCGCTCTTGCGGGCGAAATCGATATCGAAATGCTGGATGAACAGCAGATCGACCCCGAGCCGCGCGACTTCGCGCTCCTTGACCCGGAACGGGGTCAGGCGAAACGGCTCGCCCTCCGGCATGAAAACGCCGCGGGGGTGCGGCTCGAATGTGAGCACCCCGGCCGGCACCCCGGCGGCGCGAGCACGCGCGCATGCCTGCCCGATCAGCGCCGCGTGACCGCGGTGCAGCCCGTCGAAATTGCCCATCGCCAGCACCGCACCTCGCGGATGGCTGGATTCGGGGCCGGGATGGCGGACAATGCGGAGCACGGTCGGGTTCGGGGACATTCACAAAGGCCGTTCGCGCGAAAATAGCCGGTGCGGCGGCGAAGCGATAGCCTCGGCGCGGCCATGGCGACGCATGCTGCCGAATGTCGCTGCGGGGCCGCGGCGGAGCTGCCACTGTCGCTGTAACGAGGGTTAATAGATTCCGGGTCACTGCGGCATGCGACGGCTGCGGAATGGCAACAGGCCAAGGAAAGTTCTTCCTGGAGCCGCGGCGTGGCGTTTTTTTCCTGGTCATCGGGCGTCCGCTCACGTAGGGATTGCGCCCGGCGCAAACGGTAAGTTGCCGCTTGCGCCGGTGAAAGCGTCAACCGAGCCGCATCACTTGGCGGCCGCTGTAGACCCGCCCGCGGAACCTTCGTCCAACCCGCCGAGAACCGTTTTCGCAGCGAAGGGGGGCTGCGCAATGCGCACATTGACACCGGTGCTTTGCACCTCCGGGCTCGCCGCGGAGGCAAAAGTGGCTCGTGCCGCCGGCTTCCAGGTCATTGTCGGTGCCGGCGACCCGCTGCGCACGGCAGAGCTCGTTGAACTCGCCGCGAAGCGGGCGAAATTTCTTATCAGCTTTGGAGTCGCCGGAGGGTTGGCGCCGCATCTGCGCTCCGGCCAGATAATCCTGTCGGCCGAGGTCATAGGCGACGACCGGCGCTGGCATCCCAACCAGCGGTTTCACCGCCAGGTTGGCGAGCTGGCTCGTCGCATCGGTGCGCTCGAAGGCCCGGTCCTCGGTTCGAGCGATATTCTTGCCACCGAAGAGGACAAAGTCCGGGCTTGGCGCGATACCGGGGCGCTGGCGGTCGATCTCGAAAGTGCCATCGTCGCGCGCACCGCCGAGGCTGCCGGTCTCCCGTTTCTTGTCCTGCGCACGATCGCCGATCCGGCGGCGCGCGAATTGCCGCCCGCCGCGCTGATCCCGCTATGGAAAAACGGCACGCCGGCGCTGCATCGCGTGTTCAGCGAAGTGCTGCGCCGTCCCTGGCAGATCCGAGCGCTGTTCGGGCTGGCGTGCGAGACGCGTCAGGCCTTGACTGCGTTGGCCAGTCCGGCCCGCGCCCTGCGCAGCGCCCTTGCCGACTAGGACCCGCCGCCGCTCCTCGTTTCGCGGCGGCCGCTCGAAGGCCGCGAAAAGCGCATACTGCCGCGCGTAGAGACCCGAGAACACAGGCGGCGATGCGTTGCCGCAACCCCTGTTCCGCTCCCGCGGTTCCCTGCTTCGCTGTTCGGGTCCGCTGATTTCCATGTTCCGCCGCGTCAGGAAATGGCCGGACAGTCCGCAAGTCTTTGACCAGGATAGATAAACCCGACAAAGGCCGATACCCGGCAGGAGAAATTCCCTGCCGCAGGGAGTAGCCGGCGCCGGTCCGGCGTCGGCTACTCCGCGGCCTGCCTGCGCCGCCGGCGGGCCGGCCCGAGCCGGGCCACCGCCTCCTCGACATGGCGCGAGAACACATATTCGGCCGGGCGCTGCTTCGTCAGCGGAATTTCCGGCGCCATGTCGCCCTCGGTCCGCACTCCGCGCAGCCCGACAAGCGCCGCCTTCAGCGGATTGCGAACCGAGTTCGACGACAGCGGTCGCCTCATACCCGCTATGCACCATACACTGCGCGCACTTTTCATAATTGCCGGTGCCGTACGAGTCCCAATCCGTCTCCTCCATCAGCTCCCTGAACGTCTTCGCATAACCCTCGCCGAGCAGATAGCAGGGCCGCTGCCAGCCGAAAAAATTGCGCGTAGGGTTGCCCCACGGGGTACAGCGGTAGGCTTGGTTCCCGGCGAGAAAATCGAGAAACAGGCTCGACTGGTTAAATGACCAGCGCCGTTTGGGGTCTCGCCGGAAAATGTCGCGGAAGAGGTCCTTCGTTCGCCGCCTGCTGAGGAAATGCGCCTGGTCGGGGGCCCGCTCATACGCATAGCCCGGCGAAACGGTGATCCCGTCGATCCCCATCGCGGTCACCGTATCGAAGAACCGCGCGACCCGCTCGGGTTCGGCCGTATCGAACAGCGTTGCGTTGATGTTGACGCGGAAGCCACGCGACTTAGCAAGACCGATCGCTTCGACGGCCCGTTCGTAAACGCCTTCCTGGCAAACAGAGCGGTCGTGGTCCTCCCGATCGCCGTCGAGGTGTACCGTCCAGGCGAAGAACGGGTTCGGCTTGAACAGGTCGATCTTCTTCTCGAGCAGCAACGCGTTTGTGCACAGGTACACGAATTTTTTCCGGGCGATCAGCCCTGCCACGATCTGCTCGATTTCGCGATGCAGCAGCGGCTCTCCGCCGGCTATGACGACGACAGGCGCACCGCACTCGTCGGCCGCGTCGAGGCACGCCTTGACGCTGAGCCGCTGGTCGAGGATCGGGTCCGGATAGTCGATCTTGCCGCACCCGGCGCAGGCGAGATTGCAGCGGAACAGCGGCTCGAGCATCAGCACGAGCGGATACCGGCGGACGCCCTTCAGGTGACGCCCGACAACATAGGCGCCTACGCGGATCTTCTGATGCAGCGGAATGGCCACGGCAAATCCTTTATCAAAGTACTCCCATCCGAACGCGGGAGCGTGGGGCGGGCACGCTCAGGCTCAGGCGGGCGTATCGGCAAGCTGGGTGGGCATGCGAAATCGGACGTTCTCGGTGACACCGGGAAGAAACTCAACCTCGACCCCAGCCATCTCGCGCAGGCGCATGACCACCTCCTCGACCAGGACGTCGGGAGCGGAGGCACCGGCGGTAATCCCCACCGAGCGCGCTCCTTCCAGCCAACCCCGGTCGAGCGCGGTCGCGTCCTCGATCAAATAGCTCGCGACCCCGCATTCAGCCGCGATCTCCCGCAGCCGGTTCGAGTTGGAGCTGTTCGGCGCGCCGACCACGAGAACGACATCGACGATTTTCGCAAGTTCCCGCGCCGCGCGCTGCCGGTTTTGCGTCGCGTAGCAGATGTCCTTCGTATCCGGCCCGACGATCGATGGGAACCGCGCCTTCAACGCGTCAATCACGGCGCGCGTGTCGTCGACGCTCAAGGTCGTTTGGGTAATGAAGGCGAGCTTGTCCGGATCCGCCACCCGCAAAGCGGCCACCTCTTCGGGGCGCGATATCAGATGTACCCGCCCGGTAATCCGGCCCATCGTGCCTTCGATCTCGGGATGGCCGGCATGGCCGATCAGAACGATCTCCCGCCCTTGGTTGGCGTAGCGCTGCCCCTCGATATGAACTTTCGATACCAACGGGCATGTTGCGTCGATGACCGGCAACCCGCGCTCCCCGGCGCGCCGCTCGATTTCGCTCGCAACACCGTGCGCGCTGAAGATCGTTACCGCGCCCGGCGGGACTTCGTCGATTTCATCTACGAAGCGAGCCCCCTTCGCGCGCAGCCGCTCGACGACATGCCGGTTGTGCACGATCTCGTGTCGGACATAGATCGGTGGGCCGTACTTGTCGAGAGCGCGCTCGACGATCTCGATTGCCCGTTCGACCCCGGCACAAAATCCGCGGGGTTGCGCCAGCACCACTCGCATTCTTGCCTCACCGTCTCGGTACCGGGCCGCCGGAGGCGGCCGCTTGCCGAAAGGTCTGTTGCGTATCCCTGCCATAATTCGCGCATCGCGCGCAATGCCATGCACAGGGTCGAGCGACTGAGACGCGGCCCGCACCCCGCGCCGAGACACGCTCGTTCGCTCGCGGAGCAATCGGGCGCGTCGTGCCCGTCCCGCTAACGCCGGGCGTCGCCGACTTGATGCAATCGGGTTGATCGTTCGACGCGGTTTTCGCTCGACGACGGTCGACGCGTTGCCGCCTGAGGCACCGGGACCGTGGCCGGACCGAGCAGCGCTGGCAGCACGATCAACGCGCAGAACAGCGTGCAGAAGAGCGAAATGCTCAGCAGCAGGCCCATCTCGGCGGTGCCTGGGTCGGGCGAAAGCGCCAGGCTGCCAAACGCCGCCATCGTCGTGAGCGCGCTGAACAGGACGGCGCGCGCTGTGCCGGACTGCAGAAGATTGGTTTGTCCGGCGCGCCAATTCATGACGAAATAGATATCGAACGCCACGCCGATCCCGAGCAGGAGCGGCAGGGCGATGATGTTGGCGTAATTCAGCGGCTTCCCGATGACGACCGTCGCAGCCAGGGTCAGCATCGCGGCCAGCAGCAGCGGAGCGACGACCAGCGCTACGTCGCGCACCCGCCGCAATACGACTGCAAGCAGCACGATGATTGCGAGAAGGGAAACGACACCGGCTTCCAGAAAGGCCGAACTGATCAGCCGCCCGGCTTCCTGCATGTTCACCGGCGTACCGGACGCGTTCGGGGCGACGGTACGCACCGACGCAACGAATTGCTGTAGCGCCTCGTGATCGCGCGCGTCCTCCTTCGGGAACACTTCGACCCGGGCGCGGCCGTCCGGAGTGATCCAGCTGTCCCGCAGCTGCGGCGGCAGGGCGTCGATTGTCACCGGCTGGACGTCGATGATGTTGCGCAAGATATCGAGGCGCTGTTCGAGGCCGGCGAGCAAGTCCTTTTCCAACGCCGGGATGATTGCCGGCCCCCGCGAGGCAGCCCCAGCGATGGCCTGCGACAGCCGGGCCGCCGGACTATGACCGCCGGCGTCGGCGCCATATGAGACGACCGGCCGCAGCGCCTTGCGTAGCTCCGCCATTGAGGTGGCGATCTCGGCATCGGTCGGCGGCGGGAGCGTCGCTTCAGGTGTCAGCGTTGGACCTATTAGCAGCCGCAGATCGCCGAGAATCGCCAGCTTCGGCTCTTGCTCCTGCGGGACGAAACTTGCCGCCGTAATGGCCTGTGCGACCTCAGGCAATTTCGCGAGCCGGTCGGCGAGCGCATCGGCCACGCGAAGCGAGGGTGCAAGTATCTCGGCCGTATACGGCGTCGTCATCGGGTCCTTCATCAGGTCGCGCGCCGTGCGCACCGATTCGGCTTTTGGGTCCTTCAGGTTCAACGGGTCAAAATCGAACCTGACAGACGGCAGCAGCGCGAGCGAGACCGCGGCCAGGACGCCGGCGCCGGCTATCACCCAACGGCGGCGGCGCACCAGCAGCCGATCGATCGGCGCGGACCAGCGGAACCCGACCGGCGCGGGCTCGCCGCGCGGACGTAGCAGCGCCAGCAAGGCCGGCAGCAGCACGAGATTGAGCACGACGGCCACCAGCATGCCGAAGCTGGCGATCCATCCGAGCCCCTGAATCCCCGTGTAGCTGGTCGGGACGAATGCCAGAAAGCCGAGGGCGGTTGCCGCGCCGGCCAGCAGGATCGAAGGCCCGACCGTTTGGGCCGCACCGCGCAGCGCCGCGGGCAAATCGCCGCGGCGGTGCCGCTCGTCGCGGTAGCGGGTGCTGAACTGGATGCCGAAATCGACCCCTAGCCCGATAAACAGCACCCCAAATGCCACCGAGATCAGGTTCAGCGATCCGATCGCGAGCGCGGCGAACCCGGCCGTCAATATCAGCCCGGACAAAAGAGTCGCGAAAATCGCCCCAACCAGCTTCACCGACCGCACCGCTCCCAGCAGCAGCGCCAGGACCAGCACGACCGATAGCACGGTCGATTCGACCGCACCCTGCCGCAACGTCGCGAATTGTTCGTCGTTGAGCGGCACCGGCCCGGTCATCCGCAGCCGCACGCCGTGCTCCGGGTCGAGGTTCAGTTCGCTCGCTATGCGGCGAACCTCCGCCCGGGCGCGGGCGCCCAATTCGAGGGTGTCGAAATCGAGCACCGGCCGCGTCAGCACGAACCGGCGCAGTTCCCGCCGATCGCTCGACAGTCCGGTCATCAGGCGCTGCCACGGCACCGGTCGATGGCCGCCTTCCAGCACCGCCTCCATGGCGTCGGCGACCGCGGTCAGCGTCGGATCGAGTCGCGCGATCGCGTCGTAATCCTTCTCCTTCTCGGCGCCGTTGACGAATAGCGCCAGTGTGTCGAACAGTCCGCGCAAACTGGGGTCTCGGGCCAGCGTCCCGATCAGCGGCTGCGCTTCGACCAGCTTGTCCGAGAGCGCCTGTAGCTCGGGTACCGACAGAAACAGCGGTCCGTTGCGGTCGAAGAATTGACCGCCATCCGGCCGACGGACATACGTGAACAGATCGGGTTCGGCGCGCATGCGCTCGGCCAACTCGCGCGCGGCGTTTTCAGCTATGTCGCCGGTCTGGCCGTCGATCACGACAACCAGCAGATCGGCGTTCTGCGGAAACGCCTTATCAAGCGCCCGCTCATTCTGCCGCCACGGCACATTGGCCGGCAGCATGTTGTTTATATCGGTATCGATCGACAGGTGGGTCGCCGCGTAGAACCCGCTGGCGATCGTCAGCAGCAGCGCGAGAGCCGCGACGAGACCGGCGCGACGACGAGCCGATTCGACTATTCGGGCGAGGGCGGCCGCGATCATGCCGATCGCTCCTCGATGCGTCCAATTACGGCGGTCAATGAACCAGCGCGGAAATTGAGGCGGTCCCTATGCGCGTGCACAGCCGAGTTCTCCGAGCGGAGCCCGTGCGCAAGACAATTCCGACGACCCTACAGATATGTTGCCGCTAAGTTTTCTAACCCGCGTCACAATGACGACATCCTTTAGCATAATGGTTAATAACCATGCAGGCGTAGGGAGAGGAACGTGGCCGGACGCACCGATTGCTGCCGTTATGAGGCCACCCTCGACGAGCTGATCGAGGACGAGATGATGGCGCCCGTGCTGCGCAGCGCGGGGCTCGACGCGCAGCGGTTTCGTGATCTGCTCGTCGACACCGCGCGCCGATTCCATGAACAAGCCGCCGACAACGGTCCGAACAGCACCCATCTGCCGCGGCACGATCGCCGCGCAAAGGTCTAGATTGCGGAGACGCATAGCGGAATCTCGACCCGCACCTTAAGCCCGGGGGGCCGCAGTCCGGGAAAACTGTCGGCCAATGCGACAGCGCCGCCATGCCGCCGTGCCACCGCGCGCACCAGGCTGAGCCCAAGCCCATTGCCGGGGGAGCTGCGGCTAGGCTCTAATCGGACAAATCGATCGAAAACGCTGTCGCGATCCGCTTCGGGAATTCCCGGTCCCCGATCGGCGACCTCGATCACCGCGCAACCGCCGTGCGGCCGCACCGTCACCGCGATCTCGCCGCCGTCCCCGCCGTATTTGAGCGCATTGTCGAGCAGGTTCGCGACGGCCTGCGACAGAAGGTGGCGGTTGCCGTCGATGATTGTGCCGGGCGCGCCGTCGAACCGCAACGCCAGCGCCCTTTCCTCGGCAAGCGGTTCGTATAGCTCAACAGCGGCGCTGACGATCTCGGCGACGTCAAGCCGCTCGCCGCGCCCATCGACGCCCGCTTCAGCTTCGGCGATGCCGAGCAGTGCGTTGAAGGTCGCGAGCAGCCGGTCGGCCTCATCGATCGCCGCCCGTATCGCCTCGCTCTGGGCAACGCCGTCCTGCGGCCCGAGCAGCGCCAGCTCCAGCCGCGCCCGCAGCCGCGCGAGCGGCGTCTTCAGGTCGTGCGCGACGTTGTCGGTGACCTCGCGCATCCCGGTCATCAGCCGCTCGATCTGATCCAGCATTCCGTTCAGGTTGGCGGCGAGCTGGTCAAATTCGTCGTCCGTGCCAACGCGCGGCACCCGGTCCGACAGATCGCCCGCAACAACACGTTCGGCGGTCCGGTTCACCCGCTCGACGCGACGCAGCATGTTGCGGCTCATGACAGTGCCGCCCAGCACCCCGATCGCGAGCGCTACGAGTGCGGACCACAGCAACGTTGTCTTGATACGAGCGCGATAAGCTTCCGCATCGCTGATGTCGCGACCGACGAGCAAGCGAAAGCCGTCGGGGATCGCGAACAGGATACCGCGCGCCGGGTGCCGTTCGAGATAACCGTTCGCCCGTATGTCGAGATGAAACGACAGCAGCCCCGGCCTCACCGGCACCCCAGCCGGCCAGTCGGTGATGTTGCCGGCCAGCGGCCTGCCCTGCGGATTGGTCACGAGGTAGAGCATGCCGTCACCGCGATCGCCGGCGCTGCGAGCCGCGACGATCTGCACCAGGCCGCTCAAGCCACGTTGCGCGTACTGCTCGGCGAGACCGGTCACCTCGGCAGAGAGTGTCGCCTCGGTCTGCCGCTCGATGAAGTCGGCCGTTACCCAGTAGACAAAAAACAGCACGCCGACAACCGACAGCGCGAACACCAGAAAATAGAGCGCCGCCAGCCGGAAGGCATGCGTCCGCACCAGCCGGCGGACGCCGCCCAGCCCCGGCGCCGCGTTGCGCCATGCCGGCGCAAATCGGGCTCGCCGGCTTGTCCTGACGCCGTCGGCCGGCTCGGGATTAGCACACGATCCGTGGTGAGAGGGCGCTGCGCTGTCGAACATTGCGGCTTCTAATCCGGAGCGCGCAGGCAATAGCCCGCACCTCGCACCGTATGGAGCAGAGGGCGCTCGAAGTTTCTGTCGATCTTTTGCCGCAGCCGGCTGATGTGAACGTCGATAACATTGGTCTGCGGGTCGAAGTGATAATCCCACACGTTTTCGAGCAGCATCGTCCGCGTCACGACATGCCCGGCGTTCCGCATCAGGTATTCGAGCAGCTGAAACTCCCGCGGCAGCAGCTCGATTGCCTTGTCGCCGCGCTTCACCGAACGGCTCAGCAGGTCAACTTCGAGATCGGCGACCCGGAGCCGGGTTAGGTTCGGAGCATCGCCGCCGCGCCTCAACAGCACCTCGATCCGAGCCAACAATTCGCTGAACGCGAAAGGTTTCACCAGATAATCGTCGCCCCCGGAGCGCAGCCCCTTGACGCGATCGTCGACGCTGCCCAGCGCGGACAGGATCAGCGCCGGCGTTTGGATGTGCGCCCCGCGCAACGCGCCAAGCAGCGCCAGCCCATCCATTCCCGGCAGCATTCGGTCGAGCACGATCGCGTCATAGCTGCCCGAGATGGCGAGAAACAAGCCCTCGCGTCCGTCCCCGGTGCGATCGACCGTGTAGCCGCTCTCAACCAGCCCCTTCGCCAGATAGGCAGCGGTCTCGTGGTCGTCTTCGATAACCAGCAGCTTCATCGGCCGGGGGTGTCACTGGAAAGCGCGGGAGATGTTCGGCAACCGGAGGCTCCACCGCGCGCCGCGAAGAACGGATTGCCAAACTCTTAACCAAATATTTACGATCAAGGGAGGACCTTCATCAGAACAAAAATGACGCACAGGAACCTGCGTATCCGCCTCGGTGCGGGGAGCCAGCTCAACGTGATCGGCGGCTGAAGCGCTGATGACAAGCGACAGGGTTCAGGTGGTTGCGCATCTAGATACAGGCAAGTCGGCCGGTGTGCTTATCGTCGAGGATGAGACGCTGATCGCGAGCTTTATCGACGCGATGCTCGAAATCTCCGGGTTTCGCGTCGTCGGAATCGCGAGCTCCGGGCCGGAGGCGCTGGTCCTTGCCGCCGAGACCCGCCCGGCTCTGGCGCTTGTCGATATCCGATTGCAGGGGCCGCTTGACGGTACCGAACTAGCCTGTTTGCTGCGCGACAGACTGTCAATTCCGGCGATCTTCGTGTCCGGGCTCCTCGATCGGGAAATCCTGCAGCGCGCGAAGGCGGCGCGGCCCCTCGGCTTCATCGCGAAGCCGTTCTCGCCGAGCCAGGTGTTCAACGCCATCGACCGGGCCTTGCGCGGATCAGCCGGGTTGCCGCTGGCACCCTGAGCAGGGACGAGGACACGGGCCGCCGTGCGCCCCCGCCTCTGTCCAACGGCACGGTCCACCCTTGACGCGGCATTCCGAGGGACGATTTATAGCGTACCGATCCAGTCCGAATTGACCGGGTCGGAATCGCGATAACCGCTCGGAGCACTGCCTGTCAGGGCAAGCCTCGCAATGATCATTCTCAGCAAACTCGCCGATTACGGCGTCATTGTCGCGACGCATTTGGCGGCCCATCCGGACCGTCGGGCCAATGCCGCGACGATCGCGGCCGCGACGCGGCTGCCTCAGGCCACCGTTGCCAAGCTGCTGAAGGCGCTGGCGCATGCCGGGCTGGTCACGGCGACGCGCGGCGCCACCGGCGGCTACCGACTGGCGCGCCGGCCACCCGCGATCTCGGTCGCCGAGGTCGTCGCCGCGATCGACGGCGATATCGGGATTACCGAATGCTCGGTCCATGAGGCCGGTTGCGAGCGCACGACCTACTGCCCGACGCGCCCGCATTGGGGTGCGATCAACCGTGCCGTCGGGGCCGCGCTGTCCGCGATCTCGCTGCAGGACATGGTCAGCCCGTTCGCCGTCGCGCGCGCTCCGGCCCGACCGCAAGCCAACATCGAAACACCGGATTTGGTGAACCCCCGATGAGCGCCTCGCTTACGACCCAGCAGACGATCCGCACGCTTTCGCAGGAGGGCTACAAGTACGGCTTTGTCACCGATATCGAGGCCGATAGTGCCCCGCCCGGCCTCGACGAGAACACGGTGCGCTTCATCTCTGCCAAAAAGGGCGAACCCGGATGGCTACTCGAATGGCGGCTCGCCTCGTTCCGCCATTGGCAGGGCATGGTCGAGCCGGACTGGGCCAAGCTGAAAATCGCGCCGATCGACTATCAGGCGCACACCTATTACTCGGCGCCGAAGCAGAACGACGGGCCAAAATCACTGGATGAGGTCGATCCGGAGCTGCTGGCGACCTACGAGAAGCTCGGCATCCCGCTGCGCGAGCGCGAGGCCCTGGCCGGGGTACAGGCACCCGGGCAGATGACCGGCGTCGCGGTCGATGCCGTGTTTGACAGCGTCTCGGTAGCGACGACGTTTAAGGGGCAGCTCGCCGAACTCGGCATCATCTTCTGTTCATTCGGCGAAGCCGTGCGCGAGCACCCCGAGCTGGTGCGGAAATATCTCGGCACCGTCGTGCCGCAGAACGACAATTTCTTCGCGGCACTCAACTCGGCCGTGTTCAGCGATGGGTCGTTCGCCTATATCCCGCCCGGCGTGCGCTGTCCGATGGAGCTCTCCACCTATTTCCGCATCAATGCGCGCAACAGCGGCCAGTTCGAGCGCACCTTGCTGATCGCCGACAAGGGCGCTTATGTCAGCTATCTCGAAGGCTGTACCGCGCCGCAGCGCGACGAAAACCAATTACACGCGGCGGTCGTCGAGCTGATCGCGCACGAGGACGCGCAGATCAAGTATTCGACCGTGCAGAATTGGTATCCCGGCGACGCCGAGGGTCGGGGCGGCATCTACAATTTTGTCACGAAGCGCGGCGCCTGCCGCGGCAACCGGGCGAAGATCTCATGGACGCAGGTCGAGACCGGCTCTGCAATCACCTGGAAATACCCGAGCTGCATTCTCGAAGGCGACGGCTCGGTCGGCGAGTTCTACTCGGTCGCGATCACCAACAACCGCCAGCAGGCCGATACCGGCACCAAGATGATCCATATCGGGCGCAACACCTCGTCCACGATCATCTCAAAGGGCATCTCGGCCGGGCGCGGCCAGAACACTTATCGCGGTCTCGTCCGCGTGCAGCCGCGGGCCGAGGGCGCACGCAATTATACGCAGTGCGATTCGCTGCTGATCGGCGACCGCTGCGGCGCGCATACGGTGCCCTATATCGAGGTGCGCAACCCGTCTTCCCGCGTCGAGCACGAGGCGACAACGTCGAAGATCAGCGAAGACCAGCTGTTCTACTGCCGCCAGCGCGGCCTATCGGATGAGGATTCGCTGTCGCTGATCGTCAACGGCTTCTGCAAGGAGGTCCTGAAGGAACTGCCGATGGAGTTCGCCGTCGAGGCGCAAAAGCTGCTCGCCGTGAGCTTGGAAGGCAGCGTCGGCTAGATGCCGGACACCATACATAAACGTCATGGCCGGATATGACGGAGTAGAGCGGAAACCAGTGGTAATGCTAGACATCAAAAACCTGCACGCGCGTCTTGAGGACGGCCGCGAGATCCTGAAAGGGATCGACCTGACGGTCGGCGCCGGCGAGGTGCACGCGATCATGGGGCCGAACGGCTCCGGCAAATCGACGCTCGCTGCCGTGCTCGCCGGGCGCGAGGGCTACGAGATCACCGAGGGCAGCGTGACCTATCTCGGTCATGACCTGCTCGACATGCCGGCCGACGAGCGGGCGCGCGAGGGCGTGTTTCTGGCCTTTCAGTATCCGGTCGAGATCCCCGGCGTGAATAACACCTATTTCCTGCGCGCCGCAGTCAACGCCCAGCGGCGCCATCGCGGCGAGAAGGAGCTGGACGCCGGGCAGTTCCTGCGCCTCGTGCGCCAAAAGCTGAAACTGCTCGATATCGGCGAGGATTTGCTGCAGCGCTCGCTGAATGTCGGATTTTCCGGCGGCGAGAAAAAGCGCAACGAGATCTTTCAGATGGCGATGCTCGAGCCGCGGCTCGCGATCCTCGACGAGACCGACAGCGGGCTCGATATCGATGCGCTGCGCACCGTCGCGCGCGGCGTCAACGGCTTGCGCGGGCCGGACCGCGCGATCGTGATGATCACGCACTACAAGCGGCTGCTCGACTATGTCGAGCCTGACCACGTGCACGTCCTCCAGGACGGCCGCATCATCCAATCCGGCGACAAGACTCTCGCCGCCGAATTGGAGCGGCGCGGCTACGGAACCTTCGCCGACCGCATAGACGGCGATGCCGCATGATTTCGGATCGAGCGATGGTCCTTTCGTTCGTGGCGGCTCTGCCTATTCCTTTTTCCGTCGCCCCCGCGAAAGCGGGAACCCAGGGACAGGCGTCGGAGGAGTTGCCCTGGGCCCTCGCTTTCGCGGGGGCGACGAGGGTGGGCCGATGAACGAGGTCGTCGATTTCCCCGTAAAACCCGAAGCGCGGGACTATCTCGCCCGCTTCGCGCGTGATGCCGGCGAGCCGGTCTGGCTGGCCGCGCGCCGGCAACAGGCGATGACGCGCTTCGCCGAATTGGGCTTTCCGTCCCGCCGAGGCGAGAGCTGGCGCTATCTCGACCTGCAGCCGCTCGAACGGCAGCCGCTATTGCCGGCGCGCCCAGCCGCCCGCACCGACACCTCCGCCTTGCGCGACCGGGTGGCAAGCCTCGGGCTGTCCAGCGCGAGCGCCCGTTGCGTGCTTTTGGACGGCCATTTCGCCGCCGAGCTATCGAATTTGCCGCGGCGCGACGGGGTCTGGTTTGGCGCGACTGCAGAGGCGATGCGCGCGCGCTCCGATCTCGCCGAGGCTGCGCTGGCAGAGATATCGGGCGAGGCGGCGCAGCCTTTTGCGGCGCTCAACGCTGCCTTTTTTGCCGACGGCTATGTTCTGTCGCTCGCACCCGGCGTCGCGCTCGACGAGCCGATCGAGATCATTCACTTGGCGACGGGCTCGAACGAAGCCTCGTTTCATACGCGCAGTCTCGCAATGCTCGGTGCCGGCAGCCGGGTCAGCGTCGTTGAAACCTATGCCGGCGAGGGTCGCTATTGGCGCAACGACGTGCTCGCGGCACGACTGGCCGAGGGTGCGGTCCTGCACCGCACGGTCGCGGTCGAGGAAGCGCCGGACGCGCTGCATTTCGGGCATCTCGACGCGACGCTCGCGGCTCGCGCCGAGTTCGCCGGCTTCGCGCTGCTGCTCGGCGGCCGCCGCGTCCGGCACGAGGCGCATGTCCGCATGACGGGGCAAGCCGCGCGCTGCCGCCTCGACGGCGCCTTTCTCGTCTCCAACCATGACGAGGCGAATATCGTCACGACGGTCGATCACGCCGCGCCCGGCGGGCAGACCAGCGAGCTGGTCAAGGGCGTCGCTTCCGGTCGCGGGCACGGCGCGTTTCAGGGCTGCATGATCGTACGCGAAGGGGCGCAGAAGACCGATGCCAGCCAGCAGAGCCGCAACCTGATCATCGGGCGCCGCGCGGTCATCGACACCAAGCCCGAATTGGAAATCTACGCCGACGACGTCAAATGCAGCCACGGCGCCACGGTCGGCGATCTCGACGCGGCCTCGCTCTTCTATCTGCGGGCACGCGGCATCCCGCCCGAGGAGGCGCGGCGGCTGCTGATCGAAGGCTTCCTGCGCGAGGCCGTCGAGCAAATTGAGGACGCGGCCGTTCGCGACCATCTGCTTGGTCGCCTGGAACGGCATCTCGGCAAGCTGGAGGACTAACGGAATATGGCCGTAGCACAGTTGCGCAGCGCCGAGTCGCCGGCTCGCGGGTTCCACGCGGGCAGCCTCGACGTCGCCCGCATCAAGCGCGAGTTTCCGATCTTCGAGAACAATCCCGGTCTCGTCTTCCTCGATTCCGGGGCGAGCGCGCAAAAGCCGCGTCAGGTGATCGACGGCATCGCCGAGTTCTACCGCACCGAGTACGCCAACGTGCATCGCGGCGTGTACCGCCTTAGCGCCCGCTCGACCGACCGGTTCGAGGAGGCGCGCGAGAAGGCCCGGGCCCTGCTCAACGCCGCCGCCGATCGCGAGATCGTGTTCGTGCGCGGCGCGACCGAGGCGATCAACCTCGTGGCGCAGAGCTGGGGGCCGGCCAACCTGAAGCCCGGCGACGAAATCGTCATCAGCGATGTCGAGCATCACTCGAACATCGTGCCGTGGCAGCAGCTGCGCGATCGCTGCGGGCTGAAGCTCCTCGTCGCGCCGACCGACGACACCGGCGAATTCGACCTCGCGCGTTTCGAGGCGCTGCTGTCGCCGCGCACCCGGCTCGTCGCGGTGACGCATGTCTCGAACGTGACCGGCGCGATATTGCCGGTCGAACGCATCACCGAACTGGCGCATGCTAAGGGCGCGAAGGTGCTGATCGACGGCTGTCAGGCGGTGCCGCGGATGCCGGTCGATGTCCGTGCGCTCGGCTGCGACTTCTATGTCTTCTCCGGCCACAAGGCCTACGGTCCGACCGGGATCGGCGTGCTGTGGGCGCGCTATGACTTGCTCGAGGCGATGCCGCCGTGGCAGACCGGCGGCGGCATGATCCTCAATGTCGAGATCGACCACACCGACTTTCAGGACCCGCCGCACCGCTTCGAGGCCGGCACGCCCGATATCGCCGGCGCGGTCGGGCTGGGCCTCGCGCTGCGACTTCATCGAACGGATCGGCCGCGACGCGATCCGCGAGCACGAAGAGGCGCTGACCGGCTACGCGATCGACCGGATATCGCGCATTCCGGGGGTCAATGTCGTGCCGGGCGGCCAACGGCGGCATCAGCGTCTTTTCCTTCAATGTCGAGGGCGTCCACCCGCACGATGTCGGCACCGTGCTCGACCAGCACAATGTCGCGGTCCGCGTCGGCCATCATTGCGCGCAGCCGCTGATGGAAAAGCTGGGCCTCGCCGGCACCGTGCGCGCCTCGCTCGGCATCTACAACGACGAAGCCGACATCGACCGCCTTGCCGCGGCGATCGAAGCCTGCCGGGAGATGTTCAAGTGAGCCCAGGGACCGACGACGATCTGCGCGAACTTTACCAGGACATCATCCTCGATCATGGCCGCCATCCGCGCAATTTCCATGCGCTCGACCATCCGACGCATCTGGCGCGCGGCCACAACCCGCTGTGCGGCGACCGGGTCACGGTTTATCTCGCGGTCGATGGCGACCGTATCGAGGATGTCAGCTTCGAGGGACGCGGCTGCGCGATCTCGACCGCCTCGTCGTCGCTGATGACCGAGGTGCTCAAGGGCAAGACGCTCGACGAGGCGCGCCGTCTGTTCGCGCAGTTCCACGCGAAAGTGACCGGCGGTTCCGCCGAGGAATTGCCCGAGAGCTTGCAGGACGATATCGACCGGCTCGAACCGCTGACCGGGGTCAAGGCGTATCCGGTGCGCGTCAAATGCGCGACGTTGCCGTGGCACGCTTTCGAGGCGGCGCTCAAATCGGGGCTGGCCGGCGACACGGTCAAGACGGAGTAGGGGAGAATGGCAGCCGAAGAACAGGCCGAATACCAGCGCGACTATTTCGACTTCGCGCCCGAGCCGCCGCCCGAGACCGAAGGCGTCGAACGTCCGGAGGGCGAGGACGACCCGTCGTTGTACGAGCCGGTGCTCGAAGCGCTGCGCGACCGTTCACGACCCGGAAATCCCGGTCAACATCGTCGAACTTGGCCTGATCTACGAACTCACCGTCAAACAGGGCGGCATCGTCTATGTCGAGATGACGCTGACGACCCCGGCCTGTCCGGTCGCGCAGACTATGCCGGGCGAGGTCGAGAACGCCGTCGCTTCGGTACCCGGGGTCAGCGACGTTCGCGTCAAGCTGGTGTGGACCCCGCCCTGGGACCGCGACCGAATGAGCGAGGAAGCCAAGCTCGAACTGGGGCTGTTGTAATAGCAACGACAACAGGCAATGCGTGATCGTCTCACGGCCATTGCCTTTGCGACTTTGGCCCCATTTGTTCCCGTCACCCCCGCGAAAGCGGCGGTCCAGGGCCAAGGGATGGAGCTATGAGCCCTGGAATCCCGCTTTCGCGGGAATGACGGCCCAAGGTTCTTCGTTGGAACCGCCGCGCCGGCCGCGGAAGAAATTGAGGGAGGGTTTCGATGCCCCGGCACATCAAGACGGCCGCGCTGGCCGGTCAGCAGGAAGAGGCCGACGCCAGAACGCGCCAAGCGGTCGAGGCGATCATCGCCGATGTCCGCGCACGCGGCGACCGGGCCGTGCGCGAACTCAGCGAGCGCTTCGACAAATGGTCGCCGCCGAGCTTCCGTCTGTCCGATAGCGACATCACCGCGATGATCGAGAAGGTCGCGCCGCAGACGCTCGACGACATCCGCTTCGCGCAAACGCAAATCCGCAATTTTGCCGAGATCCAGCGCCAATCGATGCGCGATGTCGAGGTCGAGACCTTGCCGGGCATCGTGCTCGGCCATCGCCACATCCCGGTCGAACGCGTCGGCTGCTATGTGCCTGGCGGCCGCTATCCGATGGTCGCGTCGGCGCATATGTCGATCGTCACCGCGCGCGTCGCCGGGGTCGGCCACATCACCGCCTGCACGCCGCCGAACCAGGGCATGCCGCACCCGGAGACGATCGCGGCGATGCACCTCGCCGGCGCCGACGAGATCCATGTCCTCGGCGGCGTCCAGGCGGTCGCGGCGATGGCGCTCGGCACCGAGACGTTCCGCCCGGTGGACATGCTGGTCGGACCCGGCAACGCCTATGTCGCCGAGGCGAAGCGCCAGCTTTACGGCAAGGTCGGCATCGACCTGTTCGCCGGGCCGACCGAGATCCTCGTCATCGCCGACGATTCGGCCGATGGCGAGATGTGCGCGACCGACCTGTTGGGCCAGGCCGAGCACGGCCCGACCTCGCCGGCGATCCTGCTGACGACATCCGAAAAGCTCGCGCGCGAGGTCGTTGCCGAAGTGACGCGCCAGCTCGAGACCTTGCCGACCGCCGATGTCGCCGGGGTCGCGTGGCGCGATTTCGGCGAGATCATCCTGTGCGCCGACGACGACGAATTGGTCGCCGAGGCCGACCGCATCGCGGCCGAACATGTCGAGGTGTTGACTTGCGAGCCGAGAAGCTGGCTAGACCGGCTCACCAATTACGGCGCGTTATTCCTCGGCCCCGAGACCAACGTCTCCTACGGCGACAAGGTGATCGGCACCAACCACACGCTGCCGACGAAAGGAGCGGCGCGCTACACAGGCGGGCTGTGGGTCGGCAAGTTCCTGAAAACCTGCACCTACCAGGAGGTCAAAACCCCCGAGGCGAGCGCGATGATCGGCGAATATTGCAGCCGGCTCTGCGCGATCGAGCGCTTCTGGGGCCACAAGGAACAGGCCGATTTGCGCGTCCGCCGCTACGGCCGCAAGAACGCCGCGGAGTAGCACAAATCTGATTCCGCCGGCTTGAACGCCGCGAAAATTGCCGTAATCTCATCGCATACTGCGCGCTCGTTGACACGCGACGAGGCGCGGGGATGCGCTGCGTTAATTCCCTGTAATGCGCTGTGTTAATTCCCTGTTCGATGTTGGACACCTCCCTGTTCCGGTCCGTCGATTTCCCTGTTCATGGCGCTGGAAAACCGGCTGATAGCCCGCCAAGTCATCGTTGTTAATAGAAAAACCTCAAAATCCTGACCTTGAGTGCCGA
>CAWJZU010000029.1:0-84777 GCA_963847345.1 uncultured Alphaproteobacteria bacterium | reverse complement strand
TCGCTTTCGCCGCGCCGCCGAACCGCCGCCGTTCCGCCTTACGGAACATGACGTCGAGATCGTGCGCGTCGTCGCGCGGTACCGCCTGATCCGTTCGACGCACATCGCGGCGCTCGTCGGGCGCTCGCTCGATCGCACCAACGACCGGCTGATGCGCCTCTTCCACGCGGGGTACATCGACCGGCCGCGCGCCCAGCTCGACTACTATCCGACCTTTGGTTCGGCACCGATGATCTATGCCCTCGCCGATCGCGGTGTCAGGCTTCTCAGGGAATGGGATGGGCCCGAATTCCGCAACCCCGAATGGAGCCGCAAGAACCGCGAAGCCGGCCGGCCCTTTATCGAGCATCAGATTGCGATCGTCGATTTCGAGGTCGGGTGCAGCACGCCGTGCGGGCGCGCAGCGGCATCAAGGTGATCACCGCCGAGGACATGATCGCTGCTGCTCCGCGTCGGCTCCCTGCTATGAACCCGTTTTCTTTGAATACGAAACTGTCCGACCACGGCGTCGTACGCGAAGCCGCCATCATTCCCGACATCGTGTTCGGGTTGGAATTGGCCGACGGCTCACGGCGCAATTTCATGGTGGAGATCGACCGCGGCACGATGCCGGTGCGGCGTTCCGATCCGGAGCAGACCAGCATCGAACGCAAGATGCGCGTCTATCTCGCCGCGCATGCTGCAAAGCAGCACCGCGAGCAATTCGGCTGGGCGAATTTCCGCGCGCTGATCGTCACGACCGACCAGCACCGCATCGGCTCGATGATCGATGCGTTGCGCCGGCTTCGCGTTTCGCGCGGCGTCGGGCCGGCACTGTTCCTGTTCAACACTTTCGAAACGTCTCCGCAACGCCGACCCGCTCCAATGCGAATGGCTCGACGGAAATCGGCAAACCATAAGTCTGATCTGATTGCAGGAATATCGGCTCCGCCTTGCTTGACGGCGTTGCGACGCCGCGTACGCTGATTGCAGTTTCCGCCATTCCCGAGAGCGGCACGTCCGCGCTGGCAGGCGCCAGGCATCCCCTGACGCCTGCTCACGCAGGACATCGCAACCCGCTCGACATGGAGAGTACACATGGCGGAGAGACAGCCAGCCGCACCGACGCACCGCGTCTACACGGTCATCCGGCGAGAAGGCCAGGATGACTACTGGCTCAACATCGGCCTCGCCTTCCCGCACAAGGACGGCAACGGCTTCAACATCGTGCTGCAGGCCTTGCCGCTCGACGGCAAGATCGTGTGCCGCGAGATCACCGAGGAAGAAAACGGCGACGAGGCACAGCAGTCGCGGGGCCGCGCCGAACGCGCCCGCGGCGTTCAGGGAGGGCGCCGGCGATGAGCCCCGAGATGCGCCGCGCCAAACTCGCGAAGCTCGTCGAGATCGAGAGGCTTCGACAATGAGACCGCGCTATTCGCCGCGTTCGTCCTCGGTGGCATTATCTAATGTCGGCCGAGAAAATCCGGGCGCTCAATGATGCATTCCGGACGACGATGACCGGCGGCACCGTGCTGATGACCGCCGGCGTACATGCGCTGCCGCAAGACGTTCAGGCGATGGTTATCCGCAGCGTGACAACGTTCTCCGATTTCAACAACGAGAACGACCCGCACCGCGAGCACGACTTTGGCAGTTTCGATGCCGCAGGGCGAAAGATCTTTTGGAAGATTGACTACTTCGACGCGAAGATGGAGTTCGGCTCGGAGGACCCGACTGATCCGTCGAAAACGACCCGCGTCTTAACGATTATGCTCGCGAGCGAGTATTGATCCCCTGGCCCTGCCGTGCGCGGGGCCTCTTTTTTAGCGGTTGCACCAATTGCATGGACTCGATGACCTAAAATGAACAGAGGTCAAGATGGTTCCGCTCTACAATGTCTGCGTCTCTGACCTTGGCCCCGGAGACTTCGTACACGTAAGTGTCTGTTAAATGACGCAGTTGTGAATATTTCCCCAGTTCCGGTGGACAAGTCTGTGGAAGAGGGTGCTCTGGCGGCGGTCTCCGGGTAGCTTTTTCTAGCGATTTTAGGACTGCCTAATATATAGGCAGACACCGATAACCTCTGGAAATGATTTGGAAATGTATTCCCCTCATAGGTGAGCCAATGACGCCTGTGGTCAAGCACGAATGCAGGTGTCGGATTTCCGGTTACCATTGCGATCCTGTAGATAAGTCGTATTTTAGGCTAAGTCTGTCTCAGGGTGCCAGACCGCGCGGATGGCCGGGAGTACGATGAGCGGCGAAAGGTGGTGCTGGGTGTGAGGTGGGAAGAGGATGTGTGATGATACGGTTTTTGGGAGTTGTCGTCTCAATGGTTTTGGTGATATGTGGCGGCGGCTCGGGCGCGCACGCTGAGACCTACAGGGTATTCGGCGAAGGGACTAAAAGTTGCGCGGAGTACGTCCAATCCGCTGAACGCAATAGGCGACGGCAAATCAATTCGGAGTACGTCTATGATTATCTCTATGCGTCATTTGTAAGTTTCGCAAACGGTTATCTGAGCGGCGCTAATATGATGGATTTGTATAA
This sequence comes from uncultured Alphaproteobacteria bacterium, assembly GCA_963847345.1. Classification (GTDB taxonomy): domain Bacteria; phylum Pseudomonadota; class Alphaproteobacteria; order ATCC43930; family CGMCC-115725; genus DATARH01. The sequence continues at coordinate 82,248 of CAWJZU010000029.1, read as the reverse complement.
TGGTCATCAGGGAGTAATCGCAAGCGGGTCAGATATAAATGGAAGGATGCTATGGCTTGAAAACTGGTGTCGTCAGAACCCTCTATCCCACTTTACTGATGCTATGCTGGCGCTTGCAGCGTATTTTGAAAATTGGCAAAAGAAGTGATGACGGCAGCGGACGCTCTCCCGCAAATGCATTCAAGTCGAGCACGATCCGTCGTGAAGGTAATCGCGAGAATGAGGCTAGGGAGATGACCGCGGAACTTATTGGGTTGCTTGTCGGGAAATACCCAGAGATTGAGGAAATTTGGCTAATCGGCTCACGGGTAAACGGCTCCGAAAGGCCGAACTCCGATTGGGACTACCTTATCTTTGGAACTGAGCGTGTCATCAACTCATTGCGGCAGCAACCAAGGCTGAACGCGTCAAATATTGATTTACTTATCGTGTATGATGGGAACCGTTTTAAAAAACCTTGGCGAGACGGCAGCCAAATAAAATCTGGCTCCCTGTCTGGATGGGGTTGGGAAGTGACCGGAGACGGCACGGCGATATATCGAGCTGCTAAGTGGCGAAGTGGGGAAGATTTTGATCAAAACAACAGGATTGCCCCTGCAAAGCGGATTTGGAAAAAGCCTTAGTCGGGACTTATACGGCGGCGAACCTCGCGGCACTGCGCTCCGGACCCCGCCGTTACCCAGATTACTCGGCGGGCTCATTGACTTTGAGCGTCGCTCGAAGTTGCGGAACAGAGGGACTGCGGGGTTTTAAGGTGTATTCGAGATACCTGTGCAGATCAATGGAGCGATTACTCTGAACTTTATTCTCGATAGCGGCGCATTCGATGTTCAAATACCCTTCGACGTGTTCAGCACTCTGGTGCGTGCTAATATGATTAGAGAGAACGACCTGACCCGGTTTCATCCGGGGAATACGGGTTTAAATGACAGTGCTACAATGCCGCAGATGCACCGAGATTATCGGAAATGGCACAACAAAAAAATGAGCAGCTCAATACCGCCGACGGTACAGCCGTTTTTCACGGGCGCGAGGTATGGTGGTGCGCACTCGGCGCGAACATCGGCTACGAGCAGGACGGGACCAGCGAGCTATTTACACGACCTGTAGCCATACTCACAAAATTCAATCTTGATGCATGCCTAGTCGTACCACTTACTGCTCGCCCGAAGACAGGGAAATACTACGTTCCTGTCGGTGAGGTTAACGGACGCAATGCCACCGCTGTGCTATCCCAGATACGGTTTGTAGACCGCAAGCGGCTTGCGGTGAAAATTGCCACACTTGATCAAGATACCTTTGAAGATCTCACTACGGCAATCGTCCGTGCGTGTTTCCCGAATCTAAATCTATAATGTTTTCTCCCGCCTTTTGGGCGGGAGCAGGCCGAAGCCGTTTGTGCGTCTGTTATATGCATCATTATGGTGAAAAGCAAATGAGGCTGTCGCTATGTGTTCGCAGAGCCTGATGCCCACCTCTATAGTGCCGGGTCCAAAACAGTCAGTTAACCCGAAGAGAAAATGAGCTTTGCCCAGCGTGGCGAGCAGATTGCTGGGGCGACGGAGCCGATCGGCCAAGACCTCGCCTGGATTGCCGACGCCGCAGGTGTTGAAGCCGAGGCGATGGCCGTGGCCTCGCCAGCGCTTCGCGTCGCAGCGCTGGCGCTACGGAACCCGAGCCGCGCAGCAGCGGTCAACCCTGCCCGCCCCGTTAGCGGGCGGGTGTGGGGTGCGTCCTACCATCCCCCACCACCTCCCTGCGGCGGTGGCGCGCAAAGCGCGGTCGTGCCCCGCCGAGTGGTGTAGGAGCTGTGGGTAAGTAGCCCGCCGCAGCGACCGCCGAGAGTTTGGCGGCGGCGGGCTACTTATCCACAGCGGTGGTCATCGCGGGTCGTCGGTAGGGTTTGGTTGGAGCCATTCAACCGAACCGAGGAGCCGACGATGACCGACGAGATGATGAGCCTTCGCACGCTGCTGGAGAAGAGTTCGGATGCTGAGCTGCTGCGCGAGATGGTCGGGTTTGCCGCGCAGCGTTTGATGGAGCTGGAGGTCGAGAGCCTGACCGGCGCGGCGCACGGCGAGCGCAGCCCCGATCGGACCAACCACCGCAACGGGTATCGCGACCGGGTGTGGGAGACGCGCGCCGGCGCGGTCGAGTTGCGCATCCCCAAGCTGCGCCGCAGCAGCTACTTTCCGGCTTTCCTCGAACCGCGGCGGATGGCTGAGAAGGCGCTGGCGGCGGTGATCCAGGAAGCCTACGTCCACGGCGTGTCGACCCGCTCGGTCGATGAGCTGGTCAAGGCCATGGGCATGACCGGGATCTCCAAAAGCCAGGTCAGCCGCTTGTGCGTCGAGATCGACGACAAGGTCGCCGCCTTCCTCAGTCGGCCGCTCGAAGGCGATTGGCCGTATCTCTGGCTCGATGCGACCTATGTGAAGGTTCGCGAACAAGGGCGCATTGTCTCGGTGGCGGTGATCGTCGCGGTGGCGGTCAACGGCGATGGCCGCCGCGAGGTGCTGGGCATCTCGATCGGCGCCTCTGAGGCCGAGACGTTCTGGATCGACTTTCTGCGTTCGCTCGCCCGGCGCGGCCTGCGCGGCGTCAAGCTGGTGATCTCGGATGCTCATGAGGGGCTGAAGGCGGCGGTTTCAAAGGTGCTGCATGCCTCTTGGCAGCGCTGCCGGGTGCACTTCATGCGCAATGTCCTGGCCTATGCCGGCAAACAGGGCCGCCGCGTCGTCGCCGCCTTCATCGGCACCGCGTTTGTTCAGGACGATGCCGAAACGGCCCGGGCTCAGTGGCGCCAGGTGGCCGATCAGCTGCGGCCCAAGGTGCCCAAGCTCGCCGCCCTGATGGACGACGCCGAAACCGACGTCCTGACCTTCATGAGCTTTCCCAAAGACCATAGGCCGAAGATCCACAGCACCAATCCGCTGGAACGGCTCAACGGCGAGATCAAGCGCCGCACCGAGGTGGTCGGCATCTTCCCTAACGAGGCCGCCATTACCCGCCTGGTCGGCGCCATTCTGCTCGAGCAGAACGATGAATGGGCGGTCCAGCGCGCCCGCTACATGACACTGGAAACCATCGCACCGTTGAGCGACGATCCCCCCGTCAAGCTGCCTGCCCTAGCGGCAGCCTGACAACACCGGCCAACCCTGCCGGAGAGCGCGAAATCACCGTCGCTCTTACACCACTCCTGGGGGCACGATCCAAACCTAGCTTGTTTTGCTGCTGCGCGAGTATCACCCACAGAAATTCGTGCGACAGCAGGCGGGTTTTACGAAGCTTTAGCCCATTCGCTAAGCCGCTAATCTGTCGGTGAAAGCAATGGAGGCATCGGCCATTTCGAAGATGCTCTTCACCAGGATAGTGCGCGCGTAGAACGCCCGACTGGTCGAACCGTGCCCGGCGCCCTTGGTGCGCGCCTGGATCCATTTCCCGTCCCGTCCGGTCAACGACGCGAAGCCATGATCGATCAGCTTCTGTCGGACCAGGTCGTAGTCGGCCTTGATCTCGACAATCAGATCGTCGGTTTCCGCAAAAGTCGAGCGCCGCGACTTTGAGCAGTTCCGCCCTCGGCGAATTGTGCCCATGCCACATCACCGCGCAGAACACGATCGTCTTGAGCTTCGCCCAACAGTGGCTTTCGAAAAACGAATGAGCGCGCAACTCGTCGGGATTGATCATCGTGATCGCCATCGTCTCCTTTGGTACCAGGGCACCATTGACATAATGAAAGCTGACAGACTTCAGCTCGAAAGTGAGGCCGTTCGGCGCTTTTGAATTGCTTTGGTCGAGCCCGGCCAGGCGCTCCAGGATCAGCCCCTTCCATCCCTTGTTCTGTTTGCCGGTCTCGAAGGTCGTGATCCTGTATTCGGTTGCCAGCACCCGCAGATCTTGCCCGACATAGGCCGACAGGCTGGCGATCGCCGCGGCGCGGGTGACAATTTTCAGATGCTAGTCATGAGCGGCTAAATCGGCAAACCTCCGTTTCGATAGGTCGAGGTATTGGGCTTCGGTATCGACCCCGATGAACCGGCGGCCGTGAGCCACAGCGGCAATACCGCTCGTCGAGCTACCGGTGAACGGGTCGAGAATAAGATTGTCGGGGTTGGTGCTCGCCAACACAATTCGCCGCAACAATGCCAGCGGCTTTTGCGTCGGGTGCTTGCCGTGCTGTTTTTCTTCGTGCCGCGGCGTACCGATTGACCAGACCGAGCGCATCTGAGTGCCGGGATTTTTTAGCCGGTCTTCCGGCCACTCCCCCTTCTTCATCAGATCATAGTTGAAGATGTGCTTTGCCTTCCTTTCCTTGCGCGCCCATAACAGGGTCTCGTGGCTCGCTGTAAAAAAACGGCAACTCAAATTCGGCGACGAATTCGGTTTGAACCACGCAATGTCATTCAGAATATGGAACCCGAGCGCCTGCAGCGCGTGTCCGCACTGATAGATCGAATGATAAGTGCCGCTGATCCAGATCGTTCCGCTCGGTTTGAGCACTCTTCGGCAGGCAGCGATCCATTGCTGATGAAAATCGTAGTCCTTATCAAAGCCGTTGCTGCGATCCCAGTCGCCCTTGTCGACGCTGACCCGCCGACCCGCATGCACACTAAACCCGCCATTTGATAGGTTATACGGCGGATCAGCGAAGATCATATCAACTGAATTTTCGGGAAACTGAGAGAGGATGTCGCTGCAATCGCCAAGGTAAAGGGTGAACCGTTCGCTGTTATAATACTCCGAGCTTCGTAGTCTAGTATTTTTCTCTTGACTGGTGACTGCCATACGTTTTTGAGCAGTCTACCACATCGAGGACACCCCGAAGTCGCTCACCAGTTCTAATTCTAAGTGCAACGATGTAACGCTCGTTGCATATGAAGGAATACAGCCATTTGACAGTTGACAAGCGTAAGAAGTTGTACGGATTACGGCTCCAGGGCGAGATCATGACGGCAGTGGCTGCGGCTCCTACTGCCACAAAGAATATCGCCGTCTGAGAGACAGAAGAGAGGCGCTGGAGGACAGAGGACGTTCCTTCATTGCGGCGGACTACGCTTCACAATGATCGTTGCCCGTACCGCTTCACGCGGCGAGTTGGATCCGAGTCGTATTTAACACAGCGAGAATCAATGCTCGTCGCTGTCTTCGGAGCGGTGATAACCGGCGTCGGCACGCGTAGAGGCAGGATATCCGGCGACATCGAAGACCTGCACCGGCCTTCCATACCGTCTGCCCCTGCGATGCCTCGCGGATACGGATGAGATGAACGTCGCGCCGCCACCGTGCATGCTCGACGGCACGCCCAGTTCTCCCTTACACCTCCCCTAGCCCGGCCTCGTGCTCGGCTGCCATCCGGTCGAGGTGTTCAGCTGCTTCAAGAAGTGCGGCTCGCATCTCGATCGTCTCGGTAACGTCGGCTTGCTGCCGCAGCCGCGCTGCCTCGCGCCGGTAGAGCTCCGGAAGCTCGGCATCGGGAACTGGCGCGGTGTTTTCGTTCATCCTGTCCATTGCGGAGCATCTCTAACTAATGGTTTCGGCGTCTCCAGTCCCAAGGCATTTCAAACCGGCCTGACCATATTCCCAAGCCCTCGCGCCGCGCTTCAGCTTGTCCCTGGCTGTAGCGGCTTTTGCTGAATTGCTTGTACTCGACAGCCCATCCTCGCCGCACCATCGCGGCGTTGAGTTCGCCTGCTTCAGTACGACAAACGGCAACGACGCGGCCGTAGCGGTCCCGGTCGTTCTCCGTGCATTCGACCTGCTGCCCGCGCGTTAACTCGGTGATCACGGCCGCCGAATCGCGCCCACACTCGTACACATCGCCGTTGCGACCCTGGCACGTCTGTCGGCGCTCCGGAGCGCCGATGCCCCAGAGCCTGATCCGCGTGTCGCCTATGCGGATCGTGTCGCCGTCCGTAACCTTTGCCGTCCCGGTAACTTCGGCGGCCATGGCGACGCCGGTCAGCAGGAACGCGCAGAGTGCAAGCAGAGTAGATCGACGGATCAGCTTACGATACCTTTCGGCTATTTCGGAGGCTGGACTATGATACGTCATGTTGTCACGGGGGCGATGGCGGCGACGATGTTGGCGGTGCTCACGGCAGCCGGACAAGCCGCCGACAACGCGCAGCAACAGCGGATGAAGGACTGCAATCAACAGGCCGCCAGCATGACGGGCGATGCCCGTAAGAGCTTCATGTCGTCGTGCCTATCCGGGAAGGGCGCTGCTGGCAATCACCCGAATTGCACACCGGGAAAAAGTAAGCCGTGCGGGAACAGTTGCATATCGCTCGATAAGACCTGCCACAAATAGGACGATCCACGAGATCGCGGGGATGGCGCAATGCGAGGGCGACGCTTGGGACCGGAAGACGACGTCGAGCGGATAATCGTCTCCTGCCTCGAACGTCACCCGACCAGCGGCGCGGCGGCGCTGGCGCGCGCGATTCTCGAAACACTATGGGAGGCCGGCTACGATGTGACGCGCCGGTCAGACTTGATTCCGATACGACGAAATTCGGGACCGCAATAATCCCAATTTGGACGAAGCCGGCCGACACCGCCAAAGCCGCCCGCGTTGCCGCCGTACTGCAGGCTCTTCGAGGTCCCGTGTCACCGGGCCATAACCGAAACTGGCCCGCCTGCGCCATTCACCGGCTCCTGACCCTCCGGCGCGTCGTCGCCCGGCCAACCGCCGCCAAGTTAGCTTGCCTAATATTAGAAAATATGATCAAATGCGATGCATATTGCACGTTTGGGGGTCGCTGCCGGATGAGGGTACTTGCGATCGAAGATAATCGCCCATTCCTTAAGCTGTTGCGCAACAAACTGAAAAAGCACGGCTTTGTGGTCGATGAAATCGGGACACTCGAGGACGGGATGGCGCTCGCGCTCGACGCCGGGTACGATGCCATCCTACTCAAATCCGCCTTGCCTAACGGTGACGGAAAGCAGCTTCTCGACCACGTGCGCCGCGCCCGCAAATCGGTACCGATCATCATAGTTTCAGCACGGGGCGCGATTAGCGAACGGATCGCTCTGCTCCATTCGGGCGCCGATGACTACTTGGTGAAACCAATTGACTTCGGTGAGCTTGCCTCGCGCATCCACACCGTCGTGCGCCGCAGCGCGGGACGGGGTGAAGTGCCAGAAATCAGTCTCGCCTTCGCCGATATCGCGTTCGAGCAACGCAAACGCGTGGCTACCGTAAAAGGCCTTCAGATCAAACTTCGGCCGCGCGAGACCGCGCTACTCGAAATACTGCTCCGCCGCGCTGGCGAGCCGGTTCACCGCGAGGTGCTTGTGTCAAACCTGTACAGTATAGACGAGGAGATCGGCTCCAACGTCGTCAACGTGTATGTGCATCACCTTCGGCGGCGCCTTGCCGATGCCGGAACGCGGGCGACGATCGCGACCGTGCGCGGGTTCGGCTACGCGCTGCTGGGGTGAATGGAAAACGCAGCACCCAACCTGACGGGACTAAGCTATCGAGCACAGCGCAATCAGCCTAGCGCGCCTATCTATCCTGCGTCCCCAGATGACGGGGCGCCGCTTATAAACGATCGCCGCCATCACTAGCCGCCACGAGCGAACCGTTCGGCTCAGCCGGAGCCACCACTGAAAGCCCACCTGATCGATACCACAGCACGCCCCCGCTCATCGCACTCGCGGCACCGTAGCCGCGGTGCGAGATCGACAATCTTAAAATCGGCCGACAGTTGCAGCCCATCGCAAAGCGAGCTCGGCGGCAGCGCCATGCTGTGACCGCATACGCATTCGACTACGACGAGATCGCCGTCCGTCAGATCCGACACCCGCGCTGCGTACAGGGGCGCATCCGCTCGCCTCAATGTAAGAACAGAAAATGAACTCTGGGCGCAGACGATCGTCAACTGATCATTAAAATCGTCCTTTGCAATCATGACGCAATTCGGTCAATCTATGTCGAGCCGCTCCGGGAGCTTCCCCCAAGCTGGTTCCAGTCCCCCCAACACCCGGTCCTCGGAACCCTCGCTCGGGGCGGCGACGATCCAAAGCTTCCGGCCCAATTCGTCAATCGCGGGTCGCGTAGCTATCTATTTTCAGATGACCCACCCCGAATTTACCCCCGACGAGACCGCCACTCTGATCAACTACGCGCGCCGCAAATTCGCCGAGGAGCGTTACCCGCTCTCACCCGAGCTGCGTGCCGGTACGGGAGGCACTGGCCAACCTTGACCCAAAACCGGAGCCTCCGCCGGCGCCGAAGCCCTACATCCCGAGCACGATCTTGCAAAAGAAGCGGCGGCGATAGCGCGTTTTGCTGAGCTGCGTATTTTGTAATCTGCTTAACTTAATGCTTCATTCGGGTGATTCTTGTGCCAACGTATTCCTACATTCGGCATTGCTAATGCGTTGCTAGAAATCTTGAGAAACGAGGACACCAGCCGCGTATTCCAACACGCACGGTGACTAGATAACACCAAGGTCAGACGTAATCCGAGAACACCTCAAGCTTGACTTTATCAGCCATAATCTGCACTCCTCCGTGGTATTTCTACTGTTCGATCTGGAATCCGGTAGCTGGATTGCATAATAATGCTCACCGAAATCTACCGACTGTCACACCCTCGCATGTTCTGAGCGTATCCCGTTGCGATCGACCGACATGACTGTCGATACGCACCCCTCGCTCGCGGCCGGCCCACCGGTGCAGAGAAATGATAATCTACAGCGTGGATCGAATCTAACGCTTGTCGAATTGGCGCATCGCTGAATCCCTCAGGTGCTACTCGGTTTTATTTTGCAGCAGCCTGAACAGGCGCGCTCAGGGCATTTTCAACTTGGGGTTTAACCTCGCCGATCATCAGCTCCATCGATCGCATTGCGGCTTTATGCTCCGTGTTGCCCACCTTGAACGAGAAACAGATGTGCACCGGATGTGTCGCGCGGATTTCGCGAACCAGCTTTTCGGCCACGGTTTCGACGTCACCGATCAGCAGATTATCTCGGATAGTTTCAAGTGACGGCTCGTCAGGGAACGGCCGATCGACCAGCAAAGTACCCTGCATAACTTCCTGCCGCCGCCGCAAGCTGGACGCCAGCCGCGTCTGATAGCGCGCATTTTCGGCAAAGCGCAGAGCTTCTTCCTTGCTGTCCGTAATATGGCAGAAGCGATTGACCGTAATGTGCGCGTTGTTGAGCGGCACGTTCTCGGCGTCGAACGCGGCCTTGATCACCGCGTACTGCTCTGCAAGCAGCGCGGCGCCGCCGACCCGACCCGACGACAACACCCGATAGCCATGGCGAGCCGCGGCTCGGAACATTGCCTCGGTGTGGCCAGCAACGTAAAACGGAAGCGACTGTTGCACCGGTCGCGCCGGGATATGCGTCTCGGGCATCTGATAGTGCTTGCCATTATAGGTGAAAAACTCCCGGTTCAACGCGAGATCGAGGATCTCGCAGAATTCTTCAGTCATCTCGAGGTTCTGCTTGAGATCGAGACCGAAACGTTCGAATTCATACGGCTGGTACCCGGCGCCGACCCCGAGCATCAACCGGCCATTCGAAAGCGAGTCGGCCATCGCTATTTCTGCGACCAGACGAGCCGGATTGTACAACGGCAAAACAAGGACTGCGGTACCGAGCCGGATATTTTTTGTAATCGCAGCGCAGTGCGATACCATCATCAGTGGCGAGGCGCACAGGCAATAATTTGAGAAGTGGTGTTCAGCGAACCACGCAATTCCATACCCGAGTTCGTCAGCGAGTTTGGTCTGCTCGGCGACCTCGGAAAACGTTTGTGTGGTCGGCTTAGCCGGATCCCGCGAACCCATCAGGTTGAAAATGCCAAATTCCATAGCGCCGCTCCCGTATGTGACGGCCAAGAAGATTGCCCGAGACCGCAATTGTCGGCAAGCAGTCTCAATTTCTGCCCGCGCTTACGGCGCCTATTGCACTCTCGCTAAGGGCGATCCTTTGGTCGGGAGGCGGCATCACAGCAGCGGCTTGGAGGGCGGTCGACCTACGGAAACACTGAACAAGGCTGGCCTCGCCGGAGGATTAGTGAGCGTCGGTAAAGCAGCGCGGCGAATGCCGGTCTGGTTGGCGGAATTCGAGTTTGGATGCCCTCTGCTTCGCGTTGTCGGTTGGCCCCTCTTGAACAATGTCGAGCGCGAGAAGCGCTGGTTCGAGACGAAATGGGCACGGCAGGAGGAGATCCGCAAAATCTTCGACAGCACGTAAGGCATGTACGGCGACTTGCAGGCCGTCACCGGCCGCTCCCTGCCGACCATCGCTGCTGTCGAATTGCCCGAGGCCCTCGCATCAACCCCGGCCGCGGATGTCGCGGTTCCACTGTAGAATGTCCGCTCTACGAGCAGTGAGCCGACCCGTGCTGCTGCCCGCAACCGGCGCCTCTGTGCCGAAAGCGGACACCCGCTACGGGGCGATCCGCCGATACGTTTCGACTTTTAGCAAGTGTGTGCGCTGCGAGGCCTCAATCGACTTCATCCCGGACCAGCTGCCCGCTTTCCATGTTCCATCTTGCGTACACTTGCATACCGGGCCGGATCGACGGCTGAGCACCTGCCACCCGGTTCTGCTCGAGGACGATCAGCGGGTCGCCGTTCGGCATGCGCAGGTGCAAATGGGTTGCAAACCCGTGGTAGATGATCTGCTCTATCGTTGCCGGGGTCGTATTGGGGGCCCGTTTCCCGCAGTCGCCCGCGACCGCCTCGACGGACACGGCTTCGGGCCGAAGCGCCACGGTGACTGCGCTGCCAACCGGGCGTGACGCCCCAACCGACACGATCGGGCCCCGTGGCACCTCGACGAGCACACCCCCGTTCGCAGCAATCACCACGCGGCCGCGGAGGAAATTGGACGCGCCGAGAAACCCGGCGACAAAGCGCGAGACCGGACGTTGATACACCTCGGCTGGCGCGCCGACCTGTTCGATCCGTCCGTCGCGCATGATGACGATGCGATCGGCCATCGTCAGCGCCTCGTCCTGGTCGTGCGTCACCATGATGGTCGTGACACCGAGTCGCTGCTGCAGGGACCGCAACTCGACTTGCATGCTCTCGCGCAGCGCCTTGTCTAGCGCGCCGAGCGGCTCGTCCAACAGCAGCAGCGCCGGTTCGACGACCAGCGCTCGGGCGAGCGCGACGCGCTGCTGCTGGCCGCCCGACAGCTGCCCCGGCATACGGTCGCCATAGTCCGGAAGCTGCACCAGCTGCAATGCGCCGACGACGCGTTCGGCGGCGGCGGCGCGTTTCACCCCGCGCGTCTCCAGGCCGAAGGCAATATTCTCGGCCACATTCAAATGCGGGAACAGCGCATAGTTCTGGAACAGCATACCGATATTGCGGCGATGCACCGGAACATGCGTGATCGATCGGTCGTCGAGCAGGATTTCGCCGGCATTGGGCTCGACGAGACCGGCGATCATCCGCAAGATCGTAGTCTTGCCGCAGCCCGAGGGGCCGAGCAGCGCCACCATGCTGCCCGGCTCGATGCTCAGCGACACGCGGTCGACCGCCCGTGTGTCGCCGAACAGCTTTGTCAATTCCTTCAGTCGGACCGAGGCGGCGGTCTTTGACTCCTCGTTCATGCACCGAATACCTGATTGTACTTCTCCAGCAGCTTCGGACGGATTGGGTTGATAAAGGTCCAATCCGGGCTGAAAATGCCCATTTCGTCCATCTTGTCCTCGGGATAGGCCATGTATTTCACGACGTCCGGTTTGAAATCAAGGCCGGAGATCGTCGGAGCAGCGAATGTCGCCGCGGCCAGCCCATGTTGTACTTGCGGGTCGAGCATGCGATTGATAAAGGCAATGCCGAGTTCGCGGTCGGGTGCGCCCTTCACCAGGGTCAGACAATTGATCCCGGCAAAGGTGCCCTCCTTTGGAAAGCACATATCGATCGGCGCCCCCTTGACCGTGTACGGGTAAACGCTTTTCGAGAAGGACAGCCCGGCGATATCGGCCTGACCCTGCGCCACCTGCATGACCGTCGCTGCATTCTCGAAGATGCTGAGCACGTTGGGCTTCAACGCCGCCATCTTGTCCCACGACTGCTCGATCATGTATTGCGCCTCGGCATAGGGTTTCCCCGTCTCGACCGAGACCGCCGCGATCAGCAGATAGAGGCTTTGTGTCGATTTCGGCGAGGTCATCAGAAACCGCTTTTCGAACCGGGGTTCCCAGAGTTCGGCGTAGCTTTGCAGCGGCTTCCCGGTGGCCGAATTATAGACAAGCCCGACCGAGGACATCGCAAAGGCGGCGCCGTGTCCGTCATTAAAGACGAACCGTTTCAGCAGCCGTTCCATATTCGGGATCCTGGCGGCCGGAAGCGGCTCGATCAGCCCTTCCTTCGTCGCCAGATCGACGCCGATATCATCGATGAACATGACGCTGTATTTCGGGTTATTGCGCGTCGCGCGCATCAGCGCAATCTGTTCCAGCGTTACGCCCTGCGTCGTATAGACCTTGCACTTGTGATCGGCCTCGAAAGCCGGCATGATCTGCTTGCGGACATACTCGCCCTGCTGGGCGGTGTAGATCCCGACCGTGATCGAGCGCTCGGCGGCACCGGCGCGCTCGGAGACGATAAACGGAGCCGCCAGCGCTGCGGCGGTGCCGGCGAGGATCGCGCGGCGGTCGTACGTTCGGTTCATTCCCTGCTCCTTTCAAGAATGGTTGTTACATCGACATCGCGCGCTGCAACCCGCCGATCTTTTCCAGGATCAGCACGACAGCCATCGCGAAGAGGATCATCAGGGTCGAAATTGCCGCGATCGTCGGCTCAAAGACGCTGGCGATCATGTCAAAGATCAGGATCGGCACGGGCCGGTACTGTGCGTCGGCCAGCCACAGCGAAATCGGGAAATTATCGAACGAGATCATGAACGCGAACAGCGCACCGGCGGCCAGACCCGGGGCGATCTGCGGCACGGTGATGCGCCGAAAGACCGTCGCGGTGCCGGCTCCCAGCGTGCGCGCCGCATCTTCGAGCGTCCGATCAGCCAGCAACAGGCTCGCGGTCGTGGTCCTCACGACATAGGGCGCGGTCACCAAGACGTGACCGATGAACAGATTTACCGGCGTGTTGTTGAAGCCGAACGTCGAGAACAGCTGCAGCAGCGCCACGCCGGTAATCAGGACCGGAAACACCAGCGGCGACAACAGCACCGAGGCGATCAAGTCGCGGCCGGGAACTTCCGAACGGGCCAGCGCGAACGCAGCCGGGATGCCGAGCAGCAATGCTCCGGCGGTGGCGGCGAGCGCGAGCAGGGTGCTGAACCACAGCGCAGACAGGAAGTCGGCGTCGTGCAGCGCCTTGCCGTACCATTCTACGGTAAAGCCGCGCGGCGGGAAGATGATATATTGCGTGTTGGAAATCGAGGTGGCTATCGTCACCAATAGCGGCGCAAGGATGAAGATCATCATCGCGGCGGTGATCGACACGAGCAACCAAGCCGCCGGACCGTGCAGACGACCGCTCATCGGGCAAATCTCCGGCGCCCGTCGAGTAGGCGGACCGACACAAAATTTACCGCCAGCACGATTGCCACGAGCACCGTCGCGCAAGCCGCGCCGAACGGCCAGTTGTAGACGATCAGGAATTGCTGCTCGACGAGCACGCCCAGCATTTGACCCGATGTGCCGCCGAGAATGGCAGGGGTGACAAACGAGCCCGCCGTCAGCGAGAAGACCAGCGTGCAGCCGACCGTCAGTCCTGGCAGGCTCAACGGCAGCGTTACCCGGCAGAAGCTGCGCCAAGCCGTCGCGCCGAGCGTGCGCGCCGCATCCTCGAGGCGAGGATCGATCTTGCCTAACGCCGAGGCAAGCGGCAGCACCATCATCGGGAAAAAGACGTGCAGCGAGCCGATCACCACCGCGGCCTCAGAATACAGCAGTGCGATCGGCGATCCGGTGATGCCGCTGTTGAGCAGCAGCCAGTTCAGAATTCCGGTCGGTCCGTTACCCAGGATCAGCTGCCAGCCATAAGTGCGGACAACGATGCTGACAACCAGCGGTGCAATGACAATTATCGTAATTGCTTGTCGGATTATGGACGTGCTCCGGACCATCACGAGCGCGACCGGATAGGCCAGGACGATGGCGATCGCGGTCGTGACCAGGCTGATCTTCAGCGTCGTCAGCAGCACTCTGAGGTAAAGCGGCGTGGCAAAAAAATGGCGGTAATGGTCGAGCGTGAGCGGTAAGCCGATCGTGCCGTCGGCGGCCTGTGTCAGAACGCTGTAGCTGACCAGTCCGAGCGCGGGCAGTGCAAAGAACAGCGCCAGAAACAGCAGGGCTGGCGACAACAGGGCAGCGGGCATCAGCTGCGAAAATGCAGCTGGGCTCGCCTGACGTGGTGAGCGGGATCGAGCTTTTTGAACCGCGTCGAGCAGAACCGCAGCCATGGCGTGACTCTCCTATGCCACCCGTCGCGCCTCCTCCCGATGAGACCTTAATCCATACAATTTCCGTGCCAGATCTACTGATCATCCTGTGGGGAGAGATATCGATGATTTTGACGCTGACGCGGTTGCGCCTGTTGGCGGAAGAAGGAAGTAAAGGATGGAGCTCCTGTCGGAGGCCGTGGAACCCGCGCGCCTCGCTTCGCTCGGCTGCGCTCTTCTCCGAACCTCTTGCCTCGGCCCCGTCGGCTGAAGCCGAGGGGCCTCGTTTGTCGTCCCGTGGCAAGACCCGGAAACGGCTGTAATCGTGTGACGCCGTCACAGCGGAGGGAGCCGCCTCGGCCGCAAGCGTCCGAGTGCGCTTCCGCTGACCTGCGCTACCGCTGAAGCGTCGGTGCCCGCGTTCGACCCCTAGTGAGACCGGACCCGCGCTGCACCGGTGCATCTGTTCCCGCTATGTCCCGTTGACCGAGCCGGGCTCCTTCGCGGCGCCCGCCATTACCAGCCCTCACCACTTCACCCTTATGACTAGCGATCCCGAGCTTGGGCGCGTCCGCCTGCTCTATGACGCGGCGCGCCGGATTCTGACCGACGGCAAGGTCTTCGTGACGCGCGGCATTTCTGCCCTGCCGGTCGATCTCACTCCCGACAACGATCCCCATGGCGAGCACGACTTCGGCGCTTTCGAGCGTCGTAGGTACGAACACGCTCCATGATCGCCGCCTGATCCGTCGCACAGCGGGCATCACATCTTCTGGAAGCTCAACGCGTATGATCGCGACCTGCGATACGGGTCGCTCGATCCGGTCGACCCGTGCGTGACCCGGCGTATCCTCACCATCATGCTTGCCGGCGAGTACTGATCGCTCTTTGCCGCCCGTCTCATCCGAGGCGGGCGGCAGCCGTTGACGTTATCAAAGCTTAAAGACCTGGATCCTATGTCCAATTTCAAGGTGTTCCGCGTGCTTATCGGCGAGACAAGGCTTCTCCGTTGATGTTGAAGCCGACATCAAAGAGGCCGTGAGCTGGTGCGCGAGAACCTCGACGAGCTCTGCCCCGTCGAGGATGCGACCGCATACACCGGCTACGAGGTCGAAGACGCGACCGAGATCGATCGCGCCGAGGCTTTTTGTGCAAGCCGTTACGCGAGCACCGCCCGATGCAGTAAGGGTGGGCGCCGTCTTCGCGCTGCCCGCTTATTACCACCCCACCCTTTCCTATGCACCATGAGTTGCGCGAACGAGGCCCACTGATTAAGGAAACACTGAAGAAGTAGCGAATTGGGTGGTTGCGCCTGGTAGAATTTCGTCCGGCCGGGGGGACCGAGGGGCGGGACGATGCAGCGTCAAGGGAGCTTTTCGCAGGCGGAATACGCCGGCAAGAAAAAGCAGACGCGGCGCGACAAGTTCTTGGCCGAGATGGAGCAGGTGGTGCCGTGGGCGCGGCTGGTTGACCGTCTGCGCCCGCTCTACCCGAAGGGCGAGCGCGGCCGCAAGCCGATCGCGCTGGAGCTGATGCTGCGCATCTACTTTTTGCAGCAATGGTACGGGCTGGCGGATGAAGCGCTGGAGGATGCGCTGTACGACAGCCAAGCCTTGCGCGGCTTTGCCGGCATCGATCTGACGCTGGACGCGGTGCCCGACGCGACGACGGTGCTGCACTTCCGCCACTGGCTGGAGCGCCACGAGCTGACCCGGGCGCTGTTCGACGAGATCGCCGCGATGCTGGCCGAGCGCGGTTTGTTGATGCGCCAAGCTACCATTGTGGATGCCACCATCACTCGTCGCCGCAATCCCCGATCGCCGCCATCAGGTCGCGTCCCTTCGCGGAAACCGTGGCGAGCGCTGCCTCGTCCTCGGCGTCGAGCGTGGCGTCGAAGGCGCGGGCGTTCATCGAGGAGGCGGTCGCGACTTCGCTGCGCCGCATGGATGTCGAGCGTCTCGATTTGCTGCAGTTCCATTGGTGGGATTACGGCGACCGGCGCTATCTCGACGCGCTGCGCCACCTCGCCGATCTGCGTGCGGAAGGCCGTATACGGCATCTCGGCCTGACCAATTTCGACACCGAACGGCTCGCGATCATCGCGGACCACGGCATCCCGATCGTCTCGAACCAGGTGCAGTATTCGCTTGTCGATCGGCGTCCCGACGCGCGCATGGCGGCGTGGTGCCACGAGCACGGCGTCAGTCTGCTGGCCTACGGCACGATCCTCGGCGGCCTGCTGTCGGAAAAATATCTCGGCCGCGCCGAGCCCGGTCGCGCCGACCTCAACACGGCCTCGCTGCGCAAATACAAGCAGATGATCGACGCCTGGGGCGGCTGGGCGCTGTTCCAGGAGCTGCTGCCGTCGTCAAACGGGTGGCCGACAAACACCGGGTCGGCGTCGCCGCCGTCGCGATCCGCCATCTCTTCGACCGCCCGGCGGTGGCCGGGATCATCGTCGGCGCCCGGCTTGGGGTAGCCGCGCACATCGCCGAGAACGCCCGCGCCTTCGACGCCACGCTCGACGCCGAGGACGAGGCAGCGCTCGCCACGGTTTCCGCGAAGGGACGCGACCTGATGGCGGCGATCGGGGATTGCGGCGACGAGTACCGTTAGCTCGTTATACGCGCCGCGGCAGCGGGCGACGCTCGACCTGGAACGTCTTTGGCCCGGTCGTGCGACGGATCGGTCGGCGGACGATTTCAAAATCGCGCCGCGGCGGTGGTTCGATCGGCGGCAGGTCCTCGACCGGGCGGCGGCTCTCCGCCAGCTCAGACTGCGACGGGCGCCGCTCCGGCTCGGCAGAAGCCGGCGGCTCCCGGCTCAGGAACTCGTTCCCAAACCCCGCAGCGTTGCCGTTCGGGCGCACTGCCCGCGGTGATGCTTTACGGCCACCCGCTCCGCCACCGACCGGCTTTTTCGACGGCTTGTCGCGCGGTTTCACGTTCAGCTTGCACCCATCGACTTCGCTACCGTCGAGCGACTCGATCGCCTTGGTTGCGGCGCGATCGGTGGCGATGTCGACAAAGCCATAGCGCAGCCGCGCGCCGGTCGCCGGATCGCGGGCGACTATGGCGCTCAGCACGATGCCGAACGGATCGAATGTCTCCGCAAGCCGCTCGTCGGTAAACTCCGGTGGCAGATTGCCGACAAAGACATTCCCCTTGTTGTTGCGCACCCACATGCAATCCGCCTGTCGCGGTACCCCCAGCAGTTTCGAACAATGGTGTTACGAAATTGCGACGCCGCACGGGTGGCGGTCAATTCCCCGAGCCGATATGGGACGGCATCGCTGCTTTGCAACAAGACCCTTTGTGCAACCGGCCGCGCCGCGCAGGACGCGAATAGAGCGCGTCTTTCACTCCATTGCCAGAACGAACGCGGCGCGGCACGATCCGGCATCATCAGGCGAACGCAGAGGGCGGGCAAACCTCCCCGCCGCGCTGCCCAATTCTACACGGAGGATCGTGCCGATGCCCGCCGCCAAACCGATCCCGGACGGATACAATACGCTGACTCCATACCTGATTGTCGGTGATGGGGCCGGCGCCATCGCGTTCTATGCGATGGCGTTCGGAGCAACCGAGCGCATGCGCCTCGACGCGCCCGGCGGCAGGATCGGCCATGCCGAGCTGACGATCGGCGATTCGGTCATCATGCTGGCCGACGAGCATCCGGAAATGGGCGCATTGTCGCCCACCAGCGTCGGCGGTACACCGGTCGGGCTTCACCTCTACGTTCCCGATGTCGATGCCGTCACCGAACGCGCCGTCGCCGCCGGCGGCAAGCTGCTGCAAGCGCCCGGAAACCAAGTTCTACGGCGACCGCAACAGCACCGTCGAGGATCCGTTCGGGCACCGCTGGTACATCTCGACCCATGTCGAGGACGTCTCGCCGGACGAGATCGCCCGCCGCGCCGCCGCGATGCACGGCCAGCACGGATAGGTAGCAGGGATGATCCCGCGCGACCGCGCGCCGTTTTCGGCGATCGTCGATCGCCCTCCGCTGCGTCTGCCGGGCGGCGCCCGCATCGTCGTCTGGACCATCGTCAATCTCGAAGTCTGGGACATCTCGCGGCCGATGGCGCGGCAGGTCCTGCCGGCGCCGACCGGGCAGGTGCTGCTGCCCGACGTGCCGAACTGGGCCTGGCACGAATACGGCATGCGGGTCGGCGTCTGGCGCTTTTTCGACCTGTACCGCAGGCTCGGCATCCGCCCGACCGTGTCGATCAACGCGCGGGTCTGCGAGGATTACGAACGCGTGGCCCAGCGAGTGCCGCGACTCCGGCTGGGAGTTCATGGGGCACGCGTACGAGCAGATGCCGATCCACCGGGTCGAGGACCAGCGCGCGATGATCGAGCGGTCGGTCGAGATCATCGAACGCTTCACCGGCGAGAAGCCGGTCGGCTGGCTCGGCCCCGGCCTGACCGAGACCGAGGACACCCCGGAGCTGCTCGCCGCCGCCGGTATCAAATATATCGGCGACTGGGTCTATGACGACGAGCCGACCGAGATCCATACCGCCAACGGACCGCTGATTACCTTGCCCTATTCGGTCGAGCTGAACGACATCCCGATGATGATCGTGCAGCACCACGAGTCGTCATATTTCACGACCCGGGTTATCGACACGTTCGACCGTCTCTACCGCGAGGGCGCCGAGCGCGCCAAGATTATGGCGATCGCGATCCACCCCTATATCAGCGGCCAGCCGCACCGCATCAAATACCTCGAAGCGGTCTATGACCACATCAACCGCCACGCCGGCGTCATTCACTGGAACGGAAGGGAAATTCTCGACTGGTACTTGTCGGCGCGGGTTTCCTGAGCCTGATACTTATTTGCCGTAGCCGTATACCTCGCGCACCGCGGCGGCGATCTTGTCGGGGCTCGGGATGTAGAGTTTCTCCAGGTTCGGCGCGAACGGCACCGGGGTGTGCGGCGCGGTGACGCGGCGGATCGGCGCCTTCAGCGCGTCGAACGCCTTGTCGGCGACCAGCGCGGCGATATCGGTCGCGATCGAGCAGCGCGGCGTCGCCTCATCGACGATCACCAGCCGCCCGGTCCGCTCGACGCTCTCCAAGATCGTGTCCTCGTCGAGTGGCGAGGTCGTGCGCGGGTCGATCAGCTCGACCTCGATCCCGTCTTTCGCCAAGCGCGTCGGCGGCCTCGTTGGCGTAGTGCACCATGCGGGCCAGCGCGACGATTGTCACGTCGTCGCCGTCGCGCACGATATTCGCTTCGCCGAACGGGATCGTGTAGGGCTCGTCCGGCACTTCGGCGCGCAAATCGTACATCAGCTTGTGTTCGCAGAAGATCACCGGGTCGTCGTCGCGGATTGCCTGGATCAACAGCCCCTTCGCGTCATAGGCGTTTGACGGCACGACGACCTTCAAGCCCGGCACCGAGGTAAAAATGTGATACGGGCTTTGCGAATGCTGCGCCGCGGCGCTGCGCCCGGCCCCGATCATCGTGCGGATCACCATCGGGGTCTTCGCCTTGCCGCCGAACATGTAGCGGAACTTGGCGGCCTGGTTGAAGATCTGGTCGAAACAGACGCCGAGAAAATCGCTGAACATCAATTCGGCGACCGGCCGCAATCCGGTGACCGCGGCCCCCGCCGCCGCTCCCATGATCGCGCTCTCGGTGATCGGCGTATCGATGACGCGAGCTTCGCCGAACTCGCCGATCAGCCCCTTCGTCACGCCGAGCACGCCGCCATAGGCGTCGCGCTGCCCGTCGGACGCCGCCCCGCCGGCAACATCCTCGCCGATTACGATGATCCTCGGATCGCGCCGCATCTCCTGGCGCAGCGCCTCGTTCAGCGCCTGACGGATCGATTTCTGCGGCATCACGACGCCTCCTTTTCAGCGTCACGGCATTTCTCCGCATAGGTCCGCCGCGTTCCCTCTCCCCGTCTACGGGGAGAGGACAGGGTGAGGGGCCGCTTCAGTTCCGATTTCAGCATTTGCAGAACACCCTCGATATTATTCAGAACCTCTTATCCAATTCTCGGTACAGCTTCGCATATCAAATCCGCTGGCTGGGGCCTGTATGGGATAGAATGCTGCCTGTGGTGGGCGGAGGGTCGAGCGATGCAGCGCCAGGGGAGCTTTTCGCAGGCGGAATACGGGGCCAAGAAGAAGCAGACGCGGCGCGACAGGTTTTTGGCTGAGATGGAGCAGGTGGTGCCGTGGGCGCGGCTGGTGGAACGTCTGCGACCGCTGTACCCGAAGGGCGAGCGCGGCCGGCCGCCGATCGGGCTGGAGCGGATGCTGCGGATCCACTTTCTGCAGCAATGGTATGGGCTGGCCGACGGGGCGATGGAGGATGCGCTGTATGACAGCCAAGCGTTGCGCAGCTTCGCCGGCATTGATCTGACGGTGGCGGCTGTCCCGGAGGAGACGACAATCCTGAACTTCCGCCATTGGCTGGAGCAGCACGAGTTGAGCCAGACGTTATTCGCCGAAGTAACGGCGATGCTGGAGGAGCGCGGCTTGTTGATGCGCCAGGGCACGATTGTCGATGCGACCATCATCGCCGCTCCGCCCTCGACCAAAAACAAGATAAGAGCCGCGACCCGGAGATGCGCCAGACCACGAAGTGCAATCAGTGGCGTGTCGGGATGAAGGCGCATATTGGGGTCGATGTCGCCTCGGGGGTGGTCCACACGGTCGTCGGTACTGCCGCCAACGAAGCCGATATCAACCAGATGGCCTCGGTGCTACACGGCGCGGAGGAGGATGTCTTCGCCGATGCCGGCTATACCGGAGCGGACAAGCGGCCGAACATGAGGACCGCGACGTTGCTGGAGCATCGCGATCAAGCGCAGCATCATCAAAGCATTGCCCAAGCGCCTGCGGGATTTGGCGGAGCCGGTCGAGCGAGCGCTGGCGCAGGTGCGCGCCCCCGTCGAGCACCCCTTCCACATCTTCAAGAACCTGTTCCACCATAGGAAGCTGCGCTATTGCGGGCTGGCCAAGAATACCGCGCAACTGCACACCCTGTTTGCCCTGGCCAACCTGGTGATCGTCAAGAAAACCCTGCTCGTCCAATCCCGGGCCTGATTACACCCGTAATCTGTCACAATCCCGGAAACAACACAGGAAACCCCAGCTACAGCCCCGGTTTCCGCCATCACAGACCGTTTTCCAGGCACGCCGCCGTCAACAATTATGCCTTGGCCGCCAACCCGCCGCCTCCGCCCACATTATTCGGTGTTTCCTTAGCGGGGGTTCCTCTGACATCGGTCGGAACACTGGAGGGGAAGCCCAGGTGCGAGCTTCCCCTGAAGCAGAGAGCAACGAACCCTTCATGAGCCTGATCGCCACAAAGTGCCATGCTTGCGATGTGACTTTTCGGAAGGAGACCGTCTCTGCTGGCAATGTCGTTTCCGCTCCAATCGCATCTTATGTATTACCTGCAGTGTCGGAATGACGATTGTACCATCAGGTTGGCCATCGTCAATATTAAGCCATGCAATCGCAAGTGCAGATTGTATGCTACGGGCGGTAACGAATGAATCGTGATAGCAAGAACCTAATGAACTCATGTCTTGATACAGTTCCGCTGACATTATATCAATATACAATGACCCTCAATAAGACACATACACATCGGTCAGCAGCGCGCCCTCCTCCGGCACCGGCGCCTCGCGGGCGGTCGCGACGGCGCGGTCGATCAGCGCGGCGACCTCGGCGTCAACCGCATCCAAAGCATCCGTCTCGAGCAACGCCGCCTCGGCCACCCGGCGGCGGAAATTGGCGATGCAGTCGCGCTGCTCGCGCAGCTGCTTGACTTCGTCCTTGCCGCGATAGAGCTGCGCGTCGCCGGAGTGGTGGCCGAAGAAGCGGCAGGTATCGACCTCGATGACGCTGGGGCCGCCGCCGCCGCGCGCCCGCTCGACGGCTTCGCGGGCCGCCTCGTGCACCGCGAAGAAATCGTCGCCGTCGACCTTGACCGCGGGCAGGCCGAAACCGCCCGCCCTTCCGGCGATGTCCTGGCTGCCGACCGCGTAGCGCCAGCCGGTGCCCTCGCCGTACTGGTTGTTCTCGAACACGAAAACCGCCGGCAGTTGCAGGACCACCGCCATGTTCAGCGCCTCGAACGTCGTCCCCTGGTTCGAGGCGCCGTCGCCCGAGAAGCACACCGCGACAGTGCCGGTGCCGAGCGTCTTCGCGGTCAAGGCCGCGCCGATCACCAAGGGCGGGCCGCCGCCGACGATCCCGTTGGCGCCGAGCATCCCCTGGTCGAGATCGGCGATGTGCATCGACCCGCCTTTGCCGCCGCACAGCCCGCTTTGCCTTGCGCGAACAACTCGCACATCATGCCGACGACGTCGCAGCCCTTGGCGATCGAGTGGCCGTGGCCGCGATGCGTCGAGGCGATGTAATCCTTCGGGCCCGAGATGCAGGCACATGCCGACGGCCGACGCCTCCTCGCCGGCATAGAGGTGGACAAAGCCGGGAATGCCGCCCTTCGAGAACTCCTCCTGCACGCGCTCCTCGAAGCGGCGGATCGTGACCATGTCGCGATAGGCGCGGATCAGCTCCTGGCGGCTCAGCTGCACGGCGTCCTCCCTGGCAGTTCCTGGCGTCTCAGTGTCGCCGCTACCCTATAGGATCGCTCCCCCCAACCCAAGAGACGCTGCATTCGTGCGTGCCCGCACGCACTCATTAGCAGCCCGATGCCAGCCCTGTGATATTGTCGCGAGAGCCGGACCGGCGCGGACCGTAAGCTCCGTCACCAGACTGCCCGCCGCCAGCTTGGAGGAACCGCAATGATCACGAAATTTGACAGCTCGTATTACGGCACCGCCGACATGGAGAATCTCGGCTACAAAGGTACGCCGATCAACGAGCGCAATTATTCGCAGAAGGAATTGCAGAAGGCGCTGCACAAGGTCGTGCAATACGCCCAGTGCATGGACGAACGCGGCTACAACACATTCTGGATGGCCGAGCACCATTTCCAGCCCGAGGGGACGGAATTGATCCCGAACCTGTTGATGATGGCGATGCATCTGTGCGGGGTGACAAAAAACCTGAAGATCGGATGCGGCTTCAACATCGTACCGATGTGGCACCCGCTGCGCCTCGCCGAGGACTATGCGATGGCCGACGTCCTGACCGGCGGGCGCGTGATCTTCGGCGTCGGACGCGGCTATCATACGCGCGAGGTCGAGACCTTCGGGTCGCCGCTCATGGACCAGAACGCCAACCGCGAAATATTCGAGGAGGGCGTCGAGATCATCTTCAAGGCCTTCGAGGGAAAGCCGTTCTCGCATAAGGGCAAGTACTACACGATTCCGCCGGAGGTGCCGTATCGCGGCTATACGCTGAAGGAGATCACGCTGGTGCCGGGGCCGGAACGCCTGCCGGTCGAATGCTGGCAGCCGATCCAGAGCGGCTCGGACCGCGCGTTCGAGTTCATGGCGAAATACGGCATCAGCGGCGTGATCGGCGGCGGATCGGCCGAAGGCGGCGCCGTCGAGCGGCACATGATCGGCTTCCAGCAGGCCTATGCGCGCCGCGGCGTCAAGCTCGAACTCGGCGAGCGTCTGGCGCTCGGCTACCAGTTCCACATCTCGTCGAGCCGCGAACAGGCGATCAAGGAAGCCGCGCCACACTATGAAGAGAACATGAAGATGTTCGGCGAACTGCGCCTCGTGCGCGCCTTGACCGACGAGCAGATCGAGGCGATGCGCAATCCGGCGATGATCGGCACCGTCAAGCTGCCAACGATCGAGGACGCGGTGAAAATGGGCGGCTTCCTCGCCGGCCGGCCCGAGGACATCATCGAGCAATTGAAGGCCGTCGAGAAGCGCTATCCCGGCATCGACCGGGTCATCTGCGCGACCCCGCTCGGCACGCCGCTCGACGTCCAGCTCGAAGACCTCGACCGCTTCGCGAAGGAGGTCATGCCGGCCTTTGGCGCCGGCAAGGCCGCCACGCGGGCGGCCGCGGAGTAGGTCCTCAGGCTGTCATTTCGGAGCCTGTCGACGGCCGTCCGGATTTCCGGACCCGGCGGGTGGCCTCGGAATGACAGCAGTTTCGGTGCGCGTGGACGAAAGCCGCGATCCACGGTTGGCGGGACGGGATCGCGCGGCTAGGGCCGGCACCGTTCCTAACGTCTCCGCGAGGGACGCTTCGGACGCCGCGTCGCCATGCAGGATCACTACTCCCCGCCCTCTTCATAGTTGATCACGAATTGCGGCGCGATTTCGCGCCGCGAGCTTCAGCACCGCATCGCTCCCGCCACACGAGGCCTTCTAAAGTCCATGTGGCAAAATGTCATGACACCCCGGTATTGTCGTCCTACACTCATGCCCAGGTTCGGCAAACGAACCGAAAAATTGGGGAGGACGCTGCCATGACGATGGCGGGAGCTGCGCAGGTTCCATGGTGGAAAGAACCCACAAAGGACCAGTGGTACGCATGGTGGGCGGCGTGGCTTGGCTGGACGCTCGATGCGTTTGATTTCACGGTTTTTTTGCTGATCATCAAGCCGATTGCCGACGAATTTCAGGTGCCGACGACCGAGGTGGCGATCGTCTTCACGCTGACCCTGTGGATGCGGCTCATCGGCGCGGTCGCCTCGGGGTGGCTGGCCGACCGCATCGGGCGCAAGACGCCGCTGATGATCTCGATCTTGTGGTATTCGATCTGCAATTTCATCGCCGGCTTCTCCCCGAGCTTCTGGTTTCTGCTCGTGTTCCGCACGCTGCTCGGCATAGGCATGGGCGCCGAATGGCCGGCCGGCGCGGCGCTGGCGATGGAGCAATGGCCGATCCGCTCGCGCGGCTTGATGAGCGGCATCCTGCAGGGCTCGTGGAGCATCGGCTTCCTGCTGTCGAGCGTCATCTACGGTCTGCTGTTCGATTACATCGGCTGGCGCGGCATGCTGTGGATCGGCGTGCTGCCGGCGCTGTCGGTCGTATGGATCCGCTATTACGTCAAGGAGCCCGAGATCTGGGTCGAGAACCGGCGCCAGCAGCGCGAGCAAGCGCGCGAGGTCAGGGCGCCGCTGATTGAAATTTTCAAACCCGGAATGCTGGCCAATACACTGATGGCGTGCTGGTGGATGGCGAGCAACTTCATTCTGTACTACTCGATCTGGGCCCTGTTCGCGACCCACCTGCAATCAGACCTGCACCTGACCACGATGGGGACGGCGGTGCCGTTCATGATCGCGAACATTCTGAGTTTCCTCGGGATGTGTTTCTGGGGCTGGACCGCGGACAATATCGGACGGCGCTGGGCGATGATCATCCCGGCGGCGATCGCGATTCCGATCGCGCCGCTATATCTTTTCACCAACAGTGAATTGTGGATCACGATCGGGTTTGGCTTGCAGGGTGCGTTCGGCGGTGCGTTGTACAGCCAGCTGCCGGCCTATCTGTCCGAGCGCTTTCCGACCGAGGTACGGGCGACGGCAAGTGCGTTCTGCTATCACCAGGGGGCGATCTTCGGCGGTCTCGTCGCGCCGGTGCTGGCCTATTTTGCCGTCAACTACCAGGTCGGCTATGCCGTCCCGATGCTGATCGGCACGGTCGTGGCGGCGGCCAGCGTCGTCATTGCGCTGCTGCTGAGCCCCGAGACCAAGGGCGTCGAACTTGTCTCGGATATCCGGGTGCGAGGGGCAATAGCGGAGGAGCTGCCCTGAGCCAGCGTGCCGCGCCGCCCGCTGTCGCCTACCGGAGCGCCCTCGCCGACCGGGGGTGCTCTTTATGCCGGATCGCGGTGCTTGGCTTTAAGCTTACGGCGCCGCTCCGGGCTGTGCCGGGGTCAGTGTGATCGCGACCCTCGTCTTGTAATCGATTTCCGGGCGGCGGTTCGGAAAGAAACCGGGCAGTGCAGACGGCCGACGCCGGCGGCGGAAGGGTAACGGCGGCCTCGGCGAATCCGGCGCGGCGGCACGTGACGCCGATTTCGGCGTCAGCTAAAGCGATTACGGTGATGGCAGGGGTCGGCTCGGCGATGCCAAGCGGTGCTCCACGCTGGCTGATCATACACGAGGCGCCGGGCGGCGACGTTTCGACCATGATCTCGCTGGCCGACGGCTCCCAGTAGCAGCCGGGCAGCAGACCGGCGAGCAGAAGCGCGATCCTCGTTCGATGCCGCATGGAAATGCCGCCTCCGGTTCACAGGCCTTGGGTCACCCTGCCTCACACGCGGGCCGCGGTTCAAGCCAATCCGGCGCCTGCTGCAGAACGACGTACAACTCGACCGGAGCGACAGAGGGCGAAACAGTCAAACCGACCGTAAATGCCTCGCCACACTGCAGCAGCGACCCCGATCAGAAAATTATATTCATGGCATATTCATCATGTTCTCGTTGAGGTTGGCGATGATCCAGATCGAGCCGGTGATCACCAGAAACACGATCAATACGCCGAAAGCGAGCGCCAGGATGTTGTTCGTGTGGTCGGGCCCGCTGCCGAGATGCAGAAAGAAGACGAGGTGCACCCCGATCTGCGCGAAAGCGAGCACGACGAGACCGACTGGGACCCCGGGCGGCCATAGCAGGTTGGTTTGCGAAACGATAAACGATGCGATCGTTGCCAGGACCGCGAGGCCCAACCCCAGGGTGTACGACCGCCAGGTTGCCGTCGGCTCGCCTTCGACGCCCGGCGCCCGATCATGTAAGACCCTTTCGTCGCCGTCCATCACCGGGCTCCCATCAGGTAAACCAGCGTCAGCACGCCAACCCAAACGATGTCCAAGGCGTGCCAGAACAGGCTCCAACACAAGACGCGCTGCAGCACGGGCTGTCGCAATCCCTTAACGAGCACCTGCGCGACCATGTAGACCAGCCAGAGGAGGCCGGCCGTGACATGGGCGCCGTGCATGCCGACCAGGCTGAAGAAGCTTGACAGAAATGCGCTGCGCGACGGGCCTGCCCCGTGGGCGATCATGCCGGCGAATTCCGAGACCTCGATGAAGAGGAAGGCGGCGCCGAGCGCGAAGGTGAGCGCGGCGAAAATCAGGAAGCGGCCGCGCTGCCTCCGCTCAGCAGCGAGTGCGCCGAGCCCGGCAGTGTAGCTCGAGACCAAGAGGCACATGGTCTCGATGAACACATTGGTGAGGTTGAACAGCTCGCGCCCGTTCGGTCCGCCGGCGGTGTTGCCCGACAAGACCGCATAGGCCGCGAACAGTCCCGAGAACATCACCATGTCGCTCAGGATGAAGATCCAGAACCCGTACGCGACGACGGTGCGCGTCGGGGCCGGCCCGCCGCCGCCGTGTCCGCGCACGAGCTCGGTCGGCGTCGCGTCGAGCGTGGTTGTTATCGTCATGCGGCTTGCCTCCCGGCCAACCGGTTCCGTTCGATCAGCGCAACTTGCGCGGCTGAGATTTCGCGCTCGCGCTCGTCCCTCCAGCCGAACGCCAGCACCGTTATTGCGATCGCGAGAAGGCCGAGGATCACAACCCACCAGATGTGCCAGATCAGCGCAAACCCGACAAATGACGCAAAGAACGCGATGATGAACCCGATCGGGCTGTTGCGCGGCATTTCGATGGCTTCATAGGACGGCTGGACCGGGCTCAGGCCCCGCTGCTTCATCTCCCAAAAGGCGTCAATCGTCTCGACCCTCGGCAGTACCGCGAAGTTGTAGGAAGGCGGCGGCGACGAGGTGGCCCACTCGAGGGTGCGGCCGTTCCACGGGTCGCCGGTCAGGTCACGACGGCGCTCGCGCGTGCGGATGCTGACGTAGAGCTGTGCGATCTGGCACAGGACGCCGCAGAAGATCACGATGGCGCCGACCTCGGCGACCAGCAGCAGCGGCTGCCAGGAGGGATCGGGAATGTGCTGCAGGCGCCGGGTCATCCCCATCAGGCCCAGCCCGTAAAGCGGCGTGAACGCGAGATAAAACCCAACCAGCCAGCACCAGAAGCTGGCCTTGCCCCAGCGTTCGTCGAGCGTGAAGCCGAACGCCTTCGGGAACCAGTAATTGTAGCCTGCCAAGGCGCCGAACACGACGCCCCCGATGATGACGTTGTGAAAATGCGCGACCAGGAAGGTGCTGTTGTGCAGAATGAAATCCACGGGCGGGACGGCCAGCAGCACGCCAGTCAAGCCGCCGATCACGAAGGTCACGATGAAGCCGACGGTGAACAGCATCGGGGTCGCGAATACGATGCGACCGCGGAACATCGTGAACATCCAATTGAATACCTTGACGCCGGTCGGCACCGCGATTATCGCCGACATGATGCCGAAGAAGGCATTGACATTTGCGCCTGCGCCCATCGTGAAGAAATGGTGCAGCCACACCATGAACGAGAGGACGCAGATCCCAAGTGTCGCGAGCACCATCGAGCGGTAGCTGAACAGCGCCTTGCCGGAAAATGTCGCAACCACTTCGGAGAACACGCCGAACGCCGGCAGGATCAGGATGTAGACTTCCGGATGGCCCCATGCCCAGAACAGATTGACATACATCATTTGGTTGCCGCCGCCGTCATTCGTAAAGAAATGCATGCCGACATAGCGGTCGAGCAGCAGCATAATGAAAGTGACGGTCAGGATCGGGAAGGCGGCGACGATCAGCAGGCTCGACGCCAGCGCGGTCCAGCAGAATACCGGCATGCGCATATAGGTCATGCCGGGCGCGCGCAACTTGAGGATGGTCGTCACGAAATTGACCCCGGTCAGCAATGTGCCGATGCCCGAGATCTGCAACGACCACAGGTAGTAATCTACACCGACATCGGGTGAGAATGCGAGCCCGGACAGCGGCGGATAACCCATCCAGCCGGTGCGCGCGAAATTGCCGATGACCAGTGACAGATTGATCAGCAGCGCGCCCGACGCGGTGAGCCAAAAACTGACCGAGTTCAGTACCGGAAAGGCGACATCCCGAACCCCAAGCTGCAGCGGCACGACAAAGTTCATCAGACCGATGACAAGCGGCATCGCCACGAAAAAGATCATGATCGAGCCGTGCGCCGAGAAGATCTGGTCGTAGTGCTCCGGCGGCAGATACCCCTGCGACTCGCCGACCGCGATCGCCTGCTGCGTGCGCATCATGATCGCGTCGGAATAGCCGCGCAGCAGCATGATCAGCCCCAACGTCATATACATGACGCCGATGCGCTTGTGGTCGACGCTGGTAATCCACTCGCGCCATAGATATGGCACCCATCCCTTGACGGTGATCAGCGCCAGCACGGCGAGGATCACCACCACCACTACCCCTCCCGCAATCAAGGGCAGCGGCTCGTGGAGCGGGATCGCCGCCCAGCTCAGCTTGCCAAGCATGTCAATTTCTCCCGTGCCGCATCGGCATCGGCTGGGCCGCGCCGACGTCGCCCGCAAGCGTCTGGTCGATGATGCGTTCAAACAGGTTTGGCTGAACCGAACCGTAGGCGGTCGGAGGCATCGCCCTGCTGGGCTTCGCCAATCCGGCGTAGCCAGCCTCGTCAAGCGCCGGCCGGCCGCGCATATCTGCCACCCAGGCATTGAAATCGGCCTCGGGCACGGCCTTGGCGATGAACCGCATCTCGGCAAACCCGGCGCCGCTGTAATTGGCTGAAAATCCGGGAAATTCGCCCGGCCGATCCGCGAGCAGGTTGAGGCGCGTGGTCATGCCGCCCATCGTGTAGATCTGGCTGCCGAGCTGCGGGATGAAGAACGAATTCATCACCGTCGCGGAGGTGAGTGTGAAAGTGACCGGAGTTCCGGCCGGAATGACCAGCTGATTGACCGTGGCAATGCCCTGTTCGGGGTAGATGAACAGCCACTTCCAATCGAGAGCGACGACATCCACCCGCAGTGGCGCTACGTTTGCCTGGATCGGCGCCGGCGGATCGAGATCGTGCGAGCCGATCCAGATCACCCCGCCCAAGAGGATCACGATCAAGGCCGGGATCGACCAGAGAACGAACTCCATGCGCCCCTCATAGGCGGGGTCGAGCCCACGCGCGGCGCGCGCGTTGGAGGCGCGGTACCACCAGGCAAAAGCCAGCGTCGCGACGATAACCGGCACGACGACGACCAGCATGATCACGGTCGAGTTGATCAGCAGCAGCCGCTCCGCCGCCGCGATCGGCCCCTGCGGGTCCAACACGCCGGCCGGACTGCAGGAAGCGAGGCTCAACGGCAGGCCGGCCAGCAGCCAGCGGCAAAGGCGCGAGCGCCAAGTCAACATCAAATCCCCCACAGAATGCTCCCCGACAGCGCCGGGCGGCTACCCCGGCGGAATCGCGCGTCGCGAGTTTGCAGCCGGTATCGCGGCAGAGTCCGATCGATGATTCAGTATATTCCGGGGCGCCGCGCAGCGGCGAGCCCGGAATACATGAACACCAGCTTTCCAAGAGCTTCGATCCCCTGTGTTCCTGGATTCCGGGCCAGCGGGCCGCGCCCGCGCCTCTGAAGGACAATGTTACATTCGAACTAAGACACTATCATTTCGCGGAATCATTGGCCCGCGGCGTGCATAAGCGCTAGATAGCGACAGGCGGGAGAGGAATGCGCCGTGCTGGAGGGCTACGACCCCCGAGGCTTCTATTGCGAAATGTTGCGCTGCCCCGGCGCCGAGATGCTTCGCGAGCGCTTTGCCGCGATCTCGCTCGCCGAATTTGCATGCCGTATGGAGGCCGCTGAACGGGCGCTGCACGCCCTCGGGGTCACCTTTACGGTCTATAGCGACGGCGCCGCGATCGACCGCATCCTGCCGTTCGATGCCATCCCGCGGGTCATCTCGGCCGAAGAATGGCGGCACATCGAGCGTGGCGTCGTCCAGCGCGTCACGGCGCTCAATCTGTTGCTCGACGACCTCTATCACCGGCAGATGATCCTGCGCGACCGGGTCCTGCCGAGCGATCTTATCCTCGGAAACGGCCATTTCCGTCCGCTGATGCGCGGTCTGACGGTGCCGCACAACGCCTACGTCAATATCTGCGGCACCGATATCATTCGCGGCGACGATGGAGTGTTCTGCGTTCTCGAAGACAATGCCCGCACCCCGTCGGGGGTCAGCTACGTGATCGAGAACCGCAACCTGATGCAGCGGGCTTTTCCCGATTTGCTGAATGGGATCGGCCTGCGCGGCGTGGACGGGTACGGGCTGAAGCTGGTTGCGGCGTTGTGCGAGATCGCCCCGCCGACGGACCGTGAGCCGCAGATCGTGCTGCTGTCGCCCGGCACTTACAACTCGGCCTATTTCGAGCATGTCTTTCTGGCGCGCGACATGGGCGTGCCGCTTGTCGAGGGACGCGACCTCGTCGTCGAGAACGAGCGCGTCTATATGCGCACGATCGACGGCCTGGCGCGCGTCGATGTGATCTACCGCCGGATCAACGACGATTTCCTAGATCCGGAGGCATTCCGCCCCGATAGCCTGCTCGGCGTTCGCGATTTGATGCGTGCCTATCTTTCAGGCAATGTGGCGCTTGCCAATGCGGTCGGCACCGGCGTAGCGGACGACAAGGCTGTCTATGCCTACATGCCGCGGATCATCCGTTACTATCTCGCCGAGGAGCCGATCCTGCGTAATGTCGAAACCTGCATCTGCCGCGAGCCGGACGGGCTGCGCTATACGCTCGACCATCTCGACCGGCTTGTTGTGAAGCCGGTCGGCGAAGCCGGCGGCTACGGCATCACGATCGGGCCGCGGGCCAGCCGCGCCGAGCTTGCCGAATGCCGCGCCAAACTGTTGGCCGATCCGGCCAACTACATCAGCCAGCCCTGTGTCAATTTGTCGGTCGTGCCGACGCTGTGCGACGGCGAGGTCGTGGCCCGCCATGTCGATCTGCGGCCCTTCGCGATTACCGGAAAAGAAACCTGGGTATTGCCCGGCGGACTGACGCGCGTCGCGTTGCGCGAGGGATCGCTAATCGTCAACTCCTCACAGGGAGGCGGGTCGAAAGACACGTGGGTGCTTGAATAATCCGCTGCTCGCCCGCTACGCCGAATGCATGTTCTGGCTTGCGCGCTTTGTCGAGCGCCCTGAGAACCTGGCGCGTATTCTCGAAGTCAACGAAACCTATGGGCGCGACCGTAATGGCGTGCAGAATTGGCTGTCGATCGTCGAGCTCAACGCCGACGAGGCGGTTTTCGCGGCGAAGCACACACGGGCGACCGCCGACAGCGTGATCCGCTTCTATGTGACCGACGCCGAGAACCCCACCTCGATTGTCTCCGCGATCGGCAATGCGCGCGAGAACGCCCGCGCGCTGCGCCCGCTGGTCTCAACAGAGATGTGGGTAACGCTGAACGTGTTCCACAACCGGTTGAAGGTGATCGAGGCGGAGGAGCTGACACCGGCGAATCTCAGCCGTCTGCTGACCGAAATCAAGGAAACCTGCCAGACCTTCACCGGCATTACCGACGGTACATTCTACCGGGACGAGGCCTGGTATTTCTACCAGCTCGGCCGCTACATCGAGCGGGCCGACCAGACGACGCGGCTGCTCGATACGAAATATCGGCTGTTGACCGGTGACGCCGCATCCGCCAGGGAGATCGGGCAGTGGCACGCGCTGCTGCGCTCGGCCTCGGGCTATCACGCCTTTCGACGGGTGCATACGAGCGACCTGACGGCGGCGCGGGTGGTCGGGTTTCTGTTGTTTAATCCGAGCTTCCCGCGCTCGGTCGCGCTTTGCGTGCGCGAGATTGAGCGCGCGCTGACCGAGCTTAAATCGCAATATCGGGTGCGGCGCGGCAATGATGTCGCGGAAGCCGTTGATGCGCTGCGGGCGATTCTCGAAAGCCGCTCGACCGAGCAGATTCTCGGCGAGGGCTTGCACGACTTCATCGATTTCCTGCAACGTGCATTCAATGAGCTGACAAGCCGCTTGTCGGCAGCGTTTTTCGGCAATTCCGCACCCCCGGGCGGGGCGCCGGGCAGCTCTGCGCGGTCGCCGATCGCCACGTCGCTGCAAATTTCTTCGTAGAACTGTTTATCTGATCTCGACCGCTTTTTCGTAATGAAGGCCGATGCAACTGCTCACGGTCCGTCACGTCACGACCTATCGCTACCGCCAGCCGGTGTCGTTCGGCGAGCATCGCATGATGTTGCGGCCGCGTGATAGCTACGACCAGCGGCTGATCGAGGCGCGTCTCATCATCCAACCGGAGCCGATCGCGGTGCGCTGGGTGCACGACGTGTTTGGCAATTGCGTCGCGCTGGCAAGCTTCGACGGGCAGAGCGACGAGCTGCGGGTCGACAGCATGATCCGGCTCGATCACTCCGCAAGCAATGCCCTCGATTTCCAGCTCGAGGATTATGCCCGTGAATACCCGTTTTCCTACGGCTCCGAGGAGCAGCCCGACCTGTTGCGCTCGATAGAGCGGCAATATCTCGATCCCGAGCGCAAGGTGGATCGCTGGGCCTACGAGTTCCTTCGTCGCGACGTGCGAACCGGCACGCGCGAGCTGCTCGAAGCGATGACCTTCGCGATCAAGGAGCGGTTCACGTATATCGCACGCGACGAGCCGGGCACGCAGGACCCGCTTCTCACGTTGCAGCTCGGCAGCGGCAGCTGCCGCGATTTCGCGCTTCTGATGATGGAGGCGGTACGCTCGCTCGGTCTCGCGGCGCGGTTCGTCTCGGGCTATCTTTACGTTCCTGATAAGGACGTGCCTGGCCGGGTCGGAGGCGGCGCGACGCATGCCTGGCTGGAGGTGTATCTGCCCGGCGCCGGCTGGGTCGAGTTCGATCCCACCAACGGCATCGTCGGCAACCGCGATCTGATCCGGGTCGCGGTGGTACGCGACCCGCGTCAGGCGGTGCCGCTTTCGGGAAGCTGGACCGGCCGGCCCTCGGACCTGGTCGGTATGACGGTCGAGGTCAGCGTCACCTCCGAGGAAGAGACGGCGCGGCGGAGCCTGCTCGCAGCGGGAATCGGCTGACCGTCTTCCGAGGGTTCGTCTACACTTCCGCGGTAATCACCTTGAAATCGGCGAGTCGACTGAAGCCGAAGCTGGTCGACAACGCGACATCCGCCGCATCGCGTCCGCGCGCCATCAAGATCCGACCGATCCGAGGCTTGTTGTGGCGGGCGTCAACTGTATACCAGCCGCCTTCCAGGAAGACTTCAAACCAGGCGCTGAAATCCATCGGGTCGGGCGCCGCCGGCACGCCGATGTCGCCGAGATAGCCCGTGCAATACCGCGCCGGGATGTTCATGCAGCGGCAGAATGTTATTGCCAGGTGGGCGAAGTCACGGCACACGCCGACGCCTTCTTCATGTCCGTCCCACGCCGTGCGCGTCGAACGAGCATCCGGATAGCTGAAGGTCAGGTGGTCGTGCACGTAATCGCAGATCGCCTGGACCCGATCCCACCCCGGCCGCGCTTGGCCGGCAATCGCCCAAGCCGTATCCAAAAGGCGATCGGTTTCGCAATATCGGCTGCCCAACAGAAACTCCAGCGTTTCCTGGGGCAGATCCGGGATCGCAACCTGGCCGGCGCCGGACGGAACGACATCGGGCTCGCCGCTGTCCCCCACGATGTTTTCGGTCGAAACCACAAGTATTCCAGGCGGCATCACTATTCGCGCGCAGATATTTTGGAAATGGTCTATGTAGACTTGAACCGGAACAAGTGGATCCACGTTCATGACGTTCGGCTTCATCAAATCCGGTTCACGGCTCGGATGAACACTCAACATCAGGATCGACGGTGTCTCGGTCGAATTCTCGAAAGCAATCGTGTAACCAATGCGAATTCTCATTGAGGCTCCCGCGGCGCGAATCTATGCGCATGGTTGAGCAAGAACAGTGCCAAGCCCCTGCACTGGCTTATTTGACTGAACCACGCTCTGTCGAAGTCAGTTCCCTGGACCG
This sequence comes from uncultured Alphaproteobacteria bacterium, assembly GCA_963847345.1. Classification (GTDB taxonomy): domain Bacteria; phylum Pseudomonadota; class Alphaproteobacteria; order ATCC43930; family CGMCC-115725; genus DATARH01. The sequence goes on along the minus strand of CAWJZU010000029.1, from coordinate 47,065 downwards.
TCGGCACCGCGAACCGTCACCTCCACCGACATTCCCAAACTGCTCTCGATCCGGCCGTACCAGGTACCGGAGAGCGGCACGGCTTGCCGCGGGTCGCGGGCGACGGCAACCCGGATCAGATCGCGATTTCCGACGATGCCGTTCGTCGGGTCGAAATCCACCCATCCGGCGCCAGGAAGATAGACCTGACACCAGGCATGGGTGGAGCCGCCGCCGCGATGATCGGGTGTGTCGCAACTCGGAACATACAGATAGCCAGAAACAAATCGAGCCGCGAGCCCGAGAGAACGCACCGCCTCCATCATCAATAGCGCCAAGTCCCGACAGCTTCCTTGACCGAGTCTGAGTGTCAGCGCCGGATCGCGGGTCCCCTCCTCCGAGCGGCGAACATAGACGAAGCTTTCCCGGATGGCCGTGTTGAGGGTCATCAGCAGCGCCCCCGTCTCATTCGGCCGTCCCTGGCGCAGAAAACGGCGGACCCAGCGGTCCAGGACATTATCGGGGTCGGGATATCGCCGGGCAATAAAAGGCAACAGATCGGGCAGTTCCTCCTCACTATAGGCAAACGGATATACCTCCGCCTCCGGCTCAATCCGCAGATCCGGAAGGTTTGACGCGGTGTGCTCCAGGCAGATGTTGCTCTCGAAACGCAGTTCCACGGCGCGCGCGTCAAATTCGGCGATCGTGACGAAATTGCCGAACACGTCATGTATCCAGCGCAGGTGATTGGGCTTGGGGCTGATGTCGATTGTGGTTTCGATGACTTTTTGGTCAAATCCATCCCGGGGGCGAAACATAATCCGGTGATCGCCAAATGCCACGGGCTCACGATACCGATAAACAGTTACATGGCGTGCCGTCAGAATTGCCATTTCTGTTCCGCAATCGCCGCCTCGATGGACTCAACTGCATCCGGAACGCGTGTCATTAGGCTGCGGCCCCCGTATCAGGGCGGTGATGCGATTGGGTCAAGTATCGCCATCAATTTTCGGGGTCCCGAAAGTACGCCCTATCGGCGAGCCTCCTGCAACGAACCCGCGGTCAGGCCCGACCACCCTAGCGCCTCGCAGGATCATCCGGGCGGCAGCATCAGGCTGACATGCGCCGCGACGACACGCCAGCCTTCAGGAAAGCGGACCCAGCTCTGCATCTGACGCCCGATGCGGGGATCGCCGGTGCGGGTAAACTCGGTGCTGGCGACGGCGAAGTCGCGGCCGTAGGTGGTGATCACGGTGTTGCGCAGCGCGCGGGCGAGCCCCGCCGGCGAGCGCGACGCGCGAAACGAACGGATCTGCTCGTAGCCGTAGAGATTCTCGGTCGCGCCGTAGCGCACGGTCTGCGGCGCTTCGTGGAACAGCAGGTTCAGGGTCACGACGTCGTTCGACACCAGCGCCGCCTCGTAGCGCCGGAACGCCGCCGTCACTTCCGCGAGCACCTCGGGAATGTTGATTTCCGGTGCAGTGGTCTCAGGCAAGGGCCGGCTCCGCATTGGTAACGCCGGCCTGCTCCAGCGCCGCCGCAACCCGCAGCGCGTCAGCCTCGCGCCACGGCGCGGCAATGATCTGGACGCCGATCGGCAACCCGCCGCCGGGACGCAGCGGCGCCACCACGATCGGCAACCCGATGAACGAAAGCGGCTGCGTGTAGACGCCGAGATAGGGGCGCGCCGCGACGGTGGCGCCGGCGATCTCGATCGTTTCCTGGCCGATAAGCGGCGCCGTGCAGGGCGTCGCCGGTGCCAGCAGAATGTCGATGTCATCGAACAGCGCCAGCACGCGCTCGCGATACCAGCGGCGAAAGCGCTGCGCTTGGATTACCCAAGTTGCCGGCACCAGCGCGCCGGCCAAAAAGCGGTCGCGCGTGTTGGGATCGAAATCGCCGGGTCGTTTTCGCAAATCCGCGAGGTGCAGGTTGGCGCCTTCCGAGGCGCTGATGATAAACGCCGCGGCTCGCGCCCGCGCCGCCTCCGGGACCTCGACGACCCGCTCGGCGCCAAGCGCCCCGGCTGCGGTCGCCACAGCCTCAGCCGCAGCGCCGCTGCCCACGAAATGGCCGCCGGCCACCGCGATCCGCAGCCCGTCGGCGCCGCTTCCGAGCAGCGGCAGGCTCGCCTCGGCCGGCCGACCGGCACAGACCGGATCGCGCGGGTCGGGGCCTTGCAGCGCGTCATAGGCGGCGGCGAGGTCGGAGGCGCTGCGCGCAAACGGCCCGACATGGTCGAGGCTGGCGACAAACAGGCGCGCGCCGCCGCGCCCGAGGCGGCCATAAGTCGGCTTCAGCCCGAAGACGCCGCACAGCGAGGCAGGCACCCGGATCGAGCCGTTGGTATCCGAACCGAGCGACAGCGGCACCAGGCCACCGGCGACCGCCGCCGCCGATCCGCCCGACGAGCCGCCGGCGATGCGCGCCGGATCGTGCGGGTTGTGCGTCGGCCCGTAATGGCTGTTCTCGGTCGTGAAGCCGTAGGCGTATTCGTCCATGTTGAGGGCGCCGACCAGCACCGCTCCGGCGTCGGCAAGGCGCCGCACGAGGGTGGCGTCGGCGGCGGCGGACGCGCCCTCGGCGTCGATCTTCGAGCCGGCGCGCGTTACCACCCCGGCGATATCGTAGAGGTCCTTGACGGCGAACGGCACGCCGGCGAAAGACCCCGGGTCCTCGCCGCGCGCCAGCTTCGCGTCGACCCGGCGCGCATCGCTCAGCGCACGTTCCGTGGTGATCGTCGTGAAAGCGTTGAGGACCGGGTTGCGCATCGCGATCCGCGCCAGCGCGGCCTCGGCGACGGCGACGGCGGATATCGCGCCGCTGCGCACCATGGCGGCAATCGCCAGCGCCCCTGCCTCTCCGTTGGGCACTGTCATGGCAGGAACACGGGGGCCGGTTCGCACGCGTCCGGCACCGGGAACTCCGTGACCAGCGCCGCCATCTCGGCAATTCGCTGCAGGTTCAGGAGGACGCCGGGGCGGTAGGCCGGATCGAGCGACAAGCCGACCAGCACCGCCACGGCATCGACATAAGCGCCGAGATCTCCAGTCTCCGCATTCATCTCCCGTCCTCTCACGCGACCGCCGCGACCGCGCCCTCAGCCGCCTGGCCGATCGCCGGGAAATGGCACGCGGCGAACCGGCCCGGGGCGACCTCGCGCAGCGGCGGCATTCGGCTGCGGCACAAATCCGTGGCTCGGCCGCAGCGGCCATAGAGCGGGCAGACCGATGGATCGGGGTCAATCGGGCTGCGCGGCTCGCCGGGCAACCCGATGCGACGCTGCGCCGCCGCCGCGACGCCCGGCTGCGGGACCGCCGACAGCAGCGCCTGAGTATAGGGATGGGCAGGGGCGGCGAACACTCGACCGGCCGAACCGCTTTCGACGATGCGCCCAAGATACATGACGAGAATGCGGTCGCATAGAAGCCGCACAACGTTGAGGTCGTGGCTGACGAACAGGTAGGACAGGTTGAGGCGCTGCTTCAGCGTGTCGAGCAATTGCAGGATCACGACCTGCACCGAGACGTCGAGCGCCGAGGTCGGTTCATCGAGGATCAGGAGCCGCGGCTCGACGGCGATCGCGCGCGCGATCCCGACCCGAGCCTTCTGACCGCCCGACAGCTGGTGCGGATACCGGCTCAGCAGCTCCACCGGCAGCCCCACCATGAGGGCCACCTCATCGACCCGCGTGCGCAGCGCGGCGCCGGATAGCCGAGACAACCGCATCAGCGGGTCGGCGATGGCGCGGGATGCGGTGAAATGCGGGTTGAGGCTGTCGGTCGCATCCTGAAACACCATCTGGATCTGGCCGCGCTGCGGCGCGCGGCCGAAACGGCTCGCCGGCACCGCGCCGATGTCCGCGCCGGCGAAGCGGATCACGCCGGAAGTCGGGTCGATCAACCGGGTAATCAGCCGAACCAGTGTGGATTTGCCGCAGCCGGACTCGCCGACCAGTCCGACGGTCTCGCCCGGCGCAATGGTGAAACTGACGTCCTCGACGGCGTGCAGAAAGGCCGGTGGCGCCCGCCATCCTGTCTTTTTGCGCGCGACAGGGAACCGCTTGCGCAGCGCTTCGACGACGAGCAGCGGTGATTCGGAGGCGAAACTCCTGTCCGGCATCATGAGGCCCATTCCTGAAGGGGATGCCGGCAGGCGACCCATTGCCCGGCCGCTAGCACGCTGCGCGGCAGTGGCGCGTCGCCGCAATCGTCGCCGCGGCGTTCGCAGCGGCCGCTATATCGGCAAGGCGGCAGGTCGGCGCGCCGCAAATCGGGCAAGTTACCGGCAATGGCGGCGAGCGCATCGAGCCGCGTGGTGGCACCGGGCGTCGCTGCGATGAGCTTCGCGGTATAGGGATGGCGCGGGGCGGCAAACAGCTCCGCAGTCGGCGCGGTCTCGACGATATGGCCGGCATGCATCACCGCGATATGGCCGCAATATTCGGAAGCAAGGCCGAGATCGTGAGTGATCAAGAGGGTCGCCATGTTGTTTTGGGCGGCGAGTTCGGCGATCAGGTCCATGATCACTGCCTGCGTCGTAACGTCGAGCCCGGTAGTTGGCTCGTCGGCAATCAGCAGCGCCGGCTCGCAGGCGAGCGCCATCGCGATCATGGCGCGCTGGCACATGCCGCCGGAGAGTTCGAATGGATAGGCGGCGGCGCGCCGCTCCGGATCGGGGATGCGGACCTTCGCCAGCATCTCGATAGCGCGCGCCGGCGCCTGTGCGGCGGTAACGTTGGCGTGCTGCAGCAGAATGTCGGCGATCTGCCGGCCGACCGGGCGGATCGGGTTGAGCGCGGTGCGCGGGCTCTGAAAGATGATCGCGAGTTCGCGGCCGCGGATTTCCGACAGGGTGCCGGGGTCGGCTTGCAGCAGGTCCAGCCCGCCAAACACGATCTTCCCCGAGGTGACCCGCGCCGCGTCGTCGAGGATGCCCATCACCGCATAGGCCGTGACTGACTTGCCGGAGCCGCTTTCGCCGACCAGCGCCATCGTCTCGCCGCGATGCAGTTCGAAGCCGACACCTTCGAGCGCGCGCACGGTGCCGCTGCGGGTGCGAAACTCGACGCCGAGATCCTCGACCGCGAGCAGCGGCACGGATTGGCGGTCGATTGGCATGTCAGGTGGGCGTCATGTCAGGCGTACGTCACGTCCGCCGCCGCGGGTCGACAATGTCGCGCAGCCCGTCGCCCATCAGGTTGAAGCAGAACACCGACGCCATCAGCACGAGGCCGGGGAACAACGCAACCCACCATTCGCCCGAGACGATGAAGCTGGCGCCCTCGGCGACCATGATCCCCCATTCGGCGGTCGGCGGCCGGACGCCGAGGCCGATGAACGAGAGCCCGGCGGCGTTGAGGATCGCATAGCCGAGGGTCAGGGATACCTGCACCATCATCAGCGGCATGATTGTCGGCAGGAGTTGGGTCAGGATGATCCGCGGCCGGCTGTTGCCGCACAGCCGCGCCGCCTCGACAAACCCGGCGTCGCGCCGAACATTTGCCTCGGTGCGCGCCAGCCGGGCGTAGATCGGAAGGTTGATGATCGCGGTGGCGTAAACGATGTTGGCGATGCTGTTGCCGAGCGCGGCGACAATCCCCATCGCCAGCACGAACAGCGGAAACGCCATGATCGTATCGACAACGCGGCCGACGATGCGGTCGAGCCAGCCGCCGTAATAACCGGCCGCCAGTCCGAGCAGGCTGCCGATCACGAAAGCCAGCGCAACCGACACGCCGGCGATGCCGAGATCGAGCCGGGTCGCGACGATGAGGCGGCTCAGGATGTCGCGCCCGAGCTGATCGGTGCCGAACCAGTGGCGGGCCGACGGCCCCTGCAGCGCGTTGGCGGTATCGCTCGCCAGCGGATTGTATGGTGCGATCCACGGACCGAACGCGGCCAGCACCAGAAACACAAAGAACACGCCGAACGACACGGCTGTCAACGGGTTCTCACCCAGCACATAGCGGGCGTGGCGCAGCAATCCCCTCATGCCTCGACCCGCATGCGCGGATCGAGCAGGCCGTAGCCCAGATCAATCATCAGGTTGAGCAGGACATAAACCAGCGCCATTGCCAGCACGAAACCCTGTACCGGAGCATAGTCCGATGCGATCAGCGCTTCGACGGCGTAAGAGCCGATGCCAGGCCAGGCGAAGACCTTCTCGATCAGCACATTGGCGCCGAGCAGAAACGAGAACACCATTCCGAGCGTCGTCACGACCGGCAGCACCGCGTTGCGAAAGGCATAGACAAAGACGATGGTGCGCCACGGCAAGCCGCTCGCCCGCGCGGTTCGGATGAACTCGCTGCCGAGGGCGCCGATCATGCCGGCCCGCGTGATGCGCGCCAGCGGCGCCAGCGAGAAGATCGCCAGCGCCGCAACCGGCAGCACCAATTGCGCCAGCGCCGCCCGGAAGGCGCCGAGGTCGCCGGCGATCAGGCTGTCGATCAGATAGAAGCCGGTCCAGTGCGGCGGCGCGGAATAATATATGTCGAGCCGGCCGAGCGGCGCCGGCGCCCAGCCGGCGAGGTAATAGAAAACATAGACCAGGACCAGCCCGGTAAAGAAGATCGGCAGCGATACGCCGGCCGTCGCGAGAATGCGGCAGGCGTGATCGATCAACGAGCCCGGCCGCAGCGCCGCCGCGATCCCAAGCGGGATGGCGATGGCGACCGACAGCAAAAGGCCAAGCAGGGTCAACTCGGCCGAAGCCGGCAGCCGCGTCAGAAGCTCGCGCATGACCGGCTGTCCGGTGCTGAGCGACATGCCAAGGTCGCCGCGCGCCAGCTGGCCGACGTAATCGACGAATTGCAGCGGCAGGCTGCGGTCGAGGCCGAGCTGATGGCGGATCTGCTCGATCGCCTGTTCCGTCGCTGCCGGCCCGGCAAAATAGGCCGCCGGGTCACCGGGAAGCGCGCGAGTCAGCAGAAAGGTCACGACGATGACCCCGGCGATGCTCGGCAGCGCGGTCGCAAGCCGGCGCAGGACGATCATCTTCGTGGCATCTCAGTGGATCAGCAGCATGTACAAGGCGGGGTCGTTCCAGATGTCGTCGCCAGCCGGTTCTTCCGGCGGCTCGCCCGGACCCGTGCTTTCAGATCGCCGCTTGCGCCGATCGCCCCTGAGCGCCGCTACCAGGCGCAGCGAAGCTAGCGCCGCGGTAACGGAGCGGAGGTTTGTGAGCCTGGGCGCGATGCGGCGCCGAGGGACGAATGCAACCGGCGCTGCGGCGCATCCGACCGTCACGAACGCATCTCTAAGATACACAGCCATCGCTATCGCCTCCCGGCGCGGTTACGTCTTGCTCAGCTGGCGGTAATCGAGCTGGCGATGGAACCAGTAGCGGTATCCGGCGATATTCTTTTGCATCGCCACGTCGAGATACGGCTGGAACAGCGGGATGCGCGGCACCTCGGCAAAGGCGATGTTGATAAAGCCGTCGACCTCTTCCTTGTATTTCTGAGGGTCGTTTTCGAACCGGGCGGCGTCGATCAGCTTGTCCATCGCCGGGTTCTGGTAAGACATCGTGTTGAAAATCGCGTTCTGACCGTGATAGGTCCAGTAGAAGAAGTATTCAGGATAGTTGAGCCAGCCGCCGAACACATTAGTGATAAACGGCAGGCTCTTTTTCGAGAACTCAGCGCGCCAGTTGGCGCCGGGAATCTTGTTGAGGCTGGCTTTGATCCCGATCTGTGCCAGGCTTTCCTGAACCAGTATAGATAGCGGCTCATTGGTGACGGCGAAACCGAGATCGGACGACAGCGTTGTCTCGAACCCGTCCGGATAGCCGGCTTCGCTTAATAGCTGCTTCGCTTTGGCAATATCGGTCGTGTAGGGGTGTGGCTGAGGCCATACCGGCTCGGTGACCTCGGGCGGCCCGCCGAACATCGGCTTGCCGCGACCGAACATCGCCGCGTCCATGATCTTCTGGTACGGCAGCGCATAGGCGACTGCCTGCCGCACCTTGACGTTGTCGAACGGCGGTTTGGTCACCAGCATGCCGATATACTGGATCGCATTCTCGATCGGCGTGCCGACCACCTTGAGCTTCCCCTCTTTCGCCAGTTCGGCGACGTCCTTGGGCGGCAGGTCGAAGGAGATATCGGCATCGCCGCGCTCCATCAGCGCACGGCGATTGCCGGCCGACGGGATGGTGCGCCAGATCACCCGCTGCAAGGCCGGCAGCCTGCCGGATTTCCAGCCGTCGAACCGCTCATAGACCAGTTCCTGACCGGGCGTCCATTTCGCGACGCGGAAGGCGCCGCCCCCGGCCTCGTTGGTCTTCAACCATTCCAACGCCCACGGGTCTTTGTCGGTGGCGTGTTTCTTCGCCAGCCCGGAATTGATGATGACCGGCACGGGCACGCCGAGATCGGGCAGCGTCAGCTTGTCCTTGCGCAGAAAGTCGATGCGGAAGGTGTGGTCGTCGATAGCCACGAACTGCTCCGGTTTTTCGAGCGAACCCGCCTTCATCTGGAAGGTTGGAAAGCCGCCGACCGATACCGCGCGGTCGAATGACCATTTGACATCGCCGGCGGTGACTGGCGTGCCGTCGTGAAACGTGGCGTCGCGGCGCAGCTTGAAGGTCGCCGACATGTCGCCGACCTCCCAGGCTTCGGCCAGCTCCGGCTCGATCTTCGTGTAGTCGTAATGGTCGTTGCCGCCAGCGTCCTTCTTTACCCCGAACGTGACCAGCCGGTCATAGGTGTTCCACGCCGCCTCGTAGCCAGGACGGTTCGTGCCGATCCCCATGATGTCGAGGCTGTTCGGCCCGTTCTCGGAGATCGTCAGCAAGGTCTCCTTGCGCGATTGCGCCCGCGCCGGCCGCAAATAGGCGGCCGCCATCGTGCCCGCCGCGGCCGCGCCGGCATTCTTCAGAAATTCCCGTCGCCGCATGGTCGTCCGCCTGTTCTGCTCTCCCGCGCTCTCGCCGCGCAGCAAGCGGCGTGCCAGCAAGAGGGGTGCGGGCACTGTCTCGCGGATGTGCATAACAGCGCGCTCGAACGAGCGCGGAGGTTCGGCACAGGCGGGCAAACCTGCGGCAAGCTGCCCTTTTTGCAGGCAGTCGGAACGCGTCTTGCATCTCAAGCGGCACAACCGCTACACGCCAGACCGGAAGAAGGGAGCCTCCGAGAGTGTTGAGTTTCGACTTTGCGACACTGCGCCAAGCCTACCGGAGCCGCGAAATGCGGCCGACCGAGATAGCCCGCAAGGTCCTCTCGCGCATTGCCGCGCGCGGCAATGACGGTGTTTGGATTTCACTGATTGCCCCGGATCGGCTGCTGGCGGCGGCAGCTTCTCTGGAAGAGCGGGCGGCGGCGGCCGGGACCGACGCATTGCCGCTGTTCGGGTTGCCGTTCGCCGTCAAGGACAATATCGATGCGGCCGGTCTCCCGACCACCGCGGCTTGTCCCGGATACAGCAGGCCCGCGGTACGTTCCGCCCCGGTCGTGGAGCGACTGATCGCGGCGGGCGCCCTGCTGATCGGCAAGACCAATCTCGACCAGTTCGCCACGGGTCTGGTGGGCACCCGGTCGCCTTACGGCGTCCCGAGAAACCCGTTCGACCCGGCGTATATTCCGGGTGGGTCGAGTTCGGGCTCGGCGGTGGCGGTCAGCGCCGGGCTCGTCGCGTTCGCGCTGGGGACTGATACGGCGGGTTCCGGGCGGGTGCCGGCGAGTTTCAACAATATCGTCGGGCTCAAGCCGACCCGCGGCCTGATCAGCACCGCCGGCGTTGTCCCGGCCTGCCGCTCGCTCGATTGCGTGTCGATTTTCGCGCTCACCGTCGAGGATGCCGCCGCCGTGCATCAGGTCGCTTGCGCGGTCGATCCCGGCGATCCGTATTCGCGTCCCGCACCGGCCGGGTTCGGCGCGTTCGGCGCCATGCCGCCACGGTTTGCCTTTGGCGTTCTGCCCGATGCCGCGCTCGAATTTTTCGGCGACGAGGACGCGCCCGCCCTTTACCAAGCCGCGATCGCGCGCTTGGTCCAAATCGGCGGCGAGGCGGTCACGATCGACTTCGCCCCGTTCGGCGACGCGGCCTCACTGGTCTATCGCGGCGCATGGGTGGCGGAGCGCCTGGCGGCGATCGACGATGCCGTCGCCAGCCGCCGCGAGATCCTGCTGCCCGTGACCCGGGAGATCATCGAGCGTGGCGCGACGATCCGCGGCACCGACATTTTCCGCGATTTCGATCGGCTGACGGCGGCGCGCGCGCAGGCTGCCGCGGTCTGGCGGCACATCGACCTGCTGCTGGTCCCGACGACCGGGACCATTTACATGATCGCCGAGGTCGAGGCCGATCCGATCGGGCTCAACGAAACCCTCGGTCGGTACACCAATTTCGTCAACCCGCTTGACCTCGCCGCGGTGGCCGTTCCGAACGGTATCAGGCGAAATGGGCTGCCGGGCGGCGTGACCGTTGTGGGGCCGGCATTCCATGACCCGCTGCTCGCGGCGGTCGGCGCACGCTTTCACGCGGAAACCGGCCTGCCGCTTGGGGCCACGGGAGCGCCGTTGCCGAGGCCCGAGTCGCAGCGTCGGTCAGCCTTCCCCTACCTGCCGATAGCCGTGGTTGGCGCCCACCTTTCCGGAGAGCCGCTCAACGGCGAACTGGTGGCGCTCGGCGCCAGGAAGCGGCGAACGGCACGGACGTCCGGCGATTACCGCCTTTACGCGCTGCCCGACGGCAAGCGTCCCGGCCTGGTCCGCGGCGCCGGCGGGGCGCCGATCGAGGTCGAAATCTGGGACATGCCGACCGGCAATATCGGCGCTTTTCTGGCGGGAATTGCGCCTCCTCTAGGGCTCGGAACGGTGGTTCTGGAAGGGGGGGAGCCGGTGTGCGGCTTTCTATGCGAGGCGCACTGTGTCGGCGACGCGCGGGACATTACGGCTTTTGGCGGATGGCGGGCTTGGCGCCGCGCAACGGATCTCAACGGAACGGAAACCGCATGATCAAGCGACCGGCTTGCCGGCGCTTGCTCAACCCGAGAGGAGCTGCAGCGATCGCGCCGCGGGACGGATCACTTCATCCGTATTGTGCACGCTCAGCGGCGCCGCGTGCGCTGCGACACAAGCCGTCGATACAGCAACTCGCCGGTGATGGTCGCCCGCATGCGGTGCTGCCACGCAGGCCCGTCGCTTGCTGCGTCAGCCGGTTTGGCCTGCGGCGACCGTTCGGCCTGGATGCGGCGGATCTCGGCCGAAATCGCAGCGTAATCATCAACGATGGCCATCGCTCGCGAACTCTCCTCGATGTTGCTCCGGATCGGGCTTTGCGGCTCCGCCCCTATCTCATAACCAGTTGAAAACGCGAATTATTCAAACCGGAGTAACCCGATTGTCCGCCGCTGACGAAGCGGTTATACGAGGATCGCGGCGGCTTTTACAGATGGCAAATAAACCGCAGTTTACCTCCCGCATTTCTGGCGTGCGAGACGGCGTGAGAAAGCATGCAGCGGAAAGCGTTTATCCCCTAATCCGCCGCCCCGCTTGTGGTCCGAGAGAGCCACCTTGCCGGAGGAAAATAGCTCCGGTGCGGAAGTTTTTACGGCCGCGCGAGGTATCTCCGGAAACCGATAACGAGAACGAGAATTAGCGCTACCGGCACGAATGGCAACAAGCCAAGCCAACGCGATACGAGGCCACCGGCGACGACCGCACCCAAAAGGTAAGCCACAAGGCTCACAAGCTGATGGGGCATCGCCGGGGCGGACACTTGATCTCCTCGCCTGAGCGCGCGTTCGGCGACAGTTCCGATCACGGCGGTCAACGTGCTCGTGATGACAATCGTTGGAATCCCGGGTAATGCGAGCGCCCGGCCGACCGCGCCTTGCAGTCCCATCGCAATGGCGGAGAGCACGATGAGGACATATACCTCGGTCGACGCCGTCGGCCCACCGACGAGGGTCCAAACAGCGGCAAACGCGGCAAGAAACACACCTTCCAGGTAGATAGTCCACGCGATGCCGCGCGTCGGGCTATGCAACGGCAGCGCCGCAAGACCGGCCCCGCTCGCGTATCCGAGAAAGGCGGCAAGCGCATGCAGGGCTACATAAAAGCGTCCTTCGCCGAGTGCGACGCCCAATACTATCGTGTTGCCGCTCATCGCCGATGTAAAGACATCGCCGAGCGTCAGGAACGCGGTTCCGTCCATCACGCCGGCTGTCGATGACAACAGCCCGAGCGCTATGCCGCGGCCGCGTCTGTCGGTCATGCCGCGGGACGCCGCACGATCGCGCTCAGGCGGTGATCGTCAGTGCCGCTGCAGGCGTCTCTGCACCGTAAGACTGTCGCCGGCTGCTCGAGCCGGCGGCGGTTACGCGATCGATCTCCCGGAACTTGCCGCACGAGGGATGATATGCGGGCTGCGCCATCGACATTCACCGCGGGGGTTCCTCTGCATCCGCGCGTCCGCAGAACGCGATCCGAACGCCGCCTATATTGCCCTACCTGCATCGGAGGTTCGGAAGCGGCTCGAAGAAACCGTCCGAACCGCTCCGGCTCATCCGTCCTGGGGAGCGGTCTGGCTGATGGGGCTTTGCAGTTATCAGGTAACTCTGTATGCCTGCGCACAGGGGTGTACAGGGAGATAGAGGGAGTAGCGCTGGATGAGCCGCAGCGTCGCCCGCCTTTTGGCGGAGAGCCTCGAAGCACACGACGTCGATCAGGTCTATTGCGTGCCAGGCGAAAGCTATATCGGGCTGACCAGCGCACTGATCGACCGCAATTCGATCCGCGTCGTCGTTTGCCGCCACGAGGCCGGCGCCGGATATATGGCCGTGGCGGATGGCAGGCTGCGCGACCGCGCCGGTGTCGCGATCGTCTCGCGCGGACCCGGATTGTCGAACGCGATGGTCTCGCTGCACTCGGCCTATCACGACGCGACGCCGATGGTGATGCTGGTGGGCCAAGTCGAGCGCGGTGATTTCGGCCGTCTTGCGCTGCAGGAACAGAACTATTCGCGGCTGCTGTCCGACGTCACGAAACAAGTCATCGAGGTTAACGAGCCGCAGCAGGCCTCGGAGGCGATCGCGCGCGCGTTTCACCTGGCAGAGAGCGGCACGCCGGGGCCGGTCGCGGTGATCCTGCCCGAGGACATTTTCGACGAGGAGACCGACGCCGACACCGATATGCCGCGCCCGCATGCCGTCCCCGGGCCGCGCACCGAGGATCTGGAGCGGCTGGCCGGACATGCTGGCGAAGGCCGAGCGGCCGCTGGTGCTGGTCGGCGGCGCGCTGATGGCCGACGCCGTGCGCGACAAGGCGGCGCTCGCCGACCTGAACCGGCTGGCCGAGCAATGGGTATTGCCGGTCAGCCCGACGCATCGCAGGCCGCAACTGTTCGACGCAACGCACCCGAATTACGGCGGCTATATGGGTATCCGCGTGCCGCCCGATCTGATCGGCGAGATGAAAAAGGCCGATCTGATGGTCGCGCTCGGCGAGCGCATGACCGACACGGTCAGCCAGTCGTATAGTTTTCCGAAGGCGCCGGCGCCGCAATTGCCGTTCGTCCATGTCTGGCCCGATGCGAACGAGGTCGGCCGCGTCTGGCGTCCCGATCTCGGCATCCCGGCTAGCCCGCACGAGGTCATCAAGGGGCTGCTGAAATACGGCGCGCCGTCCGATGCGGCGAAGCGGCGCGGCTGGGTCGCGGGTCTCAACGCGATCCACAAGAGGCTGCTGGCGAAGGAGTGGGACGCCGACCGCCGACGGCGTCAATTTCGCGGCGATCGTCTGCGAAGTGGACAAGCATCTGGCGCCGGACGCGACGGTGACGACCGACGCCGGCAATTTCGGCAGCTTTGTCCATCGCTATATCGGGTTCCGCCAGAGCCATGTGTTCCTGTCGTCAGTCGTCGGTGCGATGGGGTCGGGGATGCCGATGGCGGTCGCCGCCGCCTTGCGCCGGCCCGGCACGCAGGTGGTCTGCTTCATCGGCGACGGCGGCGCGCTGATGATGGGTAACGAGGTCGCCACCGCGGTACAATACGGCGCCAACCCGATCATGATCATCTCGGACAACCGGATGTACGGCACGATCGGGATGCACTCTTACGTGCGTTATCCTGAGCGTGCCTTTATGGAGGGGACGCGGCTTACGAATCCCGATTTCGCCGACTGGGGCCGCTCGTTCGGCGCCGAGGGGATCACGATTCGGACCGAGGACGAGGTCCGAGACGGCATCGCGCGCGCCTTCGCCGTGAAGACCCGGCCGGTGGTGGTGCATTGCCTGACATCGGCGATCCAGATGAGCGCCTGGCGCCGCTATACGAGGTCCGAGACGCTGCCCTAACGCAGTCGCTGGGCGCGGACACAGTCGGCACTCGGTGTCTGGCAGTCCGAAAGGCCCCGCACCGGACCTGGGCTAAGCCTTCTTCGGTGACCAGCCGTAAGTCTTGGCGGTAGCGCCGCCCATCAGCATTGCCCGCTCGCTGTCGCTCAGCCGATCAGTCTTCAGGAAGGGCTCGACCGCCTGCTCGTAGTTGACGACCGCGGACGCGCGAGTCCAGTCCGTGCCCCAGAGGCAGCGATCGAACCCCCAGGCATCGAATATGCGGGCGAGCGGGTCCCAGATGTCCGGGAACGGATAAGGCTGCTTGGAGAGCGTGCAGGCGCCGCTGACCTTGATCACCGCGTTTTTGCGCTTGGCCAGATCCAGCACCTTCGGCAGGTCCGCCCAGGGCTCGGGCGGCGCGGGTGGTGTGTTCGGCTGGAGGATGGCCATATGATCAATGACGAAACGCGTGTCAGGATGGCGGTCGATCAGCGCCGTGCCCGCGTCAAGGTTGCCCCAGAACAGGATGTTGACCGGAAAATCATGGCGAACAGCCGCGCTTAGGATTCGATCGAGACCGGGGTCGTCAGGCGCCCGGTTCGTCTCCTTGGTCAAGATGACGCGAATGCCGACGGTGCCCGGCGTCTTCTTCCAATCGGCGATGACATCGGCCACCGCCGGATCGTCCGGGTTGACCGGCTTGACGAGCGCGAACCGGCCGGGGTGGGCCTTCTGCACTTCCACCGCGTAGCTGCCGTCGTACTGGTACATCGAAAACGGCGAGACGAAGATCGCGCCATCGACGCCGACCTTGTCCATCGCCGCCACCATCTCGTCGCCGGTGACGTGCGGGGGCCAGTTCGGCACCCTGAACCACGGTCGCTGTGGCGTGTTGGCCTCATAGGCGTGGACTTGGCAATCGATGATCATTGGGGGGCGCTGCTGCGCTTTGGCTTGCGTTCCGCGCAGTAGCGCCGGGCCGGCCGCGGCCAGCGTTGCCCCAACCCGCAGCACGCTGCGCCGGCCGATCAGCCCGTCTGCACCGATTAATTTGCTGGCCATTTCCCCTCCATCGGTTTCGCTCCGCGGTTCGCTGGAGATTGCGGCGCTGCTTTGCCCCCGGTCAAGGAGGCATTCCTCGCGCAAGCCGGCACCGGCACGTTTGCTCTCAACTTCCGTAGCCTTCGAGCCTTATGACGCGCCGCTGCGTTAGTCGGATGCCGCCGGCCGGGTTATTCGCGATCGGCATTGCAAACGGCCCATTCCGCGACCGTGGCCGTATGCCCGTCGGAGGCGAACATCGCCGCCTCGGTCGACCCCTGGATAATTTCCTGAATCTTAGATGAAAACGGCCCACAACGTACTCAACGTTTGCGGCCTTTATCCGGCGAATGCGGGTTTAATCCAGCTTCGGAAGATCGACCCAGCGTCGCTCGCGGTGGCTGCGGTGGCAGGCTTCGGCGAGCTGCACGCCTTTTGCGCCTTCGATCAGCGGGGCCGGGAACGGCGCGTCCTCGGCGACATGGCGCAGAAACAATTCCCAGCCGGCGCGGTAGCCGTTCTCGAACGGTTCGAGATCGGGCAGCTCCTGCCATTGCGCGTCGAAATTCATCGGCTGTGGCTGCTCGGGGCTGAAAAACGGCCGCGGCGTCGCGACGGAAGGCTGGATGAAGCAGCGATGCAGCCCGGCGATCGCCGATCCCGCCGTGCCGTCGACCTGGATCTGCAGGAGGTCGTCGCGCTTGACGCGGTTGGCCCAGGACGAGGCGATCTGAGCCAACGCGCCTCCCTCGAGTTCGAACAGCGCGAAGGCGTGGTCCTCGACATCGACATCGTAGGGGTGGCCGCTTTCGTCGACACGGCGCCCCTGCAGCGTCGCGTGGCGGCACGAGACGGCTCTGATCGGACCGAGGAGGCGATCGAAGATGTAGCGCCAATGCGCAAACATATCGAGAATCAGCCCACCGCCGGTCGCCTGTCTGTAGTTCCAACTCGGGCGCTGCGCCGGGATCAGCTCGCCGTCAAACACCCACCAGCCGAAATCGAGCCGCACCGATAAGATGCGACCGAAATAATTCGCATCGTAAAGGCGGCGCAATTTCTTGAGGCCGGGAAGGAAAAGTTTGTCCTGCACGACGCCGCCCTTCCTGCCGGCGCGCTCGGCGGCCCTTGCCAGGCTCAGGGCAGCCTCCAAGTTTTCCGCAACAGGCTTTTCGACATAGACATGCTTGCCGGCGGCGAAAGCGGCAAGGATGCGGTCGGGCCGGCCGCCGGTGGCGCTTGCGTCGAAGTAAATATCGACTGCCGCGTCGGCGAGCGCGGCGTCACGCTCGGTGCTCCAGTCGAGGCCACCGCTGCGCTCGGCGAGAGCTGATAACCTGTCGGCGTCGCGGCCGAGCAATACCGGCTGCGGCACCAGCTGTTCGCCGTTCGCGAGCCGCAGCCCGCCCGCGCGACGGATGTCAAGCAGCGCGCGCAGGTGCTGCGTCGTTCCGAGCCGGCCGGTGGCTCCCTCGATAATGATGCCGATTGTCCGGACGGTCATTAGTACTACGACATTGGAGGGAAAGAGAACATTGCCTATGCTGCTTGTAAATCATTGAGAAAGCTGGTGCCCCGAGTTGGATTTGAACCAACGGCCTACCGCTTACGAAGCGGTTGCTCTACCGCTGAGCTATCGGGGCTGCGCCGAATCCAGCCTGAGCCGGCTTATTATCCGATTGTGCGTCCGGAGCCAAGCGGCTCCGCAGGCTGTAGCGGTGCTGTCGCCGGATCGCCGGCATCGACCGCAGGCAGCATCAGCGGCGCCGGGCCGACCGCCGGATCGACGCCGATCGCGCCGTGCGCCTCCGGCGGTCGCCAGGCGAGCGTATCGAAACCGCAGCAAGCCGGGCACAGCGACTGCCACTCCGGAGCCATACTGCCGCAGCGGGCGCAGACATAGCCCGGATCCGGCGGCGCACCGATCGCGCGATCGAGCCATTCGCGTGCCGCCTGCGGCTCTCCGGCCTCGCTTTCCTCGAGCCTCGCCATGAGCAGACACAGGCGGCGAGAACCGAGCGCCGGCGAGGCCTGTGCCGCGAGCGTCAGGTGCCGGCGCGCCTCGCCCCACAGCCGCGCCGCGAGCGCGGCTTCACCAAGCGCGAGGTGGCTTTCGGCCGCTTCGGGATTGCGCGCCGCGAGCCGCTGCAGCGAGGCCGCGCCCGCCAGCGGTTCGGTGGCGCGCCGCGCTTCCAGGTAAAGGCTGGCGAGTTCTGGATGTGGCGCCGTCTTCCAGGCGCGCTCGATGGCGCGTGCCGCGGTACGCCGGCGCCCGCGCGTGAGCAGCAGGCGGGCGTTGTTGGCGGCGAGAGGCGCGAGGTCGGGCGCGAGTTGCGTCGCCTGGGCGGCGAGTCCGGAGGCGCGGCCAATATCGCCGGCGCGCTCGGCTGACCGGCTCAGCTCGTACAGCACGACGCCGCGCCCGTGACGCTCGGCGCCGGCCGTCAATGCACGGCGCCGGGCCGCCGCGGCCAGCGTGTCCCGCGCCGCCTGCCAATCGCCGGCCCGAGCCTGCAGCCGCACCAGGTTGTAGGCGAGCCAGGGTGCGTCGGGGCGCAGCGCCCGGGCGCGCTCCGCGAGCGGCAGCGCCGCCGCGTCGTCGCCGGCTCGCAACGCCTGCCCGATCAGCCCGCGAAGCCCGAGAAACTCGGTGTCGCGCCGATCGAGCAGCGTGGCATAGGCGCGCCGCGCTGAGGCGGCATCGCCCTGACGCGATGCCGCTTCGGCGGAGAGCAGCAGCACGACCGGCGTGTCGCCCAGCAGCGCGCGCGCCCGCTCGGCATGCCGCCGGGCTTCGCCCGCATCGGCTGCCGCGAGCGCGACAAGGCCCCGGGTCAGCTCCGCCTCGCCGGCTCGCCGGCGGCTGTCTCGCCGCCAGCGGCGGACAACAGTCGGCGCGCGGCGCAGGCCGGTTACGACCAGTGCCAGCACCGACACGAGAAACGCAAACAGAGCCGCGAGTGCGACCAGAACGCCGACCGACGTGTCGATCAGCCATCCCTGCCAGGCGATTTCGACCTGGCCGGGATTGTCCGCGAAATACACGGCAGCCGCTACCGCGGCGGCAAGCAGGATCAGCGCCAGCAGAATACGCATCAGCCCGGCGGGCCCGGTGTTGCAGTCGGATCGCCGAGCCGCGCGGTCAGCAGCGCCTGCAGCCGCCGCAGCGCATCCTCGACGGCGAGCCTTTCGCGCGCCTCACGCAGCCAGCCCGCGGCGGAGCTGGCCGCCGGCCCTTGCAGCGTCTCGATCGCGGCCACGGCGCGCGCCAGATCGCCGTCGGCGAGTGCCCGCTCCGCTACCGTGACGGCCGCCTCGGCCTCCTTGCTCGGTTCGGCCTCGTCGGCGCGTCGGATCCTGACCAAACCGCGCAGGCGGTCGAGAACCGCGCCGGTCCAGCCGCCGTCGGCTGTCGGGTTTGCCGGGGCCCCTTCGTCGATTTTTTGTCCCAGCGCGCGCAGTTCCTGCGCCAGCTTAGCGCGTGTCGTGCCGCCGGTTGGGGATGCGGCGGCGAGCGGCGCGGCGGCGGCGGCGATATCGGGGCGCGCCTTGGCGAGCGACGAAAAGGCGTCGTATTCCGCTGGAAACGGCCGACCGGCTTCGACTGCGTCGCGCATCTGCAGCAACGCCAGCGCTAGTCCGATGTCGGTCAGGTCGCCGGCTCGCGATCGCGCGGTTTTTTCAAAACCCTGCAGGCGGCTCCCCAGCTCGGCTATCGCCGATTGATGTGCTTGCGACGCCTGTTGCAATGGTTCGAGTTTGGCCGCGAGGTCAGCGATCCGCTTCTGCTGGGCCTGCTCGGTTTGGTCGAGACGGGTCGTCAGGTCCGCGATACTGGCGGCCTGCGCCTTTGCCGAGTTCGCCAGCCGTTCGAGCTGGGTCGTCAGGTCGGAGGTGCCGGCCGAGACTGCGGCGATCCGTTGCCTCATCTCGTCCAGCTCGGGGGGATGGGTCGGGGGCTTTTGTTCCAGGGCGCGGACGCGCTGTTCAAGTTTCGGCATTGCGGCGGTCGCCGCTGCGATCTGCTGCTGTAGGGCTTGGATCTGCAGCTGTTCCGCTTCGAGCCGCTCGACGACCGCCGGATCGATGCCGGAGCGCGCGCCGCCCCAAGGCAGCAGAGGAGCCCAGAACGGCGCCGTCCCGACCAGCGCCAGGACGAGCAGCAGGGTCGTGGCGAGACCGAGCGCCAGCTCGCGATAGTTCCGCTCGCGGGCCCGGGCGGCAGTGGGTGGGGGCTCACCGGGTGCGGCGGTCTCGGCCGGTTCGCCGACCATACCCGTCGCCGCAGAGGACTCGCCGAACGGCTGGGTCGCAGCCGGTTCGGTCGGCGCCGGCTCGCCTGCCCCGGGTCCGACCGGCTCCGTGGTGCCGGGCGGCGGCGAGGACCGCACGGGGTCGGCCGTATCGGGACGGCTGCCCGCGGTCGGACGCTCCGGACGATCGCTCATGCGCGGCGGCGCTCCTCGACAAGCCGGTCGAGCGCGGCTAGCAGCGCGGGCTGATCGGGCCGGTCGGCGATGAGCCGCGCGCGGAAGCGCAGTGGGTCGAGCGCCGCGTCGGCGGCGGCGCTGATCGAGATCGCGGTTACCCGACGCATCGCGTCGGCGATACCGGCCTGATCGACGAGCCGGGCGAAGACCGCGGCGGTGCGCGGCGAGAAGAACAGCGCGAAATCAACGAGGCCGGCGGCGAGCGACCGCACCGTAGCGGTGGTTAGTGCCGTGACCGGCCGCGCTTCATAGAGGACCATGCGCTCGACCGAAAAGCCGCGGGCGCGCAATTCGCCCGCGAGATCGCCGGCAACGAGGCTGCCGGCGACATGCAGCAGCCGACCCGCCTCCGGCCGCAAACGCGCGCTCACCAGGTCGACCAGATCGCCGACCGCGCCGCCGGCGCTATCGACGCCGCCGAATCCTTCGGCGCGCGCCCGCGCCGCGGTGGCTTCGCCGACCGCGAACAACTTGACGGCGCGCTCCTGCCCGAGCCGGGCGAAGGCGCGCACCCCGTTTGCGCTGGTGCACAGGACCGCCTGCACGCCGGCAAGATCGGGCGGGTGGCCGAGGTCGCGATAATGAATGTCGAGCAGCGGTTCGAGCAGCGCGGCGATGCCGCGGGCCGCTAGCGCGTCGGTCAGCTCCGCCGCCTCGGCGCGCGGCCGCGTCACCAGCGCACGCATCCCGAAGCGCGACGGGTTGATCGCCGCGCCCGTGACGCTCTGCGGTCCCATGACGACCTTCATCGCCAAAAACGGCGCGGGTGACAAGACTTGCCGTCCGGCTGGATACCGCGCGAGGGCCGCCGCGTGGTCCCGGCATGCGGCCAGCAGAAAACCCGCCGCTCAGCCTCGACCGTATTTCCTATGAAAATACGGCAGCACGTCGCGGCCCATTATCTCGATGACCCGCAGGATTTTCGCCGATTCCATCCCGGGCCAGCCCATCCGGAAAATCAGATAGTTCGAGTCGAGACGCCGCACGCGTTCCTCGATCTGCTCGATGACCTCGTCCGGCGTGCCGAGGATGAAGCGGTCGCGCGCCAGATCGTCGAACGGCACCCGAAAGCTTTCCTGGCCGGGCAATGCCTTGTCCTGACCCCATTCGGCATAGGCGGCATACTTGGTCTCAAGGAACGGCCGCGCCGTTGCGACGGCTTCCTCATGGGTCGGGGCGGCATGCAGTTCGAGCGCGATCGGCCGCGCCGCGGGCATCGGATGGTTGGCCTCGGCGAGCGCCTGCTTGTAGCGTTGCCACTGCCGCTCGATGGTGGGCAGCGCGGCGTGCGGGTTGATAAACCACGATAGGCCCATGCGGGCCGTGCGCAGCACCGCCGGGTCGGCGTTCGCGGCGATCCAGATCGGCGGGAACGGCTTCTGCACCGGGCGGATCGTGCAGGTTGCGTCGTGCACCCGGAAGAAGCGGCCCTCATGCGTCACGACCTCCTCGGTCCACAGCCGCTTGATCAGATCGAGGGCTTCCAGCATGCGCGGCACCCGCTCGCGCGACGTCATGCCGAATGCCTCGTATTCGACGTCGCGATAGCCGATGCCGACGCCGAAGACGACGCGGCCCTCCGACATGATGTCGAGGCTGGCGACTTCCTCTGCGGTTTGCACCGGGTTCAGCATCGCCAAGAGCAGCACCGACAGGCACAGCTCCATGCCCGGCGCCTCGCCGGACAGCCGCGCCAAGAGCGGCAGGCTCTGCAGCGATTGGAACGGCGGCGACAGGTAGTGATGGCCGGCGGCCAGCGCGTCGAACCCGGCGTCACGGGCGAGCTTTACCTGATCCACGACCTCGCCGAACCGGCGCACCGGATCGTCCGAGCGCGGCTGCTGCGGCATCACGAAAATCCCGAATTTCATCTGGTCCTCCGAATGGCCGCGGCCAAAAATGGCTGTCGGGGGGCGCGCCTCGCTGGTTACGAATCCCGTTCGGTACGCGACTGGCGGATCTCTCGAAGCAGATCGCGGACGCCGCGGGCGGTGCGCAGCTTGCGCCCGATATCGGGTGCGAGGCGCAGATCGCCAGCGGCGTCGAGCCAGCCGGCCTCGGTGTCGGGCGGCAATTCGCGCATGACCTCGGCGAAGGCGCGGAAGATCGCCTCGACATCGCGCGCTTCGAGCCGCCTTTCGCTGGCCACGCTTTCCGCCTCCGCGCAAGACAATCCCGTCGCGAGGCGCGACCGGACCGGCCCGGTGGATCGCCGGGAATCCCCGGCGACAGCGACTCGCGCGGCACAGCTTATCAGAACAGCGCGAGCTGATCGCCCTTTTGCGGCGGCGGACGGAAACGGGTCGTTTCGAGCGCGTGCGTCGAGCGCGGGGCGAAGCCGAGCCGCCGGCAGGCCCGGTCGAAACGCGCCGCCAGCATGTCGGCATAGGGGCCGCCGCCGACCATCCGCTTCGACCATGCCGAGTCGTAGAGCCGGCCGCCGTGGCATTGCGCGACCAGCGACAGGACGTGCGACGCCTTCGCCGGTGTGTGCTCTTCGAGCCATTCCCTGAACAGCGTCTTCAATTCGAGCGGCAGCCGCAGCAGCGTGTAGCCGGCGACCGTGGCGCCTGCCGCGCGCGCGCGTTCGAGGATCGCCTCCATCTCGCCGTCGTTGAGGGCCGGGATCATCGGCGCCGCCAGCACCCCGGTTGGAACGCCGGCCTCGGCCAGCGCGGCGATCGTTTCAAGGCGGCGCTCCGGCGTTGAAGCACGCGGCTCCATTCGCCGCGCCAGTTCGCGATCGAGCGTTGTGACCGAGACCGTGACGACAGCGAGATTGTCGCGCGCCATGTCGGCGAGAATGTCGAGGTCGCGCTGGATCAGCGCCCCCTTGGTGACGATCGTGACCGGATGGCGGAAATCGCGCAGCACCTCCAGGATCGCCCGGGTGATCCCGAGGCGGCGCTCGGAGGGCTGGTACGGGTCGGTATTGCTGCCGAGCGCGATCGGCCGGCATCTGTATCCCTTGTTGCGCAATTCCGCCTGCAGCAGCGCCGCCGCCCGGGGCTTGTAGAAAATGCGGGTCTCGAAATCGAGACCCGGCGAAAGCCCGAGATAGGCATGGCTCGGCCGGGCATAGCAATAGATGCAGCCGTGCTCGCAGCCGCGATACGGGTTGATCGAGCGGTCGAACCCGATATCCGGCGAGTTGTTGCGCGCGATGATCGTGCGCGTCGCGTCGACGCTGAGCTGGGTCGCCAACCGGGGCGGCGGGTCCTCCTCGACATGATCCCAGCCGTCATCGAAGGAGACCCGTTTCTCGCTCTCGAAGCGGCCTGTCTCGTTGCTGGCGGCGCCGCGTCCCTTGCGCGCCATGACGGTGCCCGGCATATCCATGCGCCGATCATGCCTTGCCGGTGAGAACATTGCAAGAACATGTTTCGATCTCGGCGATCATCCCGACGCTTGACGCCGCCGCTTGGTTGCCGACGCTTCTGGCCGCGCTCCGCCCGCGATTGGCGGAGATCATCGTGTCGGATGGCGGATCGACCGACGGCACGGCGAGTATCGCCAGCGCGGCCGGCGCGCTTGTCGTCAGCGCGCCGCGGGGCCGGGGCAGTCAGCTTGCAGCCGGGGCCGCTGCGGCCTCCGGGGATTGGCTGCTGTTCCTGCACGCCGATTGCCGTCCGGCGCCGGCGTGGGAAGCGGTCGTTCGCGCTTTCATCGCCGCGCCGGAGGCAGCCGGTCGGGCCGGCTATTTCGAATTCGCGCTGGATGACCCGAGCCCGGCGGCGCGACGGCTGGAACGCGCCGTTCGCTGGCGCTGCCGCTTGCTGGCGCTGCCCTTACGGCGACCAAGGTCTGCTGATTTCGCGCCGACTCTATGATGAGGTCGGCGGGTTCGCCGCGATCCCGCTGATGGAGGATGTCGATCTGGTTCGGCGTCTCGGGAGCTGTCGCCTTGCGCCGATCCCGGTGCCGCTCTACAGCTCGGCCCGGCGATATCGGGACGAGGGATACATCCGGCGGCCGCTGCGCAACCTGTTCTGCCTCTCGCTCTATTTCGCCGGCGTGCCGCCGCGCCGATTGCTGCAGCTCTATGGATGAGGACCGCGTGGTCCGGCGTCACCTCGTGCTGTTCGTGCGCGCGCCGCGTCTGGGGGTCGGCAAGCGCCGGTCTGGCCGGCGAGGCCGGCGATGTCGCGGCGCTGCGTTTCGAGCGCGCGATGCTCGGTCTGCTGGGGCGCCGGCTCGGCCGCGACCGGCGCTGGCGGCTGCGTCTCGCCGTCACGCCGGACCGCAGCGTCGCGCGCCGGCATCTGTGGCCGCGCGCCGCTGCGATCGAGCCGCAAGGGGCCGGCGATATCGGCGTCCGCATGCGGCGAGCGCTCGCGTCCTGTCCGCCTGGCCCGGCGGTGCTGATCGGTGCCGATATTCCGGCGGTCGAGGCGCGCCACATCGACGATGCGTTCCGCCTGCTCGGCCGGCACGACCTCGTGTTCGGCCCGGCGGCGGACGGCGGTTTCTGGCTGGTCGGAGCGCGCCGCTCGCCACGCCTGCCGCCGCTGTTCGGGAAGGTGCGCTGGTCCGGGCCGCACGCCCTCGCCGATGTCCTCGGCAACCTGCCCCGCCGGGTCTCGGTCGGTTTTGCCGCGCGGCTCGATGATGTCGATGACGCCGAGGCGCTGCGCCGTCTCGCCCCGCGCCGCTTGTTCTGAAGGCCAGCCGGCGGACAGCACGCCGGCCGAGGCACGCTGGCGGTGCCGGGCCGTTCTTGTTAAAAGAGCGCGCTTTGTTGCAACAGTGGAGCGGCGGAAGCGGCTTCGGGAGAGCGGTGTGCGGATCGCGACGGTCGAGCGGAACACGCGGGAGACGCGGATCAAGGGGCGGGTCGATCTCGACGGCGCCGGCGTGGCCGAGGTCGCGACAGGCATCGGGTTTCTCGACCACATGCTGGAACAGCTCGCGAGGCACAGCCTGATCGACATCGCGTTAGAGGCGAAGGGCGATCTGCATATCGACTACCATCATACCACCGAGGATACCGGCTACGTGATCGGAGAGGCGGTCTCGAAGGCGCTCGGCGATCGCGCCGGGATCGAGCGCTACGGTCACGCGATGATCCCGTTCGACGAGACGCTGACCCGGGTCAGCATCGACCTGTCGAACCGGCCCTATCTGGTGTGGAAGGTGGCGCTGTCGCGGCCGAAGCTCGGCGACATGGATACCGAGCTGTTCAAGGAATGGTTTCAGGCGTTCGCGCAATCCGCCGGCGCGACATTGCACGTCGAGAATCTGTACGGCGAGAACAACCACCACATCGTCGAATCCTGTTTCAAGGGGCTTGGCGCGCGCGCTGCGCCAGGCTGTCGCGATCGACAAGCGGCGGGCCGGCGCGGTGCCGTCCACGAAGGGCACGCTCGGCGGCAGCCTGTGATGACACCCCCATGACCACCGCGATCATCGATTACGGATCGGGCAATCTGCGCTCGGCGGCGAAGGCATTCGAGCGCGCCGCGGCCAAGAGCGGGAGCGGCGAGACAATCGCCGTCACCAGCCGCCCCGAGGAGATCGCCGTCGCCGACCGGGTCGTCCTTCCCGGCGTCGGCGCGTTCGCGGACTGCCGCCGCGGCCTTGCCGCCGTGCCCGGGCTTGAGGAGGCGCTGCGCGAGGCGGTCATCGGCCGTGGGCGGCCGTTCCTCGGCATCTGCGTCGGCATGCAGCTGATGGCCTCGTGCGGCCGCGAGTTCGAAACGGTAGAGGGGCTTGGCTGGATCGCCGGAGAGGTTGTCGCGATCGCGCCGTCCGACCCGTCGCTGAAGATCCCGCACATGGGCTGGAACGAGCTGCGTTCTGCCGGTCTCCCCGGTGCGGCGCATCCGGTGCTCGCCGGGCTCGGCGCCGGCACGCATGCCTATTTTGTCCACAGCTATCATCTGCGGCCGGCCGATCCGGCCCACCTGCTCGCTGTCACCGATTACGGGGGCCAACTTGCCGCGGTGGTCGGTCGGGACAATCTGATCGGGACTCAATTTCATCCGGAAAAGAGCCAGATGGCGGGACTGCGGCTGATCGCGAATTTTCTTGGATGGCGTCCATGAGGGGGCGTCCATGAGCGCGCTTGGCAATGGCGGACCCGCCGGGCGGGTCACCGTCGAGCGCCTGACGCAGTATTCCGGCACCGATCTCGACGACCTGTGCGAAGCGACCGAGAGCGCGATCGTCGAAGGCGGCGGTTTCGGCTGGATCAAGCCTCCAGCCGCGTCAGGTTCTGGAAAATTACTGGAAGGGCGTGCTGCTGGTGCCCGAGCGGCAGCTCGTCGTCGGCAGGCTCGACGGCGTCATCGCCGGGTCGGTGCAGTTGACGCGAGCGCCGCGCAACAATGAGGCGCAGGCCCTCGCCGGCACCGTCACGGCGGCCTTTGTCGCGCCGTGGGCGCGCGGGCACGGCATCGGCCACGCGATTGTCACCGAGATCGAGGCGCTGGCGCGCGAGCTCGGGCTCGTCGTGCTGAACCTCGATCTGCGCGATACGCAGCGCGCCGCGATCGCGCTTTACGAAAGCCTGGGTTACCGCCGCTGGGGCACGCACCCGTGCTATGCCCAGGTCGAAGGGCACGTCATCCCAGGTTACTACTATTATAAGCGCATCGTGCCCGACGCCAGCGAAACGCGGCCTGGTCGGTCCGGCGCTTTGACGCTGTTCCCGGCGATCGATTTGAAGGGTGGCGCCTGCGTTCGGCTCGTGCGCGGCGAGATGGCGAGCGCGACGGTGTTCAACGACGATCCGGCGGCACAGGCGCGGGCGTTCGCTGACGCCGGTTTTACCTGGCTGCACGTGGTCGATCTCGACGCCGCGTTTGCCGGGCAGTCGGTCAACGGCGAGGCCGTGCGCGCGATCCGCGCCGCGGTCGATCTCTGCATCCAGCTCGGCGGCGGGATCCGCGACCGCGCGGCCATCGAGTATTGGCTTGAACGCGGCATCGACCGGGTCGTGCTCGGGACTGCGGCGTTGCGCGACCCCGAACTGGTGCGCCGGGCGGCGGCCGAGTTTCCGGGCCGCATCGTGGTCGGCATCGACGCGCGCGACGGGCTCGTCGCGGTCGAGGGCTGGGCCGAGACGAGCATGGTTGGAGCCGTCGAGCTCGGGAAGCGTTTTGCCGATGTTGGTGTTGCCGCGATCGTCTATACCGACATCTCGCGCGACGGCGCATTATCCGGCGTCGATGCGGCGGCAACCGCCGAATTCGCGCGCCAGGTTGGCATTCCGGTGATTGCTTCAGGCGGGATTGCCTCGCTCGCCGATATTGAGGCGTTGGCGGCGCGAACCGGCGACGGCATCGCCGGCGCGATCTGCGGCCGCGCGCTCTATGACGGCCGGCTCGACCCGCGAGCCGCGCTGCGTATTGCCACCGGAGCCGCCGCCTCATGCTGAAGATGCGGGTGATCCCGTGCCTCGACGTCAAGGACGGGCGGGTTGTCAAGGGCGTCAACTTTGTCGATCTGGCCGATGCCGGCGATCCGGTCGAGCAGGCTCGGCTCTATGACCGCGAGGGCGCCGACGAATTGTGTTTTCTCGACATCACGGCGAGCCACGAGGGGCGCGACACGCTGTACGAGGTGGTGAGCCGCACCGCCGAACAATGCTTCATGCCGCTAACGGTTGGGGGCGGCGTGCGCACCGTCGAGGACATCCGCAAGCTGCTCTTGGCCGGCGCCGACAAGGTGTCGATCAATACCGCCGCGGTCGCCCGTCCCGAATTCGTGCGCGAGGCGGCCGAGAAGTTCGGCAGCCAGTGCATCGTCGCCGCGGTCGATGCGAAGGCCGTGGGCCCGGACAAGTGGGGCGTTTTCACGCATGGCGGACGGCGGCCGACCGGGCTCGACGCCGTCGACTGGGCCTGCCGTCTCGCCGATTACGGCGCCGGGGAAATCCTGCTGACCTCGATGGACCGCGACGGCACGAAATCCGGCTTCGACATCGCGCTGACCCGCGCCGTCGCCGACGCGGTTCGCGTGCCGGTCATCGCCTCGGGCGGGGTCGGCACGCTGGAGCATCTTGCCGAGGGCATTCGCGACGGGCACGCAACCGCCGTGCTGGCCGCCTCGATCTTCCATTTCGGCGCGTTCCGCATCGGCGAAGCGAAGGCGCACCTCGCCGCCGCCGGGATTCCGGTGCGGCGGTAAAAGGGGTGCAAAGCAGCGGCTGCGCACCGGAACAGCATTCCTGACCGGCTCGACAGGAGCGGTCTCTTCGTCCGCTTCCGCGTCGAATTCAATCCTGAACACCTCCTCGGCTATTCTTTACCCGGCTCTCCAGCCGCCGATTCGCCCGGAAGGCCGGTGCCGTCGCGCATCGGGCGTACCGGGCCGCCACGCACTGACGGGTTTCGGAGTGCTTTGCGGGGGTTGTCCGGATGTCGGCGCTAATTTCGCCAAATTAAGCGGCTATTATTGATTGTTTGAGAAGCATTCCGGCGGCCGGAATGCTGGGATCGGTGGACCGTGTCCGAGTTTGAACGAACAGAAGCCTTGTTCCCCGGGGCGGCTCCGGCGGGAAACGCAATCTTTACGGGTTTTTTTGCTATAGATTCCTTGTCTTATCAGCAAACCTCGCCAACGCGGCTCAACCTGGAATTGTGCCATGCCGGATCGAAATCGAGTGGTTATGACCGACGCGCTGGGCGAGCGCTTACATCGCCTCTGGCGGGTGATCGAATCGCGGCGCGGCGCCGACCCGGCCAGTTCGTATACGGCGAAGCTGCTATCGCGCGGCAAGGCCAAAGTCGCGCAGAAATTCGGCGAGGAAGCGGTCGAGGCGGTCATCGAGGGCGTCCGGGGCGACCGCGCCGCGCTGGTCGGCGAAAGCGCCGATGTGCTTTATCATCTGCTTGTAATGTGGGCGGCGACCGGCGTCAGCCCCTCCGATGTCGCGGCCGAATTGGCACGGCGCGAGGGAGTGTCGGGGTTGTCTGAGAAGAAGGCGCGCAAGGAGTGGGCCATCGCGAGCCCGCCGGGCGGGAAGGAGCAGAAATGACGGATCTGGGATTGCCGCGGGTCGAGGCTCCGGAGCAAGTTGGGTTTTCGTCGGCGCGGCTGGAGCGGCTGGCTTCCGTCGTGCGGCACGATGTCGAGCGCCGGCTGATCCCCGGCGCGGTCGTGCTGCTGGCGCGCGGCGAGCGGGTCGGCTTTGCCGAGGCGTTCGGTTTTCAGGACCGCGAGGCCGGGACGCCAATGGCGCTTGACTCGATCTTTCGCGTCGCGTCGATGACCAAGCCGATGACCTCGGTCGCGGCAATGATGCTGTCCGAGGAGGGAAAGCTCGAAATCGCCGCGCCGGTCGCGCAGTACCTGCCCGAATTTTCCGACATGACGGTCGGCGTCGAACGCGCCAGGGCGACACGCGTGATGACCGTGCAGGACCTGATGCGGCATACCTCCGGCCTGACCTACGCAATGTTTGGCGACTCGCCGGTGCAGATGCTGTGGCGCGACGTCAAGCTGATGGACGAGACGCAGACCAATGCCGAGCTTATCCAGAAGCTTGCGGGTCTGCCGCTGATGTTCGAGCCCGGAACGACCTGGGAATACAGCATGTCGACCGACGTGCTCGGCCGCGTCGTCGAGATCGTCTCGGGCATGACATTGGGAGAATTCTTCACGACTCGCATCACCGGGCCGCTCGGGATGCGCGACACGGGGTTCGGCGCGACCGGCGAACGCGCCATGCGGATCGCGGAGCCGCAGGGCGATCCTTTGACCGGCCAGCGTCCGCCGATGCGCAACGTCAAACAGCCCGGGCGCTGGCAGTCGGGCGGCGGTGGGGCGGTTTCGACGGCGGCGGATTACGTGCGTTTTTGTCAAATGCTGTTGAACGGCGGCGATCTCGACGGCGTGCGCCTGCTGGCGCCGAAGACCGTCGCGCTGATGGCCTCCGACCACCTGCCGCCCGGGGTCGGATACGGCGAGACGGCGCGGGCGCGGTTCGGAGCATTGGCGCCGGTGCCGGAGATGGGCTACGGCTTCGGCCTCGGCTTCGCGGTACGCAACGAACCCGGCCGCTCGCCGGTGCCGGGCTCGGTCGGCGAGTTTTTTTGGGGCGGCGTCACCGGCACCTATTTCTGGATCGATCCGCGCGAGCAGCTGATCGCGGTCCTGATGCTGGCCGCCCCAGACCAGCGGCTGCACTACCGCTATCTGAGCCGCCAGCTGGTCTACGCCGCGCTGACCGGAACCCGCGGCCGGCGCTTCCGGTAGCCGCGGCGGAGCGTGTGCGACCGGAGCTGCCTCGTCACCGCACCTCCCGCATCACGGCCGCTTGCCGTCATCCTTCCAACTTGCCCGCATGCGCCCTGGCGGTGCCTGGAACTATCCGGCCGCGCCGCTACAATAACGGGATGAGGGCATTCCGATGACGAGCCGCCTGCGCGTCGCCTCCGATGTCGGCGGCACGTTCACCGACAAT
This sequence comes from uncultured Alphaproteobacteria bacterium, assembly GCA_963847345.1. Classification (GTDB taxonomy): domain Bacteria; phylum Pseudomonadota; class Alphaproteobacteria; order ATCC43930; family CGMCC-115725; genus DATARH01. The sequence goes on along the minus strand of CAWJZU010000029.1, from coordinate 16,862 downwards.
CTCGCCTATGACGCGACGGCAAAGCGGATCACGGTCGCGAAAGTACCGACGACGCCGGAAAATCGTGCGCTCGGTACGGTGCGCGGGCTGAAGCACGCGTTGGCGGCGCAGGGGCCGGACGGCGAAATCGACTATGTCGGGCACGGCATGACGACCGCAACCAACGCGCTGTTGCAGCGCAGCGGCGCCCGCGTTGCCTTCGTCACCAACGAGGGTTTCCGCGACCTACTGCTGATCGGACGCCAGAACAGGCCGAGCCTTTACGATATCCGCCGGACCAGACCGCAGCCGCTCGTCGCGCGCGAGGATTGCCACACCGTGCGCGGCCGGCTCGATCCCGCCGGAAACGAGATCGCGCCGCTCGACGAGGCTGGGCTGCGCGATATTGCCGAGCGGCTGCGCGCCGATGGGGTTGCGGCGGTCGCGATATGCTTTCTGCACGCCTACGCCAACCCCGTGCACGAAAGGCGGGCCGCGGCAATCCTGACGGAGGCGTTGCCCAGCGTCCCGGTCTGCCTCTCCACTGACATCCTCGGCGAATTCCGCGAATACGAGCGGGCCAGCACGGTGGTGCTGAACGCTTATGTGCTGCCGGTCATCGCAAACTACCTCGCGAGCCTGACCGAGTTGCTCGCCGACCCCGAGGACGGGCTCGGACTGGGGGAGGATGTGCCGGTCATGGTCATGGAGGCGGCAGGCGGCCTGATGACCATTGCGAGCGCGCGCGCCAAGCCGGTGCACACGGTGCTATCGGGGCCGGCCGGCGGGGTTGTCGCCAGCGCGCATGTCGCCGCTCTCTCGGGCGTCGCAGACATCATCGCGATGGACATGGGCGGCACCAGCACCGACATCAGCCTGGTGCTCGACGGCCGGCCGCAGGTGACGCGCGAGGCGGCGCTCGACGGCATCCCGATCCGCATCCCGGTCATCGACATCAACGCGATCGGCGCCGGCGGCGGCTCGATCGCCTGGATCGACGAGGGCGGCGCGCTGCGGGTCGGCCCGAAGAGCGCCGAGGCGTTGCCGGGTCCGGCGTGCTACGGCCGCGGCGGCGCGGAACCGACCGTCACCGACGCCAATCTCGTGCTCGGCCGGCTCGGTGGCGACACCAGGCTCGGCGGCGAGTTGACGCTGGACGCCGAGGCCGCAGCGGCGCGCGGTCGCGACGCGCATCGCCGAGCCGCTCGGCCTTGACTTGGTCGAAGCGGCATCGGGCATTTTACGGGTCGCGAACGCGACGATGGCGCGCGGCATCCGTGTCGTCTCGGTCGAGCGCGGCCACGACCCGCGCCGCCTGACGCTGGTGCCATTCGGCGGCGCCGGACCGATGCACGGGTCGCCCCTGGCGCGCGAGCTGGCGATCCCGCGCCTATTGATCCCGCCGACCCCTGGCATTCTGTGCGCGCTCGGCATGCTGGTCGCCGATCTGCGGCACGATCTGGTGCAGACAAGGCTAGCCGCGCACCGCGACCTGTCGCCCGGCGAGGCGCGGACGCTGTTCGAGCCGATGCTCGCGGAGGCGCGCCGCCTGCTCGACGCCGACCTTGTGCCCCCGGACCGGCAGCGGATCGAGATCAGGCTCGACATGCGCTATGTCGGCCAGTCCTATGAATTGCCGATCGCGATCGCGGGCTTTTCCGAGGCCGAATGGGCGGCGCTGGTCCCGGCGTTCCACGCCGATCACGCGAGCCGCTTCGGCCACAGCGATCCCGGCGCACCGGTCGAGATCGTCAGCTTCGCGGTCACCGCAACCGGCCTGATCGACACCCCGGAACTGCCGCGCCCGCCGCAAGGTAACGACGAACCGCCGGAGGAGGCGCGAAGCGGCACCCGCCTTGCCTATTTCGAGGCGGGCGACGGGCGTCCGGCCGGCTGGGCCGAGTGCCCGGTCTGGTGGCGCGAGGCATTGCTTGCCGGAAACGAGATCGCCGGGCCGGCGATAATCGAGGAAATCTCCGCGACGACGGTGCTCTATCCGGGCGATTCCGCCCATGTCGATGCAATCGGCAGCCTGATTGTGGAGGTTGGGGCATGAACGACGCGCCGCTTCGGCCGAACACGATCGACGCGATCACGCTCGAAGTGCTCCGTAATGCGCTCGAATCGATCGCCGACGAGATGGGTGCCGTCTTAAAGCGCACCTCGTTCTCGCCGAACATCAAGGAGCGCATGGATGCCTCGTGCGCGATTTTCGACGCCGAGGCGCAGCTTGTCGCGCAGGCCGAGCACGTGCCGGTGCATCTCGGCTCGATGCTGCGCGCGGTGCGCGCGACCGTCGACGCGGTCGGCGCGGTCGACGAAGGCGACGTCGTCATCGTCAACGACCCGTTCACCGGTGGCTCGCACCTGCCCGACATCACCCTCGTCGCGCCGGTACATATCTCCGAGGGACAAACAATGCGGCACCTCGGCTATGTCGCGACGCGCGCGCACCACGCCGATATCGGCGGCATGGAGCCGGGATCGATGCCCGGCAAGAGCCGCGAATTGTACCAGGAAGGGATCATCATCCCGGCCATCAAGCTGTACCGGCGCGGCGAGCTCCAGGACGACGTGCTGCGCCTAATCCTCGCGAATGTGCGCACGCCGACCGAGCGGCGCGGCGACCTCAACGCGCAGCTCGCGGCGCTGCGGATCGGACAGCAGCGCGTCGCCGAACTGGCGCGCCGCAACGGCGCCGATCTCGTGACCGCCGGGTTTGCCGCGCTGTTGGACTATGCCGAACGCCGCATGCGCCGCCGCCTCGCCGATTTCCCGCCAGGTACCTACTACGCCGAGGATTTTCTCGATGACGACGGCTGGAGCGACGAGCCGGTCCGGGTGGCGCTCGCGATCACCGTTTGTCCGGAGAAATTGATTCTCGATTTCACCGGCTCGTCGCGGCAGCGGCCCGGCAACATCAACGCGGTCGCGCCGATGACCTATTCGGCGAGCTTTTTCGCAATCAAGGTCCTGACCGACCCGGAGGTCCCGGTCAATGCCGGCACCTTCCGCAGCGTCGAGCTGCGGTTGCCGGAAGGTTCGTTCCTCGCGTCGCGCCCGCCCGCGGCGGTGTGCGCCGGCAACACAGAGACGACGCAGCGCGTCGCCGACACGGTGCTGAAGGTCTGCGCGCAATTCGCTCCCGATCGGGTGCCGGCGGCGAGCCAGGGCACGATGAACTCGGTCATTATCGGCGGCCATGACCCACGCACCACCGATATTCCGGGCGGACGGCCCTACAGCTATTACGAGACGATCGGCGGCGGCCAGGGCGGGCGGCCGATGGGGCCGGGCGACGACGGCATCCAGTGCAACATGACCAACACGATGAACACGCCGGTCGAGGCGCTCGAAATCACCTATCCGCTGCGCGTCGAGCGCTACGAGCTGCGCGAGGGGTCGGCGGGCGAGGGGCGGCACCGCGGCGGCAACGGCCTCATCCGCGCGATCCGCATTCTCGGCCACGAGGCGCGCGTGTCGCTGCAATGCGAACGCCGCCGCTTCGCGCCTTATGGCTTGCATGGCGGGGCCAATGGCAAGCCCGGCCGCAACGCCGCGCTGCATGCCGACGGGAGCGTCGAGGAGCTGCCCGGCAAGGCCACCGTGACGCTCGGGCCGGGCGAGGTCGTCATCGTCGAAACCCCGGGCGGCGGCGGGTGGGGCAGGGCGCAGGAGGCCAAGTGATGAGCGAAGCTGCGATCAAGCGTATGACGCTTAATGAGTTCCTTGGTTGGGACGACGGCACCGATACCCGGTATGAGCTGATCGCCGGTTTTCCAATGGCGATGGCTCCTGGACTGGAAGGGCACTGGACCCTTTCGGCGCGGCTTACAACCCGGACTGATGCAGCCCTCTCGGGGCGTCGTCCCTGCCGCGCCGGAACGGAAGCGGGAATCCTGGATCCGGACCGGAACGACACGTATTTCGTCGCCGATATCGGCGTGACCTGCGCACCCTACGATCGCCGGCGGCAATACATGGAGGACCCGATCTTTTTGGTCGAAATTCTGTCTCCAAGTACCGAGCGCCATGACCGCAAGGCGAAGGTTCCTGCCTATCAGCGCATCACATCCGTCCAGGAGATACTGCTGGTCGATTCGGATTCCCGCTATGCCGAAATCCATCGCCGACAAGGCGAGCAGTGGATCATTCAAATCATCACCAAACCCGACGGCACAATCCCGCTTTCGTCGGTCGGCATCGAAATCTCAATGGCCGACCTGTATGAGGGGTTCGACTTTTCCGACGCTCCGCAAATTTGAACCAGACCCTCGATGCTGCAGCGGTTCTATGCTCGCACTTTGGAGATCGCCGCCGGCCCGCACGCGCTCCCCGCGCTGCTGCTGATATCGTTCGCGGAGAGTTCGGTCTTTCCGATCCCGCCCGACATCCTGCTGATTCCGATGATCCTGGCGCGGCCGAGCCAGGCATGGCGGCTCGCGGCGCTCTGCACGCTGAGTTCGGTCGTCGGCGGACTGCTGGGCTATGCGATTGGTTATTTCCTGTTCAACGCGGTCGGACGGCCGGTGCTCGAATTCTACAACGCGATGGGTCGCTACGATGCGCTGAAGACCGGGTTCGATCAGTGGGGCGTGTGGATCATCATCATCAAGGGTATGACGCCGATCCCGTACAAGCTGATCACGATAGCGAGCGGGGTCGCGCATTTCGATCTGTTGTCGTTTATCGGCGCGTCGATTGTCTCGCGCGCGCTGCGCTTTTTTCTGCTAGCCGCGGTGCTGTGGTGGTTCGGCGATTTCGCGCGCGACTTTATTGAGCGCCGCCTGATGCTGGTGACGACCGTCTTCGCCGTGCTGCTCGTCGCCGGTTTTGTGGTGTTGCGCTATCTTTAGCAGACGCGCGGGACACCGCTCACGCTGACGGCCGCAGCGTACCGACCGCGAGGAATTTGCGGCGGCGCTCGGTGCGTAGGGCGTCGCCGTCCGTGTTCAGCAGCGGGCGCAGCACCTCGTCGAGCGCATCTCCGAGCGCGCCGATGGCGGTCTTTGGCTCGCGGTGCGCGCCGCCCAGCGGCTCCGGCACGATGCGGTCGATGACCCCGAGCCGCAGCAGGTCCTGCGCGGTCAGCCGCAGCGCTTCGGCCGCGTCCTGGGCATGTGCCGCGTCGCGCCACAGGATCGAGGCGCAGCCCTCGGGCGAAATCACCGAATAGATCGCATGTTCGAGCATCAGCACCGCGTTACCGGTGGCCAGCGCGATCGCGCCGCCGGAGCCGCCCTCGCCGATAATGGCGGCAACCAGCGGCACGCGAAGGTCGAGACAGGTCTCGATCGCGCCGGCGATCGCCTCGCTCTGTCCGCGCGCCTCGGCGTCAACCCCGGGATAGGCGCCGGCTGTGTCGATAAAGGTGAGCACCGGCAGTCTGAACCTTTCGGCAAGCCGCATCAGGCGCCGCGCCTTGCGATATCCTTCCGGGCGCGCCATGCCGAAATTGTGCTTCACGCGCGCCTCGGTATCGGCCCCTTTCTCGGTGCCGAGCACGACGACGCTGTGCCGGCGAAACCGGCCGATTCCGCCGATCACGGCCGCGTCCTCGGCGAAGGCGCGGTCGCCGCCCAGCGGCGTGAACTCGTCGATCAGCCCGGCGATGTAGTCGAGGCAATGCGGCCGCTCAGGATGGCGCGCGACCTGAACCTTTTGCCAAGCCGTCAGCTTCGCATAGCTTTGGCTGACGAGACGCTGTACCTGCGCCTCAAGCCGCCCGACCTCCTCGGCGATGTTGAGACCGCTGTCGTTCGACAGGCGGCGCAGCTCGTCGATCTTGCCCTCAAGCTCCGCGATCGGCCGCTCGAACTCCAAAAAATGCCGCATCAGCGCTTCCGCGCTGCGAGGGGGTGTGCGGTCTCGACCAGCCGGCGCAGCCGCTCGCCCTGGACATGCGTATAGATCTGCGTCGTCGCGATGTCGGCGTGACCGAGCATCTGCTGCACGCTGCGCAGATCGGCGCCGCCGTCGAGCAGGTGGCTGGCAAAGGCATGCCGCAGCACATGCGGCGACAGCCGCACCGGGTCGAGTCCCGCTTTCAGCGCCAGCTCCTTGAGCAGCTGGCCGCAGCGCTGCCGCGTCAGACAGCCCTCGCCGCCGCGCGACGGAAACAGCCACCGCTCCGCCTTCGAGCTGCCCACAGCGTTCCGCGGGACAAAGCCGCTGCGGCATTCGATATATTCCGCCAAAGCGCGCCGCGCCGGCTCGCTCAGCGGGACGATCCGCTCCTTGCCGCCCTTGCCGCGCACGATCAGAAAGCGCGGGTCGCGGCGCACCGCTGCCAGCGGCAGCGCGACCAGCTCCGAGACGCGTAGCCCGGTCGCGTACAGCAGCTCGACAATGCAGCGCAGTCGGACCCCGTCCTCACCGGGCCATTCCGAGGCGGCGGTGATCAGTATCTCGACCTCGCTCCAGCTGAGGATCTTTGGCAATGGTCGTCCAAGCCGCGGCGGATCAAGATCGGCCGTCGGGTCGTCGGCGCGGCTGCCGTCGCTGACCAGAAAGCGGAAGAACTGCCGCGTCGCCGATAGCCGCCGCGCCACGGTCCGCGGCGCCAGGCAGCGCCCGGTCATCGCGCCGACATAGTCCCGCAGCGCTGCGGCATCGGCGCTTTCGAGTGGAGAGCCGCGGGTCGCGAGAAAGGTCGCAAGATCCTCCAGATCGGCGCGATAGGCGCTCAGCGTTAGCCGCGCCGCGCCGCGTTCGGCCGCGAGCGTCTCGAGAAATGCCTCGATTCGATGCGTGGTCGTGGCAGGGATCGCCACCGCCACGGCGCCCGATAGCGGCTTACCTCGGGAACCGGTCATTCGGCAGCACCTTCTCGACCGGCTTCGCCGGAACGGGGAAATCGCCATAGGCCAGGTAAAGCAGGCCGCCGACAATCGCCAGCACGACGACAAGCGCGAGAATGATCCCCAACCACCACCGACCCATGGCCCCGACCGCACCCCCAATGTGAACATGATCCGATCCGCGCGCCGCCAAACCTCGCAGATTGACGAACCGGCGGCGCGTTATGCTAGTACCCTCAGAGGGCGCCGTGCGGAAGGGCCGTAACGGAAACAGAGGCGCGCGTTGGACCTGGAGACTAGCTCACGGATCGGAACAGCGGCGCGCCCGCAGCTTTTCTCGCCGCGGCGCGCGATCGTTCTCGTCGGCCTGATGGGCGCCGGCAAGACAAAGATCGGGCGGCGCCTGGGAGCCCGGCTGAACCTTCCGTTTTTCGATTCGGACAACGAGATCGAGACCGCCGCCGGTGAAACGATCGAGGAAATTTTCAGCAACCGCGGGGAACAGGTGTTTCGCGACGGCGAACGCCGGGTTATTGCGCGGCTTCTTGAACAGCAGCCGCATGTCCTCGCGACCGGCGGAGGCGCCTTCATGGATCCGGCGACCCGCGCGCTGATCGCGAGGCGCGGCGTCTCGGTATGGCTGCGCGCTGATCTCGACGTGCTGGTGGCGCGGGTATCCCGCCGCAATAACCGGCCCTTGCTGCAGCGCAGCGACCCGCGATCCGTGCTCGCCGGGTTGATCGAGCGGCGTCACCCGATCTATGCCGAGGCCGATATCGTGATCGACAGCAGCGACGGCTCGGCGGAACAGACGACAGCGCGGGTTATCGCCGCGCTGGCGAACTGTCCGATCGTGTCACGGCCCCCCGACGCGGAGAGAGATAAATGACAGAGGAAAATCAGGCCGCGACCGAGCGCCTGCGCGTCGCGCTCGCGGAACGGAGTTATGACATTCTCGTTGGTCCCGGGCTGATCGAAAACGCCGGAGCGGCGATGCTGCCGCTGCTGCGGCGGCGGCAGGCGATCATTGTCACCGACGAGCAGGTTGCGCGCCATCATCTTCCGGCGCTGCGCCGGAGCCTCGATGGGCAGGACATCGCAAACCACGCGATCGTGCTGCCGGCCGGCGAAAGCACGAAGGCTCTGGCCCATTTCGGGCAGCTCGTCGACGACGTCCTGGCGTGCGGCATCGAGCGGGCGACGATGCTTATTGCGCTCGGCGGCGGGGTGGTCGGCGACATCACCGGGTTTGCCGCCGCGACTCTGCTGCGCGGGATCGATTTCGTGCAGATTCCGACGACGCTGTTGGCGCAGGTCGACAGCTCCGTCGGCGGCAAGACGGCGATCAACACCAGGGCTGGCAAGAACCTCGTCGGAGCTTTCTACCAGCCGCGGCTGGTATTGGCAGACACGGCGAGTCTGGCGACCCTGCCGCGCCGCGAGGTGCGCGCAGGCTATGGCGAAATCGTCAAATACGGTCTCATCCGCGACGCAAAGTTTTTCGAATGGCTTGAAACCGAGGGACGCGCGGTCTGCGATCTCGAAGCCGCGGCGCTGACCCGCGCGGTGATGGTCAGCTGCCGCATGAAGGCCGAAATCGTCCAGGCCGACGAACGCGAGACCGGCGACGACCGGGCGCTCTTGAATTTCGGCCACACGTTCGGGCACGCGCTGGAGGCCGAGACCGGGTTCGGCGACCGCCTGCTGCACGGTGAGGCGGTCGCTCTGGGCATGGTGCTGGCGTTCGATTTCGCCGTGCGTCTCGGTCTTGCGTCGGGGCAGGAGGCGCACCGCGTCCGGCAACACCTGGCCGCTTCCGGGCTGCCAACCACGCTCGCCGAGATCGGGCTTTCCGGCGACGCGGCCGACCGGCTGCTGGCTCACATGGGCAAGGACAAAAAAGTGCGCGACGGGGCGATTACGCTGATTATGCCGCGGCGGATCGGCGACTGCTTCGTGATGCGGGACGCGCCCCGCGAGCGATTGCAGGAATTTTTGTCGGACGCTCGGAGGTGACGATGCTGGAGCGGCGCTCGCAGTTCGGCATTCGCGAGACGGACCGTCTCCGGCGCTGAAGCGCTGCTGTTTTGCGCGTCGTTAGCATGCGGCGGCGGGACCTTTCCCAGATTGACGAGGCGCGCCTCATCGTTGCGGCCGTGATTGAACCGGTGGCAGTGGCATGGAGGCGCCGGCGTGGCCGTGCTAGCGTTCACCCCAGGGACAAACAAACGAAAGCGGGAGCATTACGCGATGCCGGAACTGCTGCGCCACCTTGCCCGGCTCGACATCCCGGGCGGCGGACAGGTCGTCGCCGAGGGGGGCTGGGCCTATGTCGGGCATATGCGCCCGCCCGAGGGCACCTCGATCATCGACGTCGCGGACCCGAGGCGGCCACGCGTCGTCTCGCAGATCACGCTGCCGGCGCACACGCATTCGCACAAGGTGCGCGCGCATGGCGACATCATGCTGGTCAACAACGAGCTGTTCCGCAGCACCACCGGCGAGCGTCCGGACGATTTCGAGGGTGGCATCAAGGTTTACGACACCAGCGACAAGACCAAGCCGCGCCAGATCGGGCATTACAAATCATTGGGCTCGCACCGTTTCGATTCGGACGGGCGCTATGCCTACATTTCGTCCGAGGAAAACGGGTTTGTCGGCGACATTGTGGTGATCCTCGACCTCGCCGACCCAACAAGGCCCGAGCCGATCGCGCGCTGGTGGATGAAGGGGCAATGGGCGGCGGGCGGCGAGGAGGCGACATGGCCGGGGCGGCGGCACCGCTGCCACCATCCGCTGCGCCGCGGCGACCGGCTCTATACGAGCTACTGGCACGGCGGGTTCGTGATCCTCGACATCAGCGACCTGCGCAACCCGACCTATGTCAGCGGTCTCGACTGGAGCCCGCCCTATCCGTGCCCGACGCACACGGTATTGCCGATCCCGCACGAATTGATGGGACGCCGGATCGCGGTCGTGACCGACGAGGAGGTCTCCGACCGGCTGACGCCGTCGCCGAACGCCTTCATGTGGATCGTCGATATCACCGACGAAAAGCATCCGGTGCCGGTCGCGACATGGCGGGTGCCGCATGACGAGCCGTTCAACCGCGATTGCTGGTTCGGCGCGCACCAGCCGCAGGAGACCGTCAACGGCAACATCATCCTGGTGACGTGGTTCGGTGGCGGCCTGCGCGCGGTCGATATCTCGAACCCGTACCGCCCCGAGGAAGTCGAGCATTTCATGCCCGCGCCGGGCGCCGGGCAGAACATCGTGCAGTCGAACGACGTGTTCGTCGATAAGGACCGCGGCCTCGTCTACCTGATCGACCGGTTGAACGGACTCGATATTCTCGAATACCGGGGGTGAGGGCGATATTCATGGCACCGGGAGCAGCCCATCCTACGCTGCTACGGACGGGTTGGTTCACTCGCCATCGTTTTGATAAGGCGCGCCGCCGCAATCACGCGATCCACTTCGGCCTCCGTAATCGGAGCAGCGAAGTTGCCGTGCGCAGCAGCATTTCGTAAGGAATACGCTCTCCTCAACTCATCCGCTTCGTTGGGGGTTACAATACCCTCGGAAGCCAACACTTCGACCAAACTGCCAAGAGTCTGCGCGCGCCCAAGACGATCCGGCAATAGCGCTCGACTCGCGGCTTCCAACCCTGCCCATGCCATCAGCAAAGCCGCCCGCAAATGACCATCCTGTTTCAATTGACTAACTTCGGCAAGCGCCGTGTCAATCTCGGCGGGGCTCGGCGGATTTAAATGCTGATTGTCAGAGCGGTCCGGGATATAATACACACGCAACTCCCAGTCGGGATGCTCCGAAATTGCTTTCTGAAACTGCTCGATGTGGGCCGAACGGCCGCCTGCATGGCCCTTGATTTCTATAGCAATCTTCTTGTTGCCTTTGATTGCAATTGCATCAGGCCGATAGCCGTGCATGAACTTCGGTAGCATTTCGCGACCCGGGTGAAGGAAAACGGAAAACCCCTCGGCTTCGTAACCAGGCACAAGAGTCTGCAGGAAATCCGCGTCTCGCGTTGCGGAGGAAATCGTCATAGTGTCAAATCCTCGAAAGGATCGTTGGAAAGGCGGACATAGAGGACCGGCTTGGGGTGATCCAATGCGTTGTCCAGTATCAGACTGGGCTGCGTAAAGAGAAAAACCTTTCCAGGCTCGAATTTTTAAATCAAAATCCGTTCAACTTGTCGGTCGCTGAGGTATATGTGTCGGTCCAGCGCATCGAGAATTGGCTTGACGATATTGTCTAAATCTCCCAGCATCTCGGAGGCAGGGAAGTAGTACATTGTGATTGAGATCGGATCGCCGGTGGCGAAGTGGCTTTCGGGCAGAACGGTCCAACTCGCCATGATAACGCGATCCTTCCACTCGTCCAAAGATTGGCGCCGCTTGGCTTGCAGCGATATCGGCGTGCCGGGGACAATGAACTCGATCGGGAAATCGATGTCCATGCTTATCGACCGGGAGCGGTATCTCGACCCTGTGCGATGCTACTCCCTCCCATAGTTATCTTCGAAGCGGACGACGTCGTTTTCGCCGAGGCTGCTGCCGCTTTGAACCTCAATCACACGCAGCGGGATTTTGCCGGGTTTTCGAGGCGGTGCGGGCTGCCGGTCGGGATGTAGAATGATGCGCTTAGGCTTCGCTCAGCCCATCCTACGATCGGGGCCACGGTCGCGGGAGGGCGGCGGTTATTTCATCCGGTCGGCGATCTTGGCGAGGGCGGCGCGGGCGCATTCTTCGTCGAACTGGCCGCCGGGGGCGCCGCTGACGCCGAGCCCGCCGATGATGTTGTCGCCGGCCTTGATCGCCACGCCGCCCCTCGCGTAGGTGACGTTGGGCAGCGGGGTCTGCGGCACCGTCGTCGGCGCATTCTTAGCCATCCGCTCCGCGATTACTCCGGTGCTCTCCTCCTTGCGCGCAAGGGTCAGCGAGGCCGACGAGTACGCTTTGTAAAAGGCATTATCGAGCGTATGGATCGGCGCGCCGTCGCCGCGCAACACGGCTTGGCGGACGCCGTCGAGATCGACCACGGCCGCGGTCACGGCATAATTCTTCTTGGCGCACTCCGCCACCGCGTCGCCGACCAGCTCGTTGGCGAGCGCCGCGGAAAGCTTGTGGGTTGTGACCAGCCCCTGCGCGTGCGCGCCGGCAGAGGCGATCGCGATACCGCCCAGAATGGCAGCAATAATTTCCAGCGAATTCCGTGCCATGCGAATCCCCCGATATGTTCGATCTTGCCTGCCCGCCATCATAGGACAGGATCGGGGGTTGCGAAAAGACGACGCTTTCCGCGAGCGGACAGCGGTGGTTGCGGCTGTCGAATGGGACCGCTCCGGGCCCAGGGCCGTTGTCTATTCCCGCCCGTAATGGTCCTCGAAGCGGACGATGTCGTCTTCGCCGAGATAGCTGCCGCTCTGCACCTCGATGACGTGCAGCGGGATTTTGCCGGGGTTTTCGAGGCGATGCGGGGTGCCGAGCGGGATGTAGGTGGACTGGTCCTCGGTCAGAATCTTTTCCTAGTTGCCGCACACGATCTTGGCGGTGCCCTGCACGACGACCCAATGCTCGGCGCGGTGATGGTGCATCTGCAACGACAGCTTGCCGCCGGGCCGCACCAGGATGTGCTTGACCTGCACGCGGTGGCCGTTGTGCAGCGAGCGATAGCTGCCCCACGGGCGGTGCACGGTCGGCAGCGCGTCGGCCTCGTCGCGGCGTTCCTTCAGCAGGCGCGTGACGAGCTGCTTTACCTCCTGCGTGCGGTTGCGCGGCGCGACCATGACCGCATCGCCAGTGGCGACGACGACGACGTCCTCGACCCCGATCGCCGCGACGAGCCCGGCTTCGGAGCGCAGGTAGCAGTTCCGCGTCGCCTCGGCGACGACATTGCCACAGAGCGCGTTGCCGTGCTCGTCCTTGTGCGCCCATCTCCCACAGCGCGTCCCACGAGCCGAGATCGCTCCACGCCATGCCGACCGGCACGACCGCGGCGGCGTGCGTGTGCTCCATGACGGCGTAGTCGATCGAATTGCTCGGGCAGGCCTCGAACGCCGCCTTGTCGAGCCGGACGAAGTCGGTTTCGGTCCTGGCAGCGGCGAGCGCCGCCTTGCACGCGGCCAGCATGTCGGGCCGCAGCCGCTCCAGTTCGGACAGGTACAGCGAAGCCGGGAACAGAAAGATGCCGCTGTTCCAGAAATACTCGCCCGAGGCGACATAGCGCTCGGCGGTGTCGGGGTCGGGCTTTTCGACAAAGCCGGTGACCGCAAAGGCCCCGGGGACGGTGTCGAGCGGCCGGCCGCTCGCGATATAGCCGTAGCCGGTTTCGGCCCGCTCCGGGGTGATGCCGAACGTTACGAGATGGCCGGCGCGAGCGGCCTCGGCGGCGCGCTCGATCGCCTGCCGGAACGCGGCGAGATCGCCGATCGCGTGGTCCGACGGCATGACCAGCATCAGCGGATCGGGGTCGCCCGGAGCCGCTGTCGCGACCAGGCGCAGCGCCGCGACGCAGGCCGCCGGGGCGGTGTTGCGGCCGAACGGTTCGAGGATCAGCGCCTCCGGCGTGACGCCGATTTCGCGCAGCTGCTCGGCGATGATGAAGCGATGCTCCTCGTTCGCGACGATGAGCGGCGCGGCGAAAGCGGGATCGGCGACGCGACGCGCCGTCTCCTGCAGCAGGCTGCGCTCGCCAGTCAGCGCCAGAAGCTGCTTCGGGTAAAGCGAGCGCGACATCGGCCACAGCCGCGTTCCCGAGCCGCCCGACAGGATAACCGGATGGATCATGCCAACGCCTCTGCCTTATGACGCATTGCCGCGCGCCTCGCGCCACAGACCGAGTTTCTCCTGGACCGGGCGGTCGGAAAAGCTGAACAGCACGGCGTCGTCCTCGGCGCGATGCGTATGGCTCATCCAGCCCGGCACGACAAAGATGTCGCGCGGCGTCCAGCGCAACACCGTGTCCCCGACGCGGGTCTCGCCGTGTCCCTCGACGCAGACGTAAACCGCGGCGTCGGTCGAGCGGTATGGCAGGCCCGCGAAACCGCGCGGCAAAAGCTGGATGAAGGTGCCGATCGTCGGCATCGCCGGCTCGCCAGTCGCCGGATTGACGTAGCGCAGCTTGTGCCCGTGATACGGGTCGGGATCGCCGCCGCGGGACAGCGCGTCGAGCGCCTCGCGGGTGCGCGCGTAGGGGTAATTGAAGACCGGCGAGGTTTTCGCCGCCGGCTTCCAGTCGACCGGCAGCAGGTTGTTGCCGTACCGGGCCAGGCTGTCGCCCTCGGGCCGGGTGACCTTCTGCACATCGGCGGCGCCGGGCTCGGCGAAGCTGGCGTTGAGCAGGCGGACGATCGGGATGTCGAGCCCGTCGAGCCATACGACCGGCTCACCGCCTTCATCACCGCGGTCGTGCCCATGGTCGTGCCAGGTCCAGGACGGCGTTATGACGAAATCGCCGGGATGCATCGCCGTGCGCTCGCCGTCGACGGCGGTATAGGCGCCCTCGCCCTCGATCACGAAACGCAGCGCCGATTGCGTGTGGCGGTGCGCCGGCGCGATCTCGCCGGGCAGGATCAGCTGCAGCCCGGCGAACAGCGATTGGGTGATCTGCGCCTGCCCTTCATAACCGGGGTTTTCGAGGATCAGGACGCGGCGGGTCGCCTCCATCGCGCTGATCAGCCCGCCCGCTTGCATCAGGCGCGGCCGCACCTCGCGGTCGTATCGCCAGAGATGCGGAACGCAGGGGCTATGCGGCTCGGCGGTGACGAGGTGGTGCAGCTTTTCCCACAGCGGCGCCAGATGCAGCGGCGCGATGCGGTCGTAGAACGCCTGTCGCTCCGGGGTGCGGGAAGGGACCTGCTCCGTCGCCATCGACCGATCCTCCCGTCAGCGAGATTGCTTCCCTTTGCTCGTAATGACGGAGCATCTCGTAGCAACGCCACATACACCCGTTATCGCGAGGGAGCAAAGCAACGAAGCAATCTTGCTCCGTTCTTACTCCGCCGCCGCGCGGCGCGCCTCGCCCAGGGTGAAACCGATTTTCGCGAGATCGGCGAGCAACGCCTTCGACTGCGCGTCGTCGAGCGGCACCATCGGCGGGCGCACCATGGCCCAGTCCGGGTCGTTGTGGAAATGCGCGACGATGCGCTTCAAGGCCGGGACCATCGGATAGGCCTGGATCGTCTTGCGCGCGGTCGTGATCTCGGCCTGCAGCGCGTCGGCCTGCGGCGTCTGCCAGTTCTCATAGACCTTGCGAATGCCGGGCACGTTGACGTTGCCGGTCGCGGTGATGCAGCCGACGGCACCCTTGCGCAGCCCGTCGAGCAGGAACACCTCCGACCCCGGGAACACCGCGAAATCCGGAAAGCGGTCGAGCAGCGCGGCGGTGTTGTTCCAATCGCCGGAGCTGTCCTTGAGGCCGACGACGGTCCGCGGATAGGCCCGGATCAGCCGGCCGACGAGGTCGAGCGAGAGGCCGAGCACGGTCTGCGGCGGGATGTGATAGAGATACATCCGCAGCGCGTCGGAGCCGACCCGGTCGATCACGCCGGCGAAAAACGCGAACAGCCCGTCGTCGTCCATGCCCTTGTAGTAGAAAGGCGGCAGCATCAGCACGCCGCCGCAGCCATGTCCGACGGCGTGGCGGATCAACGCCGCGGCCTCGGTGACCGAGCAGGCGCCGGTGCCGGGCATCAGTCGGGCGGCCGGAATGCCGGCGTCGATCAGCCGGTCGAGCAACTCCATGCGCTCGACCCCCGACATCGAGTTGGCTTCGCTGGTCGTGCCGAAGATCGCGAGACCGTCGGCGCCCTGGTCGAGCAGGAAGCGGCAGAAGCCGACGAAGCGCCCGGCATCGGGCTCGCCCGAGCGGGTGAACGGCGTCAAAACCGGGACGAGAACCCCGGCAAAATTCTGCGCGGCCATCCCAAGCACTCCTCGAAAGCGAAAGCGGCCGGCGAGGCACCAATAAGCCTGTCCGCCGCTGCGTCGTCAATGCTTGCGAGCGCTCCGGCGCCGGGCGCGCGGTATGCCGGTTTAATCGGCTGGCGGTGCTATGGGCCTTTCAAAGAAAGCCGGGCTGCATGGCTGATCCACGGCAACGCCGGGACCGGCCGTCGCGATGGTGCAATTGGCCCGCTGGGCGGTGTGCGTTCGAGATAACTTATGTCGGCGGGCGTAGGGGGAAGCTTTAAAGAAAGACGGCGCCCAAAAGAAAAAGGCGCCGTCGATGTTCAAGACCAATCGAATTAGTTTACGCGTTGTTATTCCGCCGCCGGCGACGCAGCACGCCAAATCCCAGCAGGGCGCTGCCAAGAACGGCGAGCGAGGCCGGCTCGGGAACGCCGGTGATGATGCGGATCTTCTCATTGACCGCTGCTTCGTAATCGGCGGTGCTGGCAACCCCGGTGTAGAAACCCTGGAACGGGAAGTTGGACGCCGGCAGGATCGTGCACGGTTGCGGATAGCAGATGCCGCCGGTCAGATAGGCTTGGTTGACGCCGCCACCGATGCCTTCGATGCTGATGTTGTCGATCCCGGCTGCGATCGATGCGTCACGGGCGTCGATGCCGGCTTGCGCAGGATCGGCTCCTCCCTCGTTCGGTACGCCGTCAGTCGCGAAGTTGATGAAGGATGCCAGGGCGCCGCTGGCACCCGGGTTCATCAACGTCGTCATATCGGTGAAGGCGAGAGCGAAGTTGGTGTTTGCGTCGAGGAAAGTTGCACCCGCGATCGCGGCCTGCAACGTCGCCAGGTTGGCGGCGGTCACGACGGTCGGTGCGACGATGGTTTGCGTCGTGCTCGAAAACGACATCACCGACAGCTCGTATGTGTCGCTCGCGCCGACAAATCCCGCGATTGCGTTCGAGGCCCCGTGGTGATCGTCGACCATCCGCTGGACGTGATGCTTCCCGAGCTGTCGAGCAGGAAGCCGACCTGGAAGAGATCCGCCTTCGCGTTGTTGGGAGTGCCTACGGCAACCGCCAAAACGGCCACAGCCGCAACGGCTGTCCGCTTGATCCAATTTCGTAACGTCATGTGATTACTGTCCTTTCGCGCCTAG
>CAWJZU010000028.1:0-160392 GCA_963847345.1 uncultured Alphaproteobacteria bacterium | reverse complement strand
GCGCCTGGACGCGGTTTTTTGGCAGTGCGTGGCAGCGCCGTGTTGACCTAAGGGAAACACTGAACATAGCGAGGATAGCTGACGGTTCGGCGGCTACGGCCTTATTTTGGGGCGGCGCGCCGCGTGGGTGGCGGTCTGGTTGGTATAAATCGGGGGTTGGGCCGGGTTTCCTGTGTTGTTTGCGGGATCGGGACAGAATCCGGGTATCGTCAGCCGGGTTGAGCGAGCAGAGCCTTCTTGACGATCACCAGATTGGCCAGCGCGAACAGAGTGTGCAATTGCGCGGTGTTCTTCTTGAGGCCGCGATAGCGCAGCTTCTTATGGCAGAACAGGTTCTTGACGACGTGGAACGGGTGCTCGACGGGGGCGCGCACCTGCGCCAGCGCGCGCTCGACCGGCTCGCCACATCCCGCAGCGCTTTGGGCAAAGCTTTGATGATGCTGCGCCTGATGGCGATGTTCCAGCAGACATCGCGGTCGGCATGCTCCGGCCGCTTGTCTGCCCCGGTATAGCCGGCGTCGGCAAACACCGCCTCTTCCTGGCCGTGCAGCACCGCCGCCATCTGGTTGATGTCGGCTTCGTTGGCGGCGGTGCCGACGACCGTGTGCACCACCCCCGAGGCGACGTCCACGCCGATATGCCCCTTCATCCCGAAATGCCACTGATTGCCCTTCTTGGTCTGGTGCATCTGCCGGTCGCGCGCCTTCTCTTTGTTCTTGGTCGAGGGCGGGGCGGCGATGATGGTGGCATCCACAATGGTAGCTTGGCGCATCAACAAACCGCGCTCGGCCAGCATCGCGGCGATCTCGTCGAACAGCGCCCGGGTCAGCTCGTGGCGCTCCAGCCAGTGGCGGAAGTGCAGCACCGTCGTCGCGTCGGGCACCGCGTCCAGCGTCAGATCGATGCCGGCAAAGCCGCGCAAGGCTTGGCTGTCGTACAGCGCATCCTCCAGCGCTTCATCCGCCAGCCCGTACCATTGCTGCAAAAAGTAGATGCGCAGCATCAGCTCCAGCGCGATCGGCTTGCGGCCGCGCTCGCCCTTCGGGTAGAGCGGGCGCAGACGGTCAACCAGCCGCGCCCACGGCACCACCTGCTCCATCTCGGCCAAGAACTTGTCGCGCCGCGTCTGCTTTTTCTTGCCGGCGTATTCCGCCTGCGAAAAGCTCCCTTGACGCTGCATCGTCCCGCCCCTCGGTCCCCCCGGCCGGACGAAATTCTACCAGGCGCAACCACCCAATTCGCTACTTCTTCAGTGTTTCCCTAGGTGTTCCCACAAGTCTTGGTTCTCGACCGGCTTCTTGTCAGCCTTTCGCCAGCCGTTGGCCTTCCAGGGTGACAACCACTGCGTCATTCCCTTGATCGGTATGAAGCTGTACCCGCCATGAAGGCTTTAGCCATTCCAGCGCCCTGATTGCTGCCATCTATCTCCATGCGGCTGTTCGTGGTGTGAGGCTCGCCTCCTGACATCTCCCCTCTTGATGCCTTTATCGGAAACGCAGCTACGCGCCCCGACCCCCGGGTCCGGGATGCCGCTGCATGCGCCATCCCCCCAAATTTCGACCGTGCGCATCAGTGCGAGGGTGGTCTCGGTGTCGGCAGCCTCGGCGACTTCGGCCGGGCCGTTGTGTTCAGTGTTCATAATCTCCTTCTAGGTCATCATTTCATTGCCGGGCCCTATCGATCACCGCTTTACCACCGCGATCGGGCCCGCAAATGCACTCGTAAAGGATAGAGCGCCACGCAGGCTTGAAAACAAGATGTTGTGTCTGCCGGTCACGACGCCGATCCCGGTGCGGAAATGCAGAGAGCCCTTCCCGTTAGGTCACCTAATCGGCATGGCGCTGTGGCGCCATAGGAGCCCTGTAGAGGTGGTTCTGCTCCCGACTACCCGTTTTCCGTTTCCAGGTTGAAACCCCGCATTCGCTGTAGGAGCTTGTCTGGCCTTCCTATTCGATTTGTCCCGCGGTGGAAACCGTGGGTCGGTCCACAAGATGTTGACGACGGGCGTTTCCCTTTTGCCATCCAGAAGGCGCTGCTGCAGCGCTTCCTTTGGGCTTCTAGGGGCGTACCTCGCCACCGTGTTCAACCGCCCCGGCCGGCATCACAGCCTTGATCCGCTGCACTGCGCTCACCCCAACGCCAGCCAGCCGCGCGGCCTTCACGATCCCGGTTCCGCCGGCCAGCAACTCGCGCATCTTCGCTTCCTTGTCTGCGGGGAGCGTAGGGCGCCCCAGTCGCTCGCCCTGGCTGCGCGCCCGCCCCATGGTCTTGAAGGAACGGCCGAGCCGATCGAGCCACCGCGCGGCGATCATGTCGAACTTGCGCCGCAATGAGCGCTCCTCTGGGCCGCAAGCGCCGAGTGTGGCAAAAACGCTGCTGCGATCCCCGAAGACTATCCAGCGGCGTTCACCCGGCAATCAACCGCTGTACCTGCGAGGCTGAAAACGGCTTGCCCGCGGACGTGGTGTACCCTGCCGTCGCCAGTTCCTCCGCTATCTCCCGCAATGATCGCGCCTTGCCGGTCTTCGGGGATCGCCTTGCCAGCCGCTTTGCCTCGCGGATCAGTTCCGGATTGGTTGCCGTGTACCCCTTGCGCCCCTCGATACGGCGTCCCTGGTGCCGCGACATGCGGTCCCGAGCGGCCTTCAGCTTGGCGACAAGGTTCGCCTTCTCGAATTGTGCAACGGCGCCGAGTATCTGGTGGACCAAGTCTTGCGTTGGTGTATCTGCCGTGAAGGCGTCCGGGTCATCGGCCGCGATCAGGGTAAAGCCCTGCGCCGTCAACAGCCGATAGCCGGTTTCCTGAACCACTACATCGCGCGCAAATCGGCTGGCATTCTCGATAATGACGGTGCGGACATCGTTTTCCGCCGCCCATGCGAGAAGGCTGGTGAAGCCGTCCCGCTGGTCTATGGGATCGGCGCCACTCACTGCCGCGTCATAGAACTCGGCAGCGATCTCGATCCCCGCAGCCTTGGCATAGTGGGCAATGGCGTCCCGCTGCCGCTTGTCGCTGTCGCCGCCGACATTGGCCGCGGAAGACGTGCGGAGATAGGCGATTGCGCGAGTGATCATGGCGGCATTCTCCCCGGTAGAACGCAAAGTGGCAGGCCGTGGTCAGGCTTATATGCGTACCTAATTCCGAAGAAAAAGGTACAGGCTGACGCTGCCCGGTGTCAATGGGGGGCGCGTTCGGGCGCCTTCCGTGTGTCCGCTGCTGCGGCAATCCTGTGCGATCCTCTGGGCCGGTGTGATCCTCCGCCAAATGCCGCGACCAAACCCGCTCGGCAGCATCGGCAACGTCGATGATCGACCGGGCAGCCGTCTCATTTGCCCTCCCGGTACGCTTTGGCGGCCGAAAGGTGCAGTTGCCAGATCGCGGCGAGGCCGTAGCGGTTCAGCATGTTCGCCGCGACTTGCTCGGAATGGGAGACGGGTCCGCTCATGACGGTACGAATGTAGCCGGCCTTGGATTGTCGGCCACTTTCTTTGTGATGCTGCTGCGCCGCTTCGTGTGAAAGGATCAGGCGGCTCCGTGCACGCGAAGCCACCCCACCGGGGGGAAGCCCGGCGACGGTCGATGGCGGCTACCGGCTCGAAAATTCGCGCCGCAATATTTCAGTCGTGTCCAAACTCGCAGTACGCTTGGTTTTTCCCGCTGAGTTTTGCCAAACGTGCTGCCCCTCGCGTGAACCTATTCAGTGCCTCTTGCCATTCAATGTATGCGCGAGCGTACTTATCGGGATCGAAACCAGGACCGTTCCGTTGCTGCATGTTCTGGCGCCTTTGTTCCAGCCCGGTCGCGATCTCAAACGAGGAGCTTCCCAGTATGTTGAAGTACGCTTGACATTGCCGTTGCAGCCGATCGGCTTCAGCTTGTTCCGCGTAGGTTGCGGCTGCGTACCAGATCGCAATGGCAATGGGAAGACCCTGAGCTATCCGAAAAACCCACGCACTGAAGAGGTGTCGCCCGCCCGCACTCGGTCCGCGGTCGATCGGGACGGTGGCAGGCGGGTTCGGCAATGGTGCAGCCATGATCCCCAACCCATGCCTCTATCTGAATGCGTGATTAACCTAGCTGCCCCGAACGCAAGGGTCGATGTCCCGGCTGCCGCCATCATCCTCACCCGGTACGGGAGGGCTTGCTAAGGTGTCCCTGGGTAACGGGTTGCACCTGATCCAAATCAGTGGTACAAAGTCCGGCGTTGCGCGGGGTCAAGACACGAGGGAAGCTGCGGTTTCCGGGCTGCCAAGCCAAAATTCAATCCTGTCCGGCAGCACCATGTCTAAGTGCCTGACGAGGCGCATAAGCAACAGAAGCCGTCGGCAGCTCATGTTGAGCGCTCCGACAGAGCGCGTCTCGAAACACGTACAATCCCGATGCAGTTCAAACCGGGGAGTACCCAATGCCGCGCCGCGATTGACGGCTATCCGGGAGTCCATTACGTCTAGGTCAGGATACCGCTTCCGAAAAGGATACGCGCGATGCCGGAGACTGCGCCATTGAAAGCGTTCTGGCAGCCGGGTTGAACCAGCTGCCTGAGACTCAAGGAGTTTCTCTCGATCCGTGGGATCGAGTTTCAATCGATCAATATTTTGGAAGACCCGGACGGGCGGGCCGAGCTGCAGCGCCTCGGCGCACGCTCGCTCCCGGTATTGTCGCGCGGCGACAAGTTTGTCTTTGCGCAGAACATCGCGCAGGTCGTCGAGTTTCTTAAGCTCGACGAAAAGACCGGCCCGGTCCTGTCGCCGGCGCAGCTCGTCGAGCGGATGACGCGTTTCATCGACGCGGCGGTCGCGCTCGTGCCGATGATGCCCAACGACAGGCTCGACACCGAGGTGCCGAACCGGCCGCGCAAGTACCGCGTGCTGGCGCACCACATGTTCCGTATCCCGGAATTGTTCGTCGAGATCGCCGGCGGCGCCTTTTTCAGCGCAGCCCTCCCGGGGGCGATCGCTGACACGGCCGACATGGCGAGCACCGCCGCGCTCGCCGATTACGGGCGCGGGGTGCGCGACAAGGTCGAGGCGTGGTGGCGCGAGACGCCGGACAAATCGGCGCAAGCAGACCGTGCAGACCTATTACGGCCCGCAAAAATTGCACGAGGTGTTGGAACGCTCGACGTGGCACATCGGCCAGCACACGCGGCAATGGATGATGCTGCTCGATATGGAAGGGGTCAAGTTCGAGCGGCCGCTGGGCGACGCGGATTTCGCCGATCTGCCGATGCCGAAACAGGTCTGGGACGGCTGAACCGCGCCGACTCTCGGCAGGGCCACCGGGCTGCCCCGCCGAGGTCGTTAACCCGTTATGACGGCATCTGGCCGAGATAGTCGCGCTTGCCGAGCGTCACGCCGACATGGCGGATGATGTCGTAGGCGGTCGTGCAGTGGAACTGCACCTGCAGCATCGCGAAATGATACAGGTAGTTCTGCGCCTTGAAGGTGCGCGGCTGACCGCCGGCGGTGATCGTGACCTGTGACTCCTCCTTACCGTCCAGCTGATTGGCCCGCACTGCCTGCAGCGCGGCGATCGTCTTGTCGATGCGCGACTGCACCTCGGCGAAGCTGTTGTCCTGGTCGGGCAGGCTCGGCAGATCGGTCCCGGCGACCCGGAGCGCCCCGAGCGCGTGGTTGCAGACCTGCCGGACCTGGCGCTCCAGCGTGAACATGTCGGGGTAGAGCCGCAGATTGAGGACCACGTTGGGGTCCCATTTCTGCTCGGTGGTGTGCGCCTCGGCCTTCTGCAGGACGTTCTTGAGGCCGCCGAGCAACTGCAGGCAGACGGGCACGAAGCCCGAATACATCGAAAGAGCCATGGTAGCTTCCTTAGTACAGTGGCGGGTTATGCCGCCGGCGATCTTAGCGGCTGACGCCGACGGCGGGAAGGCGCGGTCGACGGCTCCGGCCGGAACCGCCCGGAAGTGCTACCTGTTTGGGACGTAGGAGGTGGTCCAATGATCGCAGGAATTTTCAAGGCGCTGCTGACGCCGGTGCTGCTCGGCCTCGGCATCGCGATGCTGATCCGCATGTTCGCGGGACGACGGGCCCATTAATGTAAGCGGCAGTTTCCGTTATCGTTATCGTGCCCGCCCCGAGAGAACCCGGGGCGCTGGAATGAGGGGCGTCAATGCTCAAAAGCCTTCTGGAAATTTTTCTGCTGCGGCGGTTTCCGAAGCTGACCCTGTTCGCCTTTGCGGTCGCGGCGCTGATCGGCGTGATGCGGCCGAAGCGCGCCCGCTGATTAGGGTTCGGGATTTCCGGGTGCCGCAAGTGGCGCATTGCCGGCCTGCGCATGTCGGCATTCGGTCCGTGCTCCCCCGCGGTTACACTGCGTCTTGAACGACCGAGAGGGACGCCATGGCCGAGATCACGATAATAACCCCGCTTCACCCCTCGCTCGGCGCCGAAGTATGGGGGGTCGATCTCAGTCGCCCGATCGGCGCCGCCACCTGCAATGCGCTGTCGCGGGCATTGGCGGAGCATCTGGTGTTGGTGTTCCGCGATCAGTCGCTGACGCCGGAGCAATATCTTGAGGCGGTAACCGCGTTCGGGCCGCCGATGCGGCAGCATTACTCGCAGCACCACATGGAGGGCTATCCCGATATCGGGATGATCTGGCATCGCAACGGCCAGCATCCGGCCGAGCGCTGGCACACCGATCACACGAACCGCGAGCGCCCGCCGGCCGCGACCATCCTTTACGGGGTCGAAATCCCGTCCTCCGGCGGCGGCACCAGCGTCGCCAATATGCGCGCCGCATACGCCGCGCTGCCGGAAGACGAGCGGCGCCGGCTCGATGGGCTGCGGACGATCAACGGCCTCGATCTCAGCCACACCGACACGCGGCCCGAGGATTTCGAGAAATTCGGCGAGCCGGTCGTGCATCCGATGGTGCGCACCCATCCGGTGCACGGTTCGCGCGCGGTGTATTTTCACATCACCAAGGCGCATCGCATCGAGGGCATGAACCCCGAGGAAAGCCGCGCCTACATGGAGGATTTGATCGCGCGGATGATCCGGCCCGAGATCACCTATCATCATGCGTGGCGCAAGGGTGACGTGCTGGTGATCGACGACCGGGCGACGATGCATCGCGCGCATGGCGACTACGACCGCAGCCAAAGCCGCGTCCTGTGGCGCATCATCGTCGAGGGCGACCGGCCGGTCCTGGTGTAGCGAGATCGCGGCGCGCTGATCGCCGCCAGGGGCTACCGGCCGAGACGGCCGAGCATGTCCTGGATCATCTCGGTCTGTATTTGCTGGATCTCGAGCAGATGCGCCCAGTGCTGATGGATCAGGAGGTCCATCTTTTCGCTGAGTGCACGCACCTCGAGTTCGGCCTTTAGATTGACCTGGTAGTCGTTTTCGGCGCGGAGGCGGTCGCGCGTTTCCTGCCGGTTCTGGCTCATCAGAATGATCGGCGCCTGCACCGCCGCCAGCAGCGAGAGCGCCAGATTCAGCAGAATAAACGGATACGGATCGAACGGGTTGAACAGCAGATAGATGCTGTTGGCCGTGATCCACACCGCCATGAACACGAAGAACGAGATGATGAACCGCCAGCTGCCGCCGAACTCGGCGACGCGGTCGGACACCCGCTCGCCGAAGCTCATGGAGCGATCGAACTCCTGGTTGAGGTTTTCCGCGAGCAGCGCCCCGTCGCGGACACTGCGCATAACCTCTTCCTCGACGGCCGAGAGCTCGCCGCGATCCCGTTCCATCTCGGCCCGGACATACTCGGCGCGGAACCCGTTGAGACAGTTGTGGCAGATGACGCCGGCCGGGTCCCACGCCGGCACGCGCTGCGCGATCAGCGCGGCGATGTTCGGGCGCACCAGGCTGCCGGGCAGCACATCGTGTGCGCTGACGCTCCTGCCGCAGACCTGGCAGTTCTGCCGCCCGGCGCGACGATGTCGTATCGACGCCGGCGCTCCGGCCTCGCCGGTTTCGCCGGCCTCCGGCTGGGGGGATTGCGAGTTCGGCATGGTTTTTACCTCGCGCTTGTATCGGGCCTTATCATAGCCTCGCGCGGGCATTGGCGGCCGCTGTTGGCGGCGCAACCGCCGGACCCGCGCGAAACCGCTGCCGAGCGCCGGCAAATCGGCTATTGTGTTGCCGATGTCGCGTGGTCACGCGCCGTAATTGGCAATCCCGGCGCACGAACCAGGAGGAAATCGCCGATGCTGCCACCGAAGGAAAACGAACTGATCACCCGCGTTGGGACCGGTACGCCGATGGGGAATGCAATGCGGCGGTACTGGATCCCCGCCTGCCTGTCATGGGAGATCGCCGAGCCTGACTCGCCGCCGGTGCGCGTCAAGCTGCTCGGCGAGGACCTCGTCGCATTCCGTGACAGCGACGGCCGCATCGGGCTGGTCGACGAATTCTGTCCGCATCGGCGCGTCTCGCTGTATTTCGGGCGCAACGAGGAATGTGGGTTGCGTTGTGTCTATCACGGCTGGAAATTCGACGTCGAGGGCAACTGTGTCGATCAGCTCAACGAGCCCGAGGAGAACCAATTCAAGCAGCACATCCACCTCACCGCCTATCCGACGGTCGAATTGGGCGGGCTCGTATGGGCCTATCTCGGCCCGGCCGACAAGATGCCGCCGCCACCCAAATTCGCCTGGACGCAGGTGCCGGAAAGCCGCCGCCACGTCTCGAAGGTGATCGAGGAGTGCAATTGGCTGCAGGCCCTGGAAGGCGGCATCGACACCTCGCACGCGCCGATCCTGCATCGCCTGTTGACCGACAATTCAACCCGCGGCGGCATCAAGCCGTCGAGCCCGTTTGTCCGCGGCAAAGCGCCGAAGCTGGTCGTCGACGTGACCGATTACGGCTATCTCTATGCCGGCATCCGGCCGCTCGGCGATGCCGACGTGCACATCCGCAGCTACCACTTCATCATGCCGTTCCACCAGATCCGGCCGTCGCGCTCGGATTCGGGGATCCCCTGCGATGCCGGGCACATCTGGGTGCCGATGGATGACTACAACTGCATGGTCTACAATTGGATGTACTCGACGAGCGACCAGCCGCTGACGGAGGAGGACCGGCGCGAGTACGGCATCGGCAACGGCCCGGATTTCGTCGACCAGACGACGTTCCGTTCCAAGCAGAACCGGTCGAACAATTACGGTCTCAACCGCGAGGTGCAGCGTACTGAGAGCTACACCGGCATTGACGGCATCAACCAGCAGGACCGGGCGTTGCAGGAAACCATGGGGCGCATTGTCGATCGCTCGAAGGAGCATTTGGGGCCGGGCGACAAGGCGATCGGCCAGACGCGACGCATGCTGCGCGCGGCGGTCATGGCAGTGCAGGAAGGCGGCAACCCCGCCGGCACCGGCACCAGCTACTACCACATCCGCGCCGGCGAGGAGGTGCTGCCGCGCGACGCCGACTGGCACGCAATCCTGGCGCCCGACATCACGAAGGAGAAAATTCTCCAGACGGTGTAGCCCGCGCCGACGTCTGCCCCCGTTTCAGGATGCCGCAGCGGGGGCAGGCGGCGGTAGCCGCACGAGCAGCGAGGTAAGGCCGGCGACGATCGCGGCGGCGATCAGTAGCTGCAGCACCTCGCTGATGCCGTCGAACAAGATTGTATCCGGCATGCCCAGCGTTTGGGCGCCGCTTCCGGTTTTGACCGCCAGCCTCGACGATAGCAACGCCGCGGCGCCGGCGACCCCGAGACTGGTGCCGAACATGCGGAGCAAATTGAGCAGGCCGCCGGCCTGCCCGCTGCGCTCGCGCGGCGCGGCGCTCATGGTCGCGCTGTTGTTGGGCGCGATAAACAGGCCAAGACCCGCGCCGTAAATTCCGAGCGCAACCATGGCGCCGGTCAGGTCGCTTGCCGAGCCGCTCAATGCGTCCGAAAGCAGCAGCAGCCCCGCGATACAGACCGCCATGCCGCAGAACAATACGGTGCGGACCCCGAGCCGATCCTGCAGCCAGCCGGTGAACGGGGCCACGATGCCGAGCGCCAGCGGCACGATCGCGAGCCGCAGGCCGGCCGCGAGCGGCGTGTCGTGAAAGCCGCGGATGAAGGCGAACGACATCAGAAAGAGTATCGCGTACAGCATCGCATAGGACAGAACGACCCCAACGATGCCGGTCGCGAACGAGATGTTGCGAAACAGCGTCAAATCGATCAGCGGGGCCGGTGCGCGATGCTCCTGCCGGATGAACATCGCCAGCAGGATGACGGAAAGCGTCAGGCTGCCGAGGATCGCCGGCGACATCGGGCCCCAACGGACGCTTTCGGTGATGGATAGCAACAGCAGGGCCAAGGCGGGCAGCAGCAGCACGGCGCCGCGCCAATCGAACCGCCGGTCGGGGCTGCGGTCGGTGGTCCGCGGGATGACGAACCAGCCGAGCATGCCGGCCACGATCGCAAACGGCACGCTGACCCAAAACACCCAGCGCCAGTCGAGCAGGCTGAGCAGCACCCCGCCGACCATCGGGCCGATGCTGACGCCGACCGCCTGCGCCGCGGCCATGATGCCGATCGCGCGCTCCTGCCTTTCCGGCCCCGCCGATTGCACCAGGATCACGATTGCATTGGCGCTGAGCATCGCGCCGGCGAAACCGAGCAGCGTGCGCACCGCGATCAGCTGCGGCAGATCGGAGGCGAAGCCGCACCACAGCGATAGCGCCGCGAACAGAGCGAAGCCGAGCAGATACAGCAGCTTGCGGCCGGTGATCTCGACCAGCCTGGCGAATACCGGCAGCCAGGCGGCGAAGCCGAGCTGGAAGGCGATCGCCACCCAGCTCACGACGCCGAGGCGGGCATGGAAATCATGCTCGAGGGTCGGCAGGATCAGCTGCACGATGCTGGCATCGAGCTGGCCGATAAACGAGCCGATGCATACCGTACCGACGACGATCCACGGGTAGGCGTCGCGGCGGGTGAAGAACGCGGCCGGCGCCGGTTCCCACCGGTTCAGAAAAGATGCACCCGAAGGAGGCGGAGGTGACGGGCCGGCCGCCTGATTTTGCATGCGCTGTGGAGGGTATCGTTACAACGGATCAATCTCCGCAGAGACTATCACGGGTACGCGTCGGAACTCGCCCCGGAGGAGTTGCCGGTAGCGTCTGTCGATATTTAGAATCCACTGTTCCGGGATCGGAGAAAGGTCGCGAACCCGGAACGGTGGGCATCGTCAGATTCGGTCTAACGTTCTTCCGGGTCAGGCGCGCAGGCGCGGGCAGAGGCGCATCGCGTTCTCGCCGAGGATTTTCCGCCGCGCGGTCTCGCCGAGGCGCGGGCGCTCGACGGTCTGCTGCACGGCCTCGGGCCAGGCCGTGTCGCCGTGCGGCCAGTCCGACGCGAACAGCCACATATCCTCGCCCAATTCCTCGACGCAGAATTCGACCGAGCGCTCCCAGCTGTCGATGCCGTGGAAATAGCGGCCCTCGGCGATCACGTCGCGCGGCATCCGCTTCAAATTCGGCACGTGGCCCGGCGACATCAGATAATGCGTGTCGAAGCGGTCGAGCGCCGCCGGAACCCAGCCGCCGGCCGTCTCGATGATCGCGGCGCGGATGCGCGGGAACAGGTCGAAAATGCCGCCGCCGATCAAGCGCGCCCATCGCCGCCATGCCGGCCCACGGATTGCTGAGCCCGTGCAGCAGGAACCAGGCGCCGTCGAGATCGCGCGTGCCGGGGCCGTAGGGCGGACGCGCCGTGCCGCCATGCGCCAGCAACGGCAGGTCGAGCGCCTGCGCCGCGTCGTAGAGCGGGTAGAGGTCCGGATTGTCGAGCAGTTTGCCGCCGGGGGCCTGCGGCGAGATATAGACGCCGACGAGGTTCGGGTCGCGCTCGGCCCAGTATTTAAGTTCGGCGACGCCCGAGGGCACGTCGCGCATATTGGCGACGAGGGTCCATTTCAGCCGCTTCGGCGCCTGCGCGCAGAAATCGACGACCCAGCGGTGATAGGCGCGGTACAGCGCGTTCTCGAACCCGACATCGCGCAGCGCGCAATAGCTCGACACATGCGTCGGGAACAGCACGTTGACGTCGATATGGGCGCGGTCCATGTCTTCGAGCCGCATCTTCGGGTCCCAGTTGACCTCGGGGCGGATCGGCGGCAGCGCATCCTTGCGGCCCGGCGGAAACGCCTTGCGGCCGTGCTCCATCTCGGAGCGCGAGGTGATCCCGAACGTGTCGCGCACCCCGAGCGCGCGGCCCGCCTCGATCTTCTCGATCACCGCGGTGGTGCTGCCGAACAGCGCGTAGCGATCGCCTTTCTCCTCCTGCCGCGCGACCGCCTCGCACAAGAGGTTGAACGGCGCGCGGTATTCGGGGTCGATATAGTCCTTGAAGAACTTGTCGGCGCGCTCGCGGATATGCGCGTCCATGTCGATGACGGTACAGCCGTTATAGGGCATTTCGCTATTCCTCTCATTCGTCATGGCCGGGCTTGACCCGGCCATCCACGTTTAGCCTCAGCCAGAATTGTCGTCTTCGGAGTTGTCGATTAAATCGCCCATTAACCTCAGCTGCTCTGAAAGGGCAAACTTGTCGTCAAATGTCTCCAGCATTGCCTACGCCACTTCACGGATCACCAGCTTCGTTACAGCTTCGCGGATGTAGGGGTCTTCATTTAGCGCGCCGAGACGGCGGACGAAATACCGTGATGTCCTAATTATCCCACTGAGGCTAGGCCTCGAAAAGAGGCGTGGATGGCCGGGTCAAGCCCGGCCATGACGATTAGTGTTACGCCCTTCCGGCGGCGATGTTGTCGTGGCGCTTGGCGGCGAGGTCGGCTTTGGCGAAATCCTCCTCGCCGAAGCCGTAGAGGCGGGCGCCGCCGGACAGGATTTTGCCGGCGATGTCCGGCGTGATGCTCGGATTGGTCATCACCCGGGTCGAGACATCCGGGAAACTCGAGTCGAAATGCGGGAAATCGCTCGACACGCAGATATTGTCGGCGCCGCCCAACAGTTCGACGACCGAGCCGACCTCCTTCTCGCCGCTCTCGATCGCAGAGAAGCAGTTGCGCTGCCAGTATTCGAACGGGGTCAGTTTCAGATACGGCGCATCGCTGTCGGCATGCTGCCGCATGTCCCATTCGATGCGGCCCAGCAGCCCCGGCACCCACCAGCTCTGCGCTTCGAGAAAGGCGACCTTGAGCCTGGGATAGAACTCGAACACGCCGCCGAGCATCAGCGCGATCAATGCCAACTGCATCTCGGTCGAATGGCTCGCGACATGACGCATAAAGCGGTTTTCGCCGAAGCGCGGCTCGATCGTCGAATAATACGAACCCGTGCCCTCGTGGAAGCACATCGGGATGTTGAGTTCCTGCAACAGCGAATAGAGCGGGTCCCAATAGGTCGAATGCCAGTAGCGGCCATTGAGGTAATTCGGCCGGACGAAGGCGCCGACCGCGCCGTATTCGTTGACGCAACGCAGCAATTCGGCGCAGGCCAGGTTGACGTCGTGCATCGGCAGCATCGCCGCCATCTTGAGCTGGTCCGGGCTGTGCTGGACGAATTCGTGGATCCAGTCGTTATAGGCGCGGCAGATCGCGGCCGAGAATTGCGGGTCCATGTTGTCGCGCGCCAGGAACGACAAGCCGGCGGTCGGGAACAGCACCGCGATGTCGATGCCCTCCATCGCCATGCCCATGACCTGCGACTCGGCGTCGTAGCCGCGCTCGACGGCGAACATCACATTCGTGTTGGCGCGTTTCGAGACCAGCGGGCCGCGGATGCGGTTATACTGCGAAACGTTGCCGTCGTTGCTGGTCGGGGTGCCGTCGAAATACCACAAGGGCCGCCCGCGCATCCCGGTCGGTCCGCCGGTGCTGCGCCGCGCCGACGAGGTCACCCGGGGCTTGAACTCGGGGTCGAGATACTTGTCGAACAGATCAGGCGGCTCCATGATGTGCATGTCGCAATCGACAAACCGATAGCCCTCTTTCATCGCTGCCCTCCGCTGGAACAGGCTCAAGCGAGCCCGAATGCCGAATCGTGCCCCTCCGGCTCGCGCGCCGCAAGTAATATCGCCGCCTCGCCGCCGACGCTCGCCACGTCGGCCATCGCCGGCTGATTGCCCGGCCGCTCCAGATGACCTAGGCTCCGATGCCGGCCAAACGACGTGATCGCGGGCGCTTTCTCCGCAAACGCGAGAGGCGGGGCAGTATCGGGAGGAGACGGGGTGAAGTACGCCTCACTCGCGGTTCTCATCGCCGCGGCGCTTGTTTCGATCGACGGACCAATATCGACATCGGCGCAAGCGCAAACCCTGGAAGCAGCGCAGCAAGCGCTTGAATTGATCTTGAACACGGCAAACGAGATCTGCCAATCCGCTCCGCTGGAGCAGACGAACCGAGGCGTCGACCTTTCCGGCGAGGCGAGCGCTAAAGTCGGCGGTTTGGTCGGCAAGCTGGCCGATCTTGGCGTCACCGGCGCCGCCAAATACCAATCGGGTGCATCAAAAGGTGTTTTGCAGAAGGATCTGGTCGTCGCCATTCAGAGCGCCAATGACCGCAAGCTCCAGGTTTTTTGCGGCGCTGGAGGCGAAACTGCTCCCGTCGCCACCGCCTGCCGCCCGCGCGCCCGCCCACCGTCCGGACACATTGAGATGCACCGTCGCGGACCCGACCGGCACCCCGCTCAACATCCGCGACAAGCCGAACGGAGCGATTATTGGCAGCCTGCCGAATGGGTTTCGCATCGAAGTCGCGCGATCGGCCGTCCAGCCTGGCACGGATTGGGTCGAGATCGCGAGCACGGGAGCAGGCCAGCGGACCGGCTGGGTTTACCGGCCGTACATCGAATGCTCCACGAATTGACGACCGCCGCGCCCTCCCTTTACCTGGCCTGATCCATCGGCACGCGTCGCGTGTGCATTTCCGGTCGGTGCGGACCGCGGTTTGTGGAGTATGGTGCGCGCGCAGGCACGTCGTCTCGCCGATTGCTGTGATTAGGAGGATACGCTGATGATCTACGAAGTCCGCACCTATACGCTACGCGCCGGAGCGGTGCCCGAGTTCGAGGAGCGCTATGCCAAGCGGCTGCCGGCACGGCTGAAACACTCGAAATTGGGAGCCTTCTGGCACACTGAGTTCGGTCCGCTCAACCAAGTTATCCACGTCTATCCCTATGACGATTTGAACCAACGCACGGCGGTGCGGGCCGCGCTGGCGAAGGATCCCGAGCGGAACGCGCTTCCCGGCGGCCAGGATCTGATCGTCGCTCAGGAAGCTGAGATCATGATCCCGGCCCCGTTCATGCGGCCGCTGGGCAGCCGGGATTATGGCACCGGCAATGTCTACGAGATGCGGACATACACCTATGGTCCGGGCGATCTCCCGAAGGTGCTGGAAGCGTGGGCCAAGGCGGTTCCGGCGCGCGAGGAGCTCTCCCCGTTGGCGGCCTGCTGGACGAGCGAACTCGGCGGGCTGAACAAGTTCGTCCACACCTGGGTGTACAAGGATCTGGCCGAGCGCGACCGGGTTCGTGCGGCGTCCCGCGGTCCCGGCCGCGCCTGGCCGCCGCAAAGCGGGGTGCGGCCCATTCGGCAGGAAAACAAGCTGCTGATCCCGGCGGAATTCTCGCCGGTTCGCTAACCCGCTTCGGGTGAGCCGCGATCAAAGAGAGGCGCAAGCCGCCTCTCTCTGGCCGCGTCGCGAGGCGCTCCGGCGCGGCCGGTCTATTTTATTGCGGCATGACTGATCCCAAGGCGCCGATGAAAGCCATCCTGTTGCGGCACACCGGGGCGCCCTCGGTTCTCGAATATCGCGAGGTGCCGACGCCGCGCCCCGGCCCCGGCGAGGTTCTGGTCAAGGCCCACACGATCGGCGTCAGCATGCCCGAAACACTCGTACGCAAGGGCACCTACGCGTGGATGCCGCCACTCCCGGCGATACCGGGCATCGAGATGAGCGGCACGATTATCGAAGCCGCCTCCGACGTCTCGGAAAGAAAGATCGGCGAGAACGTCTTCATCAGCGCCCGCGATCTTCCGGTGCGCGCCGGCTGCTATGCCGAATACATCGCGGTCCCGGCGCGGGCGGCGCACCCGTTGCCGGCGGGTGCCGATCTCGAAGCGGCGGCCTGCCTGTCGAACTACCAGGTCGCCTACCACCTGCTGCATACCGCCTCCCGGGGGGTCGAGGCAGGCACCGTGCTCGTCCATACGGCGGCGGGCGGGGTCGGCAGCGCGGCGGTCCAACTGGCGCTGATCGCGGGCATGCGCGTCATCGGCATCGCCGGGACCGAGGCAAAACGGCAGGCGGTGCTGCGGCTCGGCGCGGCACATGCGTTCAACCACCGCACCGACGATGTTGTGGCGCGCGTGCGCGAGGCTACGTCCGGGGAGGGAGCCGACCTGATCCTCGACCCGATCGGCGGCAAGGGCTTCGGCCGCAATTTCGCGATGCTGGCGCCGCTCGGCCTCGTGATCTCCTATGGCCGCCTCGACGGCCCGCCCGACCCGGGCTTTGTGCAGGCGATGCGCGAGCATCACGAGGTCAGCCCGGCGGTGCGCTTTTTCACGATCCACAGCTTCGATCACCGCCCCGACATTCGCGCCGCCGCGACAAGCGCGCTGCTCGATCATCTTGCCGCCGGCCGCATCCGTCCGCTGATCCATGCGCGCCTGAAGCTCGCCGAGGCGAGCCGCGCCCACGAAATGCTCGAATTGGGCGAGGTCATCGGCAAGATTCTGATGAAGCCCTAATCCCCCAGCGTGCGACACTCGACCAAAGGAAAGACAATGCCTCGCTACCAGGAACTCGCGGAAACCCAAATGGACGACGTACAGCGCCGCGTCTTCAACGACTGCAAGGCCGGCCCGCGCGGTGCGGTGCCGCCGCCAGTGCATGTCTGGCTGAAGAGCCCCGGCCTCGCCGACAACGCGCACAAGCTCGGGGCGCATGTCCGTTTCGGTACGCAATTCACGCCGCGCCAGACCGAAATCGCGATCCTGATGACCGCGCGCTACTGGACCGCGCAGTTCGAATGGGCGGCGCATGTCCGGCTCGCGCGCGAGGCCGGGCTGCCGCAGGAGGCGATCGACGCGATTGCCGAGCGCCGAGCGCCCGCCTTCAGCGATCCCGACGATCAGCTCGTCTACGATTTCTGCCGCGACTACTACGACGACCACCGGGTCGACGACGCAACCTACGAACGGGTCGTCGCGCGGTTCGGCGATAGGGGCATCGTCGATCTCGCCGGTCTGATCGGCTATTATTCGTTCGTCTCGGTAACGCTGAACGTGTTCGAGGTCCCGACCCCGCCGGGTGCCAAGCTGCTGCAGCGCTGAACCGAACCCGGGTGGCGGCGCCTAGAGCACGATCGGATTTGAAATCGGCGATTGGGGATTCCTGGAACGGGCGATTTGTAATTCGAGATGCTGCTGGGGTTGGGAGCCAGCAAGCATGCCGAGACCCTATTCACAGGATTTGCGGGACCGCGTTGTTGCGTCGGTGGTGAGTGGGCGTTCCTGCCGCGCCACGGCGACAGTGTTCGGGGTAAGCGTCGCTACAGTGGTGACGTGGTCGCAGCGGTTCCGGACGACCGATAGCGCGGCGGCGATGGCGATGGGCGGGCATCGGCCGCGCCGGCTGACGGGCAGACGCGAATGGCTGCTGGTTCGAATTGCCGAGAAGCCAGACCTGACGCTGCGGGCGGTGGTGGCCGAGCTGGCGGCGGACGGCGTCACGGTAAGCTACGGCGCGGTGTGGGCGTTTTTTGCCCACGAGGGCATCACGTTTAAAAAAAGCCTGCGCGCCAGCGAACAGGACCGCGCCGACATCGCCCGCCGGCGCGAGCGGTGGAAGAAGTACCAGGGCCGGCTTGATGCCAAGCGCCTGGTCTTCATCGATGAGACCTGGGCGAAAACCAACATGACCCGGCGGCGCGGCCGCTGTGCTCGCGGCACCCGCCTCCTCGCCAAGGTGCCGCATGGACGCTGGCGCACCCTGACCTTTCTGGCGGCCTTGCGCTGTGACCGTATCGTGGCGCCCTGTGTCATCGACGGGCCGATCAACGGCGCCAGCTTTCGCGCTGGCGCCTGCCCCGGCGAAGGCCGGGGTCGAGCAATTCCTGGTCCCGACCGTGTCGCCGGGGGACATCGCCATGATGGATAATCTCGGCAGCCACAAAGCCAGCACCGTCCGTCGGCTGATCCGCCGTCGGTGCCAAGCTGTTCTTCCTGCCGCGCTACTCGCCCGACCTCAACCCGATCGAGCAGGTCTTCGCCAAGCTCGAGACCCTTCTGCGCAAAGCCGATCCGCGAACCATCGAAGCCACCTGGCGGCAGATCGGTTCGTTGCTCGATCGCTGCACCGGCGATGAATGCGCCAATTACCTCGCCAACGCTGGCTACGCGTCAACCTAAACCGATCACGCTCTAAGCGGCGCCCGCCTCCTGCAGTTCGCCGGCGGCGCTGCGCGCCCGCGCGGCGGCATCGCGCGCCATCATCGCGCACAGTCCGGTATAGGCGGTCGGATCGAGCAGCCTGTCGATCGCCGCGGCGTCGAGATGCGCCGTGACGCGCCGGTCGGCGGCGAGCAGCGCGGCGAACGGCTTGTTCTCGACAAAAGCCGCCTGCGCCGCGTCGTAGACGACATCGTGCGCGTGCTGGCGGCCGATCGTCTTGCCGAGTTCAAGCATCACCGCCTCGGCCATTATCAGCCCGCCGCCGAGATCGAGATTGGCGCGCATCCGCTTCGGGTCGAGCCGCAACCCGCGCAACACCTCGACGAGCCGCGCCAGCATGTCGCCGGTCGCGATCGAGGCGCGCGCGTCGGCCGAATCGAACATCAGGCTCGTCGTACGGTCGGCCTCATGCTCGGTATACATCGCCTCAAGCGCCAACGGCACCGTACCGCGGACCTCGGCGGCGGCTGCGATGATGTCCTGGCACAGTTTCGGGTTGCGCTTCTGCGGCATCGTCGAGCTGCCGACCGTGCCGGGCGGCACCGGCTCCTCGACCTCCCCGAACTCGGTCTTCATCAGGGTATAAATTTCGCGGCCGATCTTGCCGCAGGTCGCGGCCAAGAGGCCGAGCAAACAGATATTCTCGGCCAGATGGTCGCCGATCGTGCGCGCCGGCACCATCATCGGTTGCATCCCGAGCTGGCGGGCGATGCCGGCCTGCACCGCCGGGCCGAGCTCGCCTAGCGAGGCAAAGGTGCCGGCGGCGCCGCCCAGCATCGCGACGAAGATACGCGGGGCGGCCTGATGCAGGCGCTCGGTATGACGGATCAGCTCGTCGATCCACACCGCGACCTTGAAGCCGAACGTCGCCGGCACCGCGTGCTGGCCGTGCGTGCGGCCGGCGATCGGCATGTCGGCGCCGGCCTCGGCCAACTCGGCGGCGGCGGCGAGCGCGTCGCCGATCAAATGCAGGAAAACCCGGTGCGCCTGCCGCAGCACCAGGAGGTCGCCGGTCTGCGTGATGTTCTGCGTCGTCGCGCCCCAATGCACCCAGCCGCCGTGCGGCTCGCCGACGATGCGCGACAGCTCCCAGACCAGCGGCACGATCGTGTGGCCGGTGCGGGCGAACCCCTCGTCGATGCGGCGCCGGTCGAGCAGGTCGAGCTTTGCGGCGGCGGCGATCGCCTCAGCCGCCTCGTTCGGGATGATGCCGAGCTCGGCCTGCGCGCGGGCCAGCGCGACCTCGACATCGAGCCAGGCCTGCCAGCGGCTTTCGAGACGGTAAAGGGCGCGGATGCCGGGATCGGATACGCGCGCCGCGGTCGGCAGTTCGTCGCTCATCAGATCGCCCTCAACTAGACATGGGGGAAAAGACCGGCTCCTCAAAGCGGGACGATAACGACCCGCTCCGCAGCGGCCTTGTCCTTAACATAGCTGGCAATGTTCTCAGGCAAATACGCGGCCGGATCCGCGCCGGCGATGCTGTCTGGCAACACGTGTTCGGCCACCATGCGCGCGATGACCGCAGCCGACAGATGCAGTTCGGGTGCGTCGGGTACTTTGCGCGCTCCGGTCGGCAGTGCCCGCCACAGCGGCTTTGCCCATTCCTGATGGCCGGTGCCGCAAGGGTCGGGGTTTTCCGGGATGACGGGCGGACCGATAGCCACGCCCAGTTTCGTTAGCTCGCCGGTCATCCATTGTAGCGCGCAATCCGACAGCCCGCTCTCGCCGTTTTCCATGGCATAGCCGCCGCCCACATCCGAATGGCCGCCCGGAAAGAGCACTTGCACGATGCGGTCGGGCTGCCCGTCGGAACTCCACAACGTCGGCGTAAAGGCGTTCCGGCGCTCGTCGATCGAGATCGCGTGTCGGCCGAATTTTATATTATTGCCAAGTATCGTGTCGGCGAACTGAAAGACGTCGACCGCATCCCCATCCAGTTCGAACAGCGGGATACCGAGGGCGCCGACCGTGTCCCACACGGCGACCGCCTCGATCGGGGCCGGCACCAGATCGAACCGGCGTCTTTCGGACAGAAATCCGGGCAGGTCGCGCGCGGCCGCGGCCAGATTGCGGAGCGAAAACGATTTGGCCACCGTCGCCTCGCGGCGCCACTCGTACCAGACGGCCGAGCCGGCCCGGTACGCGCCTTCCTTGTCGTTCTGGTCGGCTATTTCGGGCGGAAGCAAGCCCTTCGCCGAGATCATCCCGGCCAGAGCGCGAGCCGTATAGGCGCCCCGGCTGAACCCGACGAGGAAGATCCTGTCTCCCGGTTCATGGTTCCGCGACACGAAGGTATAACCGCGTACGACGCGCGTGATCAGCCCGGCGCCCAGCCCCCCGCCAAGGATCCTCGCAAGAAAATTTTTCGAGTTGCCGACCCCGTGCAGGTATTTCGCGACCTGCCGCTGCGAGCCGTCGGCCGCGCGCAACGTTTTCTCCTGTTCGTTGGCCAGTCGCGTGGTGCCCGGCTCGTCAACCCCCTCAAGCTTGAGGAACAGCTTGTAGACATTGCTGAAATGTAGCGCGCTCTCCTCGCTGTCCGGTTCTCCCGGGTGGTTCCATGTCCCGTCGGCGCAGAAGACGATGTTCTTACTCATCGAAGCCTCCCTGGTGCTTATAGCAGCTGCTGTGCGGATGCTTAATACGATGCGGCATTCCTCATATTAAGTCGAAAGTCTGTCGCTTATGTCGGGCAGGTGCTCGCTGCCCCAGAACAATTCTCCGTCGATCACGAAGGTGGGAACGCCAAAAACGCCGTTCTCTTCCGCCTCTCGCGATATCCGGGTAACGTCGCGCGGTCCTTCGCCGGCGAGCCAGAAGGCGGCGCCGGACATGTCGGCGCCGGCTTCGGCGAGCACCGATTGGATGATGGCCGGGTCTTCGATGTCGAGTTCGCGCTTCCAGAAGCGCTCGAAGGTGAGGTCGATGTAGCGGCGCAGCACCTCGGCGCCCTGGCGCTTGGCGTACAGCATGCCGGCGGCGGCGATCGTCGAGTCCCAGATCTTTTGCGTTCCGCGGATCACGAGACCGCGTTTCCGTGCCTGCCGCCGGCAATCCATGTACGAATACCTGACCCGCCGCCATTGATGGGCGTTGCGGTTCTCCTCGACGACGCGGCCCTCTTTGTCGAGCCGTGCCGAGCCGAGGTAGCTTGGGATGTCGAGAATGTAGGGCAGCCAGTCGAAACGGATGGCGAAGCGGTTTTCGAGATCGCGGGCCGGGTCCTTGGCGAGATAGGCGTAGGGGCTCTTGAAGTCGATATAGACGGCGACGACCGGCTTCTCGGACATGCCAGGCTCCGTGGCGCCGTCATTGCGAGGAGCAACGTGACGACGCAATCTCGCGCCCGTAAAGAATAGGCCGACCGGGATTGCTTCGCTACGCTCGCAACGACGGGAACGGCGAGATTGCCTTGCTGCGCTCGCAATGACGGGAGTGGATTGCACGCATGTCTGAGACCCTTGACCCCGATGCCCGCGCGCGCGAGGCGCTGCGGCTGCTTGGTCCGGAGCCGCAGGACTGGGTGCCGGTACAAGCCGACCACGACGGACGGCCGATCGACCACAATGTCGTGATCGTCGGCGGCGGGCAGTCGGGCTGCGCCTTCGCGTTCGCGCTCCGTCGCGCCGGGATCGGCCGGGTGTCGGTCATTGACATGGCGGAGGACGAGGTCAGGGCTGGGGTGTGGCGGAACGCCGCGCGGATGAACGTGCTGCGCACGCCGAAGACATTGCCCGGCCCCGAACTGGGTGTCCCGGCGCTCGGCTTTCAGGCGTGGTACGAGGCGCGCAACGGTCGCGCGGCCTACGAGTCCTTTGCGCGTGCCCCGCGCGAAGCCTGGGCCGAGTATTTGGCGTGGTATCGCCGGTTTCTCGACATCCCGGTGCGCTATCGCACCCGTCTCGCACGCATTGAGCCGCCAAGCGGAGATAATTCCGGGTATTTCCGGCTGCATCTCGAAACCGAGCGCGGCACGGCGGTCGAGACCGCGCGGAAGGTGATCCTTGCGAACGGCGTCTCGGGGAATGGCGGTCCGTACATCCCGCCGGTGCTGACCGAGCGCCTGCCGCGGACGCTCTATGCCCATACCGCCGATGCGATCGACTTCGCGGCGCTGCGCGGCAAGCGCGTGGCGGTGGTCGGCGGCGCCGCGTCGGCCTTTGACGCCGCCGGGGTCGCGCTCGAGGAAGGAGCCGCCTCGGTGCACCTGTTCGCGCGGCGCCCGAGCCTCGCAGCGACGCCGATTTCGCGGGTCAAGGGCTATCCCGGCGCGTACGACAATTACGGCGAGCTGCCCGACGATGTCCGCTGGCATCAGGCGGTCCGCTTCCGCCGCGTCGGTTCGACCGCACCGGCCGACGCGATCGAGCGCGTCATGCGCTTCGCGAATTTCCGCCTGCACCTCGCGGCCCCCTGGGAGGCGGCGAGCGTCGATGACGGCATGATTTCGGCGCGGGCGGGCGGCGAGGAATACCGCTTCGACTTTGCGATCGCCGGCACAGGGTATTTCGTCGATCCGCAAGCCCGCCCGGAACTGGCCGATTTCGTGCGTCGGATCTTGCGCTGGCGCGACCGGTACGCGCCGCCGCCGGGCGAGGAGGACGACTATCTCGGCGCGCATCCGTATCTCGGCGCCGGGCACGAATATCTCGAAAGGATGCCGGGCGAAGCGCCGTATCTGCGCGATATCCATATCCATAACCCGGCCGGCTTTGTCAGCTTCGGCTGGCCCGAGGGCGATGTGCCGAGCATGCGGCGAGGCGTGCTCGCGATCGTCGCGCGCATCAGCCGCGATTTGTTTCTGGCCGATCTCGATTTCCACCGCGGCCGGCTGACCGCCGATGTCGCCCCGGAGTTCGGCGAGGAACTGTATAGCGGCGCGATTGGAGCGCGGGCGGGATAGGGCCGCGCGTTGATGGAAATGGATTGCATCGGCGGCGGGGGCGTTGTCTCGGAAGTTGCCGGCGATCGAACGGTCCCGGTCCTCTTCCCGATGGAGGTTGAGGAATGAAGCGTTTATTGAGCGGCGTTGCCGCCGTCACGGTGTTGGCGCTCGCCGCCGCCGCCTCGGCACAGGCGCCGCTGAGCCCGTCCGGCGCGGTCAATACAAGACAGCCGCCTTCGATCACGTTTCCAAGCGCGCCGCCGGCACCGCCCCCCGGTGCCGCGACACAGCCCGCCGCGGAGGCGCCAATTCCGGCGCCCATCCCCACCCCGACCGAGACGGCGAGCAAACCGCCCGCCGCGCCGCCGAGCGCAGCTCCGGCAGAGCAGGCGACCAGCAGCACGGCCGTGGCACCTCCCGAAAGCGAGCGCAACGCCGCGGTCGCGCGGCCGAAGCGGCCGGTACGGGGCGCCGAGGGGGAGGGATCGCGAGAGACGCGCTCGGCCGCCAGTCGGGCGCAGCGCTATCCCGGAGATGATGTCGCCAACATGCTGAACGCCCGTGAATTGAACAGCCTCGACGGCGGTGCCGGTCCCGTTCCCGTTCCGGTGGCCCGCCCGATGGGGCCGCCGGGCTATTATCCACGCCCACCGATGTACGGCCCGCCTGCCGGTTATCCCCCGGTCTATGGGCCGCCGCCGGGTTATCCGCCCTATCCGCCTCCGCCTCCGATAATGCGCGCGCCATATTGAGGCGGTCGGACCA
The DNA here is from genome assembly GCA_963847345.1 of uncultured Alphaproteobacteria bacterium. Lineage (GTDB taxonomy): Bacteria > Pseudomonadota > Alphaproteobacteria > ATCC43930 > CGMCC-115725 > DATARH01. The sequence goes on along the minus strand of CAWJZU010000028.1, from coordinate 136,342 downwards.
ATCGCGCACCAAGCCGCACCCGGAGCGGTTCACGTCGCGTCCGGCAAGGTGAAGCTGACATATCGGCCGGTCGCCACTTGGGACGATTGCGGCCTGCAATCGTCAACGGATCGACAGTGGGGAAGAGGTCTCGCCAAAGTGGGGGAACCTCTCTCCGCAAGGCGGTACTCAGGCTTTCCGGGCACGGGCCACCCAGCCCAACCCGAGCAGTGCCGTGGCGAGAACCAGGAAGCTGTGCGGTTCGGGAACTGTGGAATGGGGAGCCGTGAACTTGGCATACAGCGCAGCCTGGTTTGTCGTTCCCTCGTTGCTTATGAATTGGTTGGTAAAAGTGGTTCCGCCATCGAACGAGAAGCCGACAAGCTCCATTGTATAAGGATTTCCTCCAAGGGTGAAGGCGTTCGTCGTGTCGATGTTCGTGAATGTGATCTTGTCGGAGCAGGGAACGGTCGATGGGTATGGGCAGCTTCCGACCGGTCCGGAGTTGGGTGTTTCGTCAACCGTGAAGCCGAAGGCGAATGGCAGAGTTGCCGGTATCGCGCCTGCGATAGCTGTACTGAGAGTAAGCGTGATGCTGGTTGGGACATCTCCATTGATCGGGTTGTTATAATGAAAGAGGGTGCCGAGGTTGAATAGCGTATCGGGGGACGTGGACAGCGTTGGGGGTTGCGCCGGATCGAACCCGAGACCGCTTTGACCCGATCCGGTGGATGTTCCCCAACGGATTTGCCACACCGTCGCGTTTCCGGCCCCCTGAGTTCCGGTGCTTGTGTTGGTGCCTCCGGTGAATGACCAGGTGGGGGCGGTGCTGGTCACATCGATTGCGACGGCAGATGCGGGTTGGGCGGCAGCGGCCAGTGCGAGCAGAGCCGTAATCCCGTAAACGGTCGTCCGTAGCGCCGTGATCATGTCAGCTCCTCTCATTAATTAAGTAGCATTTCATCGGTGCCAGGTTGTCCCTGACGCACAACCACAAGCAAACGCTGTGCCAAAGAGATTACCTGTTCATTTACAATATGTTGTACTGATGACGATCGAGCATTCGGGGGCGCTGTGTAAAGAAACTCGACAGCGGCGTCAGCCGCTTAAGTAGCATACTGCGTTGATCAATTTTGTTTATCACCCTTAATACGAGCAATTGACATTCTGTAAGGGAATCCGTCAGGAAGCGGACGTGCTCGCCGCGCCGGCCCGCGAAAGACGCGTCCATACCGAATATGCAGGCATAGGCTGCGCCGATAGCCGTATCGGTCGACGGGTTCGATCGGGCAGATTGAGAGATCAAATTTTGATCGGATGCCGGCCAGGGAAATGCCGTCCCCTCTTACAACCCGCCAGACCAGTTTCGTTCTGATTGGCGCCGCGGTGCTCCTCAGCCTCGGCATGGGGCTGCGGCAGAGCCTTGGCCTGTTTCTGCCGCCGGTCACGCGCGACCTCGGGATCGCCGCGTCCGAGTTCACGCTGGCGATTGCGGTTCAGAATATCGTCTGGGGGCTGTCGCAGGCGCCGGTCGGGGCGATCGCCGACCGCTTCGGTCTGCGCGTGACGATGCTCGCCGGCGCCGTCGTCTATGTGATCGGGATGGCCGTAATGGCGACAGCCGGCGGCGCGGGGCAGCTGCTGATTTCCGGCTCGCTGATCGGGGTGGCGCTGTCGTGCACCGCGTCGTCGCTGGCGCTGACGGCGGTGGCCCGCGCGGTCTCGGAGGAGCGGCGCAGCAAGATGCTGGGCCTCGTTTCGGCCGGCGGCTCGCTTGGCACGCTGATGGTGCCCTTGACGACGCAGACACTTCTCGCGAGCCACCCCTGGCAGATCGGCGCGCTGTTATTCCTGGCGCTGGCCGCGATGATGATCCCGGCCGGGTTTCTGGCGGGCGGCGTGGACAAGGTTCCGGCGGGCGGCAGCGGCAAGGTGTCGATGCGCGAGACGGTCGGCTACGCGATGCACCACCGCCGGTTTCTCGTGATGTCAGGCGCGTATTTCGTCTGCGGCCTGAACCTGGTGTTTCTGGGGACGCACCTGCCGGCCTATCTGGCGCTGTGCGGGCAGGACCCGATGCTCGGAGCCGAGGCGATCGCGGTGATCGGCGGCGTCAACTGTTTCGGCTCTTTGGCCGCTGGCTGGCTCGGCGCACGGTACCCGAAGCATATCCTGTTGGGCCTGCTCTACATCCTGCGCGCCTTTGTTTTCACCGCGTATTTCATCATGCCGCCAACCCCGGCCACGACGCTGCTGTTTGCCGGCGCGATGGGGATGCTGTGGCTCAGCGTCGCGCCGCTGGTCAGCGGGCTGGTGGCGGAAATGTTCGGCACCCGCTACATGGCGACGCTGCTCGGCATCGCCTTTGTGATGCATCAGGTCGGGTCGTCGCTCGGCGCCTATGGCGGCGGGCTGATCTTCGACACGTTCGGGTCCTACGATTATGCGTGGCGGATCGGTGTGCTGATCGGCTTCACGGCAGGGGTGGTGCAGATCCTCGCCGGCGGGCCGGCGCGTCGCCGCGATGCGCAGGGCGCTCCGCAGCTGGCCCCGACCTAGCACGGCTTGATTGCGGGCATCCGGGCGACAACGCAATCTCGTCTCCCGGCGGCACGAATCGAAGCTAAGCGGTGGATTTCGCGCTTTCGGACCAAATTCGGAAATTGCAGCGGCGCTGCCTCGAACTGGCCGCCGATTTCGCGACCCGCGCTGCCGGAGAGACGCGCCCGAGAGCGGCTGCATGACGGGGTGGCTGGGTTTCGCACGCGGGTTCCGGCCGCTACCGCGGCCGTATCCACACGGTCATCCCCGGCTCCAGCCCGTCCGGGGCTGTTTCAGCGTCGACGCGGACCAGAAAGGTGTTCAAATCGTAATCGCCGACGGCACGGGCGGCGCGCCAGGTGGCGAATTCGCCGCGCGGCATGAGTTCGTCGATCTTGGCCTTGGTCGGACCGGCGCCATTGTCCGGCATCAGTTCGACCTCCGAATCGATGCGCAGATCCCCTAATTGGTCCTCGCGCACATTGAAGCTCGCCCATCGCTTTCCACTCGCCTGTAAGGTCATGACCGGCTGACTCGGGACTATCGCCTCGCCCGTCTCGGCGATCAGCAATGCAACGATCCCATCCGAAGGCGCGCGGACCTTCAGTTTGGCGACGCGCGCGGCCACAACCGCGGCCGCAGCAGCGGCGCTTCCGACCTTGGCGTCAGCGATGGCGCGCTCCTCGTGGGTCGGACCGAGGCGCGCCGCCTCGTACAGCTCTTGGGCACGGGCAAGTTCTGCCTGGGAAGTTTCGGTTGCGGCCGTCGCCTTGTCGAGATCCTGCCGGGAGGCAACCCCGGTGGTGGCGAGCCTTGAGGTTCGGGCAAATTGCTGTTGCGAATAGAGGACGTTCGCCTTTGCAACGTCGATTTGACGCTGCAGTGTGTCGACCTGCTCCTGACGCGGGCCGGCGTAAACCCGATCGTGCTCGGCACGCGCCTGTTCGGTCTGTGCCCGCGCCAGGACCAGCGCCGCCTCGAGTTCGGGGTTCGACAATTCCGCCAGGATCTCGCCTGCGCGGACCTTTTGCCCTGGCATGGCGGTGAACCGTGCCAAGCGACCGCTGATCTCTGGGGCGATCTTGATCTCCGTCGATTGGATAACCCCGGGCGGACGCGGTGCGACGATGCCTGGGCGCAAAATTAAGAAGACAAGAATGGCCGCCACAGCGAGCAGCGCAAGAACGACCGAAATGACATATTGCCGGCGAGAAGCGTTAGACTGCATGGGCCGGTCCTGTTGCCGCCCGGCGGCGGGAGGCGGCCACCGCCAACAGAAAATAGAATGCGGCAAGTAACCACAGGAAATGCCAGTCCGCGCTTACTTCGTTGAGCCGGGCGCCCATCTGTCCGATGCGAACCAAACCGTCGATCGCCGATTCACTCGGGAATATGCGGCGTAAACCGTCGAGCACGGGCGGGACCATTTCGCGCGGCCAGGAAACGCCAACCAGGAAGAATTGTGGCAGGGTCGTCGCGACAAACACCAGGATCGCGGTTTCGCGGTGCCTGAAAAAGCAGCCGGCTGCTTGGGCCATGAAACTTGTCGCCAGCACAAAGGGTACGGCGAATAATGCCAAATCGACGACTCGGCCCAGAGTGGAGAAGCCATAGACCCGCGGCAAGACAATCAGGAACAGGGCCAGGGCCGGAACATAGATCGTCAGGTGCGCAATACTGCGCCAAAGGAGCTGGCCGGGTCCCAACCCGATCCGGCGCACTCCCGACCGTGATCGTTCGAGCCCGAGCCCGGTCAGAGTCGCTACTCCCATCAGCATGGTTTGCTGGATGATGAGCACAAACGCGGCCGGCACGACGTAACTCGCATAGCCTCCCGTCGGGTTGAACAACGGCTCGGTCAACAATTCGGCGGGGCTGGTCGCGGCCGATGCCAATCGAGCTTGGGCGCCATCGGGACGCGCTCCGCGCGAAACGTCGGCAAGGTTGATGTCGGCGGCGCTTTCGATGATGCCGCGCAATGTCCGATTGAACACCAGAAAATATGCGGAATCGACATAGGCCGGGAGGCGGGCGGGATTGCCCTTCAGAACCTCGCGCTCGGTGTCCGGTGGGATCTCGAGAATGCCGAAGACCCGCCGGTCGAACAGTGCCTGCTGCGCCGCATCGAGCGCCGGAGCCCTGATTGCGACCGAAACCGCCTCGTCGGCGTCAATAGCCTGGATCAGACGGCGGCTTAGCGGAGTCCGATCGTCGTCTACCACCGCAATCGGAATGTCGCGAACCAACTGTCCTAAGTAAGGTTGCGGGTAAAACACGCCATAAAATACCGGAGCGACAATCATCAGGCTGAATACACCCCGGTCGCCGAGCACTCTGCGCCATTCACCGACAAACGTACCGGCGATGTCCGGCCCATCTTGCGGCAAGGGTTCTTCCGAGTCTGTCGGCCGCTCGCGCGAAAAGCGGCTGAGGCGCCACCAGGCAAGCAAAAACAACCCGAGCGCCATTCCCGCCATGATTGCGAATGCTGGCGCGGACGAATGCACGGGAGACCCGCGCGCCGCTTGGTCGAACAGGATTTGCTGGTACCATTTCAGCGGCAGCAATGCGCCCCAGCCTTGGGCGAACTCGTTCATCGCCAGGACCGGCAACCCGACGCCGGCAAATCCGAAAGCGGGCGACGCGATTATCGCGACCAGGCTCAAACCGAGCGGAAGATTTCGCACAAGCAATAGCAGCAGCGCAGCCAGTGATTGATATGCGGCGATGAAGAGCATCGCAGCGAGAACCAGCATCAGTACATCGCCGCGGAAGGATAACTCGAAACCCGCATGAAGAATCAGCGCCTCGATTCCCAGCAGACCAAAAAAAAACGCGAACATCGGTAACAGCTTGCCAGTGAGGGCGAGCAGCGGGCTGCCGCCGGCACACCGCAGCCAGGCCCGCAAACTGCGGCGCGAAAACTCCGTCCCGATTGCATAGGCGGCGGCAATCGCGATCACGACGTGCAGTGTCGTCGGCATAACCGCACGCAACAGAAAGCCAGCATAGTTCAGCGCCGGGTTGGTCAGCACGTACTGCTCGATAACCAGCCGGCCGTTTCCGACCGAGGGCGCGCGAACTCCGTGGAGTGGGGAAAGTCCGGACAAGGCGGCGGAGATCGCCGCAGCCAAACCGGTCGCCGCGATATTGCCGGGGGTGAAGTATTGCGCATTGTAGAAAGCGATGATTTGCGGTCGCTCTCCCGCCATAAGATCGTGTTCGAAGTTCGGCGGCACATAGACCGCCGCGATAGCCCGTCCGGATCGGATTGCGCCTGTCGCGGTCCTCAATTCGTCGGCTCGCTCGGCAACGCGCAATCCCGGTGCCGCCGAGATCGCTTGGACAACACTGGTCGAAATCGACGACCGATCGGCGTCGACAACGACGACATTTAACCCGCGCACCACGGCGTTGCTGAAGGTCCAAGCCAAAACCGCGAACGCAAGCAGCGGAATCACGACGATCAGCAAATACCCGGCTCGGTCGCGCCGAAAAAACCTGACCTCGCGCGTGGCGACGAGCCATAAACCTGGCCTTGCCGGTCGCCTCATAGCGGTGACCGCCTGGTCCAATCGACGTAGACGCTCATGCCAGGGCGCAATCCGTCGACCGAAGCGACGGGATAGGCGCGGACTGCGAACGTGCGCAAATCAAAATCACCGGTGGCACGCGTGGCGCGCCAGCCCGCGTATTCTCCCTTACTTGCAATCATTTTGACTTCGGTTTGGATCTCGCGATTGCCGAGCGCCGGAACCTTGACGGTAAACCGGTCGCCGACTTTTAAACCGGCGACTAAATCTTCGCGGAGAGAGAAGCCGAACCAGATATCATGGAGATCGACCAACGACATCAGCGGCACCCCTGGGGTGACGACTTCACCCTCCTCGACGGGGATTTGATAAATCTGCGAGGCGATTGGGGCAGTCACCGTCAGCTGATCGACCAGCGCCTTGATGGTGGCGACCTTGGCCCCGGCTTTCGCGACATTGGCTTCCGCGATCTGGTGCTCCTCGGCGGTAAAGCCGCGCACGGCCTCTTCGTGAGCGAGCTTGGCCTGCTCGAGCCGACGCTGGGCCAGCGTCAATGAATTGGTGTCTTCGTCAAGCTTGGACAAAGGCGCGAATTGCCGGGCGGCGAGCTGACGGGTGCGGTCGTAATTCTGCTGTGCCAGTGTTAGATCGGCAGCCGCACGATCAATTTCAGCTTTGCGTTGGGCGATGATTTCTGGACGCGTCCCGACATTTATGCGTGCTAATTCCGCATCGGCGACGACTTTGTCGGCTTCAGCCTGATGCAATTCGGCGACAAGTTCGGGATTGTCTATGACCAGCAGGGTAGTGCCCTGTGCAACGTTTTCGCCTCGCATAACGGGAATCTTGGCAAGCCGTCCGGAAACGCGGGCCGCGATGTCGACACGGGTGCTGGCGGTTTCGCCCTGGACCAGCAATGGCTCGGGCCGCGCGAGATACCAAATGGCTAAGCCAATGATGGTCAAGAAGAGCGCTGCGGCAATCGCTGTGCGCGCGTCAAACCTCGGTCTAGGCGGGGCGCTGCCGGGGTCCGGTTCGGATAGGCCGCGGCCCCGTGTCGAGGATGGTGCCGGGGGCGGGAGGATTTCGGTCATCGTCTCGCAGTCGCCATAATACGAAGCGCGTAGCCTGCAAAGAAGCCGATTGGTGTAGCTTGGCCCCGGGAGAGCGGTTAAGGCAAACCAGCCCGCCCAAACATAGCGAAAGATACGGCTCATGCCACGAAAGATCATCCCGATGACTTTGTCCGAGCGCTCGTCGGGCGTCGATCATGGAACGGCGACGACTGGAACGCGAGGTATCGAGATCCGGCTCTAAGGCTAGCCCGAGAGGGGAAGCAGCCGGCGCATCCTATTAGCAGCCCCTGCGCAAACTCCCAGGTGACGCGCGTCGTGAGCGCTGCCGGCGTGGCTATGACCTCGGCAACATGCGGAAAGCGCGTAGCGACGAGGACGTTTCCAGGTTAGCGCAGGGTTTCGCGTCGCTGTTCAGACCAAGGAGCCCGGGTTGCGAACGTAGTCTTCCTTGATCGCATCGGCCGCCCAACAGGCCAGCATGCCGATCGTCTCGGTGGGGCCGTTCGCGGGATTCTGCGGGAACGCGCTGCCGCCCACTACAAACAAATTCGAGACGTCCCACGACTGCAGGTATTTATTGACGACGCTGGTCGACGGATCGCTGCCCATCACAGCGCCCCCGACATTGTGCGTGCTCTGGTATCCCGTGATACCGAAATGCGTGCCCTTGTTCTTGCCGCCCAGCTTCGAACCGTTCAGTGCCCGGGCGATCTCGGTGCAGCGCTCGTTCATGTACTTCATCATACGCAGATCGTTGTCGTTCCAGTCGAACGTCATGCGCAGCAGCGGCAGGCCGTAGGCGTCTTTGTAGGTCGGGTCCAGATCGAGATAGTTATGCCGATAGCTCAGACACGATGCATGAATATTGATCGTCATGTTTCGGCGATAGTAGCGGGCGACGGCTTTCTTCCATTCGCCCCCCCAACGCGGCGTGCCGGGCGGCACTCGCTTGCCCTTGATCGGCGTCGCGCCGCTCGTCGAGGTGTTGATATAGGCCCCGCCGATGAAGCCGAGCGGGCCGCGGTCGATCAGGTCGCCGTTGAATTCGTCGATCGATGTGTTGACCTGGCCGCCGCCGATGAACGGATTGAACTCGCGATCGTCGAAGAACACGTGCACCGAGCCGCCTTGCTGGTAGGAGTAGTTGCGGCCGACCACCCCGTTGCCGGTGCGCGGATCGTAGGGCGTGCCGATGCCTGAGAGCAGCAGAAGCCGCGTGTTGCTGAAGCAATAAGCGCCCAGAATCACGATGTCGGCCGATTGCTCGATCTCGTTACCGCGCGCGTCGATGTAGGTGACGCCGGTGGCCTTCTTGCCGGTGGAATCCGTGTTGACGCGCAACACGTTGCACAGCGAGCGCAACTCGAAGGTCGGCTGCCGGGCGAGCGCGGGGAGCACCGCGGCGAGGGGATTGGCCTTGGCGCCTTGCGCACAGACATGGCTCGAGCAGAAGCCGCCGCGCGCGCATTCGAGCATCTGTACGCGGTACAGATTGCGGTAGTCCTGCGTCATCGCCGCGGTTGGACCCTGAAATGGCACGTAACCCAGCGAGTTCACCGCCTCGGCGAACAGGGCGCCCTCATAGGTGCGCCGCGTCGGCGGGTTTGGATACTCGCGCGAGCGCGGCCCCTCGTGAGGATTGCCGCCGGCCTGGATCTCGCCGTCCAGATTGCCGGCTTTGCCGCCGACGCCGAAGATTTCCTCGAACTGGTCATAGTAGGGTTCGATCTCGTCCCAGGTGACGCCCCAGTCCTGCAGATCGCAGTCCTCGGGAATGAACGATTTGCCGTAGCGTTCCTCAATTCGCGAGCGGATTTCGAAATCATGCGGCAAGAAGCGGCGCGCATTGCCGCCCCAGTGCGCCGAAGTGCCACCGACCATCTCGCCTGGCTTGAACGCACCCATCTCGCGCATCGGCAGCGCCGTCTGCGCGCTGTTGTTGCGAAACGTGAGGGTATCGCGCGCCAGGTTCTGGAAGATGTCGCTATGGCGATCGAACTTCAGTTCGTCGTACACGTTGGGTTTCTGAAAGTCGGTGTCGATATCGAACTGCCTGCCGCGCTCGAGGCACACGACGCGCAACCCGGCACTGGCCAGTTCCATCGACATGATCGAGCCGACCACGCCACTGCCCACGACGACGACATCGACGGATTTCAGTTTTGTCGCCGACATCTCAGCTTCCCTTGTTGCTGTCGCGGTTGATGATGACGTGCTTCGGAAAGCCTTCCGCATCGAGCGGCACCTTGCCGATCTGGATGTCGAGCACACTGACGGGTTCGGCGTGGTACGGCTCGCTGCTGGTGACCAGTTCGCGGTATTGGCCACTGGGCACGCCGGGGAAGCCGAGCAGCTTCCAACCCACTTTGTCGCGGTTGCCGCCGTACAGCGGATCGGCGAAGTACCCCTCTTCGGTGTTGCGCCACAGCAGATCGAAAAAGAATTTCGATGACAGCGACGGCAGCGCAATTTCGTCCTTTTCTAACTGCTCGAGCACGCGCAATTGCCGGTCACTCGAAAGCTGCGCGAAAGGCCGGTCGAACTCGGCTCTGCAGTGCTGGTCGATCTCGCGAATCGCGATGCGATAGACCTCTTGCGGCGTGAAGCGCGATTGGTAGCCCTGCTGCGGCGTGCCCTCCAGCCAGGGACCGCCGCGATATTGACGGCCGTGGACGCCCCAGGAGCCGGCCAATTGGCGGTCGATATAGACCACCACACCCGCATCGCGAGCCCCGGGGCCCAACTCATCTGTGGGAATCAGATGCTCGACGGCGGCTTCCAGAAAGCGAATCTCGGGCTCCAGTAAATAGAGATAGGAAGCCCCGATCGGGTTGTCGCTCAAGGTCATCTCCCCAGTTCCCCACTTCGGGGTGTATAAACTAAAAAGACTATTTATGACGGCCGAACCATAGGGCTGATGGCGAGAAGCTCATAAGGTGAGCGGGTGAGCGGGCCGCGCGTGAGCCTCTCGGGCTAACCGTTTAGTGGCCATCCGCCAGTGCTCCAAGCTGCGTTCAACGGAACGCCGACTTGACCTCCCGCGCCAGTAGCCGGATCGCCTCTCGCTCGGCCGCGTGATCGGCCAGGCCCGCGCAATTCGTTTCCAGCTGCACGCCCGACAGCCCGATATCGCGATGCAAGTCTTTCAACTTCTTCACCACCGTATCGGGTGACCCAATCAGCACCGAACCGCGCAAAGTTTCTTCGAGCGTGATTTCCGTCAGACGCTGAGAAGTTTTCCAGCGCGGGTGGTCCGGCGGGGAGTTTTGCCGCCGAGCGGAATCGGCGAGCAGGCGGCTCTGGTTCTGGAAATGCTGCATCAGCGTAGGCCCGTAGGCCTCCTGGGCCGCCGCATCGGTTTTGGCGACGAAACCAGGGCAACGGAGATAGACGGGCGCCTCTCCGGGATGTCCGGCGTCGGTCCAGGCTTTGCGGTAGACGTCGATGTGCTGCTTGAACATCCGCGCATCCTCGTGCCGCGAGGATATGAACAGCCCTTGGCCGGCCTTCCCGGCCGTAGGGAATGTTTCGACGCTCGCCGCCGCGAGGCGGACTTCCGGCGTCGGTTGCTGTACCGGATGCGGAACAACGGTGACGTCTTCGATGTCGTAGAACTTGCCCTTGTAGGAGAAATTGTCCTCCTGCCAGGCGCGCTGGATGATCTCGAGACACTCGACCTCGCGATCCTTGCTTTCGGAATACGCGATGTTCATCGCCTCGTAGGTCTTCACGACGCCGCTACGCCCGACGCCGAAGATCAGCCGGCCCTTGGAGACGTGGTCCAAGATCGCTGATTCCTCGGCGATTCGAAGCGGATTCGCCAGTGGTAGGACCTGCACACTGGTCCCGATCTTGATCCTCTCGGTGCGGGCCGCGATCGCGGTACCGAGAACCAGCGGGCTGGCACAGAGGGCGCGGCGTTTGTCGAAATGCAGCTCCGCGAGCCACATCACGTCCAGCCCGTATTCCTCGCTGGCGTCGACGATATCGAACCCGGCGGCGAAGCATTCGGCCTGGCTGCGGCCGGGCAGCATCGGAAACTCGTGATAGATACCGAATTCCATTGAACGGGACCTTCTCCAACACGGTCTTAGCCGACATTCACCGGATTGCCGGCGGCGTCGGCGCCACGGTCGCTGTCTGGATCGATTTGAGCAACGGCAAATCGCGCGTTGCATACCCGGCAGGCACCACGGTCAACCGTTGACCGCGCTGCCGCGCTGAAATGCGGTGCTTTGCCCGCGTCGGTAAGGGTAGGCCTGCGGTCTACAAACGGCGCGTCTAGCCCGTCGCCGTGTTTCCGGCGAAGGTCGGCTTACCGGAGGACACCAGACGGTCCAGCGGGCGCTGGATACCGGCGCTGATGCTCCTTAGCGGCTATGGACCAGCCCGCGACAGGGCCGTCTCGGTCGGGTGCCGCTGTTCGTCAGGTTGTCAAAGGAAATCTTCCTCGCCTGCGGCTAGATGCCACATCGGTTTCCAGTAGGGGTGGGGCGGTATAAGTTACCGCTGAAATGGCTATTCTCATGTTTTAGATATGATCACCGCTGCGCAGCTCCGCGCCGCTCGCGCTCTGCTCGGCATTGATCAGCGGCGGCTGGCCGAGCTGTCGGGGCTGTCGGTCCCGACGATCCAGCGCATGGAAACGAGCGAAGGCGTGATCCGCGGCAACGTCGAGTCGCTGATGAAGCTGATCGGTGCCCTCGATGCGGCGGGTATCGAGCTGATCGCCGAAGGAGCGGTGAGTGCGCAGGGCGGGCGCGGCCTCCGGCTCAAGGGGGCATAGCGCTCGCCGTGCCCGAATTCCTGGCAGCTGTTCTACTGCTCATTCTGGGCGGCGCGGCGGCGCTTGTGTTCCGCGGGAGTGCCCGGCTGAGCCGACTGACCGGACAGGCAGGGGCGATTGCCGGTTGCACCATCGGGCTGGCGGGAGCGGTGCGCGTGCTGGCGTCGGGGGCTCCGGAAACTCTGTCGGGTCAGTCGTTTATGCCCGGCGGCACGATCAGCCTGCAGATCGACGCTCTGGCAGGATTTTTCCTGCTTCCGGTATTCGGGCTGTCGATCCTTACCGCGATTTACGGCGGCGCCTACATGGCGGGCCGGGGCGAGCCGCGCAAAGCCGCTTCCAGCTGGTTTCACCTGAATCTGCTGACCGCCGGCATGGCGGCCGTCATCGCCGCGCATGACGGGCTTCTGTTCCTGGTGGCCTGGGAGATCATGGCGCTCGCGCCATTCTTCCTCGTCATTTTCGACGACCGCGAGCCGGCGGTGCGGCATGCAGCCTGGACCTATCTGGCGGCAACGCATCTCGGCACAGCATTTCTGCTCGTCCTGTTCGCCATGCTTGGCGAGCTCGCCGGCAGCTCCGATTTCGCTGCCTATCCCGTCGCGCTCAGCGCTCATCCCGAGCTTTGCTCGCTCGCTTTCCTGTTGGCGCTCGTCGGGTTCGGCTCGAAGGCCGGCATCGTGCCGGCACATGTCTGGCTGCCCGAGGCCCACCCGGTGGCGCCGAGCCATGCCTCGGCACTGATGTCGGGCGCGATGATCAAAGTCGGCATCTATGGTCTGGTCCGGATCTTAACGTTGCTCGGCACGCCGCCAGAATGGTGGGGCTGGCTATTGCTCGCGATCGGCGCAACGAGCGGCGTTCTCGGCGTGCTGTTCGCGCTGGCGCAGCACGATCTGAAGCGGCTGCTCGCGTATCACAGCGTCGAGAACATCGGGATCATCCTGATCGGCGTCGGTGCCGGCGTGCTTGGGCTCGCGACCGGCATGACGCCGCTCGCGATCATCGGCTTTGCCGCCGGGCTGCTGCATGTGCTCAATCACTCGATCTTCAAGGGCCTGTTGTTTCTCGCCGCCGGCGCCGTACAGCATGCCGCGCATACGCTCGACCTGGAGGAACTCGGCGGGCTCTTGAAACGGATGAAATGGACCGGCACGACATTTCTGATCGGCGCCACCGCGATCGTCGGCTTGCCTCCGCTCAACGGGTTCGTCAGCGAGTACCTGCTGTTCTACGCGGGTTTTGCCGCGGTCATCGAACCGAATGCGGCGATTGCCGCCGCCGGCCTGTTGACGATCATTGTCATGGGGCTGATCAGCGGGCTCGCCGCCGCGTGCTTCGCCAAGGCGTTCGGCATCGTGTTTCTCGGCTCGCCGAGGAGTCCGGAAGCGGCAGAGGCGCATGAAGTCGCCGGGCCGATGACCGCCGCGATGGCGGCGCTCGCGCTGCTGTGCGCCGTCATCGGGCTCGCCGCGCCGGTGGTAGTCGGCGCCCTGCCGCCGGTCGTCGCCGCCGCCACCGGCCTGCCGGCGGGCGCAGTTGAGCCACCGCTTGCCAGCCTCACCGCACCGCTGGGCGCTGCTGTTGCGGTGTTCGCCGCCGCGATCGCGATTGCCGCCGCGATCTGGTTGTGGCGCGCCCGCAGCCTCGGCCAAGCCGGCGCGCGGCGCGGGCCCGTATGGGGCTGCGGCTATCTCTTCCCGACCGCGAGAATGCAGTACACGGCGTCATCCTTCGTCCAGCCACTGATCACCCAATTCCGCCTGTTCGTCCGGAATCGCGAGGCGCTGGCGGCGCCGCGAGGCTATTTCCCCGGATCGGCCTCCTATTCCAGCGACAGCGGCGACCCGGTGCTGCGGCTGCTGTTCGCGCCGACCTTCCGCTGGTTCGACCGGATCGCCAGCCGGCTCAACGTGATCCAGCACGGCCACACACACATCTACGTGCTCTATGTCGCGGCAACGCTCGTCGTGCTGCTGGTCTGGGCGAGCCTCTGAGCCGTGGTCAGCCCCGCATCGCTCCTGCCGCCGCTGTGTGCTCTTGTCCTAGCACCGCTGTTGCTCGGTATCGTCAACCGCACCAAGGCGTTCGTCGCCGGCCGCCGCGGCCCGCCGCTGCTGCAGCCGTATCGCGATGCTGTAAAGGCGCTGCGGCGCGGCGCTGTCTACGGCGAGGTGACGAGCTGGGTATTTCGTGTCGGGCCGGTCGCAAATCTTGGTGCCCTGGCGGCGGCGCTGCTCGTCGCGCCGCTTGGCGGCATCGCGGCGCCGGTGAGCTTTTCCGGCGACATGATCGTTCTGGTCGGCCTGTTGGCCCTCGGCCGTTTCGTCACCGTTCTGGCAGCCCTCGACACGGGGTCGAGCTTCGAAGGCATGGGGGCCAGCCGCGAGGCGCATTTCGCGGTGCTGGCCGAGCCGGCGCTGCTGCTGGCGCTGGCGACGCTGGCGCGGGCCGCGGGGGCAATGTCGCTGACCGCGATCTACGGCGCGCTGACTCCCGCGCTGTGGGCCGCGGCGTTACCGAGCCTCGCATTGGTCGCGATGACCCTGCTGGTCCTCGAACTGGTCGAGAACAGCCGCGTGCCGGTCGATGACCCGACGACGCATCTCGAACTGACGATGATCCACGAGGTCATGGTGCTCGATCATAGCGGGCCCGATTTCGCCTGCATCCAATATGCCGCCGCGCTGAAGCTGTGGCTGGTCGGCAGCATGCTGGTCGGTCTCGTGCTGCCGGCGCGCGGCGAGTGGTGGCTCTGCCTGCCGGCAATGCTGCTGGGCATGGCCGTGCTCGGTGCCGTCATCGGCATGATTGAATTGGCAATGGCCAGATACCGGCTCCTGAAGGTGCCGCAGTTCATCGTCGGCGCCGCGACCCTGTCCGCCGTCGGCTTCATCGTGATCCTGGCATGACCCCGACACTGTCATTGCTGAACACGATCCAGGCGATCGGCTTGCTGAGTTGCTTCGCCTTGCTCGGAACCAGCCGGATTGGCGCCTGCATCCGCTGGCTGTCGCTGCAGGGCATCATGTTCGGCCTGGTGCCGCTGATCGTGCCGGATGACAACTTCAGCCTGCGCGCCGTGCTGTTGTCCGCCGGCAACATCGCGCTGAAGGGCGTTGTGTTTCCGTGGCTGCTGCTGGGCATCCGCGCCCGCGCCGATTTCAGCCGCGAGGTTGACCCGTTCGTCGGCTACATCGCCTCGATCCTGTTCGGCATTCTTGCTCTCGGTCTGTCCGTGTGGCTTGGCCTGGAGATGAAGCCGGCGCTCGCCCGCGCCCCGTTCGCCATGCTGGTCACGTCGATCTTCCTGATCCTGGTCGGCCTGTTCCTGATCATCAGCCGCAAAAAGGCGTTGATGCAGGTGATCGGCTATCTCGTGCTGGAGAACGGTATCTTCCTGTTTGGCGTGATCACGGTGGTCGGCACGCCGCTGCTCGTCGAGCTTGGGGTGCTCCTCGACGCGTTTGTCGGGGTGTTCGTCATGGGCATCGCGATCTTCCACATCAACCGCGAATTCGGGTCGATGGACATCGACCGGCTGACGGCGTTGCGGGGCTAGGCATCGTGTTCGCCGAGCAGAGCCTGATCGCAATGCTGGTTTTGCCGGTCGCCGGGGCCATCCTGTCCCTTGTGCTCAATCGGCCGCGTGATGTGCTGGCGGCGATCGTCACGATCGCGCTGCTCGAACTGGTGCTGGCGATCGACCTGTGGGCTGGCGTGCTCGCCGGCAGGGGCTACGTAACCGGCGCCGACGAGTGGTTTTATGTCGACGCCTTCTCGGCTTTCCACATCGTCGTGCTGGCCCTCGTGTTCGCGCTGAGCTCTGCCTTCGCCGCCATCTATTTCGCGAGCGAGGCCGCCGAACACAATTTCGGCCGCGCCATCGCCCGTCGCTTCGGCGCGCTGTGGCTGGGGGCCGAGGCGGCGATGCTGCTTGTGCTGATGTCGCACAATCTCGGGGTCATGTGGGTCGGGATGGAAGCGACAACGCTGCTCACCGCTTTCCTGATCTCACTCCACCCGACCAGCCTGTCGCTGGAAGCGATGTGGAAATACCTGATCATCTGCTCAATCGGCATTGCCTTCGCGTTCATGGGGACCTTGCTCACCGCGGCCTCGATCCAATCCGGCAATGCGGCGGCCGAGGCGCTGTTCTGGACCCATGTCGCCGCGCCCGACACGCGGCTGGATCCTACGCTGATGAAGTTCGCCTTCGTCTTCGTGCTGGTTGGATATGGCACCAAGGCCGGGCTGGCGCCGATCCATTCCTGGCTGCCGGACGCGCACAGCCAGGCGCCGGCCCCGGTGTCCGCAATGTTTTCCGGATTTCTGCTCAATACCGCGCTCTACTGCATCATGCGTTTCGTGCCGCCGGCGCAGCATGCGCTCGGGGCCGATTTCGCCAACGGCCTCTTGATCGCCTTCGGCGTGCTGTCGATCGTGGTGGCGGCCGGGTTCATCGTTTTCCAGCGCGACGCCAAACGCCTGCTCGCCTACAGCAGCGTCGAGCATATGGGGATCATCACCCTCGGCTATGGGCTGGGGCCGCTCGGCGCCTTCGTTGCGCTGTTCCACACGCTGAACCATTCGGTCTGCAAGTCGCTGGCCTTCTTCGCGGTCGGGCGCCTCGGGCAGCGTTTCGGCAGTCACGACATGCACCGAATCGCTGGGGCTTTGCGCGCCGACCGGTTGTGGGGCGCGGCGCTGCTGGTCAGCCTCCTGGCGCTGATCGGAGTGGCGCCATTCTCGATTTTCATGAGCGAATATCAGCTGCTGCGGGCCGCGGTCGGAACCGGCGCTTGGCCGGCGCTGCTGTTGTTCCTCGCCGCCAGCGGTGTCGTGTTCATTGCGGCGTTGCGGCACCTGATCGACATGACCTACGGCTCCGCGGCGCCCAGCATCCGTCTACCGCGTGACAGCCACCTCGGAGTTCCGATCGTCGCCGTCGCGGTCGGCCTGCTGCTGGTGCTCGGCCTATGGATGCCGCTGCCGCTACTCGATGCGATCGGGCGGGCCGCGGCGATTGTCGGCGGCTGACCGCAATGCCGATCGCCACCGTCCGCAACACCGCGCCGCTGCCGCTGGTCGCGCATCCCGGTGCTGGAGATCGCTGCCTTCCGCCGCGAGATTCTGGAAGGTGTCGCGGCTGGTCGCAGGCTGCTGTTTCTCGGCGGGATGCGTGCCGCACGGCGACCGCGACCCGGCTCCTGGCCGCGCTGGCCGACGACCGGGGCGGCGAGATCGGCCTCTTCGCCGCCGATGTAACCGGCAGCTACCCGGCGCTGACGCCGGAATGCCCGTCGGCGCACTATTTCGAGCGCGAGATCTTCGAGCAATTCGAGATCGAGCCGACCGGCCATCCCTGGCTGAAGCCGGTCCGTTTCCCGCTCGGCGGCCCGCCGATCGGCCAGGTCGATTTCTTTAGGGTCTCCGGTGAGGAGATCCACGAGGTCGCGGTCGGGCCGGTGCATGCGGGCGTGATCGAACCCGGGCATTTTCGCTTCAATTGCCACGGCGAGCGCGTCCTCCATCTCGAAACCGCGCTCGGCTACCAGCACCGCGGTGTCGAGGCGGCGCTGCGTCGGTGGGCCGCACAAGACAAGCATCCACCTGGCCGAAACCGCCGCCGGCGATACCTCGATCGGCCACGCGATCGCCTATTGCCAGGCGTTGGAAGGCCTGGCCGGCGTCACCTGCTCGCCGCGCGCCCTGACCTTGCGCGCGATAGCATTGGAGCTGGAACGAATCGCCAACCATATCGGCGATCTCGGGGCGCTGGCCGGCGATGTCGGGTTTCTGCCGGCCGCCGCCTATTGCGGCCGGCTGCGCGGCGACGCGCTGAATCTGACCGCGCGAGCTGTGCGGCAGTCGGCTCGGCCGCGGCTGGGTGCGCCCGGGCGGCGTCACGCATGATCTGCGACCCGAGCGTTTCGCCGAATTGCGGTCGCGGCTCGCTGCGGCCGAGCGCGACATGCGCAATGCCGTGGGGTTGATGTGGAAATCGTCGTCGCTGCGGGCGCGCTTCGAGACGACTGCGATCCTGACGCAGGAAGCCGCCCGCGACCTTGGCGCGGTCGGTCCGGCGGCACGCGCCAGCGGCGTCGACCTGGACGCGCGCCGCGATTTCCCGGAGCCGCTGTTCGCCCGTCGACGGCCGCAAGTGGCAGTCGGGAGCGACGGCGATGTCTTCGCCCGCGCGATGCAGCGCTGGCGCGAGATCGAGCATTCGGTCGCGTTCCTGAACGAAGCGCTCGACGACCCCGGCGATGGGCCGGCGCGACAGCCGGTCGCGGCGCCGATGCCGGATGCCGTAGTCTTGTCGCTTGTCGAAGGCTGGCGCGGTGAAATCGTTCACATCGCAGTGACCGATGCCCATGGGCGTTTCGCCCAGTACCGGATCGTCGATCCGTCGTTCCGCAATTGGTTCGCGTTGGCAATCGCAATGCGCGACCAGGCGATCCTCGATTTTCCGCTCTGCAACAAGAGCTTCAACTTGTCGTATTGCGGCCACGATTTGTAGGCGAGCGATCGTCGATGTTCAAAACGCTGTTGGCCCGCGCCCGGCAAGGGTACCGCACCGCTTCCTATCCGGCCGAGGACCCCGTCCTCCCGGCCCTGTTCCGCGGCCGGCCCGAAATAGACCCAGCGCGCTGCGTCAGCGGCTGCCGCGACTGTGTCGCAGCCTGCCCGACCGAGGCATTGACCGTCGGCGAAGCCGGGCTAGCTGTCGATCTCGGCCGATGCATCTTCTGCGCCGAATGCGTCGCCGGCTGCCCGACTGGCGCAATCTCCTTCACCCGCGACTGGCGGATTGCCGGTTCGCGTCGCGCCGACCTGATCCTGACCGACGCCGCGCGGCCGCGGGTCGAAGCATTGGGACGCGAGCTGCTGCGGATCGTGGGTCGGTCGCTGCGTTTGCGCCAGGTCAGTGCCGGCGGCTGCAACGGTTGCGAGGTCGAGGCCAACGCGCTGGGCAACGTCGTGTTCGACGCCGGCCGGTTCGGCATCGAATTCGTCGCCTCGCCGCGCCATGCGGACGGCATCCTGGTCACCGGGCCGGTGACCGAGAACATGCGCGAGGCCCTTCTGATCACCTACGAAGCGGTAGCCAACCCGAGGCTGGTTATCGCCGCCGGCGCGTGCGCCATTTCCGGTGGTCTGTTCCGCGGCCGCGCCGAGGTCGCGGACGGCGTCGAAGACCTGCTCCCGGTCGATCTCTACATCCCGGGTTGTCCACCGCACCCAATCACCATGCTCGACGGTCTGTTGCGGCTTCTTGGCCGCGCCGAGCTATCGGGCTGAGATGCAGTAGCGTCGTTAAGCGGAGCCGTCTCCGGGATAACGGATTTGCCGTTTTCGTTTTAGGCTTGCGCTCCCGAGCGGGTCGCGAATATGTCTGGAATCGGCGCACTCCGGCCGCCGACTTTGCCGGGGTTGGCGCCCGCAGCCGCCGCAAAGCAGTCATTCTCATTCCCCGGTTGCGGTTGGGCCCTCTCGGGTGGAAAGCTGTCGTTTGCTTCCTGCCGACAGGTGCTCTATTTGCGGATTTCCGCACGGCGTAAATTACCAGCCGTTGTGGTCGGCTCTACACCGACGGCGATTTGACACTCGCGGCCTATGCCGCCGCGCTGCAAATCGTCACCTCCTATTCCAGCATCGACCGCCAGCCGCTCGACCGGGACCTGTACCGGAAACTCGGCAAGGGCGAACGCACAATGATCCGAGACCTCGTCGACTACGCGGCGCAGGTAGCGAACGGCTTGCTGGTGCCTGAGGGGTTCTCCCGCGACGCCTGGCGCGATCTCGACGCGCCCTCGCGCTTTTACGTCCGCATGCTCGACATGGAAGCGATGGGCACCACAAAGGTTGCCGATTTCCAGAACTTTGCAAAGAGCTTTGCCTTTGGCGGCTACGCCGACCTGATGGCCTCCTCTGTCGCCAACGCCGCCAGCCTCGCCGCCCCCGACCTTAAAGGCCGGATGCTGGACGGCGACGCTTTCGCCAAGACCCCGTTGCCGCAAGTCCTCTTCGCGATTAACAATGGAGAGGGGCGACCCGAAGACCGGCGTAATAGCTCTGCGCACCGAGTATATGGCGGATGCTTGAGATGCCGAGGGATCAAAGATCCTGCAGGCCCACGGGTCGCGCCCGGCATGAGGAAAATCGTATATTCGCGAAGATCCCGATGGAGCGCGGCCGCCTGCCGGCGGCGTCAGGCAGAGGCGGTCTGGCGCATTCTCTTCGCGATATCGACCAGCGTCCTTACCGCGGTGCAGGACTGGTCGAACGCCGCCTTTTCCTCGGCGTTGAGGCTGATTTCGACGATCCGCTCGATGCCGCCGGCGCCGATCACGACCGGCACGCCGACGTAAAGGTCGTTGACGCCGTACTGGCCGGTCAGCAAGTGCGGCGCAGGGCAGCACGCGCTTCTTGTCGCGCAGATACGACTCGGCCATCACGATCGCGGCGCTCGCCGGGGCGTAAAAAGCCGAGCCGGTCTTCAGGAAATTGACGATTTCGGCGCCGCCGTCGCGGGTGCGCTGCACGATTTGGTCAAGCCTTTCGTGCGTCGTCCAGCCCATCTTGACAAGATCGGGCAGCGGAATGCCGGCCACGGTCGAATAGCGGATCAGCGGCACCATCGTGTCACCATGGCCGCCGAGCACGAAAGCCGTCACGTCCTCGACCGAGACGCCGAATTCCTCGGCCAGGAAAAAGCGAAACCGCGCGCTGTCGAGCACCCCGGCCATGCCGACGACCCGGTTGGCCGGGAAGCCGGTCGCCTCCTTCATTACCCAGACCATCGCGTCGAGCGGATTGGTGATCGTGATGACGAATGCGTCCGGCGCGTGCGTCTTGATGCCGGCCCCGACCTCGCCGACGATCTTGGTGTTGATGCCGATCAAATCGTCGCGGCTCATGCCGGGCTTGCGCGGCACGCCAGCCGTTACAATGATCACGTCGGCGCCCTTGATTGCGCTGTAGTCGTTGGCGCCGGTGATCGCCGCGTCGTAGCCCTCGATCGAGGAGCCCTGCACGATGTCGAGCGCCTTGCCCTGGGGGATGCCGTCGACGACGTCGAACAGCACGACATCGCCCAATTCCTTGAGCCCGGCCAGGAGGGCCAGTGTGCCGCCGATCTGGCCGGCGCCGATCAGAGCGATCTTGTTGCGTGCCATGACATAACCCTCCGGATGGCGTGCGGGCGCGAGTTGGCGCGGGTCTTAGCGCGATTTGCCGGAGGCGGCAACGCAGAAGCGGGACAGCACCACGAGTAAACCGGGCGAGGCCAGCTTGTTCCGGGTGCAATCGTACGCTATCATTACCATCAATGCGATCAAGAGGAAGCGATGGCAAGCATGAGCGTCCGAAATCTTGATGACGAACTGCTTGCGCGGCTCAAGCGGCGAGCAGCCCGTCATGGGCACTCCGCCGAGGCGGAAGTGCGCGACATTCTCCGGCAGGTCTTGGGCGCCGAAGAGGAGCTGTCCTTCGACGATCTGGCCGCCGAGTTGCGCGCGCTGACCGCGGAACGGCGGCATACACCGGCCGAGAAGCTACAGCGCGAAGGACGAGATGAACGCTGACCGCATCGTCATCGATGCCAGCGTTGCGATCAAATGGGTTATCCAGGAAAGCGGGACCGACCACGCCCTTTTACTTCGGCAAAGCCCGCTATTCGCACCCGACCTACTGATCGCGGAATGTGCCAATATTTTGTGGAAAAAGGTCAGGCGGAACGAACTCGCCGAGGCGGAGGCAATCCTCGCGGCGCGCCTGCTCGAGCGGGCCGGTGTTCGGCTCGAACCGATGCGGCGGTTATTGCAGCCAGCAACCAGGATTTCGCTCGCGCTCGATCATCCGGCCTATGACTGCATGTATCTTGCCACCGCCGAGATGCTGTCCTGCGGACTAGTCACGGCCGACGAACGGCTGTATCGCAAGTGTCAGGGTATCCAAGGCGTGCCGGAGGTGTGTCGACTTTACGAGGGGCCGGCTTAGGGAATGCGGATTCCTGCGGCTCCGATACCCCGGTCGCGGTGATACTCTCTTCGCGGGACACCCGCAGCCGGTATTGGCCCGCAAGATTGCAGCGCGAGGTTGGCAATGGATTTCGAGCCTTCGGACAAGGTGAAGCGCCTGTCGGCGCGGCTGCGCGTGTTCATGGAGGCCGAGATCTATCCGGCCGAGAAGATCTTCGAGCGGCAGATGGCGGAGGCGGCCGACCGCTGGCAGGTGCCGCCGATCATGGAGGAGCTGAAGGCGAAGGCGCGCGCGGCCGGGCTGTGGAACCTGTTCCTGCCCGAGAGCGAGTATGGCGCGGGGCTCACCAATCTCGAATACGCGCCGCTGTGCGAGATCATGGGGCGCTCGCCGATCGCGCCCGAGGCGTTCAATTGTTCCGCCCCCGACACCGGCAACATGGAAACGCTGGTGCGCTATGCGACGAAAGAGCAGCAGGAAAGGTGGCTGAAGCCGCTGCTTGAGGGCGAGATCCGCTCGTCCTTCGCGATGACCGAGCCGGCCGTCGCCTCGTCCGACGCGACCAATATCGAGGCCCGGATCCGGCGCGAGGGCAACAGCAGCTACGTGATCAACGCGCGCAAATGGTGGACCTCGGGCGCGATGGACCCGCGCTGCAAGATCTTCATCCTGATGGGCAAGACCGACCCGGACGCGCCGCGCCATCAGCAGCAATCGATGATCCTGGTGCCGCGCGACACGCCGGGCGTCACGGTGCTGCGGCCGCTGACCGTGTTCGGCTATGACGACGCGCCGCACGGCCATGCCGAGGTCGAGTTCAAGGACGTGCGCGTGCCGATCGAGAATATCCTGTTGGGCGAGGGGCGCGGCTTCGAGATCGCGCAGGGTCGGCTCGGTCCTGGGCGCATCCATCACTGCATGCGGATGATCGGTCTCGCCGAGCGCTCGCTCGAGGCAATGGTCGCGCGGGTCAAGAGCCGGGTCGCGTTCGGCCGGCCGCTGTCGGATCAGGGCGTCATCCGCGAATGGATCGCCGACTCGCGCATGGAGATCGAGCAGGCGCGCCTCTTGACCTTGAAGGCCGCCTATATGATGGACACGGTCGGCAACAAGGCGGCGCAGGCTGAAATCGCGATGATCAAGGTCGTCGCGCCGAAGATGGTGCTAAACGTCATCGACCGCGCGATCCAGGCGCATGGCGGCGGCGGCGTCAGCCAGGATTTCGGCCTCGCCTATGCCTGGGCGCGCTCGCGCGTGATGCGCATCGTCGACGGCCCGGACGAGGTGCACAAGCGGGCGGTCGCGCGAGTCGAACTGCGGAAATGAGCCTCGAAGCCGCAGAGCTGATCGAGGAGCGGTCGGACGAACGGCTCGATACGCGCCGGCTCGAACCCTATCTGCGCGCACATCTGGCGGGGGCCGAAGGGCCGCTCAGCGTGCGGCAGTTCGGCGGCGGCAAGGCCAACCTGACATATCTGCTGCGGTTCGGCAGCCGCGAATTCGTCCTCCGCCGGCCGCCGTTGGGGCCGATCCCGCCGGGGGCGCACGACATGCGCCGCGAGCACCGCGTGCTCTCCGTTTTGCACCAGGCATTCAAGCTTGCACCGAAAAGTCTCCTTCTTTGCGAGGATGAGAGCCTTATCGGCGCCGTGTTCCTCGTCGAGGAGCGGCGGCACGGGTTTGTGATCCGCGACGACATCCCGGCGGAATTCGGCTTCCGGCCCGATCTCAACCGGCGCATCGGCGAAGCGCTTATTGATGCGCTGGCCGATCTGCACCTTGTGCCGCCGGACGCGGTGGGACTCGGCGATCTCGGGCGGTCCGACGGGTATCTGGAACGCCAGCTGCAGGGCTGGTCGCGGCGCTGGCATGCCGCGCAGGGAGGCGAACAGGCCGAACGCTCGGCAGCAACGATGGCGCCGGTGCTCGACTGGCTCGGCTCCCATTTGCCGGTGTCGGGAGCGGCGGCGCTGCTGCACAACGACTACCGGCTCGACAATTGTCTGCTGGACGCCACCGACCCCGGGCGGATCGAGGCGGTGCTAGATTGGGATATGTGCACGCAGGGCGACCCGCTGGCCGATCTGGGCTATGTGCTCAATTACTGGGTCGAGCCTCGTGACCCGCCCGATTGGCGCGAGATCGCCGCGATGCCGACCTGGCGCGACGGGTTTCCGTCACGCGCCGAAACGATCGCCCGCTACGCCGCACGCACCGGCTTCGATGTCGGCGCGGTCGGCTGGCATCAGGTCTTCGCCGCGTTCAAGCTCGCGGTCATCATCCAGCAGATTTATATCCGCTTCGTGCGCGGGCAGACACAGGACCAGCGGTTCCGGAATTACTACCGCCGCGTTCTCGGCTTGGCCGACAAGGCCAGTGGGCTGATCGCGGCCGGTTAGATCCGGAATCCAACCGGCTCCGTTCTCTGCGGCAAAAAATTTCGAAAAATTCTTTGCATTGTGACGCCCGTCACACTGTGCCCGCGGATCGAGGCGTAGTTTTGCCCGCAGCCTCGCAAGAGCGCTGATCGAGAGGGAGGAAACAATGCGTCTCGTCTTGATTTCCCTGATTACCGCTGTTCAGCTGCTCGCCGCCAGCGCGCCGGCTTTTGCCTGTCCCGCCGGTTACGGTCCATGCGGCAGCAGATATTGTTGCCCGCGACGATGAGCGACAGTCACGCCCGACGGGCGAAACCGTCGCCACCCGACACAGCCGGCCGGTCCGGCTGGCTGGTTTGGGCCGCCGTGCCGGTTGCGGCGATTGCCCCGGTGGTGGGCTATTTCGCTTACTCTGGACTGCACCACCCGGACGATAACAACGCGGGCAGCACGCCAGCCGCGATCGAAGCCGTCATTAAACACATGAAGTTCGATCCGCTGCTGCCGCCCAGCCGGCTGCGCGGCCCCGGCGCGATTTACGCGGTCGTCGATGGCGGCTCCTACTGGAAGGTCTGCGACGCCGACCCTAAGGTGGTGAATGACGTGATCCGCTCGTCACCGGCCCCGAACCAGATCCGCACCATGCTTGAAAAAGCCGAGCTTTCGGTCAGCGGCGACATCGTCAATATGTTGAACGCGTCCCTCGGCGCGTCGAGGATCGTCTCGATCGAATACCGGATGAGCAACGTCTCGGTCAGCGAGATCGCGATGCGCGACCTCTACGTCATTCAACAGCAGCTGTTGGACGACAAGAACTGCGACGTGATGGTCGGCGAGCTGCTGAAGCAAAAGGATACGAAAGTCTGCGCGGGGTATGCGGTGCTCACCGCGAGTACGTCGTACAAGGTCAATACCGGTACGAGCATAGCCAGCGGAGCCGAGTCGCAGGTACCGATTGTCAAGGCCGTGCAGCAGCAGATCGAACTCGCGACGAAGGGCGAGGTCAAGCTGACCGGCACGGACGAACTTGTCGGTCAAGATTTGTACTACGGCATCAGGCTCTCGCCGGTGTGCCTGACGCCGAACACCGCGACCGCGCCCAGCCGGCTTGACGATCCACGCGAGCCGCCATCGGCTCCGCTCGGCCCAAACCCCGCACCGCAGCGAGGCGCCTGAGCCGCCGGCCCGGCGGCGGCGATTTGAGGTTCGACCCCGTCACGCCCCCTCGGCCATATCCGAGAGGGCGCGACAGGGGTTTTGCCGTCCTTGTCTCCCCTCGGATATAGCAGTCGCGGTAGAGCGCGGTGGGGCGGCGCATCGACCGGCAACGGGCCGACGCTGGAGACATCGTTGGCCGGTCCGGCCGATCATCGGTCTGCCTCGCGGGCGCGGAAGGAGGGGTTCAATGCCGGCCGGCGAAATGGGTGTCGCGAGAAGCGTTTCAGCGTTGCGCGAGGTTGTCGCTGAATGGCGCGCGCGGGGCGATCGGGTCGGGCTTGTCCCGACGATGGGGGCGATACACTCCGGTCATCTGGCGCTCGTCGCCGCCGCCCGGGAGCAGAACGAACGGGTCGTCGCATCGCTGTTCGTGAACCCGAAGCAGTTCGGGCCATCGGAGGATTTCACCGCCTATCCGCGTGACGAGGCGGCCGATTTCGCCGCGTTCGAAAATGCGGGCGTCACCCTGGTGTTCACGCCGTCGGTCGGCGAGATGTATCCGCCCGGCTTTGCGACGAGCGTCCGGGTCGGGGGGATCAGCGAGGGCCTCGACGGAGCCTTCCGTCCCGGGCATTTCGAGGGCGTCGCGACGGTCGTCTGCAAACTGCTGCTGCAATGCCTGCCGGACGCCGCCTATTTCGGCGAGAAGGATTATCAGCAGCTGCTGGTTGTGCGGCGGATGGCGCGCGACCTCGATATCCCAGTGCGCATCGAGGGCGTGCCCACCGTGCGCGAGGCGGACGGGCTCGCGCTGTCGTCGCGGAATGTCTATCTGTCGGCCGAGGAGCGCCGCACGGCGCCGCTGCTGAACCGCGTATTACGAAAGGCCGCGGCGGAGATTGCCGCGCGCCCGGACGGTGTCGCGGCCAGCCTCGAACGCGGTCTGGCCGCGCTTGAGGCCGGCGGTTTTGCGGTGGATTACCTGGAATTGCGCGACGCCGCCGATCTCGCGCCGGTCGATCGGCTGGCCGCCCCGTCCCGCCTGCTCGCGGCCGCCCGCCTCGGACGCACGCGGCTGATCGACAACATCCCAGTGATGCCGGAAACCGGGTCCCGCCCCGGCCTGTAACATCTGCTGGATGGCGAAGGCGAGATGCCTCAGGGGCGCTCGGTGTTGTGCTGAATTTGCCGCAGATGGTCGTTTATTTTGAACAATACGATGAGGATTTCAGCATAGATCCGCGCGACTATCGGTCCGAAGATGATGACTAGAATCCCACCGGCGATCAACGGCCCCTCGCGGGAAACGATCATCACGATCCCCGTGATCACGATCGCAGCAACGGCCAGCCAGAACAGTACCTGGATCAGGATCGGTGTGATCATCATCTCGAAGCGAAGAAAGTCGCCCATCGCAGCCTCCGTGCCTTGCGGCGCCAACGCCACAGCGCGAACGGACGATTGTAAATTCGATCTCTAGTAGAATTCAAGCACGCGGCAGCGGCTTCAGCATCCGCTGCCCCTTTCCCGCGATGAAAACGCCGCGAGCGCAGGAAATCACGGCATGGCTAGTGGCGGCCCGGTGAGCACGGCTATCACAGCGGTCCGATGCGTTGCCCGTGGGGTTACGCCGAAAGAGGCGTTTCCCTTTTATTTAACATTAACTGCTCCTTTCTCATCAAGAAGCAGGTCTTCGCGGCGTAACCCAGCCAGACTAGAGAAATTTTCGTGCATTGCCCATGGAATAGGATGCGCCCGCCGTGCGATACGACCGAGCGATCGAGAACCGAGACGCCAATATTATTTGTTCTTCTCGAAAACCTCCTTGGCGACGAGCGCCGCGGTCATCGCCGCGGGCCAGCCGGCGTAGAAGGCCAAGTGCGTGATCAGCTCGCCGAGCTCCTCCTTCGTTACCCCGTTCTGCAAGGCGCGCGCGAGGTGCCCGTCGAGCTGCTTTTCGCGGCCGAGCGCGAGCAGTGTCGCCACCGTTATAAGGCTGCGGTCGCGTTTCGACAGGCCGGGGCGCTCCCACACCTCGCCGTAGATCACGGTTTCGGAAATCTCGGCGAGCTTCGGCACGGTGCCGCGGATGGCTTCGCGGGCCGGCGAGGTCGCGGTTGGCGATGTCGAAGTTGCGGGCATGGCTCTCTCCTGGGCTAACGCGATCCTTCAGCCTAGAATAACGCGCCCGGATGAATGACGGGTTTCTGCCGGGAGGCTCCTATGCGGATTGCGATTGTCGGCGCCGGCGGCATCGGCGCAATCTTCGGTGCCGCGCTCGCGCGGTCCGGGGCCGAGGTCGCGTTTGTCGCGCGCGGCGCCCATCTCGCGGCAATGCGGGAGAACGGTCTGCGCATCGATGGTGATCGCGGCGAGACGCTTATTCGCCCGGCCTGGGCGACCGGCGATATCGCCGCTATCGGGCCGGTCGATTACGTTCTGCTGTGCGTCAAGTTGTGGGATGTCGAGACGGCCGGCGCGCAGCTCCGCCCGATTGTCGGGGCCGATACCGCGGTCATCCCGCTGCAGAACGGGGTCGATGCGGCGGACCGTCTGATTGCGATCCTCGGGCGCGCGCCGGTAATGGGCGGCACGGCGTTCGTTACCGGTTCGATCGTAGCGCCCGGAGTGGTGCGTCAGACCGGAACCTACCAAGCCATGACGTTCGGCGAACTCGACCGGCGTCCGAGCCGGCGCGGCGAAAGGCTGCGCGACCAGTGCGAGGCGGCCGGTTTCGATGGCGTTCTCAGCCCGGACGTCATGGTCCCGGTGTGGGAGAAATTTCTCGTGCTGATCCCGCTCGCCAATGTCAACGCGCTGACGCGGCAACCGCTCGGCCGCTACCGCGCCGATCCCGATACCTGGGCGCTGGTCGAAGCGAGCGCGCGCGAGGCGGAGGCGGTCGGCCGCGCCGAGGGGGTAAACCTGCCGCCCGACGCGGTCGAGCACGCCCTCGCGACAATCCGCTCGATGCCCGATTACCACATGAGTTCGATGGGCAACGACCTGGTGCGCGGCAACCGCCTCGAACTGCCGTGGCTGGCGAAGAAGGTGGTCCAACTCGGCCGCCGCCACGGGATACCGACGCCGGTCAATGAGTTCGTCTACGCGGCGCTGAAGCTTTATGCCGACGGGGCCCCGGCCCATTAGAGCCGTCATTTTGGATTGTTGATCGACATCTCGGACCCGGAGGCGCCCCGACGCCAAGCGGTGCCTATGACAGCCGAGGGGAGACGCAAGCTCGGGTTCATTTGCCTATTTTTTGTTCACTGTAATCATCAAAATGCGGCATTGAAACGCAATTGAGCAGGTAGCCTCGATCTCGGCCAGCACTCTGTCGATCCCCGCTGATGGTAACGGCAATGTTTCGGGCGAAGCCGGGCCGGCCGCAGCGCCAGCCTTTGGCATATGATGTGCATTATCGCGATCGGCAATGTAGAGTGCAGATTCTCAACTCAAACGTTTCGGAGGTCTTCGATGGATCGGAGAGGGGCGGGGCTGTCTGGTGGGCAAGCATCAGGGTGGTCCGTGCGGCGCACCGCGGCCGTACTGCTTGTCGCCGTCGGCGGCATGATCGTTGCCGTGGCTCCGTCGCAGGCCGGCCCGTCGGCGCTGTCGGCCGGAGCGTCGAGCGCGCCGCGCTTCGAGATGGTCCGCGAGTACTGCGGTCATGGCTTCCATCGGGAGAACAAGCAGCGCAATAAATGGGGCGCTTGGGTCGGCAAATGCGTGCCCAACAAACCGAAGAAGCAGTCGCCGGCGAACCAGCCCGCGAGCCCGTCACCGAGCCCACCCTCGAACCAGCCGGGATAGGCGCAAGCGTTTGTCGTGCTGAAGCGGGCTAATCGGCTAGCTCAGGCCGAATTCGACACCCTCGTCGAGCGGGATGACAGGACGCGGCAGGCGGGTCCAGTCGAACCGGCTCAGCATCGGCGAGGTCAGACCCGGCAGATCGACCTCGACGATCTCCTCCGGGCCGAAAAACTCGTCGAAGCCGCCACGGAAATGTCCGCGTGACTTGACAGCGATGCTGCGCGCCTTCGCGATGTCGAGTCGCATCATCTCGAAGAACACGGGATCGGCGCATTGCACGCGGTGCGACACGACGACGACGGTGATCCCGCCGATGGCGAGCGCCGCGCATGGGCCCAGCGCCAGCCGGAGCCCGGCATAGATGCCGCGCCGGCCCACGCAATTGCCATCCGACAGCGCCGCGACGCGGGCCGGTGCACTCCACACCTCGGAAAATTTCGTCGTCTCGGCGCGGTTGAAATGCGCGTCGAAATGATAGTGCAGCCCGTGACGATGCGCCTCGGCGGCGAGATCAGGGTCGTAGATGACCCCGAACAACACGCCTTTGACAGCGGCATCGGCGAAGGCGCGCAGCAGGTACATCGTGTTGCCGCGCCCGCCGCCGCCCGGATTGTCGGCGACATCGGCGAAGCAGAGCGCCGGCGATAACGGATCGCGCGAAGCTGCCAGCGCCTTCGCGACGGCCTCTGCGACCGGCGTCAGCTTCGGATAGAATCGGGCGCGGTTGTCCCAGCCGTATTGGGCGATTTCCTGGGCCAGTGCGGTCGCCTTGTTCCGCTCACCGGCGCGCGCGGTCACGACGACGGTGAGGCCGTTTTTTGCGGTGTCGGAATAAGCGAACCCGCCCATCGCCGAGACATTTATGATCGCCGGGCCGATCTTCTGCTGGCGCCGCTGACCGAGCGCGATCATCTCGGCATAAGGGCCTGACGCGGTCAGCAAAGTCACGGTCGGCGGTACGATCGGCAGGCGGACCCTGACGCGCTCGGTCTTCATGCCGGCCACCAGGTCGCGCAGCACGGCGGCAGCCTCGGCGCCGCGCTCGCGCATGTCGAGATGCGGGTTCGTGCGGTAACCGATAAACGCGTCGATGAGTATCGACCATCCGATCCGAAACGTTGGCGTGCAGGTCGAACGTCGCGACGATCGGCACCTCCGGACCGACGATGCGACGCACCAGCGCGAACAGCACGCCTTCCG
The DNA here is from genome assembly GCA_963847345.1 of uncultured Alphaproteobacteria bacterium. GTDB lineage: Bacteria > Pseudomonadota > Alphaproteobacteria > ATCC43930 > CGMCC-115725 > DATARH01. Next base: position 105,891 of record CAWJZU010000028.1, on the reverse strand, counting down.
GATCGTCCTCCTCGGTCGTCACGGCCGCGCCGTGCGCGCAGATATAGACGCCGTCCAAAGGCAACGAAGCGGTCAGCCCGCGCTCAATTGTAGTCAGCAGCTCACGAAAGAATTCGTGCTCGACCGGTCCATTCGGCTCGCTCATCGCCAGCGCGATACCGACCGGATGCCATGGCCCGGCGGCGTCCATCGCCGCGACAAAGCCGGGCGTCTCGGGCAGCATCGTCGGCGTGGTCCCGCGCGCCTCGGCGACGACATCGTCGCCTTCGAGATAGGTGCGCGCGAGAAAATGCGCCTTTGTCGCGGGCGGAGCGAATTTGTTGCACTCGATCGAGAAGCCGAGGATTGCGATGCGGGGGTTGGGAGCGGGCATGGCGGGGCGCTTGACCTTCGGTTGCGGCGTGCAAGCTTAGAATGGGTTGCTGACCGCTCTCAATCGGCAGCAGTCTTTTCCGGCACGGAATTTCGTGATGGCGGCGGGACCGTGCGCTTATCGGCGGCGGCGTCGAGTTGACCGGCGCAGTTCGGCTTCCCCACAGTTGCCGGCCCTGAAAAGCACACAGCGCCATCTCCATCGGGCGCCTCCCGGCCCGAAATAAGACGTTGGTCGAACACGAGTTCTCAAATACGGCACGCAACGCACCTGACCACTATGCGAAATCCGGGCTAAACTTACGGCCCGCCGCAACACGGAGGAAGCCCGCGTGAAGAGGGTTGAGATTGGCGCGTACGGCGCGCCGGAAGAAGTCGCACGAGTTGTCGAAGTTCCCGAACTCGGCGAGCCCGGTCCGGGCGAAATCGTGTTCGATGTGATCTCCTTTCCGATCAACCCGGCCGATCTGTCGTTCTGCCGCGGCAGCTATCGGTTCGCGCCCGAGTTCCCGGCCACCCCCGGCGCGGAATGCGTCGGCCGGGTCCGCGCGGTTGGCCCCGGTGTCGGCGATCTCGAGCCAGGCGATTTCGTCATCAACCTGCAGCGCGAGAACTGGGCGCAGGCCCGCCGTATCGGCGCCGAGGACGCGATCCCGATCCCGGCCGGGCTCGACCTTTTGCAGGCCGCAATGCTGCGCATCAATCCGCCGACGGCTCTCCTGCTGCTCGAAGACCACGCCGCCTTGCGGCCCGGCGACTGCGTGATCCAGAATGTCGCAAACTCGGCAGTCGGCCGGCATATCATCGTGCTCGCCAAGGCGCGTGGGGTGCGCACGATCAATGTCGTGCGCCGCGAGGATGTCGCCGGGGAGTTGCGCGTGCTCGGCGCCGACGCGGTGATCCAAGACGGCCCCGACCTGCCGGCCCGTGCGCGCGAGGCGGCCGGCGGCGCGCCGATCCGGCTCGCGATCGACGCGATCTCGGGTGATGCCACGCGGCGCATCGCGGATTGCGTTTCGGACGGTGCGGTCGTCGTCAATTACGGATCGTTGTCGGGCGAGGACCCGGTCGTCGGGCGCGCTGCGTTGACCCAGCGCGGGGTAACGCTCACCGGGTTCATCTTGGGCCGCGGTCTAGCAAGGCGCAGCCCGCAGCAGGTGCGCGCGCTCTACGCCGATCTCGGTGGGAAATTGCGCGACGGCATGTTGCACGCGCCGATCAATTCAACCTATCCGATCGAGCAGATCAACGAGGCGCTGATCCACGCCCAGCGCGCGGGCCGTCACGGCAAGATACTTGTCCTGCCCAACGGGCCGGTTGGGTAGCCTTCGCGAAATCGCGACGCGGCCAAGTCCTTGCTCACCGAAGCGACCGCTTCATGTGAAGATCCCGTCGGCGTGGTGGACAATGAGTGTGGCGAAAGAGAGCTTGCCGTGAGACGGACAGTCGTTTCGGCGCCGCACGTGCGCTGCCCCTCAGGCCGCTGCGGCGGGTTCGCACGTATCCTGGCTGACTGCGGTTCGCGGGAATGCGACAGAAACCCGGGACCCGACGTCCGGTTGACTGTCGATAATCAGCCGGCCGCCATGGCATTCCATTAGGCCCAAAACGATACTGAGGCCGAGGCCGGTCCCCTCATATTTCCGGGAAAGTCGACTATCCGCCTGATAAAACGGGCGAGTTGCCTCGCTTACCTGGTCCGGCGCCATGCCGATCCCCCGGTCGATGACCGAAATCATGATTTCGCCATCGGGCGAGGTATCGTACCGGACGTCGATAGGGGTGTCCGGTTCGCTGAACTTCGCGGCGTTTGACAGGAGGTTCAGCAATATCTGCCGCACCGCGCGCTCGTCCGCGATAAGCCATGGCCAACGCAGGTTGCCGGTAATTCGAATCTCGCGCTTTTCGAGATTCGTCGTGCCGCGGAATATCGTTACGGTCTTATCGACCGTGTCGTGCAGGTTCATCGGCGCCGGATCGAGTTCGTAGCGACCGGCATCGAGTTTGGCCATTGTCAGAACGTCATTCACCAATTCGAGCATATGCTGGCCGGCTGCCAGAATATCCGTGGCATACCCGCGATAGGCCGGTTTGCCAATCGGGCCGAATGCCTCGCTGGCGATGATTTCACTGAACCCGATCACGGCATTGAGCGGCGTGCGCAGCTCATGGCTCATTGTCGCGAGAAAGCGCGATTTCGCGTCGCTAGCGGCATCCGCGATATTCTTTGCGACCTGCAGATCGCGCGCCAGGGCGCTCATGCTCTGATAGGCCTTCGCCAACAGTCGGTTCTGAAAAAATAGCAGGACGATAAAGGCCAGACCGGAAGTCACCAGCGCCGTGGCAATTCCGGAAAACATCCAATGCAACAGCAACAGGCGCTGCTGGTCCGAGGCCGTCAGGTCGCTGCCATATGCGTTCGCCGCAGCCGCCAACCGAGCCAGCCTGCTCTCGAACGGCTGTAGCACGTCCAGCATCCGCGGAATCGTTCCCGGTGCTTCGATCGCCTGCACCATTGGGGCGATCTGGCCGATCAAGCGTACGAAATCGTCGACCGTCTCGCGTTCCTCGGGTCGGGAGCTGGTGAAATCGTTCACCTCCCCATGGCGCAGTATTCCGAGACGGTTGCGCAGGATCTCGAAGCGAAGATCAACCTCATCCTTGTCGACGCGGGAAGTGGCGAAAGCGGCGACACGCTGTTCGAACCGATAGAACTCCGCGACCGCCTGGCTTACCGCCCACACCATGTTGTACCGGGAGACTTCGCGAAGCGCTTTCTGCTGCTCGAACACGGCGAACGATACACTAACCCCCGCCACCGTGAACACCAGGATGCCGACGGTGAGAATGGTCTTGACGACTTGCAGCCGTTTCACGGTTGCATTCATTGCCGGCGGCGGCCCGACGGATCGCCTGCAGCGGGTTGGCGATCAAAAGCGCTACTTCACCTCGATCCGAGACACCTGCCAGGCCGAACGCTTGTAGTACACCTGGGCTTTCAATTCGAAATTGTCGTCGAAGGGGTAGATGATAAAAATCGGCCCCTTATCGCTCACCGGCATGTACTGTCCATCGCGCTTGAGCGCCAGGATTACCCCGAACTTGCGGGCATCCGCAGCGGGAATTTCTGTCACGTAATCGTTCAGGGCGGTAACCACCAGGCGCTCTCCCGCGCTCCCGACGGTATCGAGAAGCTTGGCGAGCGGGACGCCCTCGAATTTGTGCGACCCGTCATACCACGGCGTTGACGTGGAAAATCCGGTTTCGCCAAGCCCTTCTATCATCTGCCGGTCGAATACCGCCTTTCCGCCATCGTTCGTGACGGCGATCTTGCCGGTGACGGTCAGGATGGGCTTGCCTGTCGGCGGCGGCAGCGACCCGGCCTGCACCGAAAATGCAGACAGCAGGCTGACGCCCGCGAACAGCAGCGCGAGGGTGGCGCGGCGGATAGTTGGACACACCATGGTACGCTCCATGCTCCGGAATTTACGCTGCCGCAATGATTCCATAACAACCTTAATGGATCCTGAAAGCTGCCGGTTTCGTTGAGGCAACGCCGCGGAAACCGGCCCGACGAGGTGGCGCATTTTTGTACTTGCCGGGAACGCTGTCGCGGTGTGCCCTGCCCGCAGGTAGCGTTGAAATCGCGTTCAAGGAATGTTTACCGAAAGCGTGCAGTATGGTTCCTGATCCCTGGCCGGAGCGCATGCACATGTTAGAGATTTTCAAGGAATTTACGTTCGAGGCCGCCCATCACCTGGCGGTAAACGTCAGCGATGGTCACCGCTATTCGAGGCTTCATGGTCATTCGTTCCAGGTTCAGGTCTTCCTCAGGGGCGAACCCGACCGGAAAAAGAGCTGGTTATGCGATTTCGGAGAAATCGAGCAGCACCTCGCCGAACTGCGCGCCGTACTAGACCACAACTACCTGAACGAAATCCCGGGGCTGGAGGTACCGACGCTCGAAAATATCAGCCGCTGGATCTGGAACCGGCTGGACCACCAGTTTCCTGGTCTCGACCGGATCGTCGTACGACGCGGCAGCTGCGGCGAGGGTTGCATCTTCCACGGCCGAGCCAGTTAGCCGCCCTGTCAGGGCAGAGCCGCTTTCCTGTCCGCTTTCCGAAACATTTTGGTGGCCCGAACTGACCATTTCGGCATCCCCGGCCCTGCTATTGAGCGCGCCGCCAATGAGACAACAGGCGTGCGCGGCGCAGCTTCTCGGGTATTATCACGACGGCGCCGGCGCTGTCGGTGCACGTCAGCCGCATGGCCGAGAGGGGAAGCAAGAACAATGAAAGGGTGCTGGAAGTCCGCCGCGGCCGCGATGCTGGCGATGGCGATGCTGTCGACCAACCCGGCTGCCGGAGCCGAGCCGTCCAAGCCGGAAGGCGAGATGAAGTGGGCGCTCTATGTGACGATCGCGCCTGCCTGGATGGACCCGGGCGAGGCGACGCAGGGGGTGCTGACCCCGTTCTGGATCCTGTACGCGCTCCACGACGCTCTCGTGAAGCCGATGCCCGGGAACCCGTCGGCGCCAAGTCTTGCCAAATCATGGACCGAGAGCGAGGACAAGCTTACCTACGAGTTCAAACTGCGCGAAGGGGTCAAGTTTCACAACGGCGATCCGTTCACGGCCGATGACGTCAAGTTCAGCTTTGAGCGCGCCAAGGGCGCGCTGATCCACGAAAAAGTCAAAGAGGTCAAAGTCGTCGATGCGCGCACGGTGGAGTTTGTCCTCAAGGAACCGTGGCCGGACTTCATGACCTACTACGGCACAATGGCCAGCGCCGCCGGCTGGATCGTGCCGAAAAACTACATCGAAAAAGTCGGAAAGGAAGGTTTCCTGAAGCACCCGATCGGGCTCGGTCCATACAAGTTCGTCAGTATGCGTCCGGGCATCGAATTGGTCATGGAAGCCAATGAGGACTATTGGCGGAAGGTGCCCTCGGTCAAACGGATCGTGTTCCAGAGCGTACCGGACTCGACCACCCGCCTCGCGATGTTGAACCGCGGCGACGTTGACGTCGCATACCTGCTCGACGAGTCGCTGGCGCGGTCGGTAAAGGACGACCCGAAGATGAAGCTCGCGTTTTCGGGCGGCATCGGTACCTATTATCTCGACTTTTTCGATATGTGGGATAAGAAATCACCCTGGGCCGACGAGCGGGTGCGCAAGGCGGCCAGTCTGGCGATCGACCGCAAGGCGCTCAGCGAGGCCGAGACGCTCGGCGCCTCCAAGCCCAACGGCAGCATCGTATTGCGGAGCATGGAATACGCGCTGCCGATCGATCCCGATCCCTACGATCCGGCGAAGGCGAAGAAACTTCTCGCCGAGGCGGGATACCCCAACGGGTTCGACGCCGGCGAACTCCATCCCTGGCCGCCTTATTTCAGCACCGGCGAGGCGATCGGGGCTTATCTCGGCGCAATCGGCATCAGAACGCGGTTGCGAACCCAGGAGCGCGCCGCGTTCTACGCCGCGCTCGGCACCAAGGACCTGAAGGGCGTGTGCATGTGCATCGATGCGGTTCCGGGCAATGCCTCGACCCGCATGTCGCAGGTCGTGCCGAGCGATGGCAACTTCGCGTATGGCGGCTGGCCCGAGATCGACAAGCTCTATAAGGACCAGCTAGACGAGACCGACCCGAAGAAGCGCGAGGCGATGCTGCACGAGATTCAGAAAAAGCTACACGAGCGCACCCGCTTTGCGCCGATTTACGACTATTTTTGGGCGAGCGGCGTCGGACCGCGCGTCGAGGAGCCGTCGCTGGCGCGGATCGAAGGCTATCCGTGGTCGGCCCCGCTGGAAGACGTGAAGCTGAAGAGGCAATAGGCTTTTGACTGCGTTCCCTCCCGGATAAGGCAGCGGGATCCGTCGAGCGCGCCGCTCGCCGACTGCGTCCCACCGGTCGCGGATTACGATTGGTTCACCGTGACACGATCGGCTTGAACTACCGGCCGGCTGCAACATCGCGGTACAGCAGAAGCAGGCAACGCTCTGCTCCGGGCCGACGCCGGACATAGTAGCGCCGTAATCTCTCTGCATGCGGGGTTCGATGATTCTGTCGTCGATCACCGATCCGATCGGGAACGGACCGTCAGAATTCAAGACGGTCTGCGCGCTGCTCCGGTCTGTCTTGCCCAGCCGGGATCGCGTGTTATAAGGCCCCAAGGCACACGGAGATTTTTATTGCCGACTATCTTTGTTTTGAACGGCCCCAATCTGAACCTGCTCGGGGTTCGCGAGCCCGCGACCTACGGGTACGATACGCTCGCCGATCTCGAACAGCGCTGCATCGCGCGCGGCGAGGCTCTCGATCTAACGATCGAGTTCCGCCAGACCAACCACGAGGGTCAGCTGGTCGATTGGATACAGGAGGCGCGGGAATCGGCTGACGGCATTGTCCTCAATGCCGGTGCGTTGACGCACACCTCGGTGGCGATCCTCGACGCACTGAATGCCGCCGAGCTTCCGGCGATCGAGGTGCACCTGTCGAACATCTTCCGGCGCGAGAAGTTTCGCCATCATTCCTATGTCAGCCTTGCCGCCCGCGGCGTGATCTGCGGGCTGGGGCCGCAGGGGTACGAGCTGGCGCTTGAGGCGCTTGCGAGCCTGATCGAGGCCGAAGAGGAGACCGCCGGATGAAGGTCGGGCCGCGACGCCCGCTGGCGCCCGACGCCGAGGTTATTCGCGCGCTGGCGGGGCTGCTCTCCGAGACCGGGCTGAGCGAGATCGAGTATGCCGTCGGCGATCACCGCATCCGGGTGGCGAGGGAAGGCGCCGGCAAAGCGGTGCCGGTCAATGGTCATGTAAGCGGGGGGCACGCAAACGGAAACGGGCACCACCCGCCGGATGCAGCGGAGAGGGCGGAAACCGCCGACGCAGCGCCGGGGCTCGGCGTCGCAACCCGTCGCGACGATCCTGGCCTGATAAACGCGCCGCTGGTCGGCGTCGTTTATCTGGCGCCACAGCCCGGGGCGGCGCCGTTTGTCCGGATTGGCGATCCGATCGAGAAGGGTCAGACATTACTGATCATCGAGGCGATGAAGGTGATGAACCAGATCCGCGCACCGCGCGCCGGGCGGCTCGCCCGCATCCTCGTCGCGGATGCCGAACCGGTCGAATACGGGGCGTCGCTGATGCTGGTCGAGTGAGATGCCGGCTCCCCTTTCTAGAGACGCTTCGCCTGCGCCCGCGGCCGTTCAAGTGGTGCGTTCGTCTGCAGCCGTTCAAGTGACCCCCGCATCCACAACTACCCCGTCAAGGAAGAGCACATATCAGCCGCCGGGAGATTGGTTTATCTACTCTGTGATCATCCTTGTATTTGCAGTGATTCTCATCATATTCATGTATATCGTGAACAAATTTAGTTCGATTTTCACGTTCGGAAAATAGGCGCGATATACTGCTTCCGATCCAAAGGATTTATTCCCAACTGTTGTGATTGTGTTCAAGATGAACCCCGAATGTTCGAAAAGGTGCTGATCGCCAATCGCGGCGAAATCGCGCTGCGCATTCACCGCGCGTGTCACGAAATGGGGATCAAGACGGTCGCGGTCCATTCGACGGCGGATGCGCACGCGATGCACGTGCGGCTCGCCGACGAGACCGTGTGCATCGGGCCGCCCGCCGCGCGCGCCAGTTATCTGAATGTCGCCAACATCCTGTCGGCCGCCAGCATCACCGGCGCCGACGCGATCCATCCCGGCCTCGGATTCCTGGCCGAGAACGCAGATTTCGCGGCGGCAGTCGAGGAGAGCGGGTTCACGTTCATCGGTCCGTCGCCCGACCATATCAGGCTGATGGGCGACAAGGTCCGCGCCAAGGCCGAAGCGGAGCGGCTCGGCATACCGGTCGTGCCGGGTTCGCCCCAGGCGGTGGGCAATATCGGTGAGGCCGAGACGGCGGCGCGCGCGATCGGGTATCCGGTGCTGCTGAAGGCGTCGGCCGGCGGTGGTGGGCGCGGCATGAAGCTGGCCCACAACGCGACCGAATTGGCCGAACTGCTGCCGCTCGCACAGGCCGAGGCAAAAGCCGGGTTCGGCGACGATTCGGTTTATCTCGAACGCTATCTCGACCGTCCGCGGCACATCGAGGTGCAGCTCATTGGCGACGGCAGCGGCGAGGTCATTCATCTGGGCGAGCGCGACTGTTCGCTGCAGCGCTCTCACCAGAAGATCCTCGAAGAAACGCCGTCGCCCGGCCTGGGCGACACCGAGCGGCGGCAGGTATTGGCCCTAGCGGTCGGCGCGATGCGCGAGCTCGGATACAAGAGCGCCGGCACGATGGAGTTCCTTTATCAGGACGGTGCATTCTATTTTATCGAGATGAATACGCGCCTGCAGGTCGAGCACCCGATCAGCGAGATGATCAGCGGCGTCGACATTGTGCGCGAGCAGCTGCGCATCGCCGCCGGCGAGACGCTGTCGCACCGCCAATCAGACATCGTGCTGCGCGGTCACGCGATCGAATGCCGTATAAATGCCGAAAACCCGGATGATTTCCGGCCGTCGCCTGGCCGGGTCGACGAATACCACGCGCCGGGCGGGCTCGGCGTCCGCGTCGACAGCGCCTTGTACCAGGGCTATACGGTGCCGCCATTCTACGACAGCCTGGTGTCGAAGCTGGTCGTTTACGGTGCAAGTCGCGAGCAATGCGTCATGCGGCTGCGCCGGGCGCTGTCCGAATATGTCATCGGCGGCATCGAAACGACGCTCCCGCTGCATCAGCGCCTGGCGGACGATCCCGAGTTCCGCCGCGGCGACTACGACATCCATTGGCTCGAGCGGTTTCTCGCCCAGCCAGCGTGATCGGGCCGCCGTGATCTGCCTCACACCAGAAATTCTGCTGCAGGCTTACGCGGCCGGCATCTTCCCGATGGCCGAGTCGGCCGATCATCCGGAGCTGTTCTGGGTCGATCCGAAGCGACGCGGGATCCTGCCGCTCGACGGGCTGCATGTGCCACGCCGTCTCCGTCGCGTGCTGCGACGTGGCGCCTTTTCGGTGCGCTGCGATACCGCATTCGAGGCGGTGATCCGGGCTTGCGCCGAGGCCAACGAAATACGCCCGACGACGTGGATCAACGAAGAGATTGTGTATCTCTACACGGCGCTGTTCTCCGGCGGAGCAGCGCATAGCGTGGAGTGCTGGCACGACGGCGAACTTGTCGGCGGGCTGTACGGGGTCTCGCTCGGCGCGGCGTTCTTCGGCGAAAGCATGTTCAGCCGGGTCAGCGACGCCAGCAAGGTTGCATTGGTGCATCTCGTGGCGCGTCTGCGGCTGGGCGGATACCGTCTGCTCGACACGCAGTTTGTTACCCCCCATCTGGCGCAGTTCGGCTGTGTCGAAATCAGCCGCGCCCGCTACCACCGCATGCTTGCCCAGGCGTTGCGTCAGCGGGCGGGTTTTGTCCGCGACCTGCCCGACGGGTTGTCGGTCGAGGCGGCCGCTGGAGCGGATGACGGCGTCGGCGGGCCGGCGCCTTTGCATTCGAGCAGCGTCACGTCATAGACCGGGTGTTCCAAGGCCGAGAGCGCCGGGCTCGACGAGAACATCCAGCCGGCGAACAACATTCCCTTGGCTTCGCCGGCACGCTCCTCGTAGAGCTCCACAAACGCCGCGTTCTCCGGCCGGTCTTCGGGCGCGCTGCGCTCGCAGTCGCGCACCATCACAAGCAATTTCCCGAAATGAACGGCGCTGCCGACCGGAGCCTCGAACCGCGACACGCGGGCGGCAACCTTGTCGAGCCCCTGAATGACTGCGGTCGGCTCGCGCATCATTCCGGCCGACGCTATCTCGGGCGCCATCTGGGTGGCTGTATACGCCATCAACGCAGCGGCAAATCCAAACAGAGACCGCGCTGGTTTTGACACATTCCGCAGCTGCAGCCGCAGCCGCTCCCTAACCCTCTCCCGCTTGCGCGGGAGGGAACGGTGGGCGTATCGGTCCAACTCAGCGCCGCTGGATATAGATCGCGCCGCGGCGCGCTTCATTTTTTGTATGGATTGAAGAGGCTGGAAACGATCCCGGCGAGCACGTCCCGCACCTGCCGCTCGTCAGCGCCCATCAGCACGGCGTCCTCGAGCGCGTCCTGCGCCAGCGCTCGCAATTCGGCGAGGTTCTCGTTGAGCACCTTGATCTTTTCGACGCAGGAAACCGGCTCGCCCTCCGGCGTGCGCCAGACCGGGAATTCTTCCCCATCTCTATCGGCCATGACTTCCAACCCGTTCGCTTGTCCGGAGTTACCTGGGGCCGGAAGGGGGCGGCGCAACCGGCTCGGTTGGCGGCGCACCGCCCTCGGCAGCGGGTTTGGCCCCGGGTGTCGAAAACATCATCTGGCCGATCAGGTTCTCCAGGCTTATCGAGGATTGCGTGTACTGGATTTTGCCGCCCGGCGGGATCATCTTGTCCGAGCCGCCCGGCGCGAGCGACATATACTTGTCGCCGAGCAGCCCCGAAGAGGTGACCTGCGCGACGGTATCGTCGGGCAATTGCACCGCCGGGTCGATACTCATGCGGATTATCGCAAGGTAGGTCTTCGGGTTGAGTTCGTCGGCAACGACGGTGCCTACCTTGATGCCGCTGATCCGCACGTCGCTGCCCTGGTGGATGCCGTCAATCCGCGCGAAATCGGCGGTGACCTCGTAGCCGCCCGATGCCGTGCGAAGTTGGCTGGTTCGATACGCGAAGACCAAGAAAAGCGCGGCGACGACGAGAACGACCGCGCCGATCACGATTTCGATGACGTTGCCCCTCATTGGCGCGTCCGGTTACTTCGCGGAAGCATCATCAGGGGATCGGCGCCCCGAGCGCGCCGAGCAGGTCGTCTAAGACCTGCTCGCGGCTGCGGGTCTGCCACCGCCGACGGCTGCCGATCGGCGCGTTTTCGACCTCGGGGTATACCTTCAGCCATACGAAAACCGGCCCGGGACGCTGCAAAATCCCCGGCAACTCGTTCGTGAAGTCGGCGAGATCCGTGAATGCATGCGCGCGCGGATAGCCGGCGGCTAGCGCAAGCGCGTCGTAGGCGATGTTTTTCGCGTTCGGCACCGGCTGACCGCCGGTCGTCCCGTAGCATTCGTTGTCGAGCAGGAAATGATAGAAGTTGGCGGGGGCTTGCTCGGCGATCGTCGCGAGCATCCCGAGGCTCATCTGGATGTCGCCTTCGGAATCGAACAGCACCAGCTTGCGCTCGGGACGGGCCAGCGCGAGACCCAGCGCAAACCCGGCATGGCCTCCCATTGCCGGGTCGCCGAGCGGCACGTCGAGCGCCTGATTGTCGGTCTGCTCGACCCAATAGCGGCCGCCGCGGCCCGGGACGACGATCGCGTCGCCGCGATGGGGGCGGAAGGCGTCGAGCGCCTCGGCAATGCGCATCATCGGAGCGGCCCTCGCTAGCGGTTGAAGCCGTGATACTCGTCGCCGACCAGCACGACAACCGGCCGTTTGGTGCGCGCCGCATCCTCGAACGCGGCGGTGATGCGCGGCGCGTCCGCGTCGCTCTCGACGAGGTAATAATGGAGGTTGAACGCCATCAGAAAGCGCTCGGTATAGGTGGCGGCGGTGTCGGTCGTCATGCCGTGCCGGGTCCAGCCGCGATAGCCGACCATCATTACGACCGGCACGTTGAGGCCTAAGAGCCAGCCGCGGATCGAATCGCCCGATTCCATCATGCCCGTGTTCTGGATCAGGATCAGCGGCTTCCGGCCGCCGGCCGCAAGGCCCGCCGCGATCGAGCAGGCGTGCCCCTCGCGGTTGACCCCGACCAGCCGCAACGACGGCTCCGCCTTCATCAGCAGATAGAGCCAGTTCGTCTCGCTGTCGGGCAGCCAGACGATATCGGTCACCCCGTTCTGCTTCATCTGCGCCAGCACCGTCTCGGGGCTCAGCGCGACCGACGCTGCTTCGCTCATCATATCTCCGGATCCGCGGCGGACGGGCCGCCCGCTCTGCGGGCGCGATCCTACGGTCCGCGATCGGGGGTAGGCAACCGGCACGCGATTGCGCAAAATCGCCCAATGCTCGGCAATGACACGCTCAGCGACCAGCAGCGCCGCTTTCTCGATGCGCGGCCGTGTCGGACGTCTCGCGACCGCCGACCGCGACGGCGTTCCGCATGTTGATCCCGGTGTGCTACGCGGTCGCGGACGAAACCGTCTACATCACGATCGACGAGAAGCCGAAGCGCCGCGACATCCCGCTGAAGCGGGTGCGCAACATCATAGAGAACCCGCGTTTTTCGTTTGTCGTCGATCGCTGGGACGAGGACTGGAGCCGGCTCGGCTGGGTCATGCTGCGCGGCGCCGCCGAAATCCTCGACACCGGCCCCGAGCACGACCGCGCGCAGGCATTGCTGCGCGAGCGCTATCCGCAATACCGGGCGATGGCGCTGGAGGACCTGCCGGTCCTGGCGCTGCGCATTGCCCGCGCGACGGAATGGGGCAATCTGTCGCCGCCGTGAAACGGCCTGCAAGCCCGCGCCCGGAACGATAGACGCCTCCTCCCGTTCTGCGAAATACGGAACGGAGACAATCCATGCGCTGGAAACTGCTCGATGCGGGTCCGCCCGCCACCTATGCGATCGTGCTCGCCAAGGGCGACGAGGTCATGCGCGAACTCGGGCGCCTCGTGAAAGAGCAGAAGATCGAGGCGGCCTCGATCACGGCGATCGGCGCTTTCGAGCGCGCCGTGCTCGGCTATTTCGACTGGGAGACGAAGCAATACAAACGCAACCCGGTCGAGGAACAGGTCGAGGTCCTCTCGTTGCTCGGCGACGTCGCGGTCTCTGAGGGCCAGCCGACCTTGCATCTGCACACGGTGCTCGGCCGGCGCGACGGCAGCACTCTCGGCGGCCACCTGCTCGAAGGGCATGTCCGGCCGACGCTCGAAATCACGCTGATCGAGCCGCCGGCGCATCTGCGCAAGCGCAAGGACCCGGAGACCGGGCTCGCGCTGATCGACCTGGAGCGCTCCTGACATGCCGCGCGACGGCAAGCGCGAAACGGTCGTCGTCACCGGCGCCGCGGGTGGCGTCGGACGGGCGACGGCGCGCGCCTTCGGGCGCCGCGGGGCCAATGTCGGATTGCTGGCGCGCGGCGTCGAAGCGCTCGAAGCGGCGGCGCAGGAGGTGGCGCAGCAAGGCGGCGCCGCGCTCGTTCTGCCGACCGACGTCGCCGATGCCGAAGCCGTCGAGCGCGCCGCATCGGCCGTCGAGGAGCGCTTCGGGCCGATCGACATCTGGGTCAATTGCGCGATGGCGACGATCTTCTCGCCGTTCGCCGACCTGACCCCGGACGAATACCGCCGCGCCACCGAGGTCACCTATCTCGGCTACGTCTACGGGACGATGGCGGCGCTGCGGCGAATGCGGGTGCGCAACCGCGGCACGATCGTGCAGGTCGGCTCGGCGCTGGCCTATCGCGCGATCCCGCTGCAATCGGTCTATTGCGGCGCCAAGTTCGCGATCCGCGGCTTCACCGACAGCATCCGCTGCGAGCTGCTGCACGACCAGAGCCGGGTCCACATCACGATGGTGCAGATGCCGGCGCTCAACACACCGCAATTCGACTGGGCGCGCAACAAGACCGGAAAGCGGGCGCAGCCGGTGCCGCCGATCTACCAGCCGGAACTGGCCGCCGAGGCGATCGTCTACGCGGCGCTTGCGCGCCGGCGGGAGATCTATGTCGGTAAATCGTCGGTGCAGGTGATCCTGGCCAACAAGATCATGCCGGGGCTGCTCGACCATTATCTCGCGCGCAAGGGCTATAGCGGGCAGCTGACCAACGATCCGGTGCCGCCCGATGCGCCCGACAATCTTTACTATCCGGTGCCGCGCGATTACGGCGCGCATGGCCGCTTCGACAACCGCGCAAGCAGCTGGAGCGCCCAATTCTGGCTGACGCGTCACCGCTCGACGCTGCTTGCCGGCGCCGGGCTGGCGGCCGCGGCCGCGATGGTCTGGCTCTTTCCCGGCGGGCGCCGCTACGCGCACAAACTGGTACCGGGGTGATCGCGTTGCGCCGGCGGCGTAGATGGCGAGTACTGGCTTAGTGCAGTTTCTTGAGGAACAGCAGCAACAGAACCAACAGCGCTAGCCATATGAGCCATAAGGCCGTCCACGCGATCGCCTTCCACGGACCGTTCTGATCCCGGCGCGCGGCCTCACGGCGGATCTCAGTCTCGATCTCGCGATTCCAGCGCCGGACGATGTCTTTGCTTTTGCTGTCGCTCACGGCCATGTTCGCTATCGCCGAGGCGCTCCCCACACCGCGGATTTCGACTAACCTGCCCACACTATAATCAACAATCGCACAGCGGCGAGAGTCTCGCGTCGGGCACGGAGTCGGTGCTAAAGAACGCCTATGAAGCCCGCCGAAACCCGCACCAACACCGATCCGACCTTTCTGCCGGCGCATCGTCTGGCCGCCGAAATCGCGGCCTGTCGCCTGTCGCCGGTCGATGTCGTCGATGCGCTGCTCGCGCGCATCGCAGCCCATGATCCGAAGCTGCACGCCTTTATCGATGTGTACGCCGACGACGCGCGGCTCGCCGCCGAGGCGGCCGACAAGGCGATCCGCGCCGGCCATGCGGTCGGGCCATTACATGGCGTGCCGATCGCCCTCAAAGACCTGATCGACATCGAGGGCCGCGTCACGACCGGCGGTTCGATGGTGTGGCGCGACCGCCGCTCGCCAGCGACCGCGACGCTGGCGCGACGGTTCTTCGCGCAGGGCATGATCGTGTTGGGCAAAACCCACACGGTCGAGTTTGCGATGGGCGGCTGGGGCACCAACCAGCATCTCGGGACGCCGTGGAACCCGTGGGACCTGGAAGCACACCGCACGCCGGGAGGGTCGAGCAGCGGCTCCGGCGTGGCGGTCGCTGCCGGGTTCGCGCCGTGGGCGATTGGTACCGATACCGGAGGGTCGGTGCGGCTGCCGGCGTCCTGGTGCGGGCTCAGCGGGCTGAAGACGACAATCGGCCGGGTCAGCGTCTACGGCATCCTGCCGCTGGCGCCGTCGCTCGACACGCCGGGGCCGATGGCGCGCTCGGTCGAGGACGCGGCTCTGCTGTTCACTGTCATGCAGGGGCCGGATCCGCTCGACCCGCGCACCTTGGGTGCGCCGCCCCCGGCTGATGTAATGACCGGGCTCAGGCGCGGCGTGCGCGGATTGCGGCTGGCGCGAATGCCGGCAACCGAGCGCGACGGCTGCGCCGCCGAGGTGCTGGCGGCCTATGACGCGGCGCTCGATCAACTGGCGCGCCTCGGTGCCGAGGTCGTCGATGTTGCGCTGCCCTGCCGCTTCGACGACGCGACGACGATGACCGGCCGGATCATCGGCTCGGAGGCCTATCGGCTAGTCGGGCATCTGGTCGATGACACGGCGCTGCAGCTCGACCCGGCGGTGCGTCCGCGCATCCAGCTCGGACGCGGCATCAGCGCCCGCGACTATCTCGCCGCGCTGGCCGAGCGCGACGCGCTCAAGCAGCGGTTTCTGACTGCGCTCGACGATGCCGGCATCGACGCGCTGCTGACGCCGACGACGCAGACCGCGGCGGTGCGCGTCGAGTCGGTCGATCAGACCACGACCCCGGCGCATTTCACGAGGCTCGGCAATCTGCTCGAACTGTGCGCGCTCGCGGTGCCGGACGGGTTCACGGCGACCGGCCTGCCATTGTCGCTGCAGATCATGTGCCGGCCCTATGACGAGGCGACCGCATTGCGCATCGGCTGGGCCTACCAGCAGGCGACCGACTGGCACGAACGGCATCCGCCCGGCCTGTAGAAGCGGCGAGCCGGCACGGCGTTCCGGCCGCAAAAGCTGGTCCCCGGGGATATGCACCTCGACGATTTCGCCTACGAGTTGCCGCGCGAGCTGATCGCCGACCATCCGGCCGAGCCGCGCGACGCGGCGCGGCTGATGGTCCTGCCCCGGGAAGGTGGGCTGCTCGACCGGCGGATCGCCGATTTGCCGGAGCTGCTGCGGCCGGGCGACCTGCTGGTGTTCAATGACACCAAAGTCATTCCGGCGCGGCTTGTCGGACGGCGGGGACAGGCAACAGTCGAGATCACGCTGGCAATCGAGGCGGGCGGCGGCGCATGGCGCGCTTATGCGAAAGGGGCGCGGCGGCTGCATCCCGGCGACCGTCTCGTCTTCGCTGAGGATTTCGCGGCCGAGATCTTGGCGAAAAACCCCGAGGGCGAGGTGACATTGCGCTTCGACCGCAAAGGCGACGCGTTCCGCGAGGCGCTGGCGCGCTACGGCGCGATGCCGCTGCCGCCCTATATCAAGCGGGCACGGGGCGGTGATGCGCGCGACCGGGTGGACTATCAGACGATGTTCGCCCGCGCCGAGGGCGCCGTTGCGGCACCGACCGCCGGCCTCCATTTTACGCCCGCCCTACTCGACCGTCTCGCGGCGCGCGCCGTCAAATGGGTCACCGTGACCTTGCATGTCGGCCCCGGCACGTTTCTGCCGGTCAAGACGGACGACCCGCGCCGGCATCATATGCATGCCGAGCGCGGCATCGTCGACCCGGATACGGCGGCCCGCATCAACGCCGCGCGCCGGGCCGGCGGGCGCATCGTCGCGGTCGGTACGACCAGCGTGCGCCTCCTTGAAAGCGCCGCCGCCGAAAGCGGCGAAATCCGCCCGTTCGACGGCGAGACGCGGCTGTTTATCCTGCCGGGATATTCCTTCCGTGCGATCGACGTACTGCTGACCAATTTCCACCTGCCGCGTTCGACGTTGCTGATGCTGGTCTCGGCGCTGGCCGGGCTCGACCGGATCAAGGCCGCTTACGCCCACGCCGTCGCCGAACGATACCGCTTCTTCTCCTACGGGGACGCGTGCCTGATCGAACGGTCGCCCATCATCCCCCTCTCCGCGCTCGGGGGCGGAGAGGGCCGGGGTGAGGTGGCGGATTCCAGAGCGCTTGCCGGGACCCACCTCACCCTCCCAGCGCTACGCGCCGGGCCCCTCCCTCTCCCCCCTGAAGGGCGGAGAGGGGATATCACCGCCTCCCGCGAGCGAAGCCAATGAGCGGCATCGGCTTCGAGATCCTGAGGCGGGACGGCGCGGCGCGGCTGGGACGGCTGACGACGGCGCACGGCACGATCGAGACGCCGGTCTTCATGCCGGTCGGCACCGCCGCGACGGTCAAGGCGATGACCCCCGACGCGGTCGCCGCCACCGGGGCGCGCATCGTGCTCGGCAACACCTACCACCTGATGCTGCGGCCCGGCGCCGAGCGCATCGCATCGCTCGGCGGGCTGCACCGCTTCATGAACTGGCCGCATGCGATCCTGACCGATTCGGGCGGGTTCCAGGTCATGTCGCTGGCCGCGTTGCGCAAGATCACCGAGGAGGGGGTCACGTTCCGCTCGCACCTCGACGGCAGCCGGCACCTTTTGACCCCGGAGCGCTCGATCCAGGTACAGCACCTGCTCGGCGCCGACATCACGATGGCGTTCGACGAATGCACCAGGTTCCCGGCCGAGCACGGGCAGGTCGAGGCCTCAATGGAACTGTCGATGCGCTGGGCCGAGCGCTCGCGCGCCGCGTTCGTGCCGCGCCCCGGACACGGCATTTTCGGCATCGTGCAGGGCGGCGTGCATCCCGAACTGCGACAGCGCTCGGCGACGCAGCTGGTGGAAATCGGGTTCGATGGCTATGCGATCGGCGGGCTGGCGATTGGCGAGGGACAGGCGACGACCTTCGCGATGGTCGAGGCGACCGTACCGCATCTGCCGCAGAACCGGCCGCGCTATCTGATGGGGGTCGGCAAGCCCGCCGACATTGTCGGGGCCGTCAAGCGGGGGGTCGATATGTTCGACTGCGTATTGCCGACCCGCTCCGGGCGCACCGGGCAGGCCTTCGCGCGAGCCGGCACGCTGAACCTGCGCAACGCCCGCCACGCCGACGACCCCGCGCCGCTCGATGCGAACTGCAGCTGTCCGGCTTGCACCGGCTTCAGCCGTGCGTATCTGCATCATCTGACGAAAACCGGCGAAATTCTCGGGAGCATGCTGCTGACCTGGCACAATCTGACCTATTACGCCGAGCTGATGGCCGATCTGCGCGCCGCGATCCGCGATGGGCGGTTGGCCGAGTTCGCGCTCGACGAGGGTGCGGCTTGAGCGGCCCGGTCCTCGGCCGTCCGGCGGCGCTGCCGGCCTCGCCCGAGGAGGCCGTGCTCGACACCGTGCCAAACCCGCATCCCGGCCACCTTTACGCGGTTCGCTTTACCGCGCCCGAATTCACCACGCTGTGTCCGATCACCGGGCAGCCTGACTTCGCGCATTTCGTCATCGACTATGCGCCTGACGCGGTCATTCTCGAAAGCAAGTCGCTGAAGCTGTTTCTCGGCTCGTTCCGCAATCACGCCGCTTTGCACGAGGACTGCACGGTCGGCATCGCGCGCCGGCTCGTCGCTTCGCTGGCGCCGCGCTGGCTGCGCATCGCCGGGTATTGGTATCCGCGCGGCGGCATCCCGATCGACATCTTCTATCAGACTGGCGAGCCGCCGGCCGGCCTGTTCCTGCCGGAGCCGGGGGTCGCCCCGTATCGCGGCCGGGGGTGACGCCGGCATGACCGTCAAAATCCGCGAGGCGATCCGGGCCGAGGCGCTGGCGATCGGCTTCGACGCGGTCGGTTTCGCCCCGGCGCATCTGGCCGATGCTGCCCGCGACGATCTGCGCGCCTTTATCGAGCGCGGTTATCACGGCGACATGGGCTGGCTTGCGGAGCATGCGGCGCGGCGAGGTGACCCGCGGACCCTGTGGCCGGAGGCGCGCACCGTCGTCGTGCTCGGCGTCAATTACGGCCCCGAGACTGATCCGCTGGTCGGTGCCGACGATGCCGAGCGCGGCATGATTTCGGTCTATGCGAGCGGCCGCGACTACCACGACACGATTAAGACACGTCTGAAGGCCCTGGCACGCCGGATCGTCGCGCGCTGGCACGAGCGAATTGAAGGTGTTTGTCGATACCGCGCCGGTTATGGAAAAGCCGCTCGCACAACAGGCCGGGGTAGGCTGGCAGGGCAAGCACACGAACCTCGTGTCGCGCGATTTCGGCTCCTGGCTGTTTCTCGGCGAAATCTATCTCAGCCTGGCGCTGCCGCCGGACCCGCCCGAAACAGACCATTGCGGCGCCTGTCGGCGCTGTCTCGACATCTGCCCAACTGACGCGTTCCCGGCCCCATACCGGCTCGACGCGCGGCGCTGCGTCTCGTATCTGACGATCGAGCACAAGGGCCCGATCCCGCGCGCATTGCGCCCGCTGATTGGCAACCGCATCTATGGCTGCGACGATTGCCTCGCGGTCTGCCCCTGGAACAAATTCGCTCGTGCGTCTCAGGAACCGGACTTCCTGCCCCGCACCGAACTGACCGCGCCGCGCCTTGCAGAGCTGTCCCGGCTCGACGACGCGGGGTTTCGCGCGCTGTTCGCCGGCACCGCAATCAAGCGGATCGGCCGCGATCGGTTCTTGCGCAATGTGCTGGTCGCGATCGGCAACGCGCCCGAACCGACCCCCAAACTGGTCGCCGCGGCGGAGGCCCGTCTCGACGATGCCTCGGCGCTGGTGCGCGCGACCGCGCTCTGGGCCTGTGCCCGTCTCCTCCCCGGCGCCGCGATCCCGCGCCATCTGCGCGACGACCCGGACCCGCTGGTGCAAGCGGAAATCGCGGCGATCACGACGCACGCCTGATCGGCGGCGAAGTTTCGGCGCCGCCGTCGGCCGCCCCGCCGCGCTCGTCGAAGCGCTGCCTTGCGGCTTCGACTTCCGCGAGATGTTCCCGGACCCAGCTTCCGAAGGCCAGCACCGGCTCCGACATCGAGCGGCCAAGCTCGGTCAGGCGGTATTCGACCTGCGGCGGGCTGGTCGGAAAGATCGTCCGGGTCACCATGCCGTCGCGTTCGAGGGCGCGCAACGTGCGGGTCAACATCTGCTGCGAGATGCCGCGAGTGTTGCGCTTGATGTCGTTGAAGCGGCGCGGCCCGTCGCGCAGCAGCATCACGACGAGCATGCTCCACTTCTCGCCAACTCGAGCGAGGATGCGGCTGACCTTCTCGCAATCCTCATGCAGCGGGTGGGCCGGAGCGGCGGTCATATCGGTGTGCCTTGGTAAGCTCGATCTGCGTTCTTGAGATGTGGATGCGGTCGCATATCTCGTCTAGGTCACAATCCATGACTATGGGACCACTGCGATGATCGAACTCAGACCCTACGCAAAGCTTGGCGGCGAGACGCTCGATTGGCTTGATACGCGGCATCATTTCTCGTTCGCCGAATACCGCGATCCCGAGCGCATGGGCTGGGGTGCGCTGCGCGTCTGGAACGACGACGAGATCGCCCCCGCCACCGGCTTTCCGCCGCACCCGCACGCCGACATGGAGATCATCACCTATGTCCGGCAGGGTGCAATCAGCCACGAGGACAATCTCGGCAACAAGGGCCGCACCGATGCCGGCGACGTGCAGGTCATGTCGGCCGGAACGGGCATCCGGCACGCCGAATACAACCGCGAGACCGAGCCGACCCGGATCTTCCAGATCTGGATCATCCCGGACCGGCGCGGCGGCGCCCCAAGCTGGGGAACCCGGCCGTTCCCGAAACAGGAGCGCGGCGGCCGCCTCATCGCGCTTGCGAGCGGCGAGGTGGGCGACGGCGACGCGTTGCCGATCCGCGCTGACGCGCGCGTCCTCGGCGCAAGGCTCGAACCCGGCCAGCAGATCGATTATACACTGCGTCCGGGTCGGCACGCTTATCTGGTGCCGGCACGCGGCGCGGTATCGGTCAACGGCGTCCGGATCGGCGAACGCGACGGCGCCGCGATCCGCCACGAAGCTGCCCTGCGCCTCTCGGCACCGGAAGGCGAAGCGGAACTGGTGCTCGTCAATTCGCTCTGATCCGGGCCGGCGTCTATCCTCTGCCCCCGGCTGACGGCAAGATGCCGGGTTCCGGCGCTGAAAGCGTCTTCCCGGGGACGGCCGGGTGCGCTGCCTCGTCGGGATCGCCCCCGGTTTCCGTGATCGCCGGCATCAAAATCCGGATCGTCGTGCCGCGACCGACCTAGTTGTCGACCGTGATCGCGCCGCCGCTTTGGCGGACAAAACCATATACCTGCGTCAATCCCAGCCCGGTGCTCTTGCCGACCGCTTTCGTTATAAAAAAACGGCTCGAAGATCCTGTCGAGCACCTCGGGCGCCATGCCGCTGCCGGTATCGTTTACCGAGACGCCGACATAAGCTCCCGCGGCGATCTCGAGCAGGCGGGCCGCCTGCGCGGTATCGAGATCGATATTGCGCGTTTCGATCACCAGCTGCCCGCCGTCCGGCATGGCGTCGCGCGCGTTGACGGTGAGGTTCAGTACGGCTGCTTGAAATTGCGCCGGATCGACCTGGCATGGAAGCAGGTTGCGATGCCGCTTATAGCGGACGCGGATGGAGTCGCCGACCGCGCGAGCGACCAGCTCGGCGCATTCGGCGAGGACTTCGGCAAGGTCGACCGTGCGCCGCCGCAACGACTGCCGCCGCGAAAACGCCAGCAGCCGCTCGATGATCCGCTCGGCGCGCTCGACCCCACGAAGCGCGGTCTCGACGAGCTTGCGGGCACGCGGGTCGTCGCGGCCAACGAAGCGGTCAAGAAGTTCAAGATTGCCGCCGATGATCTTCAGCAGGTTGTTGAAATCGTGCGCCACACCCCCGGTCAGCTGGCCGATCGCCTCCATCTTTTGTGCGTGGTGCAGCTGCTGTTTGACCGTTTCGCGTTCGCCGGTGCGTTCCTCGACCCGTTGTTCGAGCGTCTCGTTGAGGCGCCGCAGCGATAAAGCTCGTCGCCTCCCGGCCTCACCGAAGCTGCGTCACTGATCCCCAGGCGGCGCATTCCCCTGCTGCCCATAGAGGCACATTAAACGCCGCGCGTCGAGCTGGCAATTCTCCACCAAGCATAACCAGCGTACGCGATGAATAAGGTAGATGGTCGGAAAGTCAGCAGACCAGAGCGACAGTACCTGAAGCTTGAGCGCGCGCGTCAACCGGCGACGGCGTTCCCGTCTTGTCCAGAATACCTTCACTCGATTACGCACGACCGCCGCAGCACTCGCGGTTGCTCGGCTCAGCTCAGCGCGGATCGGAAATGATTAGGCACGCGGCGGGTTTCGAGTCAGCATCGGCGAGCGCGAGCGAGAACCCATCATCTCCGTCGCGCCATCGCCAGCGGAGGGTCGGTTGCATGGCGGACAGCTTTCGCGCCGGCATCGATATCGGAGGCACATTCACCGATATCGTGCTGCTCGCCGACAGCGGCGAACGCTATACGAGGAAGGTACCATCCTCGGTCGATGACTACGCGCGCGCGATCATCGACGGGCTGGCGGCGCTGCTCGCCGAGGTCGGCGCCGAGCCGGGCGCGATCGCCGAATTGCTGCACGGGACGACGGTCGCGTCGAACGCGATCCTCGAGCACAAGGGCGCCAGCACCGGGCTGATCACGACGACAGGGTTCCGCGACGTGCTCGAAATCCGCAATCTGCGGATGCCGCGCCTCTACGACATGTCATGGACCAAGCCGCCGCCGCTCGTCGAGCGCCGCCTGCGGGTCGAGGTCGACGAGCGCGTCAACGCCGAAGGCGGGATCGACCGGCCGCTCGATGAGGCGAGCGTCGAACGCGTAGTGCGCTTTCTCATCGGCGAAGGGGTCGAGGCGATCGCGGTGTGCCTGCTGCACTCCTATCTGAACCCGGCGCACGAGTTCCGGGTCAAGGAAATCGCGGCGCGGCTGGCGCCCGGCATTGCGCTGTCGGTCAGCGCCGAGGTATTGCCAGTCATCAACGAATACGAGCGCAGCTCGACGGCAGTCATCAACGCCTATGTCCGCCCGGTCGTCGAACGCTATCTGAGCCGGCTCGGCGGCGGGCTGCGGCGCGCTGGGGTGGCGTCCCCGCTTCTGCTGATGCAGTCGAATGGCGGGCTGACGACCGCCGAGGCCGCCGCCGCGACGCCGATGCACATCATCGAGTTCGGGTCCGGCGGCCGGGGTGGTCGGGGTGCAGGCCTTGGCCCGGCGCATCGGCATCGAAAAGGCGATCTCGTTCGACATGGGCGGCACCACCGCGAAGGCCTCGCTGATCGAAAACGGCGAATTCACACGCGCCACGGAGTACCAGGTCGGGGCCGGGATCGTGCTCGGCTCGCGGCTGCTGTCGGGGGCCGGCTACACGCTGAAGGTGCCGGCGATCGATCTTGCGGAGGTCGGGGCCGGCGGCGGTTCGATCCTGTGGATCGACAGCGGCGGCGCGCTGCAGATCGGCCCGCACAGCGCCGGCGCGTCCCCCGGGCCGGTCTGCTACGGCCAGGGCGGCGACGAGCCGACCGTGACCGACGCGAATGTCGTGCTGGGCTACCTCAACCCGGAGCATCTGGTGGGCGGCGCGCTGCTGCTCGACGCCGACAAGGCGCGCCAAGCCATCGCCGAGCGGATCGCGCGGCCGCTCGGTTTCAACGTCGAGGAGGCGGCCTACGGGGCGCATCTGATCGCCGCCTCGAACATGATCCGCGCGCTGAAGGCGGTGTCGAGCGAGCGCGGCCGCGACCCGCGCGAATACGCGCTCGTCGCGTTCGGCGGCAACGGTCCGATCTTCGCGGCCGGGATGGCGGAGGCGATGCAGATGCCGCTGGTGCTGATCCCGCCCTCGGCCGGCGTGTTCTCGGCGTTCGGCCTGCTTTACGCCGAGGTCGAGTACCATTTCGCACGCACCCACAAGCGGTTGTTGCGCCAGGCGGAACCGCGGGAGTTGCGGGCGATCGTCGAAACGCTCGAAGCCGAGGCGCGGGCGCGGCTGACCGCGGACGGGTTCGCGCCCGAGCGGATCGAGATCCGGCGCGCCGCCAGCCTGCACTACCAGGGGCAATCCTTCGAGCTGCGCGTGCCGCTCGCGTCGGGCCGGCTCGACCCTGCCGCGCTGGCGTCTCTCGAAGAGGCGTTCGGGGCCGAGCACAAGCGTACCTACGGCCATCGCGCCGGGATCGACGAGCCCGTCGAACTGGTCAGCCTCGAGGTTGTGGGGTGCGGTATTCCGGAAAAGCCGCGCGCCGCCTCGGCCGTCGCGGCAAGCCTCGCGTCCGATGTCGCGATAGCCGAACCGCGCCGGCGCGCCTATTTCGGGCCGGAAAGCGGCTGGCTCGACACAGAAGTCGTCAACCGCAGCGGGCTGCGGGAGGAACGCCGCGGCCCATGCATCGTCGAGGAATACGACGCGACCTGCCTGGTCCCGCCGGGCTGGACCGCCCGTCTCGACCCGCACGGCAGCATCGCGATCACCCGCGCCCGGAACGGCTAGCGACGCGAATAAACCAGGCGTTTGAGACGCCGACCAGTCGCCCCGCTGCTCTCTCCCCCGCAATCCCCGGGTCAAGCCCGGGGACGGACGGTTAGGAAGGGCCGGAGCCGCCGGTTGCTGTGCATCGGTGTTGGTAAATCCTAATCACGCAAAACTCCAACCTGACCCGACGGATTGCGGTGCGCAGCGGCACGCGCCTCTTCGCCGACCTGCGGCATGGACGCTGGCGTACACTGACTTTTCAAGCGGCCGTGCGCTGTGGGCATATCGCGGTGCCCTGTGTCATCGATGGACCGATCAACGCCGCCAGCTTGCGGACTGATGTCGAGAGCTTCTGATTCCGAGCCTGTCGCCCGCAGACATCGTCATCATCGACAAGCTCGCCTGGGCCGTCCTTGACTTGCTACCCTTGCCGAGGAGCAAGGCGTCAGCTTCGCGGCGGAAAACAGGCATGCGTCTCGCGGTACTAAGGATCGGCCGCTCGTCCGATCAATCCGCGCCATCGATCTGGCGGCGCTACCGGCGCTTGTGGATTGTGGCCGGGACGATCGTCGCCGCAGCCGGTCTCTATTTTGGCTCCGATGCCTTTGTCGCCTATACCGACGACGCCTACGTGCGATCGGACCTAGTGGCGATCGCACCGGAAATTGCCGGCATCGTCAAGACCGTGTGGGTGGCGGACAATCAGAGTGTCGCCGCCGGGGAGCAGCTCGCCACAATCGACCCGGAGCCGTATCAGCTCGATGTTGATCTGAGGCAGCAGAAGATTGCCAGCCTAAAAGCGATCGTCGCGGTCAAGGAGCAGGCCCAGGCCGCAGACGCCGCCAGCGTCGATGCGGCCGAGGGGGAGTTGCGCTACGCGCAGCTGGAATTCGATCGAGCCAATACGCTGGCTCGCGAGCAGTTCGCCTCACAGGCCGCACTCGACAAAGCGGCCGATGAGCTGCGCAAGGCCAAGGATCGCCTTGCCACTCGACAGGTCCAGGTTCAAACCGACGCGCGCGAAGTCGCCGCAGCCAAAGCCGATGTCGCGGTCGCGCGCGCCGAGCTCGCGGTCGCGCAATACAAGCTGTCGCGCACCCGGCTGGTCGCGTCGGTTGGCGGCTATGTGAATAATTTAAACCTACGCCCCGGCGTCTATGCGCGTATCGGCGAGCCGATCGTCGGCGTGGTCGATAGCTCGCAGTGGCGCATCATTGCCAATTTCAAGGAGGATGTCGCCGCCGCGGTCGCTCCGGGCAAATCCGTCTGGGTATGGCTCGACAGCGATCCCTGGCGCGTGCGGCGCGGCCGGGTGCAGGGGGTAGGCCGCGGCATCGCGCGCTCGAACGACCCCGAACAGCTGTTGCCGTATGTCGCGCCGACCACTGATTGGATCCGTCTCAGGCGGCGCTTTCCAGTGACGGTTCTGCTCGATCCGCCAATGCCGTCGCGCGGTCTCCTGATGGGGGCCGACGCGCGCGTCTTTTTCATCCGGTGAGCGGGCGGTGAACGGGGCGACATGGCGGACCTGCTGAGCCGCCTGGCCGGCGCTCTCGCCGACGATGTTCGCGCGCTTACACGGCCGGGGCTGCGCGATAGAGCCGCCCTGCGCACCGCGCTCGCGGCCGTGACGGCGGCGCTGATCGCGCTGGCGCTGCATATCGATGATCCAGAATGGGCTGCAATCACCGGGCTCGCCGTCGTGCAGAGCGACGCCGCGGCGACATGGTCGCGCAGCATCGACCGCATCCTCGGTACGCTTGCCGGCGCGCTTATCGGCTATCTCGCCGCCGCGACGATTGCAGATCACGTAATCTTTCTCGCGATCGTCGCGGGCTGCACGGCCTTCTCGATCTATGGTCAAGAGCGCGTCGAGCACGGCTATGCGATGTTGCTTGGCGGTGTCACGGTCCTGCTCATCGTGTTCGGCTCGCTGGAGGCTCCGGGGAACGCGCTCAACCTCGCGTTCTATCGCGCACTTGCGATCATCATCGGCGTCGTCGTCGCCTGTGTGATCGATTACGCGCTGGCCGAGCCCGGCATGTCGCCTCAAGCGACCGGCAAGCCCGGCATCTGGGCGCGGCCGATCGACCGGGACCTTGCCGCGGTCGCGATCACCGGCGGCATCGCGATCGGTCTGATACCGCTGATATGGGAAACCTTAAACCTGCCGGGGCTTGGTCAGACGCCGATCACCGCCTTTTTCATCATGATCGCGATGCGCCAGGAACCGACCTGGAGGGCGCTGACCCGCATTGCCGGTTGCCTGCTCGGCGGGATCTATGGCCTTATCGCCATGCACCTCGTTGGCGGCTCTTTCCTGCCATGGGTTGCGACGATGTTTGCCGGCATCTATGTCGCCACCCATGTCCAGCACGGAAAGGGCGATGCGGCGTATGTCGGGCAACAGGCGGCGATGGTGATCGTGTTGGCGATGATTCAGGGCAACGCACCTTCTCCCGACATCTTGCCGGCCCTTGACCGCCTGATCGGCATCGTCGGCGGTTTGGTGGTTGTCGCGTTCTGCCAATTGCTCTTCGCGCCGCTGGTTCGCGGCCTTCTTGAACCTCGCGGCTGAGCAGCCGCGACGGGGTCCGTACGGGGAAAGGCCTAATTTGCCGCCGCCCAAAATCGATCGCGGAGCGAACGTATGTCACGGTGGTGTCTCAGTGCGACGTTAGCTACGTCGCCTTTTGTGCGCCACAGGATAATTATCGTTCATAGCCTGTCCACCGGGATGTTGAGACAAATTGATCCCGTGGACGCGCGGCGATGCGAGAACGCGATCACATCGGCTACTTCCTGGGCGGCGCCGCGGCCGGTCGAACGCTGCGGCCGAGTAATCACCTGCGTTCGTCCGTCCCCACGCCGGGAGTGCCCAATGACGTCGTGAGCGACGTAGCGCATGAGCCCTTGCCGCGCCATATCGTTTCTGCCGCATCTGCAATGTTGAGAAGTATATATGCAGCTCTAACGTTACCGACCCGGTATGCGGCCTCGGCAGCAAGATGGGATTCCCAGATGACGCCGATGCCCCCCCGGGCCAGAAGCTCCCGCGCAACGCTTTCTTCTAATTCGCTCATACCACAGACCTCCAAACCACTGGGCAATCGTGCCCCGGGAAGTCCGCCCCAGAATGTGATGCTCGTCACAGTTGAAAAAAGAATCTCGGGTTTTCTGGCGAGGTGGGCAAAAGGGTACGCGAGCAAGGGTCGACCTTTTGAGGCGTGCTCGCGGGCTGAAGCCTTAAATTGGCCGCTCCGCATCCGCAAGTGTCCGCGATGAGGTTGATTGTTGTCCGCCTCGAACCGCTCTGGCATGCTGCCCTCTCGTGCCGCTGCGGCGATAGCCGGCTATAACCCCGGCGTGTAGAGCCCTCATCGGCGAACGACGCACGCGGCCGGAGTTAGACGGCAGCGCAAGGGAGAACGGAACGCATGGATATAGGCGCGGGCGGTACACGATCGAGCGCTGATCGGACTCGCCCGCAAGCGTCGTCGGGAGCGTCTCGTGCAAGGCCGTTCGGCCTGCCCGTGCCGCTGCCGCAGTTTTACGCGACCGCGTCGGTCCCGTGTCCCTATGTACCCGGTCGCGCCGAGCGCAAGCTGATCGTGGAGCTTGCCGGGCGAGGCGCACCAGGGTTTTACGATTCGCTGTCGCGGATCGGGTTCCGCCGCAGTCATCGTTTCGCATACCGCCCGGCCTGCCGCGCCTGCAACGCCTGCGTGCCGGTGCGCATCGCCGTCGAGCACTTTACGCCGACCCGCTCGATCCGCCGCGTGCGCAACGCCCATGCCGGCCTCGCCGGGGCGGTGCTGGCGCCAAGCGCCACGATCGAGCAGTTCCGGCTGTTCATCGCCTATCAGCACTCGCGCCACCGCGACAGCGAAATGGCGGCGATGACCTACGACGACTATCGCGGCATGATCGAGGACACCGCGCTGCGCACTGCGGTCGTCGAATTCCGCCAGTCCGACGGCAAACTGGTCGCGGTGTCGCTGATCGACAGGCTCGATGACGGCATTTCCGCCGTTTACACGTTCTACGACCCGGCGCGGCGTCCCGGCGGTCTCGGGACCTGGTCGATTCTCTGGCTGGTCGAGGAATGCCGGCGTCAGGGTCTGCCATACATGTATCTCGGCTACTGGATCGCCGAGAGCCCGAAAATGGCCTACAAGGCGCGCTTCCCGGCGCTGGAGCGGCTGACCCAAGGCGAATGGCGGCCATTCGCCGAAGTGTCGGGGATCCTCGAGCCAGACGGCGTGACTGCTGCCGAATGACGCACGGGAGCGCGATCGGGGCTCTGTCGTCAGGCCTGTTCGGTGACATGTTCGGCACCGCAGCGATGCGCGCGGCGCTCGGTGAGCTGGCGTTTATCGCGCGGTGCGCCGAGGTCGAGGCGGCGCTGGCCCGCGCCCAGGCGCGGCTCGGTATCGTGCCCTCCGATGCCGCCGACGCGATCATCGCGGGCTGCCGCCGCGATCGCCGCCGACCCGTGCCTCGCTCGATCTCGACCGGCTGAAGCGCGAGACCGAGACCGTCGGCTACCCGATCCTGCCATTGGTGCGCCAACTCGCCGAGCGCGCCGGCGAGGGCGGGCGCTGGCTGCACTGGGGAGCGACGACGCAGGACATCATGGACACCGCCGCGGTCCTGCAGATCCGCGACGGGCTCGAGCTTATCGAAGCCGATCTCGACGCGGTGCGCACTCATCTTGCGGCGCTCGCCCGGCGCTGGCGCGACACGCCGATGGCCGGGCGCACGCACCTGCAGCACGCGCTGCCGATCACGTTCGGCTACAAGGCGGCGGTGTGGCTCGCCGGGTTCGACCGGCACAAGGCGCGGCTCGCCGAGCTGAAGCCGCGCGTGCTGGTCGCGCAGTTCGGCGGCGCCGCCGGGACGCTCGCCTCGCTCGGTGAGGGCGAGCAAAGCCTCGGCTCGCTCACCGAGCTGGCCCGCGAACTCGATCTCGGCGAGCCGCCG
Source organism: uncultured Alphaproteobacteria bacterium (assembly GCA_963847345.1). Lineage (GTDB taxonomy): Bacteria > Pseudomonadota > Alphaproteobacteria > ATCC43930 > CGMCC-115725 > DATARH01. Next base: position 76,205 of record CAWJZU010000028.1, on the reverse strand, counting down.
ATCACCTGGCACGTTGCGCGGGACCCGATTGCCGAGACGGTGCAGTTTCTGGCCCTGCTCGGCGGCAGCCTTGGAAAGATCGCGTTCGACATCATGCTGATGTCGGCGACCGAGTTCGGCGAGGCGGCCGAACCGTTCGTCGCCGGGCGCGGTTCGTCGTCGACGATGCCGCAGAAGCGCAACCCGATCTCGTGCGAACTGATCCTCGCCGCCGCCAAGGCCCTGCGCCAGCATGCCGGCCTCATTCTCGACGCGATGGTCAGCGACTTCGAGCGCGCCACCGGCCCCTGGCATGTCGAATGGATCGCCCTGCCGGAAAGTTTCGGCTACGCCGCCGGAGCCTTGCACCAGGCAAATTTCATGCTCGGCGGGCTGATCGTCGATCCGGCCCGGATGGAGAAGAACCTCGGCATGACGCACGGGCTGATCGTCGCCGAGGCGGTGATGATGGGCCTCGCGCCCCATATCGGCCGCAACGAGGCGCATGATCTCGTGTATGACGCCTGCCGCGCCGCGATCGAGAGCGCGCGGCCGCTTTGCGACGTGCTGCTCGAAACCCCCGAGGTCGCCGGGCCGCTCGGGGCCGAACGGCTGCGGGCGCTGACCGACCCGGCGAACTATCTCGGGGCGGCAGGGGCGATGGTCGATCGCGTTCTGGACGAGCGGTAGGCGGCGGTCCTAACTCGAAAAGCGGTCGAGGTGGTCGCGCGCTTCGTCCGTCGCGTTCTGCGTCGCGGCGGCTTTTTCGACGATCCGCCGGATGCGCTCGGCCGGAAATCCGAGCTGCACCAGCGCGACGCCGCGGTCGAACGCCTCGCCGTAATGCGCAATCAACCCATTTTCGGCGAGCCGGAACCGGCTGATCCCCTCGAACATGACCGGCCGTCCCGCGCTCTCCGGCAGGCGCGAACGGTAGCTGAAGCGGAAGCGGGCATAGCCGATCGTGCCGTCGCTGATGGGGTCAAGAAAATCCCAGCGATAATCACTTCCCGTGTCGTGAAAGCGCCGCAACATCGCGGCGATCGCCGCACGGCCCCGATGCGCCCCGAAAAACTCGTCGGCATAGACTCCGTTTTCGGTAAACAGCGCCCCGAGCCCGGCACCGTCATTGGCGACGATCGCTTCCGTAAACGAGGTGAGCAGATCGGCGAACGAGCGATTTGCTTCAGGCACAGGCATCGGGTCTTCCCTCCGGCAGTAGCGTGCCGCGAAGCCTATCCCTTCTTGACCAGCGGGCATTCGCCCTGGTCCATCGGGCGGAACGCTTCGTCGCCGGGGATCGTGCGAATGAATTTGTAATAATCCCACGGACCTTTCGATTCGTCCGGCTTCTTGACCTCGAACAGATACATGTCGTGGACGTTGCGGCCGTCCAGACGGATATAGCTCTTGCCGAAGATCGGGTCGTCGAACGGCTCCTTCTTCAACACCGCCATCACCTTGTCGGCGTCGTCGGTGGCGGCCTCCTTGATTGCTTCGAGATAGCGCTTCGTCGCCGAATAGAACCCGGCCTGAATGCTGGTCGGCATCTTGCCGCCGAACTTTTCGGCGAAGCGCTTCGCGAAAGCGCGGCTCCGGTCGTTTTGGTCCCAATAATAGGCTTCGGTCAGGTTGAGGCCGTTCGCCAGATTCAGGCCGATGCTGTGCACGTCGGTGACGAACACCAGCAGGCCGGCCAGCTTCTGGCCGCCCTTGACGATGCCGAACTCGGCCGCCTGCTTGATCGAATTGATCGTGTCGCCGCCGGCGTTGGCGAGACCGATGACCTTGGCGCCGGAAGCCTGCGCCTGCAGCAGAAACGAGGAGAAATCGGGTGTGTTGAGCGGCGCGCGCACGCCGCCAACCACCTTGCCGCCATTGGCCAGAACGACCTTCGTGACATCGCGTTCGAGCGCGTGCCCGAACGCGTAATCGGCGGTGATAAAGAACCAGGTGTCGCCACCGGCCTTGACCACGGCGGAGCCGGTGCCGTTGGCCAGCGCCGCGGTGTCATAGACCCAGTGCACCGTGTACGGGTTGCACAATTTGCCGGTGATGTCGGACGAGGCGGGGTCGGTCGCCAGGTAGATTTTGTGCTTCTGGCCGGCGACCCCCATCGTCGCGATCGACGAGGAAGAGGCTCCGGTGCCGAGGATCACGTCGACCTTGTCGACATCGTACCAGCGTCCAGCGGTCGATACCGCGACATCGGGCTTGTTCTGGACATCGGCCTGGACCAATTCGATCGGCTTGCCGAGCACTTTGCCGCCCATATCGTCGATCGCCATCTGCGTCGCGACAACCGCGCCCTGGCCGTTGATGTCGGAATAGAGGCTCGACATGTCGGTCAGCACGCCGACCTTGACGACATCGTCGGTGACCTGCGCCCGCGCCGGATAGGTCGCGGCCGCGCCGATCGCCGCCAACGTTAGCGCAACAGTGGCAACAGCAGCACGCTTCATCAGTCGTTTTCCTCAGTTCGTTGTTGCGCCGGACTATAGACCGCCTGTGCACGGCCGGGGAATGTGGCGGATCGCAGCGTCCCGGGCCGGCGATGCGCAATCCAAGGTTGAACCGATCCCGTGAGGTTTGCTGATAAACCGAGGAATCTGCAGCAAACTACCCGGTAAGGGTCGAACCCGCGCATTTTTTCCCGACAGTCAAAATGGCGGAAACGCGCCGCTCCGAGCTGAGACGCACAATCCAAGGTTGAGCCGTTTTCGGTGAGATTTGCTGATAATACAAGGAATTTGCAGCAAACGGCTCGCAACGATCTCACCCGCCCTCTCATCCCGGCAGCCAAACGTTCCTCCAGAGCGCAAATCATAGCCGATGAATTGGGCGGAATTAGCGGCGGCCTCCGTCGCGATTTCTTCGGAAGCACGTCGAAAAGGTGTCATTGCGGGATGCCGGCAGCGCTGCCGGCCTGAATCGGCAGCCGCCTTCCGGGCAAACTCGCCGGCCGGAGAATGAGGCTTGCGCGGCGGTTTAGCGCGCGAAACCGGCACCCCCGCCGAACGCGAGCCGGGAACAGCGGCGGAATGGCTCCCGTTTGGCTGCAAACACACAGATTGGTGCAGCCCAATGGATGATGAAGACCCGAGAAAGGCTCACCCACAGCCGCCGCAGCCGCGGCAGCAGCAGGGACCGCCCGGCGAGACGCGAAAGCTCGACCCGCCCCCCGATCACGGCGAGCAGTCCTATAAGGGATGCGGCAAACTGCAAGGGAAGGCGACACTGATCACCGGCGCCGATTCCGGTATCGGGCGCGCCGTCGCAATCGCCTTCGCGCGCGAGGGCGCCGACGTGCTGATCAGCTATCTGTGCGAGGACGAGGACGCGCGCGAGACCGCGCGTTGGGTCGAACAGGCCGGCAGGCGCGCCGTGCTGATGACCGGCGACGTGGCCGATCCGGCGCATTGCCGCGCGCTCGTCGATCGCGCCGTCAAGGAGTTCGGAAAGCTTGACGTGCTCGTCAACAACGCCGCCTACCAGAGGACGTTCAAGAGCCTCGACGAGATAAGCGACGAAGAGTGGGACAAGACGTTCCGCACGAACATCTACAGCATGTTCTATCTGTCGAAGGCGGCGGCCAGGCACATGAAGCCGGGCGGCGCGATCGTCAACACGACCTCGATCAACGCCAAGTCGCCGAACCCGACGCTGCTGCCCTATGCGACGACGAAAGGCGCGATCGCCAATTTCACGGCCGGCCTCGCGCAGCTGTTGGCGAAGCTGGGCATCCGCGTCAATTGCGTCGCGCCGGGGCCGATCTGGACGCCGCTGATCCCGTCGACGATGGATGAGGACTCGGTCGAAAGATTCGGCAAAAACACGCCGCTCGGGCGCGCCGGACAACCGGCGGAATTGGCGCCGGCCTATGTGCTACTCGCCAGCGACGACGGCAGCTACATGACCGGCGCAATGATCCCGGTGACCGGCGGCCGCCCGATGTTGTAGCGGCGGCTCGGCGCTGATGGGCTCGAACAAGCTTAACTCAAGTCAAATGTTTCGCCGGTAGCCACGAGTCTCCGGCGAAATTTTTGTGTTCGCACTGGTGGAACAATGAGCCGGTACATTCGTTTGCGCGCGTACGGTTGAAAGGGCCGGACGGCTTTATTCGGTGGCTATCTTCGGCCCAAGAGCAAATTTGCTGACCAAAACGGCGATGATTTCCGCCGTTGTTCTAATGCTTTTCCTGGGCGGACTGATTTGGATCGTGCCAGTCACGAGTTATACGACCACCGCTCAGTTCGCGCCGCCGCAGCCGGTGCCGTTCAGCCACAAGCATCACGTCAGCGACGACGGGATCGATTGCCGCTACTGCCATACCTCGGTCGAGGTCTCGTCAAACGCCGGCATGCCGCCGACCGAGACGTGCATGACCTGCCACTCGCAGATCTGGACGCATGCCCCGGTGCTGGAGCCGGTGCGGCAGAGTTTCGCCACGGGCATACCGCTGCGCTGGACCAAGGTCTACCGGCTGCCCGAGTATGTGTTCTTCAATCACAGCATCCATATCGCGAAAGGCGTCGGCTGCAACGAATGCCACGGCCAAATCGAGGAAATGCCGCTGACGCGGGAGGTACAGCATATGTATATGCTTTTCTGCCTCAACTGCCACACCGATCCCGGCCCGCGTCTGCGCCCGCGCGAACAAGTGTTTAACATGAAATGGCGGCGCACGCCGGAGACACCGCCTCCGAAGTCGCTGATCGCGGCGTACAACATCCATCCCGAGATCCTTAGCGACTGCAGCATATGTCACCGATGACCGGATCCGGGCGGGACTACTGGCGCAGGCTGCAGGAGCTGGCCGACAGCGCGGAATTCGCCGCGATCGTCGAACGCGAGGTGCCGCGCTTCCGAGGCACGCTCGACGGGCTGGACCGGCGCCGTTTCCTGCAGATCATGGCGGCGCCGATGGTCCTGGCCGCGCTGTCCGGCTGCGGGCCGGAACCGGACCAGCGGCAGCTGGTACCGTATGTCGAGCAGCCGCCCGATCTCGTGCCCTCGGTCCCGCGCTACTACGCGACCGCGTTCACCAATGCCGGCTATGCCGAGGGCGTGCGGCTGCAGCATACGATGGGGCGTCCAGTCAAGGTCGAGGGCAATCCGCTTCATCCGGCGAGCCTTGGCGCGGCGAGCGCGCCGATGCAGGCCAGCCTGTTGAGCCTTTACGACCCGCGCCGTGCGCAGACGATCCTCGGCGGCGGGCAGGTCCAGACCTGGCCGGGTTTCGTTGCCGCGGTTTACGCCCGTCGCCAGGCGCTGCTGGCAACCGGCGGCAAGGGCCTGCGGCTGCTTACAGGTAGCCTGACATCCCCGACGTTGGTGGAGCAGGCGACCGACTTGCAGCGGCTGTTCCCGGAGATGCGCTGGGTCAGCTGGGAACCCCTCGACCGCGATACCGAACGCGACGCCGACACGCGCCTTCTCGGCCGCAGCTTCGACCGCGTATATGACTTGACGCAGGCGGAGGTGATTTTCGGCGTCGGGAGCGACCTGGTCTCGATGGGGCCGGGGTGGCTGGCCTATGCCAGGCAGTTCGCAGCTCAGCGGCGTCCCTATGACACCCCCGGCCGGATGAGCCGCGTCTATGCCATCGAGAGCACGCCTACCCTGCTCGGGGCCAAGGCCGATCACCGATTGGCGCTGCGACCGGCCGAAATCGAAACCGCCCTCCGTCATGTCGCCGGCGCGGTCGGCGCCGGGCCGCGGGAGTGGACGCAACTGGAGACTGGCCGCGCGTCCTGGCTCGCGGCGGCGTCCGAGGACCTGCTCGCGCATCGCGGGCGTGTCCTTGTCCATGCCGGCCGCGAGCAGCCGGAAGAGGTGCATCTGCTCGTCAACGCGATCAACGCCACTCTTGGCGCTTTCGGATCGACGATCGGCCTGATCGACCCGGTGGCGGCGTCTCCGGCCGCGGCGCAGAAGCTGCCGGAGCTGGTTGCCGACATGGAAGCCGGCGCAGTCGACACGCTGGTGATGATCGACACGAACCCGGTCTACAGCGCGCCCGCCGATCTCGATTTCGCCGGCGCGCTCCCGCGCGTTCCGTTCTCGGCAAGCCTCACCCTCTATGCTGACGAAACCGCGCTGGCGAGCACCTGGACGGTTCCGAAGGCGCACGAGTACGAAACCTGGAGCGACGCGCGTGCGTTCAACGGGGTCGCGACAATCCAGCAGCCGCAAGTGCTGCCGCTCTATGGCGGGCATTCGGCGCACGAAGTGCTCGCCGTTCTGCAAGGGAACACGGGCGCCGATCCGCAGCTTCTGGTGCGCTCGCATTGGCAGCGCTGGACAGAACGGCAGGGAACCGGCGATTTCCCGGCGTTCTGGCACGAAACGTTGCGCGCGGGCGTCGTCGCGAACTCCGCTGCTCCGCTGCTGCCGGCACCTTCGGCACGCGATGTCGCGGCCGTGATCCCGACGCCGGAGGAATTGGGCAAACCCGGCCTTACGCTACTGTTCCGCCCCGACGAAGCGATCGGGGACGGCCGTTTCGCCGACAATGCCTGGCTGCTGGAATTGGGACGGCCGTTCACCCGGTTGACCTGGGACAACGCCGCATTGATAGCGCCCGCCACGGCCGCGAGGCTCAGTCTCGAAACGCGAAGACGTGGTCCTGGTCGGCAGCCGTTATGGCCAGGTGAAAGCGCCGGTATTCGTGTTGCCTGGTCAGGCCGAGAATTGCGTGACGCTGACCCTTGGTTTCGGCCGGCGGGCCGGCGGGCTGGCGGTCGGCATCGGTTACGACGCATACCGGCTGCGCGGCGCCGCCGAGCCGTGGTCGACCTCGGCCACGTCCATCATCAAGACCGGCGAACGCTATCCGCTCGCCGAGGCGCAGGGCCATGATGACGTGGCCGAACACAAGGACCTGATCCACGAAGGTACGCTGGCCCAGTACATCGCGTCGCCGGAGAGTTTCGAGCAAGAGGGCGAAAAGAAATCGCTTTATCCTCGGTTCGATTATCCCCGGCACGCCTGGGGCATGGCGATCGACCTGAATTCGTGCATCGGCTGCCAGGCCTGCGTCACCGCCTGCCAGGCGGAAAACAATGTGCCCACGGTCGGCAAGGAACAGGTGCTGAAGCACCGGATCATGCACTGGCTGCGGATCGATCGCTATTACGGCGGGCCGCCAGAAAATCCGACATTCGCTTTCGAGCCGATGCCGTGCATGCATTGCGAGAAGGCGCCCTGTGAGGTCGTCTGTCCGGTGCACGCCACGGTACACGATCACAGCGGATTGAACCTGATGGTCTACAACCGCTGCGTCGGTACGCGGTTCTGCTCAAACAACTGCCCCTACAAGGTGCGGCGATTCAACTTCTTCGGTTACGCATTCGAAGAAAGCGACCAGGGCCGGCCACCGCAATCGTGGAATCCCGAGGTGACGGTTCGCGGACGCGGCGTCATGGAGAAATGTACCTACTGCATCCAGCGCATCCGCCACGGCGTTATCCAATCGGAGCTTGAGCAGCATCCGCTGGCCGACGGCGATATCGTCACCGCCTGCCAGCAGAGCTGTCCGACGCAGGCGATCGTCTTTGGCGATATCAACAATCCCGAAAGCGCGGTCACGCGCCGCAAGGCGACCGCACTCAATTACGTGCTGCTCGAAGAGCTGAACACGTGGCCCCGCACCAGCTATCTCGCCGTGGTGCACAACCCCAACCCGCTGATCCCGACGGAGGAGTCGTGACGGTCGTCACCGACCCGCCGGGCGACCCGCCAATCATCGAGCCGGGGGTCAGCCTCGCGTCGCTGAGCGAGGAGGTCAGCGGCCGGATCCTGAGCCCGCACGCCCCGCTGTGGTGGTGGATCGGGTTTGGTTTCGGGTTGATCCTGCTGTCCCTGTTGCTGATCGCCGTGTCCTGGCTGTTCGCGAACGGCGTCGGGATCTGGGGCATCAACATCCCGGTCGCCTGGGGCTTCGCGATCGCCGAATATGTCTGGTGGATCGCGCTGGCCAGCGGCGGCACGATCATCTCGGCGCTGTTCTATCTGACGGGCTCGCCGTGGCGCGCCGCGACCAACCGGATCGCGGAGACGATGCTGCTCGCCGCGGCCGCGTGCGCCGGCATCATGCCGGTCCTGCATCTCGGAAGGCAGGGGCTCTTTTACTGGCTGTTCACTTATCCGAACGTGATGGGGATGTGGCCGCAGGCACGCAGCCCGCTGTGGTGGGATTTCGTTTGCCTGCTCTGCTACGTCCTCATGTCGATCATGTTCTATTACGTCGGCGCGCTGCCCGATCTTGCGACGGTGCGCGACCTCGCGAGGAGCCGCGGCAGCCAGCTGTTTTATGGCCTATTGGCGCTCGGCTGGCGCGGCTCGGCGCGGCATTGGCGCAATCACCGAGCCGTTTACGGAATCATGGCGGCGATCATGGCGCCGATGGTCATCTCGGTGCACAGCGTCGTCGGCCTCGACTATGCCGGCGGTCTCACCCCCGGCTGGCACTCGACGCAGTTCCCGCCCTATTTCTTTTTCGGCGCGGTGATCTCGGGCACGGCGATCGTGATCATTTTGACGATCCTGGTGCGCTGGGGCTATTCGCTGCACGACGTCATCACCGAATATCATCTCAACGCGCTCGCCAAGGTGATGCTCGTCGGCAGCCTCATGCTGACCTATTCTTATGTCTGGGAAGCCTGGGGGGCGATCTACAGCCACGACGTTGCCGAGCGACTTGAGTTCTTTCATCGCATTTTCGGATTCAACGCGTTCACCGCGCCGCTGTTCTGGATCGAGAAGTTGCTGAACTCGATTATCCCGCAGCTGCTCTGGTTTCCATTCGTCCGCCGCAGCCAAATTCTGCTGTTGCTGATTTCCGGGGGCATCATCGTCGGGATGTGGATGGAGCGTATCGTTTTTACGATATCGAGCCTGGCCCACAACCATATGCCATCTTGGTGGTTCGAATTTCATCCGACGCTTTGGGATTGGATGACACTGGCTGGGTCAATCGGTCTATTCATAACTCTCTTCTTTCTCCTTCTGCGCTTCATGCCGATTGTTTCGATGTCGGAAGTGCGCGAGATGATCGACAAGGTGAGCTCGAAATGACCGAGCGCCGTCCGTTCGGCATCATCGCCCTTTTCGACTCGTCAGAGGCGATCATCGCGGCGGCGCGGCATCTGCGCCGGCTGGGGTTTCGCGAAGTCGAGGCCTACACCCCGTTCCCGGTCGAGGGGCTCGACCAGATCATGCGTCCGGGCCGCCGGGTCTGGCTGCCGCTGCTGATGTTCGTAAGCGGACTGATCGGCGGCTTCTGGGGCTATTTCCTCCAATGGTGGGATGAGGCATGGAGCTATCCGATCAATGTCGGCGGGCGGCCCTATAACAGCTGGCCGGCCTTCATGGTCTCCGCCTTCGAGATCATGTTGCTGCTGGCGATAACCGGCGGGTTTTTCGGGTTGCTGTTCGCCTGTCGACTGCCCCGCTTTTATCACCCGATCTTCAATTCGGCCTGGATCGAGCGCGCCTCGCGGGACCGCTTCGCTCTGTGCATCGAGGCGCACGACCCTCAGTTCGAGCCGCGGCTGATCCGCCCGGTTTTCGAGCGGCTTGGCGCCGAACGCATCGAGGAGGTCTGGGAGTGAGGCGAGTCGCGTTCGCCGCTGCGATTGGGCTCGTGACCGCGTTGACAAGTTGCGACCGGTTCGCCAACCAGCCAAAGCTGCGGGGCTTTACGGTGCCGTTCGGGGAAGAGTTGGCCTATCCGCTGACGCCGCCGCCGGGAACGATCGCGGTCGACGAGAAGCTGTCGCACCCGCCGCCGCCGCTCACGCTGGCTCTGCTGCGGCGCGGCCAGGAGCGCTTCAACATCTATTGCGCGCCGTGTCACGGCCTTGACGGCAGCGGCGACGGCATGGTCGTGCAGCGCGGCTTTCCGCACCCGCCCTCCTATCACACCGAGAGGCTCCGTGCGGCGCCAATCCAGCATTTCTACGACGTCATCACCGACGGATACGGCGTGATGTTCCCGTATGCGGCGCGCGTCCAGCCTGAGGACCGCTGGGCGATCGTCGCCTATATCCGGGCGCTGCAAGCCAGCGAAATGGCCGAGCTGACCGACGTCCCGCCGGAAATCAAGCAGACGCTGCAATGACGTCGGATCGCGCCACCCTCGTTACGGTCGCGCTCATTTTGCTGGCGTTCGCGGTTGGGGCCGCTTTTTGCCTGGTCGCGATCGTGGTCGATCCGCCCAGTTTCTTTCGCGCGTGGCTCGCCGCCTATCTGTTCTGGCTCGGGCTGCCGATGTGTGGCGTGACCCTCGTTCTGGTGCACGACCTGACCGGCGGAGAGTGGATGGAGACGGCGCGGCCGGTGCTGGACGCCGCGATTATGACGATGCCGCTGGCGACATTGGCCGGCATTCCGGCATTCATCGGACTAGGCAGTCTGTATAGCTGGACGCACCCGTCCCCCGACCTCGTCAACACCTGGTATCTGAACCCGCCGGCCTTTTATCTGCGCTACGGGATCTATGTCCTGCTGTGGAACCTGCTGGCGGCCTTCGCGCTGCTCGGACCTCGCCGCGAGGCCCAACCGATCGCGCCGGCGCTGTCCTGGCTGAGCGGTATCGCGCTGATCCTGCTCGCCTTCTCGGCCAGCTTCGCGGGCATCGACTGGATCTTGTCGCTGCAGCCGAAATTCTGGTCATCGATTTTCCCGATGATTGCCGGCGCCGGCTGGTTCAACAGCGGCATGGCGATTGTCGTGCTGACCGTCGCCCTCGCCGCTCCTTCAGGCGACAGGTCAGCGCCGACACCTTGCCGATCTGGCGCAGATCCTGCTCGCGACGACGATCTTCTGGGCCTACGTCGAATTCATGCAGTTCCTGATCATCTGGGAAGAGGATCTAGGGGGCGAAATCGACTGGTATCTCAAGCGCTATGACAGCGACTGGCAGCCGGCGGTGTTTGTCGCGATCGCGCTTGGCTTCTTCGCGCCGTTCCTGATCCTGCTCTGGGGACCGGGCAAGCGCAGTCGCGCGGCGGTGGCGCTGGCCTCATTGTGTACTCTGTTCGGGCACATCGCCGCCAAATGGTGGCTGGTGCTGCCGGTGCTCGACGAAGCCCCGCCATTCTGGCTCGCCGCGGCGGCCCTCGTCGCTCTGGGTCCGCTTGTGCTGCTGCTGTTCCTGGCTGCGCTTCGCTTCGGCCCGGTACGGGCGCATGGCGGCGTCGGAGCATGGAAGGCCGCTCATGGCTGACCCCGGCATCGTCCTACGCGAAAACGAGAACACGTCCTACGAGAAGTCGGACTGGCCGATCGGCAAGATCGGGCTGGTGTTTCTCGGAACATTTCTGTTGCTGCTCGTTACGCCGTTCATCCTGATGTGGGCGTTCCCGGATTCGCTGCAGGACGTCAGCCGCAAACTGACGATCGCGCCGCCGCCGCCACGGCAGCAGGTGGCACCGGCTACGGATCTGGCGCTGTATCTCGCCGAACAGAAGCGGAAGCTGGGGACCTATTACTGGATCGACCGGGATCGCGGGCTCGTCCACATCCCGATCGACGAAGCGATGAAACGCGTCGTCGAGCATGGCATTCCCGGGTTTCCAAAGGAACGCCAATGAGGCGGTCACTGGCAATTCTTCTGTTTGGCGCCGGTCTGCTTGGAACGGGCGGTACGTCAGCGGCGCTCGCCGGACGGTCGCTTTCGAATTTTGAGTTCCGGCCGCATCCCGGCGCCGAATTGCCGCTTCAGGCGAGCCTGCTCGACGAGCAGGGTCGCACGCAGTCTCTCGCGGCCTTCTTTACCGGGAAGCCGGTCGTCCTGGTGCTCGAATACCTGCGCTGCCGGACGTTGTGCGGCGTGACGCTGCAACGCCTCATCACCGCGCTCGATGCGCTGCCTGTCGATGCCGGGCGCGACTTCCACCTCGTCGCGATCAGCATCGACCCGCGCGACACGCCCACAGACGCCGACACCGCCAAGCGAAAGTTTCTCGCGGACTACAGCCATCCGGGGAGCGCGCGCGGCATGCATTTTCTGACCGGGCAGGCAGCGGTCGTGCGCCGGATCGCCGACGCGGTCGGGTTCCCTTACGAATACGATGCGACGCTCGATCAATACATTCATCCGGCAGGGTTTATCGTTGCGATGCCGGACGGGCGGATCAGCCGCTATGTCTTCGGTATCGACCCGAGCGCCAACGATCTGCGTCAGGCGCTTGCCGAAGCGGCACGAGGCGAACAGCAGGACGTGTTCAGCCGGATTCTGCTGCTCTGTCACGCCGCGGGGCTTCCGACCGGCCGCTATTCGGTGCCGATCCTTGCCGCGTTCGCGGCGGCGAATATTGCCGGCACTGCCGTACTGATCGGCGTATTCGCCGCTATCCGGCGCCGCCGCGGCTGAGCGCAATGAACCAATGGATCCCGTTCTGGCCGCGGACCGCTTCGGTCGGCGGCGTGATCATAAACAATATTTTTATTGCCGAGCTCGGGCTTTGCACGGTGATCGTGCTGTCGGTCATCGGCCTGATGCTGAACTTCGTCGTCCGCTATCACCACGGCAGCAAAACATCGCGGGCCGGGCGGGTCGAAGCGACATGGCATTATGAGATTGTCTGGACCGCCGCCACACTACTGGCCTTTCTCGGGTTGTTCATCGTCGGTGCCATTTACTATATCGAGCTGTACAAGTCGCCGGAAGCCGACATCGAAATCTTTGCGGTCGGCAAGCAATGGATGTGGAAACTCCAACATCACGGCGGGCAGCGCGAGATCAATGAGCTGCATGTTCCGGTGGGCAAAACAATCCGGGTTGTCCTCGCTTCGGAAGACGTCGTGCACAGTTTCTTCGTGCCGGCTTTCCGACTCAAGCGCGATGCGGTGCCGGGCACCTACGAAACATTATGGTTCAAGGCGACAAAACCCGGGGTGTACCGGCTCGAGTGCTCCGAGTTTTGCGGCACCGAGCATTACAAGATGCGCGGCGACATCATCGTCATGGAGCCGGCGGCCTTTGCTAACTGGCTAGCGACGCGCGGTGTCCACGAGTCGCTCGCGCAGCAGGGCGAACACCTGTTCCGACAATTCGGATGCAGCGGGTGTCACTTCCCGAGGAGCGACGTGCACGCGCCCTCCCTGGTCGGGCTTTACGGGCGAATCGTGCACCTGATGGATGGAACGTCGGTCGTTGCCGACAGGCAATACATCATGGACTCGATCCTGCTCCCGAAGAGACAGGTGGTCGCCGGATATGCGCCGATCATGCCGTCTTTCGCCGGTCAGATCGGCGAAGAGGATTTAATGAAATTGCTGGCCTATATCGAATCGCTTTCGCCAGGAACGCGCTGATGGCCATTCTGCCCACCCACGCCGAGCTGCTCCCGAACGCGGGTCAAAGCTATTTGACAAGCGAGTGGACGATTAAATCGTGGCTGCTGACGCGCGACCACAAGCGGATCGCGTTGATGTTTTTCGCATCGATCACATTCTTCTTTTTCATCGGCGGCATCGCCGCGACGCTGATTCGGATGCAGCTTGCAACGCCCGACGGCGGGCTGCTGAAGCCGGACGTTTATAACCGTATGTTCACGATGCATGGCGTCGTGATGGTCTGGTTCTTTCTGATCCCGTCGATACCGACGACACTCGGTAATTTTCTGATACCGCTGATGATCGGGTCGCACGATTTGGCGTTTCCGCGAATCAATCTAGCCAGTTGGTATGTCTTCAACCTTTCGGGCCTTGTGCTTCTTTACGCCTTGGTCATGGGCGGCGTCGATACCGGATGGTACTTCTACACGCCGTTTTCGTCGTTGTATTCGAACAGCTATGTCTTCGTCGCGATGATGGCGGTGTTCATCAACGGCTTCTCGACGATCATGACGGCGCTGAATTTTGTCGTAACGATCCACCGCCTGCGGGCGCCCGGGATGACGTGGATGCGGCTGCCGCTTTTCGTTTGGGGCATATACGCGGTCAGCGTCGTGATGCTGACCGCGACGCCGGTGTTGGCGATGGATACGTTTCTACTCGCGGTCGAGCGGGTTCTCGGGGTCGGGATGTTCGATCCGGCCCGGGGCGGCGATCCGCTGCTCTGGCAGCACATGTTCTGGTTCTACTCGCACCCTGCTGTCTACATCATGATTCTGCCGGCGATGGGGGTCGTCAGCGAATTGATCCCTTGTTACTCGCGACGGCCGATATTCGGCTACACCGGGATGGTGTACGCACTGATGTCGATCGCGATCCTCAGTTTTTTCGTCTGGGGCCATCACATGTTCACCGCCGGCATCTCGATATATTCCGCGGTGGTGTACTCGCTGATGACGTTTTTTGTCGCCGTCCCGTCAGCAATCAAGGTATTCAACTGGACCGTCAGCCTGCATAAGGGCGCGATCCTGTTCGATGCGCCGATGATATATGCGCTCGGTTTCGTGCTGTTGTTTACAACGGGCGGCGTCACCGGTCTCGTCGTTGCGACGCTGGCCGCCGACATACATCTGCAAGACACATACTTTATTGTCGCACATTTTCATTACATCATGGTCGGCGGGACAGTTAGTGCGTTTTTCGGCGGGCTGCATTTCTGGTGGCCCAAAATCACCGGCCGGCTCTATCCGGAAATGTGGGCACGCTTTACGGCAATCATCACCTATGTTGGTTTCAACCTGACCTTCTTTCCGCAGTTCATCCTCGGGTATCTCGGAATGCCGCGGCGATATTACGCCTATCCGCCGGAGTGGCAGTCCTGGAACCTGCTGTCGTCGGCTGGTGCCTCGATTCTCGCGGTTGCCTATGTTCTGCCGCTGCTTTATCTCGGTTGGAGCCTGTTCTATGGCCGCCGCGCCGGAGCGAATCCATGGCAGGCGACCGGCCTCGAGTGGCTCACGTCCTCCCCGCCGCCGAAGCACAATTTCGAGCGCACCCCGGTGGTGACGACGGGGCCTTACGCCTATGAGCCCGAGGACGGCAGCTTTACGACCCAGGATGGGACGCAATATGCATAGCCGTACGTTGGAGCCGGAAGTCCAGTATGCCACGCTCGGACAACAGGGCGAGGCCGCGCAACTCGGCATGTGGGTATTTCTGGCAACGGAAACGCTGTTCATCGGAGCGTTGATTTTCACGTATTTCGTTTACCGCATTTCCTACCCGCACGAGTTCGCCGAAGCCGCCAAGGACGCGATATTCTGGGCCGGCACCGTCAACCTTGGCCTGTTGTTGACCAGCAGCCTGACGATGGTTCTGGCGATCAACGCGACGGCGCAGGGCAGATTGCGTGAGGGAAAGTGGCTGCTGGTCGCTACCGCGGCATTTGGGATCGTATTTCTCTGCATCAAAGGGTACGAGTATTACCTGGACTATGCCGAAAGCCATGTCGTACCGGGCGTGCATTTCGAGATCAAGCCCGGCTTCGCCCCGGTCGGCGTTCTGTTTTGGACATTTTATTATTGCGCAACCGGGCTGCACGCGTTGCATCTCTCTGTCGCTATCGGACTCGTTGTCTATATGATCTTCAAGCTGCGCCGGGGCGACATCACGCCGGCATATTATGCGCCGCTTGAGGTTGTCGGATTGTATTGGAGTTTTGTCGACGCAGTCTGGATCTTCTTGTATCCCTGTATCTACCTGCCGGGGCGGGTATGAAAGTCGAGGCAAAGGAAGCGGCTACGCTGCCGTTTGTCATCGCGTGGCTGGTGCTGCTGGTGCTGGCCGGGATAAGCATTCTGACCGCGTATCTCGGCCTTGGCGTTTGGGCACCTGTCCTGCAATTCGGGATTGCCGCGATACAGGTTGCGATCATCGCGGTCCTGTTCATGCGGTTGAAAGGCCCGCCGTCACTGAAATGGATTTTCGCCGGCACCGGGATTTTCTGGCTGATGTTCCTTTTTGGCCTGACGATGACCGATTACGCGACGCGCAACGGCTGGCCGAGCATAGAACCCGGTCTGGTGCGCGGCAGCTACCATTCGAGCGCAAACCGATACTCGCGACCGGTTTCACCGACGGCGGATATCAAGCAGTCGCCTCTTCGATGCAACCCGCGCCCAATATCCGGGAGCTTGGATGCCGCGACCGGCGGAGTCGTCGGGACAGCCGAATCAGCCGCTCTTGACCGGGACCGGGACACCGGCGATCTTCACCCGGACCGAGCCCAGATGGTTGCGGCTGGTGAAATAGAGGGTCTTCCAGTCGTCGCCGCCGAAGGCGATGTTGGTCGTCGCCGGTGCGCCATGGACGATGCGGCCCAGCTTCTTGCCTGTCCTGTCCATGATGTGAATCCCGCCGGCGCCGCCGCAATAGACGTTGCCCTGTATATCGACCTTCATGCCGTCGGGAACGCCCGGCTCGCCGCCGCGCAGATCGGCGAACACGCGATCGCTCGCCCGCGCGAGCATGCCGTTCGGCATCATGTCGAACGCGCGGATGTGGCCGCGGCGCGTGTCGTTTATATAAAGCACTGACTCGTCCGGCGAGAAAGCCAGCCCGTTGGGCAACGTGAAGTCGCTGACCAGCAGGCTCAACATACCGAGATCGGGGCTCAGCCGGTAGACGCCGGAAAAGGTCAGGTCCCATTGCTGCGGCGGGTTCGGGCTGGTCCACGGGTCGGTGAAGTAGATCGCCCCGTCGGATTTCACGACGACATCGTTCGGGCGGTTCAGTTGACGGCCCTGGAACGCGTTGCAGATGACAGTCAGGCTTCCGTCGAGTTCGAGCCTAGTGACGCGGCGGGTGTCATGTTCGCAGGCGACAAGACGGCCGCGGAGATCGCGGGTCAGCCCATTGGCCCGATTGGTCGGCTCGAGGAACAGCGATGCGCCTTTGCCCGGCTCGTATTTCATCCGCCTGTTGTTATGGATGTCGCTGAACAGCAGATATCCGCCCTCCTTCCACCATAGCGGTCCTTCGGCGGGACCCTGCTCGCCGCCGAACCCATCAGCGAGATCGTGGATCGTCTCCGATGCGTCGATGATGGCGTCGAGGGCGGGGTCGAGCTTTTCGATGCGCTTATCGGGCATGGTATTTCCTCGTTGTCACCGTATCGGGCGGTTGCCGTGCGTGTCGGGCTGTCAGGCGGCGGCGCACGCCGCTCTCAGATGTCGGGCAGGATCGTTTGCACGCGAACAGAACGGAGTTGGAAAGGACGAACGATCGCCGATCCTCTAAGGCAGCAGGATACCGACTGTGCCGCGGCGACGCCGAGCGACCCGGGCATCATAAACATCCAGCTGGTGATCCTGCTCTCGCCAAAGCGAGACGCCGATCCGCTCCGCGACCGCCCTGCGCGGGCCGGGCGGGCTCCGGTTCGAGAAACCGCGATCAGCGACGCGGGACCGGCGGGTCGCAGGGTACCGTGCCGAGTTCGCCCGGCACCGACACTTCGAGGATCTCGACATCGTCTGAGGTACGCAACTCGTTATGCTGCATGCCGCCGGGTATGTATACCGAGTCGCCTGGTTCGAGGCGCAGGGTCTGGCCGCTCTCGAATTCGAGCTCAACCCACCCCTTCAACGTGTAGACGAATTGCCCGTCGCAGGTGTGGTAATGCCAGCCGGTCGGCTGCGTCATGCCGGTTTTCGCCTTCATGACCTGACCACGCATCGTGCCGCCGCTCGCCTCGCCGATGCCGAGATCGCGGTAGGCGAAGAAGTCACGCCGCCCGGCGACCAATACCGGCTTTTTCTCGCTGGCGTAGCCGACCTTCATCGCTGGTTTTTGCGCCGGCTTCCCGGTCACACTCCTTACGTCATCCGGCATCGGAACCTCCTCGGAGCCGCGCGGCCGGCAGGACCGCGTCCGTTCGCCGCATAGTAGGGGACCCCGTGCGGGCGGGCAAGGCGGCCGTCAGGGCACGTAGAAATCCTCGCCGTAGACCGCGAGGTGCGCGGCGGCATAGGCGTCGATCAGCTCCTGTTCCGAGCATTCGCCGAGTTCGGCTGCGACGATCTCGCGCAACGCCGGGTCCATCTGGGCCGCGGCGTCGTCGAACTCGATCTCCTCCCCGCTATAGCTGACTGTCGCCATCAGGTCTCAATAGAGACCGGACGGGCGCGGACGCAACCCATATCAAGCGACGACCGCGCGTACCCCAGGGCCAGGCCCGGGAGATGAGCGATGGGGCTGAACCGGTCGATCGGCGCTACCGCTTGCCTTTCCGCTTGCGGGCTTTTCGGCCGGCTCGGCGGGCAGCCAGGATGGCCTCGCGTTCGGCCTCCTCGGCGGCCCGCCGGGCCTCCTCTTCGGCGCGCTGCTTAGCCCGCGCCTCTTGTTCAACCCGGCGCTGTGCCTCGCGGATTGCGGTCTCGGCCGCTTCCCGCTCGGCGCGCTCGGCGGCGTCACGCCGTCTGACCTCTTCCTCGGCGGCCTTGCGCTCGGCGAGCCGGGCATTGCGGGCTGCGACGATCTCCTGCCGCTCCTTCCGGCGCTCGGCCCGTTCCGGGTTCTCGGCGATCGCCTTGGCGCGTTCCAACAGGGCTTTTTTCGCCTCGCGCTGGGCGCTGAGACGGTCGGTAAAATCAGGGCTCCTCATGGCGGCGGTTTTTTACCGGGTCGCGCTGTCCTGTCGAGAGTAAAAATCGCCGCTAACGGGCAGGTATACCTGGTTTGCGCACCCGATTGCCGTCCCGTTTCCCGGCCGATGACGAACCCGGGCGCCCGCCGGTGTTCACCCCGGAGAGCGATAGCGATACGGCTAACCGGAAGGGATTCAGTATATGATCGAGATCGGCTACAAGCTGATGGCCGAGGAACACGGGCCGGCGGCCCTGGTGCGCAACACGGCGCGGGCCGAGGAAGCCGGGTTCGAGTTCGCGGCTATTTCCGACCATTTCTTTCCCTGGCTCGACGAACAGGGGCATTCGCCATTCGCCTGGACGGTGCTCGGAGCCGCCGCCCAGGCGACGAGCCATATCGGGCTGATGACGGCCGTCACCTGCCCGATCATGCGCTACCACCCGGCAATCGTCGCGCAGGGCGCGGCGACAATGGCGGTACTGAGCGGCGACCGATTCGTTCTCGGACTCGGGGCCGGCGAACGGCTCAACGAGCACGTCATCGGCGAGGGCTGGCCCGGCCTCGGCGAACGGCATGAGCGGCTCTCCGAGGCCTACGACATCATAAGGGGCCTGTTGGACGGATCGCTGACCAACTACCGCGGCAAGTACTTCAATCTCGATGACGCGAGGCTGTTCGACCGTCCCGACCGCGCGCCGCCGATCGTCGGCGCCGCCGGTGGACCCGAGGCCGCACGGCTCGCCGGGCGCAAGGCGGACGGGCTGATCACGACCATGCCGGACCGCGATCTTGTCGAGGCTTTCAAATCGGTCGGCGGCAGCGGCCCTCTCTATGCCGAGGTGCCGATGTGCTATGCCGAAAGCCAGGACAAGGCACGCCAGATCGCGCACCGCTACCACCGCTGGTCGCTGGCCGGCGGACCGGTCATGCCGGAATTGCCCGACCCCGAGACTTTCGACGCGGCGAGCAGCCGCATCACACCCGACGACGTCGGCGAGGAAGTCAGTCTCGGGCCGTCGCCGGAGCCGCATCTGAAGGCGATCCGCGCGTATATCGACGCCGGCTACGATCACCTGATCCTGACCCAGATCGGCCCGGAACAGGATCCGTTCTTCGAATTTTTCGAGCGCGAACTGCGCCCCGCGCTCGCGTCGTAAGGTCTGCCGCTAATCCCTCACTCATCGTTCCCGGCGAAGGCCGGGACCCATGTTTCGGCTCTCGTGCGGCGGCTAAGTGGATCCCGGCCTGCGCCGGGATCACATACAGTGTTAGGCCTCGGCCTTTGGTCGGCGGCGGCGCATCGGCCCGGCCAGCAGCAGCCCGCGAGCGCGGTCCCGAGCAGCGCGGCGCTGGCGGGTTCAGGAGCAGCGACCGGCGTGCCGATGATCAGCGTGAAATTTTGGTTCGGCCCGTCCCCCAGGTCCATTGGTAGGTGCCGGGTGTCACGCCCAGCGTGGCAAAGCTTTTATTAAGATAGGTTGAGGTATCGGATAGAGGGGAATTGGAAACGTAACCTAGCGGTACGGCAATACTATGGCTATGGCCGTCTACACCGACCAAGTCTCCGCTGCCGCTACTAGCACCGAAACCGTCGCTGCCGAAACTTATCGGTCCACTAGTATCACCGAAAGCCAGTTCTGGCTCCACGCTTGTAGGCCCGGTAACTACAATCCCGAGCACTTGGGTTACGCTAAAGAAGAAGCTTACTTGGGTCAGACCGGTCAGGTCGATCGGGCCGCTTCCGGTTGCGACAACGTCACTGCCGACTTCTTCTAGCGTCACCAGATATCCGGCCTGCGCCTCCGGCGCGGGCAGGCCGGAGCCGAGCAACAGCGCCCCCCCCCGATGCTCGCTACCGTTTGATGAACGACATCCGGCCCTCCCATGCAGGTTAAATCTATTCAATTCCGAGACGTAGGACCATAACAGCCTTCGAACTCGGGCACTGCCTCAGTGCGAAATCCGCCACATTCCGGGAGTATTACATCGTCGGTGGCGCGGGTCGGAGGAAGGCGGGGGCGTTTGCTGTTCTTTTGCTGCAGAATCCAGCCTCCGCCGCCGCGAAACCCGCGCGGAGCAAGGAGATTTGCCGGGGTTTGCTGTTGATTCCCTGCAGAAGCAGCAAAACCGCCACCCAAACAGGGAAAAAGTCGCCAGCCGCGCCCCGGAATGGAAACCGATGCAGCAAAAA
Organism: uncultured Alphaproteobacteria bacterium; assembly: GCA_963847345.1. GTDB lineage: Bacteria > Pseudomonadota > Alphaproteobacteria > ATCC43930 > CGMCC-115725 > DATARH01. The sequence continues at coordinate 55,546 of CAWJZU010000028.1, read as the reverse complement.
ATCTGCCGCTGCTCCTACCTTGCCGGGCCGGGCGTTGCCCCTATACTCCGCCGCTTTCCCGGCACCGACGAGGACCCGCGAATGAATTCCGCCAAACTCGATGTCGTCGGCATCGGCAACGCAATCGTCGATGTCATCGCGCATGCCGATGAGCGGTTTCTCGTCGAGGAGGATCTCGCGAAAGGCGCGATGACGCTGATCGATGCAGCGCGCGCGCAGGCGCTTTACACAAGGATGGGGCCGGCGGTCGAAAGCTCGGGCGGTTCGGCAGCCAACACGATGGCCGGCCTCGCCTCGCTCGGAAGCAGCGGCGGCTATATCGGCAAGGTGCGCGACGACATGCTGGGGCAGGTGTTCCGGCACGACATCACCGCTTCCGGCATCCGGTTCGAGACGCCAGCCGCCGCCCTCGGGCCGGGCACCGCGCGCTGCCTGATCCTCGTGACCCCGGACGGGCAGCGCACGATGGCGACCTATCTCGGCGCCTGCGTCGAACTCGGCCCCGAGGACATCGACGCCGCGCTGATCGAAGCTGCGCAAGTCACCTATCTGGAAGGCTATCTGTTCGACCCGCCGCGCGCGCAGGAGGCGTTCCGCCGCGCCGCCCGGATTGCGCACGGGGCCGGACGGCGGGTCGCGCTGAGCCTGTCCGACCCGTTTTGCGTTGATCGCCACCGCGCCGCGTTCCGCGAGCTGGTCATGGGCGAGGTCGATATCCTGTTCGCCAACGAAGCCGAGATTTGCTCGCTATACGAGACCGACGACTTCGCGCAAGCGGCGGCTTCGGTGCGCGGCCATGTCGCGGTCGCCGTGCTGACCCGCAGCGCGCATGGCAGTATCGTCCTCGGACACGGCGAGGCGCACGATGTGGCGGCGGTGCCGGTCGAGCACGTCGCCGACACGACCGGGGCTGGTGACCTGTATGCCGCCGGTTTTCTTCACGGCTTGTCCCGCGGTCTGCCGCTTCCTGTCTGCGGCGCCATCGGCAGCCTGTGCGCCGCCGAGATCATCAGCCATATCGGCGCCCGCCCCGAGACCGCGCTGCGCGACCTCGCTGCGGCGGCCGGGTACATCTGACGCCCTCTGCGATCGGTGAGCGCCGTGACTTCGACGTCGTGCCGTCTGCGGCCCATATCTGACGCGATGCAGCAATTGGACCTCACCGACAACGAACGCGCGGCGCTGATCATCGCGCTCCGCCGGCTCGTCGACCCGCAGCCGCTATCGCCCCAGAACCAGGCGTTGAAGGCTATTCTCGAACGGCTGGAACCGCAGAAGCCGCGGTCCCTGCCCGAGGACGCCAGCACCGGGTGAGCCTGCCGCCGCACGCGGACGGCTGAAGCGTCTTCAGTTTGACACGGATTGCGCCTATTTAGCCGGTAATGGCCGGGCTTTGGTCCGCGAGCTTTGGGCTCGCGCGCGAGCCCGGCCTTGCCGTTCACATGCTACATCGGGATTTTATGGAACTCCGCAACATCGCGATCATCGCGCATGTCGATCACGGCAAGACGACGCTGGTCGATCAATTGCTGCGCCAGAGCGGCGCCTTCCGCGCCAACCAGCTTGTCGCCGAGCGGGTGCTCGACTCGAACGATCTCGAGCGCGAGCGCGGCATCACGATCCTCGCCAAATGCACCTCGGTGAATTGGAAGTCCGGCGGGAAGGACATCCGCATCAATATCGTTGATACGCCGGGGCACGCCGATTTCGGCGGCGAGGTCGAGCGCATTTTGGGCATGGTGGACGGCGTCCTCGTGCTGGTCGATGCCGCCGAGGGGCCGATGCCGCAGACCAAGTTCGTCGTCGGCAAGGCGCTCGCCCACGGCCTCAAGCCGATCGTGGTCATCAACAAGGTCGATCGACCTGACGCCCGCGCCGCCGAGGTACACAACGAGATTTTCGACCTGTTCGCGCTACTCGACGCCAGCGAGGCGCAGCTCGATTTTCCGACGCTGTTCGCATCCGGGCGCGACGGCTGGGCGGTGTCCGACCCGTCGCAGCCGCGCCGCGATTTGTCACCGCTGTTCGAGCTAATTGTTGCGCATGTGCCGCCGCCCCGGCTCGGTTCGGAGGGGGCCGATGACGATGCGCCGTTCGCGATGCTGGCGACGACGCTGGACTACGACCCGTTTCTCGGGCGAGTCCTTACCGGACGCATCCATTCCGGCGTCGCGCGCCTCAACATGCCGGTGAAATCGCTCGGCAGCGGCGGCCGGGTGATCGAGCAGGCCCGACTGACGAAACTGCTGGCCTATCGCGGCATCGAACGCCGCCCGACCGACGAGGCGCGCGCCGGCGACATCATCGCCGTGGCCGGCCTCGCCGAAACCACGGTGGCCGACACGATCTGCGCCCCCGAAGTGATCGAGGCATTGCCGGCCGACCCGATCGATCCCCCGACCCTGTCGATGAGTTTCTCGGTCAACGACTCGCCGCTCGCCGGGCGCGACGGCGACAAGGTCACCTCCCGCGTCATCGCCGAGCGGCTCTATCGCGAGGCCGAGGGCAATGTCGCGATCCGCGTGCGCGAAAGCAGCGAGAAGGATTCGATCGAGGTCGCCGGCCGCGGCGAATTGCAGCTCGGTGTGCTGATCGAGACGATGCGCCGCGAGGGCTACGAGATGTCGATCTCGCGCCCGCAGGTGCTGTTCCGTACCGATGCGGCGAGCGGGCAGCGGCTCGAACCGATCGAGGAGGTCATCGTCGATGTCGACGAGGAATTTTCTGGCGTCGTCATCGAGAAGATGAGCCGGCGCAAGGCCGAGATGCAGGACATGCGCCCGTCCGGCGGCGGCAAGTTGCGGCTGTCGTTCCTCGCCCCGACCCGTGGTCTGATCGGCTACCACGGCGAATTCCTCACCGACACCCGCGGGACCGGAGTGATGAGTTGGCTGTTCCACGGCTACGCCCCGTATAAGGGGCCGGTCGAGGGGCGGCGCAACGGCGTCCTGATCTCGACCGCGCGCGGCGAGGCGGTCGCCTATGCGCTGTGGAACCTCGAAGAGCGCGGGCCGATGTTCATTACTCCCGGCGCCGACGTCTATGCCGGGATGATCGTCGGGGCCCACAGCCGCGGCAACGATCTCGACGTCAACCCGATCAAGGGCAAGCAGCTGACCAATATCCGCACGACCTCGAAGGACGAGGCGGTGCGGCTGACCCCGCCCATTCAGATGAGCCTCGAGGAGGCGATCGCCTATATTGACGACGACGAGCTGGTCGAGGTGACGCCAAAGGCGATCCGGCTGCGCAAGCGACTCCTCGACGTCAACGACCGCAAGCGCGCGACCCGCGCCGCTGCGGCGGAATAGACGGGGGCGGAATGACGGCGATTTCGGCAGCGGCAGCAGCAGGGTCGCCAGCGGCGCGCGCCATCGCGATGATCGCGAACGCCGCCAGGCTCAGCATCGCAATCCACCATTCCTGCCACACCCCCCAGCCGGCGGACATCACCGCCGAGGCGGCGGCAAGACTGCCGCCGGCCGCCGCCGCATAGAGGCGCGGCCACGCGGCCACCGCGAGACGCAGCCATAGCCAGCCGAGCAGCAGCGCCGATAGAGCCGCTCCGGGCAGTCCCAGTTCGAGCCAGACCTGCAGCGCCGCGTCGTGCGGGTGCAGCGGCAGTCGTTCCTGGTTTGTCCGGATCAACTCCTTGCCGCCCGGTATCGAACGCGACGAATTGAGGCCCCAGCCGAGAAGCGGCCGCTCGGCAATACGCTTACCGGCGAAATCCCAAATATAGAAGCGGTGGGCGAGCGAGGTTTTTACCGTGTCCGCCTCTCGTATTACCTGTGGGTCGTCGGCCAGAAGCGGCAGGGTCAGCGGCGCCGCCAATACTGCCGTGACGCTAAGCGCCGCCGCGATCCGCGCGATAATCCGTCGCCGCCAATAAAGAAGCACCGCGAACGGCAGACTCAGCAGCGCCGCTGACTTTGCCGTCGTGCCGTCGAGCAGAAACACCGTCGCGCCGAGCGCAAATGGGGTGGCAATGCCAAGCAATGTACGGCTGCGGCCCCATAGCAATGCCGTCAGCGGCAGCAGCATGATCGCGAGCCAGACGGCAATCTGGTTGAGGCGCGTTGGCGAGAAAGGGCGCATGCTGACCTGACCGCTCAACCCGCCGCTCGTGACGAAATCGATCAGCGCAATGGCGAGTCCGAGCGCGGTTCCGGCAATCGCCAGGACCGCCAGCCGCCGTTCATCAGACACCGAGCGCGCGGCGGCGGCCAGCACGATCGCCGCCGCGAACAGCCCCATGAGTTGCATTTCTTTTATCAGGCTGCGCGCCGGTTCGATCGCCCACGATGCCGACAGCGCGCCCCAGAGCAGCAGCAGCCCCAGCAAACCGGCCGGCGCCCGCAGCCCGCCCCAGTTGCGCGGTGGATTGGCCGCAACCACACTGAGCGCGCACAGTCCGGCAACGGCGACCAAGGGCGCTGCTCCGCGCGGCGCCAGTGCCAGCATTGCCGGCAACACTAGCAGGCACAAACCAAGACCGGCCTCGCAGGGTGCGCGCCAGCCTTGCCCGTTGGCGGGCGGAGAGGGCAGGGTGGCATCAAGTCCGGAAGTCACGGCGGCCGGAGCGCCCGCAAGCACGTTGGACCGCTTCTTCAGCCACCGCGTCAGCAGGAAAAGCAGGCTGCAACCCGAGAAGACGCCGGCAAGCCCTATCGCTTCTGGCATCGAACCAAGTCCGCGGAAAAGCCACGCCTTGCAGGTCAAAATCACAACCGTCATAATAACAAAACTGTAAGCGCTCGTATAAACTTTCGTGATAACCCATCGCCAGTGGATCGACGTGGACCGTGCGGTTGTGGACAGACCCTTGAAAATTGGCCACCAACGCGGCACGCGTTGGCAATACGATCGATACTCAATGCCGAAATGGTGAATCAGGTAATTTTCTTCCGTAATAACGATTGCATGGTAGGAAAAGACAATTATTGGAAGCACGATCACGAACACAACAAAATTATTGAACATAATCAGCAAACCGACGATAATCAGAAGATTACCGACATAAATCGGATTGCGACAATGCGTATACCCACCACTCGTAATGAGTTGATCAGCATCTATTTTGTTGTCGTGCCCTCCGCGTCTGATCCAAGCTGCGCCGAGCGTTGCGATATGAATGACTTGCCCGGCTCCGGCAAGCGCGAAACCAAGCAGATCGGTCAGGATCTCGTGGTATGTAGTCTTCGATCGACCCGGTTCAAACGTCATAAGCAGCGATATGGCGATGATCGGGAAACCGATGTTTCTATATCGAAAGAGAAGCTTTCCATAAGCGATCAGGAATTGAGTTGAAAAACTCTCTCTTACAATCACGACGCTGCTTTCGAGTGGCTGCACCCGCACAGTGGTCTCCTTCAGGGGAAGGATCGGATCCATATTCACCACCACATCTTCAATGTGCGCAACAACGTTGAGCAAGCTATCAGGCCCAGACCACCACAATCCCCGTCTTCGGTAAATGGCGGGTCAGCGGTGGCGATCTGCAGCTCAGGTCGGCGCCTCCAGGCAACGAAAAACAAAAAACGAGCCGGCTCGCCCGCCCGGAAGCGCCGCGCACGTTTCAATAGGCAGCGGCGCCGCGCCGCGGCAGCAGCGCAGGGAGCGCGAACAGACATAGGCCGACATGGCTTCACATTCATGCGTCGCGCGAGGCCGTACTCACTCCAGGGCCGGTTCTCCGTGGCGCCGCTGTCGATCCGGCGGGGCCTCCTCCCTGAGCTCCCTTCACGGACCCGGTCCGGAGATCGCGAAGCAGGGGGTGAGGCAGACTCCAGGTAGAAAAGACAGGGCGGGGGTCAAGCCGGGGGCGCGGTCGCCGGCGTCTCGCCGGGAACCGTGCGATTTGACTTGAGCGGGCGGCTGACTATAGTATTCCCCCTTTCCCAAGAACGCGGGCGACACGCCCCGGCCCCCATGCCTCGATCCCCATTTGCCTCGAAGCGTTGGGCAGCCCTATTGGGACAACAACATCCCGCTGGCCCAAACCCTGTGCATCCTGCCGGGGAAGGATTGGGCAAGGCGGCAAGCTAAAGCGGATTTGGCTGACATGAGCAAGCGTGAGGAATCGAAGTACAAGATCAACCGCCGTCTCGGCGTCAATTTGTGGGGCCGCGCCAAGAGCCCGCTCAATCGGCGCGAGTACGGCCCCGGACAGCACGGCCAGCGGCGCAAGAAGCCGTCCGATTACGGGACCCAGCTCTCGGCGAAACAGAAGCTGAAGGGCTATTACGCCAATATCGGAGAGCGCCAGTTTCGCCGCCTCTACGAAGAGGCAGTGCGGCGGCGCGGCGACACCGGCGAGAATTTGATCGAGCTGCTGGAACGGCGTCTCGACGCGACCGTATACCGCATGAAGCTGGCCCCGACGCCGTTCGCGGCCCGCCAGCTGGTCAATCACGGCCATGTGCTGGTCAACGGCAGGCGCCTTAACATCCCATCCTACCAGATGCGTGACGGCGACACGATTGAGCTTAAGCAGCGTGCCCAGGAAATGGCCCTGGTAATCGAGGCCAGCCGATCGAGCGAGCGCGACGTGCCCGAATATGTCGAGATCGACCACGACCGGATGCGCGGCCGTTTCGTGCGAGCGCCGAAGCTGGCCGATGTCCCGTATCCGGTTACGATGGAGCCGAACCTCGTCATCGAATACTATTCGCGCTGACATCGTTTCCTGACCCTCTCCCGCACCTCGGGAGGGGTGGTGCGCCGCGCTGTCGGCGGCCGGGTCGGGGTCGGGGCGCTCGCCCATGCTCCAGAAGGCAGGCGCCCGCGGGCGTTTGCCTCGGGTTTGCGTCCCTGGGCACCCTCCCCGAGACGCGGGAGACGGCGACCCGGGGGCCGCCAATGCTGACGCTGCATCTCTCGATCGTTCTGCTGCTGATCCTGCTGAACGGCTTCTTCGCGATGGCGGAAATCGCGCTCGTCTCGGCGCGGCCGGCGCGCCTGCAGCCCTTGGCGGTGCAGGGCAGCCGCGGCGCCGAGGCTGCACTTGAACTCAAGAGCGATCCATCGCGCCTGCTCGCGACGGTGCAGATTGGGATTACGGTCATCGCTGTGCTGTCCGGCACGATCGGCGAGGCGACGCTCGGCGACGCGCTGCAGCGGTACCTGATCGAACAGGGCGGGCTTCTCGCCGTCTATGCCGGCGCGATCAGCATGGCGGTCGTTGTCACCGGCATCTCGTATCTGTCCTTGATTCTCGGCGAGCTGGTGCCGAAGCGGATCGCGCTGATCCATCCCGAACGTATCGCCGCCGCGTTGGCCCGGTTCATGAGCGCCCTGGCGCGGCTCGGGGCGCCGCTCGAATGGCTGCTCAGCGCCTCGACCGATCTGGTCCTGCGCGTACTGCCGGTACGCGGCGAACCGGCAGCGGTCACCGACGAGGAAATCGGATTCATGCTGCGCGAGGGGGTGGCCGCCGGGCAAATCCCGCAGGCCGAGACCGCGATCGTCGAGATGGCGCTGCGCCTGGGCGACCGCCGCGTCAGCTCGGTGATGACGCCGCGCACACAGATCGAGTTTCTCGACCTCGACGATCCTCCCGACGAACTCCGCCAACAGCTCCGCAACAGCCCCTATTCACGCTTTCCGGCCGTGCGCGGCGGCATGGAGAACCTCGCCGGTATCCTTAACGCGAAGGACCTTCTCGCCGCCTGCCTCGCCGGCGCGCCATTCGATCCGAAGGCGGCGCTGCGCCAGCCTCTGTTCCTGCCGAACACGGTCAGCGTGCTGCGCGCGCTCGAAATGTTCAAGAGCAGCGGCGAACAGATGGCGCTGGTCGTCGACGAATACGGCGATCTGGAGGGGCTGGTGACCCTGACCGACATCCTGGAGGCGCTGGTTGGCGACATCCCGGAGATCGGCGAGACCGATCAGCGCATCGTGCGCCGTGAGGACGGCACCTGGCTGATCGACGGCATGGTCAGCCTCGACGAGGTCAAGCAGCTGCTCGGCGTCACGGTGCTGACCGGTGAGGATCCGGAATTTCACACGCTGGGCGGCTACATGATGGCGCGGCTGCACCGCGTCCCGATGGTCGCCGACCGGGTAACGGCCGGCGAGTTTCTGTTCGAGATCGTCGACATGGACGGCCGCCGTGTCGACCGCGTCCTTATCATGCCCGCCGCGGTGCAGCCCAGGCCGGAGTAGCGGTTTTACCGACAATGCCGGTTGCCGGAGAGTGACGGCGCGCTCGGACGATACGGCCGGACTAGTCTAGGCCGGCTGCCGCTCGCCTGATACCTCGCGCAGAAAACCCGGATCGAAGATGCGGTCGGCCATTACCTGACATCGTTTGATCAGACGCGGCTCGTCCGGGCCGTAATCGGCCTGCGCGTTGTGCAGGGTCAGCAGATCGTCCCACATCAGCACATCGCCCTCGGTCCAGCGATGCGTGTAGCGGAACCGCGGTCGCAGCTGGTGCTCGATCAGGAACGCCAGAGTCGTGTCGCTTTCGTCTTCCGGCAATTCGTTGATGCGGATCGCGTAACCCGGGTTCGCGTACAGCACTTTATCGCCGGCAATCGGGTGCGTGAGGAAGATCGGGTGCGACACCGGCGGCTTTTGGCGGCGCTGCTCCGGGGTCATCGGCTTGCGCCAGCTCCCCGGACGTTGCCGCATCATCTCCCAGAATTTGTTGAAATCGTGCAGCACCGTCATGCCGTCGAGCCGCCGCTTCAAATCCTGCGGCAGTTCACGATAGGCCGCGCGCATGTTGGCGAATTCGGTGCCGCCGAGCGCCCTGCCGTCGCGCCGCGGCACCTTCAGGGCGTACAGCACGTTGGCGAACGCAATCGTCGCGCTGTACGACATGTCGGTGTGCCAATCCTGGCCGGCGTCGCGCGCGCCGATCGGGCGGCCGTGCTCGACGATGTTCGACAGGATCATGACTTCCGGATGACCCGGCTCCTGATAGGCGCCGGCGACATTGATTTCGAGCGAGCCGAAACGCGCCGCAAACGCCTTCAGCTGCGCCGCGTCGAGCGACTGGGCCGGAAAGCGCAGCACGCCGTGTTCGCCGAGCGCGATCAGGATGGTGCGGAAGTCCGCCGGGGCGAGCGGCTTCGCGAGGTCGATCCCCGCGACTGTCGCCCCGAGGATCTCGCCGGTCGGCACGATTTCGATCATCGGTTCATCCTCCATACCTCACCGCCGGGCGCTGCTTCGGTGTGAATTCCGGGGCGAGAGTGGCCGCTTTTTTCCCTGTTCCGCGCGCGGTTTGCTGTTTCTGCAGGAAAAGAACAGCAAACGCCCGCTCGAACACGTTGCGCCGCGCGGGTTTCGCGGCGGCGGAGGGAGGATTCAGCAGCAGAAGAACAGCAAACGCCCCGCCCACCATCGCTCCGACCCGCGGCACTGGTTAATTAGATAATCCCGCAATGTGGCGGATTTCGAGTAGTCGCCGGGCTGGATAGCGGCGGCGTCGCGTCGCCGCCTCGCGATCGCTGCGCCAATTCTACCGCCGGTCACGCGGCCCGCGCGGCTTGCTTGACCGGGAACGCCGCACACCCAGATATTGCCCGGATATTGATTGACCGGATCTCGGTTGAAATATCTCGCGCTCCGGGGGCTGCTTTTTGAGACCCGGCGGCGCACCGCTCGCTCGTTCGAGGAGGATCCGATGTCGCGGGTGTCGCTGTTCAACTCGCCGCTGCTGCTCGGTTTCGAGCATTTCGAACGGGCGCTCGACCGCGTCAACAAAGGGGCCGCCGACGGCTATCCTCCCTACAATATCGAGCAGACCGGCGACGACGCGCTGCGCATCACGCTGGCCGTCGCCGGTTTCACGATGGCCGATCTGACCATCACGGTCGAGGACAATCAGCTGATGATCCGCGGCAAGCAGACCGACGATGCACAGCGCGTTTATCTGCATCGCGGCATCGCGGCGCGCCAGTTTCAGCGCTCGTTCGTGCTCGCCGAGGGCATCGAGGTGCGCGGCGCCTGGCTCGACAACGGGCTGTTGCATATCGATCTGGAGCGCCCGCCGGTCGAGGCGCGGGTGCGCACGGTGCCGATCCGCGGCCCCGAGGAGGAGGTCGAGCCTGGCGGCAATGGCGGATCGCGGCGTTAGCCGCGTTTCGCGACGCTGTCGCGCGGGGTTGCGGTTCGGCTGTTCTACTGCTGCAGAAGCAGCGAACGCCCGCATCGCCCCGTTACCAGAGTGGTAAGTGTGATCATGGGGGGACGCCGCGATCGGAGTGGCACAAAGCGGACAAGCGGCCTCGGTCAAAACCCGCCCTTATTCGGCAGATCGACACGAAAGCTAACATGACGGCGCTCGACCGGTCGGCACCGCGAGCGCACCATATTTGCCTTGCTTAACGCATCGCTCCGGTGATGCTGTTGCGGCAGTTCCGGTCGGTTCCTATGGTGCTGCGGGTGACGTGGGCACGTCGTCGCGACGGAGAGCGGCAATGAAACGGCGCAATGACGGGACCCGTGACATGGCCGCCGATGTGCTGGTCGTTGGCGGGGGCCCCGCGGCGACCTGGGCTTCTGTCGCCGCCGCCGAGGCCGGGGCGAGCGTTATCCTGGTCGACAAGGGCTATGTCGGGACGAGCGGCGCGACGGCGCCGGCCAATACCGGCACGTGGTCGCCGCCGCCCGGCGAACAGCGACAGGCCGCCATTGCCGCGCGGATGCCGCGCACCGGCGGTCTGGCCGACCCGCACTGGGTCGAACGCATTCTGGACACGGTCTGGGAAAAGCTGCACTGCCTTGCCGAATGGGGTTATCCGTTTCCGCGCGACGACAATGGCGAGGTCTATCGCGCCAATCTGCGCGGACCCGACTACATGCATTTCATGCGGCGCCGCGCGCTGCGCCGCGGGGTCAAGATTTTTGACCATCACCCGGCCCTCGAACTGCTGAGCGATGGTGACGGTGTCATCGGAGCGGCGGGTGTGGACCGCCAAAGCGGGCATGCCTGGCGGGTGCGCGCCGGCGCCGTCGTGCTCGCGACCGGCGGCTGCGCATTCGGCGAACGGATGCTGGGCGCTGCCACACTGACCGGGGATGGCTACCTGATGGCGGCGGAAGCCGGCGCCGTGCTGTCCGGCATGGAGTTTTCATCGCAATACGCCACCGCGCCGAAGCCGAGCGCGCTGAACAAGGGGCTGCCGTTTGCGTGGGCGAGCTTTTACCGCGAGGACGGCGCAAGGCTCGAAACCGAGGGGCGGGACCGTTATCGTGTCGTCGCCGAGGCGCTGCTCGAAGGGCCGGTCTATGCGCAATATGACAAGGCCCGGCCGGAATTGCAGACATGGCTCCGCGAGGGTCAGCCGAATTGTTTTCTGCCGCTCGACCGCAGCTTTGTCGATCCCTTCACGGAGCGATGGCCGGTCACGCTGCGCTGCGAGGGAACGGTGCGCGGCGTCGGGGGCATCAAGCTCGTCGGCGATGATTGCGCGACCGGCGTCCCCGGGCTCTACGCCGCCGGCGACGCGGCAAGCCGCGAGCGCCTGACCGGCGCGATCAGCGGTGGCGGCGGTCCCAATTCGTCCTGGGCTATCGCCTCCGGGAACTGGGCCGGACGGGCCGCCGCGGCGTACGCTCGGCGGGCCGAACGGAGTACCGATCGCCCCGCCGTCCCGCTCGGGCGTGCCGGTCTGCAGCCAAGCGCGGAAGTGCGCAACGATGTTTGCCCGGCCGAACTCGTGCAGGTCGTGCGCGACGAAATGCTGCCGCTCGACCGCAACTACTTCCGTTCCGCTCCCGGTCTGGAGGCGTCGCTGAGGCGGCTGGATGCGAGCTGGTCGGCGCTGAGCGGACATCTGCGCGGCGACGGCGCCGCAGCGGTAAAGGCGCGCGAAGCCGCGGCGCTGATTGCAACCAGCCGTTGGGCCTATCGCAGCGCGTTGGCCCGCGCCGAGAGCCGTGGGATGCACCGCCGCCTCGACCGGACCGCAACCGACCCCGCCTTTGCCTGCCTGTTCCAGGCCAGCGGTCTCGACAGCGTGAAGATTGAGCAGTTGCCGGTCCCGTGGAGAGCGGCGGCATGATCGAGATCGTTTCGGAGCGCCGATGCATTGCGTGCGATATTTGCGTCAAGGTCTGCCCGGCCAATGTTTTCGACCCCATACCCGACGCGGCTCCGGCGATCGCGCGCCAGAACGACTGCCAGACCTGTTTTCTGTGTGAGATCTACTGTCCGACCGACGCGCTCTATGTAGCGCCCGGCGCCGAGGGGTCAAATGCGGTGAACGAACACGAAATCGAAGCTAAGGGCTTGTTCGGTAGCTACCGACGGGCGCTGGGGTGGCGCCGCGGCAAGCCGGGCGGGACTGACAAGGACCCGACCTTCCGCCTGCGCGCCGCGCCGCGGTAATGATCGCGCTAATAGTAGGGCGGGCGGCGCTACCGCGCCATCGTCCAGCCGGCGAATTGCGGGCGCTTGCGCGGGCTGCACGACTTACCGCGGAGCGGATTGTCGGCGCCGTCTATTACCCGCGCTCCACTCGATTGGCGCGGCTGATGGCTCCCATCGATCCGGTGCTTGGCGAGGCGACGACGATCGGTGCCGCCTTTGTAGCGCTGCGGGCGGACAAGCCGGGCGTACTACCGAGGCACGATCGGGAGACGGTTTAGCGCCGGAGCGAAAAAGCATTTGGCGGCCCGGAGTAAAGATGCATCCGGTCGGCGCCGCGCCAAACTTTGCTTTCCGGTTCCGATCGGTCGACCTGCCGCTGGTATCAGCGAACATCCCGCTTGCGACGCACGCCGCGGCTGAGTAGGTGAGCCAGGAATAAGGTCGGTGCCGCCGCGAACGCGGGCCTTTCTGGACCCGCCGGATAAGCGTGATAAGCTGCGGCGATGCGCCCGAACTCCGCCTGCCGGACCACGCGCCCCATCTATTGCCGATCACACGGCCGTCTCGCCCGTGCCATCGCCGCAGCCTGCCCGCGACGTGGGATAGCGACGGGAATAAACCACAAGGAGGCCCGTTGTTGTTGCGTTCGAAGCAGGCAGAGGCGTCGAGCCGCGAGGCCGAACGCGGCGAACCGGTGAGCGCGCGGTTGTTCAGCGATCAGCTTGTCGCCGTGCTGCCGCGGCTGCGCCGTTTCGCGCGGGGGCTGACCGGCTCCACGAGCGATGCCGATGACCTCGTACAGGCTGCGTGCGAACGCGCGCTGGCGCGGGCGCACCAGTTCCAGGAGGGCACCCGCTTCGACAGCTGGATGTTCCGGATCGTCCAGACGATCTGGATCGACCAGCTTCGGGCACGCGACGTGCGCAAGGAGGATGGCGATGTCGCCGAAGAACGGCTTGGATCGGATGCTGCGGTCCGCGGCGTCGAGGCCCGGCTCGCCCTGGCCGAGGTCCGCAACGCCGTTGAGCGGCTGCCGCCGGACCAGCGGATGACGCTGATGCTCGTGACAGTCGAAGGGCTCAGCTACAAGGAGGCGGCGGTAGTGGCCGGCGTACCGGTCGGCACGATCATGAGCCGCTTGGCGCGGGCGCGGGTCGCGCTGCAGCAGCAGCTCGACGCCGGAGCCGGGGTCCGCAGGAGTGCGCAGGATGCAAAAGCATAGCGACGAGGCGCTGGTCGCCTATCTCGACGGCGAGCTCGATCCTGCCGAGCGCCGTCACGTCGAAGCTTGGCTCGACTCCGATCCGGAGGTCCGCGAGCGGATGAACGCGCTCGCGCAGTCCGCCGATCTGGTGCGCGATGCCTACGCCGATATCGTCAACGAGCCGGTGCCGGAATGGCTGTTGGCGGCGGCGCGCGGCGAGATTGTCGGCGCCGCTCCATTGCCACAGGCGGAGGTCGTGGTCCTGCCGCCGCGCCGGGCCGCGAGGCCGGTGTTTGGCCGGGGCCGCTACATCGGCCTCGCCGCGGCCGCGGCCCTGTTCGGCATCATGATCGGCGGCGCCGGTACTTATGTCGGGATGGGGTTCCTGCCGAGAGGCAGCGACACGGAACAGACAAAGCTAACCACCGCCGCGGCGCAACGGATCTGGCTCGACAATGCCGCCGCCTCATACAAGCTGGCGGTGAATGCCGGGGACGGCATGCTGGTCGATGTCCCGGCCAGCAACGACCCGCGCGAGGCTCTGCAGCGGATCAGCCAGAACGTGCCGCAGGTGCGGCTTCCCGATCTGAAGCCGTGGGGGCTGACGCTGCGCGGCGCCCGTCTTGTGGTGGTCGAGGGGCGCCCGGCGGCGCAGCTCGTGTATGTCGCCGACGATAAGGCGCTCGGTCCGGTGACCCTGGTCATTTCCGCCGCGAAGCAACCCGATCTGTCGCCGACGATCGAGCGGCGCCAGGACGTCAACCTGCTCTATTGGCGCAATCAGGGCCGTGCCTATGCCCTCGTCGGGCAGGCCGATGTCGGCTATCTCTGGGGCATCGCCAACGATATTGCCTGGCAGCTGCGGGCGATTTAGCGGCTGAAATATGAGGAAAGTCCGGGGGTAACCCTCGCCACTCCGGGGCGTGCTGGCACCCGACCGGGTCAAGACCAGCAGCGTGTCGAGCTTGGTGCTTGCCGAACTGCCGGCCCCGTCCCGATCGAACGACAAGGTAACGTCGAGACGCCGCTCAACGGCACGGCGTCGCGCCGGGAAAACTCAACCCATGCGTCAGACTGCCACCGAGCTTTAACGCCGCGGCTGTCGGTCTGGAAAAGCCTTGCCGCGCGAGACGTTCGGAAGGAACCTATCGGCCGGTGGTATGCCCAGACCGCTGCGGCGGGAACGGCGGATGGAGGAGGTTCGATGGACAGCGTAATGGCCGACGACGCGCGCCTGCCGGCCGATATCGACGCACAGCCGGTTGTACAAGCCGCCGCTTCTTTGCAGCCGATGCTGCGCGAGTACCGCGAGAAGATCGAAGCCGATCAGCGGCTGCCGACTCCGCTCGTCGAAAAGCTGCGCGACGGCGGGTTGTACCGCATGGTGATCCCGCGCTCGCTCGGGGGGCTGCAGGTCGATCCGATTACCTATACGCGCGCTGTCGAGCTGCTCGCCGAGGGTTGCGGCTCGGTGGGCTGGAATCTGGCCAATAACAGCATCGGTCAGCTCGTGACGCTGGGGTTGCCGGAGGACGGCGTCGAGGAGCTGTACGGCCATAAGGGCCACACCGTGATGGCCGGAACCGCGGTTCAGGGCGGCGGCCAGGCGGTGCCGGTCGCCGGCGGCTATCGCGTCACCGGGCGCTGGAGCTTCGGCAGCGGCTGCCAGGAGAGCCACTGGATGCTCGGCAGCTTCCAGATCGTCGAGGACGGCAAGCCGCGTGTCGGCGCTGACGGCCGGCCGCTTTACTGGCGCGCTGTGTTCAAGCGGGAAGAGGCCGAAATCGTGCCGGGAAGCTGGGACGTGTCCGGGCTGCGCGGCACCGGCAGCTTCGACTGGACCGTCCACGACGTGTTCCTGCCGGAGCGGCGCACGATGGTGCATGCCGGTGTGCCGCTTGACAACCAGTGGGAACGCTGGCCGGGCGTCACGTACAAATTGCCGGCGGCGTGCTGGGTCGGTCCACATCACAGTTCCGTGATCACCGGCATCGCGCGCGCCGGCATCAACGCGCTGATCGATCTGGCCGGCGGCAAGACGCCGCGCGGCCGCACCGGGCTCTTATGCGACAACCCGCAGGTGCAGGACGCGGTTGGCCGCGCCGACGCGATCCTCGAGGCCGGCCGCAATTACCGCAGCGCGATGATCGCCGACCTGTGGAAGAGCGTCGCCGCCGGGGAGGGCACGACACTCGAACAGCGCGCCCGCTGCCGCCTGGCGGCAGTGCACGCCGCCGACTGCGCGCGGCAGGCGATGGATCTGATGTATCGCCTCGGCGGCAGCACGTCGTTCAAGCGTGACAGCCGGCTCGCCGAATGCTGGCGCGACCTGCAGGTGGTTGGCCAGACCGTGACGATCGCGCCGGAATGGTACCCGATCGGCGGCCGCATCCTGCTCGGGATCGACCCCGGACCGCGCCTGCGGTAGCGCCGATTTCGCGGAGGTTCATCCGCGATTGTCGTAGCCCCGTGGGCCTTCGGCCCACGGCCGTGACCCGCGGGGAAAGCCGGGACCAACTCCGCCGCACACGAGAACAGCGACGAATGGGTCTCAGCTTGCGCCGGGCCTGCGGTCAAGACCTGGCAGGCTGGTCGTTAACGTTTCGCGTTCGGGCCTCTACGCCTTCAGTTCCTTGATAGCCGATTTCCAGGCGTCGATCGTGAAAGCGATGTCCTCGTCGGTGTGCGCGAGCGAGATGTAGTATTTCGACTCGCCCTTCAGGATGCCGCGCTCGCGCAACAGCGCGTTGAAGCGGCGCATCAGCTCGGCGTCGCCGTTGAGCGTACCGCGATAGTCATGCACCGGCTGGTCGGTAAAGACGACATCGAACAGCGGCGGCTCGCCGCTGATCTGCGCCGGGATGCCGGCCTCGTGCAGCAAGCCGCCGAGCGCAGCCATCAGCTCGCGTCCGGTGCCGTGGATGCGCTCGTAGGCGCCGGGGCGCTTCAGGATCGCCATCGTCGCAAGGCCCGCGGCGGCGGCGACCGGGTTGCCGGACAATGTGCCGATCTGCACGAGGTAGTTTTCGTCGCCGACCTTGTTCTTGTCGAAATGCGCCATGATCTCGGCCTTGCCGGCGATCGCCGCCAGCGGGAAGCCGCCGCCGATCACTTTCCCCAGCGTGCACAGGTCGGGGACGACGCCGTAATATTCCTGCGCGCCGCCATAGGCGAGGCGGAATCCGGTGACAACCTCGTCAAATATCAGAGGAACGCCGTTTTCCTGCGTGATCCTGCGCAAGTCCTGCAAAAAGCCGGGGGCGGGCGGGATGATGCGCTGGAACGGCTCGACGATGACGCCGGCGAGATCGCTTTTGTGCTCGCGCACCAGATCCGACACCGCGTCGGCGTCGTTGAACGGCGCGATGATCATGTCCTCGCGCACGCTTTTCGGGATGCCGGCCGAATCGGGCACCGGAAGCGGGAAATTGCCGGAGCGCTTCGGCGCCAGGCTCATCAGCGAATAATCGCTCATCCCGTGGTAGCCGCCCTCGAATTTGAGGATCTTGTCGCGGCGCGTATAGGCGCGCGCGGCGCGCATCGCATAGAGGTCGGCCTCGGTGCCGGACGACACGAAACGCACCTGCTCGGCGCACGGCACGGCGTCGATGATCGCCGCAGCGAGTTCGATGCCGAGCCGGTTGTTGGCGAAAAATGTCGTCCCCTTTTCGATCTGCGCCTGCGCCGCCGCGGTCACCTCGGGATGCGCGTGGCCGACCAACATCGGGCCCGAGCCGAGCAGGTAATCGACATACTCCTTGCCGTTCTCGTCCCATACCCGACCGCCCTTGCCCTCGCGAATGATGACCTCGCCCGGAAAATTGCCGAACGTTCCGCCCGGCAGGACGCGCTTCGCGGTCTCGGCGATGTTGTTCTCGATCGTGTCCACCTCTGCTCTCCTTCGCGCGACGGCCGCCGTACCGCCGACTATAGCGCCACCATGCCCATCCACCACATCGTCCGGTCACCGACATCGACATCGTATTTGCGCACGAAATCGAGCCTGCCGCTAACCCCGATGCGGAACAGCGACAGACATGCCGGGACAAAACGGGTGCCGCCATTGTCGGCAACCGGCAGCCCCATGATGTGCGCCGCCACCAAAAGACGCCCGCTCGGGTCGATATGGAAGGTGCGGCAATGGATGCCGCGCGTATCGACATGCTGGACCGGCGTCGGCGCGCCGGTGCTCGGGTCGATGCCGAACACGGCGAGCGAGTTCTCGCCGCCGACGAAGACCCGCTCGCCGTTTGCCTCGATCGTCGAGGAGGCGCGGTTCGCGACATAAACGGTGCGACCGTTCGGATGGACATGGACCGTGCCGACGACCTGCCGTCCCCTTGTCTCGTTCGGGCGCCCCAAGGTGCCGGCGCGATGGATCGGCTCGGGCGACAACGCGCCGTCCTTGTCGAATTCGAAGACATCGAGACGGTTCTGCCGCTCCAGCGCGACATAGACCCAGGGTCTTGTCGGATGGAAATCGAGATGGCGCGGGCCGAAGCCGAAGCCGCCATTCGGCGCAACCGAGACCTCGTTGGTCAGTTTCCCGTCGCGATAGTCGAACACCTTCAGCGCTCCCGGTTCCTCGGGTTTGCCGCCGGCCGCGTCGTGCCCGCGCGTGACCAGGACGACCTTGCCGTTGTCGAGGCCGACCCGCACCTGGTGGCCGTAGATGCCGGGGTCGATCCGCTCTGGCTGCTCAACCTCCGGTCCGGGTGTGCCGTCGGATTTGACGCGATAGACGCGGAGGCCGCTCGGGTTGCTGAACGCGACCAGGATGTACTCGGACGGGATATCGGTCGTCATGTGGATCGGCCGGGTCGGCAGCGGTATCGGCTCGCCGAGCTGGGACAGCGCGCCGCTCGCCGGATCGATCGCCAGCGCCGTCACATGGTGATTGCTACCGACGAAACCGCCCACGCCCGAGGCGCTGTCACTCGATGCGGCATACAGGATCGGCCGAGAGGCATGCGGCCAGCAATAATGCACATGGGCCGGCAATGTAATCGTGCCGCGGCGAGTCAGAGTCGCCGCCTCGACATCGACATCGTACTGCGTCAGCTCCGGCCCGACGCTCGCGTAGAGCGCGACGCGGTTGGCGGCCATCCCGGTCTCCTCGCTTTCTCGACGCACGCACTGTATCCGCCTCGCCCGGCGGCGGCCAGCGATCGGTGCCGCCGCTCTCGTCCCCGGATGACGCGCGCGCCGCGGCGGCGGCTCGGACCGCTGCTGCCGCCGCAACCCAACGGAACCGCGCTTCAGCAGCGGCAACGGGGTTGATTTGGCGACGCGGCGTCCCATGCTTTACACGCAATTCTCAGTCAATTTCGCGGAGTTTCCGATGTTCATCCAAACTGAGCAGACGCCGAATCCGGCGACGCTGAAATTCCTGCCCGGCCGCACCGTCATGGAATCGGGAACCGCGAATTTTCCGGAACGCGGCGCCGCCGCGCGCTCGCCGCTCGCCGAGCGGCTGTTTCAGCTTCCCGAGGTCGGCGGCGTTTTTCTCGGCGCCGACTTCATCACGGTAACGAAAGGCGAGGACAGCGACTGGCGTCAGCTGAAGCCGGCTGTGCTGGCGGCGATCATGGAGCATTTCACTGCCGGACATCCGGTCGTGGTTGGTGGGCCGGAAGCGGCCGAGCCCGGCACGGCGAACGAGGAAGACGACGAGATCGTCTCCCAGATCAAGGAACTGCTGGAGACGCGTGTGCGCCCGGCGGTGGCGATGGATGGCGGCGACATCACTTTCGAGGAATTCGAAGACGGCATCGTCTATTTGCACATGCAGGGGTCCTGCTCGGGGTGCCCGAGTTCGACGGCGACGTTGAAGGCGGGCATCGAGAACATGCTGCGCCATTACATTCCGGAAGTGCTCGAAGTGCGCGCCGTGTGACGGTGTCGGGCCGCCCGCCGCAATCCGGTTCGCCGGTGCCGCTGCTGCTCGCGATCGAGACCGCGGGCTCGGGCTGCTCGGCGGCGATCCTGCGCGGCGCCGAGACGCTGGCCGCCGAAGCCCGCCCCATGCGCCACGGGCACGCCGAAGCGCTGCTGCCGATGATTGAGCGCGTTGCGTGCGCGGCCGGGGTTGAACCCGGCGATTTGGCGCTTGTCGCCGTCGCGACCGGGCCAGGCGGCTTCACCGGCATTCGCGCCGGGCTCGCCGCGGCGTACGGGATCGCGCTGGCATCGGGGGCTCGGCTCGTCGGGGTTACGAGCTTTGCCGCCGTCGCCACAGCTTCGCGCGTCCGCGGCTCCGGTCGTCGATCCGGGGAAGGCGCGGTGGCGGCCGACGGTGGTCCAGCGCTGCTGATCGCTCTCGACAGCCGGCGCGCCGATTTTTACGTGCAGCTTTTCGCCAAGGATCACGCGACGCCGCTGGCCGAGCCCGCTTCGATCCTGCCGGATCGGCTGCAATCCTATGTCGCCGGGCTGATCGGCGGCGCGAGCCTGCTAGTCGCCGGCGATGTGGCCGAGCTTGCCGCAGCGGCGCTCGGGCAGGATCGCCCGGTCAACCTCATTCGTGACTCGGCGCCCGACGCGCTCGCTGTTGCCGCCGCAGCGCTGTTCAGGCTGAAGACTGGTGTCGCGCCCGGGATCGCGGTGAACGCGCCGGTGCGGCCGCTGTATTTGCGTCCCCCGGACGTGACATTGCCGCCCGCGAGAATATCGGGTCCGGTCGCCGGGTTGTGAGGCTCCGCCTCGCGCCGATCCCGGCAGGAGCGGCGGAGCCGCTGTCGCTGATGCACGCGGTCTGTTTTCCGGACGATCCCTGGGACGCACTCTCCTTCGCGCAGATTCTCGCCCTCCAAGGCGTCTTCGGTCATCTCGCCTGGCAGGACGAAATCCCCGCCGGCTTCGTCGTGGCGCGCAATCTTGGCGGCGAAGCAGAGATCCTGACGCTGGGCGTCCTGCCGGGAATGCGGCGTCGCGGCGTCGGCCGGGCGCTCATCGACCTGCTCCGGGCGGAGGCGGTGCGGCAGGGTATCAGCTCGCTTGTTCTGGAGGTAGCGGCGGATAACGAGGCGGCGCGTCGACTCTACGGCGCGGTGGGCTTCATCCGGGTGGGCAGGCGGGCGCGCTACTACCGGCGTAGCCAGGGGTGGATCGATGCGCTGATCCTGCGTCTGCCGACCGGAGCGGAGGCCGATTCGCAGCCACGCTGACAGCGCTCCGGCCAAAGCCGGCAGTGACCCTGTTAGCCCGTGCAAATCTCTGGCTTTGGCCGGGTCGCCCGGCATCGCTGCCATGTACTCAACTCTTGCTGTCGCCTGACAGATGACGACTTGATAAGCCGGGCAGCGAATCTTAACGACGCTGTCTTCGTATTGCGTGAAGGACGATAATTACTTATACTGACCGACGAAAGCTGTCGGGAAAGACGCCTGATGAATAATACCGAGCAATCGAACCAATTGCTGGCCCTGACGACCGAAATTGTCGCCGCGCACGTGTCGAACAATACCGTGGCTCTAGGCGATCTGCCGCAGCTGATCAACCAGGTGTACAACTCGCTCGCGAATATCGGGGTGGCGCCGGTTGCGCCGACGATGCGGCCGCAGCCGGCGATCAGCGTCAAGAAGTCGGTGCAGCCCGACTACATCGTCTGCCTCGAGGACGGCAAGAAGCTCAAAATGCTCAAGCGGCACTTGAAGACGGCATATAATATGTCACCCGAAGCGTATCGCGAGCGCTGGGGGCTGTCGCCCGATTATCCGATGGTAGCGCCAAACTACGCGAGGCAGCGCAGCCATCTGGCGAAGGAAATCGGCCTCGGGACCCGCGCGCGGCGCGGCCGAATCTGAGCGGCCGGCACCGGTTCGTTTGCGATCGGCGACGCTGCCCGGTGATCGGGCGTAGGCTGATCCGGTCGGTTGCTGTATGATGGCATCGAGAGGCTCGGCCCGGATCGCGCATGCATGACTTCCCGTCTTGAGCAGCTATGCCTTGACAAAGGGTTGAAGATGACCGAGCAGCGTCGTGTCATCGCGCGCGTCCTGTCGGATGCGGAGGATCATCCCGACGTCGAGCAGGTCTATCGCCGGGCCACCGCGATCGATCCGCGCATCAGCATTGCCACCGTCTACCGGACCGTGCGGTTGTTCGAGGAAGCGAATATTCTGGCACGACACGATTTCGGCGATGGGCGCGCCCGCTACGAGGAGATGCCGAGCGCGCATCACGACCACTTGATCGACTTGCAGAGCGGCCGAGTAATCGAGTTCCGCAACGAGGAGATCGAAAAGCTGCAGGAGATCATCGCGGACAAGCTCGGCTACGAACTGGTTGGCCACCGTTTGGAGCTCTATGCCGTGCCGCGGTCCGGTGCAGCCGATCCGGATGAGGAATGATGCCGATGCGCCCGGCGGGCGACGCTCGTCGGGTGAGCGCGGGTGAGTGACGCGAGGATGGGGGATGTCCTTGGCGGGTCCGCCGAAATGATCCGCGGCATGTGCGCCGAGCCGCCAGCCGCATCGGCCGATGCGGCGTCGCTGCAGGGTCTTGTTCCCGATGGTCTGGTCCCGGGTGGCGGGCGGCGGGTCGTCGACATTGTCTCGGGCTCGCTGCAGGTTCGGCTCGCCGAAGGCCCGGCCGACATAGAGGCGGCGCAGGCGCTGCGCTATCGCATCTTTTACGAGACCATGGGCGCGCGGCCGCTCGCCGGGATGAAGGCGCTGCGGCGCGACTTCGATGGCTACGACCGCATCTGCGATCACCTCCTCGTACTCGACCACAGCCGGGGGAGCGGTGCCGATTGCGTCGTCGGCACCTATCGGCTGATCCGGCGCGAGGCGGCGTCCCGGCTCGGCGCGTTCTACTCGGCGGCCGAATATGACATCGCCGGCCTCGTCGCTTATCCCGGCGAGATTCTCGAACTGGGACGGTCCTGTGTCGACGCCGGGTATCGCGCCCGTCCGGTGATGCAGCTGCTCTGGGGCGGCATTGCAGCCTACGTATCCCACCACGACATCGCGCTGATGTTCGGGTGCGCCAGCCTGCCGGGCACCGACCCCGAGGCGCTGGCGGCACCGCTTTCTTACCTCTACTACCACCACTTGGCGCCGCCGGCATTGCGCGCCCGGGCGGTGCCCGAGCGTTTTGTCGAGATGCGCCGGCGCGATTCCTGGCAAATCGACCCGAACCGGATGCTCGGTGCGCTGCCGCCGCTGATCAAAGGCTACCTGCGTCTCGGCGGCTTTGTCGGAGACGGTGCTGTGATCGACCACCAGTTCAATACAACCGACATCTGTATCGTCGTAAAAACCGACCTGGTGGCCGAAAAATACTCGCGCCATTACGAGCGCCAGTCGAAAGATGCATGGGCTGCCTAGATGGGCGACCTGGATCGCATCGGCTCGTCTGCGTTGCGGCTCTGGAGGCTCAGCGCGTATATCGCATGGACCGTGCCGCTGATGCCGGTGCAAGCCTTGGGACTGGCGCTGCAACGGCGCTGGGTCGCATCGTTCCCGCGGTTCTACCATCGCCGTTGCCGGCGCATTCTTGGCATCGAGGTGTGCGTGATCGGGGTGCCCGCTGCGTCCCGCCCGGTGCTGTTCGCCGCCAATCACATCTCCTATCTAGACATTACGGTATTGGGCTCGCTGCTCGACGCCTCCTTCATCGCCAAGACCGAAATAGCCGGCTGGCCGCTGTTCGGCTGGCTGGCGCGGCTGCAGCGCTCGGTCTTCATCGACCGTCGGATGCATAGCGCCGTGCGCCAGCGCGACAGCATTGCCGCGCGGCTCGCCGCCGGCGAAGCGCTGATTCTGTTCCCCGAGGGGACGAGCGGCGACGGCAACCGGCTATTGCCGTTCAAAAGCGCGCTATTCGGGGTAGCCGACCGCGTCTCGGGCCACATACCCCCCGACCGGGCGGCCGGCGCTGTGACGGTTCAACCCGTGTCAATTGCCTACACGCGACTCGACGGGATGCCGCTCGGGCGTGTACTGCGGCCGTTTTTCGCGTGGTATGGCTCGATGTCGTTGGCGCCCCATTTGTGGCGGATGCTGGGTCTGGGGCGGCTCGAAGTCGTCGTCGAATTCCATCCGCCGACAAGCCTCGACGTGTGCGGCTCCCGCAAGGCTTTGGCGCGCTATTGCGAGGAGCGCGTTGCCGAGGGCCTTGCCGGCGCGCTAAGCGGGCGACGCGAGATCCCGGAACGCGCCAAGGCGCCATCCGAACGGCGCCTGCGCGCCGCCGCCTGATGCGGACGGAGCTGATCAGCGATTGCGTGCAGACTGTCCTGAGGCTCGTCGGACTCCGAAGGAATGGTTTTCCCGCCGTGACGATTTATCTCCTGACGAATCCTGCATCGTGACAAAGCGACTTTTCATCAAAACCTATGGCTGCCAGATGAACGTCTACGACTCGGCGCGAATGACCGAGTTGCTGGCCCCGCTCGGCTACGCGCCTTCCGACGGTCCGGACGGTGCCGACCTCATCATCCTCAACACCTGCCACATCCGTGAAAAAGCAGCCGAAAAGGTCTTCTCTGAACTCGGCACGATCGGCCGCCTGAAAACCGCCCGCGAGCGGCGGGGCGGCCAGATGGTGATCGCGGTCGCCGGCTGCGTCGCGCAGGCCGAGGGCGAGGAAATCCTGGCGCGCGCGCCGTTTGTCGACCTCGTTTTCGGCCCGCAGGCCTATCACCGGCTCCCCGAGATGCTGGCCGAAGCCGAGCGTGGCGGCGGTCAGGTGCTCGACACGAGCTTCCCCACCGAGCCGAAATTTGATCATTTGCCTACCCCCGCCCGTCTCTCCCCGGTGATCCCCGGGTCAAGCCCGGGGAGGGGAGGGTTACGGAGGGGGCCGAGCGGAGGAGGGCCAGCAAACGGGCAGACCGGCGGCGCATCGCGGATCACCGCCTTCCTGACCGTGCAGGAGGGCTGCGACAAGTTCTGCACGTTCTGTGTCGTCCCCTACACGCGCGGCGCCGAATATTCGCGTCCGGCGGACGCCGTGCTCGCCGAGGCGAGGCGGCTCGTCGCGGACGGCGCGCGCGAAATCACGTTGCTCGGGCAGAACGTCAACGCCTACCACGGGACCGCGCCGGCGATCGGGGGGGTGGGCGGCGGCGAATGGCGGCTCGGCCAACTGATCCGCGCGCTCGCCGCAATCCCCGGTCTGGCCCGGCTGCGCTATACGACCTCGCATCCGCGCGATGTTGACGAATCGCTGGTGGCGGCGCATCGCGAAGTGCCCGAGCTGATGCCGTATCTGCACCTGCCGGTGCAAAGCGGCTCCGACCGTGTGCTGAGGGCGATGAACCGCAAGCACACCGCCGACGATTACCGCCGCACCGTAGAACGGCTCCTCCATGCGCGCCCGGATCTCGCGCTATCGTCGGATTTCATCGTCGGTTATCCGGGCGAAAGCGAGCCCGATTTCCGAAACACGCTCGATCTCGTGCGCGACATCGGGTTCGCGCAGGCCTTCTCGTTCAAATATTCGCCGCGTCCCGGCACCCCCGCCGCGAGCGAAGCGGACCAGGTTCCGGAGCCGGTTAAGACCGAGCGCCTCGCCGAATTGCAGGCCCTGTTGCAGCAGCAGCAGCGCGCCTTCAACGCCGCCTGCGTCGGCAGGGTGCTCCCCGTGCTGTTCGAGAAACCGGGGCGGCATGAGGGGCAGCTCGTCGGCCGCAGCCCGTATCTGCAGGCCGTGCACGCCGCGGCCGGGGCGGAGCGGATCGGCGACATCGTGCCGGTCTTGATCCGCGGGGTCGAGCCCAACAGCCTGGCTGGCGCCGTCGCGCCTTCCGGTATCACCGAGCCTTTCCTCAACAGGCGCGGGGAAGCAGCATGAGCAGCCTGCCGCCGCAGATCGAGGCCGATCTCGGCGCCGGGTCTACCGCCGCTGGGCGCACCCAGCTCGAGTTCGAGGACAATATGCTCCTGCCGGCGCTTTACGGCGAGCGCGACCAGCATCTCGACCGCATCGAGCGCCAGCTCGGCGTCTCACTGATCCCGCGCGGCAACCGCCTGTCGATCGCCGGTCCTGCTTCCGCCACCGAAATCAGCCGTCTCGTGCTGACCCGCCTCTACGATCGGCTGAAGCGCGGGCAGGACATCGACACCGCTTCGGTGGACGCGGCGATCCGGCTGGCTCAGGCCGAGATCGAGGACAAGACCCCGGGGCTGTGGAGCGACGACAGCGGCTTCCGCACGCGCAAGCGGCGCATCACGCCACGCTCGGCGGCGCAGGCGCATTACGTCAAGGCGATGCGCGAGCACGAGTTGGTGTTCGGCCTTGGCCCTGCCGGCACCGGAAAAACCTATCTCGCCGTCGCCGCCGCGATCGATCTGTTAATGACCGGCAAGGTCGAGCGGATCATTCTGTCGCGACCAGCGGTCGAGGCCGGCGAGCGGCTTGGGTTTCTCCCCGGCGATTTGCGCGAGAAGGTCGACCCGTATCTGCGGCCGATCTTCGACGCGTTGAACGACATGCTGCCGGCCGACCAGCTCGCCAAGCGTCTCGCCAGCGGCGAGATCGAGGTGGCGCCGATCGCGTTCATGCGCGGCCGGACGCTGGCGCACGCCTTCGTGATCCTCGATGAGGCGCAGAACACGACGCCGGTGCAGATGAAGATGTTTTTGACCCGCCTCGGCGAAGGCTCGCGCATGGTCGTGACCGGTGATCCGACCCAGGTCGACCTGCCGCCCGGTGCCCGTTCCGGCCTCGCGGACGCGCTGGAAGCCCTGCGCGGGGTCGTGGAGGTCGGGATCGTCCGGTTCACCGAGAAGGATGTGGTGCGCCACCGGCTGGTAGCACGGATCGTCGGCGCCTATGAGGCACGCGACCGCGCCCTCCGCGGCGATGAGGAGCAGGGGTGAGCGGTAATTGTAACGCGCCTTCATGTGGACCGCTGGCGTGCCCGCCGCATTGCGGCCGAGCCGAGCGCGGTCCAGCCGATGTGCATTCTTCCCAGCCGCCATGACCAACCCCGCCGAATACGCCATCGAGATCAATGTATGCGTGTCCAGTGACTGCTGGCTCACCGCCTGTCCCGATGCCGAGGCGCTGGCCGGGAGGGCGGCGCGTGCCGCGCTGGCTGCCGCACTTCAAACAACGGCGAACGCGCCGGTGCTGCTCGATATCGTCCTGACCGACGACAGCGAGCAGCGCGCGCTGAACCGCACCTGGCGCGGCAAGGATTCCTCCACCAACGTGCTGTCCTTTGCGATGACCGACCCGGCGGCTCCGGCTCCGCCCAGGGCGCCAAGGGGCGCGCCGGTTCTTCTCGGCGATGTTGTGCTGGCGCTCGAGACCGTCGCACTCGAAGCGGCGGAGCAGCGGAAGAGGCTGCCCGACCATCTCTCGCATCTCGTCGTGCACGGCGTCTTGCACCTGCTCGGTTTCGACCACGAGAGCGAGGCCGAGGCCGCGATAATGGAAGCGCGTGAGATCGAGATACTCGCGGCGCTGGGGGTGCCGGCGCCGTATGCCGATACCATGTGAACGGGAACAGACCGTCTTTATTTTGCGATGAGCGACAGCGACCCGCCAGACGGCGACGGACCATCTCGACCGCACCAGCCGAGAAACGGGGGAGGATCGCTGGCGCGGCTGCGCAACCTCCTGCGGCTGCTGCGCCGGCCCGCCGCGCGTGGACCCGAAGCTGCCATGGAGGCGCTGATCGCGGCCGCGAACCTCGACGGAGAGACCCCGATCACGCCGCAGGAGCGGTTTCTGATCAGCAATATCCTGAAGGTGCACGAGCGCAATGCTGGCGACGTCATGGTGCCGCGGGTCGATATCGTCGCGCTCGATATCGACCAGCCGTTTTCCGAGGTCGTCAAATGCATGGTCGAGCACGGCCATTCGCGGGTTCCGGTCTATCGCGAGACATTGGATGATGTAATCGGCTTCATCCACGTCAAGGACGTACTGGCTCCGGTCGCCGACCGCCGGCCGGCCAGGCTGGAGCGGCTGTTGCGCAAGGTCCTGTACGTCGCGCCGTCGCTGCCTATCCTCGACCTGCTGGTGCAGATGCGCCAGGCGCGCACGCATATCGCGATGGTCGTCGACGAATTCGGCGGGATCGACGGCCTCGTGACGATCGAGGATCTGATCGAGGAGATCGTCGGCGAGATCGAGGACGAGCACGACGTTCCGGAGACGCCCACCCTGATCGAGCGGCCCGACGGCACGATAATCGCGGACGCACGCATTGCGATAGAGGCCGTCGAGGAGCAGCACGGCATCAGCCTCAGACCGGAGGGTGAGGAAGAGAGCGTCGATACGCTGGGCGGGCTTGTCTTTATGCTGGCCGGGCGCGTGCCGAAACGCGGCGACGTGATCGCCCATCCGGACGGCATCGAATTCGAGGTGCTCGACGCCGATCCGCGGCGCATCAAGCGGCTGCGCCTGCGTGGACTCCCGGCGGCGGCGAGCAAGGGGGTGGCCAGTGCCTGACGGAGCGCCCGATAGCTCGCTGCTGCGGGCCGACCCGGGGGCAAGAGTCGAAACCCCGCTGTGCCGGCTGGCGCAGGAACTCGCCGCATTGACCGGTTGGCGGCGGTACGGCCTCGGCTTCCTGCTCGGCGCGCTGCTCGCCGGCGCGCTGCCGCCGGTCGATTTGACCCCGGTGATCTTCATTGCCTTTCCGGCGCTGCTATGGATTGACGAGGGCAGCGCCGGCGTCTGGGCGTCCGCCCGCCTCGGATATGCTTTCGGGCTCGGCTTCTTCGCCGCCGGCCTCTACTGGATCGCGGCGGCGCTGTTCGTTGACATCGCCAGTTTCTGGTGGGCCTTGCCGCTGGCCGTGTTCGGGCTGCCGGGCTTCCTGGCGCTGTTCCCCGCTTCCGCGCTCGGCCTGTCCGCCTACGGCGCACGTCGGCTGCGCCTCGCTCCGGCGGCGCGAATCTGCCTATTCGCCGCGGCGTGGAGCGCCGCCGAATGGTTGCGCGGACATATCCTGACCGGGTTTCCGTGGAACCTGATCGGGTATGTCTGGGCCGGCGGTTTCCCGGGAGCGCTCGCGATGTTACAGAGCACCGCCTGGGTGGGGATTTACGGGCTGAGTTTTCTCACGGTGCTGGTCGCCGCGCTGCCCGCGCTGCTCGGCGGCGCCTCGCTGTCGCCGATGCCGCGGCGGCGACGCGCCGCCCCGGTCGTCGCTGCCTCACTGCTCGTCCTGGTGCCGGCGACGGCGGGCGCGATCCGCCTCGGGCTGCTGCCGACGCGGCTGACCGACGTCTGGCTGCGCCTCGTACAGCCATCGGTGCCGCAGGGCATCAAATGGAACCCGGCCATCGCGGAGGCCAACTTCCGAGGCATCGTCGAACTCAGCGGCGCGCCCTCGATGCACAAACTCGCCGCGGTGATCTGGCCGGAAGCGGCTGCGACGTTTCTCCTCGAACGCGATCCCGAGCACCGCGCCGCGATCGCGGCGGTCGCGCCGGAGGACGGATACGTGATCACCGGTGCGCTGCGGGCCAACCCGCCGCCCGAACCGCCGACCCGGATATGGAACAGCATCGAGGCGATCGACGGCGCCGGCGCGATCCGTGCTGTTTACGACAAGGCACATCTCGTGCCGTTCGGCGAATACATGCCGTTCCGCGGCCTGCTGCCGATCGATGACTTCATTCCGGGGGCAATCGACATGACTCCTGGACCGGGACCACGCACCTTGAACCTTCCGGGCCTGCCGCCGTTCGCGGCTTCGATATGCTACGAGGCGATCTTCCCTGGGCGCGTCGCTCCCAGCCGTGTCCCCGGCGCCGGCACGCATCCAGCCTGGATGCTCAATGTCACGAACGATGCGTGGTACGGCCGCAGTTCGGGGCCGTACCAACACTTCGCGATTGCTCGCACCCGCGCGATCGAAGAGGGAATGCCGCTGGTACGCGTAGCCAATAACGGCATCAGCGGTGTCATCGATCCGGCTGGCCGCGTCGTGGCGCGTACCCGTCTCGACAGCATCGGTTACGCCGACATAGCGCTGCCGGAAGCAGCAGGTCCGACCCTCTTTTCAAAGGTCGGGGACTGGGCCTTTCTGCTGCTGCTGCTGCTTGGTCTCGCCCCGGCCGTTGGGTGGCGCGGCGATTAACCGTGTTGCTTTTGCGTCAGGATTCGTCGACAAATCTTACAGCGTGCTTTCCAGCGGCGGCGCCCTGAATCCTTTGTTGTTCCGGGAGTTTGCGTGCTGTGCCCGTGAGAGAGCATGTCGCCTGAGTTTACACATAGTGCGTGAGCATTGTGATCTCAAAACCCTAACAGGTTGAGAAATCACGTATGGCACACGAATTGCTTGCATTGATGCCATCCCAGAAAGGGATTTTTTGCACGATCGGAAATGGCGCGATCGCAACCACCCCGGCGGCCGGGCCGTCCGAAAACCGAGATACCGAACCCGATCGACGTGCGGGTCGGGGCGCGATTGCGATTGCGCCGCAACATGCTCGGCCTGAGCCAGGAAAAACTCGGCGAGGCGATCGGGTTAACGTTCCAGCAGGTGCAGAAATACGAGCGCGGCGCGAACCGGATCGGGGCGAGCCGACTGCACGAGCTGAGCCGGGTGCTGGACGTGCCAATATCGTTTTTCTTCGACGATACCGATCCGGTGCGCGCGCCGGCGATGGGCGGCTTTGCCGAGCCGCCGGCCGAAGCCTTCGAATCCGACCCGTTGCGCAAGCAGGAGACGATCGAACTCGTCCGGGCCTATTTCTCGATCGAGGACGCGGCGGTCCGCCGGCGGCTACTCGATCTGGCGAAAGCGCTCGCCACCGGAGGCGACGTATTTCCCGAACGGCCCGGCCCTCCGACAAGACGACGCGGCAGACGGCAAGATCAGACTTGACGCCTCCGGGCGGCGATCGGACAACGTAGGGCCAGGTTGCGGCCTGTTGCCGTTGCGCACCGGCTGTATCCGCGTACTTGAGAGCGCCGGGTTTAGGGGAGACCGTCCATTGCCGAAGCACGATTTTGTTTTTACCAGTGAATCGGTGTCGGAAGGGCACCCCGACAAAGTCTGCGACCGCATCTCGGACGCAATCGTCGATACGTTTCTTGCCGCCGAGCCGCAGGCGCGCTGCGGCGTCGAGACCTTGGCGACCACCAACCGCATCGTCCTCGCCGGCGAGGTGCGCGGGCCCGCCTCGATCACCCGGGAGCGGATGGTCGACGTCGCGCGCCAGGCGGTGCGCGAGATCGGCTATGAGCAGGAGGGCTTTCACTGGCAGCGCGCCCAGATCGACTGCCACATCCACGGCCAGTCGACCGACATCGCGCAGGGCGTTGATGCCGCCGGCAACAAGGATGAAGGCGCCGGCGATCAGGGCATGATGTTCGGCTATGCCTGCAACGAGACGCCCGAATTGATGCCGGCGCCGATCTTTTACGCCCATGCGATCCTGCGTTCGCTGGCGGAGGCGCGGCATTCGGGCGCGGCGCCGCTGCTCGGGCCCGACGCGAAAAGCCAGGTGACGCTGCAATATGTCGCCGGTAAGCCGGTCGGCGCGACCGCCGTGCTGGTCTCGGCGCAGCACGCGCCGAGCATTGGCCAGGAGGAAGTGCGCGAGATCGTGCGGCCGCACGTCGTCAACGTTCTGCCGAAAGGCTGGATGTGCGACGAGGACCATTTCTACATCAACCCGACCGGTCGATTCGTGATCGGCGGTCCGGATGGCGATTGCGGGCTGACCGGCCGCAAGATCATCGTCGATACCTATGGCGGCGCGGCGCCGCATGGCGGCGGTGCGTTCTCCGGCAAGGACCCGACAAAGGTCGATCGGTCGGCTGCCTACGCCGCGCGCTATCTGGCGAAAAACGTCGTCGCGGCCGGGCTCGCCGATCGCTGCACGATCCAGGTGGCCTACGCGATCGGCATCGCCAAACCGCTCTCGGTCTATGTCGAAACCGACGGCACCGCGCTGATCGACGAGGACAAGCTGTCGCGAGTGCTGCAGGAGCTGATGGATCTCTCGCCGCGCGGCATCCGCACGCATCTCGGGCTCAACAAGCCGATCTACGCCCGCACCGCCGCCTATGGCCATTTCGGCCGCCCGCCCGAGCCCGACGGCGGTTTTTCATGGGAGCGGCTCGACCTCGTCGACGAGTTGCGGCGGGCATTCTAGACCAGGACTATCATCGTTGAATTGATCGAAGCCATCCGCCTCGCTGGGCGCGAGCTGCGCGGCGGGGTGCGCGGTTTCCGCGTCTTTCTCGCGTGTCTTGTGCTCGGAGTCGGCGCAATTGCCGCGATCGGTTCGCTGCGCGCCGCCGTCGAGGCCGGGCTTCGCGCCGACGCAAGGCTTCTGTTGGGCGGCGATGTCAGCGCGCGGTTGACGCTGCGTCCGGCGGACGCCGCCGAGCGCACGTTTCTCGCCCGTAGCGGCACACTTTCCGAAACCGCGAGTTTGCGCGCCATGGCGCGCTCGCTCGATAGGAACCGCCGCAGCTTGATCGAACTGCGGGCGGTTGATGCCGCGTATCCGCTCTATGGCACGGTCGACCTGAGCCCACCCGACGCGCTCGCGGCGGCTCTCGCACAGCATGGCGGCATGTTCGGCGCCGTCATGGAACCGGCCGCGGCGACCCGGCTGGCCGTGCGGCCGGGGGAAGAATTTCGCATCGGCGATACGGTATTTCGCCTGACGGCGCTGATCCAGCGCCTGCCCGACGCCGCGCTGGGCGGCTTGTCGTTTGGTCCGCGCGTTATCATCGCCCGGTCGGCGCTTGCGGAAACCGGGTTGCTGCGCCCGGGCGCGCTGGTCACTTACGAATATCGGATCAGACTGCCGGCCGGCGGCGATGCCGCCGCCTGGATCGAACGGGCCCGCGCCGCGTTTCCGCAAGCCGGCTGGCGTCTGCGCGACAGCACCGATGCTTCACCGTCGCTGGAGGGCCTGCTCGACCGGCTCGGGTACTTTCTGAGCCTGGCCGGTATCACCGCGCTTCTCGTCGGCGGCATTGGGATCGGCAATGCCGTCGCCGGCTACATCGCGAGTAAAACCGAGGCGATCGCGACGTTGAAATGCCTCGGCGCCTCGACGAGCCTCGTCTTCGCCGCCTATCTGCTGCAGATTCTGACGCTGGCTCTGATCGGGATAGCGGTCGGCATTTTGCTCGGCGCTGCCGCTCCGCTGGTCGCCGGACCGCTGCTCGCGGGCCTGCTGCCGGTCTCACTGCCGTTCCGGGCCTATTGGGCGCCGCTCGGGTTTGCGGCGTTGTGCGGTCTGCTCGCCACTCTGGTCTTTTCATTATGGCCGCTGGCCGCGATTGGCCGAATCCCGGCCGGCGCGTTGTGGCGCAACGTCGTGTCGCCGACGCCGCGCCGTCTGGCGCCGCTGGCGGCGGCCGCGACCGCAATCGCCGCTTCCTTACTCGCGGCGGCAATCGTCCTGGGCGCGCCGGAGCCGCGCTTTGCGCTGTGGTATCTCGGCGGCGCCGTCGCCGCGTTTGCGCTGTTCCGCCTTGCCGCATGGCTGGTGACAGCCGCCGCGCGGCATATCCCGAGCCCGGGGCATCCGCTGCCTCGGCTGGCGCTCGCCAATCTGCACCGCCCCGGCGGCGCGGCGGCACGGGTTGTCGTCACGCTCGGGATCGGTCTCAGCGTCATGATCGCGGTCGCGCTCGTGCAGGGAAATCTCGCGGCCGAGATCGGCGAGCGTCTGGCGGATGGCGCCCCGGCCGACTTTTATATCGACATTCAGCCCGACCAGCTTGCCGGGTTTGAGCGCCTTGTCGGCGCGGTGCCCGGTGCCCGGTTCGAAGAGGTGCCGATGTTGCGCGGCCGCATCACGCGGCTAAACGGGACGCCGGTCGAACAGGCCGAGGTTGCGCAGAACGCCGAATGGGCGCTGCGCAACGAGCGCGGCCTGACCTATGCCGCGGCGCCGCCGAAAGGCGCGCGGATTGTGGCCGGCGAGTGGTGGCCGCCCGATTATCGTGGTCCGCCGCTGATATCGTTCGATGCTGAACTGGCGCATGGCATGGGGCTCGCGGTCGGCGACACGCTGACCGTCAACCTGCTCGGCCGCGAGATCACCGGGCGCATTGCCAATCTGCGGCGGATCGAGTGGGCCCGGCTCGGAATCAATTTCGTCATCGTCTTCGCGCCGGGGACGCTCGAAGCGGCGCCGCAGACCCACCTCGCCGCCGTCTACGCGCCGCCTTCCGACGCCGAGCGCATCGCCGCCCAGGTCACCGAGCGGTTTCCCAACGTTACCGCGATCCCAGTGCGCGAGGCTCTGGCGGCGGTGGCCGGGATCGTCGAACGGATCGGCGATGCGGTCCGCGCCATCGCATCGGTGACGCTGGCCGCAGGGGTACTGGTACTCGGCGGCGCGATTGCCGCCGGTCATCGCCGCCGCGTCTACGACGCGGTGCTGCTGAAGGTGCTGGGCGCGACCCCGGTCTTTATCGCCGGAATGTTTCTGGTCGAGCATCTGCTGCTGGGGATGGTCACGGCTTCGGTTGCGGCCGGGGTCGGCACGCTTGCGGCCTGGGCGCTCGTCACCGGGCCGATGCGCGCCGGTTGGACCTTCCTGCCGTGGCCGCTGTTGCTGACGGTATCGGGCGCTGTCGGGATGACGCTCGGGTTCGGCCTACTCGGCACCTGGCGCGCGCTCCTGGCGAAACCGGCGCACTACCTGCGCAGCGAGTAGCCCTGCTAATCCGGCGGCGGGGCATCGGAAAATCGCGGTTGCGTCCGCGCCGCGGGCGGGTTTGCAGGGCGTCATTGAACCAGCTCTGGATTCTGCCAATATTGGCTGCGAGGAATTGTCCTCTTGTTCTCCGTGGAGGGGGTCAATGGCTTTGGGTTCGCAGCCCCGCTGGACGGTGCGGCCGGCGGTTGGCGGTGTCCAGGCCGACATCGATGTCGGCCTGCGGGAGTACATGCTCCGCATCTACAACTACATGGCGTCCGGTCTCGCGCTGACCGGTATCGTGGCCTATGTGTTCGCCCAGTCCGGGTGGTACGCGCAGGTCGCCACGACGCCGCTGATCTATCTGCTGATGCTGGCGCCGCTCGGTTTCGTGCTCGTGATGAGCTTCGGCATCCAGCGGATGCAGGCAAGCACCGCGCAGCTCTTGTTCTGGCTGTTCTCCGGGGTGATGGGGCTGTCGCTTGCCTCGATCTTCCTGGTGTTCACCGGCGCGAGCATCGCGCGTGTGTTTTTCATCACGGCCGGCACGTTCGCGGCGATGAGCCTCTATGGCTACACGACGAAGCGCGATCTGACCCAGTTCGGCTCATTCCTGATGATGGGGTTGATCGGCATCATCATCGCGAGCTTGGTCAACCTCTTCATAGCTTCGTCGGCACTGCAGTTCGCGATCTCGGTGATCGGCGTGATCGTCTTCGTGGGCCTGACTGCTTACGACACGCAGAGCATCAAGCAGCAGTATTACGAGCTGCAATACGCGGACGGCCAGACCGCCAGCAAGGCGTCGATCATGGGCGCCCTGCGACTGTATCTCGACTTCATCAACCTGTTCATGATGCTGCTGCAGCTCCTTGGCGTGCGCCGCGACTGACGCGAACCCAGGACGGGCATACGACTCCCGGCGGCCGGGCCTCGCGCCCGGCCGCTTTTTCGTGCGCGCCTTCTTCTCATTGCTTCCCGCGAGCTTGACCCGCGGGAAAGCAATCTCGTGCAACCTCCGCCTTATCATCGAGATTGCTTCGCTGAGGTCCCTCGCAATGACGGATAGGCTTGAAGCAGCCTCGGCAAGCGACACCTAAACCGGCATGAACCCGGTTCACATCATCGGCGGCGGCCTCGCGGGCAGCGAGGCGGCGTGGCAGCTGGCGCGCGCCGGGGTGCCTGCTGTGCTGCACGAGATGCGGCCGGTGCGGCGCACCGAGGCGCATGTCGGCGCCGGTCTCGCCGAGCTGGTGTGCTCGAACTCGTTCCGCTCTGATGATCCCGAGCGGAACGCGGTCGGCCTGTTGCACGAGGAGATGCGGTGTTGCGGCTCGCTGATCCTCGCCGCCGCCGACCGGCACAAGGTGCCAGCGGGCGGCGCGCTCGCGGTCGATCGCGTCGGGTTTTCCGAAGCTGTCGAGGCGGCGCTCGTCGCCGACCCGCTCGTCGAAATCCGCCGCGAGGAGATCGCCGGCCTGCCGTCTCCGGACTGGGACGAGGTCATTATCGCGACCGGCCCGCTGACCTCTCCCGATCTCGCTGCGGCCCTGGCGGCGCTGACTGGCGAAGAGGGTCTCGCATTTTTCGACGCGATCGCGCCGATCGTGTACCGCGACACGGTCGATTTCGACACGGCGTGGTTTCAGTCGCGCTACGACAAGGGCGAGGGAGCGGATTATGTCAACTGCCCGCTCGACCGCGGGCAATACGAGGCGTTCGTCGCGGCGCTTCTGGCTGGCGACAAGACCGAGTTTCACGAATGGGAGAAATCGACGCCGTATTTCGACGGCTGTTTGCCGGTCGAGATCATGGCGGAGCGAGGGCCGGATACGCTGCGCTGGGGGCCGATGAAGCCGGTCGGCCTGCGCGACCCGCGCACCGGAAAGCGGCCGCATGCGGTTGTCCAGCTGCGCCAGGACAACGCCTTGGCCACGCTCTACAATATGGTCGGGTTTCAGACGAAGCTGCGGCACCGCGAGCAGACGCGCATCTTCCGCATGATCCCCGGTCTGGAGCGCGCCGAGTTCGCCCGGCTCGGCGGCCTGCATCGCAACACCTTCATCAACAGCCCGCGCCTGCTCGATCGCGCGCTGCGCCTCAGGGCCATGCCCCGACTGCGCTTCGCCGGGCAAATCACCGGTGTCGAGGGCTATGTCGAGAGCGCCGCGATCGGGCTGTTGGCGGGCCGCTTTGCGGCCTGCTCCCGCCTCGGCCGCCAGATCGAACCGCCGCCCGAGACGACGGCGCTCGGCGCTCTGTTGCGCCACATCACCGGCGGCGCGCATACCGGCACGTTCCAGCCGATGAACGTCAATTTCGGCCTATTCCCGCCGCTGTCGCCCGATCCGGGCCGGCGCGCCGATCGCAAACCGCTTGTTGCGCGCCGCGCGCTCGCTGATTTGGCTGCTTGGCGCGGTGGTGTGGAGGCGGCAAGGTAGGGGTCTCCCGACCCGTTTCGGAGACCCCCGATGCTGACCCTGTATTACGCCCCCGGCGCGTGTTCGATGGCCTCGCATATTGCGCTCGAGGAGACCGGCGCGCCCTATGAGGCGAGACCGGTATCGCTGGCGACCGGCGAGCACCTCAAGGACGAGTACCTGACAAACGTCAACCCGCGCGGCAAGGTGCCGGCGCTCAGGACCGACGAGGGTGTCCTAACCGAGAATGTCGCGATCATTACCTATCTCGCGCGCGCCTTCCCGCAAGCAAAGCTGCTGCCGGAGGACCCGCTGCCGCTTGCCCGCGCGCTGTCGCACATGACCTATCTGACGAGCGCGGTGCATCCGGCCTTCACGCACATCATGCGCCCGGGACGCTTTGCGACCGACGAGGCGGCGCACGAAAGCCTGAAGGCGACCGGGCGCGAGAATTTCTGGAAGATGCTTGAGGAAATCGACCACCTGCTCGAAGGCAAGGAATACGTGCTCGGCTCGCACTATTCCGCCGTGGACGGGTATACGCTGGTCTTTTACGGTTGGGGCAAGCGCATCGGCCTGCCGGTCGAGCGGCTCAAGAACTACACCGCGCTGAAGGATCGACTGTTGCATCGCCCGGCGGTGCGCAAGGTCCTCGAACGCGAGCAGAGTCCGCTGTTGCAGAGCTGAGCCACACTGGATCGTTGCCCCGTAGGCCCTCAGCCGACCGGACTTGATCCGTGGAGAAGGCCGGGGCCCTTGTTTCGGCCGTCACGTACGCTGATCGATGGATCCCGGCTTTCGCCGGGATGGCGATCTCGGGAGGGAAGGAGGCGCCACCATGCCCATCCGCACCGGCACGCAGTTTCTCGACGCGCTGGACGACGACCGGCAGATCTTTATCGACGGCGAGCGGGTTCGCGACGTGGCCGCCGACCGGCGCCTTGCCGGGGCGGCGCGAAGCCTCGCCGAGCTCTACGACATGCAGCACGATCCGGCGCTGCGTGACCAAATGACCTTTGCCTCGCCCTCCACCGGTGAGCCGGTCGGGCTGTCGTTTATCGAGCCGCGCTCCGTCGACGATCTGATCCGCCGCCGCACCATGATAAAGACCTGGATGGACGCGACCTGCGGTATGTTCGGCCGCAGCCCGGATTTCCTCAACGTCATGGTGACCGGGCTGGCCGCCGCCGCGCCCGAGTTCGGCCACGCCGACAAGCGCTTCGCCGACAACATCCGCGCCTATCATGCCCTCGCCCGCGAGCGCGATCTGTGCATGACGCACACCTTGCTCAATCCGCAGGTCGATCGCTCGCGCCCGGTCGAACGCCAGGAAAAGGACCTCGCCGCGAAGATTGTAAAGGAAACCGACGCCGGTATCGTCATAACCGGCGCGCGCATGGTCTCGACCCTGTGCGCCTATGCCGACGAGATCCTGGTTATGCCCTCGACGTTTCTGCCGACCAACGACGAGGCCGCGCCCTATGCGTTCGGCTTCGCGATCCCGATCGCGGCGCCGGGGCTGCGCTTCGTCTGCCGCCCGTCCGTGGTGCATCAGAACGCGGCGTCGCCGATGGATTTCCCGCTGTCATCGCGGCTCGACGAGGGCGACGGGCTCGCCGTGTTCGAAAATGTCCTTGTGCCGTGGGAGCGCGTCTTCATCCATCGCGATCCCGCGATGTGCAACGGCCTGTTCCAGCGCACCCAGGCGATGCCGCAGGTCATGCACCAGACATCGACAAAGAACCTCGCGAAATCCGAGTTCATGATGGCGCTGGGCTTCGCGATCGCGCACTCGACCAATATCGACGCGCATCTGCACGTCCAGGGAATGCTCGCCGAGCTGATCCAGCACGTCGAATTCGTACGCGCCTGCATTCGCGCGAGTGAGGCCGACGCCGCGCCGAGCCCGGTCTCCGGGCTGATGACCCCGGCCGACATGCCGCTGTGGACGGTGCGGATGATGTATCCGAAGATGTTCATCCGCGCCTGCGAGATCATTCAGACCCTGGGCGCGGGTGGGCTCGTCGCGGTGCCGTCCTATGCCGAGCTGGCCGGCCCGGCTTCGGCCGATGTCGAAACCTACGCGCAGGCCGCCAACGCCGACGCGTCGACCCGCGTCAAGCTGTTCCGTCTCGCCTTCGACGCCGCCGTATCGTCGTTCTCCGGCCGCCAGCAGCTTTACGAGCGCTATTATTCGGGTGACCCGGTGCGGCTTGCCGGCGCGCTCTATAACCTCTACGAGAAAGACGCCCCGATCGCCCGCATCCACCGGATGCTGGACGATCTCGAAGCGAAAACAAAATCGTAGGGTGGATAAGCGAAGCGCAATCCACCGTCCCGCGACGGATGCCGAAAAGGCGGGTTACGCTGCGCTCACCCGCCCTACGATCGCCTGAGGCGGAACCCACAGCTCCCGATCAGCATGCAACCCCGAACCCTGCTCTCGGATACCGACCCCGCGCCCGTTCGCGTATTGCACCCGGACGGCGCTTCCGATTTTTTCCTGACCGCCGATCACGCCGGGCGGGCGGTGCCGCGCTCTCTTGGCGATCTCGGCGTGCCGCAACGCGAATGGGAGCGGCATATCGCCTGGGATATCGGCATCGCCGCCGTGACCGAACGTCTGGCGCGCGCGCTCGATGCCGTCGCGGTGTTGCAGACCTATTCACGGCTCGTGATCGACTGCAACCGCCGACCGGATTGGGACAGCGCGATCCCGGTTATCAGCGAGCACACCGAAATCCCCGGCAATCGCACCCTCTCCACGGCCGAGCGCGAGGCCCGCTGCCGCGAGATCTTCGATCCCTATCATCAGCAAATCGCGGCGCTGCTCGACCGGCGGATGGTGGCGGGCAGGCGCACAATCCTCGTCGCGATGCACAGCTTCACGCCGGTCTTCAAAGGCGAGACACGCAATGTCGAGATCGGGGTGCTCTACAACCGCGATATCAGGCTCGCCGCGATCATGCTCGACCTGTTCCGTGCCGAGGGCGATCTCGCCGTCGGCGACAACGCGCCTTATGCGATCACCGACACCAGCGACTACACCGTGCCGACGCACGGCGAGGCGCGCGGTCTCGCCCATGTCGAGATCGAAATCCGCCAGGACCTGATCGCCACCGTGGCCGGGCAGGTCGCCTGGGTGGCGCGTCTCGCTCGCCTCCTGCCGCTCGCCGACGCGCGACTCCGCGGGCGTTCATGAACCGCTGCGCGGACTGAGCGGGCGGCCACCAGGTGGGCTGCGGCATGCCTGCATTCCATATCGTGAATGACGTTCAGGCTCGCGCCGTGTGCGCCGCTGCGGTAGGGTGCCGCAGACCCGATTACAGTTGGAGGGCACGCCAATGACCCGCGCGTACAACGTGGTCGATGCCGACGGCCATATCCTGGAGCCGCTCGATCTATGGGACCGCTACATCGATCCCGAATTTCGCGAGCGCAGGCCGCGGTTCGTCATCGACGACAACGGCAAGGAGCGTCTCAGCGTCGAGGGCAAACTCCTGGGCAATCCGCGCGGGATCGGCAGCCTCGGCGCCGTCGGGGTGCGGCAGGGCGCGGTCATCCCCGACACCCAGACATACGCCGAAGGGAAAAAGGGCGGGTTCGACCCGCACGCGCGCATCGTTGACATGGACGCGGACGGGATCGACGCCGCTTTTCTGTATCCGAGCCTCGGCCTTTTCGCCGGCGCCGTCGAGGACCCCGGTCTCGCGGGCGCGATGTGCCGGGCCTACAACCGCTGGCTCGCCGATTACTGCGCGCCGTACCCGGACCGGCTGTTTGGGGTCGCGATGCTGCCGATGCAGTCGGTCGATCTGGCGATCGAGGAGATGCGCTTCGCGCGCCAGCAGCTGGGGATGCGCGGCGGCTTCCTGCGGCCGAACCCGTATCACGGCAAGAAAATGATCAACGACCCGATGTACGAGCCGTTCTGGACGATGGCCGAGGAGCTCGATTTCTCGGTCGGTTTCCACGAGGGTTCGACCAATGCGATGCCGACTGTCGGGGTCGATCGCTTTGAGAGCGACCGCGCCGCGCGCCACATGATCTCGCATACGATGGAGATGATGCTGGCGGCGATGGCGGTGATCTGGGGCGGCGTTGTCGATCGCCATCAGCGGCTGCGCGTCGGATTCCTCGAGTCGGGCGGCGGCTGGATCGCGCCCTGGCTCGACCGCATGGACCGGCATTTCGACGATAAGGGCTTCAACGAAACCGCGCCCTCGATGCGGCCGAGCGAACTGTTCAAGCGCAATTGCTGGATTTCGTTCGAGCCGGTCGAAAACAGCATCGCCGTGCTGGCCGATTATATCGGCCCGAACAAGATCATGTGGGCGACCGATTATCCCCACCAGGACGGGTTTTTCCCCGGCGCGCCTCAGATGCTGAAGGAGCGGCTTGGCCCGCTGTCACAAGAGGCAAGGCATGGCGTGCTCGCCGGCGGCGCGTTGTCGTTCTACGGCATGAATTAAATGCCGTAATTTCCGACGAAGGACGCGGAGGAAGCATGAAGGACACAATGGAGAATTCTCCTTCGTGTCCTTTGTGCAGCCATCGTGATCTTTGTGGTAAATTTGAAATGATGACCAGCTCCGCTTCGGGAAAGAAAATATGAGTGCTTCAGTAGCGGCAATGCCAAGCGACCAAGCCGAGACCGCTCTCGATTTCGACGCCGTAATCATCGGCGCCGGCGTGTCCGGACTGTACCAGCTTTACAGGCTGCGCCAGCTCGGCCTCCGCGCGCGGGTGTTCGAGACCGGCAGCGGCGTCGGCGGTACCTGGTACTGGAACCGCTATCCCGGCGCCCGCTTCGACTCGGAAAGCTATACCTATGCATACTCGTTCTCGCCGGAGTTGCTGCGGGAATGGAACTGGCAGGAGCGTTTCGCCGGCCAGCCCGAGACCGAGCGTTACCTGAACCATGTCGCGGACCGCTTTGACCTGCGCCGCGACATCCAGTTCAACAGCCGCGTTTCCGCTGCGCATTACGACGAGGATATTCGCGGCTGGCATGTCACGCTGGAGGATGGCCGCAGTTACGATACGCGTTTCCTGATTACCGCGATCGGCGTGCTGTCGGCACCGACGATGCCGCGCATCCCTGGTGTCGAGAGCTTCCGGGGCCAGTCCTTTCACACGCACTACTGGCCCACGGAGCCGGTCAGCTTCGCGGGCAAGCGGGTTGGCGTGATCGGCACCGGCGCGACCGCGGTGCAGGCGATCACCGAAATTGCCAAAACCGTCGGCCATCTGACCGTGTTCCAACGCACCCCGAACTGGTGCGCGCCGCTGCACAACGCGCCGATCCCCCGCGACGAGATGGACCGTATCAGGGAAAGCTACGACGAGATTTTCGCGCGCTGCAACCAGAGCCCGGGATGCTTCATCCACAAACCCGACCCGCGCGGCACGTTCGAGGTAACCCGAGAGGAACGCGAAGCGTTCTGGGAAAAGCTTTACGGCGAGCCCGGCTTCGGCATCTGGCAGGGCAATTTCCGCGACATCCTGACAGACCGCGAGGCGAACGCGCTGATCTCGGATTTCATCGCCCGCAAAATCCGCGAGCGGGTCAAGAACCCAGCCGTGGCAGAAAAGCTGATTCCGAAGAATCACGGTTTCGGCACCCGCCGCGTGCCGCTCGAGAGCGGGTATTACGAGGTCTACAACCAGCCTAACGTCACGCTGGTTGACGTCAACGAGACGCCGATCGAGCGGATCACCCCGGTGGGCGTCATGACCAGCGGCGCCGAATACGAATTCGACATGATCATCTACGCGACCGGCTTCGACGCAATCACCGGCACCTTCGACCGCATCGACATACGAGGCACGGGTGGCGTTTCGCTGCAAGACAAGTGGCGCGACGGGCCGCAGACCTATCTCGGTGTTCTCGTCGAAGATTTCCCCAACATGCTGATGGTCATGGGACCGCACGCCGCGCTCGGCAATTTCCCGCGCGCGGTCGAGTACAATGTCGATTGGGTGACCGATCTGATCCGCCACGCGCACGACCGCGGCGTGACGCGGATCGAGGCCACTTCGGCTGGTGTCGCCCGCTGGACCGACCACGTCAAAGCGACCGGCGAAGGCCTCCTGTTTAACGAGATCGA
This sequence comes from uncultured Alphaproteobacteria bacterium, assembly GCA_963847345.1. GTDB lineage: Bacteria > Pseudomonadota > Alphaproteobacteria > ATCC43930 > CGMCC-115725 > DATARH01. The sequence goes on along the minus strand of CAWJZU010000028.1, from coordinate 12,893 downwards.
CTCGTGGATGACCGGCGTCAACCGCAACGTCGAGGGCAAGCAGACCCGCAAGATCATGCGCTACAGCGGCGGCCACCCGACCTTCCGCGAGCACTGCGATACGGTCGTAGCGGACGGATACCGCGAGCTGGCGCTGGCCTAGACGCGCGCTCGCCCGCGGCACCCGGTTTTTTGTGCGCGAGGGCCGCCCGAAGGGTGGCCCTACTCAATCAGCTGCGGCAATTCAGGCGGCTGGCATGCGACACAGCCCGCAGAGTTTGTTGCCGTCAGGGTCGCGAAGATGGGCGAGATAGAGCTGGCCGGCGGCTCCCTGGCGCACGCCGGGCGGACCCTCGATCGACGTGCCGCCATTCGCGACACCGGCTTTGTGCCACGCCTGAGCCTGTTCGGGACTGCTCATCGCAAAGCCGATCGTGCCGCCGTTGGCATGGCTGGCGGGCTTGCCGTCGTATGACGGGGCGATCCGCTCGGGCAATCCCGATCCCCGACCCCCCAGCGGAATTTCCCCGGGATCGGGATAATGATGACCGTACCGCACCTGGGCGGTAGGCTGCCAATCAGGAGAGCCGCAGGGCCTGCGGAGGATGCATGAGACGGCCGGTTCCTGCTTCGCTCCGGCATTCGCCCGTTGTCTCTGATTGCCCCGGCACAGCACGAGTTTGAGCGCTTGACGACAGCCATGGCCCCGATACGTCTCGGTTTCTTCACCCGTCTACTCGATCAAGCGGATGCGGCCGAGCGCTACCGATTGGCCATCGCGCAGATCGTGCACGCCGAGCGCTGCGGCTTCGATAGCGCCTGGGTCGCGCAGCACCATTTCCACGAGGACGAGGGCGGCCTGCCGGCGCCCTTCGTGTTCCTCGCCCAGGTCGCCGCGCGCACCGCGCGCATCCGCCTGGGTACCGGGATTGTCTGCCTGCCGCTGGAGCTGCCGATCCGGGTGGCGGAGGACGCCGCGGTACTCGATTTGATGTGCGGCGGCCGCCTCGAGGTGGGGGTCGGGCCCGGCGGCAACCTGTCGGCGTACAAGGCGTTCGGCCTGGACAGCGCCGAACGCACGGCGCTGCTGGTCCGGCATCATCGTATCCTGCTCGATGCCTGGGCGGGGCGAGAGTTGACGGGCGGCGATTGCCTGTATCCGCCCAATCCCGGCCTGGTCGATCGCGTCTGGCAGGCAACCTTCAACGTCGACGGCGCGCGGCGGGCCGGCGCAGCGGGGGACGGTCTGATGCTGTCGCGCACCCAGCCCAGGCCAGCGGGAGCGCCCCACCTGTCATTGCCCGATATCCAGAACCCGATGATCGACGCCTATCTGGAGGCGCTGCCGCGGGGACGAGCGCCACGCATTCTGGCCTCGCGCACCGTGTTCGTCGCCGACGATCGCAATGAGGCAATGCGGCTGGCCGAGATCGGCCTGGCGCGGCAGCGGGCACGGTACGCCGCGATCGGCCGTGCGGTATTTGTCGAGGGCATGTCGGTGCACGACCAGATTGCCGCCATGGACATTCATATCGGCAATCCGGACGACGTGATCGCCTCGCTGTGCGCCGACACGATCGTGGCCAGAGCTACCGATCTGACCGTTCAATCGCATTCGATCGACCCGCCGCATCCATTCATCATGCGCTCGATCGAGCTGGTCGCCGATATCGTGGCGCCGGCCTTGGGCTGGGTGCGAAATGTCGCCGTAGGCACGCGGCACGTCGCGTAAGGCGGGCAGGGAAAGGGATCGCCATGTCAGGGATCGACGCGGGGACGGAAACCGAAATCATCGACACGCTGGTCGGGATCGAGCCCGGCTCGACGCTCGACGCGATCCGCAAGCGACGGCCGGTGGCGCGCGAGCAGGCGCAGGCCAGCTATCGCGCGCTGTTCGCGCCGGAAATCCCCGGCGCATTCAGCACGACCGAGCGTTTCGCCATCGCCGCCTTCGTCACCGGCCTGCATCAGGATGCGGCTACGGCGTCGTTCTACGCCGCACGCCTGGCCACCAGCCGGGCATCGTCCGAGTTATGCCGTGCGATTGACGCGGCGATCGCGGCGGCCAGGGGGCAGGGTCCCTATGGCTGCTATCCTGAGGGCCCGCTGAGCCGCGAGGACACTGCCGGACCGACTCACCGTGTCGCGCCGGAAATCCGTCGGGTGCTGGGGGCGCGGCTCTCCGCGGCGCTCGATCACATGCACCTGCTGGTGTTCCACCCGCGTGACGCGGCGCCGGCGGCGCTGCAGGTCTTGCTCGATGCCGGCTGGTCCACCACCGACATCGTGACGCTGTCGCAGATCGCCGCGTTCCTGTCGTTCCAAATCCGGGTGGTCGCCGGCCTGCGGGTCCTGGCCGCCAACGCCGTCTGATACACAAGGTGTAATCATGCCCGATACGGTCCTCGAACCGCCGTCCCACACGGTTCCCGCCGCTTTCACCCGGGTGGTGCTCGATTGGCTGCCCTGGCTCGAACCGCTCTCGTTCGAGGCACTGACCGAACGGGACAGGGCCGCCCTGGTGGATGCCGCGCGGGCGAAATCGCCATATTTCCGCCTGCTGGCGCGCGACCCCGACGCATTGCTGGCGCGCACGCTGACCGACAAGGATATTTTTTACAACGCGGATGCCGGTCTGCCGCGGGCCGAGCGCGAACTGGCCGCCGCCGCGACATCCCGGTTCAATGGCTGCATCTACTGCGCCTCGGTGCATGCGCGACACGCGGCGGTCTATTCGAAGCGCGAGACCGACGTGCAGCTTTTGCTGGACGACGGTATAACCGCCGATCTCGGCGATCGCTGGAACGCGATCGTCGCCGCGGCCGTGGCGCTGAGCACAACGCCGATAACGTTCGGATCGCCGCATATCGAGCGCCTGCGTAGCGTGGGGCTCGACGATCTGGCGATCGCCGACGTAATCCAAGCGGCATCATTTTTCAACTGGGCCAACCGCTTGATGCTGTCGCTCGGCGAGCCGGCGGCGGCCGTTGGAACATAGCGCCTGAACTGCCCACGGCGGACCCGAGCCTCAAGGAAGACGACCACCCTGAGAGGGCGTTTCGGGGCGGGGAAACTGAAGCTGCTCTTGAGCCGGGCGCATTGTCGGCCAACGGGATAGCGGCGCCGTGTTCGCCGCCTCGCTGGTCGTGCTGCCGTCGCTCCGGCGACAGGCGCCGTGCGGGCGCGTGCATACCAATTTGGGGGCATAAGCAGCATGCCGCGGAGGACCTCCCGGTGCGGCCGCGCGTTTGGCGGTGATGCCGGACAGACCGCGGCCCGGTTGCCGCGCCCGCGCAAAATTGCGATCGTGTGTCGCTCGGCGGCTGGAAATGCCGCGCCCTCACAAATCGGGAGTGTCGTGATGCCCGAAAGCGCCAAAAGCGCCGACGCCGAACGCATCGACCGGCGTCGAACCGCGCTGATTGCCTACGACGTCTGCCGCCGCGCGCTGACGCCGTCCGACCCCGCGCGCCGGGAAGCGATGCGCCCGGTCCTCGACGCCTGGGTCAAGATGATCGCGGCCGCGCGCGAAGCCGGCCTGCCGGTGATCTACACGACGCCGGTCAGCCGCGCCGACCGCGCCGATGTCGTGCTGCTGCCGACCGATCTCTCGGCCGAGACCGGTGTGCCGCCGCTGACCAACGGCATCGAGGGAACGCCGGAAGCCGGCTTCCCCGACGAGATCGCGCCGCGCCCGGAGGATTACGTCTTCCTGAAGCGCCGTCCCAGCGCCTTCTGGGGGACCGGGGTCGCCGAGTTGCTGCATATGCTGCGGCGCGATACGATCGTCATCGGCGGCGGCGCCACCAATCGCGGCGTCGAGACCAGCGTCCGCGAAGCCTTCAATAGGGATATCGCCTCCGTCGTCGTTCGCGAGTGCTGCTGGGGCGGCGACGCGGCAGCGCACGCCTACAGCCTCGACAAGGCGATGAAGATGTACGCCCGCATCCGCACCCTCGATCAGGTCGCGGCAATGCTGCGGGAATGAACGCCGTTCGGTTTTTGCAGAACTGAACGTGGGCGGTGCGGTGCAGAATGGAGGTCGATAACCGGGAAAGGACAGCATGCCAGACGCGTTGATGACAGCGGAGCCGCTCGCTCTCGACCAAGTCGCCGAATACGACGCGATCGTCATCGGCGCCGGGATTTCCGGCATGTTCATGCTGTACCGCCTGCGCCAGCTCGGCATGAATGTGCGGGTGTTCGAGGCCGGCAGCGATGTCGGCGGCACCTGGTACTGGAACCGCTATCCCGGCGCCCGCTTCGATTCCGAAAGCTGGACCTACGGTTATTCGTTCTCGAAGGAGCTGCTGCAGGAATGGGACTGGAAGGAGCATTTCTCGCCGCAGCCCGACACGCTGGAATATCTCAAGCTCGTCGCCGGCAAATTCGACCTGCGCCGCGACATCCGGTTCCATAGCACCGTCACCGCCGCGCATTGGGACGACGCCGAGAATAAATGGACCGTGACGCTGGAAAGCGGGGAGCAGGCGCGCTCGCGATTCCTGTTCACCGCGGTCGGTATTCTCTCGGCCTACACATTGCCGGCCATTCCGGGCCGGGACAGCTTCCGCGGTCCGGCCTATCATCCGGCGCGCTGGCCGAAGGAGCCGGTCGATTTCACCGGCAAGCGCGTCGGTATTATCGGCACCGGAGCGACCGCGATCCAGGCGATCCCCGAGATCGCCAAACAGTGCGAGCACCTGACGGTCTTTCAGCGCCGGCCGAACTGGGCCGCGCCGCTGCACAATGCGAAGATCGGCAAGGACGAGATGGCGGCAATCAAGGCACGCTACGATGAGATCTATGCCCGCTGCCGCGAGACGCCGAGCTGGTTCATCCATCAGGCCGACCCGCGCAAGACGCTGGACGTGCCGCCCGGCGAGCGCGAGGCGTTCTGGGAAAAGCTCTATGCCGAGCCGGGTTTCGGCATCTGGATGGGCAATTTCCGCGACATCCTGCTCGACGAGAAGGCCAATGCCGCGATCACCGAGTTCATCGCCAAGAAAATCCGACAACGGGTCAAGGACCCTGATGTCGCCGACAAACTGATCCCGAAGGACCACGGCTTCGGCACCAGGCGGGTGCCGCTGGAGAGCGGCTATTTCGAGGCCTACAATCGCGACAACGTGCTGCTCGTCGATCTGAACGAGACCCCGATCGAGCGCATCACCCCTGCTGGTGTCAGGACTAGCGACCGGGAATTCGAATTCGACATCCTAGTCTACGCGACCGGGTTCGACGGCGTCACCGGCGCGTTCGACCGGATCGACATCCGCGGCCCCGGCGGCGTCCCCCTGAAAGATGTCTGGGCCGACGGTCCGCGCACCTATCTCGGCTGGATGCCCGAAGGTTTTCCGAATTTGTTGATGGTGCTGGGGCCGCACACCGCGCGCGGCAACATCCCCCGCGCCGTCGAGCACGGGGTCGAATGCCTGACCGGCCTTCTGGAATTCATGCGCGCCCACGACTACAAGCGCGTCGAGACCCGACCCGAGCCGGTGGCGGAATGGACTGAGACCGTCATCAAGGCGTCGGAGCCGCTGCTCTCCAGCAAGATCAATTCGTGGCAGACCGGGGTCAACCGCAACGTCGAGGGCCGTACCGTCCGCCGCGTGCTCGGCTATAACGGCAATGGCGTCCATTACCGCCGCAAATGCGACGAGGTCGCAAGCGAGGGCTATCGGGACTTCGCGTTCCGCTAAGGCAAGTTTCGACGAGATTGCTTCGCTTCGCTCGCAATGAGGGCAAGGGGCAGTCATTGCGAGGGAGCGCAGCGACGAAGCAATCTCGGTGGGAAGCTCTCTGGCCGCCAGAAATCGCTGGGGACATAGCATGAAGCGCCCGACGATCCTCGATCAGATCGAAGCGCTCGATCCCGAGCGCGATCACCAGCGCATCGTGTTCCTCTGCACCTGCTACGAGTTCCCGTTCGACACGACGCGCTCGCTGGAATTCGCGCTGTTCCGCACCTTCTGCGTGCCGCGCATCGCGCGTCTGCTCGACGGGAGCGGCGAGTTCCGCAACCGGGCGCAGAAGCGCTACGACGACACCGACATCATCGTCAGCGAGCTAATGGAGCACGGCTACGACAGCGATCGCGGCCGCCGGGCGCTCGCGCGGATGAACGCGCAGCACGGCCGCTTCACGATCGCGAATGACGATTTCCGTTACGTCCTCTCGACCTTCATCTATGAGCCGATCCGCTGGAACGAGCGGTTCGGCTGGCGCCTGATGTGCGACAATGAGCGGCTCGCCTTCTTCCATTTCTGGCGGGCGGTCGGCGAGCGCATGGGGATCACGGACATTCCGGCCGATTACGCCGAGTTCGAGCGCTACAACATCGACTACGAGATCAGACACTTCCGCTACACCGACGCCAACCGCCGCGTCGGCGCCGCGACCGTCGAATTGTTCGCGAGCTGGTTCCCCCGCCCTCTCCGGCCGCTCGTGCGCCGGTCGATGTACGCGATCATGGACGATTCAGTGATCCGGGGGTTCGGCTTCCCGAATCCATCGCCGGCAATGCGGGCGTATGTGACCGCGGCATTGCGGCTGCGGGCGCGTCTGCTGCGCCTCCTGCCGGCTCGTCGCGGCCCGCGACTGCGGACCGAAATGGCGCACCGCTCCTATCCGGAAGGCTACCGGATCGAAAATCTCGGACCGCCGATTACCCAACCGGGACGCGTTTCGGCCGCCAACCGCGGCAGATGACCGGCCCGGCCCTCGGCGACGCAAAATCCGCCACATTGCCGGTGCGTTATTGCTCGATGCCCGGGTCGGGCGTGGTCGCGCGGGGAAGGTGCTTGCTGTTTGCTGCAGAAAGAAGCCGTCAACGGCGCAAAAACGGCGGGAAGCGGGTGGTGCCGACGGCGTTTGCTGTTCATTTCCCGCAGAATCAGCAAACCGCCGTGTTTCGGCGGTGGTCATTTGACTTGAAGCCCGCCCGCTCGTAGCCTTGCACCCGGCGGAAACGGCCTGATATCCACCGCTTCCTGGAGGATCTTGATGAGCGCTCACGGCACCCCCGAACAGATTCGCGCAAGCTTGTCGCATCCGGTCATCGACGGCGACGGGCATTGGATCGAATACACGCCGGTTTTCGCCGAGCGGATGCGCAAGGTGGTCGGCGACAAGGGCGCCGACGGGTTCATCGCCTCGCAGCGCGCATCCCCGACGCTCTGAAGCGCTCGATCGCCGAGCGCAAGGCGCGCGGCGCCGCGATGGAGGGCTATTGGGGCCGGCAATCGACCAACACGCTCGACCGCGCCACCGCGATGCTGCCCAAGATGCTGTACGACCGGCTCGATGAGCTCGGCATCGATTTCGGCGTCGTCTATCCGACCGCCGGCCTCGGCATCCCGCGCATCGCCGACGACGAGACCCGCCGCGCCGTCATTCACGGCTTCAACATCGTCACCTCCGAGTATTTCGCGAAACTCAGCGACCGGCTGACCCCGGCCGCGGTGATCCCGATGCACACCCCCGAGGAGGCGATCGCCGAACTCGAATTCTGCGTCAAGCAGCTCGGCTCGAAGGTCGCGATGTTCGGCAGCAGCGTCGCCCGGCCGCTCGCCCCCACGAAGGAAGCGGTCGCGAAGGGCCTCGACCCGCAGGTAGCGCGCCACGCGGTGCTTCTACGACCAGTTCGGCCTCGACAGCGATTACGATTACGATCCGGTCTGGGAAAAGTGCCGTGAACTCGGCGTCGCGCCGACCTTCCATACCGGCGGCCGCGGCTTCGGGTTGCGCAACAACCCGAGCAATTTCACCTTCAACCATATCGGCCATTTCGCGGCGGCCGGGCACGCCGTCGCTAAGGGCCTGTTCCTTGGCGGCGTCACGCGGCGCTTCCCGGATCTGCGCTTCGGCTTCCTCGAAGGCGGCGTCGGCTGGGGCTGCCAGCTGTTTGCCGATCTGATCGAGCATTGGGAGCGGCGCGGCGCCAAGGGCATCGCCTACATGAACCCCGACAAGCTCGACCGGAAGCTGTTGCGCCAGATGGTCGACAAATACGGCTACGAGGAGATCGCCGCCGAACTGGATAAGCGCGACGGCTGGCCGATGAAGGAAGAGGATTCGCTGACCGGCGGCGTCCCGGCGCTCGACGATTATGCCGCCTGCGAGATCACGCAGAAGCAGGACTGGATCGACCTGTTCGTCACCCCGTATTTCTTCGGCTGCGAGGCCGACGACAAGATGAACGCGGTCGCGTTCAGCAACTTCAATCCGTTCGGCGCCAAGATCCAGGCAATCTACAGCTCCGATATCGGGCATTTCGACGTCCCCGACATGAAGCAGGTTCTGCCCGAAGCCTGGGAACTGGTCGAGGACGGGCTGATCACATCAGACGATTTCCGCGACTTCACCTTCACCAATGCCGTCAAGCTGTGGGGCACGCAGAACCCGCGCTTCTTCGAAGGCACCTCGGTCGCCAAACAGGCCGGCGAAGTCCTGAACGCGCAGAAGCAGCCCGTTCTGCTCGACGCCGCGAAGTAGCCGGACGCCGCTTATCCACCCGACCCTCCCCCGCTCGCGGGGAGGGTCGTCGAAAAACATGGCGTAGTCGTTGCAATCCGGCGCGGCAGACGCTAGATATCCGCCCCTCATAGGGAGGCCGGCCGAGCGGATAGCAACGCTAACCGTAGGCGGGAACAGCGCTAATTCATTATGCGCCCGTAGCTCAACTGGATAGAGCACCAGACTACGGATCTGGGGGTTAGGGGTTCGAACTCCTCTCGGGCGCGCCAACTTTTTCAATGAATTAGAAGCCGGATTAGGGTGCCAGATCGGGATGATGAAATCTCGCGGACCCCATGCGGACCCCGCAGACGGGATTTCAGCCCCCAAACAGACTGCTAATGGTGCCTTTAGTAAATTTCCTGAAAACCGCACACGTGAGGGGGCCGGGATGCGGCCCGTTGCTCGGATACTGCATTTCTTTGCCGCTTGCTGGTTGCGTCGCCCAGCAGCAACGCGAAGCCGTGCAGGCTGGCGTGACCTGTGTTCAAGAGGTTTACGCGTCGGCGGAAGCCGCACCGTATCGCGCGCATGCTCCGGAAAATCCGCTGAACGCATCTCTGGCGCAGCTGTCGGATGCCTCCTACCCAACTCCGACAGAAATCGCCTCAATAGAGGCAATTCACCCGAGAACGAGGGCATGTTTGAACGATTTTATTGCCAAGCTGGACCGGTTAGCGCCGACATCTCGCCATTTTTTGCCGCGCCGCGGTTGCCGCAGATGATGATCTAATAGGCCTGGTGCGGCATCAACTCACTTGGGGCGAAGCGATCCGACGCGGCCGAGACCGCGCTATCGCAGGGCAAGAAGCCGTGTTGAATGAGGAAAGGCGCATCGCGGCCGAGGACCAGGCCCGCGCGGAAGCCCTGAACAGCGCACTCGTCGGCCTCGCTATCATCAACGCCGCAAGCCAGCCGAAAGTGACCTTTCCGCCGGCGCCGAACAGCGGTGGTCATTACTGCTACAATTACGGGTCATACTCCTACTGCCCGTGACCGATCGTCCCTCTGTAAAGGCGGCGCCAAGGAAGAAGTTGGCGCGGGCCGCCGCGTCCGGGCCGGCCATGCCGATGCTGACCGGTGAATGGCGAGGCGCAGTTTACCGCCGCGCCCCGGTCACCACGAAATCGGCTCGCGCGCACCGCACCGGGAGCAGGCAGAAAGGCATCTCCGGAGCCATCCGCGACCTGCACGAAGCCAAACCCCTTTTCGGGATTGTACCATTTCACGGTGGCCTGGACGGGCGGACCGGAAGGAGTTTCGAACTGGGGACCGCGCGGCTGGGGAAATCCAAAATTACGCGTCGCCGGTTCGTAGTTGGCATCATCGAAGCTACGGCGGCGATTCGGGCGAAAATCTCTGGTGCTCACGGCCGTTTCCTGTTTGGAGTTATGGGGTTGGCAGTTCAGCGAAGCTCAATGGCCACGAATTCCGGGATTTACCGCCAACGACGCGCCTGCGGTTTTGCCGGCGTCGTAGGCCGCCGGCCACACCATCCGTGTTGCGCCGCGCATCGTCCGCAGGTCCAAATCGAGCTTCTCCAGCTCAGCATCGACGACCGACGCCTTTAGCATAACGAGATCACGCCCGGTGCCGTTTTTCAGCGCGTCGCGCTCCCGCTTCATTGCCGTCAGCTTGTCCGCGATGGATGCGGCCATGCCAAATGTGAAGGAGGAATTTGCCACATGCCGGTCCTGGTGCCGGAAACGCCGATAGCCTGCCGAAATCTTGTAGCGGCCGAGCTCGGACCGCACCGCGTTATCGATCAGTTCGGTGAGGTAGTAAGCGACTTCGCAGTCGGCGCTGTGACCGAAGAATACATAACGGACATTGCCTGCCCAGTTCTTCTCACGCCAAACCCGGCAGTCGCAAAAATCCGCGATGGCGCTAATGCAGTCGTCTAGTGGAACGCGCTTCTTGCGGTGGTTCTCGTACTCGCGCCGCTCGCACGATGCGGCGCGGATTTCGATGTCGGTCAGCGAAAGATCGTAGAGGTCCAGGAGTTCAGCCACCTTGGCCGCGGCCGACAAGGCTTCGGCCTCGGTGCAGCCGTTATCGATGGTCTTGGAGCGCAAACCCTGGATTCGCGTCTTGAGCCTTTCGAGGCCGGCGAGATCAGGGTGCACGGTCACGACCATATCGAAGACCAGCCACTCCGGCCCCTAATCGAACCCGACCACAGTGTGAGGGACGTACGGTTCCTCGAGCAAGGCGATTTCGTCCTCGGACAGCTTGACGTAAACCGAGGTCAGGGCATCGTTGAGGTGCTGGAGCTTGCTAGCGCCAACAATGGGCGCGGTGATGACCGGCTTGGCCAACAGCCAGGCGAGTGCCACCTGGGCGCGAGGGATGCCGCGCGCCCCTGCAACCTGCGCCACCCGATCGACGATCTTGCGGTCGGCATCTTCGCTCTTGGCGAACAGCCGCCCGAAGGCCTCGTCCGTTTCGGTCCGGATGCTCGTGTAGTGCCAGTCGCGGGTCAGTTTTCCGCGGGCCTGCGGGCTCCACGGAATGACCCCGATGCCCTCGGTGGCGCATAGCGGCAGCATCTCACGCTCCTCCTCGCGATAGAGCAGGTTCACCAGGTTCTGCATACTGACAAAGCGGGTCCAGCCGTGGCGCTCGGCAATCCCCAGGGCACGGGCGAATTGCCAGGCATGCATCGACGACGCGCCGATGTAGCGGGCCTTGCCGGCCTTGACGATGTCATGGAGCGCTTCGAGCGTCTCCTCGATCGGCGTGTCGTAATCCCATCGATGGATCTGGTAGAGATCGACGTAATCGATGCCGAGGCGCCGCAGGCTCGCATCGATCTCGCCCATGATCGCCTTGCGGGACAGGCCAGCGCCGTTGGGTCCCGGCCGCATCCGGCCATAGACCTTGGTCGCGATGACGACCTCGTCGCGTCGCGCGAAATCCTTGATCGCGCGCCCGAGAATCTCCTCGCTGCTGCCGAGCGAATAGCGGTTCGCGGTATCGAAAAAATTGATCCCGGCTTCGAGCGCCCGCTTGATGAACGGGCGGCTCTCCTCCTCGCCGAGGCTCCAGGCGTGATTGCCGCGGTTGCCCTCGCCGTAGCCCATGCAGCCCAAGCAAATGCGCGACACGTCAAGGCCGGTGCGGCCGAGTTTGGTGTATTTCATCGCCGTTCAAAATCCCGTTGCCAGTCGGTGTCGACGGTCTGGCCGCCCGTCCGCGGTGGCGCGATGACCTGACCGTACGACGCCAACGCCTCCGCCGTCAGGTCCCCGATGCGCAGCATGTGCCGTCGCAATGTGGCTGCATCGTTTATTGCTGCCTCCGCGCGAACCCATCAGGTCGCTGGTTTCGACTTCGAGCGTGCCGGAAAGCACGACGAGAAGCTGCCGTCGGAAGGCCGGGTGCCAGTCCTGATAGAGGCCTTCGGGCATCTCCGGCACCATCGTGCTCTGCGCCGGCAATATCGCGGAGCGGCGGGGAGTGTGGCCCCATGCATCGGTCGATGCATTGTCAATTGGGAGATCGACCTCCACAAACTGTGAGCCGCCATCGGGTGCAGCAGCAAAACGAACAATTTTCATCAGGGCATTCCGAGTGACGCGCCGCTCGGCGCTGGTCTAGCTATCCCGTGTTTGAAATGGCCGGGCGAGAGCTTGGAAAGACACCGGCATCCGCGGCGAGCCTTGCATCTACTGGTCCCGGTGAGGGCTCCTCGGGTGTTACTCCACAGCATCGTCGCCCCTTCGCGCCACCGAGGGCTTGCGGCCCGGCTTGTCGCCGGCACGGTGACCTTCCCGGATCGCTTCTGCCGTGTGCGCTGCGTGCTCGTAATTCTTCTGGCAAGAAATGGGTGGTCACGGTTTGTCTCCGTCCGGACGGTTCCAATGGCTGGTCGAAGAGGGATCATCACCTTGTAAAGATACGTGGCCCCCTTATGTTCTTGAGGTCGACTCCCCGTGGTTCGCATGCGTTCCCCAGCTCGCGACAGAGCGCCCGGACCTGCTTCCCGTTCCGTATAGAGATCTGACCCGCCCACAATGCTGGTGGCGGCCATTTTGTTTGAAGGAATGTAAAATGACTAGCGGAACAGTAAAGTGGTTCAATGGCCAAAAGGGCTATGGATTTATTCAGCCGGATGACGGCTCGAAGGACGTCTTCGTCCATATTTCTGCCGTTGAGCAGGCGGGGCTGACCTTCCTCAGCGAAAACCAGAAGCTCAGCTATGAGCTCGAACGCGGTCAGCAGGGCAAAACGTCAGCGGTAAACCTGCAAATCGAATAGCACTCAATAAATTGGGCTGTCGCCCGTCTCTCGCGGCAGTCCAGTTACTGGAGAAGCATATGGCTACGCATGAATTTGCTGTTGGACAGGCCATCCCTCTCTGTTCGGCTCCCTAAGCGGTTCTCCCGCCCCTA
>CAWJZU010000027.1:0-37565 GCA_963847345.1 uncultured Alphaproteobacteria bacterium | reverse complement strand
GGCTCGGGTTTGGCCCCGGTGGATCGACCAGGTTTGGGTCGGCGTCGCCGGTCAGATGCGCCGTCGAGCCGCGCTTGGCGATGACCGACGAGCCATAGCAGTTCACATGGAACGGCACGACCGGATACGGGAAGCCGGCGCGGTCATAATCGAGATAGAGGACCGTGTTGATAAAGGCATGCGGCAGCCCGTTTTCGTAGCGCATGCGTAGGCGTAGCTGGTGTCATAATCGGCCTCGATCAGCTTTGCCGCCAAGGTCGAGGCGCCGGCGAAATGGCCCTTGGTGCGGATTATCGTGTCCTTGCCTTCGTTCCAGACGTTCGCTTGGCGCCGGCATAACGCACATAGGGGCGCGACTCGATCTCGTCACAGGCGAACACACAGAACGACGGCACGCCGTCCTCGCGGAAATTCTCGTACTGGTCGTCGCCCCAGATCAGTACGAAATCCGGGTCGAATGCGTCCAATGCCTTGCGCGCCTCGCGGAACCCGTTGACCAGCCGCCGCCGGTGCTCCTTGGCCGCGGCGAGCGGGTCGGCCCATTCCTTGCGCATCGGCTCGGGCCAGCGCGTTGGGTCCTTGAGCGCATCGGGCACCTGCTCGCTGTTCAGCGTACGGTTCAACAGGCCCGCCATCGCCTCGTCGGGCTGGATCAGGCCGGGGTAATGCGTGACGCCGATACCGAGGATCTCGCCCATTTCGCCGCTCCTCCCGCTCGCGGCGGCGCCGCGCCGCCGGTTGGCAGACATTATAACACGAATGGGACGGCGTTGCGGCACCTGTTGGGACCTCAAGCACCTGGCCCTCGATGCTCACCATAATGCCGCGCCTTCCTCCCCGCCAGCGGGGGAGGGTTACGAGGCAGCGCGGCGCAGTCAGTGCATCGTGCCGAACAGTGCGGCCACCTCGACCATGCGGTTCGAGAAACCCCATTCGTTGTCGTACCAGGACAGGACGCGCACGAAGCGCTTGTCGAGCACCTGGGTCTGCGTCAGGTCGAACGTCGAGCTGTGCGAGTCGTGGTTGAAATCGACCGACACGGTCGGTGCCTTGTTAAGGCCGATGATGCCCTTGAAGCGGTTCGACTTCGCCGCATCCTCCATCAGGGAATTGACTTCGTCGGCGGTGGTGTCGCGCGCCGCGTCGAACTTGAAGTCGATCAGCGACACGTTTGGGGTCGGGACGCGGATCGCGGTGCCGTCGAGCTTGCCCTTCAACGCCGGCAGGACGAGGCCGACCGCCCGCGCCGCGCCGGTCGAGGTCGGGATCAGCGACATCGCCGCCGCGCGCGCCCGGCGCAGGTCGCTGTGCAGCGTATCGACCGTGTTCTGGTCGCCGGTATAGGAGTGGATCGTCGTCATGTACCCGCGCTCGATGCCGATCCCCTGGTGCAGGACATAGGCGACCGGCGCCAGGCAGTTCGTCGTGCACGACGCGTTCGATATGACCTGGTGCGACGGCTTCAATTCGTCGTTGTTGACGCCCAGCACCACCGTCAGGTCGGCGCCGTCGGCCGGGGCCGAAATGATGACCTTTTTGGCGCCGGCTTCGAGGTGCTTGGCGGCCGCTTCGCGCTTGGTGAAAATGCCGGTACATTCGAGCGCGACGTCGACGTTCAGATCCTTCCACGGCAGCTTGGCCGGGTCGCGCTCGGCGGTGACGCGCATCTTGCCGCGACCGATATCCATCCATTTGTCGCCGGTCGTGATCTCGCCGTGGAAGCGGCCGTGCACGCTGTCGTATTGCAAGAGATGCGCATTGGTTGCGACCGGCCCCAGATCGTTGATCCCGACGACCTCGATCTCAGTATGCTTGTGCTCATAGGCGGCGCGCAGCACCAGCCGCCCGATCCGCCCGAACCCGTTGATTGCCACCCGTACGGCCATGTGTCTGTCCTCCAGCGAAACCGTGCGGCCAGCTTAGAACAGACCGGGCATTTGCGGAAAGCGGCGAGCCGTATTCGGTGAAGCCGTGGTTCTTTTCTGCCCCAACCTCCAGCGGCAATCGGTCGGAAAGGCGATTAGCGGTTGCCGGCGCTACCCGCGGCGCGGCGATAGCGCCAGATCTGGACGGGCGGGAAATGGCCCCACAGACGCGTGGCCTGAACCCCTTCGAGGCCAAGCGCCCGCATCGGGAGTGGCGAGACCAGCGCATTGGTCAACTGCAGAAACACCCCCTCCGCTGGCATTCTGGCAAAACACGCCTCGACGATCGCGCGCTGGCCAGCGAGATCGAACCACTTGATCGGCAGGCTTGATACGACGGCGGCAAGTGCCGTGATCTGCCGCGCGTCGAGCACATCGCCGATCTGCCGCGCATCCGCCTCGATAACGTGCACTTGCGGAAAGCTGCCGCGTAAGGAAGCGGCCAGCGCCGCCTCGCGCTCGACGACCAGCAGCGCGTCGGGGCGGCAGCCCGCGTCGAGCAGGCCACGGGTAAGTGCGCCAGTGCCGCCGCCGAGTTCCAGCACGGCGCCGCCGCCCGCCGGCAGTTCCCGAGCCATTGCCCGCGCCACTCTGCGGCCGCTCGGCAGTACCGCGCCGATCGCCAGCGGACGCCGCAGCCAGTGACGCAACAGGAGCGCGCTCTCTTGCCAGATCGCCGCTAGAGGCCGCGGGGGCGCCGACGTCGTCATTCCGCCGGCCCGGGACGCTGTGCCGGCAGGTCGGTGACCAGCTCCACCGAGATGAGCCGGTCGGTGGGCCGCTGCTTCGCCATCTGAAACAGAGCCGCCCGAAAGATCTCGGCGGTCTGCTCGTCGGGTGCGGCGATCGTCACCGGCACGCCATGGAATACCGTTCGCAGCCGCGCCGGACCGATTCGATCGAGCGCCATGATGGTTAGTGCGACCGGATCGATGTTGGACATCATTCCGTCCGACGCCTCGTCGGAAGCAGGACCACGGCTCTCCGACGGTCGTGCGAGATCGAAAAAACGACGCCAGCCCTTGTAGCGTACACCGGCGCGAACTCGTTCGGTAATTGGCTGCATCTCGCCTCCACCCGCAACGGCTCTTCGCTCCTACCAGAGGCGTGTGCAAGTTTTGTTGAAGTTTTCTCTCGATTCAGTGTCAGCGCAAAGGCGCGCCTGAATTGCGTTGGGGACGGCAGCGTACCGCTCCCGAATTTTGATGCCGGAACTCGAGAAGTGTGTTGATCGCCGCTGCGGGGTGGCGGCGGGAACGCAGCAATCGCCGCCTCCAGAAATTACGGATCGGGGAACCCGGATAAGATCGCATCGCACGCAGAAGGAACGCGGTGTGGCGCGCTGGGCTCATTCCAGCAGTCACGCGGATCGGTAGAGCTCCCCCCGGAGCGGCGGCTGAGGCAAGCGGAAAGCGCGGCGGAGGCGGCCGCGCCGAAGCCGTCGGTATTCGCGGCGAGCATCCAGATGATCGGTGCCGGCCTGGCTTGGCTTTCGGGAGCCGTCGTCGGGCTTGGCGCGGTGTTCTCCGCGTTCGGCTTTCTTGTCGTGCTGTCCTACGCCCATATGCTGGGCGTAGAGATCAGGAGATTACGCTACGACTACACGTACTACCTCCAGTGCGGCGCTAGTTTCTTTGTCTCGTTAATCGTCGAGACGGCGGGGCTTCTCTTTCTGACTTTGATGCTGGTCATAGCCGTTCTGGTTATATTTCGCGGATGCCGTGGGCTGTGCCAAAAATTCGCGATCGAGCCGCCTCTTGGCCGTCTTGTCCGTTATTGTTCGGATTGGCAAGGGACCGCCTATCTCGGCTTGCTGGTTCTTCTCGCCATCCAGCTCCCGACGCAATTGACCTATCCAGAGGGGATGGATGTCTCGGGCCTGCTGCAAAGCGCCGCGCTTGAACCGTCGGCCGTCGATCCGATCCGCCGGTCGATTCTCTCCGGCAACGGGACGGCGCTGCTTAATTATTTCGCGGGGCTTGCTCCTCGAGTAATCCTGGTTGCCGTTCTGCTCCCGCTTGCCTGGCTTGCCAGTCGGGACCGCAGTTGGACCGTGTTGCGGACCGCACCGTTCGCGATCGTGCTCGCGACCTCGCTGGTTTTCCTAGGGAAACACTGAACATAGCGAGGATAGCTGACGGTTCGGCGGCTACGGCCTGATTTTGGGGCGGCGCGCCGCGTGGGTGGCGGTCTGGTTGGTATAAATCGGGGGTTGGGCCGGGTTTCCTGTGTTGTTTGCGGGATCGGGACAGAATCCGGGTATCGTCAGCCGGGTTGAGCGAGCAGAGCCTTCTTGACGATCACCAGATTGGCCAGCGCGAACAGAGTGTGCAATTGCGCGGTGTTCTTCTTGAGGCCGCGATAGCGCAGCTTCTTATGGCAGAACAGGTTCTTGACGACGTGGAACGGGTGCTCGACGGGGGCGCGCACCTGCGCCAGCGCGCGCTCGACCGGCTCCGCCACATCCCGCAGCGCTTTGGGCAAAGCTTTGATGATGCTGCGCCTGATGGCGATGTTCCAGCAGACATCGCGGTCGGCATGCTCCGGCCGCTTGTCTGCCCCGGTATAGCCGGCGTCGGCAAACACCGCCTCTTCCTGGCCGTGCAGCACCGCCGCCATCTGGTTGATGTCGGCTTCGTTGGCGGCGGTGCCGACGACCGTGTGCACCACCCCCGAGGCGACGTCCACGCCGATATGCCCCTTCATCCCGAAATGCCACTGATTGCCCTTCTTGGTCTGGTGCATCTGCCGGTCGCGCGCCTTCTCTTTGTTCTTGGTCGAGGGCGGGGCGGCGATGATGGTGGCATCCACAATGGTAGCTTGGCGCATCAACAAACCGCGCTCGGCCAGCATCGCGGCGATCTCGTCGAACAGCGCCCGGGTCAGCTCGTGGCGCTCCAGCCAGTGGCGGAAGTGCAGCACCGTCGTCGCGTCGGGCACCGCGTCCAGCGTCAGATCGATGCCGGCAAAGCCGCGCAAGGCTTGGCTGTCGTACAGCGCATCCTCCAGCGCTTCATCCGCCAGCCCGTACCATTGCTGCAAAAAGTAGATGCGCAGCATCAGCTCCAGCGCGATCGGCTTGCGGCCGCGCTCGCCCTTCGGGTAGAGCGGGCGCAGACGGTCAACCAGCCGCGCCCACGGCACCACCTGCTCCATCTCGGCCAAGAACTTGTCGCGCCGCGTCTGCTTTTTCTTGCCGGCGTATTCCGCCTGCGAAAAGCTCCCTTGACGCTGCATCGTCCCGCCCCTCGGTCCCCCCGGCCGGACGAAATTCTACCAGGCGCAACCACCCAAATCGCTACTTTTTCAGTGTTTCCCTAATAGACCAAGAGTTGAGGACGAGCACCGATCGTGCAGCTTGTATCATTCTTTCGGCGATGGTGGAGCGGAATCTAGAGGCAGTCCTGTTGTTACGCTTGAGGTTTGAGTCTGCGCTCGATCCTAAGATGAAATCCCTTCTCTTTGATCGTGATTGCGCTCTATCGAGTTTCTATGGAAATATACGTTTCGCGCGCGCTCTAGATATAATAGATGACGAGTTAATGAGCGGTCTGGACGCGCTTAGAAGGGTAAGAAATGTTTTTGCGCACACAGTCGTGCCTATCGATTTTGGGGGCTCCCGAAATACAGGAAGAATTACACGAGATGAAAAAAGTAAACGTCTCTGAGGGTTATGATTTCTCTAATTTACCTTCACCTGAGCGACAAAATTTTACAGCGTCTTGTTTCGGCATTTTGGAGGCGCTTCACAGATCCTGTAATCTGACCGGATAGATATATTCAATGGAGCAGGTACGATAGTCTTAGGGAAACACTGAAAAAGTAGCGAATTGGGTGGTTGCGCCTGGTAGAATTTCGTCCGGCCGGGGGGACCGAGGGGCGGGACGATGCAGCGTCAAGGGAGCTTTTCGCAGGCGGAATACGCCGGCAAGAAAAAGCAGACGCGGCGCGACAAGTTCTTGGCCGAGATGGAGCAGGTGGTGCCGTGGGCGCGGCTGGTTGACCGTCTGCGCCCGCTCTACCCGAAGGGCGAGCGCGGCCGCAAGCCGATCGCGCTGGAGCTGATGCTGCGCATCTACTTTTTGCAGCAATGGTACGGGCTGGCGGATGAAGCGCTGGAGGATGCGCTGTACGACAGCCAAGCCTTGCGCGGCTTTGCCGGCATCGATCTGACGCTGGACGCGGTGCCCGACGCGACGACGGTGCTGCACTTCCGCCACTGGCTGGAGCGCCACGAGCTGACCCGGGCGCTGTTCGACGAGATCGCCGCGATGCTGGCCGAGCGCGGTTTGTTGATGCGCCAAGCTACCATTGTGGATGCCACCATCATCGCCGCCCCGCCCTCGACCAAGAACAAAGAGAAGGCGCGCGACCGGCAGATGCACCAGACCAAGAAGGGCAATCAGTGGCATTTCGGGATGAAGGGGCATATCGGCGTGGACGTCGCCTCGGGGGTGGTGCACACGGTCGTCGGCACCGCCGCCAACGAAGCCGACATCAACCAGATGGCGGCGGTGCTGCACGGCCAGGAAGAGGCGGTGTTTGCCGACGCCGGCTATACCGGGGCAGACAAGCGGCCGGAGCATGCCGACCGCGATGTCTGCTGGAACATCGCCATCAGGCGCAGCATCATCAAAGCTTTGCCCAAAGCGCTGCGGGATGTGGCGGAGCCGGTCGAGCGCGCGCTGGCGCAGGTGCGCGCCCCCGTCGAGCACCCGTTCCACGTCGTCAAGAACCTGTTCTGCCATAAGAAGCTGCGCTATCGCGGCCTCAAGAAGAACACCGCGCAATTGCACACTCTGTTCGCGCTGGCCAATCTGGTGATCGTCAAGAAGGCTCTGCTCGCTCAACCCGGCTGACGATACCCGGATTCTGTCCCGATCCCGCAAACAACACAGGAAACCCGGCCCAACCCCCGATTTATACCAACCAGACCGCCACCCACGCGGCGCGCCGCCCCAAAATCAGGCCGTAGCCGCCGAACCGTCAGCTATCCTCGCTATGTTCAGTGTTTCCTTAGAAAATGGACGGCACGCCGAAGGACCTCGACAGCGCACTCGATCTTGCACGCCGCGACAAGTACCAGTTTCAGTGGTGGGCGGTGTCGCTGGTCGAGGCGCGGCCCTATGGCGGCAAGAAAAAGGGCGCGGACGGCGGGATCGACGGCATCCTGTTCTTCCGCAGCGACCGGGACAAAACCGAGAAGGCGCTGGTCTCGGTCAAGGGCGGCGAAAATGTCGGGGTCGGCATGGTGCGCGACCTGATCGCGGTGGTCGAGCGCGAGAAGGCGGCGATCGGCGTCCTGATTTCGCTGGCCTTGCCGACCCGGATCATGGAACGCGAGGCCACGGCGGCCGGATTTTACGCAACGCCGTTCGAGAAGGTGCCGAAAATCCAGATCATCACGCTGGCGGAGCTGTTTCAGGGAAAAACGCCCGCGCATTCCGCGCATCGATGTCGGCGCGACCTTCCGCACCGCCGCCCGCGAAAAGGCCGATACGCAGGGCCGGCTGCTGTGACGGACGGCCGAAGCGGTTCGAATGGCAAACGTGCGCGACAGCAAAAGGCGCGGTCGGCGAGCATGCGCGATGCAGCCGAGGCCTTCAGGCCTGAGGGGCTGCTGGCTGCCTCGTCTACGACGCCTCCACGATCAGCGCGGAACGACCCTGTACTGGCTCGATAGAAATCCGCCGGCCAGGCCGGCCGCGCCGCCGATCGCGGCTCCCATACCTGCGTTACCGGCGAGGGCACCGATCACGGCACCGCCGCCGGCGCCGATCGCGCCGCCCGCCAGCGTTCTGTTTGCCGTGGGATTTTCGCAGGCAGCTGACGGTCAGAGCGGCGGTGAGCACGGCGGCCATTGCAATCTGCTTCATTCGATACTCTCCAGAATCAGCTGAGCGGAACGGTAGCGGCCGAACTCACCGGCACGGATAACTCGCTGCCCATGCGCGGAACAACGCATCGATCGCCGACTCGTCGAGGTTGGCTGGATGCGCCTGAGCCCATGACACGAAGATGCGGACCCCATCCGCCCGGGTGACGTTCGGAGGCGGACACACCACTCGGCCGAGACGCTGCGCCACTGCTTCATGCACACCATAGGCGCCAAGCACGAGGCCATGGCACATATGGATCGCGTCGCGGGCATATGGATCGCCGGCAGGCGGATCGCAGAGCTGAAGCAGATCGTGCCCTGTCCTGACCTGAAAGTTCTGCTCCGAAAGCGGTTGGGTTTGGGCTGACAGCGCCGGCCAGGACGCGAGGATGCCGACCACAGCCATTGCCGCGATCATTGGTGCAACACGCATGATTCCGATCTCCCCCTCTGAATCGAGTTATCGCCGCACTCTCCCGTACGGTTACCACGCCAGGCGCTCGAACTCGACATAACCTCCGCGACATAACCTCAATGTCGAGGACCACGGCCACACGAAACGCGGATTCGTCCTTCTCCGCCGGATATCGCTCCAGAAAATTGCATTCTTTGGCCTATATTTGCGATTCCGTTGACGGGGAACCGTAGCGCGAACAGGACAGTTTGCCGCGTAGGGGGAAACCGGGCCGCGGAGCCTGTCCGTGCCCGTGTACTTCCGAACCGTGCGCGGCTGCGACGCTGGCCCTCGGGATCAGGCTGGGCAAGACGAGGATCGATTATGACAGATGAACTCGACCGGCTTGAGCGCCGGGCGCAAGAGGTTCGCGGACAGCTAGCGCTGGACCTCGATGAGCTGTTCGTTCGACTGCAGCCGCGCCGACTGGTGAGGAGCGTTGGCGTATATGCGCGCGATCGCGAGGCGGGCGGCGATTTGGGCCGCGATGTCGTCCGCGACATGCGACACAATCCTGTTCCCTATCTGTTGGTAGGCATTGGCATCGCGGGACTGGTCTGGGCGGTATCGAGCGTTTCGCGAGGCCGGACACGCGCGCGTCTGCCTGAGTTCAGCGAGGCCGACTTCGTACCACCGCCCTCGCCCCGCGCCGCGGGCACGCCGGCGGTAAGGGCGGCCGCAACCTCAACCGCTGCAACCCCTCCGGTATCGCCCGCCGGCGTCGAGCCCGTGCGGGAGATCAGTCCGGTTACGTCGGGAGAGCGGTGAGTCTCGGGCATGGACGATCTGCATCGAGTCGATCCGCGACAGCGGGAGTCCGACAGCGAGGCGGGCGCCATGACGACACGCCGTGAGCGTGGCGAGCCGCCGAAGCGGGGCGGCGGGGGCGATCCCTCAGAACACGGTCCGGTGCGCGGTCGCGACGGGCCGGCGGGCCAGACGGATGACGACCGAGGCCGCCACGCCACGCGACCCAACGAGATTCCGAAGCGCGGCTGGAAGGACATATTGTGGCGCGTTTATGCGGGGCTCAGCGAGGACCGCATCCTGATGAACGCGGCGGCGGTCACGTTCTATGGGCTGCTAGCGCTGTTTCCGGCAATCGCAGCGCTCGTCTCGATTTACGGGCTGTTCGCCGATCCGAGCCAGATCGCCAACCAGCTCGATACGCTTGCGGGCGTCATGCCGGGCGGCGGAATGACCGTGATCAGGGACCAGCTGACCCGGCTGGCCGCGCAAGGCGGCGGATCGCTGACGGTCGGTGTTGTGATCGGTGTGCTGGTATCGCTTTGGAGCGCCAATGGCGGCGTGAAGGCGCTGTTCGATGCACTGAACGTGGTTTACGGCGAGGAGGAAAAGCGCAGCTTTCTGCGGCTGAATCTGATCACGCTGACGTTCACGCTTGCGATGCTGTGCTTCTCGATGATTGCGCTTGCGGCGATCGTCGCGGTGCCGGTGATCCTGACTGCGCTGCCCGACTTTCTCGGCACGGTCATCAGCTGGGCGCGCTGGCCGGTCATGGCGGTGCTGATCGCGGTGGCTCTCGCCTGCATTTATCGCTACGGCCCGAGTCGGGACGAGCCGAAATGGCGCTGGATCAGCTGGGGCAGCGTTTTTGCCGCGGTGGGCTGGCTGGTGTTTTCAGCTGCTTTTTCGTTCTACGCCGCGAATTTCGGGACGTTCAACCAGACCTACGGTTCGCTCGGCGCGGTGATCGGCTTCATGCTGTGGATGTGGCTGTCGACGACCGTGATCCTGCTCGGCGGGAAGCTCAACGCCGAGATCGAGCACCAGACCGTGCACGACAGCACCGAGGGAAATCCGGAGCCGCTTGGAAAGCGCGGCGCGAATGCAGCCGACACGGTCGGCCCGGCGCAGCGGTAATCGGCAAGCGCCTCGGCGGCATCGGACATCGTCGCAAGGACGTCGCGATTACCGAAAGGCATCTGCCTCAGACCCTGGGCTTTCCGAGCCGCCGGTAAAGGTCGAAGTAGCAGCCGATCATCGTATCGAGCGAGAACCTTTGTCGCGCGACCTCGCGACAGTGCTCCCGGTCGATACCGTCGCAGAGCGGGATAGCGTCGGCCATCTCCTCGATCGAGGACACGAGGAAGCCGGTGATGCCGGGTTCGATCAGGTCGGGCAGCGCGCCGGTGGGAAAAGCGACAACGGGACAGCCGCAGGCGAGCGCCTCCATCGCAACGAGCGAACTTGTCTCGGGTACCAGGCTCGGGATCAGCAGAACGCGGGCGGCCGTCAGAAGCCGCCGCTTGCGCGCGAAGCCGATCGGACCGAGGAACCTTGCGGCGCGGCCGAGAAGCGGCCGAATTTCGTTTGAAAAATATCGCTGGTGGGCTTCGTATGGGAACACCTGACCGGCGATCCACAACGGCGTCCCGGCAAGCCGGGCCGCGCCGAGCGCCAGATGAAAGCCCTTTTCCGGGCAAATGCGCCCGAGCGCGAGAGCGAAATTGCGTCTGGCGTGGCGCGCCCAGAGGCGATCGACAGGCACGCCATTCGGTATCGGGTCGAGCATATTGGGCAGCGACGGGAAACGACGCTGCTGCGCCGCTGACACGCAGTTGAACCAGGTGTTCGGACGCGCCGCGAGCGCCTCGGGTCGATAGAATTCGGCCGGGAGGTGCAGCGTGATCAGCGTCGGGACGGCGGTCTCGGGCAGATGTTCGGCGAAATCGAGTCCATGGGCGTGGATCAGATCGATCGGGTGCTCGGAGATTGCGTGCTCGATCGCCTCGTGCTGCCGCCGCTCGATTGCGCGGCGCTCGCGGTCGGTGATGCGCGCCGGAAGTGTCGTGGTTGCGATCAGCCGGCCCGCGACACGCGACCCCTCGGGGGCGACGACGAGAGAGCGATGCCCGGCGGTGACGAGGGCCCGGTCCAATGCTGAGAGAACCTGCTCGGCGCCGCCGACCGCGTCGGGACCGACCGGCGCCAGGCCATACCCGACACTCAGGACCGTCAAGGACACCGCGGGGCGGGACCGAGAACGTCAAGCGCATCGGCTGCTTCGCGCCGCCAATCCGCACCGGCGATGCCCCAGCCGAGCGTCTCGTAATGCAGCTCGCCGGGATGGGGCGGTTGGCGGAAATCATACGCTGGCGCAATGCGGAAGCGCTCGGTCGAGAGATCGAATTGTTCGAGCATCCAGCGCTGCGTCACGAAGCAGTCGATCATGCGCCGCTTGCGCTCCACGGTCTTCCGGCCGGAGCGTAATTTTTGTGGGCCGAGAGCATGCGGGAAGAAATTCGCCGGTCACGAGGCGCCCGTCTCGGCGGTGATAAAACGGCATTTCGACGATCGCGGGTGGGGCATCGGCGGGGCGGCACGCGGCGTGTACGGCGAAGGCGGCGGCGTCGTGGTCGGGATGACCGCCCTCATAGGCATGCGTGAACACGGCGGCCGGCGCTTCCGCGCGCAGCACCTCGGCGAAGCGGCGGACCAGGTCGGCCAGATCTCGCCAGGCCTCCTTGTCGGGGATGCCGAGACCGAGCCTGCGCAGTCGCGCGGCGTCGCCCGCGTGCAACGCCGCCGCCAACTCCGCCTGACGCGCCGCGGCGTAATCCGTGACGCAAGCGAAGCCATAATTGCTGGCGTCCTCGGCGTCGCGCGGCGCGCCGTCGGTGACATGGACAAGCGTCGCGTCCGTGAACCGGCGGAGCTGCGCGCCGAGACCGATCGTCTCGTCGTCGGGGTGCGCGACGACGATCATGACGCGCTCCGCGATCGGGCCGTCGCCCGCGAGACGCGCGAGGATTGCCTCGTCCGGGCTCATTCCCCGGCAGCGACCGCGAGCGGGGCGTACGCCGAGCCCGCCCGCCAATAGCGGCGCAGCATGCGCGCGCAGAATTCGGCGAACTCCTCGTCAACGAGCGGCGGGCTGGTATGGTGCGGCGCGATCCCCCGCTCCTCCGGGGTGAAACAGAACGTGACGGTGACCTCGAACGGGTCGAGGGCGCGCATCATCCGATCGAACCACACCTCGGCGTTGGGGCGAAAACTGTCGGCCCAGGACAGCCCGGTGCGCAGATGACGCACGCCGAGCCGCTTCAACCAGAGTACCGCGCCGTCAAGCCGGTGGTCATCGAAATGAAACCACTGGCAGATGCCGAGATCGGGCGCGTAATTGGGGAACAGACTTGCGGCGCGCTTCGGCGTGCCGTCCTCGCGCACCAGCCCCATGTAGAAATGTCGATAGTAAGACGAGCCCTCGGCCTCCTTGTGACGCGTGGTCGCCGGCCAGGCCTGCGGCAGGTCGAACAGGCTGTACCAGTGGATGCGCGGCGCCCGGCCGATCAGCAGTTCGGCGGTGCGTTTGAGGCCGAATTCCTGCACCTCCTCGGCGCCGAAACTGGAGGCGCCGCATTCCGAGACCCAGATCGGCAGTTCGGTGACGGCGGCAATCTCGGCGAGCTTTTCCGGCCAAGCGTCGATCGGCCACAAATTCCAGTCGAGCGGGAAGCCATGCACCGCGACCACATCGAGTGCGTCGAGGGCGCCCTGCCCCTGCATGTTTGCGACGAAATTCGGGTCAATCGGTGACATGCCGCCGAGCACGCGCGGCAACCCCGGCGCTTCCGCCGCGATAGCCTCGCCGGCCAGCCGACACATGCGCGCGAAACGCGACCAATCGGGATCGAATTCGGGGTCCCAATGCGACTTGTTGTTCGGCTCGTTCCAGATCATCGCGGCTTCGATCATGCCGCCACCCCCCTCATGTCGCGCGACGGCAACGCCGGATAGACCGCGCCAACGCCATGGGGCAGCGGTCCGGGCCGGCAGACGTAAACCTCTTCCTCCGGGTTGCTCTCGATGACGAAACCGGCGCTGCGCAGCATTGCCTTCGCGCAGGCTCGGTTCGGCACCCACCAGTTCGTGTCGTCGCCGGAATAGCGGTGTTCGATGAAATGCAGG
This sequence comes from uncultured Alphaproteobacteria bacterium, assembly GCA_963847345.1. Classification (GTDB taxonomy): domain Bacteria; phylum Pseudomonadota; class Alphaproteobacteria; order ATCC43930; family CGMCC-115725; genus DATARH01. Next base: position 24,376 of record CAWJZU010000027.1, on the reverse strand, counting down.
TGCGGATAGGTCGGCCGCTCGAAGATCGCCGTTTCGACAAACGGGTAATCCTGCTCGAGCTGCTCCTCGCCGGGGTCGCCGCGCTGCATCGATTGGCAGACGAACAGATCCTTCACGACATGCTCGCGGATCAGATCGAGCGCCAGCAGCGGATGGCGAAGGTGGTACAGCACGCCAAGGAACAGCACGAGATCGAAGCGCTCGCCCAAGGCGCCGACGTCGTAGACCGAGAGCTGTGCGAAGTCGATATCGAGCCCGGTCACCTCGGCGGCAAAGCGCGCCTGCTTCAGGTAGTCCGTGTCGTGGTCGATCCCGAGCACGCGAGCGGCGCCGCGCCGCTTCATTTCAAGCGAATAGAAGCCGCCGTTGCAGCCGATATCGAGCACGGTTTTGCCGGTGAGATCGGCCGGGATGGCGTGCGCGAAGCGGTGCCATTTGACCGCCGGGTAGTCGCCAAGGAAATGCTCGGGTGCGGTCCGCACGCCGCCCAAATCGATATTGTGGAACCACGGTCCCAACGCCGCGATCTCGCGCCGCAGCCGGTCGGGTGAGTCGCTCGGCATCAGCGCCGTCCCGCCCTGAACTGCAGCGGCGCAATGCGCCTTGTGTTCGACGGTTGCGACACCTCGGCCAGGAGCCGCATCGCCTCGCGGTACCCTCCAAGGGTGCCGACATCGACATAGGCGCTGCCGGCAGGTACCGCGACGGCCTCCCCGCCCTCGGCAAGCCAGGCGTTGACGAGCGTGCCGAAATATTCGTCGGCCTCAGCGCGCGAGCGCCACAGACTGTGCAATTCGTGCAGCACCGCGCCCGGCATGCGGAACGCGCCCCAAACCCAATTCGACTGCGCCCCCTCCTGCTTTACCTGGATTTCGCAAACGCGCCCATCATTGTCGCTGACCACGGCGTCGAACAGTTCGGGGCGGGCGACCGGAAATGTAAGGAAAGCGAGCCGGTCATCGGGGAGTCGAGCGAAGGCATCCTCGGGCAACCAGATTGTATCGGGCAGCCCGATCAGCACCGGCTCCGCCAGATCGACGAACGGCACAGCGCGAAAGATCGCGTCGCACAAGCCGCGCGGCTCGGGCTGCACCGCGTAGGCGATCGCGGCCCTGCCGGTCTCATCGCTGCCGATTTCCCCGCCATAATATTGCAGGATGTCGAATTTCCAGCGTGAGATGACAAAACAGATCTTGTCGGCGCCGCCCCGCAGCATGCGCTCGATCAGGTATTCGCTGACGGCGCGCGGCCGCTCGGCACCCTCCTCGAAGCGGCTGCCGACCGGCAGCAATTCCTTTGAGAAAGCCAGCGGCTGAATGCGCGTGCCGTTGCCAGCGGCGGGAATGATGCCCCACATGGGTCAGTTCTCTCGCAATTCGTCACCCCCCGGCTTGACCCGGGAATCTCGGGCGGCCCGAGAGATGGTCGGGTCCAGCCCGGTCATGACAGATAGAGGGCGATGCCGATACTCGTTCGAGGTGTTTGCCACCGCCAAGTCCGAGAGCAGGTCAACCAGTTCGGCGGCGCGGCGCTCGGCGGTGTGTTCGGACAGGGCGCGGGCGCGGGCGGCCTCCCCGATACGGCACAGTTCGCGGTCGTCGCGGTCGAGCGCGGCCAGCACGTCCTGGCTCGTGCGGACGATGACAATCTCAATATCGGGCACGAAGAAGCGATCGAGCCCTTCCGACCAATCGCTGAGGATCGGAGCGGCGCAGGCCGCCGCCTCGAACAGCCTGCCAGATGGGCACCACCCGCTTTCGGCCATCGATCGGCGGGTAACGTTCAGCGTCGCCCGCGCAGCCGCATAGAAATTCGGGTGGTCGGCTGGCGCGACGTGCCGCCAGAAGAAAATGTTGTCCGACCACGCGAAGTCCTGCGGATATTGCGCGCCGCCGATCACGAAACGCCATTCCGGGCGCCGACGCGCCGGCTCCAGGAGCAGCGCGTCGAGCTTGTCCTGCCGGTCGGCGGCGTAGGTACCGAGATACGACAGTGCCGCGCTCGGCCCAGGCGGTGGCTCGCCCGGACGATAGCGCGCTGGGTCGACGCTGCCGTAAAGCGGGGCGACCCGGCGCGCGCCGAGCCGCTCCTTGAGCGCGGTCAGGGCGCCGCCGCCGGTATAGCTCAGCACGAGGTCGAACGGCGCGAGGCCGAGCGGACCGATCGCCTCGATCCGCTCGCCGGCGGCAAGGCGGGCCAGGGTCACTGGCGTGTCGAGGTCGTAGAAGGCGTGCAGGCCCGGCGCGTCGAGGACGACCTCGGTCGCCGCCACCCCGTCCGGGCAGTAGGAGGTCACGATCGCGGCCTCAGCGTCGCGCAATTCGCGCATCGCCACCGGCCTGATGTCATCCCAGTCGGCGTACAGTACCAGACGGCCGCCGTCGATCTCGGTCAGGTCCCGGTGCTCGGCGTACCACGGCGCGTCGCGCTCAAAGAAAACCGTGCGATGGCCTTGTGCCGCGAGTGCCCGGATCAATGCCCGCCAGAGAACTGCGTGGCCGTTGCCCCAGGACGAACTGACCGACAGGCCAAAGACGACAAGCTTCATCGCGGCATTTCCGCGAGGACGGCGGCAGCTTCGAGCGCCGGTCTAGGCGGCGGAGCCGCCGCCGCGACTTCGGCGATGTAACCCTCCAATTCCGCGGCGCGATGCTCGGCGGTGTGCGCTGCGAGCACGCGAGCGCGCGCCGCCTCGGCGATCCGTGTCCGCTCCGGCTCCGGCATCTGGCGCAATATTCGCAGCACCTCGTGGCCGTCGCGGGCGATCAGGATCTCGCGACCGGGTTCGAGGATCGTGGCCAGACCCGGCCACCAGTCGCTGATGATCGGCACGCCGCACGCGGCCGCCTCGAACAGCCGCACGCTCGGCGACCAGCCGAGGCGGACCATGTCGGCGCGGGTAAGGTTCAATGTGAAAAGCTGCCGACCGTAGAACCGGGGGTGTTCGTCCGGGCCGACATGCTCGATGCGCGCGACATTGGCGGGCCATCGCAGCTCGGCCGGGTAGAGCGGGCCGGCAACCGCGAAACGGCCGTGCCCCCACTGCCGCGCCGGCTCGCAGAGGAGGCCGTCGAGCGCCGGCTGACGGTCGGCGCTGTAGGTGCCGAGATAGCCGAGGTCCCAGCGCGTTCCGCCGCCCGGACAGGGACGGTGCCGTTCCGGGTCGACGCTGCAATACAAGGCCCGTGCGGCGCGCGCCCGATAGCGGGTTTCCAATAGGCGCAGCGCCGGCCCGCCGGTGAACGACAGGTATAAATCGAAACGCGGAACGAGGGCGGCGTCGAGATAAGGGCATGTTCCATCGGCCAGCGCCGCTAGCGTGACCGGCGTGTCGATATCATAGAAGGCGACGATTCCGGTCGCTGCAGCGCAGACCCAGCGAGCCACCGCAATGCCGTCCGGAACATACGAGCCGATGATGACCAGATCGGCGCCGCGGATTTCGCCTTCCCAGCGCCGGCGCAATTCCGCCAGCTCCTTGTAGAGGCGAACGGCGCCGAAGGGCGAGCCCGTCATGTCGCGATGGGCGCGGTACCACGGCTTGTCGCATTCGAGGAACAGTACCTCGTGGCCGCGCCGGCACAGTGCCCGCATCAAACCGCGGTAAGTGGTCGCGTGCCCGTTGCCCCAGGAGGATGTGATCGACAGGCCCAGGATCACGATCCGCAGCGGACGCGTCGCCAAACCCGAGCCGTTGTCCAGCACCGGCTTCATCATGGGCCGCGCCCCGCCAGCACATCTTCCACCAGCCGAACCCGCCTCGCATAGGTGTGCTCGGCCAGAGCGCGCTCCCGCGCCGCGGCGCCTATCCGCTTCGCGTCCTCCGGCGTCAGCCGAGCGAGATGCTCGGCGACTCCGGGACCGTTCTCGGCGACCAGGATCTCGCGCCCCGGTTCGAAGAACATCGCGATGCCTTCCCAGGCATCAGTGATGATGCAGGCCCCGGCTCCGGCCGCCTCGAACACGCGGGTCGCCGGGCTGTAGCCGTAAGACGCCATGCTGTCGCGGCTGACGTTCAGCACGGCAAGGCCCGATGCGTTGAAGGCATTGTGGTCGACCGTATAGAGATGGCCGACATAGCGGATGTTCGGGGGCACAATCTTGTCGCCCCATCCGGCCCCGGCGAGCACGAAGCTGCGCCCGCGCAGCTCGACGGCGACCGCGAGGAAATACTCCTCGATGCGCCGCTCACGGTCGGGCAGCCGGTTCGCGACGAGACCGAGATCGCAGGCAAATCGCGGGTTGGGCTCCGCCGGATAATGGGTGGCCGGGTCGAGCCCGTTATAGATCGGCACACAGGCGCGTGCGCCGAATTCGGTGTAGCGCGCGACGACCGGCGGCCCGCCGCCATAGGTGAACACGATGTCGTAAGCCGGAATGAGCTTGCGGAACGGGTCGCCGGGATCGGCGGCGATGCGGTCGAGCGTTGCCGGCGCGTCGACATCCCAGAATGCAGCGATCGCGCCCGGCCGCTTGACGCAAGGGATGCGCGCCTCGAGCAGCGCGTCGAAGACGCCGACGCCGCTCGCCTTGACCAGAAGATCAGCGTGCCGGGATTCTTCGAGCGCCTGCTCGACCCCGTCCCGCGTTGCCGGATACACGATGACCCTCGCCCAAGCCGGATCCGGGATGTCGCGATGACGCTGACGGTCGTAGGCGTCCGGCTCGTAGAACGTAATGCGGTGCCCGTTGGCCGCGAGCGCTTGCAAGACGCCGCGATAATAGGTGGCGGCGCCGTTCCAGTACGCCGAGACGAGGCTCGATCCGAAAAACGCGATCGACAGACTCATTGCGCCGCCGTCAGGCTGGTGTGCGGATCGAGATCGCATCCGAGAGAACGGCAGATCGCGAGCAGTTCATCGACCCGATGGGCACAGGTGTGCCGCGCCCTAACCGTTGCCAGCCCGCGCGCCCCGAGCGAGGCGGCGAAGGCGCGGTCGGCGCGTAAATCCGCGAGATGGCGGCGCATGGCGTCGCTGTCGCGCGCGACGAGAAAATCGTCGCCGGGCGAGAACAGGTGCTCGCTGTCGCGCCACGGCGCGCAGACGAGCGGGACGCCGCAGGCCAGTGCCTCGAAGACGCGGATCGTCGGAATGCCCGGCAGCGCCGTCGCGTAAGGACGGCGCGGGATATGCACCGTCATTCGTGCCGCGGCGAAGGCTTGCGGCGCCCCGAAATTCGGCAGGTAGCCGGCGTAATCTATGCCGGCGGCGGTGAGGGCCGCGCGAGCTTCAGGCGGATAGCGGACGCCATGCACCCGCGCCGACAGCCCGAGATCCTTGACCGGCGCGATCAGAAATTCGGACAGCTCCGCCGAGCGCTCGTCATCGCCCCAATTGCCGACCCAAACGAGATCGCGCTCGCGCGCGATTTCCGGGAGGGGGCGGAACACATTCAGGTCGGCCGCCTCATGCCACGTGAATACCTGCCGGCCCCAGCCGCGGCGGCGATAGGCTTCCGAGAGCACTTCGCCGAACGCCAGCACGCCGTCGAATCCGTCAAGATCGAACCGGGCGATCCCCTCGGGGTCGGTCGCCATCCGATGATGCGTGTCGTGGAACAGCAGCAGATAGCGCCCGCCGTTTCGGCGGTGCGCCGCGATGCGCGCGACCAGATCGGGTGCGCTCCATTCATGAACGATGACGAGATCGGCGCCGTCGAGCGCCCGGTCGAGGTCGGGGGCGGATGGGTCATAAACCGTAACGGGCAGGTCCGGATAGGCCTCGCGCCACGCATCGAGCGCCGCCTCGCCGTGCTCGGCCGCGAGGTTGCGTGCGCTCCAGGCGTCCGCCGGTTCCCATGCCGCCGCCGCAAAGCCGCGGCGGCGCCACTCGGCGAGAATGCCGCGCAGGAAATGCGCGTTGCCGTGGTTCCAATCGGAGCGCAACGAATGGCAGAACAGGACGAGATTCGGCATCGCTATGCGGGGCTGCGTACGGCGGTGCTCATATTGCGACTCAAGCCGACGGGCATGCGTCCCAGACCGCCGCCGTGATGTTCAAAATACGGGCGAAATCCCCGCCTTCCGAGGTCGAGACGAGCCCCGGTCAGCTCTCGGTAAAGGCCGGCATAGCGGGACGCCATGCGCTCGCGCGTGAAACCCAGCGCGCGATCGCGAGCGGCCGACCCGAGCGTCTCGCGCCGCGAGTCGCAGGCGATCAGGCAACAGAGCGTGGTGCGCCACGCCCGGGCATCGTCGGGAGGCACGAATAGCGCCGCGCCGTCCCAGTTCTCGCGCAGGGACGGGATGTCTCCCAGCACCAGCGCGCAGCCGCTGGCGGCCGCTTCGAGAATGCCGAGCCCGAACGGTTCATACCGCGCCGGCGCCGCGAAGATCGCGGTTGCCGCGAGCCGCTCGGCCATCTCGGCCGGGGTCAGCACACCCAAGGCGCGCGCCGCCCGCAACCGCGCCTGACCGCCCTCGGGGTGGTTGGTCTCGCCGGCGATCTCGATCGGCCAGTCAATAGCGGCGGCGGCTTCGTCGAGCAGAGCGAGGTTCTTCGCCGCGTCCCACAATCTGCCGGCCGCCATGATCGCGGCGCGCTTCGGCCGCGGCGCATAGGACGCGATGTCAATTCCGTTGGGGATGACGATGGGTTTACGGGGATCAAACCCGTATTCCCGCGCCAGATCGTCGAGCACGGCGGCGCTCGGCGCGACGACCCGGTCGGCGGCGCGCAGCCCGGCAATCACTTCCCGCCGGTACGGCCGCCACTCTCGGGGCACCGCCTCGCCGTGCACCGCGCGCCACCAGGACAGCACGTCGGAATGCGCCACTGCCAGCGTCGGCAGCCCGGTATTGTTGCGGGCATGCGCATAGCCGTTGACGTGCAGCAGATCGGCGCGATAGCGCCGCGCCAGCAGCGTCAGCCAGTGGCGGCTCGGGGCCAGTTGCGCGGCCGCGCCCTGCATCCATTCGAGCCGATGCCCGTATTCTTCAAGGCTGACGTTTTCCAGCCGGGCAGCAGCCTCGCGCTGCGCGGCGCTCGGCATCGGTCCCATGACGGCCAGCACGAAGCGGATCGCGGGCAGTGCGGCGCACAGATCGAGCGCGTAATGCCAGACCCCGCCGACCGCGTCGGCGGTCATCAGCACCGTGAGCGGAGGGCGCTTGCCGTCGCGCATCACGCCAGCTCCAGTTCCGCGAGACGAAGCGGGCGCGTCTCCTGGATGTCGCTGAACCGCGGCGTAGCGGTCGAGATACCAGTCGAGCGCCCGCTCCCAGGCGTCGTCGTCGGGCAGCCCCCACAGGCGGCGGTAATCCGGCGAACCCGGATAGGGGAACAGCGGCACCGGCTCGTTCGCCCAGACGCCTCGCGCCCGCAGCCTATCGCGCCAGCGCGCGACCTCCTCCGGGTCGTCGCCGCCGGATGCGATCAGGTTCGCCTGCACGAACGGCACGCTGCGCTTCGCGTAGATGAGCCGTTCGGTCAGCTGGTCGGTCGAGAGCCGGCAATCCTTGTCGAGGCGGTTCCGCTCGTCGGGGTCGAGGCTCTCGACGCCGGCCTCGATCGAGACGCAGCCGGCGCGTCCCAAGAGGTCGAGCATCTCCGGGCGCCACAGATCGATGCGGGTCTGCACGCCGAATTCGACCGGCCGCTCCGCGAGTTCTTCGAGCAATTCGCGCCACGGCAGGAAAATCTCGTCGATGAAATAGACGTAGGCCGCGCCGGCCGCGACCAGTCCGTCGAGTTCGTTGAGGATCGTGGCGAGCGGGCGCCGGCGGTAGCGGTCCCGGAAATTCTCCTTGGCGCAGAAGGTGCAATGGTAGGGGCAGCCGCGCGAGACTTCCATTTCCGCGCCGGGCCCGGAAGGCGGCCGGTCGAAGCGGTGATGATGATGCGCGTGCCGATGCAGGGTCAGGGACGGCCAACGCAAGGCCGGCAGCCGCGTCATGTCGGCGGCCTGCGGCCCGCCTTGGACGATCGCGTCGCCGCCGTCGCGGTGACACAGCCCGGCGATTGTCTTCCATTGCTGGCGCGGCGTGTCGGCCAGCGACAGCAGCACCTCTTCGCATTCGCCCATGATCACGGCGTCGACGCCGAGCTTTCGCAGCGTCGCGCGCGGCGTCGTCGAGCCGTGGGGACCGACGGCCACCGTCATTTCGGCGATGCCGGCGAGCGCCGCGAGCGTCAGTTGCGGCATCCGCAGTTCCGGGGGCGCGCAGCGCCAGAACAGATAGCTGGGCGCCGTTGTCACGACGAGCATGTCGGGGCGGAACGCGGCCACCCGGGCGGTCAGTTCCCAGAGATCGAGCGCCTCGGCATGCGCGTCGTAAATGCGCGCCTCATGTCCGGCCGCGGCAAGCAGCGCCTGGGAATAGCCATATTCGAGCGGCAAATGCGGCTCGCGGCAGCCGAAATAGATGCTGCCCTCGAACGACCAGGGCGGGTTGACGAGCGCGATCCTCACTGCGCCGCCTGCAATGCTGTTGCGCCCTGCTGGTTCATCAGCAGCCAGTCATGCAGCCGTCGAACGCCCTCGGCGACCCCCACATGCGGCCGCCATCCGGTGATCCGGCTGAACCTGCTACTGTCGGACACGTACCAGCGCTGGTCGCCGAGACGCCAGCCGTCGAATTCGACCGCCGGATTCCTGCCGTGCAGCGCCGCGATCTGCGCGATCAGCTCCAGCAGGCTCACCGTGTTGTCCGGCCCGCCGCCAATATTGAATGCCTGACCGGCGGCGGCGTCCAGGTACTGCTCGGCAAGCATCAGCGCGCTGACGAGATCGTCGACGAAAAGCAGGTCGCGCACCTGTTTACCGTCGCCATAGATCGTGATCGGCCGGCCCTGCATCGCGCGGATCAGGAAATGGGCGACCCAGCCCTGGTCCTCGGTGCCGTGCTGGTGCGGGCCGTAAATGCAGCTCATGCGAAATACGGAAGTGCGGAGGCCGTAGCTGCGGGCGTAATCCAGCACATACTGATCGGCGGCGCCCTTCGAGCAGCCGTAGGGGCTGTGGAACTGCAGCGGCCTAGATTCGGCGATGCCGGTGCCGGCGACCGCGCCCGCCGGCTCGTAGCGGGAGCCGTGCTCCACGAGATCGATATCGTCGATCGCGCCGTAGACTTTGTTGGTCGAGGTGAAGATCAGCCCTGTCACGCCGCCGCGTCGCCGCAGCGTTTCGAGCAGTTCGAGCGTGGCGGCGGCGTTGATCGTGAAATCGTCGGCCGGATCGTCGAGACTGGTCGTCACCGCGACCTGTGACGCGAAGTGAAACACCGTGCCGGCTTCCGCGACGGCGTCGCGCAACGGCGCCGTCGCCCGCAGGTCGGCGATCTCGACCCGTAGGCGCGGGCCGTGGGTTGCACACAGCCAGCGTAGGTTTTGTTCGGAACCGGGCCGCGCGAGGCTGTCATAAACGATGACAGGGCGGCCCCGCCGCAGCATTCGATCAGCGAGGTTGGTTCCAATAAAACCGGCCCCGCCGGTGATCAGGACCGGCTTCCGCTCGGTCGTGCCATCGCGGCCCCCATTGTGTCCGCGCGTCATAGGGTCAGACCTCGCGCGGCCAGCGCGGCGCGGGCTTCGCCGACCCGATCGACGGCGGTCCGACCCTCCAGCCAGCCGACCAGGCTTTCGAGACCGGACGCTAGCGGAATCTTTGGCCGATATCCGAGGATGGCGCGCGCCGCCGCGATATCCGGGAAACAGTGACGGACATCGCCGACCCGGCACGCGCCGGTGATTTCTGGCTCGATCGCCACTCCGAGCGTCTCGCCGAGAAGCCGGGCGGCTTCCTTGATCGTCACCGCCTCGCCGCTGCCGATGTTGAAAGACTGGCCGATCGCCGCGTCGGAAATCAGCGCCAGGCGGCACGCTTCGGCGATATCGGTGACATAGACAAAATCACGGCGTTGCTCGCCATCCTCGAAAATCAGCGGCGGACGTGCGTTCAGCAGCCGGGCAGCGAAGATCGCCAGCACGCCGGTATACGGATTGGACAATGCCTGGTGCGGGCCATAGGTGTTGAAGAACCGCAGCGCGACTGTCGGGATAGCGTAAGCCTCTCCGACGACGAGACAGAGCCGCTCCTGGTCGTATTTCGAAAGAGCATAAACCGATTTTACGGCCGGCGGCTTGGTCTCCGGGGTCGGTGCCGCTTCGAGCGCCCGCCCGGTCCGATCAAGCGGATTCCACTGACCGCGTTTCAGCTGCAATGCGTTGCGTTCGGCGGCTTCGACCGGGCTCCCATCCGCCGCGCGATAGAGCCCCTCGCCATAGATGCTCATGCTGGAGGCGACGACAAGCCGATCAAACGGCCGGCGCTTCGCGCGTTCGATCATTGCTTCCAACAGCACCGCGGTGCCGCGCCCGTTGACGTCGGTATAGTCGGCCACCTCGTACATGCTCTGGCCGACCCCGACCCGCGCGGCGAGATGGATCACGGCACTAACATCCGCCAGCGCGCGACGCACGATCCGCGGCGAGCGGACGTCCCCGACGATCAGTTCGACGCGGCGGTCGAGGTAGGGCGGCGGCCGGCGCTCCTTCCCGTGGATCTGCGGGTCGAGATTGTCGAGCGCCTTGACTGTGTAGCCGTGTTCCAGCAGCAGCGTGGCGCAGTGCGAGCCAATAAAACCGGCCCCGCCAGTGATCAGAATCGTCTTTCCCATCGTGCGCCAAGCGTTCTTTGCGACGCCCGACAAACGTGAGTACCTTCAGAAAGGTTCAAACGTTTTGGGTGGAAACCAGTGCGGCCCGTAATCGCCGGCGCCAGTAAATCACATAGGTTAAGCAAACGCGGTTGCTTCAGACCGGCGCGAGGACGCGGTGCGGCCTAGGGGGCAACTCGGCCTGGATCGGGTCACCCTGGCGCACAATGCCGCCGGACACCACAATCGCCATGATCCCGGCCTTGCGGATCAGCTTGCCGTCGCGGTCCCGGTCCAAGGTCGCCGCCATCAGGCCGATCTGCAGGCTGTCGAGCTGGCGGCACGGGTTGCGCAGCCCGGTAACCTCGACGACGGCATCGCCGCCGAGGTGCAGGCGCGTCCCGGTCGGCAGAGCGAGCAGGTCGATCCCCGCCGTCGTCACGTTCTCCCCCATCATGCCGGCGGAGACCGTGAAGCCGCGGGATCGCAATTCTTCGAACAGCTCGGCATGGATTAGGTGCACTTGGCGCAAATTCGGAGTCTGCGGGTTGCGCGCCACGCGCGAGCGGTGCTTTACCGTCGCGCCCTGATGCGCGTCGCTCTCGACCCCGAGCCCCGCGACGAGCCGGATGCTGTCGGCGATCGGCTTCGACATCGTGTGCGTCGGGCTGCGGCTGACGGCCGCGACGACGCCGCTTTCGGTGTTCATGCGAGCGCCTTAGCGGTTGCGGAAGGCCGGCTTGCGCTTGTCGATGAAGGCGGCCATGCCCTCCTTCTGGTCCTCGGTGGCGAAAGTCGAATGGAACAGCCGCCGTTCGAAGCGGACCCCCTCGGCCAGCGTCGTCTCGAAGGCGCGGTTGACCGATTCCTTGACCATCATCGCGATCGGCGCTGATAGCTCGGCGATGCGGTTGGCCACCGCGAGCGCCTCATCCAGCAGCTTTTCGGTCGGTACGACGCGGCTGACGAGCCCGGCGCGCTCGGCCTCGACGGCGTCCATCATCCGGCCGGTGAGGCAAAGATCCATCGCTTTCGCCTTGCCGATAAAGCGCGGCAGGCGCTGCGTTCCGCCGGCGCCGGGGATCGTCCCGAGATTGATTTCGGGCTGCCCGAAGCGGGCGTTCTCGGCGGCGATGACGATGTCGCACATCATCGCGATCTCGCAGCCGCCGCCGAGCGCGAAGCCGCCGACTGCTGCGATCACCGGCTTTCGGCACTGCGCGACGCGTTCCCAGCCGCGCGTGATGAAATCCTCGCCGTAGGCCTGCATGTAGCTCTTGCCGGCCATCTCCTTGATGTCGGCTCCGGCCGCGAACGCCTTCTCGCCGCCGGTCAGGACGATCGCGGCGATCGCCGGGTCGCCTTCCAGGTCGTCGAACGCGGCGCCAAGTTCGGCGATCAGCGCGGCGTTCAACGCGTTCAGCGCCTTGGGTCGGTTCAGGGTTATCAGGCCGACGGCACCGCGGCGCTCGACCAGGATGTTTTCGAATGAGTCGCCGGCCATGACCGCCTCCGTCCAGCCTCCTGCTCCGGCGGCGCCGACAATCGAGAACCGGCGCGCCGGAAAAATCGAAGAGCGGCAGATTACGGAAGCGGCGCCGATTGCGGTATAGCGAAGTTACGCAACAACGGGTCGGCCGTGCCGGCGGCCGGGCCCTGGCCCGTCGGATTTGGCGATCGCCGCCGTCCCATTGGCTATTGCCGCGTCGAGAAGGAGCAGGCCCTTGGCCGCAGTCGCGGCATGAGCACGGAACAGAGGCAGGTTCGGGCGCCGTCCCTGACAGCCGCCGCGGCGGCAGCCGGGATTGTCGCAATCGAGGTCGCTGTCGGGGCAGATCATCCAGTGTCCTCCTTTGTAGGGCTGGCCGGGACCCACAAACCTCGGTCCTCCCAGCGGTGCGTTGTCGTTTGTCTTCTCAACGCGCCGGTTCCGAAGATCAGTCCGTATTAAATCTAAACTTTTGTTATCGCACCGTTACTGGATTGCCTCCGTTTTTCTCAGGGCATTGCATTCGGAGCGAGCGGCACCCTGGTCTGTCGATTATTGACACACGAATTTCCGCTGGCGCGGCGCAGCCGCGGGTTCTCCGAAGCGGCGTGCGTGCTATCGCTGGCGCGTGCCGCAGAAGAAGGTCGATCTTCCGGCTTGCGTGATGCGACGGACGCCCTCGGCGCAGCTGCAATTCGGGCACGGCTCGCCTTCCTTGCCGTACACCGCCCAGCGATGCTGGAAATAGCCGAGTTCGCCGTTGGCCTGGACGTAGTCGCGCAACGATGAACCTCCGGCCTCTATCGCCTCGGCCAGCACCTCGCGGATCGCGATCGCCAGGCGTTCGGCTCGCGCCCCGACGATGCTCGCCGCGAGACGGCGCGGCGATACGCGAGCCCGGTAGAGGGCCTCGCAAACGTAGATATTGCCGAGACCGGCGACGATGCGCTGGTCGAGCAGCGCCGATTTGATCGGCGTCATCTTGCCCGCCAGAACGCGGTTCAGGTAGCCGCCGTCGAACCCGGGCTCCAACGGCTCGGGGCCGAGCCCCGCGAGCAGCTTGTGCGCGCTTTCCTGCCCTCGCGCGAGGTAATCGAGCAATCCGAAACGGCGCGGGTCGTTGAACCGTACGACGGTGCCATCGTCGAGAGTCAGTACGACATGATCGTGCGGTTCGGGCGGTGCCGCCAAGCCCGCTGTGATCCGCCCGGACATGCCGAGATGCAGCAGCAAAAGGCCGCTGTCATCGAGTTCGATCAGGATGTACTTGCCGCGCCGGGTCAGCGCGCCGATGCGGGCGCCGTCGAGTCGTTCCGCGAGATCGGGCGGAAACGGCCGGCGCAGATCGGAACGCCGCAACTCGGCGCGAGCGATCCGGCGCCCGGTCATGCACAGCGCGAGGCCGCGGCGGACGGTTTCGACTTCGGGAAGCTCGGGCATCCGGGATCAGGCAGGAGGCGTGCGGATTGGGCTGTTTGCGGCTATTGTCGTGCCCGATGAATGCCGACGAGACAAGCGGGAAGTCGAACCGCGCCGCTGCGAAAGAAACCGATTTCGGCTTCCGAAGGGTCCCCGAAGCGGCCAAGGCGCCACTGGTGCGCGCCGTATTCGACAGTGTCGCCGAGCGCTACGACCTGATGAACGACCTGATGAGCGCCGGCATCCATCGCCTGTGGAAAGACGAGATGGTGGCGTGGCTAAACCCGCGTCCGGGCCAGCGCATGCTCGACGTCGCGGGCGGCACGGGCGATGTCGCGCGTCGCGCGCTGCCTCGGTTGGAGCCGGCGGCGGGCGGCGTGGTCGTCGTATGCGACGCCAACCCACGAATGCTCGAAATCGGGCGCGCCCGCGCGATCGACGACGGCATTCTCGATGGCATCGAATGGCTGTGCGGCAACGCCGAGGCGCTGCCCTTCGCCGACCGGTCGTTCGACCTCTATACGATCGCCTTCGGACTGCGCAACGTTACCCAAATCGAGCGCGCGCTGGCCGAGGCACGGCGTGTGCTGCGGCCCGGCGGACGCTTCCTGTGCCTGGAGTTCACGCCGGCGGTCGCGCCGGTCTTGCAACCGTTGTACGAGCTCTACAGCTTTGCATTCCTGCCACTGCTCGGCCGCCTGGTGACCGGCGATCGCGACGCCTACACCTATCTGGTGGAAAGCATCCGGCGGTTTCCGTCGCAGAGCGAAATCATTGCGATGATCGCGGCCGCGGGTCTCGATCGCGCGCGCTATCGCAATCTGACCGGCGGCATCGCCGCCCTTCATTCCGCCTGGCGGCTGTGAAACCGTAGCGAGGGATTGCGGGGCCGTGTTCGGTCTTTTACGCGGTTGCCGCAATCTCGCCCGCCTCGTCCGGATCGCCGCGACGCTGGCGCGCCACGACGCGCTGTTTCCACTCGACCAGCTGGCCGGGGCGGCTCCGCTGTTGCGTGGAGTGCGTATCGTCCAGCGCGCGCCGGATAAGAGACGGCGCCCGACCCGGCCAGCGGCTCGCCGCCGCTTTCACCGAACTCGGTCCGAGCTTCGTCAAGCTCGGGCAGATGCTATCGACCCGTGCCGATCTGCTGGGTGAGGAGATTGCGGCCGACCTCGCGGCCTTGCAGGACCGGCTGCCGCCGTTTCCGACGGAGCAGGCGCGCGCTCTGATAGAGGCCGAGTTCGGGCGGCCCATCGGATCTCTCTTTTCGTCGTTCGACGAAGTGCCGGTCGCGGCGGCGTCGATCGCGCAGGTTCATTTCGCGGTCACGACCGACGGTCGTCCGGTCGCGGTCAAGGTGCTGCGTCCCGGAATTGCCCGCGCCTTCGCGCGCGAGCTCGAACTGTTCCTGTGGCTGGCGCAACTGACCGAACGCACGCAGCCCTCGCTGCGCCGCTTGAAGCCGATCGACGTCGTGATGACTTTCACCGAATTCGTCCAGCTCGAAATGGACTTGCGCTTCGAGGCAGCCGCGGCGTCAGAACTCGCGGGGAATTTCGCTGGCGACCCGACGTTTCGGGTGCCGCAGATCGATTGGCGGCGCACCGGGCGGACCGTGCTGACCACGGAGCGCATCACCGGCATTCGAGTCGATGACCGCGACGGGCTGATCGCGGCTGGGCATTCGATCCCCGACCTGCTGCAAAACGCCGCGGCGTCCTTCTTCAACCAGGTGTTTCGGGACGGCTTCTTTCATGCCGACCTGCATCCCGGGAACGTTTTCGTCGATGCCGAGGGCGCGCTGGCGGTCGTTGATTTCGGCATCATGGGCCGGCTCGACCGCGCTACCCGGTACTATCTCGCGGACATGCTGATCGGGTTCCTGACCGGCGACTATCGGCGGGTTGCCGAGGTGCATTTCGAGGCCGGCTATGTCCCGCGCAGGCGCTCGATCGACACGTTCACGCAAGCCTGCCGCTCGGTCGGCGAGCCGATCCTCGACCTGCCGCTGCACGAGATTTCGATCGCAAAACTGCTGGCGCAGCTCTTCCAAGTCACCGAGCAGTTCGAGATGGAGACCCAGCCGCAGCTGCTGCTGTTGCAAAAGACGATGGTGCTGGTCGAAGGCATCGGCCGGCGGCTCGACCCGAGCGTCAACATCTGGACCCTGGCGCGCCCGATTGTCGAGCAATGGATGCGGGAGAACCGCGGCCCGGAAGCGCAGCTGCGTCATCAGATCGACGTGCTGATCGAAGCGATGCAGGAGGTACCGCGGGTCTTGCGGGGTCTGGACCGGATCGTCGCCGACTGGTCCCGCGACGGCGTCAAGCTGCACGCCGAGAGCATCGCCGCGCAGGCGACCCACTGGGCGCGGCGACTGCCGCTCCTAGTAATCCCGCTGTGGCTCGGCGGGCTCGCTCTGGTGGCTTTAGCGCTCGCCGCGATCTTCGGCTGAAGCGACCAGCCGGGGCGACGTGTATCGCCCCGGCCGGTGATGGTGTCTAGGCAAGGAGTGCCGGGCGACCGGCCGTGGACCCGCGCGACTACCGGGAGTAGCGAACTTCCGGCAGCGCTTTCAGCTGGTCCTTTGTCATGGCGACCACGGCGTGGTCGGGACGATACTCATTGTTCGCGTCATTCCGGTTGTTGGCCGTAGTGGTGGTAACCGTCGTCCCGGTGCTGCGGTCGACGGTCGTCGCCGGAGCGTTGGCCGGGGCCGTTGTGGTTACCGGAGCGCTCGTCGTCACCGGTCCGTTGGCCGGAGCGTTCATCGCGGCCGTCCCACGGTCGCGATCCGTGGTGGTGGTTGTCGTTGTGGTCGTCTCGCGCGGAGCCGTCGCGGTCGATGTGCCGCTCCCCGTGGTCGTCGTCCGTTCGGTGGTCGAAACCTTATGCTCAACCGGCTGATCGACCCACTGCACTTTCTCGAACGGCACCGCGACGAGGTGTTCGCCCATACCCAGGAAGCCGCCAACGCCGATCACAACAGCCTCGACCTTGCCGCCGCGATCGATGATCAGCTCGCTGATGTCGCCGATCTTCTCGTTGTTCGGGTTATAGACGTCGAGGCCATCCAGCTTGGAGGCCCGCCATTGACCGGCTTTCATTTGATAGAGCGCGGGCGCTTTTGCGTCGGTGGTCCGCTCCGTTGCCCTCGGACCCTGGTCCATAGGCCGCTGGGTTTGCGCCGTGGCCGGGACGGTGATCAGCGCCGCCCCAAACAGGGCCATCGCCAAGGTGGCTTTCATTCCGCTCTCCTGTTGCAGAAACTGGCTTCGGAGAGGAAACAGGTCGGCACTTGAGTTAGTTCTAGCGCAGCGCGTGAAAACGCATCGGGTCCGATTTCCAGCTGATATGCTCGCGGCCGGACAGCGGCGGGCGCATAATCCGGCGGGCATTACGGAGTGGGCACGTGCTTGAGGGCCGACGCATTCTGCTGATCATCGCGGGCGGCATCGCCGCCTATAAGAGCCTCGAGCTGATCCGGCGGCTGCGCGAGCGCGGCGCCGCGGTGCGCGTCGTGATGACCGAGGCGGCGCGCCAGTTCGTGACGCCGCTGTCGGTCGCCTCGCTGAGCGAGGACAAGGTCTATGGCGAACTCTGGTCGCTGACCGACGAGAGCGAGATGGGCCATATCCGCCTGTCGCGCGAGGCGGATCTCCTCGTGGTCGCGCCGGCCACGGCCGACCTGATCGCCCGCATGGCGGCGGGACTGGCCGACGATCTGGCCGCGACGACGCTGCTCGCCTCCGACAAGAAGGTGCTGATCGCGCCGGCGATGAACGCGATGATGTGGGCGCACCCTGCCACTCAGGCCAATCTCGCGACGTTGAAGGGGCGCGGCGTGCTGCAGGTCGGTCCCGGCGCCGGCGAGTTGGCGTGTGGCGAGATCGGCTACGGGCGCATGGCCGAGCCGGCCGAGATCCTGGCCGAGATCGCGCGCATTCTTGACCGCCCGATCGGCGCCTCGCCGGCCGGCGCGCGTTGGTCACCAGCGGCCCGACCCGCGAGCCGATCGACCCGGTGCGCTATCTGTCGAACCATTCCTCCGGCAAGCAGGGGCACGCGATCGCCGCCGCGCTCGCCGCGCTGGGGGCCGACACGTTGCTCGTTTCCGGCCCGACGCAGGAGCCGACCCCGGCCGGGGTCAGGCTGGTCGCGGTCGAGAGCGCGCGACAGATGCTGGCTGCGAGCGAGGCGGCGCTGCCGGTCGATATCGCCGTCATGGCCGCCGCGGTGTCGGACTGGCGGGTCGAGAGCGAGGCCGGCCAGAAGCTGAAGAAGGACGGCAACGGGCCGCCGCTCCTGCGCCTCGTCGAGAACCCGGACATCCTCGCGACGATCGCGGCCCGTCATAACGACCGGCCGAGCCTCGTCATCGGCTTCGCCGCCGAGACCGAAAACGTCGTCGCCAACGCGGTCGAAAAACGCCGCCGCAAGGGGTGCGACTGGATTCTGGCGAACGACGTGTCGCCGGGCACCGGCACCTTCGGCGGCGACAGCAACACGATCCACCTGGTCGACGGCGATACGGTCGAGGACTGGCCGGTCATGACCAAGGCCGAGGTCGCCGCGCGCCTGGCCGAACGGATCGCCTCGCGCATCGGCGCGTCGGTTGCCTCTTAGAGGAACGACCATCGCCTGAACGCACCGTGGCGCTTTCGATCGAACTCAAAATCCTCGACCCGCGGCTGCCGGGCTGGGGCTTTCCGCGGTACGGCTCGGAGCATGCCGCCGGGCTCGACCTGCATGCCTGCCTCGACGAGCCGCTGCTGCTGGAGCCGCAGGCGTCTTCGGTGCTGATCTCGTCGGGCATCGCTTTCCGCATCGGCGATCCTGAATGGTGTGGTCTGATCCTGCCGCGCTCGGGTCTGGGCCACCGCGGGCTCGTGCTCGGCAATGCGGTCGGATTGATCGATGCCGACTACGAGGGCGTCTGCCTGATCTCGGCATGGAACCGCAACCCTGTGCGCTCCGGCGACCCGAACGAGGGGATTGTCGTCCGGCCAGGCGACCGCATCGCCCAGCTGGTGTTCACGCGTGTGGCGCGGCCGCGCTTTACCCTCGTTTCCGAGTTTGTCCCGGGTGAAGCGGCGGGACGGCAGCAGGGCGGTTTCGGTTCGACAGGAATCACCGGCGCTTGTCCAAACGCCGCCGGTGAACCAAAGTGATTGCCGATGATCCGGCTGACAAAGCGCCTGCTGTTCGCGATCGAGGCCGTTCTCGACATCGCCTATAATGGCGGCGCCGCGCCGGTGCGCTCGGCCCAGATCACCGAGCGCGAGCGCATTCCGCGCCGCTATCTCGAGCCGGTGTTACAGGAGCTCGTGCGCGACGGCGTGCTCGTTGGCATTCGCGGCCCGAGCGGCGGCTATCGGTTGGCGCGTGAGCGTCGCCGGATCAGCCTTGGCGACATCGTGCGGTCGGTGCGCAAGCTCGAAACCGGCGAGGATCCGATGACCGATCCGGCCGGCAGCGAACTCGGGCACAGGGTCGTGCGGCCGCTGTGGATCGAATTGCAGGAAGAGACGATGCAGCGGCTTGACGCGCTGACGCTCGACGAGCTGTGCGCCCGGGCGCACCGCGCCGGCATCGAGGGGCGGGTCGCGCAAGCCGGAGATTTCGAAATCTGATCCGCCGCGCCGCCGGCGGATGACCGCCTTCCCGTTGCAAGCGCAACCGCGACGATGCAAGCTTCGCCCGATGGCAGGCGAGGACGAGGCGATGGCTACAGACCACGATCACTCCCATCAGCACGCGCATGGACCCGATCAGATGTCCGAGCTGTCCGACATGCAGCTGCGGGTGCGCGCGCTCGAAACGATCCTGACCGAAAAGGGCTATGTCGATCCGGCGGCGCTCGACCAGATCGTCGAGAATGTCGAAACCAAGATCGGTCCGCATATCGGCGCCCGAATCGTCGCGCGCGCCTGGGTCGATCTCGAGTTCAAGCAGCGCCTGCTTGAGGACGCGACCGCGGCGGTCAACTCTTTCGCCGGGTTCGACCCCGTCGCCGCCCACCTGATCGCGGTCGAGAACACGCCGCGGACGCATCACGTAGTCGTGTGCACGCTGTGCTCCTGCTATCCGTGGTCGGTGCTGGGTCTGCCGCCGGTCTGGTACAAATCGGCGCCGTACCGCTCGCGCACGGTGATCGACCCGAAAGGCGTGCTGGCGGATTTCGGTGTCAAATTGCCGCCCGACACCGAGATCCGCATTTGGGACTCGACCGCCGAGACCCGTTTCCTGGTCGTCCCGATGCGGCCCGCGGGGACGGAGGGCTGGAGCGAGCAGCAGCTGGCGGAACTCGTGACGCGCGACAGCATGATCGGCACCGGCCTCCCGAAATCACCGGAGGAGACAGCGCGGGAGGCCGCGCCGTGACCAACTCGGTGCACGACATGGGCGGCATGCACGGTTTCGGCCCGGTTGAGCCCGAGCCGAACGAGCCTGTCTTCCATGCGGATTGGGAAAGGCGGGTGCTCGCGATGCAGCGGGCGATGGGCTTTACCGGGCTGTGGACCATCGACGGCGGCCGCGCCTCGCTCGAAACCCTGCCGCCGGTAACCTATCTCGCTTCGTCCTATTACGAGCGCTGGTTCCGTGGGCTTGAACGCCGCGTCGTCGCGCACGGGCTGGTCGGGGAGGACGAGATCGGAGCCGGTCGCTCGCTGCGCCCGGGACGATTGCTGA
Source organism: uncultured Alphaproteobacteria bacterium (assembly GCA_963847345.1). Lineage (GTDB taxonomy): Bacteria > Pseudomonadota > Alphaproteobacteria > ATCC43930 > CGMCC-115725 > DATARH01. The sequence goes on along the minus strand of CAWJZU010000027.1, from coordinate 4,178 downwards.
ACCGCAAGCTGACCCTGGCGGACGCGAAGAACTGGGCGTGGCCGAATTACGAGCGCCCGGCCCAGGCCCCGGCTCGCTTTAAGGAAGGCGACCGGGTCCGCGCCCGCAACATCAACCCGGTGACGCATACGCGCTTGCCACGCTACGTGCGCGGCAAGATGGGCACGGTCGAGGCAATCCGCGGCGTGCACGTCTATCCCGACACAGCGGCGCTCGGCGACCACGAACATGCCGAATGGCTCTATACGGTCGTCTTCCCGGCGCGCGAATTGTGGGGCGACGACGCCGACCCGGCGGTCAAGGTGTCGGTCGAGGCGTTCGAGCCGTATCTCGATCCGGCATGAGCGGCTTCGGATGAGCGAAGGGCCGGATTTCGCCGAAGCGGTCGCGGCGCTGCCGAACCTGCCGCGAGACGCCGGCGGCCCGGTGTTCCGCGAGCCCTGGGAGGCGCAGGCCTTCGCGATGACGGTGGCATTGTATCGGCAAGGCCTGTTCACGTGGCCCGAATGGGCCGAGACGCTGGGGGCGGAGATCAAGCGGGCGCAGGCCGCCGGCGACGCTGACACCGGCGACACGTATTACCGGCACTGGCTGAATGCGCTCGAATGGTTGGTCGCCGAGAAGGGCATCGCCGAGGCGACCGATCTGGCGCGCTATCGAGAAGCCTGGCACCGCGCCGCCGACCGCACGCCGCACGGCATGCCGATTGCGCTGCAACCGGCCGATTTCGCGTTTTAAGCGAGCCGAATTCCCTGCCCGCAGGGAATTTTGCCGGATTTGGCCGTTGGCGATGCTGGAAAAGTCCGACAGTTCAATTAGATAGGGATAAATTCCCTAAACCGCCAACAGGGATTTTTTGTACCACGAACAGGGTGCAATACTTGTCAGATCAGGGAACGAGCAGGGAGATACGGCTCTGAACTGCGCGCTACTTGATCTGGTGGGCCAAGGTTGCATATGGGCTGGACCGCGGGTAAATCAACTGCTGCGTGCACCGCAAATGGAATCGGGACGGAGCGGCGGAATGCCGATACGGTTGGGACCGGGTCTCCTGCTCGCGTCGGCGCTCGGCGGCGCCGCCTGGGCGCAGGGCGCGTCCCCGTTCGACGGCCAGTATGTCGGCCGGTTGACGCTGATGGACGTGATCTCCGGAGACTGTACGACGCCGCCGCTCGGGGCAGCCTACCCGCTGATCGTATCGGCCGGGCGGGTGAGCTTCGCCTATCTGCCGCGCTTCGCGACAACGCTGACCGGCAGCGTGACCGCGGACGGCAGTTTCCGGGCCTCCGCCCCGACAAAGCTGGGGCCCGTCGTCATGACCGGCCAGATCCGGGGGAACGGGGTCAGCGCACAGATCGTGTCGCCGAGTTGCCGGTACACGTTTCAGACCGGGTACTAGCCGGCTGTCCAAAATCGGGGCAGAACCGCAACCTTGCGCGGCGCGCTCCGGGCACCGCAGGGCGGCGCCGACGTCGCGAGGCCCGCGTCATAAGCCGATGCGGTATGTATAACTATCCTATTGGCGTGTCGTCCGCCGCGCCCTATTCTCGGCAAGCTCCCCGCGTCGTGCGGGATACCGATTTGAGGCCGAAGGCCGGCTCGGAGCTTGGCAATAATTCTTCAGAGGGGTGTGGAGACATGGCGGAAGCAGCACAGAGGACGCGTTTCACGGCCGGACCGCTGACGTTCGTCGTCCGGCACGAATTGTGGGACGGCAACATCCAGGATCACGCCGATCAGGGCGTTGCGATCGCCGTCACTTCCGATGTCGGCGGCAAGGACACGACGCTGCTGCGGTTCAACTGCTTCGATCTTGAGAAGAGCTACGTCTACGGGCCGGAAAACCCCGAGCTGAAGCTCGAAGGACCGGCGATGCTCGGCGCCACGCCGCGCACGCGGGTTTTCCGTATGGACCCGATCACCGACGGCAACCCGATCAGCTGGACGATCAAGACCTTGGGCACGAAGCTGCCGAAGATGCTGGAGAAGTCCGGCTATCCGCAGATCGCCGCGAACACGAATATGGACGAGGTGCAGAGGGTTCTTCCTGACGTCGAGGCCTGCGCCCGCGAGCTCTATGCGGTAAAGCGCAACACGGTCAAACATAACCGCGGCACCGACGTGTTCGAGGTCGGCAATATCCGGATCGGGCTCGAAATGCGCCGCCTGCCGATGGGTGACGGCGGTCTCGCCGTGCATGTGCTGGCCGATATCGGCGGGACGCCGGACAAGCACTACACCGAAGAAACCGAGCTGCTCGCCTTCGACAATTTCTGGAACGGCGCGCATTACCATTACGGTCCGCGCAACAAGAACCATCGCATCTATTGGGACACGACGCTGATCGACGATACGCTCGCCTGGGTGTTCGAGCAGTTCGAGACGGGCAAGCTCAAGTCGATGCTCGAACGGGCCGGCTATCCCGGGATCGCCGCCGATCTCGACGAAAGAAAGCTCGCCGAGATGCTGCCGGCGATCAAGAAGCGGGCAATGGAGATGAAGGAGTTGGGGCTGCGGCTGACCGGCAAGCCCGGCCTGCCGCTCGAGCCGACGCCAAATCTGGCGGCAGCGGAGTAGAAGGCGCGCTCGAGGGTTAAGGCGCGTAGTAGGTTAGCGAACTGGCGACGACAGCATCGCCGTCGTCGGTTCGCGTCCAATTTGCGAAATGACGCTCTCGTCCGCGTGCACCGCTCTCAGGCCGCACGCAACGGGACGTCCTTACCATGTCGTCTTAATACCGGGGACTTCTTATCACGTTGCCCTAATATAAACGGGCGCTCGCAAAAATTAAAAAATACGCTACACAGAACCGCTGTTATTACTATAACAAGTACGGGACGAATAAACGCTAAATTATCCGGCGCCAAATTTCTGATGAACATATCCGGTATCTGGTAGAGCTGTCCATGAAGTAAATACAAAGAATACGATATTGTGCCCAACCATACCGCCAATCGAATCAGTATGTGCCCATGAGAATGGGTCAGAGGGGTTTCAAGGCTCTCGGCCAACCATGCAAGAAGAGCCGTGGACATGGCAACCGCGAGACCTGCCATGAGGACCCATTGCCGCGATCCCGGTCCGGTGGATACGGCAATCGTGGAGCCTTCGGATGCCGTAGGCAATAGGTGAGCGAGGATAATCAATAATGTTAAAGGAATAACGACAGATCCAGCGCAAGCGACTGGCAAGGCCCACCGCCCCAGCACTTTTGGCGAGCTGAGGCCTCTATGTCGTACTTCTAGAAGAGCTGCGCCCATCCAAAACGCGAGCCAGTACGGCAGGAAGTTGCCCGCAAACAGAGCCTTGACATCAAAGAGTTGTATGATTGCCGCCAATAGCGCCACAATCGTGCTTGTGGCAAACAATGGCAGGCGGCAAGCGACAATAAAGAAAACAAGTAGATAAAACTGCACTTCTATTGCCAATGTCCAATATACACCACTTGGTGGGTAGAAGCCCTTGTTGGGGGATAATATATCCCTCGTAAGAGTAATGATTTCGATCCAATCCCTCGGCCCAAGAACATCGTAACTAACGTGCGGCTGAAATCTTCCGGAACTAGGGAAACACTGAAAAATCCGGCTGCTGGCGCTAGCATCGGATAGGATCGTTCGGTCCGGAGGAGCGGGGGACGCGATGCAGCGGCAGGGGAGCTTTTCGCAGGCGGAATACGCCGGCAAGAAGAAGCAGACACGGCGCGACAAGTTTTTGGCCGAGATGGAGCAAGTGGTGCCATGGGCGCGGCTGGTTGAACGGCTGCGTCCGTTCTACCCGAAGGGCGAACGCGGTCGGCCGCCGATCGGGCTGGAGCGGATGCTGCGGCTGTACTTTTTGCAGCAGTGGTACGGGCTGGCCGATGAGGCCTTGGAGGACGCGCTCTACGATAGCCAAGCGCTGCGCGGCTTTGCCGGGATCGACCTGGCGGTGACGGCGGTTCCGGACGCGACGACGGTGCTGAACTTCCGCCATTGGCTGGAGGAGCACGACCTGACCCGGGCACTGTTCGACGAAGTCGGCGCGATGCTGCAGGAGCGCGGTCTGTTGATGCGCCAGGGCACAATCGTTGATGCGTCAATCATAGCCGCACCGCCTTCGACAAAGAACAAGAAGAAGGCCCGCGATCCGGAGATGCACCAGACCAAGAAGGGCAACCAGTGGCACTTCGGGATGAAGGT
>CAWJZU010000026.1:0-67297 GCA_963847345.1 uncultured Alphaproteobacteria bacterium | reverse complement strand
GCGTAGAAATCATCGTCGTATTTTGGTCCATCGGGCTTAGGGCCATTGAGGCTCGATCCGTCCGGCAAGGGCCGCTCCATCCTTGTAGGGTGGGTTTCCGGGCAGCGCGAAGCCCGCCGATCAGGGATCAGGCGATGGGCTTCCCCGGCTTTCGCCGGGATCCGCCCATCCTACGGATTTGGCGTGCGCAGCGAAATGCGCTTGGCCAATCCCCGCTCAGGCAAACGCGGAAAAAATCTCCTCGACCGCCTTGAGCTGGTTGCCGGTGGCCGAGGACGGCACCAGGATCGGGGTCGTGACGCCGGCTTCGCGCCACGCCGCGACCCCGTCGCGCACCGCTGCGGCCGGGCCGAACAGCGTCGCGTCGGCGAGCCAGCGGTCGCTCATCAGCGAGGGGATGTCGTTCTGGCGGCCCTCGGCGACCGCGCTCTCGATCGCGGCCATCTCCTCGACGTAGCCGGCTTCCTTCCAGTAATTGCGGTAGTTCGGCAGCATCGTGTAGCGGGTCAGCGTGCGGCGGTTGACCGCCTTCGCCGCCTCGATGTCGTCGCGAGATGCAGGTCGGGATCATGTTGGCGACGAGGAAATCCGGGTCGGCGCGCTTTTCCGCCGGGATCACCGACAGCGACTCGCGCCATATGCGAGCGGCTGGCATTGGCGAAGATGACGCCCTCGGCGATCTCGGCCGACAGCGCGACCATGCGCTTGCGCAACGCCGCCAGCACGATCGGCGGCAGCGCGCCGATGCCCTCGTAGGAGCGGAATTTCTCGACAAAGGCGCGGATGTCGCCGAGCGGCTTCCCCGGCGTCACGCCCATGCGGATATGGCTCGGCGCGTGCGCGACGCCGATGCCGAAGCGGAACCGCCCGCCCGAGACCTCGTGGATATAGGCGGCGCTGTGGGCGAAATCCTCGACCGTGCGGGCATAGATCGGCGCGATCGCGGTGGCGAACGCGATGCGCTCGGTGGCGAGCGCCAGCGCCGTGCACTGCGCCATGTTGCCGAAGATGCTCGGCACGTAGATGCCCGGAAGCCGCGCCGCTCGGCCTCCTGCGCGACCTCGAGCGTGGCCCGGCGCCGCCCCGGCACGGCGACGAGGGAGAGGGCGGGAAGGGTGTCGGTCATCTGCGTTCGCCTTCGGGATTATAGAGAATTACCGCAAAAGACGCAATGGTTACGCAAAGGACGCGATGGATCCCTTCGCGCGAAGCGCTATCAATACCCGTCGGCAAGCGACCCGATCAATGGTTTCGTCTGCATCCTCTCGCCGTCTCATCGCGATGATCAGAAGTATAATTGGCCGCGCTGCGCGCTCGAAAAACACTTCGCGTCCTTTGCGTATCCTTCGCGTCCTTTGCGTTAGCTCATTAAATCCAGCTTCCTACTCCGCCGCCTGCGGGCCGCCCGGCGCAGCTGTACCGAGTTGGGGCCGTAGCGGTCGCGGAACGGCTGGGTGTCGATCTCCTCCAGCTCGATCTCGCGCGCCAGCACCTTTGTCTTCCATTCCTCCTGCTCGGGGATGCGGGCGTGGAACTCGGGCATGACCTCGCGGGCGAACAATTCGAGGCTCTCGCAGATGTGCTCGTGGGTGTTCTTGCCGGCCTGGTTTAGGAGGATCACCGAGTTGATGTGCGAGGTCTCGAACTTGCGCAGCTTGTTGCGCAGCGTCTCGGGCGAGCCGATCAGCCCGCCGCGCAGCGCGCGCGCATGGCCTCGGGGTTCGCGCGCTTCCACTTCTCGTACTCGTCCCACAGATTGACCGTGCCGGGGTCGGGGCGGCGCCGGTTCGCCTGCTGGCCGTAGAAGCGCAGCGCGAACTGGAAGAACGGGATGCCGTCGGCGCGGCGGCGCGCCTCCTCGTCGGTCTCGGCGCACATGAAATAGCTGGTGATCGCGAGGTTCGGGTTGGTCACGTAATCGGCGAGCTTCTGCTGGCGCTTGGTGAAGGCGTTGTAATAGGCGTGCACCCAGGCGTGCGCCGCGTCGGCCGACAGGAACTGGAACGCCAGCGCGCCGAGGCCGCGGCGCCCGGCCATCTCGATCGTGTCGAGCGCCGAGCAGGCGACCCACAAGGGCGGGTGCGGCTTCTGGATCGGCTTCGGCACGACGTTGCGCAGCGGCATCTGGAAATACTTGCCGTGATGCTCGACGGCGTCCTTTGTGAACATCGGGATGATGGCCTGGATCGCCTCCTCCCAGATCGCCCGCTTCTCGTCGAAATCGACGCCGAACGGCTCCAGTTCGGTGATGCTGGCGCTCTCGCCGGTGCCGAACTCGACCCGGCCGTTCGACACGAGATCGAGCGCGGCGATGCGCTCGGCGCAGCGCGCCGGGTGGGTCGTCGTCAATTGCATGATGCCGTGGCACAGGCGGATGTTCTTTGTGCGCTGGCTGGCCGCGCCGAGAAACACCTCCGGGGCCGGCGAGTGCGAGTATTCCTCGAGGAAATGGTGCTCGACCTCCCAGGCATAGTCGTAGCCGAGCCGGTCGGCCAATTCGACCTGGTCGAGCGCGTTCTGATAGAGCCGGTGCTCGCCGCCCGGTTGCCATGGGCGCGGCAATTGCAGCTCGTAAAATATGCCGAATTTCATATACGGGTCCTCCTGCGGGCGCGGCGATCATGCCGCGCGGTATCGGCATTACAATCGTCGCAACGGAATGCCGGCCCGGCGCTCCTTGCCATTCTCCAGCGCCCTCCGTACCTATCCTTTTATCCCATCCCGAGCGGGATGCGAGCGAGCGAGGTGCGCGATGGCGATGAAGCTCCAGGACGAAAAACTGTTCCGCCAGCATTGCTACATCGACGGCGAATGGGTCGATGCGATCGGCCGAGGGACCATCCCGGTCAACAACCCGGCGACCGGCGAGACGCTCGGCACGGTGCCGAAAATGGGCGCCGAGGAAACGCGACGCGCGATCGAGGCGGCCGACCGGGCGCTACCGGCGTGGCGCGCCAAGACCGCCAAGGAACGCGCGCAGATCCTGCGCCGCTGGTTCGATTTGATGATGGCGAACCAGGACGATCTCGCCACGCTGATGACCGCCGAGCAGGGCAAGCCGCTGGCCGAGGCGAAGGGCGAAATCGCCTATGCCGCCTCGTTCATCGAATGGTTCGGCGAGGAGGGCAAACGCGTCTACGGCGACACGATCCCGGCGCACGGCACCGACAAGCGCATCGTCGTCTTGAAGGAGCCGATCGGGGTCTGCGCCGCGATCACGCCGTGGAACTTCCCGGCCGCGATGATCACGCGCAAGGCCGGGCCGGCGTTGGCGGCGGGCTGCACGATGGTCCTGAAGCCGGCGACCGCGACGCCGTTCTCGGCGCTGGCGCTGTGCGAACTGGCCGAGCGCGCCGGCGTGCCGAAGGGCGTCTTCTCGTGCGTCACCGGCGGGGCCAAGGAGGTCGGCGGCGAACTGACCTCGAACCCGACCGTGCGCAAGCTGACCTTCACCGGCTCGACCGAGATCGGCAAATTGCTGATGGAGCAATGCGCCGGGACGGTGAAGAAGGTGTCGCTCGAACTCGGCGGCAACGCGCCGTTTATCGTGTTCGACGACGCCGATATCGAGATGGCGGTCAAGGGCGCGATCGCCTCGAAATACCGCAATGCCGGCCAGACCTGCGTCTGCGCCAACCGCATCCTGGTGCAGGACGGCGTCTATGACGCGTTCGCCAAGCGGCTCGCCGAGACCGCCGGCGCGATGAAGGTCGCGGGCGGCTTCGAGCCGGGCGCCGTGATCGGTCCGCTGATCGACATGAAGGCGGTCGAGAAGGTCGAGCACCATATCGCCGACGCCGTGCAGAAGGGCGCCAAGGTGGTGATCGGCGGGCATCGGCACGCGCTCGGCGGCAGCTTTTTCGAGCCGACCGTGCTGACCGGCGTTACGACCGACATGGTGATCACGAAGGAGGAGACGTTCGGGCCGGTGGCGCCGCTCTACCGCTTCAAGACCGAGGCCGAGGCGATAAAGATGGCGAACGACACCGAATTCGGTCTCGCCGCGTATTTCTACAGCCGCGATATCGGCCGCATCTTCCGCGTCGCCGAGGCTTTGGAATACGGCATCGTCGGCATCAACGAGGGCATCATCTCGACCGAGATCGCGCCGTTCGGCGGCATGAAGGAAAGCGGCATCGGCCGCGAGGGGTCCAAATACGGCATCGAGGAGTTCCTCGAAGTCAAATACCTCTGCCTCGGCGGCATCGACCGCTGAGGCCTTCAGAGCGCGCATCAAGCCGCAGCGCGATGGGTGCCCGCCGGCGATCAGCCGATCGGGCTCTAGTCGAGAACCGGCAGGCTTAGCGGGGTGATTTCGTTGGCGTCGCGGGCGCGATAGTCGCGCGACGGCGCCAGCGCCTCCATTCGCTCTTGAGCGCCGCGCAGCCGAGCGGTCGCGCCGGCCTCGTCGAGGGTCAGGATGCGCCGGTCGGTGATGACCTGCTGTCCGTTCACGAAGACGTCGCGCACGGCGCGGTCGGCCGCGTGATAGACGAACGAGCGCAGCGGGTCGCGCGCCGGCCGCATCTGCGGATGATCGAGATCGAGCAGCACGAGATCGGCCTTCATGCCGGGCGCCAGGCGGCCGATATCGTCGCGCATCAGCGCCGTCGCGCCGCCGATTGTCGCGGCGTAGAACAGGTCGGCGGTCGTTACGGCGGTGATGTCGCGGGCCGCGAGGCGGGCCAGCACCGCCGCCTTGCGCATCTCCTCGGCGAGATTGTGCGGCGCGCAGTCGGTGCCGAGCCCCATCACGACCCCGGCGCGCAGATACGCGCCGAAATCCTCCATGACATGTCCGTACCGCGCGAACGGCGTCGGGCAGTGCGCCACGGCGGCGCCGCTATCCCCGAGAATTCGTAAGTCGGTTTTGGTGTACCAGCGGACCCAGGAATGCGTGTCGAGATAAAGCGCGTGCGCAAGGATCGTGCCGGGGCCGAGCAGCCCGAGCGAATCCGCCCACTGGATCGGCGTCTGCCCGTGGCGGCGGATCATCTCGTGCACCTCGATGACGCTCTGCGCGGCGTGTACCGTGAACGGCAGCCCGCGTTCGCGCGCCGCGGCGCGGCTGTCGCGCAATAACTCGGGAGTGCAGGTATCGATCTGCATCGGCGACACGACCCCGGAGAGCCGGCCGCAGGAATGTGCCAGCGCCGCGTCGATGACGGTGAGCGCGGCGGCGAAACCGTCCCGTCCGCGCGGCTCGTCCCAGGCGTACAGAAGCTCGCGGTCGTTTTCCATGTACCAGCGGGCCGACGCGTATCCGGGGGCGAGGAAGCCGCGCAGCCCGCTTTTCGCGAACAGCTCGACCCAGCCGCTCCAGGGCGGCGACACATCGACGAGGGTCGTGACCCCGGAGCGCAGCAGCTCGCAATAGGCGGCCTCGGCGCTGGCGGCGCGCGCCTCGTCGTCGGGGGCCGACAGCGCCTGCGAGCGCTCGTAGAGCCCAGTCATGTGCATGCTCGGCAGCCCGTGCTCCTCGCGGATGCCGCGATAGAGCGGCTCGTGCTCGGGGTGCGAATGGATGTTGACGAGGCCGGGGATCACCGCCCGGCTGGCGCCGTCGAGTACGTGGTCCGCCCTGCCGGCGTAATCGGGTCCGATATGGACGATACGGTCACCGGTAAAGGCCAGATCGACATTCCGGCGATACACATGCCGCCCCCGCGTCGTGTCCCAGCCGACGACCCAGGCGGCATTCCTGATGACGGTGGTCGGCATCGCGCATTCCCGGACGTGGCATCTATCGGCCGCAAAGATTGCCTTGCCCCGCTCGCGATCGTGCATGCCCGGCCCTGGGCCGGGCATCCGCGAGAAGCCGATCGATTGTGCCGCTCGTGATGCCCACGGATCAAGTCCATGGGCATCAACTGTCGAAACGTTAGGCCCGCGCGGCCTCGTACAATGGGCCGCGGACGATCTGGCCGGGGAGCGCGTCGGTCAGTTCGCCCTTGTCGAGCAGCACCGTGCCGTTAACCACCACATAATCGATCCCGACCGCCTCGCGCTTCACCTCGATCCCGCCCGCCGGCAAGGTCGCCGTCGGCTCGCGCGGCTTCGAGGCGATCGTGTCGGGATCGAAGATCGTGATGTCGGCGATCTTGCCGGCTGCGATAAACCCGCGGTCGGTGATGTCGTGCATCAGCGCCGTCTTGCCGGTCAGACGATAGACCGCCTCTTCGAGGGTCATCACTTGTTGCTCGCGCACCCAGTGACCGAGCAGGTTGGTGCTGGTCTCGTGCCGGTCAGCGGTGTGCGGCCGGCCGCCGCCGTCGCTGGTGCCGATCACCGTGTATTGCGAACCGAGGATCGCCTTCTGCGCCGCCGGGTCCTTGTTGCGGTCGATCGCCTGGAAGCAGGTTTGCAGATCTTCGTCGAGCGACAGGTCGAGGAAGGCATCCATGATGCTCTTGTTCTGCTCCTGCGCGATCTGCTCGACGCTCTTGCCCTCGAGGTGACGGTTCTGACCCTTTGTCGTCATGAACACCTCGACCAGGTCCCAGCGGCGGTTGAAGCTGCCGCGAGCGCGGCCGCGCCGGTCGGTCACGCTGCCCTGCGTTGCGACGGTGCCCTCGACCGCCTCGGCCGACAGCGCCTTGCGGATCTCCGGGTCGCGGAAGGCGCGCATCCGGTCCTGATAGGGCAGCGCCATGACCCGGTCCCAGGTCGGCATGCCGCGGAAGAAGCCCTGCGGGTCGGTGATGTCCTCGTCCTGCGGCACGTTGAGGCCGCGCTCCAGGTTGAAGATCGCGCCGGCGACAGTCGACAGGGCCGAGCCGTAGCAGCGGGCGCCGCTCTTGAACCCGTCCTCGAGCCAGCGCAGGTGCTCCTGCCACTCCTCGGGGTTGCCGATCGGATCCGACATCAGGTTGTAGATCGACGGCCGTCCCGTGCGCGCCGCCAGCTCGCGGGCGACCGAGCGGGTCTGCTTGGTGCCGCCCGGCGCGCCGCCGGCGACCTGGAAGACGCCGGTGCCGAGTTCGCCGAGCACAGTGGCAAGCGCCCAGCGCTCGTCGTCATCGCAGTGGCCGGCGGGGTCGCCGCGATCCTTCGGCGCGGTGCTGAAGCCGAGCGCGCCGTCATACATCGCCTCGCGGACCAGCCGCTGCATCGCCGCCAGTTCTTCCGCGGTGGCCTTGACGCGTTGATCGCAGGCCTCGCCCATCACATAGCGGCGGATGCCAGAATGGCCGACCAGCGTGCCGACATTGATGCCGCGCCGCTTGCCGAGCGCGTTCAGGTAATCGCCGACCGTTTCCCAGCTCACGTCGACACCGGCCTTCAGCACCGGCAGCGGGATCTGCTCGGCGTCGGAGAAGAATTCGAGATACCACTCGCTGTCGCCCGGCCGCACCGGCGCGATGACCTGGCCGCATTGGCCGACGACGACCGTGGTGTGGCCGTTATGCACCCAGGAACCGCAATACGGGTCCCAGACGGCCTGCGGATCGAAGTGGGTGTGATGGTCGATAAAACCCGGCGCGACGACGCGGCCCTCGGCGTCGATCGTCCGCGTCGCGGCTCCGAGCGACTTGCCGACCCCGACGATCCTCCCCTGGTGCACGGCCACATCGGCCTGAAATGCCGGCTCGCCGGAGCCGTCAACGACGCGTCCGTTCCTGATCAGAAGATCGTAGGTCATCGCTTTCCTCCCTTTCGCCCCTGTCGTGGGTCACAACCTGTTCGCACGAACTCACGTTAGGCCTCCCCCTCAGGGTGCGACAATATGCACTACCGCGTCGTTGTGCTGCGTCCAGAGCATGGCTTCAGTACGCTCCACTCCAAATTTGCTGTTGTGCTGGCAGCGGAACGGGACGCCGATTGGCGCGGCGGGGGCGAACGCGTGCCGAGAGCTATCGGGGCCAGTAGCTCGGCTGACCGTAACTCGGATCCATCGTCTCGCTGCAGGGCGGATCGCCCGGATGCCGCTGCGGACAGGGGCTCTGGCCGCTCGTGTAGGGATCGTAGCTCCACGCAGGCGGCGTCGTCGGGACGTAGGGATTGACGGGGACCGGCCGCACGAACGGATAACCATAACTGGAAGGATAGGGCGGGGTTTGATACGACGGCCATTGACCGGAAACAGTAGGCTGCGGCGCGTATTCGTAAGGCGGCCATTGAATTTGAGCGTTGGCCGGGGCCGACACGATCACAAATATCGCGACAATTACTGCGCGATTGACGTATTTGCTCACGTATTTGCTCGCAGGCATGTCCGTCCTCTGTGTCTTGCATCCGGGCGCTGCACATTCCTCGGTCTTCGGAGTGCCACGCCAAGCAGGCGAATAGGCTAGGTCGATTGCGCATTCCAGCCGTGATGGCGATCGGCGCGAGGCCGGCACGGCTTCGGAACCGACAGCGCACGCTTGTTCGGGTCGATACCCGCGTCAGCGCGGCCCGAATGCGGCGAGCAGGCGGCGTGTCGCTTCTTCGGGGTCGGCGGCGCGCATGATCTCGCCCATCACCGCGATCCCGCCCGCCCCCGCCGCGAGGCAGGCGGCGATGTTGCTCTCGTCGATGCCGCCGAGCGCGACCACCGGGCCGGGGGCGAGAAGCGCGGCCTCGGCGAGCGCGTTGAGCCCGACCGCGGGCCCATAACCGGGTTTGCTTTGCGTCAGAAAAATCGGGCTCAGCGTCGCGTAATCAGCGCCGGCCGCGAGCTGCTCGGCGGCTTCCCGCGGCGTGTGCGCCGACACGCCGATCAAGCCGGACGGGAGCAGACGCCGTGCCGCGGCCGGATCGCCGCCGCCCGGCAGATGCACCCCGTCCGCCGCGGTCGCGACAGCCGCGTCGATATCGTCGTGCACCGTCACCGTCGCGCCATAGCGACGCCCCACGCGACAACCGCCCGCAGCAACTCGCGCCGCTCGTCGGCGGGGAGGTCCTTCTCGCGCAGACTGAACCAGCGGCACCCGGCACGGAACGCCGCCTCGGCGATCTCGACCAGCGGCCGCCTCGCCTGGCTGCGGTCGGAGATGACCAGCAGCGGCGGCGACGGAAGCGTCAAGCGCCGCGCGCCTCCTGGATCGCCTGCCAGACGCGCTCGGGCGTCGCCGGCATGTCGATGTTGCGGATGCCGTATTCCGACAGCGCGTCGACCAGCGCGTTCATCACCGATGGCAGCGCGCCGGCGCAGCCGGCCTCGCCGCAACCCTTGGCCCCGAGCGGGTTGGTCGTGGCCGGCACCGGATGGCTCGCGTGGCGGAACAGCGGCGCGTCGTCGGCGCGCGGCATCGCGTAGTCCATATAGGACCCGGTCAAGAGCTGCCCGTCTTCGTCGTAAACGGTGTGCTCGCGCAGCGCCTGGCCGATGCCCTGCACGATCCCGCCATGCGCCTGCCCGTCGACCAGCAGCGGGTTGATGACGACCCCGAAATCGTTGACGAATGTGTATTTGGCGACCTCGGCGACGCCGGTCTCGGGATCGACCTCGATTTCGGCGATATGGCAGCCGTTCGGGAAGGCCGACGGCGGCCCGTCATAGATTTCCGCGACATCGAGCGATTGCGGCAGGTCGGCCGGCAGTTCCAGCCCCTCGCGGATCCTCGCGGCCAGCTCCATAATACCGATGGCACGGTCGGTGCCCGCGATGACGAAGCGGCCGGCGCGGAATTCGATGTCGGCCGCAGCGGCTTCGAGCACATGCGCCGCGATCTGCTTGCCGTTCTCGACGACCTTCTCGCCGGCCCGGACGATCGCGTTGCCGCTGACGATCATCGATTTCGACCCGCCTGTGCCGCCGCCGGCGATCAGCTGGTCGCTGTCGCCCTGCACCAACTTGATGCGCCGGAACGGGATGCCGAGCCGTGTCGCCAGGACCTGCGCAAACGGCGACCAGTGCCCCTGACCGTAATCCAGGGTGCCGGTAACGATCGTGACATCGCCGTTCGGCTCGAAGCGGATGCCGCCCATCTCGCGGCCCGGCGGCCCTGTCAGTTCGAGATAATCGCTGATGCCACGTCCGCGCAATTTTCCGCACGCCCGGCTCTCCGCCTGCCGTGCCGGAAACCCGTCCCAATCGGCCAATGCCAGCGCCTTGTTCAGCAGGTTGGTAAAATCGCCGCTGTCGTAGGTTGTGCCGTTCGGTGATTTGTACGGCATGTCCTCGGGGCGGATATGATTGCGGCGGCGCAGTTCGACCGGGTCGATACCCATCTCGCGCGCCGCGGTATCGACCAACCGCTCCATGTAGTAATTCGCCTCCGGCCGCCCGGCGCCGCGATAGGCCCCGACCGGGGTCGTGTTCGTGAACACGCATTTCGTGTTCACCTCGATCAGCGGCGTCCGGTAGACGCCCAGCGTGTTGCGCTGCGCGTTGCGCGTCGAGGGTCCGGGCGCGCCATAGGTTGCCCCGAGATTGCCGTAGCCGGTCAATCGCACGGCAAGAAAATTGCCCTCGGCGTCGAGCGCCAGCTCGGCGGTCATGTCGTGGTCGCGGCCATGAGTATCGGAGACAAAACTGCCGGAGCGGTCGTCCGTCCATTTGACCGGACGCCCGAGTTCGCGCGCGGCGTGCAGCATGCAGTAATATTCCGACATGTTCGGCTGCTTCATGCCAAACGAGCCACCGACCCGGTCGGTAATGACCCGCACCTTGTCGCGCCCGACCCCGAGCACGCCGGCGATGTAGTTGCGGAACCCGAACACGCCCTGATTGCCGACATGAACCGTGAAATGCTCCGTGGCGGGGTCGTATTCGACCAGCGCGGCGCGCGGCTCGATCGGGTTGACGACGATGCGGTTGTTGCGCAGCTCGATTTTGGTGATGTGAGCGGCGTGCGCGAAGGCGGCGGCAACGGCTTCGGTGTCGCCGAAGTGGAAATCGAGACCGACATTGTTCGGCACGTTGTCATAGAGTTGCGGCGCACCGGGCGCGTCGGCCTCGGACGGCTCGGTGACGGCGGGCAGCGGCTCGATGTCGAGCTCGACCGCCTCCGCTCCATCCTTCGCCGCCGCGAGGCTGTCGCCGATCACCGCCGCGACCGCCTCGCCGACATGCCGCACCTTGTCGGTCGCCAGCGCATGCCGCACCGGCTGCAGCATCGGCGTGCCGTCGCGGTTGTTCATGACCTGCCGCGCCGGCAGCGGCCCGATGCCGCCGGCCGCGAGATCCGCCGCCGTATAGACCGCCAGCACCCCCGGCACCGCCATCGCCGCTTGCGTGTCGATCCCCCGGATCACCCCGTGCGCGTAGGGGCTGCGCACGATCCAGCAATAGGCCTGGCCCGGCAGGTTCCAGTCGTCGGAATAAATCCCCTCGCCGCGCAGCAGCACCGGGTCCTCGGCGCGCGGCACCGGCTGGCCGATCGCGAACCGGTCGTCGACCCCAAGCTCAACGGCATCGATATAATCGTTCATGCGGTCCCTCGTATTAGTCGTCCATTTGTCGGGCGGCCCGCGTCGGTTCGGCGGCGCGGGCCTCGGCGTCGAACATGGCGCGAGCATATAGGCATCCCAGGGTATGGAAGGACTGAAATCGGCAGGCTGGCCCTCAGCCGGTCGGCGGCCGTGACAGACGAACGGCCTCCCGCTATCGTCCCCGAGTTGCAATCGCGAGCGCCGTGAGCGCGTCGTCCCGGCGAAATCGGACACGAGGCCAGGGAAAATACCGGCCGGTCGTGCGCTGTCGCCGGAACGCAGGAGTCCTTCATGCACCGACGTGATTTGCTCAAGGGATTTGCCGCGGCCGGCGCCATGGCCGCCTTCGGACGCGGTTTACGAGCCGCTCCGGCCGGATGGCGGCGATTCGAGATCACCTACCGGATCGACTTGGCAACCGAACAGCAGCCGGCTCATCTGTGGGTGCCGGTGCCGCAGGATGCGCTAGACTATCAGCGGGTCATCGACCTCACGTGGCGTTCGCCGGTCGCCGCGTCCGTCCTCTGGGAGGAGGCGACGCGCGCGCCAATGGTTGCGGCAGCATGGAGCGAACCGACGCCGCCACGAAAGATCGAGGTCACCGCGCGGGTCGCGACGCGAAACCGCAGCGGTTTCTCGCCGGACGGCTCGCGCGAAGAACTTGCCGAATATCTGCGTGGCACCGCGAGTTCGCCGACAGACGGCATCGTGCTGGCAAAGGCGCGCGAGATCGTCGGCGGTCGCACCCAGCCGCTCGATAAGGCACGAGCGATTTACGACTGGATTGTCGACAACACGTTCCGCCGCGCCGAGACCCGCGGGTGCGGCCTCGGCAACATCGAGTTCATGCTGAAAACCGGCGACATGGGCGGCAAATGCGCCGACATCAACTCGCTGTTCGTCGGGCTGGCGCGGGCCGCGGGACTGCCGGCGCGCGATTTTTTCGGCATCCGGGCCGCCGATTCCGGCGTCTCGAAGTCGCTCGGGAAATCGGGCGACATCACCAAGGCCCAGCATTGCCGCGCCGAGGTCTTCATCGATGGCAAGGGGTGGCTGCCGGTCGATCCGGCCGACGTGCGCAAGGTGGTTCTCGAAGAGCAGGTCCCGCTCGACAGCGACAAGGTCAAGGCGCTGCGGGAGCGGCTGTTCGGCAATTGGGAGATGAACTGGGTCGGCTTCAATTATGCGCGGGATTTCGTTCTGCCCGGGCAGAAGGAGGGACCGATCGGCTTTCTGATGTATCCCTACGCCGAAACCCCGGACGGAAGCGTCGATTCGCTCGATCCTGCGCATTTCGCCTACACGATCGCCGCGAGCGAGATCACCTGACCCCGGCGGGCGAGACCGGCGATCCGCTGTCAGATCGGCGGGGGACCGGTCAGCGCGCTGTAGCCGCTCCAGACGATCTGAACACCGATACAGAGCAGGATAAAGGCCGACAGGCGTATCAGCACGTTGATCCCGCTCTCCCCGAGCATTCTGACCATGCGGTCGGCGAAACGGTAGCAGAAGAAGATGGTCGCCGCGATGGCCGCGAGGCCGACAACGGCTCCAGCGATCAACAGCGCCATCGCACCGAAACTGTCGATGCCCCGTGGGCGTTGCGCCCCCAGCGCGATCGCAACCGCGATCGATCCGGGTCCAACGGTCAGCGGCATCGTCAGCGGATAAAACGCATCGTCCGGCCCGCGCTGCGCGACGTTGGCGGCTGCTTCGGTCGGCTCGACGCCGTCGCGCAGCATCCGCCAGCCGAACGAGGCCACCACCAGCCCGCCGGCCACCCGCAGCACCGGAATCGTAACCCCGAAGAACTGCAGCAGGTGCGAGCCCACAAACAGCGAAACGAGCAGCAGCACGAACCCGTTGACCGCGACGCGATAGGCCAGCGCATGGCGGGCCGGTTCGGTGTGGTTCGCGGTCAGGGCGAGGAAGATCGGGGCGTTGCCGACCGGGTTCACGATCGGGAACAGCCCGGCATAAACGAGCAGAAATGCCTGGGCGACCTCGTCCATTCGGGCTCCGCTGCGCAGTGCCGGCTTGCCGGCGTCGGCGGCAGCATATAACCAAGCGCCGGCTTGGAGCAGAAATCGACGATCCGCCTGGTGAGCGACCCGGAACCGCCAACCCCGCTCGGCCTGTTGCGCCGCGTCTTCGGCTATCCGAGCTTTCGCGGCCAGCAGCAACAGATCATCGAACATGTCGCATCCGGCGGCGACGCGATCGTGCTGATGCCGACGGGCGGCGGCAAATCGCTGTGCTATCAGCTGCCGTCCTTGCTGCGTCCCGGGGTCGGCGTCGTCGTCTCGCCGCTGATCGCGCTGATGAAGGATCAGGTCGACGCGCTGCGCCAGGCCGGCGTGCGCGCCGCCGCGCTCAACTCCGCGCTTCCGCCCGGCGAATCCGCCGCGATCGAGCGGGCGCTCCGCGACAACGCGCTCGACCTGCTGTATGTCGCGCCCGAGCGGCTCGCGCTGCCGCATTGTCTCGATATGCTGGAGCACTGCGCGATCGCGCTGTTCGCGATCGACGAGGCGCATTGCATCTCGCAATGGGGTCATGATTTCCGCCGCGACTACCAGTCGCTCGGCATTCTTAAAGACCGGTTTCCGCATACACCGCTGATCGCGCTGACCGCGACCGCGGACGAGCCGACCCGCCGCGACATCGCCGAGCGGCTGCATCTCGAAGCGGCGCCGTTATTCGCCGCCGGCTATGATCGCCCGAACCTGTTCTACCGCGTCGTGCCGAAGCGCAGCCCGCGCGACGACCTCTTGCGCTTTGTCGAGGACGAGCACCCCGCCGATGCCGGCATCGTCTATTGCATGACACGCCGGGCGGTCGAGGAAACCGCGCAATTCCTGACACGGCACGGCCGCGAGGCGCTTCCGTATCACGCCGGCCTTCCGCCCGAGATCCGCGCCCGCAATCAGGAGCGCTTTCTGCGCGAGGAAGGGATAACCGTCGTTGCTACCGTCGCGTTCGGCATGGGCATCGACAAGCCGAATGTCCGCTTTGTCGCGCATCTCGACGCGCCGAAGAACCTCGAAGCCTATTACCAGGAGACCGGGCGGGCCGGCCGTGACGGGCTGCCAGCCGATGCGTGGATGGCCTACGGCATCGCCGACGTGATGAATTTGCGCCGCCTCGTCGAGGCCAGCGACATCGCCGAGCGCCAGCGCCGCATCGAGCGCCAGAAGACCGAGGCGCTGATCGGCTTCTGCGAGACGGTCGGCTGCCGCCGTCAGGCCCTGCTCGGCTATTTCGGCGAGCGCGACCGGCCGCCCTGCGGCAATTGCGACAACTGCTCCGACCCGCCCGAAAGCTGGGACGGCACGGTGGCCGCGCAGAAGGCACTGTCGGCCGCCTACCGCACCGGCGAGCGTTTCGGCGCGCACCATTTGGCCGACGTCCTGGTCGGCAACAAGACCGAGCGTGTGACCCGCTTCGGCCACGATCGCATCAAGACATTCGGCGCCGGCGCCGAGCTCGACGGGCGCGCCTGGCTGTCGGTGATCCGCCAGCTTGTCGCGCAAGGCCACCTGTTGCCCGACCCGGAAGGCCACGGCGGCCTCATGCTTGGCCCGAGCGCGCGCCCGATCCTGCGCGGCGAGACCCCGATCCGTTTCCGCACCGAAGCGAAGCGGGCGCCGCGCCGCAAATCCGTGCCAATCGCAAAACCCGCATCGACGAGGAAACCCGCCCCGAGCCTCGATCCGGCCGGGGAGGCTCTATGGACCGCGCTGCGCGCCTGGCGTCTAGAGGAAGCCCGCCGACAAGAAATCCCGCCATATGTGATCTTCCACGACGTGACATTGTTCGAAGTCGCCCGCCGCCGCCCGACGGCACTCGCCGCACTCTCGACGATCCCCGGGATCGGCCGCAGCAAACTTGATCGCTACGGCGCGGCGCTGCTCGCAGTGATCGGCGGCGCGCCTAAGAGCGGATGATCAAGGTGTATCTGCAATGAACCATAAACCCGTTTCCTAAAAACGGCGGGCGGAGGTTGTTTCCGCCCTAAATCGCCGCGTAGCGTTCGATGACGGCTCTGTCCTCGCTCAGCTGCAACGCGGCGATGCTGCGTTGCCTCGCCAGGGCGGAATGGCGTCGCGCGGCTTCCCGGAACTCCTCGGACCCGAGACGCGACAGGCTCCTTAATGCTTTCTGCAAACGAATGCCGACTTCAAGCGTGCCGGCGCCGTCCCGCGCGATCGGGCCAAATGCGTCATCGAACAGATCGCTATCTGCAATTGCGGGCACGAAAACATTTCTATGTTCGATTTCTGATTCGCACGGTTCTCGATTTTCCGCCCAGATCGATAGTATGCGGACGATGCGGCCTATGATGTCGATCGCCGTCCCCGGATCGTTTACTCCCGGCGATAGGGCTCGCGATGCAATTTCCGAAAGCACGATCAGACCGAATCGAGGGTCCTGTTCAAAAGATCGTACCTTCCCGATCAGAAACGCCTTTACCAGCTCACGACATTCCTCTTCGTTCGGCCGCCATGTAACAAAAGCCAGCGGTTGGCCTGTCTCTGCGAATGCTCCCGGCAGACGCGTGACATAAACCGATCCGCCCGCCCGCTCCGCGACGCGCGAAAGGGAGTCTATGTCCAGGTGCTGAACATAACCGAATTTACCGCTGTTCAGCGGAACGGCGAAAGGTGGAACGGTTTGCATCGGTTGGCAATCGAAATAAGGCCGCAGCCATCGTGCCCGCATTGCATCGCTGGCCGCGTTTTCGACCTTTTCGATTGTCTCGCCGAGGCGGCCGATGTGAGAAAGATAATCGATCCACCGGAAGAAGGTGACGAGAACCAACGCCACGACGATCAGCGTCACAAAAAACAATATCGCCCGGCCGCCCGCGCCGTAAAAATGCGTGTTCAGTGCTATGATGCCGACCAGACCGAATATGAACGCGCCGATAAACGTCGAAACAACGTGTTGCGACGTTGGGTCCTCGATCAGCAATTGCGAAGCGCGCGGTGTGGCCGTGTTGGACGCCGAAGCAAACGCACTGACCATCGTACCGAGCGAAAAGGTCGCGACCGCCAGCATGCTGCCAGAGATGATCTTCAAAATGTCCTCGACCGCTTCGGCGCCGAAAACATCCGGTATGTCTTCCGGGACCAGCGGCGATACGAGAGACGCGATCAGCGCCGTCACGACCGCGGCCATCCCGTAGAGGCCCGCCCTGAACCAAAGCCGCCGCGTCAGCAGCATATAAAGCCACCGCCACCGGCTGATCATTCACATCCTCCTGCACGCCGCGGGCGGTTCTGCCGGCCGGCCGATGGTTCTGCGGGGCCGTAGTACTCACGCCTGCGACGGATCCCATTTCTCCTTCTTCAATTCGTCGATGACCTCTTGCAGTTCCGGGGCCATTACCATCGCCAGCGTATTCGCCTTGCTCTCGATACGGCGGATGTTGTCGGGGGAAGCGTCGTCGAAATCCTCGTTGACCGCGTTCGGGTCCTGTTTCGGGCTTTCGCCAAGCGACGTATCAAAACGGTAATGCGTCTCCTCCAATATCTGATCGAGCTGGTAGCATGTCGTATCGGCGTTTCCGTCCATCAGCACGTTGAGGATCGGCCGCGCCCAATGCACGAGGCCCCAATCCTTCGCCTTGTCGTACGGAATCGGCCGTTCGAGCGACCCCGTGCCGAGCGAGACGACCATGAAATCGTCGGCGTGCGGAAACAGCTTGTACGCCGAAACCAGCGCGCACATCGACGGGTTGTTGGCAAACACGCCACCGTCGATCATCCCGTATTGCTCGCCCTGGCGGTTCGCGATCAGCGCCGGCGGGAAATAGGTCGGCGCCGCCGAGGTCGCCCGGCAGATCGACCGCAGCGCGAAATCATGCTGGGTGGCTGTTTCCTCGGGTCCAAGGTCCCTGCCGCGCGCCTTCCACGATTTGAAGAAATATGGCATCCGCGGATACAGCATTCCCGGCGCATCGCCCGGCATCGAAAAGGGCAATTGGATCGCGTAGCTCGGCACCAGCAGTTCGGCGCCGCCGATTTGCGACAGCCAGGCATCGCCGAGTTCGCGGTAGAGAACCCGTTCGAGCGGCGCGGGATCGTAATCGGGGTTGCTCAGCCCGTCGACCGTCGTGACCCGTTCCCACAGCGACCGATGGAAGATGTCGCTACCTTCGGCCGCGTAGAGGTCACCCATTTGCCGGGCGGTCTTGCCGATCATCAGACCGCAGCCGATGATTCCGCCGGTCGAGGTACCGGCGACCAGGTGGAACAACTCGCGCGCGCTCTTGCCGGTCGCCTCCTCGATGCGCTGCAGGATGCGGGCTGGGATGATCCCCCTGATACCCCCGCCATCAATGCTCAGAATGCGGATGATCTTGTCGGCCATGGCCCCCTCCCGCTTTTGTAAAGCTCCGGCATTGTGGACGACCGGGCATCGTCCAGGCAACCGGCGGTGCGCCCTTGCGGCCGCTACCGTTTCGGCCAAGATGCCGCCTTGGTTTCAATTGGGTGAGGGTCGGCGGTGGACGAGGTCGAGGCGGTCGTGATCGGCGCCGGGGTCATCGGGCTCGCGGCGGCGCGTGCGCTGGCGCTTGCCGGGCACGAGGTCGTCGTCCTCGAACGCGCCTACACGATCGGTTTCGAGACCTCATCGCGCAACAGCGAGGTCATCCACGGCGGGCTCTATTACCCGGCCGGCAGCCTCAAGGCGGTGGCCTGCGTCGCCGGCCGCGAGCGCCTCTACGCCTATTGCGCCGAGCACGGCATCCCGCACGCGCGGCTCGGCAAGCTGATCGTCGCGACCGAGGAGGCCGAGATTCCCGGCGTCGAGAAGATCGAGGCGGCATCCCTCGCCAATGGCGTCACCAATCTCGAATGGCTGACCGCCTCCGAGGCGCGGCGGCTCGAACCGGAGCTGAACTGCGTCGCGGCGCTCCTGTCGCCGTCCACCGGCATCATCGACAGCCATGCGCTGATGCTCGCCTACCAGGGCGAGGCCGAGGAAGCCGGCGCCTTTGTCGCGTTCCGCTCGCCGGTGCTGGGCGGCCGGGTTCGAACGGACGGGTTCGAACTCGATGTCGGCGGCGATGAGCCGACCACGATCCGCTGCCGTATCCTGGTCAACGCCGCCGGCCTGCACGCGCCTTCGGCGGCCCGCGCGATTGACGGCGTGCCGTTGGAGACGATCCCGCCGGCATATTTCTGCCGCGGCGTCTATTTCACGCTGTCGGGGAAAACGCCGTTTCGCCGGCTGATCTATCCGGTGCCGGTGCCGGGCGGGCTCGGCGTCCACATCACGCTCGACTTGGCCGGCCAGGCGCGCTTCGGCCCCGATGTCGAATGGATCCCGGATGTCGATTACGCGGTCGATCCGCGCCGCGGCGACGCGTTCTACGCCGCTGTGCGGCGCTATTGGCCGGGACTGCGCGACGGCGCGCTGCAGCCGGGCTATGCCGGCATCCGCCCGAAGATCAGCGGACCCAACGAGGCGGCCGCCGATTTCGTCGTGCAGGGGCCGGAGGCGCACGGCGTCCCGGGGCTCGTCAATCTCTACGGCATCGAATCGCCGGGCCTGACGGCCTCGCTGCCGCTGGCCGACGAGGTATTGCGCCGGCTCGTCTAGTCGCGGTCGGCGCAGAGGCGGAAAAGGGCCACCGGCCAGGCCAATACCTGAAGGAAGGTAGAACGAAAAATCGTGCGTTGCGCGCGCCAGTCGAAATCGTTGGGCATCCCCGGAAAGGAAGGATGCGCGAACAGCGCGGCGCCGACGGCAAGGTAGAAGAGAAACAGCGTCGCAATGATTTCCATCGTATCCCCCCTGCCCCCGGGGTAATTGAAACAACACCGTTACGAACTGTAACCGACTGTTGCCCAAACCGGGTGCGACCTCCTGCCGCTCCCTCCGCATCGTCTGCCATCCCGGCATCCAGGTCGTGTGGCTTGTCGCGGCGGGCGCGGCTTCGGTAACGTGTCCGGCTGATGCGGTCCGGCGCCGCTCGGGTAAGAGGGGGCGACATGACGACCGAGGCGCGATGCGACGTCGGCATCATCATGGGCAGCCAGTCGGATTGGGAAACGATGCGGCACGCCGCCGACACGCTCGGTCGGCTCGATGTCGCTTATGAGACCCGCATCGTTTCGGCGCACCGCACCCCCGACCGGCTTTACGAATACGCTCGCACCGCGAGAGCAACGCGGGCTCAAGGCGATCATCGCCGGCGCCGGCGGGGCGGCGCATCTGCCGGGAATGGCGGCGGCGATGACGCCGCTGCCGGTGCTCGGCGTGCCGGTCGAGAGCCGCACGCTTGCGCGGCGTCGACAGCCTGCTGTCGATCGTGCAGATGCCGGCCGGGGTGCCGGTCGCGACCTTCGCGATCGGTCAGGCCGGCGCCGTCAACGCGGCGCTGTTCGCCGCCGCGATCCTCGCCCTTGGCGACCCGAAGGTGGCGAAATCGCTGGCCGAGTGGCGGCGGGCGCAGACCGACGCCGTCGCCGAGCGCCCGGTAACGGACAACCCAAGCGGGCATTGATGCTGCCTCCGGGAAGCACGATCGGCATTCTCGGCGGCGGCCAGCTCGGCCGCATGACCGCGCTGGCCGCCGCCAATCTGGGGTACCGCACGCACATTTTCGTTAACGAGGCCGATTCCCCCGCCGTGCAGGTCTCAGCCGCCGCGACGATCGCGCCGTTCGGCGACGCCGCCGCGCTGGCCCGTTTCGCCGCCGCGATCGATGTCGCAACCTGCGAATTCGAGAACGTCCCGGCGGCCGCGCTGCGCCGCGTCGCCGCAAAACGCCCGGTGCTGCCGCGTCCGGCAATCATCGAGATCGCCCAGGACCGGCTGCGCGAAAAGAATTTCCTGCGCTCGATCGGCGTCGCCACGGCCGAATTTCGCGCGGTCGACAGTCCCGCTTCGCTCGACGCGGCGTCGCGCGATATCGGTCGGCCGGCGGTGCTGAAAACCGTTCGCCTCGGTTACGACGGCAAGGGCCAGGTGACGCTGCGTCCCGATACGGCAACCGAGGAGGCTTGGCGGCGCATGGGTGCGCCACAGGGGATCCTCGAGAGCTTTGTCGATTTCGCGTGCGAGGTCTCGGTCGTACTGGCGCGCGCGGCCGACGGTTCGCTGGCCGCCTATCCGGCGGTCGAGAACCGCCACGTCAATCACATCCTCGACACGACCATCGCGCCGGCCTGCGTTGCACCGGAAATCGCCGCCGAGGCCGAGGCGATCGCGCGCCACATCGCCGAGCGGCTCGACCTAGTCGGCGTGCTCGCGGTCGAGATGTTCGTCACCCGATCGGGGGTGATTATCGTTAACGAGCTGGCGCCGCGGCCGCACAATTCCGGCCACTGGACGATCGACGCCTGCGTCACCAGCCAGTTCGAGCAGCTGGTGCGCGCGATCTGCGGCCTCCCGCTCGGCGCGACCGAGCGCCACTCCGACGCCGTGATGACCAATCTGATCGGTCGGGACGTCGAGAACTGGCGTGCCGCGCTCGACGACCCCGACGCCAAGCTTCACCTCTACGGCAAGAACAAGGTGCGCCCGGGACGCAAGATGGGCCACGTCACCCGGCTCTTTCCGCGCGGTCTCTCTCCGCCGTGGGGCGGGCCGCGATGAGGCGGTGGCGGCGCCGTTCGGCGAGCGAGCGGACGAGCCCCAAAACACTGATCGCCGCCCAGAAGATCTCGATTACGACGGACGGAAAATTCCACTCGAACCACAGCGATACGAGGATCAGCAGCGATCCCGCGACATTCGCCGCCGGGAAGCGCCAGTCCAGCGCATTCAGCCAGCGCTGTTGCACCGCGAGATAGGCGATCACGATGACCGCCGCTCCGACAAAGCCGGCGAGATTGTAAAACGGTAGGGGCATTCGGGAGAACCCGGGACGGTCAGCTGCCGGCGAGATCTCGGCATTCCGGCAGGAACAGCTCCCGCCAGTCCGCTGGTCGGCGGGTCAACCTTCCGATCCGCTGCATGAATTCCGCAATCCGCATCAGGCCGGCCGGCGGCGCGGCATAAACCAGATCCAGATCGCCGATCATGTCGGAAAGCGCCTCCGGCGGGGTGTCGCCGTCCGGGGCCATCCCGGCGAAGATCTCGGCGGCCGCACCGGGGCTGGTTTCGATGAATTCGCAGGCCTGCTGCAGCGCCGACAGCACGGCCTTGCACAATTCCGGATTGGCGTCGCGGAACCGCATTGTCGATGCCAGTACAGTGGCGCTGTGTACCCCCGCGATGTCAAACGAGTCCATGACCCGGCTGATCGTCGGCTCACCCAGCTCGCGATCGACATACGGCATGCGGGAGAAATGCGCCGTGATCTCGCCCTTGCCGGCGATCAGCGCCGCCGCCGCTGTCTCGTCCGACATCGCGACGGCGAGCCTCGCAAGCCGCTGGTGGTTTTCGACGCCCCATTCCCGTGCCGCCGCCATGTCGAGCATCACGGCTGGGCCGGAGAGGTTGAGCGCGGGCACGGCGATCCGGTCACGCGTTCCGAAATCGCGGATCGTATGGATCGCGGGATTGCGCGTCACCAGCACGTAGGGACGCCGCGCGACAGCGCCGAGCGCGCGGATCGCCGCTGCCCCGCTCCCCGGCTCGGCGGTCGCTGCGAGTAGAAACGGCACCAGATCGGAGGCGGCGAAGTCGGTTCCTCCGGCCGTAAGCTCTTCGATCGCGCCGGTTGTTTCTGGGGCGCGCCAGCCGACGGCGATCTGGCCGAGACCCATCGCTTCGGCAGTGCGTTCGATCAGCCGTTCGTGTTCCATAATCAGCAGCGGCAGCGCGGACAGATCGACCGGACGCAGCAGTTGCACCGCATGGGTGTCGGCGCGCAGGCGCCGCGTCCAGACCATCGCCGCCGCCCCGATCGCGGCCGTCAGCAGCGCGCGTCTGCGCATGCCAAATTCTCGTAATAAGCTGCCGCGAAACCGGCTTCCTCGCGCGCCCGGCGATTGAACGGCGGTTTCAGCGCGCCGCTGAAATGACTGCGCACCAGAACATGAAACGTCCGTCGCGGTTCGCTTCCCCGCTCGGCGCACAGCCACTCGAACCAGCGCATTCCCACCGCGACGTGGCCGATCTCGTCACGGTAGATGCGGTCGAGCACGGCAGCGCTCGCGGCATCGCCGGCGCGTTCGAGCCGTGCGATCATCTCGGGCGTGACGTCGAGGCCACGCGCCTCAAGCACCAATGGGACGACCGCGAGCCGCGCCAGCAGGTCGTGCGCCGTCGCCGCTGCCGCCTCCCACAACCCGTCATGCGCCGGCAGATCGCCATAGCTTGAGCCGAGCGAAGCGAGGCGGGCCGACAGGAGGGAAAAATGCTCGGCCTCCTCGGCGGCGACCGCCACCCAATCGTCGAAAAACGCACGCGGCAGGCCGGCGTCCGCCGAACCGCACGATGAGGTCCCAGGCGAGGTCGATCGCGTTCAGTTCGATATGCGCCAACGCATGCAGCAGCGCGATCCGCCCCGCCGACGAACCGAAATTGCGCCGTTTCGGCATGTCGCGCGGCGGCAGCAGACGGGGACGCGGCGGGCGCGCCGGGCGCGGCGGCGGATCGGCCTTCCCGATCGCCAGGCCGCCCTCCCGCCAGGCCGCTTCGATTTCTCGGCTCAGCGCGACCTTGGCTTCCGGCTCGGCGGCGGCGAGCACGGCGACAGCCCCTTCGGCGAGCGTACCGACCCGCCAACCCGTCGGACAAAGGGGTTCGCACGGCATCCGCATCATGCGTGGTTTGAGACGCGTCCCGTCGGATCGCGCATCGGTATCGGGTAAGTCTGTGACCGCATTAAGAAGGAACATCATCCTGAAGCGGGCGCACAGCGCCCGTATCGATGGGAGCACGGCGCCGATCCGGCCAGACTAGCACAGTCCCCGAGCGATGCCCGTGCCGCAGTTTGACTTGAAACTCGTCTTTCCGGGGCGCGACGTTAGCCAGCGAACCCGAAAATCACCAGAACCGTGTTTCTGTCGGCCCCGACACAACTCAATTGGCGACCGCCCCCAGCGGTTCGCGCATTCCGCCGAGCTGGCGGCGGATCAGCCGGGCATAAAGGCCGTTGCGGGCGACCAGCTCGGCGTGTGTGCCGAATTCGGCGACATGGCCATGGTCGAGAACCACCAGCAGGTCGGCATTGCGCACCGTCGAGAGGCGGTGCGCGATGACGATCGTCGTGCGGTCGCGCATCAGCGTGTCGAGCGCGCCGCGCACCTGCGCCTCGCTCACCGCGTCGAGATGCGAGGTCGCCTCGTCGAGGATCAGCGTCGGGGCGTTCTTCAGGAACGCGCGCGCGATCGCGACGCGTTGGCGCTGCCCGCCCGACAGCTGCACGCCGCGCTCGCCGACCCGCGTGTCGAGCCCCTCGGGCAGGCTCGCGACAAAATCCGCGAGCGCCGCCTGATCGAGCGCACGCCGGATCGCCGCCTCGTCGGCATCGGGCCGCGCCAGCAGGACATTGGCGCGCAGCGTGTCGTTGAACAGATACGTGTCCTGCGACACCAGCGAGATGCGCCGGCGCAGATGGTCGAGCTCGAACTCGCGCAGATCGACGCCGTCGATCAGGATTTTTCCCGCTGCCGGGTCCCAGAAGCGCAGCAGCAGGTTCGCCAGCGTCGTCTTGCCCGCCCCCGAGGGGCCGACGATCGCCGCCGTCGCGCCGGCCGGGATGGCGAGCTTTACCCCGTCGAGCGCCGGGCGTCGCGCGCCGGGATAGGCGAAGATGACATCGTCGAACCGGATCGCCGAGCCGCCGACCGGAGCGGGTGGGCGGGCCGGCCCGTCGCGCACCGCCGGCTCCTCCTGATGCACGGCGTAATACCGCCGGGTCGAGGCGATCGTGTCGGCGAGCTGGCGGCTGACCTGCGCGATCTCGGAAATCGGCAGAAACGAGGCGAGCGCCAGCAGAATGAGCAGCGGCAGCATCGTCGCCGCGAGCTGACCGTCGCTGACCATCCAGGCTCCGACGACCGCGACCGCGAGACCGCCGAGCCCGGTCGCGACCTCGAGCTGCGCCGTCTGCGACGACAGATCCCGCAGCAGCTGGAGCCTTGTCTGCTGATAGTCCCGCACCGCGCGCATAAAGCCCTCGCGCCTGCGGCCGACCGCCTGGAACGCGACGAGGTCGGACAGCCCCTGGATCGTCTCGGTGACATAGGCGCCGAGCAGGCCCAGTCCGTCGCGCGCCTCCGCCCCGAGCCGGTCGATCCTGGTACGGCGCAGGACCGGCGCGAAGCCCGCGAACAGAATGAACGGCAGCAGCGCCAGCGCGATCGGCCAGGCGACAAAAGCCAGCGTCAGCAGCACCGTCGCCGGCACCAGCAGCGCGACCAGCGCCGGCGCGACCGTATGCGCGAAAAAATACTCGATCGTCTCGATGTCCTGGCTGGCGAGCGCGATCAGATCGCCGGAGCGGCGCCGCACCAGATAGGCCGGCGCCAGCGCATCGAGCTTCTTGTAGAGGTCGATGCGCATCTCGGCGAGCAGCCGGTAGGCGATGTCGTGCGCCAGCCACGATTCGATCCAGTGCAGGATGCCGGCGACCGGCGCCAGCAGCCCGAGCAGGATCAGCAGATAGGCGAACGGCGCTCCGGTCTTGACCGCCGCGACCGCCAGCGCGCCGGCGATGCCGACGCCGATAAACGCGGCGACCCGGCAGAATGCCGGAGGTCGACGACGATGCCGAACCGCCGCCGCCACGGCGCGATGATCCCGATCAGCGTGCGCAACGTCGCCAGCGGTCCGACCTGCGCGGCCTTGGCGTTGGCGGCGGCCGGCGCGTCCTCGCCGTAATCGGTGCCCTCGACAGCGCCGCGCGTTAGCGGCGAATTCCTCGGTCGCCAGGTCGAGATCGTCGTCGCCGCGCTCCTCGGCCTGCGCCCCCATCAGGCGGCGATAGGGACCGTCGCGGCGGATCAGCTCGGCATGGCTGCCGCTCTCGACGACCCGGCCGTGATCGAGCACGAGAATGCGGTCGGCGCCGATGACGCTCGACAGCCGGTGCGCCAGGATCAGCGTCGTCCTGCCCCTGCGCCAGACGGTCGAGCGCCTGCTGGATCACCGCCTCGTTCTCGGCATCGACCGAGGACAGCGCCTCGTCGAGGATCAGGACAGGCGAATCGCGCAGCAGCGCCCGCGCGATCGCCAACCGCTGCCGCTGCCCGCCCGAGAGATTGACCCCGCGCTCGCCGATGAGCGTTTGGTAGCCCTGCGGCAGTTGCCGGATGAATTCGTGCGCGTTGGCGTCGCGTGCCGCCTGTTCGAGCTCGTCCCGGGTCGCGTCGGGCTTGCCGAGAAGCAGGTTTTCCTCGACCGTGCCGTGAAACAGGTACGTGTCCTGGTGCACGACCGCGATCTGACCGCGCAGCACGTCCGGGTCCAAATCCCGCAGATCATGGCCGCCGACCCGGACCGACCCGGATTGCGGATCAAACAGGCGCAGCAGCAGCCTCGCTATCGACGATTTTCCCGATCCGCTCGGCCCGACAATGCCGATCTTCTCGCCGGCAGCGACGGCAAAGGACAGCCCGTCATGCGCCGCCCGCCGCCCGCCGGGATAGGCGAACCGGACATCATCGAACTCGATTGTCGGGGACAGGGCTGGTCCAACTACTCCCTCTCCGCCCCCGGGGGTGGAGAGGGCCGGGGTGAGGTGGGGGATTCCAGAGCGGCTGCCGGTACCCACCTCACCCTTCCAGCGCTCCGCCGCGGGTACCTCCCTCTCCCCCCTAAAGGGCGGAGAGGGCAATTTCGCCGGAGACGTCGCCGGCACCAGCGGCTCCGCCTGGAGCAACGCGTGGATGCCGGCCGCCGCCGACTGCCCGACCATGCCCTGGTGCAGCACCGCGCGCAGGTCGCGCAGCGGCCGAAACACCTCGGTGCCGGCCATCAGCACGATCAGGAGCGCCTCGATCGACATCAGCCCGTGCGACACGCGCCATACCCCGAGCACCAGCGCCGCCGCCGCGCCGATCGCGATGCCGGCGTCGGTGATGCCGCGTGTCATGACGCTGGTCGAGAGCACCCGCATCGTCGTCTCGCACAGCTCGCGGGCGCGCTCGGCGAGGCGGTTTCCATAGGCGGTGCTCTGTCCGAACGCCTTCAAGGTCGGCAGACCCTGCACCGCGTCGAGGAATTCCGAGCCGAACCCTTTCATCGCCTGCTGTCGCGCCACGCCGGTGCGCCGCTCGATCGCGTGAAACGACGCCGGGGCGATCAGCGTAACCAGCGCCGCGACCAGCATCACGAGCGCGACCGGCGCGTCCCACCACACGATAAAGGCGAAGATCGCGATCGGGGTCAGCGCCGCGACCGAGGCCTGCGGCACGAACTGCCCGAAAAAGCTCTGCAATTGCTCGACGCCATCGACCACCGACAGCATCACGCCGCCGGTGCGCTCGCCGGCGAACCAGGCCGGCCCCAGCTCGGCGATCTTGTCGTAGAGCTTGCCGCGCAGCGTCTCCTGCACGATCAGCCCGTTCTCGTGCGCGATCACGGTACGCGCGTGGTCGAGCAGCGCGCGCAGCAGCACCGCCGCGGCCACCGCTGCCGCCAGCAGCGCCAGATATTCCGACCCAGCGCCGGCGAATACCGCAGCCAACAGCATGCCGAGGAACACGACACGGGCGATGCCGAACCCTGAGGCGCATACCCCGACCGTAATCGCCAGCGCGATCCGGCCGCGCAGCCCCCGCGTCAGCTCCCACAAGCGGCGATCGAAATACATCTCAGCGCCACTTTTCTTCGACGCTGCCCGACAGCCGTTCCGGCTCCAGCGTGCGCGGGTCGGCGACATCGACCGTCAGATGCTCGGTCGGCTTCGGCGTTGCGGTTATCAGCCCGACCCCGTCCGGGGCTTCGAAACGGTGCCACGCGCCCTGCGGCACGACCACCAGCATGCCCGGCGTAAGCTGGTGCGTCTGCGGCTCGTCATCCACGATGATGTGCAGCGTGGCCGTCCCTTCGACGATCTGAACCAGCTCGTCGCCGTTCGGATGCCGTTCCCAGGCCCCGTTGCCGGCAAACTTCGCGGCGAAGATGTTGCCGTCGCGGAACGGCGTCAGCGTCGCGAACGCGCCGCTCTCCCGGCGCTCGGCCTCCAGCATGTCGGGCCTGCGGTCGCGCAGCATCGCCAGCTTCGCAAACTCGGCCTTCAGATCGAGCATCGTGGTCATTTTTTTCCGCTCCTGTGACGGATGAGGCGAGCATCATACTGCCACGGCTTGATTTCAGTTATCGACAAATTCAACTCGCCGCGATACGTTTTCGTATCATGGCGACCTCGAACGGCCTTGCCCCGATCGATTGGGACGATGCGCGGGTTTTTCTCGCCGTTGCCCGGCATGGTTCGCTGCGCGCGGCCGGTCGTGCACTCGGCCTGAGCCAGCCGACGATCGGTCGTCGCCTCGGCGCATTCGAAGCCGCCTTCGGCGGGCCGGCGCTGTTCGACCGGCTGCCGGACGGGCTGCGCCTCAACGCGACCGGCGAGGCGCTGCTGCCGGCCGCCGAGCAGCTCGAAAGCGCCGCCTTGTCCCTGGAACGGCGGCGCGCGGCCGCTTCGCCGGCGCTGAGCGGGACCGTGCGCGTCTCGGTCGGCGAATGGGCGGCGGCGTTCCTGTCGCGCTCCCTCGCGAACGGTTCGGGGACGGCGCTGCCCAACGGCATTACGCTTGAACTCGTCGAATCGCAGCAGACCGCGAATCTGGCGCGGCGCGAGGCCGATCTCGCCGTCCGCCACCACCCACCCGAGAGCGGCGATCTCTATATCGCCAAGCTTGGCGTGTTCGCGGCCGCGATCTACCGGCGCGCCGGATGCGAGGCGGCCGGGTGGGTCACCTACACCGAGGAACAGGCGCATTTCATCTCGACGCGCTGGGTCGAGCAGCGCGTTCGCGAGACGGGTGCACCGGTCATATTGCGCGCATCAAACATGCCGATGCGCCTCGGCGCGATCCGCGCCGGTGCCGGCCGCGGTATCCTGCCGTGCTTTGTCGGCGACGAAGACCCGCTGCTCGAACGGGTCACGCCGCTGATCCCGGAATTGGCCGCTGAATACTGGGTCATCGTACATCGCGACCTGCGCCGCGCGGCCTGCGTTCGCGCGGTCAGTGATTGGATCCGCGCGCTGTTCGACGAGCGGCGCGACGCGCTCGCCGGCAACCGCTAGAACTCGCGGCAAGACATCCCCTGTGCGGAGACGGAGAATGCATCGCGTCTTGATCACCGGCGCCGGCGGCGGCATCGGCCGCTCGCTGCGCGAGACGTTGCGCGGCGTCTATCCGGTGCTGCGGCTGTCCGACCGGCTGCCGCTCGCCCCGGCGCGCGACGGCGAGGAGGTCGATCAGACCGACATCGCCGACCGGGCGCAGGTCGAGCGCATGGTTGCCGGAGTCGAGGGGATCATCCATCTCGGCGGCATTTCCGGCGAGAACACCTGGGAAAACATCCTCCAGGGCAACATTATCGGGCTGTACAACGTGTTCGACGCGGCGCTGCCGGGCCGGCGTCAGGCGCATCGTGATGGCGACCTCGAACCATGCGGTTGGGTTCTATCCGCGGGCGCAGACGATCGACCACCGGGTCGTGCCGCGCCCGGACAGCCGCTACGGCGTATCGAAGGCGTTTTCCGAGGCGCTCGCCAGCCTTTACGCCGATAAGCACGGCATCGGTTTCCTCTGCACCAGGATCGGCAATTTCGGGCCGAAACCGATCGACAGCCGCCGCCTCGCGATCTGGATCAGCCCGCGCGACTACACGCAGCTCGTGCGCATCGGGCTGGAGCATCCCGACATCCGCTTCGAGATCGTCTACGGCGTCTCGGGCAACCAGCGCTCGTGGTACGACAATTCAAACGCCTACCGGCTCGGCTACAAGCCGGAGGACGATTCCGAACCCTACGCCGCCGAAATCCTGGCGCGCGAAGCGAACCAGCCGAAGGACCCGGTCGCCGAGCGCTACCAGGGTGGCACGTTCTGCGCCCAGGAATACGACGCTGAGAAAATGCCGGATTAACGCCGTCTGATTGCCCGACGCGTAGATCCGGGGCGCCGTGGTCTAAAAATTGTCATTCCGGGGCGGCCCGAAGGGCCGAGCCCGGAATCCATATTCCAGAAGCCCGTGTTCATGGATTCCGGGTTCCGCCCTGCGGCGGCCCCGGAATGACAGGGGATTGGCTCTCCCCGGTCCTCAATCCGCGAAAAACACGAGCGCGCGGGTCTCGATGCTCTCGCGCGGCGGCGCGTCCGGTGGGGTGTTCGGGTCGTCAAATGCGCCATGCGCCGAGAACCGCGCCGCCCCCGAGCGCGCCGAGTCGAAGCAGCGGATCAGCACGACCTCGTCGGCTTCCATCTTCGGGAAATAATACCAGCGCTGCCCAGGGTTGTAGGTCACCGCGTAGGTTTCGCCGGTGCGATCCGGGTAACGCAGGTCGGAGCCGACCAGATTTTCCTCCGATAATGTCTGCGCGTCGCACAGCGCCAGCGGCGTGCGCAGCAGCGGGCCGCGGATCGGCCGCCAGACATTGATCTCGGCGTAGCGGTGCTTCAGCAGTTCCTCGGCCTCGTCTCCCATCAGGTCGCGCACCCGCTGTGGCGCCGACCACGCCGTGTAGTCGTTGTGAACGCGGCCGGCATAGCCCTTGATCTTGTTGCCCTTGGCCATGCGCGCGGCGTTGCGCACGATGTGGTCGAACACGACAGCCCGCTTGGCGCCGGTGCATTCTTTGATGAGCCGTTCGCATTCGGGATAATAGACGCTCCTGAGCTGCGCCTCGTCATAGAGGTCGGTCGCGGCGGTCGGATGGCGCAGCAGCACAAACCCCTCGCGCTCCAAGGACAGCGTGTCGTTGAACGGGCGCGCGTCGATGATCTTGACCGTGTGCGTCTCTTCGCGCGTGTTGCGCGGCGGCACGCCCGGCGGCGGCTCGTAATTGTACGAATACGGCTTTTCCGCCATTGGCTCGATGAAGTTGAGCGGCGCGACGACGCCCTTGGCGTCCGCAACTGTCAGGCCGTCCATCAAATCCTCCCCGATCGGGTTGATCGTGCGCGGTGGCGCGCGAAGTCCCGAATGAGATATGTCATCCCCCTGATCCGGCCAATCGCCGGAAGGGAATATGTGTTATGACGGGTTGCTTCTCCGAGGAAGCTTGGGAGCGCACGGCGGCGCTGCGCGCGGCGATCAGGCGGCTCCCGTTCAACACCGAACTCGTCGCCGGCACGCTCGCACCAGAGCGCTTCCGCTTCTACATCACGCAGGACGCGCTCTATCTCGCCGAGTATGCGAGGGTGCTGGCCATCGCCGCCGCCAAGGCGCCCGACGCCGCCACATTGCGCTGGTTTGCCCAAGCGGCCGGCGAGGCGATCGTGGTCGAACAGGCGCTCCATGCCCGTTATCTCGCCGAGTTCGGGGTTGATCCCGCGGCCGCCGCCGCTTCCGAGCCGTCCCCTGACTGCCTCGCTTATACGAGCTTTCTGCTCGCGACGGCGCACCAGCTTCCCTGGGAGGTGACGGTCGCTTCGGTCCTGCCGTGCTTCTGGATCTACTGGGACGTGGCCGGCGCGATCGTCAGCTCTGCCGCGACAGACAACCCGTACCGCGCCTGGATCGACACCTACGCCGACCCGCGCTTCGGCGAGGCTGTGCGCATGGTCATCGACATCGCCGACCGCGCCGCGTCCACCGCAACGCCGGCAATCCGCCACGCGATGCTCGCCGCCTTCACCCGCTCGGCGCAATATGAGTACCTGTTCTGGGACGGCGCGTATCAGCGGCGGGGCTGGCCGGCTTTCGACTGAGGGAGAGAGAAATCATGGCATCCGAGGGAAAAATCGCGGTCGTCACCGGCGGCGGCAGCGGCATCGGGCGCGCGACGGCGCATAGGCTGCTCGAGGCCGGCTGGAACGTCGTGCTCGCCGGGCGCCGGGCCGATATGCTCGAAGAAACCGCGAAACTCGCGAATGCGCCGCCGCCACGCACGCTGTGCGTCCCGACCGACCTGCGCGACCCGGCGCAGATCGCGGCGCTGTTCGATGCCGTAAGAAGCACCTACGGCCGCATCGACCTGCTTGTTCAACAACGCCGGCATCAGCACGCGCAACATCCCGTTCGAGGATTTGACCTACGAGCAATGGTCCGATGTCGTCGCCGTGAACCTCACGGGGTCGTTCCTGTGCGCGCAACACGCCTTCCGCATGATGAAGGCGCAGGACCCGCAGGGCGGCCGCATCATCAACAACGGCTCGGTGTCGGCGCATGTGCCGCGGCGCAATTCGATCCCCTACGCCTCGACCAAGCACGCGCTGACCGGCCTCACCCGCGCGATCTCATTGGACGGGCGCGAGCACGACATCAGCTGCGGCCAGATCGACATCGGCAACGCCGCGACGACCCGCAACCAGGACACTGCGCGCGGCCGGCTGCAAGCTTCGGGTCGGGTCGAGGCCGAAGCCCGCATCGACGTGAACGACGTCGCGAAAGGCGTCCTCTACATGGCCGAACTGCCGCCCGAGGCCAACGTGCTATTCATGACCGTAATGGCCAACAAAATGCCCTATGTCGGGCGGGGGTAGCCGCTCGGTCTGCCCTCAATCGGCGAACGGGTCGCGCACCAGCACGGTGTCGTCGCGCTCGGGGCTGGTCGACAGCATCGCGACCGGCGCGCCGATCAGCTCCTCGACGCGGCGGATGTACTTGATCGCGGTCGCCGGCAAATCGGCCCACGAGCGCGCGCCGCGCGTGC
The DNA here is from genome assembly GCA_963847345.1 of uncultured Alphaproteobacteria bacterium. Classification (GTDB taxonomy): domain Bacteria; phylum Pseudomonadota; class Alphaproteobacteria; order ATCC43930; family CGMCC-115725; genus DATARH01. The sequence continues at coordinate 35,202 of CAWJZU010000026.1, read as the reverse complement.
TCTCCTTCCATGCCTCGGCGGTCTCGTAGACCGGTTCTACCTCGGCCTGCGCCGCGGTGCCGGCCGGCACGTAATCGTAGGTTTCGCCACCGCGGCGGTAGCCGGTGCAGATCCTGATCTCGTCGAACCCGTCGAGCACGTCGAGCTTGGTCAGCGCGATGCCGTCGATCCCGGCGATCCGCACCGCCTGCCGCACCGCCACCGCGTCGAACCAGCCGCAGCGCCGCCGCCGTCCGGTGACGGTGCCGAACTCGCGCCCGCGATCCCCGAGCGCCTGGCCGACCTCGTCGTGCAGCTCGGTCGGGAATGGGCCGCTGCCGACCCGCGTCGTGTAGGCCTTGGTGATGCCGAGCACGAAACCGATCGCCGAGGGCGCCATGCCGGCCCCAGCCGCGGCCTGCCCCGCCACCGTATTCGACGAAGTCACGTACGGATAGGTGCCGTGATCGACATCGAGCATCGCCCCCTGCGCCCCCTCGAACAGGATGCGGCGGCCGGCGCGGCGCGCCTCGTCGAGCAGCCGCCAGACCGGCGCGGCATAGGGCAATAGCTTCGGCGCGATCTCGCGCAACCGGGCCAGTATGTCGGCGCGGTCGAATTCCGGCGCGTCCAGCCCGCGCAGCAGCGCGTTGTGGTGCAGCAGCAGATCGTCGAACTCGGTCCTCAAGCGTCTTCGGCTCGGCCAGGTCGCAGACCCGCACCGCGCGGCGGCCGACTTTGTCCTCGTAGGCCGGGCCGATGCCGCGACCGGTCGTGCCGATCCGGCGCTCCCCGCGCCGTTCCTCGCGGGCCCGGTCGAGCGCGCCGTGCGACGGCAGGATCAGCGCCGCGTTGTCGGCCAGCCGCAAGGTCGCGGGCGAAATCGCCAGCCCCTTGCCGCACATTGTCTCGATCTCGGCGAGGAGCGCCCAGGGATCGACGACGACGCCGCTGCCGATAATGGACAGCTTGCCGGGGCGCACGACGCCCGACGGCAACAGGCTGAGCTTGTACTCGACATTGCCGACGACGAGCGTATGCCCGGCATTGTGCCCGCCCTGGAACCGCACGACGACATCGGCGCGCTGTGACAGCCAATCGACGATTTTTCCTTTCCCCTCGTCGCCCCATTGGGCGCCGACGACCGCGACATTGGCCATCTCAGTCTCCTGCTCCGGCGCCCTGGTGCGAAACCGGATGCACCTCCCCGCCCTCCAACACATGGTCGCATTCGAGCCGGCGCGCCTCCGCCTGTAAGTCCGACGCCGGCTGCAGCACCGCGACCGTGATCCACCCCTCCGCGCGCAGCGCTGTCGCGCGCGCGCGGTCGGCTTCGAGCGGGATCAGCACGCGGCGACGCGGCAGCCCCTCGGGCAGGGTTCGCAAGATCGTATCGGTGTAGAGCGTGAAGCCGGTGGCCGGCTCGGGCGCGGACGGATCGCCCGCCTGATAGCGTCCGCCGCGCCCCAGCTCGCCGAGCGGCCCGAGCGCGGGATCGACCCGCGCGAAAAACGTAAAGCTGATGCCGGTGTGGTATTCGAAGCCGCGATTCTCGACCGGATCGACCGTCACCTTGACGCCAGGGATCGCCGTGTCGAGCCCGTCGAGCACCGCGGCGAGCCGGTCACGCTCGATACGCGCCTGCGCCGGCAGGTCTAGCCGGTCGAGCGCGGCGCGCGCCGGTCCGGCGAGACCGGCCGCCGCCACCAGGGACGCGAGCAATCCGCCCGCCTCGCCTGCCAGACAGGCGACCGCCGCGACGTCCTTGCGATCGAGCGCGGCGCGCAACGCCGCCGCGCGCTCGCCGACGATGCCGTAGGCCTCGGCGACCGCCGGCACCAGCGTCGGCAGCGTAATGTCCACCGACAGATGCGGCACCCCGACTTCGGTCAAGGCCTCGCCGGCGACCGCGATCACCTCCACATCGGCCGCCGGGCCGCCGGCGCCGATCAGTTCGGCCCCGATCTGCCCGAACTGGCGCTCGGGCCGCATCTGGGTGGCCCTGACGCGCAGCACCTGGCCGGCGTAACTGAGGCGCAGCGGCCGAGGCCGGTGCGGCAGACGGGTCGCGGCGATGCGGGCGATCTGCGGCGTCATGTCGGCGCGCACCGCCACCATCCGGTGCGAAATCGGATCCATCGTGCGGAAGGTATCGCTCGCCATCACACTGCCGGCGCCCGACAGCAGTGTTTCCTCGAACTCGACCAGCGGCGGCTTGACCCGCTCGTACCCGTGCGACGCGAGCACGCCGATTAGCCGCCCGGTGACCGCGGCCTCGATTTCGGCCTCGGGCGGCAGCAGATCGTACAATCCGGCCGGCAGCAGCGCGGGGTGCGGTGCGTCATTCACGGCTGAAAGACGGCTTTGGGCGCAGCAAGCTCATCGCTCCACTCTGTACCATTTCGCACGGCAGCGGGAGAGCCTGAACGGCTTTGTCCGGTAAGCGACAGCTGCGACCGGGCGCATCAAGCGGTTCTTGTCTGAAGACCCAATTGCACTTTTAGGCGAACCTGTGCCATTATGGCGGCGTCACCGTCGCTTCCCCCAATGGCGGTGCCTGGCTGTTCCGTCCCGCGGGACGGCGCCCAGAAACCCCGGCCACCCCCATGGCCGGGGTTTCGCATTCGCATCAAAACCGCATTGCCTTGGCCTGGATCACATTCGGGAGACGGCGAACCGTGTCGATCAGAGAAGGGGTCAATGGCTGGTCGAGCTGGACCAGCGCGATCGCGTCCTGTCCGGGCGCGGTGCGCCCCAGGTGGAACGTCGCGATATTGACCGCGCTCTCGCCGAGCGCCCGACCAAGACCGCCGATAAAGCCCGGCTTGTCGTAGTTGCGCACAAACAGAATGTGGCGCCCGAGTTCGGCTTCGAGCGGTATGCCCTCGATATCGACGACGCGAGGCTTGTCGCCGGCAAAGACCGTGCCGGCGACCGAGCGCTGCCGCCGCTCGGTGGTGACCGTGACCCGGATCAGGTTCAGATAATCGCCGGCCTCCGCCCGCCGGGTCTCGCTGACGCGGATGTCGCGCTGGCGGCAGATCAGCGGCGCATTGACGATATTGACGGTCGCGAGCTGCGGCGCCAAGAGCCCGGTCAGCGCGATCGCGGTCAGCGGCTTCACATTCAGATCGGCGACAGCGCCCTCGTACTCGATCTCAACGGTGCGGATGCCGGTCTCGGTCAGCTGCCCGGCGAAGCTGCCAAGCTGCGCGGCCAGCACCATGTATGGCCTGAGCCGCGCCGCTTCCTCGGCGGTCAAGGAGGGCACGTTGACCGCGTGGCTGACCGCGCCCGTCAGCAGGAAGTCGGACATCTGCTCGGCGATCTGCAGCGCGACGTTCTCCTGCGCCTCGGTGGTGGCGGCGCCGAGATGCGGCGTGGCAACGAAATTGTCGCGGCCGAACAGAGGGTTCTGCCTCGCCGGCTCCTCGACGAACACATCGACGGCGGCGCCGGCGACCTGGCCGCTGTCGAGCGCGGCTGCGAGATCCTCCTCGACGACGAGACCGCCGCGCGCGCAGTTGATGATGCGCACGCCGCGCTTCGCTTTCGCGATCGCCGCGGCGTCGATGATGTTGCGCGTCGCGTCGGTCAGCGGCGTGTGCAGGGTGATGAAATCGGCGCGGGCCAGCAACTCGTCGAACGAGACGCGCTCGACGCCGAGTTCGACGGCCCGTTCCGGCGACAGAAACGGGTCGTAGGCGACGACGCGCATCCTCAATCCCTGCGCCCGGTCGGCGACGATCGCACCGATATTGCCGCAGCCGATGATCCCGAGGGTTTTGCCGGTCAGCTCGACCCCCATGAAGCGCGACTTTTCCCACTTTCCGGCCTGCGTCGAGCGGTCCGCGGTCGGGATCTCGCGAGCCAGCGAAAACATCATCGCGATCGTGTGCTCGGCGGCGGTGATCGCATTGCCGTAGGGCGTGTTCATGACGACGATGCCGCGCTCGCTTGCCGCCGGTACGTCGATGTTGTCGACGCCGATGCCGGCTCGCCCGACGACCTTCAGGGCATCAGCGGCGGCGAGCAGCTCAGCTGTGACCTTGGTCGCCGAGCGCACCGCCAGACCGTCATAACCGGCGATGCGGCGGCGCAGCTCCGCCGGGTCCAGACCGGTCGCGACATCGGCCTCAATTCCGCGGTCCCGGAAAATCTCGACCGCGCGCGGGCTCAGAGCGTCGGCGATCAGCACCTTCGGCATCTGCTACTCCAAGGAATTTAGTTGACGCAAACGTCGCAGGGGATACGGGGTGGACGCGAAGTGACCCCTTGGCGCACCTTGCGTGTCCTTTGCGTACTTTACGTTAACTGACGGATTCAGGCCGCCTTCGCGGCGTCGCGCTCCTGTTCCCAGGCCCAGTCGAGCCACGGCAGCAGCGCCTCGACATCGCCGCGTTCAACGGTCGCGCCGGCCCAGATGCGGATCCCCGGCGGCGAGGCGCGATGGCTCGCGAGGTCGTACCCGGCGCCTTCCGCCTCGACCCGCGCCGTCATCGAGCGCACGGTCTTGAAGCGATCGTCCGGCGACAGCGATAGAAACCACGGATCGGTGATTTCGAGCTGGATCGACGTGCAGGAGCGGGTCGCCGGGTCTTTTGCCAGAAAACGCAGCCACGGCGAGCGCTCGACCCATGCGGCGACGGTCGCGAGATTGCCCTCGGCGCGTGCGACGAGACCGTCAAGGCCGCCGACCGATTCCGCCCATTGCAACGAGTTCGATCGCATCCTCGACGCACAGCATCGACGGCGTGTTGATCGTCTCGCCGCGGAAGATACCCTCGATCAGCTTGCCGCCGGAGGTCATCCGAAAGATTTTCGGCAGCGGCCAGGGCGGCGTGTAGCTTTCCAGCCGTTCGACGGCGCGCGGGCTCAATGCCAGCATGCCATGCGCCGCCTCGCCGCCCAAGTGCCTTCTGCCATGACCAGGTGACGACATCGAGCTTATCCCAGGGCAGCCGCATCGCGAACGCGGCCGAGGTCGCGTCGCAGATCGTCAGCCCCTTGCGATCGCTTGCGATCCAGTCGCCGTTCGGCACCCGCACGCCGGAAGTCGTGCCGTTCCACACGAACACCGTGTCGTGGTCCGGATCGACGGAGGCGAGATCGGGCAGACTCCCATAAGGCGCGTCCAACAGCCGCATATCTTGCAGCTTCAGCTGCTTTGTGACATCGGAGACCCAGCCCTCGCCGAAGCTCTCCCAGGACAGCAGGTCGACGCCCCGCGCGCCGAGCATCGACCACAGCGCCATCTCGACCGCGCCGGTATCGGAGGCGGGCACGATGCCGAGCCGGTAATCCGCCGGCATTTGCAACATGGCGCGCGAGCGCTCGATGACCTCGACGAGCCGCGCCAGACCGGGGCGCGAGCGGTGCGAGCGGCCGAGCAGCGCGGCCGTTCAGCACCTCGGGCGACCAGCCCGGCCGCTTGGCGCAGGGGCCGGACGAAAAACACGGATTGGCCGGGCGCCGGGTCGGCTTCATTGCCCCGTCCTTTCGGTTGCCGCCGCCCGCCTCGGGCCGGCTTCCAGGGGCGGACGCTTAGCGCCGCGCGGGATCGCGGTCAATGGCCGTCGCTGCGCTGCAACATGCGACTAATGCTCCGGCTTTTTCGCCAGCACCTCGACCGGTCGAGTGCGGTCGTCGGCAAGGCTGCGCACCGAATTGACACGCATCTCGCGCAGCCGCTCGCCCATGATCAGATACGCGGTGAGCCGGGGCGGAGGGTCGCCTTGGAGGCGCTCAAGCTCGCGAGTCGCGGCGTTTCTCTGCTGCTCAGTCTTGTCCTCGAAGACGACGATCTCGAACCCGACGGCTTCCAGATCGACGCGGGTCTGTTCGACGGTCGTGAGAAAACTCGTATCGCGCGTCGTTGCCCAGGGGACCGGGAAATAGGGTTCTCCCGCATCGCCCGCGCAAAGATTGGACAGGGCCAGAACGCCGCCCGGCCGCAACGCGCGAAACGCCTCGCGATAGAAACGCGGCTTGTCGGGGATGTTCATTATGACGTTTTGCGAATAGGCCCGGTCGAAGGCGGCGGCCGGCACCGGCAGGTCGAGCGCGCTGCCTTCCAGAATGGTCACACGGTCGGTCATGCCGCAGGCTGCATTGAGCGCCCGCGCCGCCTCGCAGAATTCCGGGGTCAGATCGACGCCGGTCACATGACAGCCGCATTTCGCCGCGATCCAGCGCGCCGGCCCGCCGACCCCGCTGCCGATGTCGAGGATGCGCTCGCCGGACTGCGGATTGAGCAGCGCGACCAATTCCTCGGTCGCAAGCACGCCGCGGCCGTGGAAATGGTCGATCGGCGCCAGCGCCTCCGGGGTGATTGCCGCGTCCGGGCCATTGGCTTCGCGCAGCGCCGCGAGCACGCGGTCGGCGATGCCGCTGCTGCCGTAGTGACGCGCGACCGGGTTCGGGCTTGCCATCGCCTGTTCCTCGCTGTTGGATTTGACGTGCCCCGATGCTATGGCAGCATCGATGCCAAAACCAGCGAGGGAGCGCCGCAATGCCCGTCAAAATCGACCGAATGCAGCCCGAAGGCATGAATGTCCGCATGCAGCAGGGCAAGCCGGCCTATTCGCATGTCGTGACCGTCACCGGCCCGGCGAAAATGGTGTACATCGCCGGCCAGCTGGCGCGCGATGCGGCCGGAAATATCGTCGGCCCCGGCGACATGCGGGCGCAGCTCGAACAGACCTTCAAAAACCTCGATCTCTGCCTCAAGGCGGCCGGCGCGACCTGGGAAAACGTCGTCAAGACCAATACGTTCGTCACCAATTACCAGGAATTCTCAAAGCACAGCGACGTGCGCATGCGTTATTTCGGCGTCGCGAGCCCAACCAGCACGACGATCCAGATCAGCGGCCTCGCCCAGCCCGAGGCGATGGTCGAGATCGAGATGATCGCTGTCGTCGAATAGAGATTACCGCACCGGATCGTAGATCCGCTCGTCGTATAGCGAGCCTTCCAGCGGCAGGAGCTTGGTACGGTAGGCGCGGGTGTGGCCGGCCATCACGTGCGCGTCCCGCGCCGCGTCGTCGCGCCATGCTTCGACGACATAGCTGTGATTGGGCCGGCTCGCCTGCTGCCAGACATCGAAGCGGCTGACACCGGCGTCCTTCCGGCTGGCGCTCGCGAGGTCGTTCAGAAGGACGATCGCCTCGTCCTTTTTCGGCGGGACGACGTCGACATGCGTGACGACGTAGACACCCGCAGCGTTACTGTCTCCCTGTGGGGCGGCGACATCGAGCCCAGCGCAGACGCGCCGGTCGGATGGCGCGACGAGCAGCGGTTGCAGCTTTTCGCTCGGCTGTTTTCGCGGCTGTATCGTGCCGTTCCAGCACCGCCTTGTCGCGCCAGGTCTCGATAATCGCGAACCGGCCCGGATGCCCGCGCTCGTGCAGCACGGCGTACCCGGCATTACCGGCTTCGCCGCGGCTGGCGGCGGCGAGGTCGCGCAAGATCGCGGTGGCTTTTGCCGCATCGGGCGCGCCGGTTTCGACGATCGTCACGACATAGTGCGGCGCGTTGTCGGCCATCGCGGTCTGCGTCGGCATCTGCGCTGGTGTTTGCGCCTGGGCCGGAGCCGCCATCATTGCCAGCGCGACCATCGCCAAAACTCCCGAAACGGTCCTCATCGCATCCCCCCGCACTTCCATGTTTGGTTTGCCGAGACGGGGGCCCGGCTATTTGAAGCGCGGCATCACCTTTTCGCAGATCAGCCGCAGCGAGTTCATCATCAATTCGGCCGGGATCGCGGCGCCGAAATTCAGCTCGAACAGGATGCCGTCGATGCCGAGCACGTCCTCCAGCTCCTTGAGCCGGTCGGTGACGCGCTCCGGGCCGCCGACGATGACCTTGTCGCGCAAGCACGTCGGCATAGGTGGCGGTGCGCACCTCCTCGGCCTCGGCGCGGCGGCGCGCGTTCGGCGAGCCTTCGAGCCGGTCGAGCAGCGATTTGTAGCCGGCCATGATGCTCGGCTCGCCTTCGTCGAGCGCCTGTCTGTCGGTGTCGCCGACATGCATCGACAGGCGCAGATAGACTTCACCGTGTCCGGGGTTCCCGGCCTCGCGGTGGGCGTCGCGATAGGCCTTGATATCGGGCGCCAAGCCCGGCAGCGAGCCACTTCGCACCGACACGAACAGCGGATAGCCGAGCCGGCCGAGCATCGGGAACGTGTCCTCGCTGGCGCCGGCGATGCGGATCGGCGGGTGCGGCTTCTGATACGGCCGCGGCACGGCGCGCGCGTTGTCGAAGCTGTGATATTTGCCGTCGTGCGAAAACGTCTCCTCGGTCCACGCCTTCTTCAGGATCTCGAGCGTCTCGTAGAAGCGCTCGCGGCTCTCCGAATAGGGCACGCCGTAGGCGGCGTAGCCGCGCGGATTGCCGCTGCGTCCGGCGCCGAGCAGCAGGCGCCCGCGGCTCGTCTGGTCGATCGTCGCGGTCTCCTCGGCGAGCCGCAGCGGATGGTTCAGCGGCAATACGTGCACCGCCGTGCCGATCTTGATCCGCTTCGTGCGCGCGGCGAGTTGCCCGGCAACGTTGAGCGGCGCGCTCAAGACCGAGCGGCGCGCCTGCTGATGGATCTCGGCCAGCCAGAACACGTCGAGACCCCAGCGTTCGGCGTCCTCGGCCTGCTGAAATCCCTGCTCGAACGCGTCGGCGTCGCTCTGCCCCGGCACCTGCCGGTGAAATTCATGATACCAGCCGAATTCCATGTACGGCTCCCTAACCGGCTCTGCATTCCCCTACCGTCATTCCGGCGAAGGCCGGAATGACACAACTTCGGTAGGACGGATTCCCTGCCCGTAAGCGTAGGGCTAGCCGCCGGGGCGTTGCAAATGCCGATTGATTGCGCCGGCTCATACCCGCTCGGCATGGCAGAGTGACGCGTGTATGATCGGGCGCATGGAACTGCGCAGCCTCGCCTATTTCATCCGGGTCGCCGAATTGGGCAGCATCACACGCGCGGCGGCCCATCTGCACCTGGCGCAGCCGGCCCTGACCCGGCACGTCCAGCGGCTCGAAGAGGAGCTTGGGGTGGCGCTGTTCACGCGCGCCAATCGCGGTGTCCGGCTGACCGAGGCCGGGCAGAAGCTGCTCGACGGCGCCAGTCGCATCCTGCGGGACGTCGAACGCACCGGCGACGAAATCCGGACGCAGGACGCGCATCCGAGCGGCCGCATCATCCTCGGCGTCACCCCGACCCTGTGCCCGGTGCTGGTGCCCGACCTGTTTGCCGAAATGCGCGCCGAGTTTCCGCGCATCGAGCTCAAGGTGATGCATGCCGGGATGATCCGGCTCGAGGAATTCCTGATCGACGGCCGCGTCGATATCGCGCTGCTGTCCGAGCTGTCACGCAGCCGACTCGTCCTATCCACCGCGCTCGGGCGGGAGGAGATGGTGCTGGTGACACGACCGGGCGCCCGGACGTCGGGCGTCGTTACCGAGGCTGAGCTGAGCGGCACGAAGCTGGTGCTCGGGGACGGGTTGCGGGCGGCTATGGACGCGCTGCTCGCCGGGCGCGGCATCGAGCTGAAGGTCGGGATCGAGGTCAACGATCACGAGACGATCCGGCTGATGGTGACGCGGGGGGTCGCGGCCTCGATCCTGCCCTACTCGTCGGTGGCGCGCGAATGCGCCGCGGGCCTGGTCGAGGCGCACCGGCTGACCGCGGAGGGAATTTTCCGGACGCTGGCGCTCGGCGTGAGGGTCAGCCGCAGCGCCTCCTTGGCGCGCGAGGCTGTCGCCCGAGAGATCACCGCGATCGTCACTGGTCTGGAGCGCGGCGGCCGGCTGTCGCTCGACCCGCTGCGCCGCACCAGGACGCGCCGGCGGACGCAACGGGCGGAACCTTAGGACACCCTACGTCTTGACGGTTCAACGCTGGATCCCATTTCCGCTCTTGTCATACAGCGACAAGCCACCGTGACCATCTACAGTTGATACTCCAAGACTTGCGATGGTCTTTCCGGTTTCTAAATTGTAAGCTCCCAACAACCCACCTTTATCTGACGCAACCCCACGCAGCGCCGGGCGCCCCGACTTTTCCGATAGCAAAAATATACCGTTTCCCTCAGTTGATACTCCAAGACTTGCGATGGTCTTTCCGGTTTCTAAATTGTAAGAATGCCAATATTCCACCTTTATCTGACGCGATTCCACGCAGCGCCTCGCGCCCGGATTTATCCGATAGCCAAAAAATACCGTTGCCCTCAGTTGATACTCCAAGACTTGCGGTGGTCTTTCCGGTTTCCAGGTTGTAAGATTGCAATACTCCACCTTTATCTGACGCGATTCTCACGCAGCGCCGGGGGCCCGGACTTATCCGATAGCAAAAAAATACCGTGGCCGTCATTTGATGCTCCAAGACTTGCGACGGCCTTTCCGGTTTCCAGGTTGTAGGATTGCAATACTCCACCTTTATCTGATGCGATTCCACGCAACGCCGGGCGCCCGGACTTTTCCGATAGCGAAAAAATACCGTTGCCGTCATTTGATACTCCAAGACTGGCGACGGCCTTTCCGGTTTCCAGGTTGTAAGATTGCAATACTCCACCTTTATCTGATGCGATTCCACGCAACAATTCGCGCCCGGACTTATCCGATAGCGATAGACCACCGTTACCATCACTTAATGACCCAATGGAGCTGATTTGCTCGCCTGAGGTCGTGCTGAAGACTTCAACTCGGCCACCTGAAGGTCCTGCACCGAGAGAAATGAGCGTTCGGCCTGTCGCATTCACGATTTTGAGCGTGCGCGTTTGCAGTTCATGCGACAGAGAAATGGATGAGATTTCGCCTCGAAGACGAGTGTACGCCGCATCGGCCTCGCGGTTAGCGCCTTCGTGGAATTTGTCGAGTTGCTCAGTCCCTGTCTTTTGCAGGAGTTCGACATGAAGCCGAGCAATCGGCTCTAGGTTATTGACAGAGGTCGAAAGCTGCGTGACGCGTCTCCCGGTTGTGTCGAGCTCCGTTTTCGCATCCAAGAGCAGTTTCCAGCCCCAGGCACCGCTGATGCCGAAGATGACGGCAACTGCGGCTATCGCCCAGGCGATCTGTTGCATACTTTGCAGCTTCGATTCGACCGTGCGGACCCAATTCGCGAGGTCTTCCTCTGTCTTGCGTACGCGCTCGACAATCTTCAGTTCGAACGCTGCTTGGGCGGCCTCGACGATCTGCTTCGCATCCTGCGCATCCATAAAGTGCTGCTCCCCCTCCGACCGTCAGGCCCCACCTTGGCGCGTCTACCGAGGTCCTGTTACCGCATTGCTGTATAACGAACCGGCGGTGTCCATCTCTAGGTCCGCTGGTTCGGCATCGCGGCAATCGCGAACAGCGCCTCGCGGCAGATCGTGTCGGCGCGGGGGCCGGTCTGTTTCATGCGGAATTCGGCGTCGGCCACCCGGTCCAGCGCGTCACGCAGCCGCTGCTCGCTCCACCGCCGCAGCTGGCGCCGGTAGCTATCCTGTTCCTTGAAAAAGATTGGCGGGCGTGCGGTGCGCATGGCCTCCTCGATCGAGGCGCCGGCGGCGATCCGCGAGGCGAGCACGTGCAGCCGCTGCAGGTGGCGCAGCAGCGCCCGGATGACCGTGACCGGCAACTCCCCCTCCTGGAAAACACGCGCCAGGGCGCGATCGAGCGCGGCGGCGTCGCCCTCGGCCGCCGCGAGCAGCGCGTCGTCGAGCGACAGCGCGGCGCTGTCGGCGATGACCGCGCGCGCGTCGTCGAGCCCGATCCGGCCGCCGTCGCCGGCATAAAGCGTCAGCTTTTCGAGTTCGGCGCGGGTCAGCAGGCGGTCGCCGCCGAGGTGATCGACAAGAAAATCCACCGCGTCGCGACTGATCACCACCCGCTGCGCCCCGCAGGTCTCGCGGATCACCGCGGCGAGATCGCGCGCGCTGTCGGGATAGCAGCCGATCGCCAGGGCATCCGGCGCCTCATCGAACACCCGGCGCAGCGCCGAGCGGCCGGGCAGATCGCCGGCCTCGAAAACCACAAGCGCGTCGCCGATCCCGTTCGCGAGAAACCGCCCGCAAAGCGGGGCCAGCGCGTCGCCTGCCTCGCGCACCCTGATGACACGGCGTCCCCCCATCAGGCTCATTTGCGCCGCCTCGTCGGCGAGCCGCGCGGGATCGGCCGCGACCGCGGCGGCGGTCAGATCGGCGACGCGAAACGGGTCGCGCAGGTCGGGGCAGACAGTACGCGCGACCGCATCGGCGCGCTCGCGCACCAGCCCGGCGTCCGGGCCGAAAAACAGGACGGCGCGGATTTCGGGATCAGGCCGCCGCAGAAACGCCGCGACGCGCCCCGCCGGCAATTTCACGGCGGCATTTCAGCGTCGCAATTTCACGGCGGCGCGACGCCTGCTAGAACATCGCAAGGCCCATTGAGTCGGGACGCCAAGCCTTGCGGATCTGGTCCTCAATCGGAAGACCGGTCGAGGTAAAGGCGGAATGAGAAATGCCGTATCGGCAGTTCGGCTCTGTCAGGAGACGCACCAGATGGTCGATCGTAGCCTCCTCGTGACAGTGCCAGTTCTCGATCATTTGGCGGGGCACTTGCCGGGATGAGGGGACCTGTTTCATTCTTTCCTCCCGACGGCTGCGCGACAATCCGTCGCGGGCTGTAACGATGCGGTACATTTAGGTGATTCATTGCAACCGGGCAAGCACTCGTTTCGCGAGTAGCTCGGAGATCGTTCAACCGCTTACCGCGCCAGGGGTTTTTCCGGGGGCGCACAGGGAGGACCCATGCAATACGGTCTGTTCACGATGCCGTCGCACCCGCCGGAACGCAGCCTTGGCGATGGCCATCGCTGGGACCTGCAGACGCTGCGCTGGGCCGACGAACTCGGCTTTGCCGAAGCGTGGATCGGCGAGCATCACACCGCGCCGTGGGAGCCTCATCCGGCGCCCGATCTGTTGATCGCTCAGTCGCTGATGGAGACGAGCCGCATCCGGCTCGCGCCGGGCGGGTTTCTGCTGCCCTATCACCATCCGGCCGAGCTGGCGCACCGCGTCGCGATGCTCGACCACATGGCGCAGGGGCGGCTCAATTTCGGCGTCGCGGCGAGCGGGCTGCCGAGCGACTGGGCGATGTTCAACGTCGACGGCATGACCGGGCAGCACCGTGAAATGACCCGCGAGGCGCTCGACATCATCCTGAAATTGTGGAGCGCCGAGGAGCCGTTCGACTACGCCGGCAAATACTGGCACGTGACGCGCACCGACCGGATGCTGGAGAGCCTGATCCCGCATATCCGGCCGTTCCAGAAGCCGCATCCGCCGATCGGCGTCGCCGGGGTCAGCGCCGGGTCGGAGACGCTGAAGGTCGCCGGCGAGCGCGGTTTTCTGCCGATGAGCCTCAACCTCAACCAGACCTATGTCGCGAGCCACTGGGCCTCGGTCGAGGAGGGCGCGCGGCGCACCGGGCGCACCCCGAGCCGCGCCGACTGGCGCCTCGTGCGCGAGATCTTTGTCGCCGATACCGACGAGGAGGCATGGCGCCTGTCGGTCGGGGCGCAGATGGGCCGGATGATGCGCGAGTATTTCCTGCCATTGCTGAAGAATGTCGGCGTCATCCAGTATCTGAAGCACGACGAAGCGGTGGCCGATAGCGATGTGACCCCGGAATACTGCGCCCGCCACAACTGGCTGATCGGCTCGCCTTCCACCGTCGTCGAGAAGATCGAGCGCATGTACGACGAGGTCGGCGGCTTCGGCCACCTGTTGCTGTTCTGCTTCGACTACAGCGACAACCCCGCGGCGTGGCGGCACTCGATGGAGCTGCTGGCAAACGAGGTCATGCCGAAAGTCGCGCATTTGCAGCCGCGATAGAGGACAGCCCTGTCAGTGCGAGCGAAGCGAAGCGAAGCAAGCTCGCGCTGCTCGATGCGCTATGCAATGCGGCACATGTTTCAGGGCGTAACCTACATCTTGTGTTAGGGACGCCCAAGTAATGATCATCCGTGTCAAGTACTTGCAGCGGTTACTGTCCGCCGTGTTTCAAAGCAGAAACACGGCGGCGGGCCGGAAGGTTTTAAAGGTTAAGGCGGAGACTTCCCGGATACTTCGAGAAACTTGTCACAATAAGCAATTATGCGTCACCATTTGCAAAAATGGCGCAGCGCCGCCCTACCAGATAAAGAAAGCAGGGTGGCAATCTGTTATGATCTAGCCCCTAGCTAATGTAGGCAGAGTCCACTTTCCCTTCAGGGAGCGGCGATTTGAAGAGGCTGTTCTTTTCCTCCGTATTGGAACCCGAGGGCTTTCGCCGGCGCAGTTGCACTTGCATTCTTAAAAGTGTGGATTAGATCAGGCATTTCAACGAAGGCTTGGCCACTTTTGAACGTTTGCGGCAGCTTACCGTCCATTTCCAAAACGACTGACCCTTCAATTACATAAACAAATCTCGGCGTGGGATGGGAGTGTCGGGCAGTCGCCACGCCAGGAGCGATATCGGCAACCCAGACATGAATTTCCTTGCCCCTCAAAATCGGGCAAAGCCGTTTTGAGGAGTTCCGTACGTTTCATCGGTTGCTGTTGAGCGCGGGCAATCTGCCCATCGACAGCACCAATTATTGTTGCCGAAATCAACATCAAAAGGGAAAGCGGCCAAGCGCAGCTATGTCTCACTGTTGCCTCCTACCATTGGCTAACATTGGTCAGCCCGATGTCATCGCGCAAATAACGAAGCCTTGCTATCCGGTTTCCGCCCAATTATCCGAAAACCGCCCAAAAATTTGCCCGAGATGCGAGATCCTGCTATCGTTGGATCGGCGTCGCACTGTTCTTGTCGAACGGAGGGAGAACATGGAAACACGCCGTGCGCATGAATCACGCCCTTCGACAGAACCTGCGGGCGATCTCGATAATGACGGTTTAATTCCTAAATATCCGATCCCTCGTGACCTTAAGAAAGCAGTAGAATATATTAGAAATAATCGAAACCGAAGGATTTCCGTAGCATCGTTGCGCAGACTATTCTGAGTGTCTCTGAACGAACGCTTCAAAAGCGTTTTCACTTATTCTTTGTCTGTTCTCCATTTGACTTCTGGCATAGAAGCTGTTTGAGCGCGGTACTGCGAGAGCCGCTCAAAGGCGGAGATTAAATCGTGCTGACGCGCCGTGCTTTGCTTTACGCATCCAGCAATTGTCGCACTGGTACCGCGATTTGTGAAAAATCCTCGGCGACCCTAAGTCGGGGTCGGAAAGTCAGCGCTATCGGATCAGTCCCAAGGTAGAGGTGAGGCCACCAGACGCCTTCGGATAAACTGCACTCAGCGCGAGAGAGAAACCATCGGTCGCCATCCTGCCGTGTCTGATCTCGGCACACGAACCGGATTGTCGATCTTTTGGCGATTACCTGACGGAAGGAATTGCGGTTGCACTTGGCCGCGCGCGTTCCCTCTCTGTTGTCGTTCCCAGGCGACTACATAGCGCCCGGCACTGATGGACTCGCAAAGCTTCCGCAAGACAAAGTCGTGCTCTTTTGGCGACCGCATCATCATCGCGAGTGCGGTGTTAGTTGCCTTTTTGAGGCGACAAGGGATGAGCACGTATGGGGGGATACCTACGACGGCGAGATCGATGCGCTATTCGATCTGCAAGATCGGATCACTGCCGGAGTGATGCGAGCGATCCTGCCGCAAATACGTGGTTTTGAGATAGAACGCGCTCGACGGAAACGACCGCAGGACCTTGACGCCTACGAACTCGTGATGCGGGCTTTTCCATTCGTTTTCGCAACATATCGCGAAGCCGCGAATCAAGCGGTCGACGCCTTAAATCGCTCTATGGGGAAGATCGATCACTATGTCCTGAGCCGGCCGGTGGCCGCGGTGCCAGTGGCAACTTGTCCTTACATGGCCAGCTTGCTCGAACGATTGGGCATCGCCGTTGCTGGAGGATCGTGCGAAACCCAAGACTAGGCTATCTTCGTCTGCAAAAGCTCATCTGCCGTTCATACGATAGCGGTGCAATTAGATCATGCTGATGCACTGATTGCCCGCGTTCTTGCGCTCGATCCGACATTCGTTTGGGGCTGGGAGCGGCGCCGTTGGATTAATGCGTATTCTGTAATCAAATTGCGATAGTCTTGGCGCAACAGCAACCGCTCGATGCCAACCCGCCACGCCAGCGTTGATTGGATCAGCTGCACCCAGTTCGCCCCAGGTCGTTACCGGCAGGCAGTAACAGAGCTGTGCCGCAACAGCCCACCACCGCCTGGTCAACCGTTCCCTCTCGTTTCCTCGCCTGCCTGCCCAGATCGTTCTGAAAGCGAATGGTTTCGAAGTATTGCACGTATGGACGTAACCCTCGCTGGCGACTACTCGATAATCGCGCTTATGCGCCATTTTCCAGGGGCTGATGATGCGCTTGCGGAAAAGCCGGATGAGTTTAATCGACACCGGCTCCTTGCTTTCGGGCCGTCGCAATTGTTTCGTCCCGCCGGTCGCCCCGGGGACGGCCCGCAAGAGACGGCGGCGCGGGGCGCAGTGCGCCGCCCCGCCTCGCAATGACTGCCCTCGCCTATGGCTGCGCCGCCAGCCGCACGCCGCCGGGTCCGATCAATCCCGGATAGGGCGCTGTAAAGCGCCAGAACGTGCCGCTGTTGGCGCCCATGAAGTAGATGGTCTTGTTGTCCGGGCCGCCGAACGCGAAATTGGTCGTCGAGAGATCGCCGTTCGGGATCGGCACGAACCCAATGATGATGCCGCGCGGATCGACCTCCAGGATGCCCCCGAGGCCGCCCGCGGCGATCCACAGATTGCCCTTGACGTCGTAATGCAGACCGTCGGGACAGCCGGCGCCGGGCAGATAGGTGGCCGCCCGCACCGTCTGAAACGTCAGGTGCAGCGGGTCGGGCTTGGATCCCGGATTGCTCAATGTCGGTCCGGTGGTGAAGTTCGCGTACACCATCCGGCTTGCCGTGCAGTCGCCGATCGCCAGGCGGCCGTTGTCGGGCGAGACCGCGATGCCGTTCGGGAAATGCAAATCGTCGATCACCTTTCGCAGGGTGCCGTCTTTCGAATACTGGTACACCGCGCCTGATTGATCGGTCAGGTTCGGCCCGACCCCGGTGGCCCACGGGTCGGTGAAGAACAGATTGCCCTCGGCGTCGAAATCGAGGTCGTTGGGGCCTTTGAACAGCTGGTTGCGGTAGGTGTAGACGAGCGTTTTCAGCTCCTTCGTCTGCGGATCGTAGACGAGGATGCCGCGGTGGCGTGTCGTCAGATACAGCTTGCCGTCGTGCCAGCGAGTGCCCTGCGGCTCGCAGGTCTGGCCGATTTCCGGCGGCGGATTGCAATTGACCACCGGGACGAGCTTGCCGTCGGGTTGCAGATAGGAGATCCAGCCGCTGCCAATTGACACGAACCAGAAATTGCCGTCGTTGTCGAAGGCGCCGCCTTCGAGAAACCGCGCCTGGTCCGTGCCGCCGATATCGGCGAATTTCTCGACTCCGCCGACCCCGGCGGGTAAGGGCGGCAGACCCCAGGGCTGCACCGGGCCTGCGTTGGCGGCCGGCGTCTGTGCCGTGGCAGGTCCGCCCGGCGCGCCGGTCGCGCAAAACGCCGCAAGCAGCCCTGTTGCCAGAGCGTTGAAAAATTTTCTGCTGCCGAGCCGCATTCGTCCCCTCCCTTTGATCCGGTTTTCCGGAGTTCGCTATAGTGCGGGGATAGTGTAGCGGCCGATGTCGCGATTTGTCATTTGTCTCCCGCCTGGGGCGGCGGTCAGCGGCGAGGAATGAGGCGATGGAAGCGTGGTGGCAATGCGAAATTCCCTACCCGTTCGTGCCGCGTCAGGTCCTCGACGCCGCCGAGTTGGTGCGCGGCAGCCTGCCGAACCGCTATTGCGACCCTGAGATCGCCGCCGATCTGTTCGAGGAGGTCATCGACGAGTTCCTGTTGTGCGACGACATGGGGCTGAACGTATTGGCGATCGAGCACCATGCCGGCATCAATTCGCTCCTCGGCGCCAACCCGATGCTGGTCGGCATTCTGGCGCGCCAGACGAAAAAGGTGCGCATCCTGTCATTGGGTACGCTGGTATCGCTGCGCCCCGACCCGGTGAGGGTCGCCGAGGAATACGCCACCGCCGATGTGATCTCGCGCGGGCGGATCGATATCGGTTTTGTCAAATCGGGCGGCACCGAGATGCCGTCGGCCAATGTCAACCCGGTGCGCAACGAGGAACGCTACTGGGAGGCGATCGACCTGATCACCAAGGCGCTGACCTCGCATGACGGCCCGTTCAGCTGGGAAGGCAAGCATTACACGCACCGGCACGTGAATATCTGGCCCGGACCATACCAGCGCCCGCATCCCCCGATGTGGTCGGCAACCGGCGATGTTAGGAGCGCCGCCGAGGTTGGCCGCCGCGGCATGCGGCACGTGCTGGTGCTGCGCGGCGTCGAGGGCACGAAGCGGGCCTACCATGCGCACCGGCAGGCGCGGCGCGACGCCGGACTGCCGCCGGTCACGACCGACAATTTCGCCTATGCCGCCTTTGTCTATGTCGGCGACACCGAGGAGGAGGGCAGGCGGGTCGGCAGCAAATTGCTGTGGTTCCTCAATACGAGCCTCAAATCGGCGCCGCAGCATTCGCGCTTCATGCCGGGCAGCGCGCCGCCCGAGGCGCGCCGCAGGTCTTCCGCGACGCGCCGCGCCGACCGAGATGGTGGCGGCCCGAACCTGACCAATGCCGAGAAGGGCGTCACGGTGTCGGCCAACCAGAACGCACGCCGCCTGATGTCGCTGGGGGTCGAGGAGGCGATGGCGATGGGCATCCTGTTCGTCGGCAATCCCGACAGCGTCTACCGCCAGATCGTCGAGTTCTCCGACAAGGTCGGCGGCTTCAACCACCTCTCGATGATCGGCCGCTCGGGCTTCATGACACATCGCGAAAGCGAAAAAGGCATCCGGCTGTTCGCAAAGGAGGTTTTGCCGCGGCTGCAGGAGATCAAGGCGGTCGAGGCTAATTAAAGCTATTGAAGCAATTCGAAGTGAACACGACTTCGAATGCCATATTGAGTGCAGATCATGATGCTGACCTGGTGCAGATCTGACGGCTTCGATGCTTGCGAGCATCCAAGCGCCGCTACAGCATCGCCCATTTGTCTAAGTGCTATGACATTCAGATTACGTTGAGTGTTGCGAGCGTCTTTCCGCCAGTCGAACTCGGTTTTATCAACATCGCTGGCATGCAGGGCTTGCGGCCTCAACGGGCTGGAGCCGGGATCGCGGTCTCGTTCTCGATGCCCCCGCGGGACGCGCTCTCGCCGGGATATCTGCTCAGGGCCGCGCCGGTGTGCAGATGGCAGGCGGCGCGGTGCCCCGGCGCGATCTCGATCAGCGGCGGCTCCAGCCGCCCGCATTGCTCCATGACAAACGGGCAGCGCGTGTGAAAGCGGCAGCCCGAGGGCGGATTGAGCGGCGACGGCACCTCGCCGGCGAGCACGATCTCCTCCTCGCGCTCCTCCGGGCGCGGCGGCAATACGGCGGAAAACAGCGCCTTGGTATAAGGGTGCGCGACATTCTCGAAAAGAAGCGGCGTCGGCCCGTACTCGACGATCTTTCCCAAATACATCACGGCCGTGTAGTCGGCCATGTGGCGTACCGTGGCGAGATCGTGCGCGACCAGCAGATAGGCGACGCTGGTCTGTGCCTGGATGTCCTTCAAGAGGTTCATCATCTGGGCGCGGATCGACACGTCGAGCGCCGAGATCGGCTCGTCGAGAACGATCAACCGCGGCTCGGACGCCAGCGCCGCAGCGAGCGCGATGCGCTGACGCTGCCCGCCGCTGAATTCGTGCGGATATTGCGAGGCCTGCTCGCGCCGGAGCCCGACCCGGTGCAACAGCTCGGCGACCCGCTCGCCGATCTTCGCACTGTCTCCCCAGCGCGTCACGATCAGCGACTCGGCGATTGTGCGGCCGACCGTCATGCGCGGATTCAGCGATGACCACGGGTCCTGGAACACGGCCTGCACCCTGGCCCGGTATTGCCGCAGCGCGTCGCCGGTCAGGCCGTGGATCGGCTCGCCATCGAGCAATATCCTTCCGTCGGTCGGTTCTTCGAGATTGAGGATCAGCTTCGAGGTTGTCGTCTTGCCGCAGCCCGACTCGCCGACCAGTCCGAGTGTCTCGCCGGCGTTCAGGGTGAACGAGACGTCGTCCACCGCCTTGACGCTGCCGAGCGTCTTGGCGAACAGGATGCCTTTCGTGAACGGGTAGTATTTGTGCAGCCGCTCGACCTGCAGCAGCGGCTGCGCTGCTTGCCCGCCATTGAAAGCAACCTCGCTCATTCGGCGGCGAGCCTCCAGCAATCCGCGGTATGCTCAGCGCCGACCGAAAACGAGTCCGGGTAGGCTTCCTCGCAGCGCCGCTCGGCATAGGGGCAGCGCGCCGCGAAGCGGCAGCCGACCGGCAGGTTCATCAGCGACGGCGGCTGCCCCTCGATCGTGTAGAGGCGCTGGGCGCCGCCGGTCATCTTCGGCACCGACGCGATCAGCGCCTGGGTGTACGGGTGCGACGGGTTGTCGAACACGTCGGCAACCGGACCGCATTCGACGATCCGCCCGGCATACATCACCGCGACCCGGTCGCACATCCGCGCCACGACGCCGAAATCATGCGTGATGAACAGGATCGCCATCCCGGTTTCACGTTGCAGGCGCTTCAGGAGTTTCAGGTATTGCAGCTGGATCGTCACGTCGAGCGCGGTCGTCGGCTCGTCGGCGATCAAGACCTCGGGATGGCCGCTCATCGCGATCGCGCCAACGACGCGCTGCTTCATGCCGCCGCTCATCTGGTGCGGAAACTGTCCCAGGCGCTGCTCCGGCGCGGAAATTTCGACATGCCGCAGCGCCGCGACTGCCTCCTTCATGATTTCGGCCTTGCTCTTCCGGCCGAGGCGTCGCGCCAGCGCCTCGCGCAGCTGATCGCCGATCGTGAACACCGGGTTCAGCGAGGTCTGCGGGTCCTGCAGGATCATCGAGATGCGGCTGCCGCGGATTTCGCGCATTTCCTTCGGCGTACGCCGAAGAATGTCGTCGCCGTTCAGCAGCACTTCACCCGCGACGGTCCTGGCGCCGCCCTTCGGCAACAGGCGCATCACCGAGAGCGCGGTCAGGCTTTTGCCGCAGCCGGACTCGCCAACCAAGCCCCAAGACCTCGCCGCGCCGCAACGAGAAGCTGACCCCGTCCACCGCCTTCACGATACCGCGGCGCAGAAAAAAGTACGTCGTCAGGTCGCGGACATCGAGGATGACGTCGCTTGAGAGTTCGGTCGCGGGGGTGTGCTTCGTGACCGGGACATAGGCGGGCGTTTGCAGCTCGGTCACAGCTGGCGCAGCCTCGGATCGAGCCGGTCGCGCAGCCAGTCGCCGAACACGTTGACCGAGAGAACCAGCAGCGTGATCGCGATGCCAGGGATCAGCGACACCCACCACGCCTCGTAGATACGGCCGCGGCCGTCCGACACCATCAACCCCCAGGTCGGGGTCGGCGGCGGGATGCCGGCGCCGAGGAAACTCAGCGACGCCTCGGCGATGATGACGACCCCGATATTCAGCGTCACCAGCACCATGAACGTGTTCAGCACGTTCGGCAGGATATGCGTCAGCATGATCCGCGCCGACGAGCAGCCGCGCACTTTCGCGAGTGCGACAAAGTCGCGCTGTTTCAAGGTCAGCACCTCGCCGCGGATGACGCGCGCGAAGCTGGCCCACAACAACAGGCTGATCGCGAGCACCAGCGTGCCGAGGCCCTGGCCCATCGTCACGGCCAGCAGCAGCGCAAACAGGATCGCCGGAAACGTGAAGGCCGCGTCGACAAGGCGCATCAGAAGGTTATCGGCAACACCGCCGAAATACCCGGCGATAATGCCGATCGTCAGCCCGATCCCGCCGCCGGCGGTCAGCGCCAGCGCCGCGACCAGGAGGCTGACCCGCGCGCCGTAGATCAGCCGGCTCAAGATGTCGCGTCCGAACGCGTCGGTGCCGAGAATGTACTGCATGCTGCCGCCCTCGACCCAGAACGGCGGCAGCAGTTTGTCGCGCAGTGTCTGGTCGATCGGCGAATACGGGGCGAGCAGCGGCGCGAACAATGCCATCGCCAGCATGATCGTGATGATGACGATCGGGATCCACGGCACGCGCCGCCGCTCCCGACCTCGGAAGAAGGTCAAGATTCCCGGGACGGAAGGGACGAGCCACCACGGACGGACCCGGGTGATCGGCGGCTCAGGCGAGGCGGATTCGCGGATCGACATAGGCGTACAGGATATCGACAAACAGGTTGATCGACAGGATCAGCATGGCCTTCATAATGATGACGGCCTGCAATAGCGGGAAATCGCGGAAGATCACGGCTTCGTAGGTTAGCCGCCCGACCCCGGGCCAGGCGAACACGGTCTCCGTGACGATCGCGCCGGTGATCAGATTGCCGACGAACACGCCCCACAACGTCATGACCGGGATCAGCGCGTTGCGCAGGCAGTGCTTCCAGATCACGACGCCCTCGCTCAGCCCCTTGATGCGGGCCAGCTTCACGAACTCGCTTTCCATCACTTCGAGCATGCTTGACCGCACGAGGCGCATGAACCCGGCGACCAGAAACGCGCCCAGCGTGATCACCGGCAACACGTAATGCGCCGGTCCGCCCATCCGGCCGGAAGGCAGCCAGCCGAGTTCGACGCTGAAAACGTAGATGAGCAGAATGCCGAGCCAGAAACTCGGCATCGCGATACCGAGCACGGCCACGGTGCCGGCGGCGCGGTCGATCATGTTGCCCCGGTTCAGCGCCGCGACGACGCCGAGCGGAATGCCGACAAACATCGCCAGCAGCAAGGCCCACGGGATGATCATCAGCGTGTTCGGCAGCCGGTCGAGGAACGCCTCTACCGCCGGCTGACGCATGCGGATCGACATCCCGAGGTCGCCGTGCAGCGCGTTTTTGATGAAGATGAAGAACTGCTGATAGAGCGGCCCGTCGAGCCCGAGCGCCTTAATCATCGCGGCGCGGTCTGCTGCGGTGGCGTCCTCGGGCAGCATCAGATCGACCGGATTGCCGGTCAGCCGACCGAGGAAGAAGACGATCGTCGCCACCAGGCAAAGCAGCACAACGCCTTGCAGCAGCCGATAGACGATATAGCGCTTCATCTTACCAGGCCGGCCTCAAACGCAAACCGCCACCCCGGCCCACAGGTCCGGCCTGCGGCCGGCCCGAGGATAAACTCCGGCCGGGGTCCATTCGCCAGCTGCTTCGTCGACCGATGAATGGATCCCGGCAGTCGCCGGGATGGCGATCGAAGAGGCTGCCGTGCCTACTTCTTCCACGGCTGTTCGTCAGGCCGCGGCATGCGTTCGAACACGTCGCCGAGTTCGTGCCGGCCGGGAATGGCCGCGAACTGCCCGACCTCTTTCGGGTTGGCCGCGTAATACCCCATCCCCTCGATGATCGGCACCGCGATCCAGGTGTCGGCAATCGTCTTGACCATCTTATCGGTCAGTTCGGTTCGCTTCTCGGCGTCGCGCTCGGACAGCAAATCCCGGTAGACCTTGACGAATTCCTGGCACTCGGCGCCGCAGGTCTTTTCATCGCCGAGCAGATGATGGTCGCTGGTTGGGGCAAACCCTCCGTTGTAACGCCACGCCATGTCGGGCCGGCCGACGGTCCGGTACATCGAAGCCACCCCCGCCAGCTCGTCCTGTTCGCCGCGCACCAGCGGTGCGAACGAGCCCCACTCGTAGTTCTTGATGTTCACCTTGACGCCGATCTTGTTCCACATGTCGGCGACCGCGGTGCCGATATCGGTCATGAACGGCGTCCCGGGCAGCGCCGTGTTGGCGAATTTCAGCTCGAAGCCGTTCGGGTACCCGGCCTCGGCCAGCAGCTTCTTGGCTGCCGCCGGATCGTAGCGGTAGGCCTCGTCGGCCCATTTGCGCCATTTTCCATCGTTGAAATACTCGGTGTATTCGAACGCGGCGAACGGGTAAGGCATGCTCGCCTTGCCGTTCATCACGTGCTCGATAATCTGCTTGCGGTCGATCGCCAGCGACAGCGCCTCGCGCACTTTCGGATTTGCGATCGGGTTGTCCTTCTGGTCGGGTCGGTGGGTTCCCCAGAACTGGAAGATTCCCTGCATCGTTCCCGGGACAGACACGACCTCCAGCCCGGAGCGCGACGCGCTGCGCATCGTTTCCGGGCCGATCGACGCGATCGCCGCCTCGCCGGTGCGCACCATCGAGACGCGGGTGCTTTCCTCTGGAACAAGCAGGATCTGCAAGTTCTTGAAATGCGGCGTGCCGCGCCAGTGCGGGTAATCGACCGCCTCGAACTCGATGCGGTCGCCCGGCACGCTGCGCACGAATTTCCAGGGGCCGCTGCCGATCGGCTTCTTGCGGTATTCCTCCTCGCCAACCTTCTCGATGTACTTCTTCGGCATCACCGCGCCTTCGGGCGCGACCGCGCGGCTCAGCATCGCCGGCAGGCCGATCTGCGGGCCGTTGGTGTGGATCTTCACGGTCAGGTCGTCCACGACCTCGATATTCTTGATGATCCGTTTCAGCGTCGCCTTGGCCGAGGCCAGCGACTCCGGACTCATCTGCCGCTCGAGGCTGAACTTGACGTCCTCCGCGGTCAGCTTGTCGCCGTTATGAAATTTCTGGTTCGGGCGCAGATGGAAAGTCCAGGTCAGCCCGTCGTCCGATAGCTCCCATTTCTCGGCGACGCCGGGGCCGAGCCCGCCTTTCTTCGTGTCGAACCCGACCAGCGAGTTGTACATCGCAGCCTGATAGACGGCATTGCCGGGCCGGCCTTCGAGGATCGGGTCGAGGGTCTGCGCCGAGAGCGAGTCGACCGCGAAGACCAGGGTGCCCTTCTGCTTCGGCATCTCGGCCTTGGTGTCGGCCGCGAGGGCCGAATGCCAGACGGTCGCCGCGAGCAGCGCTACGCCCGCCCAGGCGTTGAAAGTTCTGCGACTCGGCATGACAGCCTCCCGACCGTGTTGCTTCTTTGCGCAAAAGCGCCCCTCCACGTTGGAACCTGCCCGGAACATAAGCAGTCCGTCAAGGCGGGCATTCGATGCGGTCTGGTTCTCTTTAGGTTAGACATGCGGCGGACGCGAGCGCCGCTCCCAGAAACGCATCGAAAAACACCGGCTCGCTGCGCTAGACTGACGCGACTACATCGCGGCGCGGACGCGGGCCGCGCCACAGCCATCCGGGGAAGGGAGATCGCGATGCATCTGATGTATTTCACCGAACAGCCGATGTCGGCCTATCCGTCGGATATCGGGCTGGAGGCCGGGTACACCGCGCTGATGTTCTCGAACAAATACTACGACCCGGTGGCCGGCAGCCGGCTCTACAACGAGTACATCGAGCATTACGTCATGGTCGACGAGCTCGGCTTCGACGGCATCATGCTGAACGAGCACCACAACGCGCCGTTCTGCATGCAGGCAAAGGCCAACATCTTCGCGGCGATCCTCGCCGCGGTGACCAAGAACGTGAAGATAGTGATGCTCGGCAACCCGCTGCCGCTCGCCGAAAACCCGGTCCGGCTGGCCGAGGAACTGTCGATGATCGACATGATCTCGAAGGGCCGCCTGGTTTCGGGTTTCGTCCGCGGCGGCGGCCAGGAGCAGCTTGCCGCCGGCGTCAATCCGGCCTTCAACCGCGAGCGCTTCCAGGAGGCGCACGACCTGATCGTCGCCGCCTGGACCCGCGAGGGCCCGTTCCGCTGGGAGGGGGCGCATTACCAGAACCGCGTCGTCAATCCCTGGGCGGTGCCGCTGCAGAAGCCATACCCGCGGGTATGGATCCCCGGCGTGATCAGCCCGGAGACCATCGTCTGGGCGGCGCAGCAGGGCTATCCCTACATCGCGCTGAACACGCCGATCGATCGCACCAAGCAGATCTGGCAGATCTACGACCAGCATGCCGCCGAAGCCGGTTTCCAGGGCGGCCCGGACTATCACGGTCTGTTGAAACAGATCCACGTCGCCGAGACCGAGGAAAAGGCGATCCAGAACGCCGCCCAGTTCCGCTGGATGCAGGGCGAGTTCACCGGGCTCGCTCACCCGGTATGGTCGACGCCGTCGGGCTACGGCAGCCCGTCCAACCGGCGCGCTTTTGTCGAGTTCGCCTCGGGCGTGTCGAAAAATCCGCGCTACCGGCCAGACCTCGAAACGCAGATGAAGGAGTTGATGATCATCGCCGGCACGCCGAAGCAGGTGATCGCCAAGCTGCGCATCCTGTTGGAGGAGACGCGGCCCGGCATCCTCGGCATGTGGGCGAATGACGGCACCGTTACACACGAGGACGCCAAGACCTGCATCCGCCTGATGGGCGAAGAGGTGCTGCCGGCGGTACGCGAGATGGCCAAGGAATTCGACCTGAAGAGCCCGTTCGAGACGAACCAGCCGGTCAGCATCGACTACATGCCGGGCCGCAGGGAGCCGGCGCGGGCGGCGGCCGAGTAGTCGCCGCAATGATCCGGTCGATCCTCGTCACCGCGACCGGCGATCCGACAGACGCCGCGACCTTCGCGGCGGCGCTCGCGGTCGCGCGTCGGTTCGGGGCGCATCTCGACGTGCTGCATGTCCGCGCCGATGCGATCAGCGCCGGCGTGGCGATGGCGAGCGGGGCCGGCACCGGCGCGCTGACCGCCGGATTGATCGAGCAGCTCGAAGCCGACGCCTTGCAGCGCGAGACCCGCGCCAGGAACGGCTTCGAGCGGTTCTGCGTCGAGAGCAGCCTGACCGTCTCCGGCACACCGACCGGAGAGCCGAACGCCCAGGCCGACCCTCAGGCCAACCCCCAGCCCAACGCAGTATCGGCGGAATTTCATGTCGAGACCGGGCGGGAGGCCGATTGGGTGACGGTCTACGGCCGCACCTCCGATCTGGTCGTCGCCTCCCGCTGGGATGACGGGGCGCTTGCGCGTTCGACGCTGGAGGCGGCGCTGCTCGAAACGGGACGGCCGCTCTTGATCCCCGGCCCCGGCGCGGCGCTCAGACCGGAAGCGATCGCGCGCATCGCGATCGCCTGGAAACCGGTGCCGCAGGCGGCCCGCGCCGTGGCGCTCGCGATGCCGCTCCTCAGCCGCGCGACCGAAATCATCATCGCGACGGTCGAGGAAAACGCCGACGAGCACGACGAGATCGACCGTCTCATCCGTTACCTCGGTTGGCACGGCCGCAACGCCACGGTCGCGCGCATGCGGCCGGGCCCGGACGGTCCCGCCGCGGCATTACTGTCAGCGATTACCGGCCGCGCCGACCTGCTGGTGATGGGCGGCTACGGCCACAGCCGCGTACGCGAGTGGGTGTTTGGCGGCTTTACACAGCACGTCCTGGCCGGCGCGCCGCTCCCGGTGTTGATGACCCATTGAGACGGCAACCGCCATACCCGGGCCTGATCGGGACTTCTTCATGACGCGGCCCCTTCAGGAGGTGACCGTCCGTCGTTCCACACAAAGCGGTGCCTCACGCGCCTGACCCCGGCGACGTTTTCGGCGAAGACCTGCAAGGCGGCGCGCACCCGCTCCTCGGTCACGGTGCCGCGCAGCTCAACCTCGCCGCGCACGACATGCACCTCGATGCTGGCGCGCCGCGCCCAGGGCTGCTTGGCGATCTCTTCCTTGATGCGGTCGCGGATCTCCGCATCGGGCACGAGCGCCACACGCCGCGGCGGCAGGCTCTTAACAAAGGCGCGCACCAGATCGGCGCGGGTCACGATCCCGACGACACGCCCCGCCTCGACAACCGGCAGCCGCTTGAGCCGCCGCCGTTCCATGACATCCACAATCTCGTGGAGCGGCGCATCCGGCCCGATCGTAACGACCGTCCTG
Organism: uncultured Alphaproteobacteria bacterium; assembly: GCA_963847345.1. Taxonomy (GTDB): domain Bacteria; phylum Pseudomonadota; class Alphaproteobacteria; order ATCC43930; family CGMCC-115725; genus DATARH01. The sequence continues at coordinate 7,358 of CAWJZU010000026.1, read as the reverse complement.
GTCATCACATCGGCGACCTTGCTGGCATGCGCCTCGGCGTAATCCTTCGCCAGCCGGCCCGGCGTGGAAAAAAATTCCAGCCAGCGCGGCCGGCGCCGCGTTGTGCCGGTTTCGGCGCGATGCAGCAGGTCGCCCTCGCTGATGATGCCGACCAGCGCGCCGCTCCGGTCCAGCACCGGCAGCCCGCTGATCCGATGGTCCAGCATCAGCCGCGCCGCTTCGGCGACCGTCGTCTCAGGTGTCACGCTGACGACCGGGTGCGCCATGATGTCAGCTGCGTTCATCTCTCCTTCCTTAGAGGCGGCGGTCCGTCCCGCCGCGCCATCCTCCGACCTGCCCCTCCGCTCGGACAACCCCGCCGCATTGCGCCGTGCCGCATCGGGGCGATAGCATCGTCCTATCCTACATCGCCCCTGGACAGCGAGGGCTCACAGGAGGGCATAGCGCATGAGAGCGGTTGTTTGCGAGGCATTCGGCGGTCCCGAGGTTCTGGCTGTCCGCGAGTTGCCTGATCCGGCTTCGCCCGGACCGGGCGAGGTGCAGGTGCGCATCCAGGCGCGCGGCGTGCAATACGTAGATGTGCTGATGCTCGCCGGAAAATACCAGTTCCGCCCGGAGCCGCCGTTCGTCCCGGGCAACGAGGGGGCCGGCGAGATCGTCGCGGTCGGCGACGGCGTCAGCCGCTTCAAGCTCGGCGACCGGGTGATGAGCCGGCACCGGCTCGGCGCTTTCGCCCAGTTCGGCAATTCCCGCGCCGAGGATTGCGATCCCGTGCCGGACGGCATGAGCATCGAGGAGGCGGCCGTATTCCGCGGCGCGCATCACACCGCCTATCACGCTCTGCTGCAGCGCGGGCGATTACAGGCCGGCGACTGGGTACTCATTCATGGCGCGGCGGGCGGCATCGGCATCGCCGCGATCCAGGTCGCAAAACTGTTCGGCGCGACCGTGATCGCGACCGCCAGCACCGACGAAAAACGCGCCGCCTGCCTCGAGGAGGGCGCCGATTTCGCGATCGACTACCGCGGCGGGTTCCGCGAGCGGGTCAAGGAGCTGACCGGCGCGCGCGACGGCGTCGATATCGTCTACGACCCGATCGGCGCCGGCGTGTTCGACGAATCGCTGCGCTGTCTGCGCTGGGGCGGCCGCATCCTGGTCCTCGGCTTTCTCGGCGGCGGCCCCTCGACCCCGCGCACCAACTACCTCTTGATCAAGGGCCTCGAAGTGATCGGCGTCCGGCTCGGCGGCGTCACCGAAAACCAGCCCGAGATCGGCCGCGACAACATGCGCAAAGCTGGTCGAACTCGCCGCCCAAGGCAAACTCCGCCCCCGCATCTCGCACCGCTTTCCATTGGAACAAGCCGCCGACGCAATCCAGGCCGTCATCGACCGCAAGGTGATCGGCAAGGCCGTGCTGGTGGGGTAGACGCGTTTCCTGGAGTTCGGGATTCGATCTACGGTAAGATGGCGCGGGCGCCGCTCTAAAAGGAAGTAGCCTTTCTCAGCGTCGCTCATCAAGAATTTTGAGTGCATAAGGTGCATAAGCGATATCGGTGAAAGCCGTCACGATCGTATAAGCCCCGGCTGCGGATGGATATGCCAGTGTTCCCATTTTGTCATCGTCCATCTGCGCAGTTAATGTAACAAGATTACCGGGTTTATACGTGCCATCGGCCTGTCGTGATTACTGTTCCTTGCATCATTACCCATAGCCGGCGCGGTCCTGATCGGCCAATACTTCGCTATGTACCCCGCAAGTACCCGCTCCAATCTTTCCGCACAACTTCGCCCTCGCCATCGGTCGTAAAAACCAGCACTTCGTCCTTGTCGTTGTCAACTCGAGCCTCATTCGCAAAAGCTACATATTGTTGGCCTTCTTCCAGCAATTTTTGTTGCATTACCGCCATGTCGAATTATTGTCCCACATCCATCGCCTTGGCTTGCCGTGCGGGAAAGGCAATAACGGAGGCTGTCGCGGCAACAGCAATAGCGGCGACAAAGGCAGCGTTAAACATGCGTGTATTTCCACAATAGCCGTTGTCACCCATTTCCGCTGCTCGTGCCGGGGACCAACCTAAAGGCCCGGTTCTTTCAGGGCGGGCGTCGCGGGCCGTACGGGCAAAGTCGCGACTTCCTTGCCGATAGCCGCTTCGGCCATGCGAAGATCGTAGGCGGCTTGCAGATTGAGGCAGAATTGGGCGCTGTTGCGGAACCAGTGGCCGAGGCGCAAGGCGGTGTCGCCGGTGATCGCCCGCTTGCCCGCGACGATCTGGCTGATCCGGTTCGGCGGTACGCCAAGCTGCCGGAAAAGCTCGGTGGGGGTGATGCCGATTTCCGCCAGCTCGTCCGCCAGGATTTCGCCGGGGTGAATGGGCGGCCTGGTCACGGTTCGGTCCCTACTCCGGCCTCCAGGGCCGACAATCGCCGGTGGCTGGGCGGCGGTCGCTGCCGCGCAGGACCGAGCCAAGTCGGAGCGGTTTTCAACCCTATTCGCCACCGCGCAGATGAGCGGATACGTCCATGCGCTGATGCAGGATGCGCACTATGTCGATCAGGCCGGTGTCGGTGATACGGTAGAACAGAAAATGAGAGCGGACCGCAAGCTTGCGGTAGCCGGGCCGGATGTCGTCAATGGGTCGCCCCTGCCTGCTGCCGTCGGCCAGCCCTTCGATGGCTGCCATGATCTGGTTGTGGTAGTGGTCGGCCTGCTCCGCTGACCAGTTCTCGAACGTGCAAAACCAAATTCCTTCAAGATCGCGCTCCGCGAGTGGCGAAAGCCTGTAGCGGCGGGCGCTACCCGACATGCTTTTCCCGCATCCGCTTCAGGAACGCCTCGCTGTCGAAGGGCGCAGGCGGGCCGGATTCCTCGCCTTCGATCAGCGCCAGTTGCAGCGCCTTCACCCTCGCCTCGTGTTCTTCCAGCAGCCGCAAGCCCGCCCTGACAACCTCGCTCGCGAACTCGTAGCGGCCCTGTGCAAGCTGCTGGTCCACAAAGCGGGTAAAATGATCGCCCAGGGAAATCGACGTGTTTTTGCTCATGGCTTCCGCTCCGACGGCTACCAGAATATAACATTTTTTGGTAGCCAGCGTCGCGCCGCCACTTCCCCGCTCGGCCGAAAGCGGAAGCGGCTGCGCACTACTCCGGCCGCCACGGCTGATAGTCCCCGGTGGCCGGGCTGCGGTGGCCGCCGCGCAGCACCGAGCCGGGCGGGTGATAGGACAAGCGGCGTCCCGGTCAGGTTCGGCTGGTGCGGCTTTTCCCAGGGATAGCGCTGACGCGGCGGCGGCACCTCGTCATACATATGGTGCAGCCAGGCGTGCCATTCCGGCGGCACCTTCGATCCCTCGGCCTCGCCCTTGTAGATGACCCAGCGCCGCTCGCGGCTGAACCGTCCGCCGCCGAGCCGCCGCGGCTTGTCGCCCTTCAGCCGGTAATAGCGGTTGCCGTATTCGTCGGTGCCGACAGGCGCGCCGCGCAGCCAGGTCAGCAGCCAGGTTCCGAGCGTCGCGCCCATATCTCCCTCGTGTAAGGCCGCGGTTTATCGCATCGCGGCCGATGCGCCGTAAAGGGCGCCTGTTGCGCAAAATCCACTAATCGGGCTGAAATAGAGACTGGCACCATATCTTGTGGACTGTACCGTAGAATGGCGCTAAATTTGGGCATCAACATCGCTCATCGCCCTATCTAAGGCTGATGCGGCAGCAAGGCTAGTCCGAGGGGAGTGGTATGCAGATCACGCGTCGTTTCACTAGGGAAGGGCGGGATCCCTACGAGACCGTCGATTTCCGCTCTGTTTCGAGCGAGATCCGCAACCCGGACGGTTCGGTCGTCTTTTCGGCCGAGAGTGTCGAGGTGCCGGCCGCGTGGAGTCAGGTCGCCTGCGATATCCTGGCCCAGAAATATCTGCGCAAGGCCGGCGTGCCGGCGCGTCTCGCCGCGGTCGAGGAGGACGGCGTGCCGTCCTGGCTGTGGCGCCGCCGGGCCGACACTGACGCGCTCGCGGCGCTGCCCAAGCCCGAGCGCACCGGCGGCGAGACCAGCGCCAAGCAATGCTTCGACCGGCTCGCCGGCACCTGGACCTATTGGGGCTGGAAAGGCGGGTATTTCGACGCCGAATTGGACGCCAGCGCCTTCTACGACGAGCTCCGGGTCATGCTGGCGCGGCAGATGGGGGCGCCGAATTCGCCGCAATGGTTCAACACCGGCCTTTATTGGGCCTACGGCATCGACGGACCGGCGCAGGGCCACTATTACGTCGATCACCGCACCGGCAAGGTGCGCGCCTCCGACAGCGCCTACGAGCACCCGCAGCCGCACGCCTGCTTTATCCAGTCGGTCGCCGACGACCTCGTCAATGACGGCGGCATCATGGACCTCTGGGTGCGCGAGGCGCGGCTGTTCAAATACGGCTCCGGCACCGGCTCCAATTTCTCGAAGCTGCGCGCCGACGGCGAGAAACTGTCGGGCGGCGGCCGCTCGTCGGGGCTGATGAGTTTCCTCAGGATCGGCGACCGCGCCGCCGGCGCGATCAAATCGGGCGGCACGACGCGGCGCGCCGCGAAGATGGTCATCGTCGACGCCGATCACCCCGATATCGAGCAATTCATCGACTGGAAGGTCGTCGAGGAGCAGAAGGTCGCCGCGCTCGTCGCCGGCTCCAAGCTCGCGAAGAAGCACCTGAACCGGATCATGGCGGCCTGCCAGGAAGGCGGCGCGTTCGACCCGGCCGAGAACCCGGCCCTGAAGCGCGAGATCCGCGCCGCGCGGCGGGCGATGATCCCGGAGAACTATATCCGGCGGGTCATTCAGCTGGCCCGGCAAGGGCAGGCGGAAATCGACTTCAAGGTCTATGACACCGATTGGGAATCGGAAGCCTACGTCACCGTCGCCGGGCAGAACGCGAACAACACAGTGCGCGTCACCAACGATTTCCTCAACCGGGTCGAGACCGGCGGCGACTGGCATCTGACCCGCCGCACCGACGGCGCCGTCACCAAAACCATGCCGGCGCCAGCGCTGTGGGACAAGATCGCGCACGCCGCCTGGGCCTCGGCCGATCCGGGTCTGCAATTCGACACGACGATAAACGACTGGCACACCTGCCCTGTCACCGGCCGCATCAATGCGTCGAACCCGTGCTCGGAGTACATGTTCCTCGACGACACGGCGTGCAATCTTGCCTCGCTGAACCTTCTCGCCTTCCTCAAGAGGATGGCCCGGAAGGAGGCAGCTTCGCGGTCGAGGATTTCCGCCACGCGGTCCGCCTGTGGACGATCGTCCTGGAAATCTCGGTGATGATGGCGCAGTTTCCGTCGCGCGAGATCGCGCGGCTCAGCTACGCCTACCGCACGCTGGGCCTCGGCTACGCCAACCTCGGCGGCCTCCTGATGGCCTCCGGCATCCCCTATGACAGCGACGAGGGCCGTGCGTTCGCCGCCGCGATCACCGCGCTGCTGACCGGCGCGAGCTACGCCACTTCCGCCGAGATGGCCGGCGAACTCGGCCCCTTCCCCGGCTTCGAGAAAAACCGCGAGGCGATGCTGCGGGTCATCCGCAATCACCGCCGCGCGGCGCACGGCCAGAACGACGGCTACGATGCGCTGGCGATCTCCCCGGTGCCGCTCGACCGCTCCGCCTGCCCGGACCGGCCGCTCGCCGACGCCGCCGGCACGGCATGGGACACTGCGCTCTCGCTCGGCGAAACAGCACGGGTTCCGCAACGCACAGGTCTCGGTCATCGCGCCGACTGGCACGATCGGCCTCGTGATGGATTGCGACACGACCGGCATCGAACCCGATTTCGCGCTCGTCAAATTCAAGAAGCTGGCCGGCGGCGGCTATTTCAAGATCATGAACCGCCTCGTGCCGCGGGCCTTGCGCGCGCTCGGCTACGGCGCCGACGCGATCGCCGATATCGAACGCTACGCCCTCGGCTGCGGCACGCTGAACGGCGCGCCGGCGATCAACCACGACACGCTCGCCGCCAAGGGCTTCGACACCGCCGCTCTCACCGCGATCGAAGCCGGGCTCGCCTCGGCCTTCGACATCAAGTTCGCATTCAATAAATGGACGCTCGGAGAAGCGTTCCTGACCGAAGAACTCGGCATCGCGGCCGACCGCCTCGCCGATCCCGGCTTCGACCTATTATCGGCGCTCGGCTTCTCGCGCGCCGAGATCGACGCCGCCAACGCCTTCTGCTGCGGCGCGATGACGCTGGAGGGCGCACCGCACCTTCGCCCCGAGCATCTGCCGGTGTTCGACTGCGCCAGCCCGTGCGGCCGGACCGGCACGCGCGCGATTTCGGCCGAGGGCCATATCCGCATGATGGCGGCGGCGCAGCCGTTCATCACCGGCGCGATCTCGAAGACGATCAACATGCCGAACGCCGCGACGATCGAGGATTGCAAGGAGGCGTACCGGCTGTCGTGGCGGCTCGGGCTCAAGGCGGTGGCGCTGTACCGCGACGGCTCGAAACTGTCGCAGCCGCTCGCCTCGACCCTGTTCGACGACGACGATGCCGAGGACGAGGCCGCCGATCTCTACGAAATGACCCCGGCTCAACGCACCCCGGTCGTCACCGAAAAAATCGTCGAACGGATCGTTGAGCGCGTCGAACGCGTGTCGCGCGGCCGAGCGCGAGCGTCTGCCGAACCGCCGCCGCGGCTACACGCAAAAGGCCGCGGTCGGCGGCCACAAGGTCTATCTGCGCACCGGCGAATACGACGACGGACGGCTGGCCGAGGTCTTTATCGACATGCACAAGGAAGGCTCGGCGTTCCGCTCGCTGATGAACAATTTCGCGATCGCGATATCGCTCGGGCTGCAATACGGCGTGCCGTTGGAGGAATATGTCGAGGCGTTCACGTTCACGCGGTTCGAGCCGTCCGGTATCGTCGAGGGCAACGACACGATCAAGATGGCGACCTCGATCATCGACTACATCTTCCGCGAGCTGGCGATCTCGTATCTCGGCCGCACCGACTTGGCGCATGTCGAGCCGGCCGATCTGATGCCGGACACGGTCGGGAAAGGCGCCGCCGACACGACGCGCGCCGACCCCGCGACGCCCGACCCGAATTTGCGCGATCCGACCACCGTCGGGCGCCGAGGTGGCGGAACTGATGCAGCGCGTCGCGAGCCAGGGTTTCATCCGCAACCGCCTGACGCTCGTGCAAGGCGGCGCCCGCGACACAGGCGATGCCCCAGCCGCCACGCACGTCGAGCCCGCACTCTGCGCCAGACGACATGCCGCTCTTCGCCGGCGCGCTCGCCGTCGCCGCGACTGTCGCGATCGAGTCGTCCTCCACCTCCCGCAGCGCGCAAATCCACGAAGCCCGCATGAAAGGCTACGAAGGCG
>CAWJZU010000025.1:0-47979 GCA_963847345.1 uncultured Alphaproteobacteria bacterium | reverse complement strand
GACCTTGCTCACCTTCTCGCGACCATTTCGGCACTTTGTCTGGCTTATAGGGGTGTGTCCGGCTTAGCGGGGTGGCCGGAACCGACGTCGGTCCGGCCGGTTCGTAATTATGCATCCCGCAGTAAATTGAGCCCCGCCAACGTTCGGTGACTTGGACCCAAGAAACCTCATGCTGCGCACTCGGGATCGCACTGATCGCGCCCGAGAAAGTTGTTGGCTGCGGCGCCCGGCCTCCGCAAAGCCGGCTGCCATGAGGCAGGACCGGGCCGACAGGCGTCATTAGGGTAGCTCACAGTTGTGGTGACGATCCGCGGCGTGGGGATCGGCCGCCGGGGGATCAATCTGCTTGCCGTACTTCCACCATTCGTCGCAAGTGATGGCACCAGTCGCATCCCGGACAATTAGAGCAGGGCCGTCAGCACGGTCCTGTTGGCCGTTATTGTATCACTCCTCCTCAATGACTTTGCCACGCGTGTTGTACTGGATGTTCGCAGGGCCATCGGCGCGATTTAGCTTACCGTCCTTGTACCATGTCTCAAGGGCGATAGCACCACTGTCGCGGTCACGCGTGATAATCGCAGGTCCATCAGCGCGGTCATATTTACCATCCTTCATCCATTCCTCATGGGTGACTACGCCGGTCGCGTCGTGATGCTCGGAAACGACGATATGGTTGCCACTAACTAACGGCGTACGGAACCTGGGCAGGAAGGTACTGAATTTGGCTGCTGAGAGTAGTTTGGGGGCTGGCAAGCGTGGTCGATGGCCGTCGGCCATGCCGAAAAGAAATGCTGTTAACGCGCAGCATATCACGGCTAGGCCGAAGGGGGTACCATTGCCTGCCTGTCCAGAGTGGTCGTCATGGAGCAGGCTGAGGTCCAGTGTCACGTTTTTATTCATATTCTGGCGGGTCTATATTCATCATAAATAGTTTCATCACGTCACTGCTATTTGTCAGTACAGTCCTGAATTCTATTCCGTCGACTATTCGCCACTCCGCTACAAATGCGCCGGCCGCATCCGAGAAGAGACCTCGGAATTGACAATTTCGGTTATCATAGCACTTTCCACCAAAATACCTTATCCCTTTCACATCGAGTGGCCGGTTGCCCCACGCATTGTACATGTTGGACACATCGAGTGAGTACGACTGCTGTTTATATGAAACGGTGATGTTTTTTAGATACGTCTTGGGCGGCTCGTAATCTGTTCCAAACGGCACTTGACCATTGATAAGACAAATATCACCGTTCGTGGCGCATCCGGAAATCTTGAAATCATCCCTATGGAAGTAGGCCTCAACAATTTCAACCCGAACACTACTGGGTAATAAAAACTGCGTTTGCAGTTCGGCATAGGCGCATTTAGCTCCTACAGTCATGACCATTATCAAAAACACTATGAAAATAAAGTTTGTCTCATGGCACCACCCATATAGTACGATCCCAACCGCTATTAAGTGTAGCGTCATTTCCTTCATTCATTATTGCAGATATCACATTCGTTTGGAAATGTTGCGGTTTTGTGCGTTTCTCGGTGAGGACCACACAAGCGACCCGACAATCAGTGGAAACAGCCCAAAGAGGAATTACCGTGCAGCTAAACGCGCTGATGTGATCGCGCATGAAAACTTCATGCATTGCCGATGCGATGCCGCTAACAATGCATACGACTGACTGCAAGAGCACGAAGCGCATAGGATAGCATTTCATCGGAAAAAAAGTATCCCTCCGGTGTGGGCCGCCCTTCCGGGGACGGCCGGGATGACCGACGCTTCGATGTTCGATTGAGGCGTGGTGAGGGAAAGTGTCCACAAACTCGGTTATGGACACAAACAAGCGGCGGCGACGCGGCATCGGTCGTGGCCGGAGGCTTTGAAGCGAGAGATCGTAGCGGCGACGTTGGCGCCGGGCTCGTCGGTGTCGGTGGTGGCGCGGCGCTACGACGTGAACGCCAACCAGGTTTTTGCCTGGCGCCGGCGCTACCGGGACGCTGCGGCGGAGCCGGCCGGGCTGCAATTGATGCCGGTGACGGTGATGCCGGACCAGCCGGTCGGAACGGCGCCAGCCGGCGCGAGCGAGCTGATCGAGATCGTGTTGAACGGCTATCGCGTCCGGGTCGGCGACGGCATCAAGGCGTCGACGCTGCGGCTGGTGCTCGACGTGCTGGAGCGGCGATGATCCCGGTTCCCTCGGGGGTTCGGGTATGGCTGGCGGTCGGCCGGACGGACATGCGCAAAGGCATGAACGGGCTGGCCTTGCAGGTCCAGGAGGCGCTCGGCCGCGACCCGCATGCCGGCGATCTTTACGTTTTCCGCGGCGCCAGAGGCGACCTGATCAAGATCGTTTGGCATGACGGGATCGGCATGTCGCTGTATGCGAAGCGGCTGGAGCGCGGGCGATTTGTGTGGCCGTCGCCGGCTGACGGGACGCTCGCCATCTCGGCGGCGCAGCTCGCCTACATGCTCGACGGCATCGATTGGCGCAATCCGCGCCATACGTTCCGGCCGCAGCGGGCGGGATAGATCGCCGCATTTTCCGCGAGTCGCCGGCCGGGATTTATGATTCGATTCCGGCATGGCGACCACCCGCAAAGACCTGCCGGAAGACATTGACGCGCTGCGGGCGGCGCTGATTGCCGAGCGCGCCAGGGCGGCGCGGGTCGAGGCGGAACTGGCGGTCGCCAAGGCCAAGGCTTCCGACGATGCCGCCGTGATCGCGCACCAGCGATTGCAGATCGAGAAGCTGACCCGGCAGCTCTACGGCCAGCGCTCGGAGCGCACGGTACGGCTGCTCGACCAGATGGAGCTGGCGTTCGAGGAACTCGAGAGTTCGGCCAGCGAGGACGAGATCGCCGCCGAGCGCGCGGTGGCGAAGACGACGAATGTCGTGGCCTTCACCCGCAAGCGGCCGGCGCGCCAGCCGTTCCCCGAGCACCTGCCGCGCGAGCGGGTGGTCGAGCCGGGACCGACCGCCTGCCAATGCTGCGGCAGCGCGCGGCTGCGCAAGCTGGGCGAGGACATCACCGAGACGCTGGAGGTGATCCCGCGCCAGTGGAAGGTGATCCAGCACGTTCGCGAGAAGTTCACCTGCCGCGACTGCGAGAAGATCAGCCAGGCGCCGGCGCCGTTCCATGTGATCGCACGCGGCTGGGCCGGTCCGAGCCTGTCTGGCGATGATCCTGTTCGAGAAGTACGGGCAGCATCAGCCGTTGAACCGCCAGGCCGAACGCTATGCCCGCGAGGGCGTGCCGCTCAGCCTGTCGACCCTGGCCGACCAGGTCGGCGCGTGCTGCGCCGTGCTGGCGCCGCTGCTGCGGCGGATTGAGGCGCATGTCTTTGCCGCCGAGCGATTGCACGGCGACGACACGACCGTGCCGGTGCTCGCCAAGGGCAAGACCGACACCGGCCGATGTTGGGTTTATGTGCGCGACGACCGGCCGTTCGGCGGCCAGGGTCCGCCGGCGGCGATGTTCTACTACTCGCGCGATCGCGGCGGCGAGCATCCTGCGCGGCACCTCGCCGGCTATGCCGGCATCCTGCAGGCCGATGCCTATGGCGGTTACAACAAGCTGTACGAAGCCGACCGCAAACCGGGGCCGATCACCGAGGCAGGCGTGTTGGGTGCATGCCCGCCGGCCATTCTTCGTCCTGGCCGATGTCGCGGCGAATGCCCGCCGCAAGGCGCAAGGCAAACCGGCGAGCGTGCTCTCGCCGCTGGCCGTCGAGGCGGTCCGCCGCATCGACGCGCTGTTCGACATCGAGCGCACGATCAACGGCCAGAGCGCCGAGCGACGGCGGCAGGTGCGGCAGGAAGCGAGCGCGCCGCTGGTCGCCGATCTCGAACGCTGGCTGCGCGAGGAGCGGCCCAAGCTGTCGCGCGGCAACGATCTCGCCAAGGCGATGGATTACCTGCTGAAGCGCTGGCCGGCCTTCACCCGCTTCCTCGACGATGGCCGGATCTGCCTGAGCAACAACGCGGCCGAGCGAGCCCTGCGCGGCATCGCCCTCGGCAGAAAATCGTGGTTATTCGCCGGTTCCGATCGCGGAGGGCAGCGCGCCGCGGCGATGTACAGCCTGATCGTCACCGCCAAGCTGAACGATGTCGACCCGCAGGCCTGGCTGGCCGACGTCCTGGCCCGCATCGCCGGGCATCCGGCCCGCGACATCGACGAGCTGCTGCCGTGGAATTGGCAGCCGAGCTCGGCGCCGCGCAGCCAGGCGGCCTGATCATGGCGGCGATCAGCGCCGTCTTCACGATCGGCTACGTCGCCAACCTCTCGGCGAGGACGAAGATTGGCTCTTCGATCTGTCGATCGGGTCCTCTAGCGGCAGCAGCTCACCGCAGTCTCTCGGCCGGCATCTCGTCCCCCTTTTCGACAAAGAGGACGAGGCTACCTTCGGTTGAGGACCGTCAGCGCTGCAGCGCTCTACACCACCTCGCCAGGCTGATCACGATCACCGGATTCGGTGATCAGCTTTCCCGGAATCCGTGATCACCTTCGACCGGATTGCGTGATCAGCTTCCACCGGAATCCGTGATCACCTTCGACCGGAACGCGCAATCGCATGAGGAATCTACGATAATCTTACACGACTACCGCAGAGACCGTTACCAATCGTTGATCGCGCTGTTTGAGATTATAGAAGACGGCCCACAGTTCCGCGTGATGCGGCCGAAGGCCGCTTTACAGTCACCGATGGGGGCAGCGCGGCAACTGCTTCAAGAGAGATTTAGCCTCTGAACGGGTACCACATGCGCAGTCGCGTAGTTTGCAGCGGCCATCTGCTGGCTATATGGCCGGCGACATCCTGACAATCGGGTGGCGAGAGCACCAGGATAAATTGGCGGTCAGGACAATGAATTTCCCGAAATGCAAGATTGTATTGACAAAATTAGGAATAAACTGATCTCAAGAAACATTTATAGCCGCGATGTATCCGCAGGGTGGAGCGAACTCATCATCCCGAGGTTTTGCAGCTGGTGCCGCAGGGTCTGTTGGTGGGTTTATCGAGCGGCCGAGGGGAGCGAGAACTGACTGCAGTTTGTAACGGAAGAAGCCGAGCGATTTGGATCTTATACTAGCACGGGAAAACCACCCGCTCCGGTGCTGTGGTGCAACGAATTGGAATTTGCGGATGATGATTAAGAGCGTCCAACGAGCAGATATCAACTTAATCTCGGCAGCATTCGCAATAATATTGACCTTCGCGGGCATCGCGAATGTCGCCCGTGCCGACCAAAAAAATCACCATGTCCTCGCCTTCTACTACGGCTGGTACGGCAATCCGGCAGTGAGCGGAGAGTGGCGGCATCGGAAAGATGTCGATCTGGCGGGGGAACGCATCGCCAATTTAGCACATTTCCCCGCATTCGGCCCCTATGACAGCCACGACCCGGCGGTTGTCGACCGCCAGGCAGCGCTGGCGCGCGATGCCGGGCTGACCGGCTTTATCGCGAGCTGGTGGGGACAGGACAGCTTCGAGGACAAGGGGATCCTGTTGCTGTTGGCGGCGGCCGGGCGGCACGGGCTCGCCGTGTCGGCCTATTACGAAAAGATCGCCGGCGACGACGCGGCGGCGCGGGCCCGCGCCGCGGTCGCCGATCTCGATTACCTGCTGCGGCGCTACGGCGGCGACAAGGCGTGGCTCAAGATCGACGGGAAGCCGGTCATCTTCATCTACGGTCGTGCGCTGGCGCAGCTGCCAGCATCCGAATGGCGGGGTGTGCTGGCGCAGGTCCGACGCGACAACCCCAGCGGCGCTGTTTTTATCGCCGATACACGCAGGCCCGAACTTGCCGCTGTGTTCGATGGCACCAGCACCTACAACATCACCAGTCAGACGCAACGCAAGACGCCGGAAGAGGCCGAACGGTGGGCTCACGTCGCGTTTGCCAGCTGGGTGAAGGCGACACCCGCCGGCAAGATCTCAACCGTCACTGTGATCCCCGGCTACGACGACCGCGTCGTCAACCAGAAGCCGCCGCGTCCAGTCACCAACCGCTGGGGCGGCGAGGTCTACCGCGCGCTGTGGCGCGAGGCGAGCGCCGCCGCCCCCGATTGGGTGCTGATCATGTCTTGGAACGAGTGGCACGAGGGCACCGAGATCGAGCCATCGGTCGAATACGGCTCCCTGTTCCTCAACGAGACCGCCGCCTTCGCCCGTGCCTTCCTAGGTCAAACCCGCCGTTAAACATGCCGACGGAACGGATTAGGTTCACCTACGCAAGTGTGCCAAATCTGACAGGTTTCCGACACTACAGAAGGTGAGACGATGCCGGCCGCTGCATCGTTCTATTTCCGATCCAGCACCAGAATGGGCAAATTCCTACCCGGCCCACCACCCAGAACAGGGTATTTTCGAGCAATCTGTCAGCGGGACCTACCCCCCAGGTGATTGCGGAGAGTACTCAACAGCAGCTGATTGGCGAGGGGCTTTTTCAGGACATGTCGGATGCCAAGTTCAGCAGCGCGACGCTCAACCGACGGATCAGTAGTAGCCGTGATCATGATTATGGCCGGGACGTCGCGGCCGCGCCTGCGCAACTCCGCAACCAGATCCAAACCATTCAATCCAGGCATGTGATAATCGACGATCAGGCAGACAATCACAGGATTGTCGCGCAGGAAATCGGCGCCGCTCTGATAGGTGTACACGTCGAAATCGTATGTCTCCAATAGAAAACGGGTCGAATCGCAAACCGCGGCATCGTCATCGATGACTGCGATCGCGCCTCCTGTCGAGGTCATCTCGGGCCTATGGCTTGCCGGTATGAAAATCGTGACTTACAAATCTATGGCAAGCGCATCATTGCGCCCTGATCCAAATCAAAGACGTCGGTAATACTCCCCGAACGGAGTGTGGCCGAGCCGCAGTCTGCTGGCTGCTTCAGCCCGCCGGATGCACGCCGGCGGCCACGGTCATCCGCACCAGGGCGGGAAGGCTGCGTGCCTGCATCTTATCCATGACGCGCGCACGGTGGACCTCGACGGTGCGGGGGCTCATCCCGAGATTGTAAGCGATCATCTTGTTCTGATTGCCGGCTACGAGCTGTTCCAAGACTTCACGCTCGCGCGGGGTGAGCGTGGCAATCCTTCTATCTATCTCAGCAGTGTCGGCGCCGTCCTTGCGCGTCTGATCGATCGTCTTCAGCGCGGACAGAACGGCATCAATCAAAGCGTCGCCGGCAAACGGTTTTTCGATGAAGTCGCTTGCCCCGGCCTTGAGCGCCTGGACGGCGAGCGGGACCTCGCCGTGCGCCGTCATGACGACGACCGGCCAACTCAGATTGCGTTGCCTGATGTGCCGCAGCAGATCGAGCCCGTCCATCCCCGGCATCCGCATGTCGGTAAGCACACAGCCGGGCGCCAACGAGGGGGCCGCAGCCAGAAAATCACCAGCCGACGCAAAGCTTTTGACCCAAAACTCGCGCGCTTCCAACAGAAAGGCCACAGAATCTCGAACTGCCTCCTCATCGTCGATCACATAGACAATTCGAGGTTCAGGCACCGTTCTGCTCCGCACTCGACGCAGCCGGCAACGTCAAGCGAAAGATAGTCCCGCCTTCGGGATTAGCCTCGGCCCAGAGCCGCCCGTCATGCGCCGTGACGATGTCGTGGCAGATCGACAATCCCATTCCCATACCGGTCTTTTTCGTGGAGACGAACGGCTGAAAGAGGCGAGCCCTGACGTCGTCGGGGAGCCCCGGACCATTGTCGATGACGCTGATCCGGACCATTCCATCGGGCGTTTCAGCGACCAGGGCGACATCCTGCTGCTCCAGCTCCGCAACGGCTTCGAGGGCATTGCGCAGCAGGTTCAACAGCACCTGCTGGATCTGGATCTTGTCGGCCAAAATCACGGCATCTTTGAGATGATCCTCGACGCGGATATTGACGCCCTTCTGCCTGGTGCCGAGCAAGGCCAGCTCCGCTGCCTCCCTGATAAGCGGCGACACGGCTTCGATGCGCTTCTCGCTGTCCCGGCGCGACACAAAGCCGCGCAGCTGCTGGATGATCTGCCCGGCGCGGATAGCCTGCTCGCCGGCGCGGCTCATCGCGGCCTGAAGTCTCGCAATCGGGAGTTCTCCGCCCCGATCGAGAAGCGCGGTGGCCGCCTCCATGTAATTGCTGATCGCGGTGAGTGGCTGGTTCAGTTCATGCGCGACCATCGCCGCCATCTGTCCCATCGCGCTCAAGCGCGATACGTGAAGCAATTCGGCGTGCAACTCCTGCAGCCGTGTTTCGGACTCTCTGAGTGCCGCTTCGCCGGCTTTGCGTTCGGTTATGTCGACGATCGCGGACAGCACCATCATGCCCTCGTTGGTCTCGATCGGGTTCAATCCGATCTCGACCGGGAATTCGCTGCCGTCCCTCTTGAGGGCATAGAGCTCGCGGCCGGCGCCCATCGGCCTGGCTTGCGGCGCTCGCTGAAAAGCCTCGCGCAATCCGGGGTGGTGGGCCCGGTAACGCGGCGGTACGAGGATTTCGACAGGCTGACCAAGAAGTTCCGTCCGCGAATAGCCAAACATTCGCTCGGCCTGCGCATTGACCATGACGATGGCGCCGGTCAGATCGACCATCACCATGCCGCTCGGCGCCGCCTCCACGACCAGCCGGAACCGCTGCTCGGCAGCCAGCGCCGCTTCCGGCTGGTGACCCGGCTCCACCTTCCCGCCGTGATCGATCGTGTCGTCGTTCGAGCTATCGCCGTCGCGCCGCCCGACATCGGTGCTCATCACTCACCTCGCCGCGATCTTCGGCATCGCCAGCGAACACAAAACCGTGCATGGCTCGGCATAGGCGGAGATCTGCTACGTGTGTAAATCTTGGTTCGTGCTCATCGGATTATCTTCGGGGCGTTCCGCTTATGCCGCGGGGTGTCCATATCAGCTGAGCCGAACCGTCGCACCTTGGCGTCTGGGCCTCAGGTTTTACGGCAATTTAACTTGCGGCGGAACGAGGCGCAACAACGCACGCCGGATGCCGGGCGATCCGCTCAGATGCGGTGTGGTGGCGGACAGCATCCGGACTTTGGATCGCGACTGACACAAAGGCGCCGACCCCGGTCAGGCTTTTTCGATGGCTCGTCGGATCGGCCTTTGATCCAGATCAGGACCGAGGCGCGGGCCAGCGGGCTAAATTATCCGCGATGAAACAAACGGTACGGAGAGCGGCGATGCCGATCGGCCTGTATCTGCTCAGTCCAGCGCGGCCCCTGCGCGAGGCCTGCCAGGAAGCGAACCGGACAGCCAGGGTAGAGGATGTGCCGATTGCCCACTGGCCGATCTCTGCGAGCGGGAATGGCGCAGAACCCACCATACAACGACCCGGCCAATTTAGCGCGAGAGGAGGACGAAATGGAGACTTGGTGGCACGAATAGCGGGTGCGCGAGCGGGCTTACGAGATTTGGAACAACGCAGGCGGTCCCGAAGGCAGATCGGTCGAGCTGAGCGGACCGGCATCGACATCCCCGAGGCCGACTATCCACGGCTGCACACACTCGACGCCGCCGCCGCCTACCTCAGTCGCTGAGCTTGGTACTCGTTGCCGGCCGCGGGCCTACCGCCCGATTGAACCGTTGCCCGGTCACAATGTCGAGCAGTTCGGTCGTGAATTTTGTCCAGCCGGATCCGCCGCGCCGACCGGCATGCACGCCATCTCGCCGGTTCCCTTGACCCGGCTGGCATCGACGAACGCTCGCGCGAAGAGGCATTGACTGCTGCTCGAGCTCTGCGCGCGCCGCGGGTATCGGGGCGCCTACGGGAACAGACGCCTTTCGCGGCTGCGGCGCCGTTGCCACGCGACCCCGCGCGTCATACCTAAAGCCGGCTCTCTGCCCCAACCTTTCCGCGAGGAGAACCATGCGCTCCCGGATCAAGGCCCTGCCGCTCGCGATGGGCCTCGCCGCCGTGGCGCTGATCGCCGGCGCTGCACCGGTTTTCGCGTCGTTCGGCGCCTTCGCCTATGATGAAGCCACCGGGAAATACGGCGCCAGCTGGAATCAGGCGACCGAGAAGGAGGCCGACGCGGCCGCCCTCAAAGGTTGCGCGTCGGATAAATGCAAGGTCGTTTTTCGCACCGCCGCCGGCCAGTGCGGCGCGATCGCGACCACCGACAACGGGAAGGCCTGGGGCGGTGCGAAGCGGCCGAAGCGCGAGGAGGCCGAAAAAGCCGCCCTCGCCAATTGTCAGAAGCGCGTCAAGGCCGGCGCGCAGTGCAACGTGAAAGCCGCTGATTGTAACAAATGAGGCGGACGGCGCGGCGTTTTCTGGCGGCGATCGCGCTGTTATTGGCGCTGCTCACCCATCCAGCCGCCGCCGAGACGATCCAGCTCAAGAAGCATCCCGGCGGCGGCTATACGATCCCCGGGCGTATCAACGATGCGGTTTCGCTTACCTTCATCCTCGACACCGGCGCGTCGGACGTGTCGATCCCGGACGAGGTGGCGCGCGAACTGGAACGCGCCGGCAAGCTCGAACGCGGTGATTTCATCGGCACCCGCACCTATGTCCTGGCGGACGGCTCGAAAGTACCGAGCCGGCGCGTCCTGCTGCGTGCATTAACGATCGGCGGCCAGACCGTGTCGAATGTCACCGCGAGCATCGGCCGACCCGGCAGCCCGCCGCTGCTCGGGCAGAGTTTTCTGTCGAAATTCGCGTCCTGGACACTCGACAACGAGCGCAACGTCCTCGTGCTGCAGAGCAAAGGCGGAACCACGGCGAGTTCTGACAGCAGCCGCGGCGGCGGACCCTACGGCGCGTTCGCCCATGACGAGGTGAGCGGTCGCTACGGCGCGAGCTGGAACCAGGGATCACAGGCGCGGGCCGACGAAGCCGCGCTCAAGGGCTGCGCCTCGGAATCGTGCAAGATCGCCTTTCGCATGGCCGCCGGACAATGCGGCGCGATCGCGATGAGCGACAACGGCAGGATCTGGGGCGGCGCCACCCGACCCGACCGCGCCGCCGCCGAGCGTGCCGCCATCGAGAACTGCGAGAAACGCGGCAGCGGCTCCTGTCGCTCGCGCAGCACCCAGTGCAACCGCTGAGGATTTGGCCTGGCGTTTCGCCCTGCGCCCATGGGGTGTCACGGAATAACAGCAGCTTTCGAGGCGATGAGCTCTCAGGGACCTTCGGAAGAATAGGGCGACGGCCCATACGCCCCGCCGCCATAGCCGCCGGACCGGTCGGGATAGGGCGAGCGGGCATAATACGCCGGCGGTGGGTAATAGTACGCGGGACCGGGCCGCCGAGCATGCCGTCTGGTCCGAGCCTGCCGCCGGTCCTTCCGGGTCACGGTTTTGTTCGGCTTCTCGGGTTGCGTCGCGGCGGCTTGACCGGCCGGCGCCTCCGTAGACGCCGCTGGTGTCTCAGGTTCCGGCGCTGCCTTCTGGGTCGCCGCAGTTTCGGCCGCGGGGGACGGTGTCGCACCGGCAGTGCCTGTCTTGGAGGCCGGGGCGGACCGGGGCGGCGGGATCGTAGCCGCCGGATCCGAAGTGTGTGCCGCTGCCGCCGATGCCGGGCGCGAGCCGGTCTCGGGGTCGTCGCGCGACGGTGGCGGCGGGATCGGCGCCGTCGCGACCGGCTGCTGCTCGACAGCTTCCGGTTTCACGGACGGCGCGTGCTCCTCCGGCGAACGCTCGGCCGTTGCTGGCGCGGTCTCCGTCGCCGCGGACTTCGCCTTGTCAGTCTTGGAGGGCGGCCTTTCCGTCTCGCTGCGGTAGACCGGGCTCATCGGCAGCTGCGCCACGGCGGACGGAACGATTGCTATCGCGGCAAGCAGCGCTCCGACGCCGAACAAGCGGATCATCGACAACCATCCGACCAACACCGCGGCGATCGTCCCGCACCCGCCGCCCTCGTCCGGCTGACGGTCGAGGGCAGGCGGGCTACGCGGGACGATCGCCCGGCATTTTACGACCGCATAAACCCTTCGAGTTCATTGGCGGCCCAAGCCATCGCCTGGTCGGCCGAGCGGCCCTGCACGACGTGCTGCGCGATCATCTTGGTCATCGTCGCTTGTGCGAACATCTGCGTCGCGATCGGCACCGGTGCCGGCGCCCCGGAGATCGACACGACGATGTCGCCGCGCGGCGGGTAGTTAGCGATCGTGCCCGGCGGCGGACCCTGCTTTGCCCAGGTGTCGAAGTCGAGCTGCCCCTGGAACGACGGAATATCAAAGCCCTGGCTGGCCGCGACCAGCTTCTGGGCTTGCGGGCGGTCGGCCAGATACTGGATCAAATCCTTCGCCGCACCTTGGTTCTTGCCGAACTTCCAGGCGCCAAAGAAATAGGTATTGCCGGCGACGAAACGCCCCTTGGGTCCCTTTGGCGGCGGGAAGCTCCAGCACTTCTCCGCGACCTGCGGGGCGTCGCGTTTGGCGACAGCCCAGGCGCTCGGCGGGTTCTGGATCAGGCTGCCCTTCCCCGAGATCAGCCATTTGTTGTTGCCGGCATTGTCCCAGGCCCAGGTTTCCTCCGGCATCGTCTGCATGAAGCGCTTGAACCAGTCGAGCACCTGCCGCGTCGCGTCGGACTTGACCGTGATATTGCCATCCTTGTCGACCAGTTCGGAGCCATAGGCCTGGAACACCGAGCCGACCCAGTTGACCGCGTCGCTCGCCGAGCTCATCGGCTCGCCGAACGGAAACCCGGCCTTGTTCATCTTTTCGGCGACCGACAGAAACGTATCCCACGTCCAGTTATTCGCGAGTTCCTTATCAGGCTCGCCCGTTGCCGGGTACATCTTCATAACGTCGAGCCCGGCGTGTTCCTTCAACAGGTCAAAGCGCCCGACGCACGGGAAGGTCGCGTTGCCCCAGACGCCCGGCACCGCGACCCAATGGCCTTTCTGCTTGCCGAGATACTCGGCGGCGTCGCTGACCTTGCCATTGGCGGCGATCAGCTGCGTCATGACCTCGTCCATCGGCACGAGATTATCGGCCTGCGCCGAGGCGTACCAGGTCGGGATCGATAGAATGTCATGGCCTGACTTCGCCTGCGCCTCGGCGGCGATCGTCAACAGCAGCTTGTCGCCGTTCGAGGTGATGAAGTCGATGCTCAGCTCGACCTTGTTCTTATCCGCCCATTCCTGGCAGATCTGACGCATCGGATCGAGCGCGGTCGGCACCCAATGATCCCAGAACCCGCAGGACAATTTGCCGGCGGCGTAGGCGCCGCTGACAAACGGGGCGCTGATCGCGGTCGCACCGGCGACCGCGGCCGCGGTCTGCAGCAAGGTGCGTCTGGTCAGTATTTGGGACAATGCTTCCTCCAAATTCTAATTGAGCACGCAATGCGCTTTGTGCATGCAAATAATGCAGACAGATGCGCCGTGCGCCCGCCATTTCGTCGCACAATCCAGATTGTGCGCTCAGGTTCCAATCGCCAGGGGGCTGCCGAGCTTGCGCAGCAGCGCGACGACCGACAGCGGTGTCAGGCGGCCGGTCTTCGGGTTTTCGACGCTCGGCACGTTCTCGATCTGCAACGTCAGGCGCACCGTATCAGCCTCGACCTCGATGCGGTGAATGTTGCGGTCCACCGCCGGGGTCGGCCCAGATCTCGATGGTCGTGCGGTCCGGGCCGATCCCGGCCAGCGCCAGCGCCGCCGCGACGTTGACATTGGCGGGAAAGCCGCGCGCCGCCTCGCGCGCGCTGCCGCTGAAGACGCATTGCCGCTTCCAGATGCCGAGCACCGAGATGCCGCGCTCGACCAGATACGGCGCGCCGTCGAGCCCCTCGGGCGGCTTGCGCGTGACCATGTGTACCCGCGCGATCTCGCCCTCCGCCGCCGCCTGCACCGCGTCGAGACCCAAGAGCGCGCCGGTCGGCACGAGAATGCGCCCGCCATGCCGTCTCGCCAGCTCGACCAGGTCGAAATTGTCGAGCAGCGCGCCGCAGGACAGCGTGATCAGCGTGCGGCCGGCACGCAGCGCCGGTTCGGCGATGTCGCGCAGCAATGAAGCCGGGGCGCATTCGACGACGATGTCGAGATCGGCCTCGGCCAGTCCCGCGAGCGGCACGACCGGCACCGGCCGCGCGAAACCTCCCATCCCCTGCTCGGCCCGCCCGATATCCCGCGCCGACACGGCGGCGAGCGCGACCCCGTCGATGCCGCGATCAATATGCCGGGCGACGACCGTGCCGATCGTCCCGAACCCGGCGATGCCGACCCGCAACCGCCGCTGTGTTGCCATTACCGCAGCCTTCACCGTCACCCGCTAACGCCCCGGCAGCACCAGGATCTCCGGCTGCTCCGGCAGATCGGCGCGCGACACGACGATATGCGGCTCCGGCGCGTGCCGCACATTAAAGCCGCGCTCGCCGGCGCGCGCCAGGAACCGCGCCAGCGTCGCCTCGGTAAACACATGCATCGGGATCGCGACCTTCGCCTTCAGCTGGCGCAGCACCTCGATCATCTCCGGCTGGTTCAGCGTGAACGAGCCGTCCACCGGCACCAGTACGATATCGATCGTCCCAAGTACCGCGAGATCCGCCTCGGTCAGCGTATGGTGCAGGTGCCCGAGATGCGCGATGCACAAATCGGCGAGGTCGAACACGAAAATAGAATTCCCGTTGTACCGCGTCTCGCCGAACCCGCGCACATTGGTCGGGAGATTGTTCACCCGCACATCGCGGTATTGCAGGTGATGGCTGGCCACCCCGCCGCCGGGGTCCCAGCCGCGCAATACAAATTTGACGCCCGGCTCGACATTATCGGTGTAATGCGACTGATGCGCGTTGTTCATCGTCACGATGTCGGGAGTCACCTTCGCGCGGTGGACGCCGTTGTAGTCGGTAACAATACGCACCCCCTCGGGGCTTTCGATCAGAAAACTCGAATGCCCGATATAGGTGATCGCCGCCGCCTTCTCCCCCGCCGCCGCACGCCACAGTCGCGGCCCGTCCTCCGCGATGACCCCGGTACAAGCCGCCCAGGCCGGGCCGGAAAGGCTTGCCGCACACAGAACGAAAAGGAAAATGTTTGCCGCAAAGGACGCAAAGGACCCGCGATGGTCGCGAAGGGAACGGTGTCCTTTGCGTCCTTTGCGCATCCTTCGTGTCCTTTGCGTTAAATAACCTATCCTCAACCCTTGTGCCCTACAGCACCACCTCGACCAGATACGGCCCCGGCGTCGCCAGCCCCTCGGCGAAGCGGCGGTTGAACCCGTCCATGTCGGTGACCCGCGCCCCCGGCACGCCAAGGCTCTTCGCCAAGCCCACCCAGTCGATGTCGGGGCTCCCGAGATCGAGCATGTCCAACGCCTTGCGCCCCGGATTGCCGGCCCCGACATTGGCCAATTCGCCGCGTAATATCTGATAGCAGCGGTTCGAGAACAGCACCGTCGTCACGTCGAGCCCCTCGCGCGCCTGCGTCCACAGCGCCTGCACCGTGTACATCGCGCTGCCGTCGGCCTGCAGCCCGACGACCTTGCGGTCCGGGCACGCCACCGCCGCCCCGGTCGCCAGCGGCGGCCCCAGCCCGATCGACCCGCCCATGTTCGACAACCAGTCATGCGGGTTGGCGGCCTTGGTCGGCGCGAAAAACCCGCGCCCGGTCGTCACCGCTTCGTCGGCGACGACAGCGTTCTCCGGCAACAGCGCCCCGATCGACGCGCCCAATGCCTCCGACGTGATCGCGCCCGAAGCCGGCGCCGGGCGCGGCTCGTTGACCACCGGCGCCGGAGTCCCCCGCACCCCGACCGCCTCCGCCAGCATCTCCAATCCCGCGATCAAATCCTCGTCCGGTCGCGCGAGCGTGTGCCCCTGGCAGCCCTCCGGCGTCAAAACGCTCGGCTTGTCGGGATAGGCGAAAAACGCGACCGGCATTTTCGATCCGACCAGGATCACGTGCTTCAACCCCGCGAGCACCTTCAGCGCCTGATCCACCACATAGGGAATGCGCTCGACCGACACCCGCCCTCGCCCGCGCTGCGTCCGCGCGTTCGACCCCTGCGCGATGATCCGCGCCCCGGTCTTCGCGGCGATCCTGCCAGCCAGCGCCAGCCCGTCCTCGCGCAAGGCGCGCCCGGCCAACAGGATCAAGGCCGGCTCGCCGGAGCGCAGCACCCGCGCCGCCGTCTCGACCGCCTCGGTCGACGGCGCCTGCGGCTTCACCGGCGGCGGCACCGCGACCGGTCCCGAGCCTTCGTTCCACGCCGTATCGGCCGGCAGAATTAAGGTCGCGATCCGGCCCGGCGGCATCCGCGCCTGCGCCACCGCCTCGGCGCCGTCGGCCGCGATCCCCATCGCATCGGGCGACGTCTTGACCCAGTGCGACGACGGCCGCGCCAGCCCCTCGATATCCGAGGTCAACGGCGCGTCGTATTGCCGGTGATAGGTCGCATGGTCGCCGACGATATTGACCATGCCCGAGGCCGCCTTGTTGGCGTTGTGGATATTGGCCAGCCCATTGGCCAGCCCCGGCCCGAGATGCAGCAAGGTGGCGGCCGGGTTGTCGGTCATCCGGTAGTAGCCGTCGGCCGCCCCGGTCACGACCCCCTCGAACAGCCCGAGCACGCACCGCATCCCCTCGACCCGATCGAGCGCGGCGACAAAATGCATCTCCGAGGTGCCCGGATTGGCGAAACACACATTGACGCCTCCCCCCACCAGCGTCCGCACCAGACTTTCCGCCCCGTTCATCCCGCTCTCCCGCGCCTCGCCACACCGGACGCGCATCCTGCCCGCCGCCGAGCAAGGGAGCAAGGCAGCCTGGTGTATAATCCTTCGCTGCTCATCGTGCTTGCGGTAGAGTTGGCATCGATAGAAAAGAACCGGCCCGCGAGAGAGGGCGCTGCGATGTTCGATAGCTTTTGGGCGTTCCTGGCCGACCCGCAGCACCGCGAGGTGCTCGGGTGGATCGGCGGCGGTATCGTTGTCGCCGCGGGCGGGTTGTGGGCTGTCTTCAAATTTTACGCGAAAAAGCCTAAGCCCCCGACGACCCAAACCGTCACAGCGGATAGAGGCAGCGTGGGGATCGGCGGCAATAACCGCAACAGCCCGATCAGCATCGACAACAGCACCGCCGGCAAGCGCTAGGCACGACATGCTCGGCTGGTTTCGCAGGCTACCGGTGGGCGTTGCCGCGCAACCGGCAACCCCGGCGGCTGCCGCGGCCGAGCGCAGCGTCGCCATCGCCGGCGACAACATAAACAGTCCGATCACGCTTGCCGAGTTCGACGAAGAACGCTTCCGGAAAATTCTGCGGGAAGAAATACCCGGCCTCGCCAGGACGAAGGGCGTGCCGGAAGCACCGACTGCGCGCGGTACTGGAAAGGCTCGGAGAAACGGGCGTTCCGCTTTCGGAAATCCCGGCGCGCCTCGCCGCTGCCGCCGAGGAGTTGATGCGCCTGCGTGCCGATCTCTGCCCGTCTGCGCAACGACAGGCCCGAATTCGCCGCAATCCGCGCCAAGGCATCGGCGCTGATCGACCGCGGCGATTTCGATGCGGCACGCGCTGCGCTGCGCGAGGGGCGCGAGGCGGCCCGCGAGTTGCGGGAGCAATTCAGCAGGTCGGAAGCAGCTTTCCTTGCCGATGAAGCGCGCGTTGACAGACTGCAGGTCAACGACGATGCGGCCCTTGAGAAACTCGCGGAAGCCGCCCGCCTCGATCCCGAAAACACTTGGGTGTGGATCGACCTCGAGCGATCTATGGCTGGAGCGCGGGTCCCTTGTTGAGGCTAACAAGGCCTATGCGGCTGCATCGAAAGCGGCTGTCGCGAGCTGGAACGAGCGCGACATGTCGGTTCGCAACAGGATCGCCGAGGTGCAGGTTGCGCACGGCGATCTGCCGGCGGCGCTGACAAGCTTCGCGCCGCGCTCGCGATCCGTGAAAAGTTGGCGCGAGCGGACCGTACAATGCCGAATGGCAGCGCGGTCTCTCGGTCGCGCATGAGAGGATCGGCGACGTGCAGCGGGTACAGGGCGACCTGCCGGCGGCGCTGACCAGCTACCGGGCCTCGCTCGCAATCGCCGAAAAGCTGGCCAGGCGGACCCCGGCAACTCCCAATGGCAGCGCGATCTCTCGTCAGCCATGAGAAGATCGGCGACGTGCAGAGCGGCGCAGGGCAATCTGCCGGCGGCGCTGACCAGCTACCAGGCCTGCGCTCGCCATCCGCGAAAAGCTGGCCGAAGCGGACCCCGGCAACGCCGAGCTGGCAGCGCGATCTCTCGGTCAGCCATGAGAGGATCGGCGACGTGCAGCGGGCGCAGGGCAATCTGCCGGCGGCGCTGACCAGCTACCAGGCCTCGCTCGCGATCCGCGAAAAGCTGGCCCAAGCGGACCCCGGCAACGCCGGCTGGCAGCGCGATCTCTCGGTCAGCCATGACAAGATCGGCGACGTGCAGCGGGCGCAGGGCGATCTGCCGGCGGCGCTGACCAGCTACCAGGCCTCGCTCGCGATCGCCGACAAGCTGGCCAAAGCGGACCCCGGCAACGCCGGCTGGCAGCGCGATCTCTCGGTCAGCCATAACAAGATCGGCGACGTGCAGCGGGCGCAGGGCAATCTGCCGGCGGCGCTGACCAGCTACCAGGCCTCGCACGCGATCGCGAAAAGCTGGCCAAAGCGGACCCCGGCAACGCCGGCTGGCAGCGCGATCTCTCGGTCAGCCATGAGAGGATCGGCGACGTGCAGAGCGCGCAGGGCGATCTGCCGGCGGCGCTGACCAGCTACCAGGCCTCGCTCGCGATCGCCGAAAAGCTGGCCAAAGCGGACCCCGGCAACGCCGGCTGGCAGCGCGATCTCTCGGTCAGCCACAACAAGATCGGCGACGTGCAGCGGGCGCAGGGCGATCTGCCGGCGGCGCTGACCAGCTACCAGGCCTCGCACGACATCCTCGAAAAGCTGGCCAAAGCGGACCCCGGCAACGCCGGCTGGCAGCGCGATCTGATCGTCTCCTGCGTCAAGATCGCCGAGGCCGATCCGGCGGCGACCCCCGCGATGCTCGCACGCGCCCTCGACATCGCCCGGCAACTCGAAGCCGCCGGCAAACTCGCCCCGGTCGATGCCTGGATGCCGGCCGACCTGGCCCGCCGCCTGGCCGAACTCGCCGCCAAATAGACCCGTAGGATGGAGCTGAGTAACGCGAAGCCCATCGCCGACCCCGGAAGCGCGGCACGTCTTGACTCCGCGCATGTGTTCCGCTATTGTTCTGGCCATCGGACGAACCGCAGCGAGGTCCCTGAGCTTCCCTGATGCGCCCCGCGAATTCCCTGCAACCGGCGACAAAATTCCCTGCAACGGCTGACGAATTTCCCTGCAAGCCGCATCGCAAATCGTTGTACGCCAAGCACTTGTGGGCTCGCAACGCGAAAAATTCCCTGCGAACAGCGAAATCGGCCGCGGCCGCCCCACGACGACCCGCGCACGACGAGGACGATCGTCCCGATAACGCCGGTTCGAATCCGTTCCCGCTTGCAGGGCGCCGGCCGCTCGGGCATTGACCAGGGTCAATGCGGGAACGGCTCGTCAGCCGTTTACTGTGCAGGTAGGGTAATGGATGGCGCAATGGACCGGATTTTGACCACGGCGGCGGCGGTTTGTGCTCTGGCAGTCTCCGGCACCGCGCTCGCCCAGACCCGCGCCGGCGGAAATGTCGCGAACGACCTGAACCGGCAGGAAGCGGCCCGCTTGTCGTTCGAGGCCGCTCCGCCCGTCCCGGTCGCGCCGCAACAGGCCTTCCCGGCGGGTTACCCACCGCAAGCTGCCGCCCCGCCGGGCTACGCGCCGCAACAGGCCTTCCCGGCAGGCTACCCGCCGCAACCCTACCCGAGCGGCGCGGCCGCTGCCGGATACCCGTATCAGCCCGGTTCGTATTATAGCGGTTATCCCTACGCCGATTACGGCTATGCCTATCCTGGATATTATTACCCGCAATCCTACCCGTACGACTACGCGCCCTATGCGTATTCCTACGACCCACTTGTCGCCGCGCCGTTCGCCGCGGCTCTGGCCTGGGGTTGGTACGGCTATCCCGGATGGTACGGCGCCCCGTATTGGGGCTGGCGAGGCGGCTGGGCCGGGGGCCGGCGCGGCGGCTGGGCGGGAGGCTGGCACGGCGGCTGGGCGGGAGGCTGGCACGGCGGTTCAGGAGGCGGCTGGCGCGGCGGTTCAGGAGCGGGCTGGGGAGGCGGTTCAGGAGCGGGCTGGGGAGGCGGTTCAGGGGGAGGCTGGCACGGCGGCTCAGGAGCGGGCGGAGGCGGCCGGGGCGGCCGGGGTCGGTAACGAATCAGCCTCGCGCCGCGTCTGCGATCGACCCCGAGTGCCCACAAGGTAACCCGGAGCGGCGATTAATGCTTGCGCATGGCTTCGCGCCGACAGAACTATCCGACGATCCCGCGAGACACGAGAAAAGGAGCGTCCCATGGATGTCGGCATGATGATGGTCTTCGCCAGCTACGGCTGGGACGACTGCCCTGATGCGCGGGTCTGGGACGAGGAGATCAGGCTGGCCCGGCTGGCCGCCGATCTCGGTTTCGACTGCCTGTGGTCGGCCGAGCATCACTTCAACGACTACTCGTTCGTGCCCGACAATCTGCAATTAATGACATATCTGACAGCGCTGTGCCCGAATGTCGATTTGGGCACCGCGGCCGTCATCCTGCCGTGGCATGACCCGCTGCGCGTCGCCGAGAACGCCGCCGTGCTCGACATGCTAAGCAAAGGAAGACTGCGCCTTGGCTTCGGTCGCGGTCTGGCGCGCCGCGAATTCGCCGCGTTTCGCCTGAGCATGGACGAATTGCGCGAGCGCTTCGACGAGGCGGCGCCGATGATCGTCAAGGCGCTGGAAACTGGCTTTATCGAGGGCGACGGGAAATTCTACAAACAGCCGCGCACCGAGATTCGGCCGCGGCCGAAATATTCATTCGATGGACGCATCTACGCGGTGGCCTCGAGCGAGGACTCGATCGCCTCGGCCGCCAAGCTCGGCGCCCATATCGTCATGTTCGCCGACCGCCCATGGGAGATGCGGCTGCCCAATATCGAGCGCGGGCGCCAGCTGCACCGCGAGTATCACGGCACCGAGCCGCCTGATGTCATGCTGACCGAATTCGTCGTGTGCGGCGCCAACCTTGCCGAAACCGAGGAGGAAGCCCGCAAATATCAGGGGAAATTCGTCGAAAGCAATTTCTACCATTACGAATTCCTCGGCGACCACTTCAAGACCGTCAAAGGCTACGATTCCTATCAGCAAAAGGCCGAGATCGCGCGCAAGGCCGGACTCGAAGGCGCGGTCAACGGCTTCATGCAGGCCGCGAGCTGGGGTACGCCGGACAAGATCCTGCGCGGCCTCGAAGAGCGCCGGAAGATCATCGGGGATTTCGAGCTGAACGTCGCCTTCCGCTTCGGAGGCACGCCCTACGAGGTGGCCGAGCGCGGTTTGAGGCTCTTCGCAAAGGAGGTGTTGCCGAGCCTCAAGTCGCAATCCTTCGCCACTCCACGCCGCGCCGCGGCGGAGTGAGGCAGGCCGAGAAACTGCAGGCGTAATGACCGAAAGAGCGAAGATTTTGATCGACTGCGATCCCGGTCACGACGATGCGGTGGCGATCCTGTTCGCGGCCCGGCATCTGGAGCTCGTCGCGGTCACGACCGTGCACGGCAACTCTTCCCTGGCGAACACGACCCGTAATGCGCTCGCGATCGTCGAACTCGCCGGGATCGACGTGCCGGTCGCGGCGGGATGCTCCGAACCGCTCGTCCGAGCGCCCGCACACGCCGGTTATCTCCACGGCAAGACGGGCCTGGATGGCGCGGATATCGCGGCGCCGACGCGTCGGCCGATTGAAACGCACGCGGTCGATCTGATCATCGAGCTTGCATCCCAGTACCGCGGCGAGCTGGTTGTTGCGCTGATCGGCCCCGAGACCAATTTTGCCGTCGCGCTGAAACGGGAGCCTCGGCTGAGGCAGTGGGTGCGGGAAGTGACGATCATGGGAGGCTCGGCGACGTTCGGCAACATCACGCCCGCGGCGGAATTCAACGTCCACTGCGACCCGGAGGCGGCTTCCGTCGTGTTTGAAAGCGGCATTCCGATCCGGATGGTCGGCTACAACGTGACGCGTCAGACCGGCTTCGACACAGGCGACGTCGAGCGCCTGCGAGCGAGCGGTCGGAGGGTCGCCACGGTCATCGGTGATCTGATGGCGTTCTATCTTGCCGGGCAGAACCGCGCCTTCGGGCTTTCCGTCGCCCCGGTGCACGACGTCTGCGCCGTCATACCCTATGTCGCGCCTGACCTGATCCGTTATGTCGAGACCTCGGTGAAGGTGGAACTGGCCGGGATGCACACGCGCGGCATGACGGTCTGCGATCTGCGCGGCGTGCGACCCGGTGCACCGACCGACATCCGTGCCGCGGAACCGGCGAGGACAAAGGTCGCGATCGAAGCGGACAGCCGGAAGTTGATCGATCTGGTTGTCGCTGCGGTGCTCGGTTACGACTGACAGCGCAGGTCGGATGGCAAACGGCACCCGCGCTGGCGCAACTTGGGTATAATCGCCGCGAGCATTCCTTCCCCGATGGAGGCGCCGATGGAACCGCGCGATTACGGCCCCTACCCTTATGTCCCGATCAACGACCGGCCGAAACTGACCTGGCCGAACGGCGCCAGGCTCGCGGTATGGATCATCCCGAATATCGAATTCTTCCCGCTGACCCAGGGCATCGCCGGCAGCGTCTACAATTCGCACGCGCCGGTGCCGTCGGTGCGCGCCTGGGCGCAGCGCGATTACGGCAACCGCGTCGGCATCTGGCGCATCATGGAGGTGCTGCAAAAGCACGGCGTGCGCGCCAGCCCGACGATGAACAGCGACATCTGCGACCACCATCCGCAGATCGTGCGCGCCTGCGTCGAATTGGGCTGGGAGATACTCGGCCATAATGAGACCAATTCGCGATGGCTGAACCAGATGGAGCCGGATGAGGAACGCGAGTTGATCGCCCGCGCGTTGGGGAAAATCGAGGCGCTGAGCGGGCGGCGGCCGACCGGCTGGCTCGGCGCCGGTCTCGCCGAGACCTGGAACACGCTCGATAACCTGCTCGATGAAGGCATCGAATACGTCGCCGACTGGGTCTGCGACGACCAGCCGTTTTCTATGGATGTCGGGGGCAGGAAACTCGTCTCGATCCCGTATTCCTATGAGATCAACGACTTGCCGTTCCTGCAGACGCGTAATCACTCGATTGACGAATTCGTCACCGCGATCAAACGCCAATTCGACACGCTCTACGATGAGGGCGCGCAGTCCGGCCGGGTGATGGCGATCTGCCTGCATCCCTACCTGATCGGCGTGCCCTACCGCATCAAAGGCCTCGACGACGCGCTCGCGTACATCTCGATGCATGACGGCGTGTGGTTCGCCACGGGAAGCGAGATCGTGCGGGCATGGCGAGAGTCGGGGGCGACCTTCTAGAGCACGATCGGATTTGATTAAATTGGCGATTGGGGATTCCCGGAACGGGCGATTTGTAATTCGAGATGCTGCTGGGGTTGGGGGCCAGCAAGCATGCCGAGACCCTATTCACAGGATTTGCGAGAGCGAGTTGTTGCGTCGGTGGTGAGTGGGCGTTCCTGCCGCGCCACGGCGACAGTGTTCGGGGTAAGCGTCGCTACAGTGGTGACGTGGTCGCAGCGGTTCCGGACGACCGATAGCGCGGCGGCGATGGCGATGGGCGGGCATCGGCCGCGCCGGCTGACGGGCAGACGCGAATGGCTGCTGGTTCGAATTGCCGAGAAGCCAGACCTGACGCTGCGGGCGGTGGTGGCCGAGCTGGCGGCGGACGGCGTCACGGTAAGCTACGGCGCGGTGTGGGCGTTTTTTGCCCACGAGGGCATCACGTTTAAAAAAAGCCTGCGCGCCAGCGAACAGGACCGCGCCGACATCGCCCGCCGGCGCGAGCGGTGGAAGAAGTACCAGGGCCGGCTTGATGCCAAGCGCCTGGTCTTCATCGATGAGACCTGGGCGAAAACCAACATGACCCGGCGGCGCGGCCGCTGTGCTCGCGGCACCCGCCTCCTCGCCAAGGTGCCGCATGGACGCTGGCGCACCCTGACCTTTCTGGCGGCCTTGCGCTGTGACCGTATCGTGGCGCCCTGTGTCATCGACGGGCCGATCAACGGCGCCAGCTTTCGCGCTGGCGCCTGCCCCGGCGAAGGCCGGGGTCGAGCAATTCCTGGTCCCGACCGTGTCGCCGGGGGACATCGCCATGATGGATAATCTCGGCAGCCACAAAGCCAGCACCGTCCGTCGGCTGATCCGCCGTCGGTGCCAAGCTGTTCTTCCTGCCGCGCTACTCGCCCGACCTCAACCCGATCGAGCAGGTCTTCGCCAAGCTCAAGACCCTTCTGCGCAAAGCCGATCCGCGAACCATCGAAGCCACCTGGCGGCAGATCGGTTCGTTGCTCGATCGCTGCACCGGCGATGAATGCGCCAATTACCTCGCCAACGCTGGCTACGCGTCAACCTAAACCGATCACGCTCTAAGCGGCGCCCGCCTCCCGCAGAGAGCGCGCTATCGTCGCCGGCCCGGACGCGCGGCGAGGACCCTAACGGGAGCGAGACCGCGCGAGGGGGTTGTGGAACTCCGCGCCGAGCGCCTCCCACAACCGGACAAGGTTTAGGGGGAACATCACGGCATGCAGAAGCAGGATCGGCCACAGACTCGCCGCGATGGCGTAGATCACAAACGCCACGTTACTGAACAGTGCAAGGACCCGGAGCGTCACCATCGACTTGGCACAGAACGTCGCCAGCACGAGGCTGGCGGCACTATACCCTAGCAGGTTAAGGGCGGTCGGCGTCATTTCAGCCACTCCCACGCACTTACCCGTTGGTGCTGGCGCGAGGCCAGCCGGGGTCATCGCGGAGTTTCGTACGAAGGCGTGGGCCGGGGATGTGATCATCATCACATCAGGGTGAGTTTTATTCAAATCGTCCGAGTACTAGGCTCGCTCAGCGGCTGATTGGACTGGCCCTGTCCTTCGGCGGCCGATACCGATAGGATCGGCAGACCCTCAAGCGATGTCGGACAGCTGGATGCAGATTGAACTCAACGGCCGCACCTACTGTCCTCCATTGCGTCCGACCGTCGTGATCTGCGCTGATGGGTGCGACCCGGCCTATATCGAGGCGGGCCTTCAGGCCGGTGTTTTGCCGACGATCGCCCGCTGGCGGCGGGACGGCTTTTATGCACTCGCGGACGCGGCGATGCCGACCTTCACGAACCCGAACAACCTCTCGATCGTGACCGGCGCGCCGCCCTCCGTGCACGGCATCTCGGGCAACTTCGCGCTCGATCGCGACAGCGGCGCCGAGATCATGATGACCGACCCCGAGATGGTGCGCGGCGACACGATTCTTGCCCTTATGTCGCAGGCCGGCATCGCGGTCGCCGCGATCACTGCGAAGGACAAGCTCCGCCGCATGCTCGGCAAGGGGATCGCGATCTCCCCCGGACCCCGGGGCGGTGGCATCTGCTTTTCGTCGGAGCAGGCCGATCGCTGTACGGTTGAGGAGCACGGGATCGACGGCGTCGAGGCTCTGGTCGGCCGGCGGACGCCCGACATGTATTCGGCCGATCTGTCGCTGTTCGTGCTCGACGCCGGCATCACGCTTGTCGAGCACAGGAGCGCCGAACTGTTGTACCTGTCGCTGTCCGATTACGTGCAGCACGGCCACGCCCCTGACGAACCCGAGGCGCTCGAATTCCACGCCGCGCTCGACGAGCAGCTTGCCCGGCTCGAAACATTGGGCTGCACTGTCGCGCTGACCGCCGATCACGGCATGAACGACAAGGCGCTGCCCGACGGCCGCCCGCATGTCATCTTCCTCCAAGATGTGCTCAACGCGCATTTCGGCGCCGGTGCCGTGCGCGTGATCTGCCCGATTACCGACCCGTTCGTGCGCCATCACGGCGCGCTCGGCTCGTTCGTTCGGGTCTACCGGCGCAGGACCGTGCCGTTAGCGACACTGGCGCACGCAGTTCGCGCATTACCCGGCATCGAGTCGGTGCTGACCCGCGACGAGGCTGCCGCGCTCTGGGAATTGCCGCGCGACCGCGAAGCCGATCTGGTCGTCAGCGGCGACCACAATACGGTGATTGGCGCGAGCGAGGCCGAGCACGACCTGTCGGCGCTTTCGGGTCACCGTCTGCGCTCGCACGGCGGCGCCTTCGAACGGACCGTGCCGTTTCTGCTCTCGCGGCCGCTCGCGCCCGAATACGGAACCACCGCACAATCGCGGCGGCTGCGTAATTTCGATATCTTCGATTTCGCGCTGAACGGAGCACTCTGACGGAGGCCGCGCAAATGAACGGAACGAAACGCGCCGTCATTGTCATTTGCGACAGTCTGCGCGCCGATCTGATCGGCCCCGACGACACGCCGTTCCTGCTGGAACTCGGCGAGCGCGGCGCCTGGTTTTCGGCGCATCGCAGCGTCTTTCCGTCGACGACGCGGGCCAGCGCCGCATCGATCGCGACCGGCTGTCTGCCGGCGCGGCACGGGCTCTTGGGCAATACGATGGCGCTCGACGAAGGCGACGGGCTCGTGTGCCGCTCGGCCGGGCATCCCGACTTCCCGGACCGGATGCGCCGCGCGACCGGCCGCACTCTTCATGTGCCGACGCTGGCGGAGCGGCTGCGCTGGCACGGCGAGGTCTCGATCTCGTGTGCCAATGTCTCGCCCGGCGCGGCCTATTTCCAGGACCCGGACGGGCACGGCTGGGTCTACCACGCAGCCGGCAGTTACGGTCCCGGAAAGCGGCCGGTCGATGACCCGGCGAGCGCCGGGCTCACGAAGGGATTGGACGGCGACCGCGCGATGACCGAGCGCTTTTGCGCCGAGATCGTCGAGGCGCGGGCGCCGTCGCTGGCGATCATGTGGCTGTCCGAGCCGGATTACAGCGGCCATCATTCGCCGCTCGGCTCGCCGCGGCATCGCGAAGCGATCGCGCACGCCGATCGGTGCGTGCGGCAGGTCTTCGAGACCGTGCGCCGGCTCGATCCTTCGGGTGAGGAAATCCTGTTCATCACCGGGTCGGATCACGGCATGGAAACCGTTTCGGACGCGATCGATCTCGACGGATTGCTGATCGCGGCCGGCCTGAAACAAGGCCCAGGATCGGGCGATGTCGTCATCGCGCCGAACGGCACCGCTGCGACGCTCTACTTCGCGGAACCCGACAGCGATTTGCCGGCGCGGGTTGCCCGGTTTCTCGCCGTCGAGAACTGGGCCGGCGAGGTCTTCTGCGGTGAATCGCTGGGCCGGGTCGGGCTGCCGACCGACACGGCGATGCGGGTTGCGCTAACGCTGGCGGCTGAGGAGCGCGACAACGAACATGGCATCCGAGGCTTCTGCCCCATCGTGCAGGACCCGGCGGACAGCGAGAGCAAGATTGGCTTCGGCCAGCATGGCGGGCTCGGCCCGAACGAGCAGCGCCCGTTTCTGATGGTTGAGGGCGGCGGGTTCGCGCGCGGCACGCGGCGGCTTCCGACTGCACTGGTCGACATCGCGCCGACCGTGCTGCGCCATCTGCAGATGGACCACGACGACATGGACGGCACCGCCTTGCCGCGCGCCGCGGACTGACGCCACGGGGCGAACGCGGCGGTGACTGACCCGCTCCCGTCTGAACCCCTCCCCGACCCTCCCCTCCCTGGGCTTGACCCGGGGATCTCGGGGGAGGGAAAGGCGGGGGCGAAGCGGCCCGGACAACAACAACCCGAGCGGCATCCCGCCGGCACCGCGGCCGAGGTGTTCTGGACCTTTCTGCGGCTGGGGCTGACCAGCTTTGGCGGGCCGGTGGCACATCTTGGGTATTTCCGCGCCGAATGTGTTGAGCGCCGCAAATGGCTCGACGAGCACAGCTATGCCGATATCGTCGCGCTGTGCCAATTCCTGCCCGGGCCAGCGAGCAGCCAAGCGGGCATGGCCCTCGGCATCCTTCGCGCCGGCCTGCCGGGTGCGCTAGCTGCCTGGGTCGGGTTTACGATGCCGTCGGCGCTGGCGATGATCCTGTTCGGCTACGGGGTGAGCGAACTCGGCGCCCTGTCCGGGGCCGCCTGGCTGCACGGGCTGAAGATCGTCGCGGTCGCGGTCGTCGCGCAGGCGGTCTGGGGCATGGCGCGCAGCCTCGCGCCCGACCGCGAGCGCGCTTCGATCGCGGTGGCCGGCGCCATTCTCGCATTGGCGGTTCCGACCGCGCTGGGACAGATCGGCGCGATCGTTGCGGGCGGACTGATCGGCCGCGTCTTTCTAGCCAACCGCACGGCGCCGCGGCCACATACGCCGCTCGCAATGCATGTTCCGCGAAGCTGGTCGATTATCGCGGCTGTTCTGTTTTTCGCTCTGCTGTTCGGATTGCCGCCGATCGCGGCGGCAATTTCGTCGCGGCGCGCTTGACATATTCGATTCGTTCTACCGCTCCGGTGCGCTCGTGTTCGGCGGCGGGCACGTCATTCTGCCGCTGCTGCAGGCCGAGGTGGTGCCGCCAGGCTGGGTGTCGAACGACGCGTTTCTCGCGGGCTACGGGGCGGCGCAGGCGGTTCCGGGACCGTTATTCACCTTCGCCGCCTATCTCGGCACGGTGATGACGCCGCCGCTCAATGGGGGTGCCACAGCAGGTTGGGTGGTCGGGCTGTTGTGCCTCGTCGCGATTTTTGTGCCGTCGTTCCTGCTGCTGGTCGGCGCCTTGCCGTACTGGGACCTGCTGCGCCGGCTGCGGTCGGTGCAGGCCGCGCTGCTCGGGATCAACGCGGCGGTGGTCGGCCTGCTGCTCGCGGCGCTGTACCGGCCGGTATGGACCAGTGCGATTTTCGGCCCGGCCGATTTCGCGCTCGGCCTCGTCGCGTTTCTGCTGCTGGCGCTATGGGGGGCACCGCCGTGGCTGGTCGTAATCTTCGGCGCCGTGGCGGCGGGTATTCTTGGCGCGACCATCGGCTAGGAGGGTATCCGCATGACAAGGTGCGTCCGACCGAACCCGGCGGTCGTCGTTTTCGCGGTTCTTGCCGCCGTGATCGCGCCCGCCGCCGCGCAATCGCCCTCCTACCGGGCCGGTCTCGGTGACCTAATGACGGCTTATGTTCAGCCGCGACACGCCAAACTGGGATTCGCCGGGCGTGAGGAGAACTGGCCGTACGCGGCCTATGAGGCCCACGAACTGCAAGAGACCGTGGAACGGATCGCGAAAGCGGTTCCCAAATATCGAGAGTTCTCGATTCCCGACCTGATCGGCTCGACCGTCACGCAGCCGCTGCAAGCGGCGGAGCGCGCCGCCAAGGCCGACGATGTGGCCGGTTTCGCGACCGCTTACGAGCAGCTCACCGCCGCCTGCAACACCTGCCACCAAAGCACCGGACATGCGGAGATTGTTATTCAGGCGCCAACCGCGCCGGCTTTTCCGAACCAGGATTTCCGTCCGCCGCGGCGCTGAACCGAGGATTAGTCCTGGGCGGCGTTGTGGTGAGCATGATCGCCCGGCATAGTCGCGGCCGGACTGCGAGGCTCGCCGTATAGAGGGGTAGACCAATGGCGATCACGATGTATGACCTCTGCGGCGCCGAGGCGGAGCGCCGTTTCAGCCCGTTCTGCTGGCGCGCCCGCATGGCGCTGGCGCATAAGGGGCTGGAGGTCGAAACCATTCCCTGGCGGTTTACCGAGAAGGACAAGCTGCCGACGCCAAATGCCGGCCGCGTGCCGGTCATCGTCGATGGCGGCCGGGTCGTGCACGATTCGACCGTGATCGCCGAGTATCTCGAGGAACGCTACCCCGACCGTCCCTCGCTGTTCGGCGGCGCGACCGGCCGCGGCCTGACCCGCTTTGTGCAGAACTGGACCGATACGGTCTTGCAGAACAATCTGATCCGTCTCGTGCTGCTCGATATCCACTCCCATCTTGGCCCCGCGGACCAGGACTATTTCCGCCAAGATCGCGAGAAACGGTTCGGCGCGACGCTCGACGACGTTGTGAAGGACCGCGAGGCGCGGCTGCCGGCTTTCCGGGCCAGCCTCGACCCGCTGCGCCGCACCGTTGAGCGCCAGGATTTCGTCTCAGGCAAGGCGCCGGCCTATGCCGATTACATCGTCTTCGGCGCGTTCCAGTGGGCCCGCGCGATCAGCAGCTTCGAGCTGGTGGCCGTCGATGATCCGGTGCGCGCCTGGCGCGGCCGCATGCTCGATTTGTTCGACGGGCTGGCGCGCCGGGCTCCCGCCTATGGCGGCTAGAAATGGATGACACCGTCGCGCTCGCCACGGTCGCGCTGATCGCGCATGCCTGGGCGGCGGTGGTCTGGGTCGGCGGCATGTTCTTCGCGCTCTTGGCGCTGCGACCGGCGACCACGCCGCTCGAACCGGGTCAGCGGCTCGATCTGTGGTCGCGCGTGCTGACGCGGTTTTTCGCCTGGGTATTCGCCGCGATCGTGATGCTGCTGGCGAGCGGCTACGGCCTGATCTTCGGGGTATTCGGCGGGTTCGCCGGGGTGGGCCTGCATGTCCACATCATGCAGGCCCTCGGCATCGTCATGATGCTGCTGTTCCTGCATCTTTACTTCGCGCCGTGGCGCCGCTTCCGGGCGGCGGTGGTCCGCCGCGACACGCCGCAGGCGGCGCGCCAGCTCAATCAGATCCGCTGGATCGTGACGATCAACCTATTGCTTGGGCTCGTGACTGTCGCCGTGGGCAGCAGCGGGCGCTACTGGGGGTGAGGCGGCGGCGTGCCGCTCGGTCAACACGTCGGGGTCGATCGGCTTCAACGACCCGGTCATCGACGTCTTGCCGTCGGCCGACATCCAGACCGCGGAAAGGCCCCCGTCCTGACGCGGGCGGAACTGCAGCGTGCTTTTGCCGGGCTCCTGGAAGATGAAGCCGTCATCGGTCACGCGGCCCTTGCGGCGGGTCCAGACGGCGTCGTGCTTGTCGTCGATGCTGGGGCCGATCGAGTAGATGGCGGTCAGCTGGTCACCATGTGTCGATTCGACCCCGAGCAGAACCTCGCGCCCGTTCGGGTAGAAGCCGTACCAGACATCGCGGAACCCGACCGCGGCCTTCGCGCTCTTCGGCGCCGCGCCCGAGCCGATTGTCGTGACGCCCGGCGGGGAGGAGCGCGGCGCGCGCGGCTCGATCATGTCCGGCGGCAGTTTCAACGCGGCGCTCGGCGTCGTGCCCCAGCGCGGCGTGCACGCCATTTCGCCGTTCAGATCGTTGTTGTTCGCGAAATCGCGGATGCAGTCGCCGAAGCGCCGCAGGAACAAGCCGCTCGAGGCGGCCCAATGCGTCGTCAGGTAAGCCGGCTGGTCGACCACGGCGTAGCCCAGCCCGCGTCCGCCCAAAATCTCGCGGGACCGCTCGCCGCGCCCGCCGGGATCGAAATCGTCGCCGTGGAAATAGAAGACCATGACGCGGGCGCGCCGTACCTGCTCGAGCAGCGGGTAGAGCTTGGTCGCGTTGAGCCGCCAGCTGTCATAGAACTCGTCAAAGCTGCCATAGGCGGCGGGGGCCGTCGCGACAACCGCGTCGACCTCGGAAGAGGCGTCCGCCGCCATCAGCGCCAGAAAAGCGCCAAAGGACTGCCCGGCGAGGACGACCTGCTTGTAGCCTTCCTTCTTCAGCGCAGCGGTGTGCTCGACCAGCCGCCTGGTGCTGTCGGTCAGCGTATCGCCGCGGCTCAACCGGTCGAAGCGCAGCACGTCCCAGCCGTCGTCACGCAGCGCCTGCAGATAGGCCGGAGTCGGCGATTTCGAATCCTCGGTGGTAATCGAGCGACCGTGGCTCCAGACGACCGCTCCCTTGGCCTTGCCCGGCCCCAGCGCCGGTTCCGGGAAAGCCGGATCGAGACCGAGCCCAAAAGCCGAAGCGGAAGCGAGCAACCCGATACTCACCACCAGACCGGCGAGCCCCTTCGACACCGATCGCAACATCCGCCCGTAACCCCCTGCGACGCGTGCGGGTACGGGACGGAGTTTAACAAAAGATTTCGGATTGTGTCACTTCGTAAACGCCCCGGCCGGCAAGCGGATCGATGCGGCTGAAAGCCCTGGCCGGTAGAGACGCGGGAGATTGGGTGAAGCTGCCCACCGCACGAACCCCATCCGTGCGTCGAAGTGGCGCATACTTGGAGCGCGGAGGCCCCCTATTCCGGTTGCAGGCTCATCAGTACAAGCGAAGCGAGCAGCACGCCGAGCGACTCCATCCCGAGCGCTACCTGACCGAGCAGCATGCTGAATAGTGTACAGGCCAGCGTGGTGGATCCGAGCAGCATCGGCATCGAGCGACTCCGTGTCCGAGCGGGGTTGACCGGGGGCGGAAGCGGCGTTGTAACGGGTGCAAGGCTCGAATTATTCCCTGCCCCGGACACCGAGAATCGGATGCCTGTACTATTTGTCGCACGCAGCGCGAAGCTTGCCCGCTGGGCCTCGGATGTCGGATTCGGCAAGCATGTGTATAAGGTCGGCATGTCGGAGAACGACCCGAAGGCGCTAGCCGCCTCCGGCTGGGCCGGCGAGACCGACTGGAAGATCGTACGCCGCGAGGAGGTCGAGGGATTGAACGAGGCCGAGGCGCTGGAGCGCTTGGCCCAAAAGGAAAAGCCGATTGACCCGAAATTCTATCCGAAGCTGAAAGGCGCTTCCGGCGTGTTCCGAGTCGCGGCCGAGCATGTCGAAAACCACATCATCGTGACGCGCGCCCTGGCCGGAGACAGCGGGCGAATCGACTTGAAGCTGAAACCGATCGATTTCGCGGCGTACCTGATCCACAACGCGACGCGCGCGTGACCGCCCGGCAATGTCGGAGTTCGCCGACGGGGCTGCTGCGGTGCAGAGCTTGATGCGGACGCGGCTCAGTCGCCGTCGGCGGCGATGCGTCCGAGAAACTCGCCGAAATCCTTTGCCTCACGGAAATTGCGGTAGACCGAGGCAAAGCGGATATAGGCGACCTGGTCGAGCGTCGACAGCGCCTCCATGACCAGTTCGCCGATCATATCGCTCGGGATCTCGGTTTCGCCGGCGCTTTCGAGCTGGCGCACGAGCGAGTTGATGATGCGCTCGACCCGCTCGGCTTCTACCGGACGCTTGCGCAGCGCGACATAGATCGAACGGGCAAGCTTGTCGCGCTCGAACGGCTCGCGCTGGCCGTTTTTTTTGACGACGGTCAGCTCGCGCAGCTGCACCCGTTCGAATGTCGTGAACCGCGCCGCGCAATTCGGGCAGAAACGCCGGCGACGGATCGCGCCGCGATCGTCGGTCGGCCGCGAATCCTTTACCTGCGTGTCATCCGCGCCGCAGAACGGACAGCGCATCCTCGCCTCCCTTTCGTCGGGTTCGCGCCGTTTGCGCCCGACCGATCACGGCGCGACCGGCACAGCCCGAAAAGTCATGCATAGATCGGGAACCGGGCGCACAGCGCGCCAACCGCGTCGTGCACCCGCGTCTCGACCCCCGTGTTGCCTTCCGGGTTCTGCGCCAGGCCGCGCAATACCTCGCCGATCCACTCCCCGATCTGGCGGAATTCGTCCGTCCCGAACCCGCGCGTCGTCGCCGCCGGCGAGCCGAGTCGGATGCCCGATGTTACGGTCGGCTTTTGCGGATCGAATGGAATGCCGTTCTTATTGCAGGTCATGCCGGCGCGTTCGAGTGCCTGTTCGGCATCGCGCCCGGTCAGCCCGAACGGCCGCAAATCAACGAGCAGTAGGTGCGTGTCGGTGCCGCCGGATACGATCGCGCATCCGGCTTCCACCAAAGTCGCGGCCAAGGTCTGCGCGTTGGCAATGACCGCGCGAGCATAGACCGCGAACTCCGGTGTCAGCGCCTCGCCGAGCGCCACCGCCTTAGCCGCCACGGCGTGCATCAGCGGCCCGCCCTGCAGACCCGGAAACACGGCCGAGTCGATCCGCTTTGCAATCTCCGAATCGTTGCACAGGATCATCCCACCACGCGGACCGCGCAATGTCTTGTGCGTCGTTGTCGTCACGACATGCGCGTGCGGCAGCGGGCTGGGATGCGCGCCGCCTGCCACGAGCCCGGCGAAATGCGCCATATCGACCATCAGATAGGCGCCGACCCGATCGGCGATTGCGCGGAAGCGGGCGAAATCGATGATGCGCGGATAGGCGCTGCCGCCGGCGATGATCAGCCGCGGACGGTGCTCCTCCGCGAGGCGCTCGACCTGATCGAAATCGATCCGCGCGTCTTCGGCCTGCACGCCGTAGTGGACGGCGTGAAACCACTTGCCCGACAGGTTCGGCGCGGCGCCATGCGTCAGGTGGCCGCCGGCCGCCAGCGACATGCCAAGCACCGTGTCGCCGGGTTTCAGCAGCGCCAGAAACACCGCCTGATTCGCGGGCGCGCCGGCATGCGGCTGAACATTGGCGAACCCGCACCCGAACAGGCGTTTGGCGCGTTCGATCGCCAGTCGCTCAGCCACGTCGACGAATTCGCAGCCGCCGTAATACCGCCGTCCGGGATAGCCCTCGGCATACTTGTTTGTGAGCACTGAGCCTTGCGCTTCGAGCACCGCCCGAGACACGATGTTTTCGCTGGCGATCAACTCGATCTGCGACTGCTGGCGGTGAAGCTCGCCATTGATCGCCGCGGCGACCTCCGGATCGGCGGCGGCCAGCGAGGCTGAAAAAAATCCGGCGCCGCGCTCTGCGGCCAAGCGGATAGCAGGGGAAGTCGCCAGGACAGCACCTCTTGCAAGCGGGAAAGCGTGCTCGACGCCGCTTCAGAGCAAGCTACCATATGTCGGGCTGCAATGTCAGCGCGCTACCAGACATCGCTGCGTTGTGTGCGCGACGCGGCGGATGATCGCGCCGAAAACTTGCCCTTCCGATACGGGATCAACCAAGACGAGCGATGTTATGCGGCCAGCAGGGCACACGGCGCGCTGGCATGGCGGGGTCCGTTAACCACGACCGCTTTGCTCCCGCATCGGTTTCGGTTGACACTGTGAAATCGCGCGTGAATTATTAATATTCGGGACTAGAATTGAAGAGTGGATCGAGGCAGAACATGGCGGAACCGACCGCGCCGAAATCGGCAGAGGATGATTTGCTGCGCATGACCGCAGAGGTCGTGTCGGCTTATGTCAGCAACAATACGCTCGCGACCGGACAATTGGCGGATGTCATTCAGGCCGTCTA
The DNA here is from genome assembly GCA_963847345.1 of uncultured Alphaproteobacteria bacterium. Lineage (GTDB taxonomy): Bacteria > Pseudomonadota > Alphaproteobacteria > ATCC43930 > CGMCC-115725 > DATARH01. The sequence goes on along the minus strand of CAWJZU010000025.1, from coordinate 12,846 downwards.
TAATTCGCTGCGTGGCCTGGAAGGCGGCATTGGCGAGCCTCTCGCTGAGCCTCTGAAACCAGCCGTTCCGATCCGGAAGTCGGTGACGCCCGAATATCTGGTCTGTCTCGAAGACGGGAAGAAGCTCAAGATGCTGAAGCGGCATCTGCGCTCGACCTACAATCTTAGCCCCGACGAATATCGGGCCAAGTGGGGCCTTCCGCCGGATTATCCGATGGTTGCGCCGAAATACGCCGAGCAGCGCTCGGACTTCGCCAAGAAGATTGGTCTCGGGCGCGGCACCGGGCGTCACTCGGTGCCGGAAAGCACCAGAAAATAGCCGTCGCGGCGAGCTGGAGCGGAAAGGGGCGCCGCGGCGCCCTTTTTGTGTCTCATATTTTGACGAGTGCGGAATGCGGGACGAAGCCGTCGCAGGTCCCGCTTTGGTGTTGCAGATGAAGCGACGTACCCGCATCGTGCCGCCCCATCGGCCGCGAACATGGCGGCCCCGGCAACCGCTCGAGGTCCAGAATGGCCCGCACCGGGAAAGAAAAAACCACCGCATTTTCCAAGTCGCGCGAATTTGACTGGGCCGACCCGCTCTTCTTCGAGGACGAGCTTAGCGAAGACGAGCGCCTGGTACGCGATAGCGCCTACGCTTACTGCCAGGAAAAGCTCATGCCGCGCGTGCTGACAGCGAACCGCGAGGAGCGCTTTGACCGCGAGATCATGAACGAGATGGGCGAATTGGGCTTTCTCGGCTCGACGATCGAGGGCTATGGCTGCGCCGGCGCCAATTATGTCTCCTATGGGCTGATCGCGCGCGAGGTCGAACGCGTGGACAGCGGCTACCGCTCGGCAATGAGCGTGCAGTCGAGCCTCGTCATGTATCCGATTTACGATTTCGGCACCGCGGAACAGCGTCAGAAATACCTGCCGAAACTCGCGACCGGCGAATGGGTCGGCTGCTTCGGCCTGACCGAACCGAATCACGGCTCCGACCCCGGCAGCATGGAGACGCGCGCGGCCAAGGTCCCCGGCGGCTATCGGCTGCGCGGCAACAAGATGTGGATCACCAACGCGCCGATCGCCGATGTCTTTGTCGTTTGGGGCAAGACCGAGGACGGCATCATCCGCGGCTTCATTCTCGAAAAGGGCATGAAGGGATTATCGGCGCCGAAGATCGAAGGAAAATTCAGCCTGCGCGCCTCGGCGACCGGCGAAATCGTCATGGACGATGTCTTTGTGCCCGAGGAAAACCTGCTGCCCGGCGTCAGGGGTCTGCGCGGGCCGTTCTCGTGCCTCAACAACGCGCGCTACGGCATTGCCTGGGGCGCGTTGGGAGCGGCCGAGTTCTGCTGGCATCAGGCGCGCAGCTACACACTCGACCGCAAGCAGTTCGGCCGCCCGCTCGCCGCCAACCAGCTGATCCAGAAGAAGCTCGTCGACATGCAGACCGAGATCACGCTGGGTCTGCACGCCTGTCTCAGGCTCGGCCGGCTCAAGGACGAGGAGCGCTGCCCGGCGGAGGCGATCTCGATGCTGAAACGCAACAATTGCGGCAAGGCGCTCGATGTCGCGCGACTCGCGCGCGACATGCACGGCGGCAACGGCATCCACGACGAGTTCCACATCATCCGCCATCTGGTGAATCTGGAGACCGTCAACACCTACGAGGGCACGCACGACATCCACGCGCTGATCCTGGGCCGCGCCCAGACCGGCATCCCGGCTTTCGGCGGGTAGCCTGCCGCGGCGCTCAGCCGGGCTGAGATCAACCGGACCGGGATGATGCGGGTTTCCGGGCCGTCTCCCGATTTTTGTGCCATCATCTCGGCGCGGCCGCTCGCGAGCGGCTTTCCCATGCGTCAGGGCGTCCCGGCGGGAGATGATGATGAGCGCGGCGACAGAAGGCTTTGTCCACCCCGAATACCTGATCGAAACCGAGGAGCTTGCCGCAAGGATGGGCGACCCGGATTTGGTCGTGCTCGACAGCACGACGCACCTGATCCCCGACCCGAAGATCACCTACACGGTGAAGCCGGGCCGCGAGGATTTCGAGAAGGGCCACATTCCCGGCGCGCAGTTCGTCGATCTGCAGGCCGATTTGTCGGACAATACCGGGCGCTACGGAAAATTGCGCTTCATGCTGCCGAGCCCGGAAGCGTTCGCCGCTGCAATGAGTCGGTTCGGCGTCGGCGGCAGCAGCCGCGTGGTCCTCTACAGCACGACGGCCCCGCAATGGGCGGCGCGCGTCTGGTGGATGCTGCGCAATTACGGCTTCGACAACGCCGCGGTGCTGAATGGCGGCTTCCAGAAATGGGCGCGCGAGGGCCGCCCGGTCGAGACCGGTCCGGCCAAACCGCAGGCCGCTGCGACGTTCACCGTGCGTGAGAATCGTGGGCTGATGGTCGGCAAGGAGGCGGTGCTTGGCGCCGTCGGCGACGCGGGCGTCTGCACGATCAACGCGCTGAGCCGCGAGCAGCACACCGGCATCGGCGGCAATGTCTACGGCCGCGTCGGACGCATCGCGAAAAGCGTCAACGTACCGGCGGCGGCGCTGATCGACTCGGCCACCGGCGCCTTTCTGCCGGCGGCCGACATCCGCGCCAAATTCGACGCGATCGGCGCCTTCGACAAGCCGCGCGTCATCACCTATTGCGGCGGCGGCATCGCGGCCAGCACCGACGCGCTGGCGTTGGTCATGCTCGGCCATCCCGACGTGCGGCTCTACGATGCTTCAATGTCGGAGTGGTCGAACGATGACAGCCTCCCGATGGAGAGGGGGGAGTAAGGAAGAAACGCAGTCCCGGCGAAAGCCGGGATTGCGGTTCATGTGTAAACAGGGAGACACGCCATGCCGAATTTCCGCCCGTCCGCCGATCTCGACATGCATTACGACGTCGATGACTTCACCGACCCGTGGCGCCGGCCCGATACGGTGCTGATGCTGCACGGCAACGCCGAGAGCGGTCTCGCGTGGTACGCGTGGGTGCCGCATCTGGCGCGGCAGTACCGCGTCGTCAGACCGGACATGCGCGGCTTTGGCCGTTCGACGCCGATGCACCGCGATTATCCGTGGACGCTCGACCGGCTGATCGAGGACTTTACCTTGTTGATGGATCATCTCGGCATCGACCGATTCCATCTGGTCGGGGCCAAGATCGGCGGCACGGTCGCGCGCGCCTTCGCCGCCCGCCGGCCCGAGCGGGTCAGGACGCTGACCGTGGTCGGCACGCCGCCGCCGCTGCGTCCGGGCGCCGCCGCCGCGGTGCCGCAGCTGACCGAGATGTTCGAAAAGCACGGCGTCGAATACTGGGCCCGGCAGAACATGGGCAACCGGCTCGGCAGCGCCTTTCCGCCGGAGGGGTTCGAATGGTGGTGCAAGTTCATGGGGCGCACGTCGGTGACGACGCAGCTCGGCTTCATGCCGACGATCGCCTGCGCCGACATCCGCGCCGACCTGCCGAAGATCGCCTGCCCGACGCTGGTCGTCACCACCGAGGAAAGCGGCCTCGCCAGCGTTGACGAGACCCGCGCCTGGCAGGCGCAGATCCCGGATTCCGAGCTGGTCGTGCTGCCCGGCAATTCCTATCACGTCGCGGCGACCCACGCCGACCCGGCCGCACGCGCTACGCTCGACTTCCTGGCGCGGCGGGGCGGCGTCCCGCAGGAAGCAGCGGGTTAGGCGGTGAGCTCGCCGCAGCATCGGGTGCTGCTCGATTTGAAAATGCGGGGCGACCGGCCACTTTTTTCCCTGTTCCGGTAGCGGTTTGCTGCTTCTGCAGGGAAATCAGCAGCAAACTGGCGCCCGATCCCTTGCGCCGCGCCGGTTTCGCGGCGGCGGAGGGTGGATTGTGCAGCAAAAGAACCGCAAACACCCGCCTCCCCCGTCGCTCCGACCCATCGCACCCGGTTGTTTGATACTCCGGCAATGTGGCGAATTTCGCGTCGTTGCCGGGCCCGTTGTCCGGTTTTTAGGAAGGCACAGCAACTTTCCGTCGCCCGGGCGCGCGCTTGACGATCCCGGAGCCTGCCGCGATCACCAGAACCCAACCCCCAACCCCGAATGCCGCGACATTAACAAAAATACGGGTCCATTGCGTAGATCATAGCGCTCCCGTTTTGGTTGCCGAGGCATGCACGTCGATCCTGCGGCGGCGGTTTTTTGAGGCGGGATCAGGTAGGTGTTGGCGGTTGCGGGGCAGCGGCACGGGGCACATGCCCCGGGTTTCAGGTGACCAGGCGCGGCAGGCGGTCGAGCAGCATGGCAAAGATCGCCTGATCGGGCGCGCTCGACGGCAGGTGGATCTTGACCTGCTTTTTCAGTTCGACGACGCGGGCGGCGAGTTTCAAAAGGCGCAGCCGCAAGGTGTCGAACTGCATGACACGCCAAGCGGAGCGCGGCGGCATCAGGCGGCGCATCGACCACAACAGCCAGTAGGCGCCGGCGTGCAGGAACAGGCGGAACTGGTTGGCCTCGGCCGCGTGGCAGGAGGTGCGGTCGGCGGCGAGGTGGTTTTTCCACGCCTTGATGTGGTTCTCCGCCCGGCCGCGCGCGCAGTAGAGCCCCTTGTAGAGATGCTTGGCGCGGCCCCCTTCGAGATTGGTCACGATAAAGCGGGTGTCGGTGCCCTCGGGTCCTGCCTCGACCCGGGCGATGATGCGCTCGACCCGGCTCCAGCTGTGGGCGGCATCGTAGAATTGCGCGAAGCGCCGTAACTTTGCCGCGCTTGGGCGCCGCCCGGAAGCGCTCGGCGGTGGTTTTCTCCAGCGTCAGCGACATGACGGCGCAATGCCGGATTGGAGGCGAGGCCGAGCACCCAATCGACGCGGTTGGCGCGGCACCAATCGAAGACTTCGGGGGCGGCATAATGGCTGTCGGCGCGCAGCAGGATCTCGACCCTGGGCCACTGGGCGCGGATAGCGCCAACCAGGCGGCGCACAAAGGCGGCGATCTCGCGCCCGCCCGGCCGCTTGCCGGGCCGCAGCAGCGCGGTCACGAACCGTCCCTCGCCGTCGAAGACGACAATCGGTTGGAAGCCGTAATCATCATGATAGGCGTTGAACAGGCGCAACTGCTGCTCGCCATGCACGCGGTCAAAGGTATCGTCGATATCGAGCACGATGCGCTTCGGCACCTGCCGAAACGAGCCGCAATACTGCTCGATCAGCGCCCGCCCGAGGCGCAACAGGGCCCGAATGTCGGGCAGGTTCTCCAGCCGCGAGATCGTCGATTGCGAGCACAGTTCTTCATCCGACGGCAAGCGGCCGAGCGCTAGCTTGAACATCGGGTCGCCGCGCAGCGCGTCGGCGTCGTTGCCGTCCTCGTAACCGGCGGCGATCATCAGCATCCGGAAGCGGATGATCTCGGCCAAGCGATGCACAACCTTCTCCGGCGCCCGCGGGTCCTTGAGGCAGGCCGCCAGCCGATCGGCCAAGCCCAGCCGGCGCTCGATCTCGCGCAGCGCCAACAGCCCGCCCTGCGAGGACAGTCGCCCGCCGTCAAAACGCGCGACGATGGCCTTGCCCTGAACCGCTGACAGACCCGGCAGAAGCGGCGTAGCATCAACCATGGCGGGTGTCGCCTCCGACGATCGAAGGATTCAGCGTCAGCAACCGAATCCTACGCACGATCAATCGCTTGCGCTACACCCGCCAACCCTCACGCATAATCCGGGCTAGCAGGGTCTACACCGCAATAAGGCGGCCCGCTCGGCGGCACGAGATTGCCGTGCTCATCCGCCCAACTGATGAGGTTGTGAACGGAGGGTGGGATCGATTCCTTTGCCGTATGGGCCGGACATGCGCTAAATTCAGATCTTTAGCGAACACGCATATTCAGAGGGTGGGGATAGTCGAGAGCTTTTTCGAGCGGCCGATCCTCAACTCGCCATACGCCTATCCCGGCCGGCATTGGGAACTCGACCCTGACGGCCAGCCGACAAATCGCATCATCGACGCGCGCCGCCGATCGGCGCTGATCACGTCCGTCAAGGTGGTGGAAAAACGGGTTAGGGAAGAGGTGGCCATCGTTCAGGCGGCCATGGGTGGAAGTTTGGTGGGATCGGCGTTGATCAGCGGCGGTGTGAGTTCGGCCATGCCCTCGATCTGCATGTAGCGGTGCTGGAGCAGCCACTCGTCGTTCTGCTCGAGGAGCACGGCGCCGATCAGCCGGGTGATGCTGGCCTGGTTGGGGAAGATGCCGACGACATCGGCCCGTCGCTTGACCTCCTTGTTGAGGGTTCGAGCGGGTTGGTACTGTGCAACTTGGTGCGGTGCTGGGCCGGGAAAGCGATGTAGGCCAGCACGTCGTGCTCGCTGTCGTCCATCAGCGCGGCGAGCTTTGGCCAGCGCGCCCGCAGCTGGTCGGCGACGTGGCGCCAGGTCTGGCGTGCGGCCTCGGCGTCGGGTTGCAGGAAAGCCTGGCGGATCGCGGCGGCGACCATCGTGTGCTGGCCCTTGGGTACGTGCGCCAGGGCATTGCGCATCCCATGCACGCGGCAACGCTGCCAGGTCGCGCCCAGGTTAGCGGGTGATGGCGTGACGCAAGCCGTCATGGGCATCGGTGATGACCAGCTTGACGCCCTTCAAGCCACGCTTCACCAGGCCCTTGAGGAAACCTGACCAAAACGGCTCGGCCTCGGAAGGGCCGATGCCGAGGCCGGTCCCCGGACTTGATCCGGGGATTTCGCGCCGGCCGTCGGTCGCGACCGCCACAGCGATTATTGCCGCCACGGCGATGATGCGGCCGCCGTCGCGGACCTTGAGGTAGGTGGCATCGAGCCACAGATACGGCCATTCGCCCTCCAGCGGGCGGTCGAGGAAGGCATTGACCCGCTCGTCGATGTCTTTGCACAGCTTGGAGACTTGGCTCTTCGAGATGCCGGCGAGACCCATCGCCTGCACCACTTCGTCAACCCGCCGGGTAGACACGCCGCCTATCCAGGCTTCCTGGATCACCGTGACGAGCGCCTTTTCGGCGGTCTTGCGCGGTTCCAGAAAGGGCGGGAAGTAGGCGCCCTGGCGCAGTTTGGGGATGCGCAGGCTCAGCGATCCCAGCCGCGTATCAAGGCTGCGCTCGCGGTAGCCGTTGCGATAATTGAGCCGATCGCCGGTGCGCTCGTGCCGCCCGGCGCCGATCAGGCCCTCGACACCGGCTTCCATCAGGATTTGCAGAACCGCCTCCGCCACGGCTCGCAGGAAATCGCCGTCGCCGCTCTTCTGCAGCAGCTCGACGAGCGCCATTCGGTCATCGGTCATCGGGTCCTCGGTCGACTTCGGGTGAAGCGTTGCAACTCCACCTTAGCCGCCCTTCTCGGTGACCACCTTTCGCTCACGCGCGCGCCGGGCTCCAAGTACCGGGGCATTCCGCCCGACGCGCGCTTACCGCCGAATTTCCACCTCGTCCGAGCACGCTAACGAAACCGGCTGGGAGCGTCGTTGGCTGAAATGATCGGGCCTGCTTTCGCCCCGTGCTATCCTGTTGTCATAAGATTGGAGGGGAACCATGAAGGGTTGGATGATGCTTGTTACGGGGCCCGATACGGAAATCGGCCAAAATCTGCGGAGACGCATCGTTGCGGCTGCTGTCGATGATTCTGACGAAGCTTTCGCCGTTGCCCGCGATACAGTCCCTGGGGGTACGCCAACCTCTGTTGGCCCACTGACGGACGATACCGTCGCTGATCTTGGACTGAAACCGGGAAAGGGGCGAGTGCTTGGCACCTTCTGAAATGCAGGCAGGCTAACGCCGCAGGCCCCGCTGGGGTCAGCGGGACCACCTCCGAGATTGATTAACAAGCTTTCGAGTAGCGGTACGCAAGATGCCGGCCGGCCGAGCGCTATCCCGCGCCGGTTTGACATAGATGCGCGCTCGTTGTTTCTGATACCGGACCTCCTATGGTTGTGCGTTGCTGATCGCTTTCTTCCGTATAAGTCGCCACCGCTTGCCGCGGCTGTGCCGCTTTGCGGTCCATTTCACGTCGCGGTCGGGATAAGCCACCCAGTCGCAAACAAATTCCCGAGATACCCGCGTTGCCCAGTTTTGCTCTGTGCGGCGCAAAGAAACACATCGCTTCGGCCAGGACGGTCGCCCGGTGAACTCGACATTGCAAAGCAGGCGAAGCGTGGGATTGTAGTTAATCTTGGCAAAGCGTGTCGACCATTGGAGCCTCGCCAGCACCGTTTCCCCTCGGTGGGAGCCGTTTAGGAATGGATCGCTATAAGTGTCATTCAGAGAGCCTTAGGTGTCCGCTACACCTATGAAATCATTTAGTCTGCAGATACGGTCGGTGTTATTAACCGTGGCATCGACTATCAAGGTTGAGATATTTAGGTACGCGCGTCTTGGAGAACTCCATCATCAGGGGTTCCAACAGCTCGAACTCCTATGATTTCGGCAATGCTAACGGCGGATGGCAACTCGGCTGGGCGCGAGACAACCAGCCTTTCTTGGCGACGGCCTCAAACAACGGGGGGCTTCGGACGTTGGGGCCACCGCGCTCCGACTGTGCCCTCTTGACTTGTCTCCTGTGGCGGCGGCAAAAAGCCGCCGTACCTGGGGGCCTTCATGATGCATGCAGCTAGCCTGACCCGCTTCGGGGTGCACGTTGCGCGGCCTGGCGAGCGTGCCGTCGCTCTTTTCCACTCCTATCTGTTCCGACCGGGAGGGGCTTACTCTCTGGCCATTTGCCGGATCGGCCTGTTCTCCTATCTCTATGTGCATGTATATCGGGGCGCGGTAGCCTATGGGCTCGGCAACCCGGATTACTACACGACGGTGAACGTCGCCGCGTACCACGCTAAATCTCTGGTATATCTTCTTTTCACGACAGCTCCTCCGCCCGTTGAATTCCTGCAAATAACTCTGGCTGTCGCCGGTATTTCGACGATATGCGCGATAGTCGGTTTCCTCACACGAATCGCCATGGTTGTCAGCGTTTTAACGCTGACGTTCCTCGGCGCGATGATTTTCGCGTGGGAGCCCTTATGGTCGCACCCCTACAATTCCGGGCTTCTCGCCGGAATCGGCTTCATGTTCGGCCGCGCAGGAGACGTTCTCTCGGTCGACGCCGTTATTACTCGATATGTCCTTCGCCGACCAATCGCGATTGATCGTCGCGTCTACTGGTGGCCAATTATCCTCGGGTTGTTTGGGACAGCATCGGTCTATTTCGGGGGGTTCTATGCGAAGTGGTCCACAACGGATTGGACATACACACTCTCGTGGGCGTTTAGCGACAACCTGCGCAACGCCGCGTCACTACCGTGGCTGATTTACGGGAAACCGCTGCCGTTCCAGGTCGAGTTGCTGGTCAACAACCCGTGGCTGTGGAAGACCGCCGCCCTCGGTCACTTGGCTACCCAGGCACTCCCTATCTTCGCCCTCCTGTCCCTGAACAAACCCTATGTCCGCTTGGTCGAGGGTCTGATCTTCGTCTCTGGCGTCGCTCTTCTCAAAGCCGTGATGGGCTTTTGGAACCCCGAGTGGATGATCCTGGGCGTCTTCTTCGTCGATTGGGAATATTTTCTCAGAAAAGCGGGCCTCCGCTTCCCGAGCACAGAGCCAGCGCGGAAGGTAGCCCATCCAGCCCCGATCATGGCGTATGCATTCGCTTTTATGGCGGCCAACCTGATCATTATCGGGATCCGCTATGACGATCGCGGATCGAGCCGGCTGTTCCCTTTTTCATCGATGAATTTCTATTCGAATGTTTCAGCCGGTCACCCCTACGGCGAACACAAACACTACCCGTTTCCTTACGGCGAGCTGATCATCACTTATGGCGACGGGACAACGCGCAAGTACCACTGCTATTCGGCGATCGCAAAACGCTTCAATACCGTTTTCAGCAACTCCATAGACAGTGACACCAAGTTGCCGATCCAGCTGGGTGAGATCACGGCGGCGCACAATGTCCTCGCCGCAGCCAAAGGCCACCCTATTTCCGATTGCTACGGAATGGTCCAAACGGACAATATCGTCGCAATCGACCACTACGCCTCGATCCTCGATATTCCGCCTTATCCCGAGAAGGTGCGGTTCGAAGTTGGCCATCGGGCCCTGATCGGACGATATGAACGCGACGGCGAGCGCTTCATGGCGGCGTCGGGATCGGTTCGCGGCCTTGGGACTACAGTCGCCATCGACGTGCGCAGCCAGAGCCTCGATGTCGATCGTTACGAGATCCTGCTCGCGAACGATCCGTGGAAGAACTACAAAATCGGACCGTACCTCAAGCCTGGAGGAACCTGGAAAGACGAGAGCTTCGAAATGGATCCGGCATTCTATCAAGGCCTCCGGCCGGGGTGGTATCCCGTCGTCGTGAGGGTCACCGAGAAATCCGGCCGCTCTTACGATTTCTTCGGTGGCGTCGTATATCGGTGATGGAGGCCATCATGCCTGATTCGGCCGTGATCATCTATGACGGCGACTGTATCTTCTGTCAGAACTATGTCCGCCTCGTCCGGTTGCGCGAGACGCTCGGCAAGGTGGAGCTCGTCGACGCGCGCTCGCAGGATCCCCGCGTCCGGAAATACCAGCGCGAAGGGTACAATCTGAACGAGGGGATGCTGTTCGTGTGGAACGGCCGTATTTATCACGGGAGCGATGCGGTGCATGTGCTCGCCAGCCTGTCGACAGAAGCCGGCTGGTTCAACAAGCTCAACAGCGCCGTCTTCTCCAGCCGGACGGCATCCAAACTCCTATATCCTTTTCTTAAGATCGGACGGCGGATCACGCTGTTCGCCCGGGGCAAGACCTTGATCGGCAATCCGCACTGAGCTGAGGGGATCCGGGCGCGGGCAAACAACCCCGCTTCGGTGGGGTTTTTCGTTGGGGCGTTGGAACCCCATGACGCGCTTTCCTTTCTCGCCGCGGCGCTCACCATGGCGCTGACCGCCTGCGCGTCTCCGAAGCGGGACGGCAGAGAGCCGGCCAGCATCGGCCAATCAATGATCCCGCATGTGTGACAACGGCCGCTGCCCCCGGTAGCACCCAGTCTCCTCCGGGAACGCGAGCGGCATACGCAAACGCGATGGAGCCCCCTCGATCATTCGCAGCCTCTCCGCTTCAGTCGGGATTTCGACCGCCCGCGGCGATCGCCGTATGCGTTCGACTTCGGGGCCGCGGGCCCGGTTGCGGACCTATTCTTCGGCGGTCATGCTCGATTGCGAAAATATGGCTGTAGAGTGTCGCGATCCATTGTTTACCTTCCATCGTCATATCAAGATAACGCAGTGCGTCACCAAGATAGCGCTCCACTTTGCTCCAGTAGAACTGCGGGTAGAGGTCGGCCAAATCGGCAGAGGTGTGATAACCGAGCTTCTCGTGAACGCCGGTCTCAACGAATTCGCTATAGAGCGCGTTCAGCTTGCGCGGGTATAGCGGATCGCCCAGTTGACCGATAAGATCGCCCGCCCTAACCAAGCCCGCTTCGGTATCGGTGGCGGCATAATCCTCATCATCCGGTACCGGAAAACGCGTCAGCTCGATGGCGCTGGCGATCCTCTCTTCATCGATGAAAGGAACCGGCGCAAAACGCTCCCGTACCACGATTTTTGATCGCTCCACATGATACGGTGCCAGAAAGGCGTCGGAAGCCCCGCGCGGGGGCGTTATCGTATTGCCGGCGGCGTCAATGACAAAATGCTCGGCCGTATCGCCGGCACAAATGCCACGCACATAACCGATGTCGTGGGTCAAGCCGGCGAGTATCGCATGGCCCCAGTCGCTGGGCGTGACGATCCGCTCGAGGCGAAGGCCGCGCAGGATGTCCTGAACACAAAGGGTCACCAGGGCTGTGTGTTCGCTATTGTGGTAAAGCGCATCGCTACTGGCGATACGTTCGATGACGAGCCGGGCGGCCTCGTCAAGGCCGGCGGCAATTTGGGGCTCTTGGTCTCCGTAGATTCGGCGGTAGGTCTCGGCAAGGTTCCGTCCCAGCGCATCGGCCAGAAGGCTCGTCGGGTTCAGCATGGCCGCTTCCCCTGAAATTCATCTTTCGTCATTAGAGCGATTTCCGGCCGGCTTGCCTAGCCGACCGGCTTAAACGATAGCGGCATGCTGCGGGATATAAAGGTCGAGGACGCGGCAGGCGCCGTCGCGATGAAGACGGATGTTTCATCCTGAGAGGCGGCGAAGCGGCGTCGCGAAACACCCACGGCGCTAATCCGGCCAAATTAGGACAACCGGCTCGCGGGCGAGACGGCGAAGGCCAGGATGTCAAACGAAGCCGGGCTCGGATCCGACTGTGAGCGGGTCCGGCCCGGCGCTCGCGTACCGACACCGTGATCGGCGCCAGACGGGGCGTCAGTCGCCCGCGCGGTGCGATGGCTCGAACGGCAGCCGGCCGGCGCCCACCCGCAGCGGATCGTCTGGTCTCGGCGTTGGCGACGGTGGCGGCGGCGTCTGGCCCTTGGCAACAAGGCTTTGATATGGGCCGGTCGGGTTTAATTTCTCTTTCAGCGTCTCGACCGAGCCGCACTCCTTCGCGATCTCGTCGGCGAGCGCCCGAGCCGCGAGGGGCGCCGCGACGCTGGTCCCGTTCAGACGCGCCACCGAACCCGAATAGGTGGCCGTCCCGAGAATCCCCGTCAGCATCGGGCTTTCCTCGGTAACCGCCGCCAAGTCAGGGCCCCGCAGCGGGTTTCCGTGAAGATCCTTGGCCCTGCGCTCTATGTCAACGGCCCCAGAGGACGAATAGGCGGCTGGTTTGTCATCGGAATAGCGGTAGCCCGCGACGAGCAACGTTCCCACGCCAAAGCCATAGGCGTTGAGGGTACCCTGCGGCCTGACGAACGGGTGCGCGTTGGGATGGGGCTTCAGTGCGTCCGCCACCGGAAGATCCCGGCCACTTCGACCGG
>CAWJZU010000024.1:0-21344 GCA_963847345.1 uncultured Alphaproteobacteria bacterium | reverse complement strand
CCTCGATCCATCTCGAAGCGGTGCGAGATCAAGCCGCCGCGTGGCTGCCGCCCGGCTTCGCCTGTGACGAAGCCGCTGCCGAGACGGAGCCGGCCGAGGAAATCGCGGCGGAGGAACCCGGCGGCGATGCGGCGGATGATCCGGAGCCGGTCGATACCGGCGAGGACGGCGAGAGCGACGACATCCCGGCCTTTCTGACCGGCGATGTGCCGGAAGGCGTGCGCCCGAACGGCGCGGCCCTGTCCTGAGCGGCGGCGGTTTCTCCGCGCTTCGGGCAGCAAGAGGCAGAGGACAAAGCCCGTCAGGGCGAGCCGGGAGCAAGAGAGAGCGTTCCGGGCTCGCCCCAGGGCTGGGCGGTTCCGGCGCGGGGGCCCTCCCCCGCTCTCCGGAGTTCGTCCTCATGCCCGACACATCAACCCGCTTCGATTTCAAGAAACGCGTCGCCTACGACGCCGACGCCAAGCGCCGCTTTCATCGCCACGCCTGGGCGCAGCTTCGGAAGCTCGCCGAAGCGCTCGGCCTTGAACCCCACGAATACGATCTGCGATTCAACCCGGGCGGCATCGCCGTCAGCGGCGAGATCACGTTGCATGCCGATCACCTCTATGTGCAGGCGAGCCAATCGGCCATGGGCGCCGATACCGGCATCCTGTTCCGCTCGTGCGACGGGCGGCGCGACTACACCGGCGGGCGCAACAATTTCGCCTCGCTCGACCTGCTGCACCGGCCGGACGAACTCGCCGCGCTGATCCGCCGGCATGTGCCGACTCATCCGCGCGCCGAGGGAGGCGCGGCATGAGCAACAAGAAACTTGATCCCCGCCGTCCTCGCGCAGTTCACCGGCAGCGAGCACTGGTACCGCCACGGCCTGGTGCGCGGGATCCTCTTTACCGACGGCGCCAAATACGTCGCCGACGACGGCGGCGCCTACTGGCTGCATTGACGAGATCGCGATCGCGCAGCGTTTCGAGAAAGCGGTCGCGGTCGAGGAATTCCAGGTCTGGAAGCTGACGGTCAATCCCGACCGCAGCGCGCAAAGCTCGCCTGCGAGGACGGCAACGGCCGCACCGTCTTCGAGAAGGCGATCGAATACACCGACTTCCCGGCCGACGGCATCGAGCTCTGGTTCGAGAACAGCACGATCTATCTGCCGAGCGAGCGCTGAGCGTTACGGGGAGCCGCACGCCGTGCGGCTTCCCGCCTTTCAACCAAGAAACCCGATGGAGCCAACCATGAAGACCTACACCGCCGAATTCCGCACCGACATCAATTACGCGACCCGCGAGTTCCGGGCCCGCTCGCCGCGGGACGCGCTCAGGAAGGCGCGCGCCTTTTCGGACAGCCATGCCGATGCGCTGAGTTTCGAGCACTACAGCGGCGCTCATCCCGTCAACGAAATCGCGGTCAGCGACGCAGCCGGCGACGAGGTCGCGCTGTGGCAGGACGAGGATCTGCGCCTGCGCCTCGCGGCCGGCGATCTCTTCGATGCGCTGGAATTGTGCGTCGATTGCCTTTCCGATCTGTCGCGGCTCGACGACGGCACGCCGTCCGTCAGCGCACTCGATCGGGCGCGCGCGGCGATCGCCAGGGCGAAGGGCGATGCCATCTGCCGCGGAGCTCGCCCGCGCAAGCTGATGCCCGACCCGGAGAAGATGAACGGCGACCGCGCCGAATGGGCCGCGGCCACGCTCAGGCATTTTCAGTGCATGACGGGCTGCGACTACGAGGACAGCCTCGGCGATCTGCTCGGCGACCTGATGCACTGGAGCGACCGCAACAATTTCGATTTCGAGGCCGCCCTCTGTCGCGCCCGCGGCCACTACGCCGCGGAAACCGCGGGGGACCGGTCATGATCGCCCGCATCCGTCTGGTGGACGGCGACCATGTCTCATCGACACCGATGATCTCGACCATGCCCGGCAGCGCGGGCGCAAAGTGATCCCGATCCGCGACCGAGTGGGCCGCCGCAAATCGCGCTGCGGCGAGGGCGATCTGTTGCTGCTGATCGACAACATTGCCGATGGAGGCGATCGATGAGCCGCCTCTACCGCATCTTCAATCAAGGCGAGATCGCGAGCCTTGGCGCCGGCTGGCGCTCGGTTATCGCACTCGCCCCCGGCCGCAAATGGATCACGGTCGTCGACTGGACGACGCTGGAGACGGCACGGCTGCCGCTCGACCTCTGGCAGCGCCTCGGTGCGCGGCCGACGAGCAGCTATTCGGCGCGCCGTATCAGAGCGGCCATCAAGGCGCGGCTGCGCTACGTCCGGAAAACCAGAACGATCAGCGCCGCCGCTGCGCTGCTGAAGTGAGCGAGAGGGAGAGGGCCAAACGGGCGAGGTGAGATCCGGGAAGGGAGACGAGAGCGCTTCGCCGGACCTTGCCCCGGACCGCATGAAGCGTCTCCGGGGGCGCCCTGCCGCTCTCCCCGGAGATCTTCCATGCTTGCCACCTCTACCGCCGCGGCCAGGCCCGCGGTGCTGCCGCTGTTCGCCGCCGCCCCGGCCCCCGACAGGGTTTCGGGGCTTTTTCATGCCGCAACCGAGCTTGCGCGCCTGCTCGGGCAGGGCCGCGCCCTCGACAGCCGGGCGCTGCGCGCGGCGATGGAGGCGGCCTTCGGCGCCTCGGATGCCGTCGGGCGCCTGGGCCTGGAAGGATGCCTACGAAGCCGCCGAGGCGGCGCAGGTGCTGTTCCTGCGCAAATTCGGCCGTGCCATGCGAACCCGCGCCGGCTCCGCCACCGCGATGCTCGAGATGCTGAACCGGCTCGGCGAGCGTCTGCCGTCGCAGACCCGCCGCTCGGAGGAAAGCAACCGCTTCCAGCAATTCTCGACGCCGATCGCGCTTGGGCCTCGCCGCCGCCGAAGCCGCTTCAATCACCGCGGACGATCTCGTTCTCGAACCCTCGGCCGGGACGGGCCTGTTGGCGATTTTCGCCGAACTGGCCGGCGCCGGTCTCGCGCTGAACGAGATCGCCGACACCCGCGCCGGGTTGCTCGCCCGCCTCTACCGCGATTGCGCGGTCACAAGGCACAACGCCGAGCACATAAACGATCTGCTCGATCCGGCGGTGCGCCCGAGCGTCGTGCTGATGAACCCGCCCTTCTCATCGTCGCCCCATGTCGAGAAGCGCTTCGCCGAGGCTGCCTTCCGGCATCTCGCCTCGGCTTTCGCGCGGCTGCGCGAGGGCGGGCGCCTCGTCGCGATCACCGGCCACAATGTCGGTCCCGACGAGCCCGGCTGGCGCGAGGGGTTCGTGCGGCTGCAGGAACGGGGCGGGCGCGTCGTGTTCAGCGCGGCGATCGCCGGCCAGGCCTATGCCCGCCACGGCACGACGATGGATACGCGGCTCACCGTCATCGACCGGGTGCCGGCCGACGA
This sequence comes from uncultured Alphaproteobacteria bacterium, assembly GCA_963847345.1. GTDB lineage: Bacteria > Pseudomonadota > Alphaproteobacteria > ATCC43930 > CGMCC-115725 > DATARH01. The sequence continues at coordinate 17,963 of CAWJZU010000024.1, read as the reverse complement.
CCCGCGGCAATTTCCACCGTCGCCGGGCAAGGCCGCGACTGCCGCCGAATTGCTCGATCAGGTCATCCGCCTGGTGCCGCCGCGCCCGGCACTGACCCCCCTCCCCGCCCCCGTGTTTCTATCAGCACGGATTGCGCCGCAGTCGCGGCCCGCGCCGAAACCTGCGCCGACCCCGCTGCTTCCGCGCGTCGCACCAGCGCCGAGCGCTGCCGAACTCGCCTACGAGACCTGCGACTGGGCGCCGGCCGAGCGCGGCCGTCTGACTGCCGCGCTCTACGAGGGCTATGCGCTGCAGACCTTGCGCATCGCAGGCGCGCAGCCGCATCCGACCAAGCTCGTGCAATCGGCCGCGATGGCCGCCGTCGCGCCGCCGCGTCCGTCGTACAAGCCGCTGCTGCCGCCGCGCCTTGTCGAGGGCGGCCTCCTGTCGGACGCGCAGCTCGAAAGCGTCGTCTATGCCGGGGAGGCGCATTCCGGCCACCTCGCCGGGTCCTACACGGTCGACGAGACCTGGGACCAGGTCGCCGCCGCTCCCGAGGGGGCGGCAGGCGCGGTGCGCTTCCGGCGCGGCTGGTTTCTCGGCGACGGCACCGGGGCCGGCAAGGGCCGCCAGGTCGCCGCGATCATCCTCGACAACTGGCTAAGGCCTGCCCGAAGGCCGGGGGCCGCCGCCGCGCCTTGTGGATCTCGAAGTCCGACAAGCTGATCGAAGACGCCGAGCGCGACTGGACCGCGTTGGGCGGCTACCGCTCCGACCTCGTGCCGCTGTCCCGCTTCAAGCAGGGCGCCGCGATCAATCTCGCCGAAGGCATCCTGTTCACGACCTACGCGACATTGCGCACGCAGGCCAAGGGCGAGCGAAAGAGCCGCGTACAGCAGATCGTCGACTGGCTCGGCTCCGAATTCGACGGGGTCGTCGTGTTCGACGAAGCGCATGCGATGGCCAATGCCGCCGGCGACAAGGGCGAGCGCGGCGAGAAGAAACCGTCGCAGCAGGGCCAGGCGGGACTGCGCCTGCAGCACGCGCTGCCCGATGCGCGCATCCTCTATGTCTCGGCGACCGGCGCGACGACGGTGCAGAACCTCGCCTACGCCGCCCGGCTCGGCCTCTGGGGCACCGGCGATTTTCCGTTCGCGACCCGCGCCGAGTTCGTCGCCGCGATGGAATGGGGCGGCATCGCCGCGATGGAGGTGCTGGCGCGCGATCTGAAGGCGCTCGGCCTCTATGCCGCGCGCTCCTTGTCGTTCGAGGGCATCCTCTACGAGATCGTCGAGCACGCGCTGACGCCGGAGCAGATCGCGATCTACGATTCCTATGCCGACGCGTTCCAGATCATTCACAAGAACCTGAAGGCGGCGCTCGAGGCCGCCAACATCACCGGCGCCGATGGCGGCACCTACAACCGCCACGCCAAGGCCGCCGCCCGCTCGGCCTTTGAATCGAACAAGCAGCGCTTCTTCAATCATCTGCTGACGGCGATGAAATGCCCGACGCTGATCGCCGCCTTAACGCGCGATCTCGACGCCGGCCATGCCGCGATCGTGCAGATCGTCTCGACCAACGAGGCATTGCTGGAGCGCCGCCTCGCCGAGATCCCGAGTTCGGAATGGGGCGATCTCTCGATCGACATCACGCCGCGGGAATACGTGCTCGACTATTTGAAGCACTCGTTCCCGACGCAGCTCTTCGAGCTCTACACCGACGAGGAGGGCAACCTCCATTCGCGCCCGGTCACCGACGCCGACGGCAACCCGGTGCAATCGCGCGAAGCCGTCGAGCGCCGCGACCGGATGATCGAGCATCTGGCGTCCTTGCCGCCGGTGCAGGGCGCGCTCGACCAGATCCTGCACCGCTTCGGCACCGCTACGGTTGCCGAGGTCACCGGACGCTCGCGGCGCATCGTCAAACGGGAAGACCGGTTCTGCGTCGAGACCCGGCCCGCGAGCGGCGAATTTCGCCGAGACATCCGCCTTCATGGACGACGACAAGCGCATCCTGGTGTTCTCCGATGCCGGCGGCACCGGGCGCAGCTATCACGCCGATCTCGGCGCCCGCAATCAGCGCCAGCGCATCCATTACCTGTTGGAGCCGGGCTGGAAGGCCGATGCCGCGATCCAGGGTCTCGGGCGCTCGAACCGAACGAACCAGAAACAGCCGCCGGTGTTCCGTCCCGTTGCGACCGACGTCAAGGGCGAGAAGCGCTTTCTGTCGACGATCGCGCGGCGTCTCGACACGCTCGGCGCAATCACCAGGGGACAGCGCCAGACCGGCGGGCAGGGTCTGTTCCGGGCCGACGACAATCTCGAAAGCCCCTATGCCCGCGCCGCGCTCAGGCAGTTCTACCAGCTGATCCATGCCGGCAAGGTCGAGGGCTGTTCGCTCTCCGAATTCGAGGAGGCGACCGGTCTCGACCTCACGCGACGAGGACGGCTCGTTGCGCGAGGAATTGCCGCCGGTCACGCAATTCCTCAACCGCGTGCTGGCCCTGCGCATCGCGTTGCAGAACCGGCTCTTCGCCGTGTTCGAGGAACTGCTCGATGCGCGCATCGAGGCCGCAATCAGCGCCGGGATCTACGATCTCGGCGTCGAGACGCTGACCGCCGAAAGCTTCCGCATCGTCGAGCGGCGCACGGTCTACACGCATGCTGCCACTGGCGCCAAAACCGAGCTGCTACCGGGTGCTGCGCCGCGACCGCAATCGGCCATTGCCGCTGGCCGACGCACTCGCGCTTGCCGCGACATCGGGTGCCCGGCTCGTCGTCAACGAGCAGTCGCACCGGGCCGCGGTGCAGGTTCCGGCGGCGAGCCTGATGCTCGATGACGGTCAGGTGCAGCCCCGTACCCGTCTCGTGCGGCCGATGGCGCGCGAGATGATGAGCACGGACGATTTCGCCCGCTCGCACTGGCATGAGGCGACCGAAGCGCAATTCACGGCGCTGTGGGAGGCCGAATGCGCGAAGGTGCCGGAATTCGCCGACAGCGAGTTCCACATCATCACCGGCCTGCTTATTGCCGATCTGGGACCGGCTGCCGTCGCGCAACATGCGCGTCTACCGCTTCGAGACCGACGACGGGGAGCGCGTCATCGGCCGGCTCGTCGCGCCCGAGGAATTGGGTCGCCTCCATCAGTCGCTCGGGTCCGAGGCCCCTGCCCTTTCGGCATCCGATGCCTGGAGCGCCGTGCTCGACCGCGGCGCGGTGATCGAGCTCGCCGGCGGGCTGCAGCTGCGGCGCTCGCTGAGCATGCGTGTGCAACGCCTTGAGCTGACCGGCTTCGCCGAGGGCGGCACGGTTAGCATCCTGAAATCGCTCGGCCTCGTTTCCGAGATCGTCGCCTGGCGCTTGCGCCTGTTCGTGCCGGTGTCGGAAGACGGCCCGGCGATCCTCGCTGCTCTGCTCGCCCGCCATCCCCTGATCGCCGTCCGCTCGCGCGCCGACGCGGCCTGATCCGGACATGCGCTGTGATCAGCCCAGCCGGCGAGCTGGCGCGCCGCCTCGCGCGCGAGGCCGAGGCGGTGTGCCGCCATTATCTCCCGCACGGACGCCGAAGCGGCCGTTACTGGGTCACCGGCGACATCGACGACACGCCGGGGCGCAGCCTCTATGTCCGCCTCTGCGGTCCCGATAGCGGTCCCGGCGCGGCCGGCAAATGGACCGATGCCGCCACCGCCGAGCACGGCGATCTGCTCGACCTGATCGGCCGCCGCCGGCATCTGCCCCGTCTTGCCGACGCAATCGGCGAGGCCCGCGCCTTTCTCGCCCTGCCGCACCATGAAAGCGCCGATGCCGTATCCCGATATCCACGAGCCCCGTCCGGTTCGGCCGAGGCCGCCCGCCGCCTGTTCGCCGCTCGGACGCCCGGTCCCCGGCACCCCGGCCGAAACCTATCTGCGCGCCCGCTTGATCACCGCCCGGCTCGACTGGCCGTCTCTTCGCTTTCACCCCTCGGTCTGGTACCGCGAGAGCGAAGCGCATCCGCGCGAAGCCTGGCCGGCGCTGCTGGCCGCGGTGACCGACCACGACGGCACCATCACCGGCATCCAGCGCAGCTGGCTCGATCGCACCGGCACGGCAAAGGCGCCGGTCGCCGATCCGCGCCGCGCCCTCGGCCATCTCCTCGGCAACGGCGTCCGCTTCGGCAGTGCGTCAGAGCCTGCCCCCGCGCAGGCGGAGGTACTCGCAGCCGGCGAAGGCGTCGAAACGATGCTGGCGCTCGCTTCGGTGCTGCCGTCCCTGCCGCTGATCGCCGCCCTCTCGGCCAACCACCTCGGCGCCCTTGCCTTCGCTCCCTCCTGGCGCCGCCTCTATGTCGCGCGCGACAACGATGCGGCCGGACGCCATGCGGCAACGCGATTGCACGAACGCGGACAGGCCGCCGGTATCGAAGTCCGCGAGCTCGTGCCGGTGCATGAGGACTTCAACGCCGATCTCTGCGCCCTCGGCCCCGCCGCGCTCCTGGCGCATCTCGCTCCGCAGCTCGTCCCCGCCGATCTCGCCCGCTTCAGCCACCGCTCCGGGCGGCCCGGCATAGCGCTGCCGTCGCACGGGATCGCGCCGGAAGGAGGAAACCTGTTCGTGCGGCGGCGGACAGGCCTTTCAGCCGGAAACAGAGGGCCGCGCCACGGCCTTCCCGAGCGGCGATCTGCCGGAGCCGCCGGGCGGCCCGAAAGAGGGCCGCCCTGATCCCCGGCGCAATGGCGCGGGGTGCGCATTTTCCGCCGCCGCCCCGGACGAGCGGGCCGGCTTTGCATCGCGAAGCAAAATGCTTCCCCGCCGCCATCCTCCGCTTCGCTTCGGCCCTTGGGGTGCGCCGCGTCTCCGTCCCCGGCCTGGTGATCGCCGTGAAGGCCGCGATGGGCGCGGCCGAATTCCCTCCGGCAGAAAGGCACCCGCCATGACGACGCCACGACAGCCCCCTCCCCTTCCCCGATAGCAATCCCGAGACCGAACACCACGCCGCCTCGCCGACCGCGTACCTGCTCGACGAGCTGGCGCTGTACGGCTACCGGCCGGGACAGGACGAGCCCGATCCGCGGCCGATGCCCGGAGACGAAACCGTCGAAGGCCATCTCGGCGCCATCGCCGAATCCTTGGAAGCCCTGTTCGCCGGCACCCGCCTCGAGGACGATGCCGACGATCTGTTCTGGGCGTTCGTGAACCTGTTCCACCGCAAGACCGAGCGCATCGAGCGCGAGCTCGATGCCAACGAGCAGGCGCAGCGCAAGAGCCAGCTCGAACAGGACGGCTCCGAAGTTAAATCGGTCGAGCTCGAACGCCTGACCGCGCAGGGCCTGAGCCTGATCGAACGGCGCAACGCCTTCGAATTCTGCCGCGATCACGCCGCCCGCCTGTTCGAGGCGTCGACCGGCACGCTGTGGCGCCCGCAAATCGGCTCGATGGTCAATCGCCGCACGCTGACCGCCGCGATGATCGACAGCCGCGACTTCCTCGCCGCCCGCCGCAAGACCGACGCCGAGATCATGGCGCCCCAGGGACCGCGCATCGCCTTCACCGGCGGCATCGACTGCAACGACCACACCCGCATCTGGGACGCGCTCGACCGGCTGCATGCCCGCCATCCCGACATGGTGCTGCTGCACGGCGGCAGCCCGAAGGGCGCCGAGCGCATCGCCGCCTGCTGGGCCGACAATCGCAAGGTGCCGCAAGTCGCCTTCAAGCCGGACTGGACGCGGCACGCCAAGGCGGCGCCGTTCAAGCGCAACGACCGCATGCTCGAGGCGATGCCGATCGGCATCGTCGCCTTCCCCGGCTCCGGCATCTCCGCCAATCTCGCCGACAAGGCCAAGGCCCGCGGCATACCGGTGTGGCGCTTCAGCGAGCCGGCCCCCGCCGGCAAGGACGGCGGCGCCTAGCGCCGCCCTTCCCGTAATTGCGGGTGCAATTCCAGCGGTCGCCGCTCTCTGGCCGAGCAGCATGCGCTTCTGGCTCCTAATGCCCCGCTGCGGACATAACCGACTGCTCCTGTGCAGCATCGGGAAGGCAGAGCGGTCATAATCGAGCGATAGCATCATCGCACGGCTCTCAGCCCGGCGACTTGGGCAATCCCGGCCACCGCCGAGACGGCAAGCGCGAGCGCGCACTTAATGGCCGCGCCTGCCGGCAGGTCTAATACGAACGAAGCTAGGAGGCCGAGCGCATAGCCCGCAAGTCCGATAACATAGGTCAAGCCGAGACGATGTTGCGATACAGATGACGCAGCAAGCGCCGGCAGGATCAGTGACGCGAAGACAAGAAAGCCGCCACTCAGCTGCGTAGCTGGCCGAAACATCGATCTCGGCCTTCGCCGGGACGACGATTGGGGCTATTGCCTCAGCTTGCCGGCGACCCGCCGTCACACAGAGACAGGATGGGCAATGAAGCTCGCGATCCCGGACCTGATTTCGAATTCGTATTTTCCGGCGCTCGCGGCGGCCGAGCTTGGCTTTTTCGCGGCCGAGGGGCTCGCCGTTTCGGCCGAGCTGATCAACCCGGTCGACTGCGCCTACGTCGCGCTGCGCGATGGGGAGGTCGATTTCGTCGCGGGCGCGGCGCATGCCGTGCCGTCCGCGTTTCCCGAATGGCGGGGCGCCAAATTGCTCGGCGCACTGGCGCAGGGCATGTACTGGTTTCTCGTTATGCGTGCCGATCTCGGCGTTGCGCGCGGCGATCTCGCCGCGTTGAAGGGTCATCGTATCGGCGCTGCGCCGTGGGTCGAGATGGGCTTGCGGGGTTTGCTCGCAGCTTCCGGCCTGCACCCGGCGCGCGACAATATCCGCATCGGTCCGGTACCGCGGACCCGCGATCCAGGCACCAATTTCGGCTTGGCGGCAGCGAAGGCATTGGAGCGGGGCGAAATCGACGGGTTCTGGGCTAACGGCATGGCCGCGGAAATCGCCGTCACCCGCAAGATCGGCACGGTCGTGCTCGATGTCAGGCGCGGCGACGGGCCGCCGGGCGTTTTTGGATACACGATGCCGGCCCTGGTCGCCACCGATCGCCTGATCGAAGACTCGCCGGATATAGCCGCCGCCGCAATCCGGGCGCTGGTCGCGTGCCAGAGGGCGCTGCGGCAGGAGCCGTCGCGCGCCGCCGAGGTCGGCCGCCGCCGTTTCCCGCCGCGTGAGGCCGGGCTGATCGTGCCGCTCGTCGAACGCGACCTGCCTTTCTACGATGCCGCGATCTCGGAAGCCGTGCTTGCCGACATCGTCGATTTCGATCGCAGGATGGACGTCTTGACGCGCCCTGTTCCCTACGCGGAGGCGGTTGCGGTGCAGTTCCGCGATTTATGGGGCGGCGCGGGATGACAGAAGAGTATCTGCGCGCCGAGGCCGATGTGCTGGTTATCGGCTCGGGCGCGGCGGGCATGTACGCCGCGATCGAGGCGGCGCGGGAAGGCTGTACCGTCCTGCTCACCGATCGCAGCCTTATCGGGCGCGGCGGGGCGACCGTGATGGCGCAGATGACGGTCGCGGCGGCGATTGGCGAGCAAGTGTCCGACCACTGGCATCACCACTTCGACGATACGATCGCGGCCGGACACGGGCTGTGCGACAAAAACCTCGCACGCCTGCTGTGCGAGGAGGGACCCGAATGCATCCGCCAGATGGACGCCTGGGGCGTCGGCTGGGCAAGGCGGGACGGCCATATCGCGCAGGCCATGGCGCCGGGACACGACCGGCCTCGCTGCGTCTATGTCGATTTCCTCAACACCGGCTCCGCAGTGTCGAAGACATTGCGCACAATCGTCAACCGCCTCGGCCTGATTCGCAAGGCGGGCGATCTGTGCATTGTCGATCTCGTCCGTATCGACGGAGAAGCGGCCGGGGCGGTCGCGTATCATCTCGGTTCGGGCATGCCGGTCGTGATCGGCGCCAAGTCGACAATCGTGGCAACTGGCGGGCTGACCCGGCTTTACCGACGCAATAGCGCCTCGGCCAATATGGGCGGCGATGGGTACGCCCTGGCATGGCGCGCCGGCGCAAGGCTGGTCGATATGGAATTCGTGCAGTTCTTTCCGATCGGGCATCTGGCACCGCGGCTTATCGGCATGGACCCGATCATGTGGGACCCGTTCCGCTACAAGCTCGGCGGCCGGCTTCTCAACAGTGAAGGCGAGGAATTCGCCGGGCGCTACGGTAAGGCAGAGGACGGCACCTATGTGCAGACCCGTGATGTGGCGACCTACGGCATCCTCAAGGAGATCGAGTCCGGCCGTGGTTCGCCGCATGGCGGGGTCTATCTGAGCTTCGAGCATTGTTCCGAGGCCGCATTGCGCGACGCGTTCGGGCCGGTTATCGATCGGCTTGCGGCAAACCGGATCGATCTGACGAGGATGCCAGTCGAGGTGGCGCCGATTGCGCATTACCATATGGGCGGGATCGCCGCCGATAGTGCGATGCGGACCGATCTGCCGGGCCTGTTCGCGGCCGGGGAAGCAGTCGGCGGCTGTAACGGCGCCAACCGCCTGTCGGGCAATGCCGTCACCGAGGCCTTGGTATTCGGCCGCCAAGCCGGACGCAGCGCCGCCCGGCGAGCGAAGCGGATTGCGACGTCGGCGGTGGGGAAGCGGGAGGCCGGCGCGGCGCTCGATCTGGTCGCTTCCGACTCGCTCCAGGATGATAGACGCAACACGGCGGCGATGATCGAGGCTCTGCAAGCGGCGATGTCCGACAATGTCGGGCCGTTGCGTGACGCACCCCGGCTTGGACTTGCCCTCCGCACGATTGCCGAGCTGTCCGGCGAACTCGGCGAGCGGCCGGTCGGCGATGCCAAGGCATTCGACATGCGCCGGCTCGAATGGTTCGATCTGCGCAACATGCTACTCGTCGCCCGCATCCTCGCCGAGGCGGCGCTTGCCCGCCATGAGAGCCGCGGCGCGCACCAGCGCGAGGATTTTCCGCACATGCTCCCGGAATGGCGGCGCCATCAATTCGTGTATCGCGATGACCCGAGAGTGGCGGTGTCATGAGTCCCACGGCGACACTGGTTATCCGGCGCGGCACCGCAACGCAGGCGGGAGCGGGTGGCGCGCGCTGGGAGAGCTTCACGGTACCATTCGAGCCGGGGCAGTCTGTACTTGACGGGCTGCGCTGGATCCGCAGCCATCGCGATCCCACCCTGGCGGTGCGCTACTCCTGCATCAACGCCAATGCCTGCAAAGAATGCATGATTGAGCTGGACGGCAAGGCGAGTTACGCCTGTACCGCGCGGCTCGAAGCACGGGTCATGCGACTTGCCCCGCTCGCCAATAAAAGGCTCGTGCGCGATCTCGTCACCGAGATCGCGCCGCCGTCAGAGCGCCTGATCTCGGGCGGATAGAGGCCAGGCCGATCGATGCAGGGCACGGCTATACCGTCGCGGGTTCCTGAGCTCCTTGATGCCAGCGCAGCAGGCGTTTGCGCAGCGCCGCTATCGCTCTGACCATGCGAGGCCGGCGATCGCAATCTCGACGATCCCGGCGAAGACGCCGGGCGAGCCCGCGACCCGCGAGGCGGCGCTCATCACGCAGCCGAGAGCCAGGCCGCCCATCAGCATTTCGGTGGCGATAATGAGATCATCGAGATCGGCAACGCGATCTGCAGCCCGGTCAGGATCTGCGGCAGCGCCGTGGACAAGCCATACAGGCGCCGCTCGCGGCATAGGTCCGTGCTGCCGCGGTCGCCTATGGCCTAAGGACACTGGCCGCTTTCGGCGCATTGGGGACCTCGCAGAGCATATTGGGGAGACCCTTGCCCCTGCTCTGGCATTGTTTATCGCCATGAATACGAGGATGTGGCCGCCTCCGTGTGGCCCGCGGTGAAGTAGCACCTGCCGCCTCTGCGCGCCGTCATCGCGCGTGTGTGCTGAGCCGGCACGAAAAGCCCTGACAGTCCGCCCCTGTCGGCAATTTCCAGTCTGATCCTGTGCCCACTTCGGGAGATCGCCGCTATCCGGCTCGCAGAGCCCGCAAATCCCGACCGTGCGTGTCCGTTCCGGTAAAGTGCGTCTTGCAGCACATGTCCGGGATTCTTGCGAACGCGCGTAATTGAGGCCCAGGGCCCCACCGGGGGCTGTTTGTCCTGCGCTGCGGCTCCTGAATGTGCCCGGCCATCGCCTCCTTTTCGGGCCGCCGTTGCGCGTAACCGTCCCTGCTGGCTCTTGAAGCGCTGGATCCCGCGGCCCCCGCCCGCAACCCGGCGGATCAGAAAAATTTCCCCGGCCCGACAAGCGGGCCTCCTCGCGGCCGCTTCGCTGCAAATTTTTCCGCCCGCCGGGTCCTCCACGGTGTTCCGGCCGCAAGCGGTGCAGTCAGGTCCCTATGCGGTCTCCGAGCGCGAGCCATCGCAGGAACGGTTCCTGCGAACTCAAACCTCAGAACAGGAGACTTAAGATGGCTATCACACTCGGAACCTTTACGAAGCAGGAGAACGGCACCTTCACCGGTACGCTCAGAACCCTCAATGTCACCGCGGCGATCAGCATCGCTCCGGTCGACAAGCACTCCGACAACGCCCCGGACTACCGGGTCTATGCCGGACAGCGCTACGAGGTTGGCGCGGGCTGGAGCCAGGTCGCCAAATCGAGCGGCGAGACCTACGTGAACCTGAAGATCGCGGCCCCGGAATTCGGGCCGAACTGGGTTCGCTGCCGCCTCGTCAAGCTCGAGAACCCGGGCGATGACGGCGCCACCCACATCGCCCTGTGGGAGCCGCGCGACCGCTGACGGCAAGGCCCCGCCGCGGGCAACTGCGGCGGGGTTTTCCCACTGCTCAAAAGCATCGATGCGACCTCGCGCCGGTTGCGGCGACGTCCGAGGGAAAGTCTGTCTCGCCGGATTTCTCAGCCTACCGGATCGAACCGGACCGCCTCAAGGATGCGCGGTGCCCCCAATTTTGCCGAGCGCAGGGAGCGCGCTGACGCGCGCCGGTTATTTCCACGCTCGACAAAATCGGCTCCCCCGCGCCCCGCTGCGCGGCGCCCCTCAGGGGGCGTCCTTGACCCGGTCCGGCCCGACCCGGTGCGCCCCTTCCGTCTTCACAACAGACGGAGGGTACGATGATCACGCTTTACGACCACATCCAGGAACTGCGGGCCGAGCTGCGGGGCTGCCATTTTACGAAGCGCGAACGCGCCGCCGTGCAGGCGGAGCTGGCCAAGGCTCTTGCCGAGCAGGCCGAGATCGAGCGCAACTTCGACCGCGCCATGAAGGCCTGCCGCCAAGCGGAAGCGACCTGCAGCTGACGGCAGAAGAGGGGCGCGGGCGCGGCTCGCGCCTCGCTGAAGTTGCTGGCCGAGTGGCAACCGCATGGTGGCGGCATTTGGCGACCGTAATTTCGATGTTCATTAACCATAATCTACTTTTGTAAAAGTTCCTCTGCGTGCCTTTTGACGCGCGAATTAAACTGTGCGAAAAGACAATTACGCTATGGCAAGAACAATAAAAAAAGGCGCCAACGTGAAACTTTCCGTTATTATTTCCACCCGCAACCGGGCGCATGCGATTGCTGCTTGCCTGGCTTCAATAGAAGCTGCCTTCGCGAACGCTTCCCCGCTCGACGCTGAAATTGTCGTGGTCGACAACGGCTCGGAGGATAACACCGCTCAGATCATCAAAGCATGGGCGGAGGCGAACCCTCACGTTCCTGTCCAGGCGCTCTCGGAGCCACGCCCCGGCAAAGCGCGGGCGCTCAATCGCGCCGTGCGCGCCTCGCGCGGCGAATTGCTGGCTTTTACCGACGATGATTGCCGATTGCACCGCGATCATACCAACGACCTCCTGCGCCACGCCGCCGGTGATACCGAGCTTGTGTTGCGGGGCGGGCGGATCGAGTTGGGCGATCCGACCGACTTGCCGCAGACGATCAACACCCGGCCGACGCCGATGCGGTGGAGCCGTGCCCTCAACTCCGCGCGCGAATGAGGCCATAAACGGCAGGATCAACGGCTGCAACATGACGATGCGGCGGGCGCTTCTCGAACGGGTCGGCCTGTTCGACGAGGATTTCGGCCCCGGCTCCCGCGTCGGCTCGGGCGACGACACCGAATTCATGTATCGCGTTTATGTCGCCGGTATTGCCATTGACTATGTTCCCGACATGACCGTCTTTCACCACCACGGGCGGAAGACCCGTGCCGACGGGTTCAAACTGTGGCAGCGATACTCGCTCGGAAACGGCGCGCACATCGCAAAATATCTTCCCGAAGCATCCCGACCTTTGCCGGCCATTCTATTGGGATATCAAAAACGCCTTCAGAGAAATTGATCACCGGCAGCAACACGTTCTTGCCTGAGTGCGGCTTTTCACACAGGCATAAAGTTGCTTATACCCTTCGAGGTGCCGCCAGGTATTTCTTCATGCGCAAGTCTCGACAACTCTCTCTCACGCGATCTTGAGGGCAACTGTTGACCGCGCTGCATGCGGGAGCGGCGCCGGCGCCTTGCGGCGCTCCAGATTGACGTGGACGTAGTAATCCCGCTCCAGCCCGGCGGGCGCACCGGCAACGCTTCCGTCGCGAACGGCGCGGAAGCTGGCGAGCTCAGGCCCCGGATAAAGCCGCGCCGAGCTTTGCGCGCGGCCCTGCAAGGTGATCGCGGCGAGCTCCTCGATAAGATAGGCCCGGCTTGCGGCGCGCACCGCGCTCGTGTCGGCTACGCCCCCGCCGTGTTTCACCTGCCGCGCGATGAAGCCGTCGATATCGGCCGCGATCGCGGCGCTCAGCACCGCATCGGATCGCGCGAGGCGGCTGTAAGCCGCATGCACGGCCGGAAATTCGGCGTGCCGCAGCCACTCGTTCCAGCGGATGATCGTGTAGGGCTTGCCGCAATTCCCGAGAACCGGCATTGCGCGCGCAATCCAGCGATCGCCTTCGCGCAGCGAGGCCTGCGTCGCCTGCTCCGCCGGGACCCCCTCCCCTATCAGCCGGTGCCGCTGCAGCGTGTCCGACACATCGACCCGGATATGCTCGAAATGCCGCGCGGCCCATTCGACCGTGGCGGCGAATTTGTCGCCCTCGTGATAGGGCTGGCCGACGCTGATCCCGAGCGTGCAGCTCGGATAGGCCACCCAATCGGGACAGGAATTGACGCGCACGCGGTAGAGGACGGGTTCCAGCATCGCCGTCACCCGCCCTGTTTCGGCATGCGATGCGTCGTCCAGATCAGCTCGAACAGCCGGCGCTGCGATTCCGCATGCGCCTCGTTGCGCAGGATCAGCGTCTTGCTGCTTTCGCCGCCGAACAGCTGCGCCACGCAGTCGCCATAGACGATCTGAAGCGCGTTGTGGAAGAAGCGCGACGGCACGGCGCGGTAATCGCGGGCCGGGTAATCGAGACTGGGCGCTCCCTCTTCGCACAGATAGCGGCACTTGATGCCGGCCTCGCGCAGGCGCTTGTTGGCCGCCACCACTTCCGGGCTCGACACGCGGTCGTCGACAAAGAAGAACAGCACGTCCCCGCCGCGCCCGCGCATGGTGTGATAAATCTCATCGAGCAGCCGGAGGTAGCTGTCCTCGCCCTGCAGGACGCGCAACAGACCGTCATCGAGCTGCACGCCGCAATCGGGCAGGAACTTCACGCCGCGGCGTTCCAGGGATTCCCGGATCTTCTGTTCGGTCGCCTCATGCGGCCGGGCAATCGTGCCGCGGCAGATGCGCCGCACCGTATCGGCGTTGAGCTCGGTTGCTTCCGCCAGATCGGCTGTGGTCCAGTTTACCAGTTCGAGCGCGGCGCGTATCTGACGAGGATCGAGCATGTACTACCAATATTCTGCAATGAATTACCCGCATTAGGGAGAACGCCTTTTTACAATACATAATAATACTTTCGAAACAAGAAAAATAATCATCAAAACTACGAATTGTGATGCTCTGTTAAGGATTGAGTAATAAACAACCGGTATTTTGCAAGCAATTTCGAACAACTTGTATTTCAAGGGAGGATATTGTGCCTGATACAGCCAGACTGAAAAGCTTTGCCGAGAGCGCCGTCAAAGAACTGCAATTCGCCGATACGCCGCCGGTCGTGATCGCCCGCACGCTGCGGCTCATCGAATCCGTGGTGTCCCGCGTCGAGCGGATCATCCCGGCCCCGGCCAATGACGACCGGCCGCCGCTGCCGCACTGGGGCAAGCGCTGCCTGAACCGGAGCGAGATCGATGCCCTGTCGGCGCTGATCGCCTACCAGGCCGATCAGGCGGGCCTGACGCCGGGTCTGATTACTCAGGCGGTCGAATGCACCTTCGATGTCGAACGGCTGCCCGAGCTGCAGGCCTGGCAGTTCGATGAGGCCGTGCGCTACCTCGTTGCGTTCGGGAGTGGGCTGTGATCTCGCCCGCTCAATTGCGCGCCGCCCGGGCGCTTCTCGACTGGACGCGGGCCAATTTCGGCACCGCGGCCGGCGTCTCGCCGGAAACGATCCGCAATATCGAGACCGCCCGGTTCGAGCCGGCGGCCGAGACCGTGCGCAAGATCACGCTTGCCTTTGCAAGCAGAAGGCATTGGGTTTTTTGACAATTTGGGCGGGTATCGTGTGTCTGGCGTCTTTTTGCGCCAGGCGGGCAACGACAACGATCCCGCCGCCGCCGAGCAGCAGGCGGGCGAGGCGTTTGCGCTTGCCAATCGCATGGCCGATGCGATCGCCGACCGGATCCGCAAGCACGGCCAGTGCCGCCCGCGCGATCTCGAAAAAATGGGCTTCACACGCGCCGAAATCGCCGAAGCCTGGTCGCTGGCTTCCGCCCTCGCCGCCGTCGAAGGTCCCGGGCGATGAGGCTCGCGACCTTCCGCCTTTTCGCCCGCACGGCGGTGATCCTGACGGCACGGACTTTCCCGAAACGTCGGCTGCGCCTGGAAAATCCGGGACGGCTGGTCGCATCAGCGCCGCTGTTTCCGTTCAATCCGGGCTGAGTCCGATCGACCCCAGGCAGGAGAGGTCTCCCCTCCCGTCCCCGTTCAGTAGCGGAGTGCGCCACGCATAGGGTTTACTTGTACAAGTACCTAATTAATCCTGCCGGAAACGGGTTTTACGGCGGTCCACCACCAAATCCTCCGGCTTCACCTTGTAGCCGGCGCGGTGCAACGCTTCCATGATCAGATAAGTCTTTGTCGCGCGGTCACGGGCCGACCGCATCGTCAGCTCCTGATCCAGATATTCCGGCAAATCCACGCGAAAGCTGGCATAGCGGGTGCGCCGTGCCGGTGCCGCTGGCGCCGGGCTTGCCTCCACCGCAGCGGGCTTGGCCGGTGCTAAAATCTTCTCCTTGGCCGGCGGAATCTGCGCATGAGCCCCGTAGCTATGCGTGATTTCTTCGACATGGCGCTCGGTCTCGGCATCGTCCGTGCCTGCCGGCTTAAGCCCGCGCAAATTGAGACGCCCCTCCCCCACTTTGCGCTGACCGGCGGCCAGCAGCTCGTCCGTCGCTGGCGGAATCTCGGATGCCCGTTGCGTTCTCATGCCGCCTGCTCCTTCCCGCGCTCGGCCTGCTCCTTCGCGATCTGCTCGATCTTGCCGATCAGTTCGCGGGTGATCGCGCTCAAATTTTTGGCCTCATTGCCGTCGGGCTTGAACTGCCGCGGCACCTGCCCGCGCAAAAACATCTCCTGGAATGCGGCGCGATTCATAAGCACAAACTCGAAAATCGGCACATCGATCGTCTCCATATCGGCGCGTACCCGCTTGGCG
Source organism: uncultured Alphaproteobacteria bacterium (assembly GCA_963847345.1). GTDB lineage: Bacteria > Pseudomonadota > Alphaproteobacteria > ATCC43930 > CGMCC-115725 > DATARH01. The sequence goes on along the minus strand of CAWJZU010000024.1, from coordinate 2,305 downwards.
GCCATGCTTTCGAAGCCGGGCATCACCCGGGTCCAGATCAGCGAGCGCGGGATCGGATAGCGCCCGAGTTCCTGGGCATCATCCACCTGCGCCACGGTTTTCATGGCGTCGCGCGCATCCAGGATCGAATGCTGGGTCGGGATCAACACGAAATGGCTTTTGGTCAGCGCCTTGACCGCGACCATCGAACTGCCACCCGGCAGATCAATGACCACCATATCGGCCGTCGTGTAGACCGTTTTCATCCGCTGAAGGATGTTGCCTTCATTGACCTCGCCGATGACGGAGAAATTCGGAACGTCCGCCTTCTCGCCGAATTTGGTGGCATGCTGGTTCAGGTCGGCGTCCAGCACCACGACCGTGTAACCCTCGAGCGCGAGCTCGACCCCGATCCCCACGGCGAGCGTCGTTTTGGAGCAGCCGCCTTTGGCGGATGCAATACTTACCACTGCGGCCATAAGGTCCCCCCACCTCAGAAGCCAGATCATCCCGCCGACCATGCCTCGACCGGGACACATGTACAAGTGTGTATCCGTACAGATGGAAATTTATGGGGCATCTGTTGCCGGCTTGCCGCGGTGGCCCCCGACCTTGTCCTGCAGGAGCAGGTTGCCTTCGCGATGTTGGCTCAACTCTACATGTACTTAAAGCATTTTGGACAAGTAAACAGGTATTTATGAAAACACAGGTATAGATATACCAGTATAGATAAACATGTTGAGATGTTTACGTGTTGCAAATATCCCGGTCGGAAATCCCTGCCTGTGCTGGAATTGACGGCTGCCGCTGATCGGCCCGATTCGGGCTGAATGACTTCCGAGTCCCGTCATTGACGGCTGTTTGCACGCATATTTCCGCAGCCGAAACGAGCCGCAGAAATCAACAACATCAATACCTAAGGTCGATCGCGAGCCGCACGACTTATCGACCTTCCCCCACATCTTGTGTATAAATTTTCAGTAGCTAGCGACTCGTGGGGGAGGGCATGGATATATCAGTCAATTCCAGCATCGACAAACACCGTGCCTATCGCCGCCGATTGGTCGCCAAGGGAAACCATCAGCTCGTCGTCGCGCTGCCGCGCGAGCTTGTCACTTTACTGGACGAGATCAAGGAACGCCAAGGTCTGCGCAATCGCAGCCAGGCTGTCGTGCAATTGATCGAACGGGGGAGGGACGCCGCCTAGCAGTAATTCGACCCAGAAACACGAAAGCCCGCCTTGCCGGGCGGGCTTTCGAAACTCGTGACGGGCCTAGAAGGCTACCGTTGGGAACATCTCAGCCCCCAACCTAGCCGATAGACGCCGCCGCTGTCAACGGAAATTGCCGTTTCCGTGAACGGGGGAGGCTTGCCCGTCGCGATCCAACCAGAAAGGGGGATCACGATGGCACAGGACAATTGCGCCCAAGGGGCGCCACAGGGGAGGCGTGCGCACGCGCCGACCGGGTTCCGGCGAATGACGCCGGGGCTGTTGAAGGCCGACCGCACGGCGGAAGGCTTTGCCGGATTGCCGGAGAAGGTGACGTCACCGGGGCAATTGCTCGCCGCCCTGAAGGCCGCCGCTCCCCGGCTCGGCATCTCGCCGCGGCTGGTGCACGCCGTCGACTGGCTGTTCCGCTTCACGCAGCCGCAGGACTGGGAAGCGGGGAGCCGGCCGGTGGTGTGGCCCTCGGCCTCGATGCAGCAGGAGGCGCTCGGTCTGTCGCCGACCCAGGCCAAGCGGCTGAACCGGTCGCTGATCGAGCTCGGTCTCGTGACGATGAAGGACAGCCCGAACGGCAAGCGCTACGGCAAGCGCCATCCGCAGACCGGCCGGCTTATCGAGGCCTACGGGTTCGATCTGTCGCCGGTTGCGATGCGCCATGCCGAATTCCGCCGCCTGGCGGAGGAGGGCAGGGCGGAGCGCGCCGCTTTTGGCCGCTTGCGCCGCCGCGCGACGATCGCGCGCAAGGCCATCGCGCAAATCCTCGAGACGGTCGCCGAATACGCGATCGAGGGCGAGGAGTGGCAAACTCTCGCCCGCGAGAGCGGGGCCATAGCGCGCGCCCTGAGGGGCGTCGAGCGGGTCGACGAGATGGAGATCGGGGTCACCAGCCTTGAACGCCGGCAAACCGCGGCCCGTGAGCGTCTGGAGCAGCTGTTAGGAGTGGTGGATTCGGACCCCAAGGGGGCCAAAAACGGCCCCCACATATACAACTACAAACCAAGTCTTCATCCTCAAGAGGATACAGTAATTGCAGCCGAGGAATGTAGCGGGGGAGGGGAGGGGCCTGTCCCTCAATCCCCAGCCCGGGGGCGCCGAAAC
>CAWJZU010000023.1:0-6085 GCA_963847345.1 uncultured Alphaproteobacteria bacterium | reverse complement strand
ACCATCCCGCAGCGTGAGCAAAGGGCGCACTTATGCATTACCTGCGGCAATGCGTGCGTGTTGGCGGCTATAGGCCGCCTGCTGGTGCGATGAACGCACCGGCGTGGCCTTTGGCCACCCTGCGCGAGACTCGGCATGGCGATCTATTCGCTGCACGTTAAGATGGTCTCTCGCAGCGCCGGCCGCAGCGTTGTCGCGGCCGCTGCGTATCGTGCCGGCGAAAAAGTCGCCGATGACCGGCTCGGCGTGGTGTGGGACTTCACGGCCAAACGCGGGGTTCTGCACAGCGAGATAATCGCCCCCGAGGACGCGCCGGAATGGGTCAAGGATCGCGCCGAATTGTGGAACGCAGCCGAGCGCGCCGAGGATAAATCGACTCGGCGGAGCAGCGCGGCAACGGGACGGGACATCATTCTGGCGCTGCCGCACGAGCTCACCCACGAGCAGCGTGTCGCGGCGGTGCGTGAGTTCGCGACCTCGCTCACACAACGGTATGGCGTCGCGGTCGACTTCGCGATCCATGCCCCGGACCGGCACAGCGACGAGCGCAACTATCATGCGCATCTGCTGATGACGACGCGGCGTATCGGCCCGCAGGGTTTGGTGCCAAGACGCGCGAACTTGACGACTACAAGACCGGTCCCGGCGAAATTGAATATATCCGGCGCGAGTGGGAGCGGATCGGCAACCGGGCGCTGCGGCAGGCTGATCTCGACATCGTGATTGATTGCCGCAGCTATGCCGATCGGGGCATCGATCGCGAGGCGACGGTGCATTTAGGGCCGGTCGCCGCCGGTATGGAACGGGCCGGGGAGGGGACAGATCTCGGGGACCGAAATCGCGCGGCCAGGGCGCGCAATGACGAACGCGACCGGTTGCGCAACGAACAGGCGGGGGTCTCAGCCGAGATCATCGATCTTGCGGCTGAGAGGGCGCGTCGGGAAGCCGAGCGCGACTTGCGCGCGGCGGTGCGGACGCACAGCCCGCCTCGGATCCTCGATACGCTGACCGAGCGGCGGGCGACCTTCAGCCGTGGTGATCTCAATCGCGCGCTGGCGAAGGTCGTGATCGACCCGAAAGAGCGGGCGGCGCTGACCGATCAAATCCTGGTTTTGCCGGATGTGGTCGGGCTGAAGGAGACCGAGGATGCCCCGATATCGCGCTACACGACCAAAGACGTTCTGCGGGACGAGACCCGCATCATCGACGGTGCCGCCGAGCTCGCCGCGCAGAAGCGGTACGGCATTGCCAGGGATGGCGGCGAAGCGGTTCTGCGGCGGCATCCGCACGTCACCGGCGATCGTCGCGCGGCGTTCTGGCGGGCAATTGACGATGACGGGTTTGCCGTCATTGCCGGCGAATCCGGGACCGGAAAAAGCACGACCCTGTCGGCGGTGCGCGATGCTTATGAAGGAAACGGTTACCGGGTCATCGGCATGGCCTGGACCAATGCCGTCGTGCAGAACCTCGGGCATGACGGGTTCCGCAATCCGACGACGATCGCCAGCGAACTGCGGCGGCTTGAAAGCGGGGCGACGCAATGGAACCGGCGCACGGTGCTGATCGTCGACGAGGCCGGCATGCTGTCGAGCAAGCATCTGGCCGCCGTTACCGAGCAGGCCAGGGCGGCCGGAGCCAAGCTGATCCTCGCCGGTGACGACAGGCAGCTGGCCAGCATCGAGCGCGGCGGCATGTTCGGCGCGCTCAAGGAGCGGCACAACGCGGCCGAATTGCATGAGGTGGTGCGGGTGTCCGACGCCGATCAGCGGCGCGCCTTTAACCTGATGCACAAGGGCGAGTTCCTGCCGGCGCTGGCGATTCTCTCGACGAGAGCCGGGCGCGATTGACTGGAGCGGCCGTCAACACGAGGCCTTTGACCGGCTGACCAAAAGATGGGGAAGCGACAACGCCGCCGATCCGGACAAGAGCCGCTTCGTCTTTGCCTACACCAATGCCGACGTGAAGGAACTGAACGCCGCGCTGCGCCAGGTGCGGGCAGAGCAGGGGGCGCTCGGGCCCGATCATCTGCTCGAGACGGCCGACGGGCCGTTGCCGTTCGCCGAGAATGACCGGATCCAGTTTACCGGCACGTCATGGCGCGGAGATGAACGCCGCGCCGGTATCGTCAACGGCACGGTCGGCACCATCCGGCAGATCGAAGATGATGGCCGCGTTACCGTCGCGTTCGACGGCAAACCCGGCGCCCCCGAACGGCTGGTATCGTTCCAGGCCGGCACCGACCAGCAGGCCGGTGAGTTTGGCCAGTTCCGGCACGGCTATGCCGGAACGATCTATAAAGGGCAGGGGCGCACGCTCGACCAGACCTACCTCTATCACAGCGAGCATTGGCGCAGCGCGTCGAGCTATGTCGCGCTGACGCGGCATCGTCAGAACGTTGCGCTGTTTGTCGCGACCGAGACCGCGCGCGATCTGGGTCAGCTGGCGCGGCAGATGGCCCGCATCGATGACACGCGAGCGGCCTCGCAATTTTATGCGAGCGACGAGCCCGCTCCGGTCAGGCCGTCGCATGCCGCGCGGCTTGAGGAATTGCGTCACCGTTTCCGCCGCGTGAATGACGCTGAGGGCGGTCCGGCGCCGGAAACCGAGGCGGCCCGGCGACTGCGTGAAGCGCGGGAGATCGCCGCCGAGGTCTTTGCGCAAGAAACCCAGGAAAGAGGTCTTGGCCGCGTACGGGATCGCGGCATGGAGCGTTAGACGGCCTCTCGGCGTCAGCGCGTTTCAAAAACACATAGGCAGCGCCGCCAAAATCAGTTCCTATAGAACGCTTTTCAGCAGCCGCGGGAATGGCGCCGTGTACGGGCGGGATCGGTACGATCAACTACGGCCGGAACCAGAGCCGGCCGGTCGCCATTACGAGGATCTTCGCCGTACCCAGCAAAGGGTTGACGAGCAGCAGCGCATGGCTGAAAGACAATCCCGCCAGGCCGAGCCCAAATTCGATAACGCGCAAGAAACCCATGAGGCCAGATACGCGGCTCTCTCCGAAATCGTCAAAGAGCGTCTCGAGTCAGGAAAAATCAACTCGAGCGAAGCCACGCGCACAATGTTCAGTTTCGAATACGATGGCTCGATGAAGTACCGCAATGAAGTGATCGCGCGCATGTGGCAACATCGCGATCTCCGCGAGATGCGCGATATCGCGGCGGAGGCGCGCGGATACGAAATTGAGCGCGAGCGGGATCGCGGGATGGAGCGGTAACATGGCGGCATCAGGCGGCAGCGGTCCTGGACAGGTCGGCTCGGGGCAGGCGGCTGGGCAAACGGTCGAGCTGCGCGAAAGCGATCTTGCGAAAGCCCGCGAGATTGCCGCGGAAGTCCGGGCCCACGAGGCGGCCGAGCAGCAGCGCGAACGCAGCCCCGAACGCCAGCAGGAAGCTCCCGAGCGATAGCCGTCTCGGCCAAAGTTTATCCGTCGCAATTCCAGCTGCCGTTCTGCAAGGTCGCCGGTGCGACGCGCAATTGATCGGCGCGGATGACGCCGGTCCTGCCGCCCTGAAGAGCGACCTTGTGCCATTCCCAGCCATTAGAGCCGCGAAGAGAGGAAACGACACTGAATACCGTTCCGGGCGGCAAGCGGGCCAGTTCCAGCCTCGGAAACATTATCCTCCAATCCGCTCATGGCTTCGATGACAGCCTGATCATAGACCGGGGTGCGTCCGAATTTTTCCAGCAGGTTATCCTTGGCGCATCTTGTGCCGGGCTGCGGCCTGATGTTTGTTCCTGCTACAAGATCGGACCGCACAAAGGCTTCGACCGTCTGGCCGCCGGTTGTGAGGCCCCTTACCTTCAGCCAGTCCCAACCGTGCGGACCAGCGACGCGGTCGAGTATCTCGACACGGGTGCCGTTCGAAAAAATACCGACCGACGGATCGGTGGTTCCCACCGCCGGCGCCGCCCAGGCTTTTGCTCCGAAGGGAAAGATTTTTCCTTCTGTATTTAGCCGGTTTGCCGGCTGCGGCGGCCGCACCGACGCGTTGACCGTTTCGCTCGGTTTTCCAGGTGCGGAAGCCGCCCCTGGACGCAGCTCGTCGAGATCTGTGGCAGGTTCTGTTTCGCTTTCCGGCGGACTGCCCAGCCAAATTACTAGGGCGACGGCAACGACGACAGCAAGCCCGACGAGTTTCCAGGTCGACAGCAGGCCCCGAAAAAAGGCCGCGATCGCTTGCAAAATCCCGGTGGACGAACTCTCGGAGGGGGAGGGAGTGGGACTTGGTAGCGCCGGTGCCGCGGCGGGCCGCTGAGCCATGGCTGCCAGTTCCGCAAGCGTGGGCGGCGGCGGATGGTCGGGGTGGGGATCGAAGCGGCCGGCGAAGACCGGGGCCTCGAAATAGTTGACGCGGCGTGCAAGCAACGGATCACGACCGGGGGTAATCGCCAGCACGAGACCGGGATAGGCTGCATGATCCCGCTCGTCGATGCGCGACAGAAACCGGCCGATCTCGTCCGCATTGAGCAGCGACCGTTTGTGGATCCCTTCGCCCCATCCGGTCGTGGTGGAATCGCTGTAGGTTTCCCCGACCGATGTCGAGGTCCCCTGCGATCGGCCCTCAGTTCGTGCTGTCGCGACCGCGACCAATTCGAGCCGGCCTGCCGGCCCCGGCCTTTCGGAAACAGCGTCAGAAATCCGCCGTACTGCCGCGAATATCCGTCCGATCGCCGGAGTTCGATCCCGATGTCGTGCCTGTGTTGTGCTGAATAGTTCTCACCCGAGGTCTGCGAGCGGGAGGTCGATTGCGAGCGGGAGCCGGATTGCGTCGTTCGCCGCACTTCATGTTCGCCAAGCAATCGGCTTACATAAGAACGCGTGAAATCATCATCTACTTGAAAGAATATTTTCAGGCCGCAGTTGCTGACGAAAGTTTCCCAGCCATCTTCATATATGACTTTGAGCTGCGGCAGATTTTGCGTGATGAACAGAAACTTGACGCCAAAGCCGGCGGCCTGTGCGACCGCATGCTCGATCACTTCCATGCGCCGGAGGCCGGCGAATTCATCGAGCACAAACAAAGTCGGATAGCCGGATCGGGGCCGGCCCTTGATCCGCTCCATCTCGCCGATCGCCAGACTGATCATCAGCCGCAACCAGCGGAAATGGGTCTCCATAAAGCGCTGCGGCAGCGTCAGGTAAATCGAAACTCCGTTCGGGTTGGTCTTAAGCTCGGCGAGATCAAAATCCGAGGTCTCGAGCACCCGCTGCATCGGCGTATCATCGAGAAACTCGGTGTTGGTCCGGGCCGTCGCCAGGACGCCCGATCGGGTGCGGTCGGTGAGCGTGATCATCTGCTCGCCGACACCGGACACGACCCCGTTAAAGGCCGGATTGCGCCGCATCGTTCCCCAGAGCTGGCCAAACGCGGTCGGGATGTCTTTGTCGCCGGCTGCGCGCATGGCCTGGATGGCGATCCAGTCGCCCTGGGTCAGCAGCCGTCGCACGGTCACGAGGTTGCGCATGCCCTCGAAGGTCGGCCAGGTGAGGACGTGAAGGATCAGTCCCTTGATCAGATTGCGGGCCGCTTCCTCCCAGTACGGATCGGTCTTGTTTTCGCGGACGACAATCGCGGCCGCGATCCGGCCCGCATCGGCGACCGCCAGGTCGCCATCGAGATCAATAATATCGAGCGGGTTGTAACGAGCCTTCAGCGAGGGTTCGAGATTGACTTCGTTGAAGGGGTCGAGAATGCAGACTTTTTGTTCGAGCCCGCGCGCATATTCCGATCCATGTCCGCGCCGGCGCGCCGTGACCGTGCCGTTCTCGCCCTTCGGATCGACGACGACGCAGGAGCCGGGCCAGAGACAAAGATTTGGGATGATGACGCCGGCGCCTTTACCGCCGCGAGTGCCGCTGACAAGGCAAACATGGCGGTCATCGGCATAGCCGAGCGGCGTCGATGCGGGATTGAGGCTCTGGCCGATCCAGGCTTGCGGGGAGGGGGCTTCCATGCGGAAGCGAAACTCTGTCGCCGCCTCTTCAACGCCCATCCAGCGCGCGGTACCGAGCGGCACACTGCCCCCATCCGGGCGGCGCACTTCCGACAGCAATTCCGCCAAATCGGTAGGCATGGGC
>CAWJZU010000022.1:177500-672473 GCA_963847345.1 uncultured Alphaproteobacteria bacterium | reverse complement strand
GCTGCAGATCGCCAAGCTGCGGCGCGAACAGTACGGGCAATCCTGCGAGCGCAGCCGCAAGCTGCTCGACCAGTTGGAGTTGCAGCTCGAGGAAGCCGCGGCCAGCGCGGCCGAGGACGAGATCGCCGCTGTGCCGGTCGGCAGCACGACGGTGCACCCGTTCACCCGCAGAAAGCCGGTGCGGGCGCCGTTTCCGGCGCATCTGCCGCGCGAGCGTGTGGTGATCCCCGGCCCGAGCGCGTGCCCGTGCTGCGGCGGCAAGCTCGCCAAGCTCGGCGAGACGATCACCGAGACGCTGGAGGTCGTGCCGCGGCAGTGGAAGGTGATCCAGACCGTGCGCGAGAAGTTCACTTGCCGGTCGTGCGAGAAGATCACCCAGCCGCCGGCCCCGTTCCATGTCATTCCGCGGGGCCATGTCGGGCCGAGCCTGCTGGCGATGATCCTCTACGCCAAGTACGGCGAGCACCAGCCGCTCAACCGGCAGAGCGAGACCTATGCCCGCGAAGGCGTCGACCTCGACGTCTCGACCCTGGCCGATCATGTCGGCGCCGGCGCGGCCGTGCTGCAGCCCGCTCACCGAGCTGATCCGCCGCCACGTGTTCGCCGCCGAGCGCGTCCACGGCGACGACACCACGGTGCCGCTGCTCGCCAAGGGCAAGACGATCACCGCGCGATTATGGACGTATGTGCGTGACGACCGGCCGTTTGCCGGGCCCGACCCGCCGGCGGCGGTGTTCTTCTACTCGCGCAATCGCGCCGGCGAGCATCCCGCCCGGCATCTCGCCGGCTATGCCGGCATCCTCCAGGCCGATGCCTATGCCGGGTTCGGCGAGCTTTATGACGGCAGGCGCAAACCCGGGCCGATCACCGAGGCGGCGTGCTGGAGCCATGGCCGGCGCAACTTCTTCGAACTGGCCGATCTGCGCAAGGCGCCGCTGGCGGTCGAGGCGGTCCGCCGCATCGACGAACTCTTCGCCATCGAGCGCACGATCAACGGCCTGCCGGCCGGCGACCGCCTGGCGGCGCGGCAGCAGGAAAGCCGGCCGATTGTCGCCGATCTCGAAACATGGATGCGCACCGAACGCGCCCGGCTGTCGCGCCATGCCGAGACCGCCAAGGCGATCGACTACATGCTGACCCGCTGGCCGGCCTTCACCCGCTTCCTCGACGACGGCCGCATCTGCCTCAGCAACAATGCCGCCGAGCGCGCCTTGCGCGGCATCGCCCTGGGGCGCCGGGCTTGGTTGTTCGCCGGTTCCGACCGCGGCGGCGAGCGCGCCGCGGCGATGTACACCCTGATCGCCACCGCCAAGCTCAACGACATCAACCCGCAGGCCTGGCTCGCCGACGTGCTCGCCCGCATCGCCGACCATCCCGCCTCCCGCCTCGACGAGCTTCTGCCCTGGCATTGGAAGCCGATCCAACATCAAGCTGTCGCTGCTTGATCAGCGACCCGTCGCGGTCCTCGCCGGATGGTTACCGTTGTTCGGGCGAGGCATCGGGTACATCGATGCCCACCTTCTCGCGGCCGTGCGGCTGACCCTTAACGCGAGTTTGTGGACGCACGATCGGCGCCTCCAAGAGATTGCCGCCGAGGTGGGGCTCGCGTGCAATGCTGCCGCACTGACGCACCGCGGCAGACCTTGGAATCTCACTCAGGACTGGCCGCGCTGGCACTGCCGCCGAACAATCCCGCGAGGCTGCGCTGTCGGTTGATGTCGATCGTCACCGTCGCGGTCATCCCGGCGCGCAATGGCGGCTCGCCCTGCGACGGCAGCAGCCGGACCCGCACCGGCAGGCGCTGCACGACCTTGACCCAGTTGCCGGACGCGTTCTGCGGCGGCAGGATCGCGAACTCGGCGCCGGTCGCGGGGCTGATGCTTTCGATCTCGGCGCTCCAGGCGACATCCGGGTAGATATCGAGCACGACAGAGGCTTTCTGCCCCGGCTTCACGTGCGTCAGGTCGGTTTCCTTCATGTTGGCCTCGACCCAGGGCCGCGTCTCCGACACCAGCACGAACAGCGGCGTCGCCGCCTTGACCTGCTCGCCGGGCTGCAACTTCACATTGACGGCGATGCCGCCAATCGGCGCCTTGATCGTGGTCCGTTCGAGGTCGAGCTTGGCGCTGTCGCGCTCGGCCTTCTTTTCACGCACCAGCGGGTGCTCGTCGGTCGGCATCTCCGGGTCGCCGCCGAGCGCGGCCAGCATGCGCGCCAGCCGGCTCTTGACAATCCTGACACGGTCGCGCGCGGCGCTCGCCGCGTTTTGCGCCTCGTCGAGCTTGGTCATCGCCGCGTTGCCGTTGACCGCGAGCGCGCGCTGCCGCGCCGCCTCCCGCATCATATATTCGGTGCGGTTTTCGGCTTCGCGCAGTTCGTTCTCGGTCTCGCGCCACTGCGCGCGCGCGGTTTCGACGTCGGTGCGGGCCTTGTCGAGTTCCGCCTCGGCCTTGTCCAGCGCCAGCTGGAACGGCTCGGGATCGAGTTTGACGAGCGGCGTGCCGGCCGCGACGGCCTGATGATCGCGCACCAGCACTTCAGCGACGCGGCCCGATACTTCCGGTGCGATCTGCGCCATGTCGGTCTTGACGTAGGCGTCATCGGTGCCGACGGTCCGGCCGCCGTGCAGCCAGATCACGCCGCCGAGCAGCACGACGGCGATCGGCACGAGCACGAGCAGCGCCAGCCGTACGATTTTCGGATGCGGGCGCGTCACCGGATCAGCTCCCCGGTGAACTCGCCGGTAAGCTCCCCATCGAACTCGGCGGGGCGCTCGACCGGCGCCGCCGAATCGGGTTCGAGCATCGCCTGCAGCTGCGTTTTGACGCGCCGCATCCACTCGGAGAACTGATCGCGCTCGCGGGGCGAGAGCAGCGCCAGCGCATCGTCGACGGTGCGGTCGGCGATCTGCGCCAGCCGAACCTGGATCAGCAGCGCCTCCTTGGTCAGGTGCAGCCGGTTGACCCGCCGGTCGCCGGCATCGGTCCGCCGCACAACCCAGCCCTTTTTTTCCATACGATCGACCATGCGGCCGGCGGTGGCCTTCTCGACTTCGAGCATCTCGGCCAGCTCGGATTGGGTCGCGCCGGGCCGGCGGTGCAGGCGGTTGATGACCAGCCATTGCGAACGGGTCAGGCCGAGCGAGCGGACCCGCCGGTCGAACGCGGTGCGCATCAGCCGAGCCACATCGGAGATCAGAAACCCGATCTGGCGCTCGTCTTCGGGCGACACGGCAAGCTTCCCACAGTTGGTTGCCTGGGTTATCATTGCTCAGACTACCATCGGCAAACGCCGGACTCAAGCCCGGGCTCAAGCAAATCGCAATGTCAGACGACCAGCCAAACGACCCGGTGGTTCGGTGTCGCGGCGGATCATGATCATGATCTCGATCGTGATCGGATCGACGCTGTATTCGACGACGCTGCTGATCGCCTCGACGTTGCTGCCGCAGATGCAGGGCGCGATGGCGGCGACACAGGACGAGATCGCGTGGACGATGACCTTTAACATCCTCGCCACAGCGGTCGCGACGCCGATGACCGGATGGCTGGTCGCTAAATTCGGCCGGCGCAACCTGATGGTCGGGTCGATGGCGCTGTTCTCGCTAGCGACGTATTTCTGCGGCGCGGCCGAATCGCTGGAAAGTCTCGTCATCTGGCGCATGGTGCAGGGCGCCGCCGGAGCGCCGGTCACGCCGCTGTCGCAGACGATCCTGTTCGACAGCTTTCCGCGCCGGCAGCACCGGATGATAACGTCGATCTACGGCATGACAGTCGTGATCGGGCCGGTGATCGGGCCGGCGCTTGGGCGGCTACATGGCCGAATTATACAGTTGGCGGTGGGCATTTTTCGGCTTGGTTCCGGTCGGGGTCATCTCCTGTATCGGTCTGCGGCTGAGCCTGCTGCGCGACCCGCCGCGTCACCCGGTAAAGCTCGACTGGATTGGATTTCTGAGCCTGTCGGCGGCGATCTCGTTCGTGCAGCTCGTGCTGTCGCGCGGCCAGCGACTCGACTGGTACGAATCGCAGGAAATTTGGCTGGCGACGATCGCGGCCGGGCTCGCCTTCTATATCTTCGTCGCGCACAGCGTGACCGCGGAGCGGCCGTTCCTCAACCCGCGCCTGTTGCTCGACCGGAACTACGCGCTGGGGCTGCTGCTAGTCGGCGTGTTCGGGATGCTGAACGTTACGCCGATGGTGCTGCTGCCGCCGCTCCTGAAGCAGTATGCCGGTTTTCCCGACGGGATCATCGGCGAGGTGCTGGCGGCGCGCGGTGCCGGCGCGACGATCGGGTTTTTCGCGGCGATGTTCCTCGGCAAGCTCGACCCGCGGATCGGGATGGGGCTCGGCTTCGGCCTGCAGGTCATCTCGGGTCTGTGGCTGATGAGCATCGACCTCAACGTCCCGATGAACATCCTGATGGCCAACAGCATGCTGCAGGGCATGGCGATCGGCGTGATCTGGGTGCCGCTGACGATCGCCAGCTTCGCGACATTGGAAAACCGTTTCTGGGCCGAGGCGATGGCGGTGTTCCACCTGCTGCGCAACATCGGATCGAGCTTTTTCATCTCGCTGTGCGTTGCCGACATCATCAACGTCACCGGACAAAACTACAGCCGGATGACCGAGATGATCTCGCCGTTCAACGAGCGCCTCAACCTGCCGTGGGTGATGGGCGGGTGGAGCATCGAGTTCGATCCCGGGTCTGGCGCGGCTGTCGAAGGAGCTGACCCGGCAGGCGGCGCTGATCGGCTATCTCGACGCGTTCGCGATGTACACCGCGGCTTCGGCTGCGGCGGTGGTGCTCGTCATGCTCGTGCGCCGGCGCCGGGCGGCGCGGGCGTGATACTGAAACCGCAATCAATCTGCAGCGTCGCTACTTCCCCTCTTTTTTCGTCATGCCCGGCTTGACCGCATCACGGGAATGGGAGGAGGCAACTCGGCCGAGATTTGCTTTACCCCACCAGGGGCCCCTGAAAGCGTCCCTTCCAATGCCCGCCGCGACCTCGCCAATACTGGATCGCCGACCACACCGTCGCCGCCGTGTAGAACAGAGCGGCGGCCGGCAATAGCGGCGCGAGGGCGACCGGAACGCGGTAGAGGCGCAGCACCGGCACGAATGCCGCGCTCATCGCGGCACAGGCGACGACGCCGAGAGCCCGCGCCGATGCCGGTCCGGCGAGCAGCAGCGCCGGCGGCGCCAGATACACCACCGCCATCGCCGCGACCGTGCCCGCCAGCGCCGGCGGCGAGTAGCCGAGCTGGGCGAAGGCGCAACGCGCGATCATGTCCCAAATCGGGCGCCAGGAGCCGTATTCGCGGATGCTGACGGTCTCGTCGGCCGCGCCCAGCCGGACCTTGCCAACTGATTTGACCCGCCGGGCAAGCGCGCAATCGTCGATGATCTCGTGACGGATGCTGTCGACGCCGCCGATCCGGTCGAGTGTCTCGCGCCGGATCAGCATGCACCCGCCGGCCGCCGCCGCGATCCGCCGCCCCCGATCGGCGACATGTCGCGGCGGGTACAGCTTGAAGAAAAAAAACACAAAGGCCGGGATCAGCAGCCGCTCCCAGAAGGTGCGGCAATGCAATTTGACCATCAGCGAAACGAGGTCGTAGCCGCCCGCCTCGGCGCGCGCGACGAGCGTTGCCACATTGTCCGGCGCATGCACGACATCGGCGTCGGTCAGCAGCAGGTAATCGGGTTGTCGGTTGCGGGCGGCCGCGATGCCGTGACGCACTGCCCAGAGTTTGCCGCTCCAGCCCGAAGGAAGCGGGGCGGCCCGGATGATCGTCAGCCGATCGGGGGAAGCCGTAGCCGCAGCCGTGGCGCGCGCAGCTTCCGCGGTGCCGTCCGTGCTGTGGTCGTCAACGATAATGACGTCAAGCGGGCCGCCGAAGCGCTGTGCCAGCAGCGACGAAACGGCGCGCCCGATCACCGACGCTTCGTCGCGCGCCGGGATCACGACCGTTACCCGCCGCGGCGGCGGCGATGCTGGAGCAGGTTCGACACGGATGCGCCAGAAACCGCCGCGCAGCGCGATCAGATACACCCAGACCGCGGCCGACGCCGCACCGAGGATTGTTGCCGTCATCCCGTCCCGCCGGCGACTGGTGCCAGATCAATTCGCACCGATCAATAACAGCACAGTATCGGGAACGGCGCCGGGTATCCGCTCAATCTTAATCAGAGCATTGTCATTCCGGGGCGCGGCCGTAGCCCGCGAACCGGGAACACAGACGTCGGAAGCGTAGGAAAAGCCGATGTTTCTGGATTCCGGGCTCGCCGCGTTGTGGCGCCCGGAATGACAATACTGGGCCGAATCCCGTCGACATTCCCCGTTGAGGGCCGCGCTTCGAGCCTCAGCTCAGCTCTACGGTTGGCGTGAAAATGTAGCCGCTGCCGCGCACGGTCTTGATCAGCGACGGGTTCTGCGGATCGTCCTCGAGCTTGCGGCGGAGCCGGCCGACCTGCACGTCGATCGTGCGATCGAACGGCCCGGCTTCGCGGTTGCGCGCCAGATCCAGGAGGCGGTCGCGCGACAGCACCTGATTGGCATTGTTGACGAAAGCCGACAACAGGTCGAACTCGCCGGTGGTCAGCCGGACCTCTTCGCCGCCCGGCGACAAGAGCTCGCGACTGGACAGATCGAGATTCCATCCGGCAAAGCGGACGCGCGAGCGCAGCGAATGCGGCGTCTCGGCGGTGCGGTCGTGGGCCCGGCGCAACACGGCCTTGACACGCGCCAGCAGCTCGCGCAGGTGGAACGGCTTCGGCAGATAATCGTCGGCACCCATCTCCAGACCGATGATGCGGTCGACGGTCTCGCCGCGACCGGTCAGGATGATGATCCCGATCCCTGATTCGCTGCGCAACGAGCGCGCCAGCGTCAGCCCGTCCTCGCCGGGCAGCATCAGATCGAGGATCACCAGATCGACAGGGCCTTGCCCGAGCATGCGTCGCATTCCGGCGCCATCGTGCGCCGTCGAAACCCGGTAGCCCTCGCCGGTCAAATATTCCTGTACGACGTCGCAGATCTCCTGCTGATCGTCGACGATCAGGATATGGCCGTTTTCGGTCATCTAGGGCGATCTCCGCCTTTCCAGCATCCTGCCGCCGCTGTCCAGGTTGAGAGGACAGACGCTCCTGACGGGGCAAGCATATGGTGCGAAGCACACATGGTTACAATTCCTTACACAAAACGGAACGCCCTGACATCATCGGATTACAGCCCGCCGCTAAACTCGCGCCCGGTTTGGATCGGCACCCGGCCGATCGCGTGATAGCGGGAGAAAACTTCGTGACCGACCTTCATCGGAGCATCGAAGCCGAGATACCGCGCCTGCGCCGCTACGCGCGCGCGCTGGCACGCGATGTCGCGGCGGCGGATGATCTCGTACAGGATTGTCTGACCCGCGCGCTTGGAAAGCTCCATCTTTGGCAGGAGGGAACGGATCTGAGGGCTTGGTTATTCACGATCCTGCACAATCAATATGTAAACCACGTGCGCCGCGCGGTACGCGAGGGCGCCGCGGTTGGGCTCAGCGAGACCGAACCGATGCTTACCCGCGCGCCGCAACAAGGAAAGCGTCTGGAATTGCGCGACCTGGAACGCGCGATGGCTAAATTGCCCGAGGAGCAGCGCTCGGTGATCCTGCTCGTTGGCCTCGAAGGGATGCGTTACGAGGAAGTTGCCGATGTGCTCGGCGTTCCGGTCGGCACGATCCGCTCGCGCCTGTCCCGCGGTCGCGAGTCGCTGCGCCGCCTGATGGGCGTCGTGCCCGACCGCCATGCCGAACTGATCATGGCGGATGCGGCCCTGCCGAAATCCGCCGGCAAGCGGTTGCACGATCGTGCGCCGGTCGCGGCGTTTGCCAGAAAAGCGCGCTGCAGCGAAGCGCCCCGGCCGGTGCGCGGCCCGGCCGAGGCGGCTGCCCGCGTCGCACCGAACTGAGCCGGCCCGAGGGGACTTAGCGAAATTCCCTTTTCCGCAACCGAGGGCACGGGGCCGAGCCGCTCCGATTTACTCCATCGCGCACAGATCAGGGAACCTCGTTCGGAGAAGATCGTTTTTGGAGTAGGCCGCCACACGCGGCTGCGGGCGAGCCCGGACCCTCGCCCCTAAATCCGCGGTCCGGTCGGCAAAGTCTCCCTGTCGCGGGCTTGCCACCCGCAGCCTTGATCCGGGATCGGCACAGGCTGGTCCCGGTTTTTTCTTTTTTCCGGGCAGCAATGGCGGGTGTGATAGCGGGAACGCCGCTCCGCGCAGGCGTGTTGGCGACGCAGACCTTGACCGAAATCAGCGCAGACCTTGAGCGAAATCAGCGAACGAGGCGACATTCATGTTGGGACGTCACGTCTATCGGGTGCATGCGGCCGATGGTAAATGGATGATAACAAAGGAAGGGGAAGATCATACGCGCGGGGAATTCAGCGGGCGCGAGGAGGCAATTGCCGAAGCCTGCCGGCTGGCCGATGCCGACAAACCGAGCCGGGTTCTGGTCGATGATGGCGACGGTTTGATCCTCGAAGAGCAGTTGTTCGGCGCCGATTTGAGCCAGGAATTCGATCAGGACACTGATACCGCACCACGATGAGTGCGGGCGGGACTGATCCGCACCACCGTCGCGTCCGGCAATCTCAGCAATTCACGGCCAACGCCCGGTCGGATACTGCCGGCGGCGCCAACGGACTTAATCGAGCCGCTTGTTTTCAAGGTCGAGCTCCGCCCGCTTCTGCTCGTCGCCCGTCTTGCGACGTTCGGCCTTGGTGCGCCCGAAGTTCACGCGGTTCTCCGCGGCGCGGCGCTCGGCTTCGGCCCGCTCCTTGGCCTTGCGAAAGCGGTTCAGATTGACGACCGATCCCATACACAAAGTCCCCGCTATTGCTGCCGCGGCCGCGACCTCGGCGCCGCCGCCCAGATTACCGCATTGTCGGCATTACAAATTCGGCGCCGCTGCGGATGCCGGCCGGCCAGCGCGAGGTCACGGTCTTGAGCCGCGTATAGAAGCGGACGCCTTCCATGCCGTGCACCGCCATGTCGCCGAACAGCGAGCGCTTCCACCCGCCGAAGCTGTGGAACGCCATCGGCACTGGGATCGGCACGTTGACGCCCACCATGCCGATCTGCACGCGGTTGACGAATTCGCGCGCCGCGTCGCCGTCACGCGTGAAGATCGCGACGCCGTTGCCGTATTCGTGATCGTTCACGAGTTTTACCGCATCCTCGAAGTCGGGGGCGCGCACGACCGACAGCACCGGCCCGAAGATCTCCTCCTGGTAGATGCGCATCTCGGGCTTGACGTCGTCGAACACCGTGCCGCCGATGAAATAGCCGTTCTCGTAACCCTGCAATTTGAGTCCTCGGCCGTCGACGACGAGCTTGGCGCCTTCCTGCACCCCGAGATCGACATACGAACTGACCTTCGCGAGATGCGCTGCCGTGACGAGCGGCCCCATCTCGGCTTCGGGATCTGTGCCCGGGCCGACCTTGAGCGCGCGCACGCGCGGCACGAGCTTGTCCAGCAGCCGGTCGCCGACGCCGCCGACCGCGACCGCCACTGACACCGCCATGCAGCGCTCGCCGGCCGAGCCGTAAGCGGCGCCCATCAGCGCGTCGGTCGCCTGGTCGAGATCGGCGTCGGGCATCACCACCATGTGGTTCTTGGCGCCGCCCAAGGCCTGCACCCGCTTTCCGTTCGCTGCGGCGGTCGCGTAGATGTACTCGGCGATCGGGGTCGAGCCGACAAAGCTGACCGCGTCGACCTCGGGATGGTTCAACAGCGCGTCGACCGCTTCCTTGTCGCCGTGGACGACGTTGAACACGCCGGGCGGCAAGCCCGCTTCGAGCAGCAATTCGGCGATGCGGAAGCCGGCCGACGGGTCGCGCTCGGACGGTTTCAGCACGAACGTGTTGCCGCAGGCCAGCGCCACCGGGAACATCCACATCGGCACCATTACCGGGAAATTGAACGGCGTGATCCCGGCGCACACGCCAACCGGCTGCCGCACCGACAAGCTGTCGATGCCGCGGCCGACCTGCTCGGTGACTTCGCCGCGCATCAGATGCGGGATGCCGCAGGCGAACTCGACGACCTCCATGCCGCGGGTCAATTCGCCCTTGGCGTCGGACAAGACCTTGCCGTGCTCGTCGGTAATGACGCGCGCCAGCGTCTCCTCGTCGCGCAACAGCAGCTCGCGAAATTTAAACATCACCCGCGCGCGGCTCAGCGGCGGCGTCGCAGCCCAGCCCGGGAACGCGGAGCGCGCGGCGCGCACGGCCTGATCGACTTCGGCGGCGCTCGCCAACGCAACGCGGCGGGCGCGCTCGCCGGTTGCTGGGTTGAACACGTCGCCCCAGCGCCCGCCAGAGGACTCCGACCGGCCGGCCGCCGGCTTGCCATTGATGAAATGCTGAACGTCGGTCATGTGCCGCCACCCGCCGCGTCTATCGAATACTGCGCCATCATAATCGCGGTCGCGTCCCGGCGGCAGCGGTTTTCGCGGCGCGCCGGCTTCGTCCGATTCGTCGGCTCGGCCCCGCCGAGCGGTGAACCCTGATGGACGCGGGCTGTTCGCGAAGCAGAAAATACAGAAGCGGAATGCTGATATGGTGCCGGACTGGATGCACGTGCTCTCGATCGCTTCGCTGGTGCTGGGCTTGAGTTGCGCCGGCATTATCGTCATCGATGAGCTCCGCCATCCGCAGCACATGTGGATCATGAACGTCGTATGGCCGGTCACCGCTTTATTTGGACTGGCGATCACATTATGGGGCTATTTCGTCTACGGCCGTCTCGCGTCGCGCGAGGCCGCCGAAGCAGCGAGGGAAAAAGGCGAGGATTTGCCGAACCGGTCGCGGACGCCGTTTCCGGTCATGGTCGGCATAGGCGCGGCGCATTGCGGCAGTGGCTGCACACTTGGGGATATTTGCGCCGAATGGTTGGCATTCGCGTTTCCGGCGATAGCCGTTGCGTTTGGCTATCAAACCGTGTTCGGCGAGAAGATGTTCGCCGTCTGGATACTGGACTACATCTTCGCCTACGCCTTCGGCATCGTATTCCAGTACTTCACGATCGCGCCGATGCGCGGGCTTGGTTTCTGGCCAGGCGTCTGGCAGGCGATAAAGGCCGATACGCTGTCCCTGACCGCGTGGCAGGTCGGGATGTACGGGTTCATGGCGTTCGCCGCCCTGTTTCTGTTCCGCGAGGTGATCGGCGCGAGGCTCGCGGTCGACACGGTCGAGTTCTGGTTCATGATGCAGATCGCGATGCTGTGCGGTTTCGCGACCGCCTACCCGGTCAATTGGTGGCTGCTGCGCGTCGGCGTGAAGGAGAAAATGTGATCCATGGGCGGCGTCGCAAGCGCCGCCATCGGAACCCGCTCCCGCCGAACGCGCGCCGACCTGTTTGAATGAAACCGCGTGGGCTCCTTCCCTCCGTCCGGCGCAATGCAGGGCTGATCGCAGGATTCGGCGGGTTTCGTGGCGGCGGTTTCTGCGCTAGTGTTCCCGATCGCTGTTGCGGCGATGCTTGCCGTATGGAGGAGATGCGAGGAATGAGTGGAAATTTCGCGCCGCTTAACTGTCTGCAAGGCGTTCGGGTCGTCGATCTGACCCAGTTCGAGGCGGGGCCGACCTGCACCGAGGCGCTGGCCTGGCTCGGGGCCGAGGTCGTCAAGATCGAGAACCCGAAGAGCGGCGATCCCGGCCGTCGCATCGCCGCCGCCGATCCGAAAAATCCGGATTCGTTCTATTTCAAGATCCTCAACGCCAACAAGAAATCGGCGACGGTCGATCTCAAGACCAAAGAGGGTGTGCAGCTCGTCAAGGAACTGGTCAAGAAGGCCGACGTGTTCGCCGAGAACCTCGCCCCCGGCACGATCGAGCGCCTCGGCCTCGGCTACGACGCGCTGAAGGAGATCAACCCCGGCATCATCTACTGCCAGGTCAAGGGATTCGGCGAAGGCAGCCCGTATGAGAAATCGCTCGCCTTCGACATGATCGCGCAGGCCTGCGGCGGCACGATGAGCGTCACCGGCGAACCCGGCCGCCAGCCGTGCAAGCCCGGCGCGACGATCGGCGACACCGGCACCGGCATGCTGATGGCGATCAGCGTCCTCGGCGCGCTGTACGAGAAGCGGGCGACCGGCAAGGGCCGCCGGCTGCAGCTGGCGATGCAGGATGCGGTCATGCACTACATCCGCACCTCGTTCGCGGTGATGAACCAGCAGGGTAACAAAGAGGCGGCGCCGCGGATGGGCGCGCAGTCGACGTCGGGGGCGCCGGCGCCGTGCGGCATCTATCCGACGAAGCCGTTCGGCTATAACGACTACGTCTACATCTTCTGCAGCCGCGCCAACCCCGAGCACTGGACCCGTCTGCTCAAGGTCATCGGCCGCGAGGACCTGCTCACCGATCCGCGTTTCGCGACCAACGAAGAGCGCAACAAGAACGAGGACTTCATCAACCAGGTCCTCACCGAGTGGACGCGCGCGCACACCAAGGAAGAGGCGATGCAGATCATCGGCGCCGCCGGGGTGCCGGCCGGCGCGGTGCACGACACGCTGGAACTGCAGAACGACACGAGCTTCCAGGACCGCGGCATCATGCAGACGATGCACCACCCGGACGGCGACTGGGTGTGCGAGACCTGGCCGGTCCGCTTCGACGGCAAGCCGCCCGAACTAAAGGCTTCGCCGAAACTCGGCCAGCACACCGAAGACGTGTTCTCTCAGCTGGCTCGGCCTCAGCCACACCGACATCGAGAAGCTGCGGGCCGAAAAAGTGCTCGGCCAGTAGCCGGGAACAGAAGCGGCGGGCCTCGGCCCGCCGTTCTCGTTTTCGGTTCTGGCAACGCCCTACCCAGTTTTGTGCCCAACTTAAGCATCGAGAGGGCACCTTGATAGAACCGCGCTATGCCGTCCTTCAGACGTTGTTCGCTGACCGCGTGTTCCGAATTTCTGGCAGCACCGCCAGCGTGAAGACCTGTTCAGAGATCTTCAAAAGCTGGCAACGGGGAGCAAGGATCAGCACCATTTTATGGCTACCATTGTTTGTCACCGTACCACCGAAACGAAAGACATAGGGGCAGCCCAATACCGGTTATATGACATAGTAGACGGTCAGCAGCGGCTGACGACACTCATTCTTCTTCTCAAGGCAATTGAGCTAGCGCTTCCTGAGCATTCTGAAGACAGGGGCGAGTTAGCAAAGACCCTGGTAAAGCGCGATGGGCACCTAATTCTTCTTCAAACGAACAATGCAAATGAAATAAACTTCAACCGATTTATCCGCCAAGGGATATTGCCTAGCAGATCAGATATTGAGACCTACTCAGATCGCAATCTAGCATCGGCGATTCGTGAGTGCAATGCGTTCGTCGCCGGTTGGCAATCCAGAAAAAATATCATATCACTGATGCGGTTAGTTCTTAACCGCCTTGGATTCGTTGTATTCGACACCGAGGATAGCAGAATTGTCTATACGATCTTTGAAGTGCTTAACAGTCGTGGTCTCGTAGTCGATTGGATAGACAAAACCAAAAGTGTCCTTATGGGGCGCATGTACGATCTGTCTTCGTCCTCAGTGGCCACGGAAGCAGAGATTGCAACACTTCAGGGCATCTGGGGTAAAATCTACAGGGAAATTGCCAAAGAAGACATCCCAGGTGACGAGATTTTGCGTATTACGGCTACGCTGTACTATGGCCCCGGCCAAGGGAAACCTCGCTCGGCGGAGGACTCGCTCGATCTTCTGCGGGGAGAATGCACCGACTTTGAGAAACCAAGGCAGGTATCTGAGCGGTTGCTCGATGTGGCGCAGAAGCTCGTCGAATTATATGCGAGCCCTTATCTCGGACCAGTTACTGAAATTCTCCATGCTCGACTGCTCGCTGTGGCGATTAAGTCGGCGAAAGGCGTGAGTGATAGCGAACGACTTAAACTGCTCGAGCAATGGGAGCGTGTGACGTTCCGTATTTTTGGTCTATACGACAAGACTCTCGTACGAAGGTTGGTGACTACGTTAAACTAGCATCGAAGATCGTCACGGAAGATATAAAAACCAGAACATATAACCAGATTATGGCAGCACTCCGTGAGCTTGGGCAAGATTACCCAGTAAACGCGGCATTTAAGCAAGAGGATTGGTATGACCATCCCGAGGAATGCCGATATCTTCTCTGGTCGTATGAGGAGCATCTTGCAGAGAAGGTAGGCTCTGGCGCTACAATAGACGAGACGGAAAAAGCCCGCGTCTGGCGGCTCCGAGCCGCCGACTCCATAGAGCATATTTATCCGCAGACCCCCTCGGGAGCCGGCTGGCGAGGGAAATTGGACCGCGCTGGAGCCCCGGCGCGGTCCATTGAAAAAGACGTTGGACGCATCGGCAACTTAGTGCTCCTTCCGGTAAAAATAAATGAAGAGGCACAAAATTTCTCGTTCGAACGAAAAAAGGAAATTTACCGGAAGCACCATCTAAGGATGATAGCAGAGGTTTGTAGGGAGAGCGATTGGACGCGTTCCCAGATCGATCATCGCGAAGAACAAATCGTCGCGTGGGCAAAGAAGCGATGGGCCGATCTATAGGCGAAGCGGGCGGGTGGATTTTGCGGGTTATCCATCGCTCTGATGGCAACGACGTTCTCGTCGCCACCGTCCATTGCGATCGAGGTGCCAAACGATGATGCGGACGAGTTACGATCCCGAAGCCGACGCGATGTTCGTCTGGTTCGGTCCGGATTGCGTCAAATCGGCTGAAACCGAGGAGGTGGCGCCCGGCATCATGCTCGATCTCGACGCGCGCGGCGAAGACGGCCCTTACTGCCATGGCGCGGAATGAGCACGCTGCGCCTGACGACTTTCCTGATATGATTATCGGATGGTTGGCAAGCCGCTCGTGCTCTCGAAGCACGCGCAGGACATGGTCGATGAGCGCGAGATTCCGCTGGAGTGGGTCGAGGACGTGCTACACAACCCGGTCTTCGAAGAACCCGACAGGCAACATTCCGGCGCGACTCGCGCCTATGCGCCGATCGCAGCATTCGGCAACCGCATGCTGCGGGTTGTCTATTATGATGCCGGATCGGCAATCCGGGTGATTACGCTGTTCTTCGATCGCCGGGCGACGAGAAGGATGCGCGCGCGATGAGGATGAAGGTGGATAGCGAAGCAGACGCGCTTTACATCCGCTTCGACGAGGCCAAGATCGTCGAATTGGAAGAGGTGAGCGACGGCATCATTCTCGATTTTGACGCCAGCGGCCGGGTCGTCGGCCTTGAAATGCTCGGTGTCCGACAGC
Source organism: uncultured Alphaproteobacteria bacterium (assembly GCA_963847345.1). Lineage (GTDB taxonomy): Bacteria > Pseudomonadota > Alphaproteobacteria > ATCC43930 > CGMCC-115725 > DATARH01. The sequence continues at coordinate 657,175 of CAWJZU010000022.1, read as the reverse complement.
GATTTCCGACCGCCGATTTGTCGCGCATGGATGTCGAGGTCGCCTGAGCCCGAGCCGACGCTCGCTGTCGAAATCGCGGACGAGCAGATCAGTGCCGAGATCATCCTCGTCGGAAGGAGCAGAGAGACATGACGACCGCAATCGACTTGAGACCCCCCGTCGCGGTCGGCCATGTGCGCATTCAGGTGCGCGATGTCGGCGCGGCGGCGCGCTGGCTCGAAATCGTCGGTCTGCGCCCGATCGTGACGCGCGACGAACTGGCCGTGCTCGAACTGCGCGGCGGCACGCATGTCGTTGTGCGTCAGGCGGAACAGCCGATCCCGCCCGGCGCCGCTGCGCCATTCGACCTGATGGTCGATGACATCGACGCGGCGCACCGCGACTATGCCGCAAAGGGTCTGTCGCCGTCGCCGATCCGCCGCGGCCGCATTCACGATTCGTTCGAGCTTCCCGGCCCCGACGGTTGGACTTTCACGGTCAACTCGTCGCACGCCAGCGGCCAGCCGGTATAGAAGGCGGAACAGCGACACAAAATTCGCCGCATTGCGGGAGTATCAAGCAGCCGGCGCCATGAGTTGGAGCGATGGCGGGCCGAGCGGTTGCTGTTCTTTCGCTGCAGAATCTGCTGGCCCCGCCGCGAAAACCCGCGCGGCGCAAGGGGTTGCGCGGGAGTTTGCTGCTGATTCCCTGCAGAAGCAGCAAACCGGCACCGGAACAGGGAAAAAAGTGTCAGTCGCGCCGCCGAACGCAAACCGAAGCAACACCAAGTGCGCTGCGCCGTGGTTTTCGCGCCGCCGCGCCGATTTGATCGGCGATCGAACGCGTTATCTTGTAGGGTCTATTCATTTATACTTCAGGAGATGATCCATAATCCGTTGATACTAACTACAGACAATCTTCTCTGGTGAACCCGCGTTGAGGCCACTTCGCCCCGCCGAAGGCTCACACCCGCAATCCCCGGCGCAGGCTGGGCAGAGAACGGCGCAGCCCTCGTATGCAGGCGCGCCGATTGATCTGCCCCCGCCGGAGGAGGCGATATCGTCGTGGATTAACGCAAATGCGCATAAGGATGCGAGATGCAGTACGACACGATCACCGTGCATCCGCTGGCGGGCGCGCTCGGCGCCGAGATCGGCGGCGTCGATCTGCGCGAGCCGCTCGGCAACCGGCAGTGGTCAGAGATCCACCACGCCTTCCTGGCGCATTGCGCGATCTACATCCGCGGCCAGGAGCTCGCCCCGCCTGACATGTTGCGGTTCGCGCGCTATTTCGCCGAGCCGGCCTTCTATCCGTTCGTCGAGGGCCTGCCCGACTACCCACAGATCTTCGAATTGCGCAAGGAACCGGACCAGAAGGAAAATGTCGGCGGCGCCTGGCACTCGGACACAACCTATACCGAGCGGCCGCCGATCGGGACCATGCTGTATAACCTGGAGGCGCCGGCCTATGGCGGCGACACGATGGTCGCCAACCAGTATCTCGCCTACGAGACGCTATCGCCGGGTATGCGGGTGATGCTCGACGGCCTCGTCGGGATCTACAGCGCGCGCATGAATGGCGGGCGCGGCGGGCGCGCGGAAAACAAATACATGAAGATGCGCGACACCGACCGAGCCGACAGCATGGAGGCCGAGCACCCGGTCGTGCGCACGCACCCCGAAACCGGCCGCAAGGCGCTTTACGTCAGCACACGCCACACGATTCGCTTCAAGGACATGACCGAGGCGGAAAGCCGGCCGCTGATCGATTTCCTGCAGGCGCATTGCACGCGGCCCGAGTTCACCGCGCGCATCCGCTGGGCGAAAGGTACGATCGCGATTTGGGACAATCGCTGCGTCCAGCATTTCGCGATCAACGACTATCACGGCCAGCGCCGCGTCATGTGGCGCCTGCCGGTCGGGGCGGAGGTGCCGGTTTAGCGGTCGCCGTCGGCTGGGCGCTGCGCCGACCGGATCCCCGCGTCATCCCTTTCCCCGGCGACTGCGGCGGCGAAGTCGGCAGCGACCACGTCGCGCAGCAGCGCCCGCAGCGCCGCCGCGCGCTCACCCCCGAAAGCGGCCTCGAAACGCTGCTGCGCCACCGACCAGCACTCGAGTGCCGCTTCGTGCTTCGCTAGACCGGTGTCGGTCAGGCGCAGCTCGCGGCGGCGGCGGTCGACCGACGATGCGACAACCTCGATCAGCCCGTCGCGCTCCAGCGGCAGAATGTTGCGGCCGAGCGTCGTGCGGTCCATCACCAGCAATCCGGCCAGCGCGTTGATCGTCATCGGGCCCCGGCGCCGCAGCCGACTCAATATCGCGAACTGCGTAGCGCGCAACCCGACCGGCGCGAAAAGTTGGTCATAAAGCTGGGTAACATGCCGCGCCGCCTGGCGGATCGCCAGACAGTTACACTCCGACAACCTGTCCCGCTCCGCTGATGTCGGCTCCCCGTTCATAGCCCCACTCCGGAAACACATGCCTGGCGTACTGGACAGATACGCGCATATGCTCTGATATATAGGCGCATATACGCTCGATGTCACGGGCGTGCCTCCTGGGAGCCTATCATGCCGTTGGATGGCGCGGGAAATGTCGCGGAGGGTGTCGCGCGAGAAGCTGCGGGGAATGCTCCGGGCCGAGCGGTTGCGGCAATCATCGCCCCGCCGGCCGCAACCCGCCTCGCCCTCGACCCGCGAACGCGGCGTCTGCTCGAAGCCCCGATCGCGCCGATGCTGCTGCGGCTCGCCTGGCCCAATATCGCGGTCATGCTGGTCATGGCGTCGACCGGGCTGATCGAGACCTGGTGGGTGTCGCGGCTCGGTCTCGACGCCTTGGCCGGCGTCGCGCTGGTCTTTCCGCTATTCATGATGATGCAGATGCTGTCGGCCGGCGCGATGGGCGGCGGCATTTCGTCGGCGGTGGCGCGTGCCCTGGGCAGCGGGCGTCGCGACGATGCCGATGCGCTGGTACTGCACGCGATCGTCGTCAATTTCGCGATCGGCGCCTCGTTTGCCGCACTGGTCATGGGATTTGGTCCCTCGCTGTACCGGGCGCTCGGCGGCGAGGGCGAATCGCTCGCCGCCGCGCTCGTCTACTCCAACATCGTCTTCGCCGGCACGCCGCTGGTCTGGCTGATGAACGCGCTGGCGAGCGTTATCCGCGGCACCGGCAACATGCTGGTGCCGGCGCTCGCGGTCAGCGCGGGTGTCGTGCTGCTCGTGCCGCTGTCGCCGTGTCTGATCTTCGGCCTGGGGCCGTTTCCGACGCTCGGAATTGCCGGCGCGGGGATCGCCGTCATTTCGACCACTGCACTGACGGCGGCGGTGCTGGCGGTTTATCTCGCGTCGGGGCGGTCGGTGGTCCGGTTCGCCTGGGTACGCCCGCGGGCGCGTCTATTTGGCGACATATTGCGGGTCGGCGCGGTCGCCTCGGTCTCGACATTGCAGACGACGCTGACCGTGGTGCTGGCGACCGGGCTGGTCGGCGCGAGCGGCGGCCCGGCATCCGTCGCCGGCTACGGCACCGGTAATCGCCTCGAATACCTGCTCGTACCGCTCGTCTTCGGGCTCGGCGCGCCGCTGGTCGCGCTGGTCGGCACCAATCTCGGCGCCGGCCGCCGCGAGCGCGCCCTGCGCATCGCCTTCACCGGAGCGGCGGTCGCGTTCGCGCTGACCGAGGCGGTCGGGCTGGCGGCGGCGATGGCGCCCGACCTCTGGCTCGGCCTGTTCAGCGACGATGCGGCGATGCACGCGGCCGGCGCGCAATACCTGCGCATCGTCGGACCGGCCTACGGGTTTTTCGGCATGGGTCTGGCGCTGTATTTCGCCTCGCAAGGCGCCGGCCGGCTGCTGTGGCCGCTATTGGCCGGGCTGCTTCGTCTCGTGATCGCGATCGGCGGCGGCTGGATCGCGCTGGCTGTGACCGGATCGCTGGCGTGGCTGTTCGCCGCTCTCGCCTTCGCCCTCGTCGCCTACGGCCTGACGATTGCCGGCGCGATCGGCCGCGGCGCCTGGTTCACGCAACCGCGAGCGGGACGATGACAAGAGGCCCCCGAACAGAGGATTTCGACCCGATGGCCACCGCCTCGACGGATCACATCGCCGCGCACCAGCCGCGCAGCTTCTGGGTCCCGGTGCTGTGCGGCGCCGCGATCCTGACGATCGGGCTCGGCGCGCGCCAGAGTTTCGGCATTTTCCAGAAGCCGATCGCGGCCGAGCTCGGGGTCGGGCGCGAGCTGTGGTCGTTCGCGAACGCGCTGTCGATGCTGCTGATGGGGGTGTTTGCGCCGTTTGTCGGCAATGTCGCCGACCGTTTCGGCACCGCGCGCACCGTCGCCGCCGGCGGCATTCTGTATGTCGCCGGCATCTTCATGATCGCGGCGGCGACCGAGGGCGTGCTGCTGACCGCCGGCAACATCGTGTGCGGGATCGGCACGGCGGCGGCCGGGTTCGGCCCAATCCTCGGTGCGATCAACCGCCAGACCCCGGCGGCGCGGCGCTCGATCGCGCTCGGCGTCGCAACCGCCGGCGGATCGTTCGGCCAGTTCGCAATCGTCCCGTTCGCCTCGCTGATGCAGTCTCGGTTCGACAGCTGGCATCAGACGATGGCGGTCCTCGGCCTCGTATCGGTGCTGATGATCCCGCTGGCGCTCGGGCTGCGCGAGCGGCGCCGGTCGGGTGCGAACGCGGCGGCGGGGGCGACACGGCAGGGCACGCGCGAGGCGCTGCGCGAGGCATCCCGCACGCCGGGTTTTTGGCTGCTGACCGTCGGATTTTTCGTCTGCGGGTTCCACGTGACGTTTATCGGGCTGCACCTGCCGGCCTACATCGCCGACCACGCGGTCGGGATGAAGTTTTTCGGCGCTTCGGTATCGCCGCTCGAGCTGGGCGGCTGGGCGATCGGTCTGGTCGGCCTGTTCAATATCGCCGGCGCGCTGATCTGGGGCTGGCTCGGCGGCCGGTACCCGAAAAAGGACATGCTCGCGCTGCTTTATGCGCTGCGCGCGGCGGCGTTTGTCGTGTTTCTGGCGTTGCCGCTGTCGTGGGCCTCGGTTCTGCTGTTCGCCGCCACGCTCGGGTTCCTGTGGCTCGGCACGGTGCCGCTGACGAGCGGGCTGGTAGGCACCATGTTCGGCCCGACGCATATGTCGATGCTGTGGGGCATCGTGTTCTTCAGCCACCAGCTCGGCAGCTTTTTCGGCGGCTGGGGCGCCGGCCGCCTCTACGACACGCAAGGCAATTACGACGCGATGTGGTGGATTTCGGTCGGGCTCGGCGTTGTCGCCGCCTTGCTTCACTGGCAAATTCGCGAACGCCCGGTGCCGCGTCTCGCGATGGCGCGGGCCTAACCAGCGAGGCGGATGTGACCGTGCCGATCGGGACCGTGCGTGGCAGACGAGCGGCGCCACCCCGGCCTTCAAGACTTCTCTGGGTTGCGGGCCTTGCGGCCGTCGCGCTTTCCGCGGCCGCCTTCGCGCTCTGGGCAAAAAACGGCGCTTCTATCCTTCTCGATATGATGCTCGTGCTTTGCGGCTGAGCAGCGCCTCAGCCGGAGGGCTGCGCCGGCTCGAAATCATACCGCGCAGCACCAGCCCGTTGAACCCGGCGATCAGGGCCGAACACGACCAGCGCCCCGATGACGCCGTCGTTCAACGCGAAACTGACCAATGCCATCGCCAGCGTCAGATTGATGACCGCGATCGCGAAATAATCGCCTGCGCCCGGCTCAAGTCCCCCGGAATGCACGCCCGGACCTGCGGCCGATTTAACGTGCAGATCCTCGTGGGGCCAATACTGCAGGCTCACAGCGGCCTCCGATGCGGCGCGTGACGTTCGTTATCGGTCGAGCCAGACCGTCGCCAGATCCTGGTTCGCGAGGTGGCTCGGCCCGATCTTCCACCCCTTCACATAGGCATGATACGGCACGATCCGGTTCCACCAGACCAAATATCCCTGATGCGCCTCGGTATCGAGGTTGTGCTTCTCGAATGCGAGCATCAGCGCCTTCTGCTTTTGCGGATCGGTCTCCCGCAGCATCCGGTCGTAGATTTCGATGGCTTTCGGGTCTTCGTAACCGCCATAGCTCTCGGCCGACACCGATGAGGGCAGCTCTTTTTGTACATCGAGCAGCGGGTTGACGATGCCGTGACCGGGCGCCTCAACCGAGACATCGAAATTGCCGCTGCGCAGCGCCTCGTACCACGGTCCGCTCGGCACGACGCGCTGCGTCACGTGAAGCCCGATCTTGCTCCACTGGTCGATCAGCCAGCTGGCGATGTACTTGTACGGCTGATCCACATTCCGGTTCAGCAATTCAAAGCTCATCCCCTCGGCGCCCGCCTCCTTCAAGCAGCCGCCTGGCTTCGGCGCGCGACTTCTCGATGTCGGGCCAATAGCCCGCCATCTCCTGCAGCTCCTCCTTGGTCGGCGCCAGCTTCGATTCGGGAAATACGAACGTGCCGACGGTCTTGACCACCGCGACCTTGGACAACGCCTCGGCGCCGCTGCCAGCGGTCGATCGCGAGGGTCAGCGCGCGGCGCACGCGGGCGTCGTCGAACGGCTTCTTCTTGTGGTTCGGCGTAAACGACGATCCGACGTTCCAGTCGCTGGTCGCGATAACGATCTTGTCGCCGAGTTCGCGTTTCAGCTCGTCGGCGGCCGAGGGCGGCATGCCGCGAAATTCCATTGCGGCGCGATCGGCGCGGATCGCATCGACGCGCGTCGCCTGCTTCGGCGCGTAGATCCCGACGAAGCCGTCGAGATACGGCAGACCCTTCTTGAAATAATCGGGATTGCGTTCGCCCTTGATCGACTGGCCGGTTTCATAGGCGACGAACTTGAATGGCCCGGACCCCATGACGTTGCGCTCGTACCAGTGCGGGTCCTTGTCGAGAATCTTCTTCTCGTAAATGAAGGCGAACGGGTCGGCCAGCGCCGGCAGGAAGGCGTTGGTCGGAAACTTGAGGCGGAAGACGACCGTTTCCGGGTCCGGCGCCTCGACCTTGTCCACCATCATGAAATAGCTTTGCCGCGGGCTGACGGTCCCCTCCGGCGGAAAGATGATCTTGTTCCAGCTCGCGACGATATCCGCCGATGTCAGCGGCGTTCCGTCGTGGAACTTGACCCCGGGCTGGACCTTGAACGTATAGGTTTTACCGCCATCGGTCGGGGTCGGCATCTCGACGCACAAATCGCAGACGAACTGATCCGAGCCCGGGTCCTCCGGGTTGACATGGATCAGCGTGCTGTAGAACGGCGCGGCCGAGTGGACCAGCCTAGTTGCGGCGCTGCCGCACCAGTACGCCGTCTCGCGAAAGCTCAGCGATTTCGGCATCGGAAAAACCCCGCCTGCGCAGCACCGCCTCGCCATGCTCGTTGAAGCGCGGCGGTGCGCTCCTTGTGCCGCCCGGCGTGCGCGAGAGCTTGATTGGAGTGCCGAGCCCCCGGTAGCCGCCGAGCTCGGTCACCATGTTGCGATGCTCCGTATGATCGGCGGCCATCGCCTCGTCGACATGCAGCACCGGCCCGGCGGGCAGGCCGGCGGCCAGCATACGACGCGTCAGTTCGTGCCCGTCTTCGGTCGCGAAGCGGGCGTTCAACGCCTCGGTCAGCGCGTCGCGGTTGACGAGGCGTCCGGCATTGGTCGCGAAGCGCGGATCGCTCGCCAACTCGCGCAGACCAAGAAACTCGCAGAACTTCCGGAACGTGGGATCGTTGCCGGCGGCGACGAAGATCTCGCAGGTGCGGGTCTGGAATTTCGAATAGGGCGCGAGGTTCGGATGCGGGTTGCCGGTCGCCTTCGGCCGCCTGCCGCTCAGGAAAAAATTCGCCGCATGCGGATGCAGCAGCGCCATGCCGCAATCGTGCAGCGTCATGTCGCAATACTGCCCCTTGCCGGATCTCTCGCGCTCGTATAGCGCCATCAGGATCGCGATCGCCGAGAACAGGCCGGTAGCGATATCGACGATCGGGTTGCCGAGCCGTGTCGGGCCGCTGGTCTCGGTGCCGTTGATCGACATCAGCCCGACCATCGCCTGCAATACCGCGTCGTAGCCGGGAAACCCGCCGAGCGGTCCGTTCGCCCCGAAGCCGGATACCCGGCAATGGATCAGGCGCGGAAAGCGCTTCGACAGCACCTCCTCGTAGCCAAGACCCCATCTCTCCATGCTGCCCGGCTTGAAATTCTCGATCAGCACGTCGGCGTCTTCAAGCAGGCGCAGCAGCACCTCCCGTCCCGCCGGCTTCGAGAGGTCGAGGCCGACGCCCTGCTTGTTGCGGTTGACGCCGAGATAGTAGCTCGCATCGCCAGCCTCGTCGAACGGCGGACCCCATTCGCGCGTCTCGTCGCCCTGCGGCGGTTCGAGTTTGATCACCTCGGCGCCGTGGTCGGACAGCACCATGGTGCAGTAAGGACCGCCCAGCACGCGCGTCAGATCGATTACCTTGAGCCCGGCCAGGGCGCCGGGGCCCCGCGCCAGGGCTTTGCCCTCGGTGATAGGCGAAGCATCGTTCATAATACGTTCTTCCCTCCGAACCGGCGCGCGCAGAATTAGGGACAGGCGACGAGGATCTTGTCATAAACCGCGCCGCGCAAGAGTGCCAGCGCGGCTTCGCTCAACCTCGGGTTCGCAACAGGTGGAACGGCGGGTTTGGCGCCCCGGCGTCAGGCCGCTCGTCACTGCTTTCGCTGGGATTTTCGAATAGGGGTAACATTCCACGGCGAAGATGCCTTGGCATCGCGATCGCTGAGAGCCTGCTCGACCGCAGCCGCGAGCTCGACCAGCTTGAACGGCTTCTTGATCATCAATTCCCGCGCAAACGGATCGTCGCTGCCCGACAGATCGTCATAGCCGGTCATAAATAGAATAGCGCGCTCTGGATCGGCCGCGCGGATCCGGGTGGCGAGCTGCCTTCCATTCATCACCGGCATCACAAGATCGATCAGCACGAGATCGATGTCATGCCGATGGCGAAACAGATCGAGTGCGACACGGCCGTTCTCGGCCTCGATTACCCGGTAATTCAACGTCTCGAGCGCCTCAACCGTGATGCTCCGAACCGCGCAGTCGTCGTCCACGACGAGAATTGTCGCGGCTCTGCCGGCATGTGAAACGGATCGGTCCTCATCGACCACTTGCGCGAGAGACTCCCGGCTGCGCGGCAGCAGAATGGTGATTGTCGTGCCCCTGCCGACTCGTGAATCGATGCGCGCCTCGCCGCTCGATTGATGGGCAAACGCGAGCACCTGGCTCAGACCGAGCCCGGTACCCTGGCCGATCGGCTTGGTCGTGTAGAAAGGTTCGAAGGCTTTCGCGGCCACTTCCCGGGTCATCCCGAAACCCGTATCGCTGACCGAGATCGAGACATAATCGTGCGGTCCCAGCCCAGCTGGACGAAGCGGGTCCGAAATCCCGATATTGCGGGTTGCGACCGTCAGGCGTCCTCCGTTGGGCATCGCGTCGCGGCTGTTGATCGCCAGGTTCAGCAGCACAAGTTCCAGTTGGGTCGGGTCGATCAGCACCGGCCAGAGATCCTTTTCCAGCACCGTCTCAATGCGGATGGTGACCCCGATCGTCTGGAGCAGCAGATCGCCCATGCTCGATACCAGCTCGTTCAGACTGACGACGCTTGGGGCGAGATGCTGCTTGCGGGCGAACGCGAGTAGCTGGCTCGTCAATTTGGCGCCGCGCTCGGCCGCCGACGCCGCGCGTCGCAGAACCTGAAGAACATCCTGATCGCGCGTGCGCAGGCTCGCCAATTCTATGTTTCCCAGCACCGCGGTCAGCAGATTGTTGAAATCGTGCGCCACTCCGCCGGTCAGCTGCCCGATGACCTCCAGCTTCTGGGTTTGCCGAAGGCTCTCTTCCACCTGTCGGCGCTCGGTCACGTCCCGGATCGTGCCGGCCAGCCGGACAGGATTGCCCCGCTCGTCGCGATAGAGCCGGCCTTCGGCAGCAATCCAGCGGATCTCATCGCCCGCCCCCAGAACCCGGGCTTCGAGATTGATCCTGCCCGAGTTGCGTGCCTGCTCGAAACCCGCCTCGAAGGCCGGCCGGTCTTCGGGCAGCAACGCGGTGTCGACAGCTTTGCTCCACCTCTCCAGCAGCGAGACGGCCCCGAACGATGAGTCGCCGCTTGCCGATGACTGTTGATGTCCGCCCCGATTCCCCGCGAGATCCAGATGCCACGTCCGCATCTGGGCTGCTTCGAGCGCCATCGTCAGGCTCTCCTGGGCGGCGATCAGGCGGCTGTTCGCATCCTGCAATTGTCGGGTCCGTTCGCCGACCAGCTGTTCGAGGCGGCTGGCGGCATGTTCGCGTTCCGCCAGGTGTCTGGCGGCCTGATATTGGCGCAGGCGGGCGCGCAAAGCGGCGCGCACGGTGCTGACCAGCGTCACGGCCTGAAGTGGGCGCTCCTGCAGCATCACGTTTCGCAGATTGGCGATCAGCTTCAGTGTCTGCTGCCGGGGCCGGGGATCGTCGCGACGAGTCGTCAGAATGACGAACGGGAAGTCGGACCACGTCGGCTGCGTTTCGACCCAGTCGAACAGGCCGCTCAGATCGACCCCGAAAAACGCCTCTTCCGCAATCACCGCCGCGCCGGCGCCCGCCTCCAACGCCGCCCGCAAAGGATCAATCCCGCTGCACAATTTCGCCGCAAGCCCGGCCTGCTCGATGATCGCGCAGGCGGCACGACCATCGCGGCCGGTCGGCGCGAGCACGAGCACGCGCTCGCTGTTCTCCGGATCGCCTCCACTTCCGGTCAATCCCGCGATCCTCCGGTCGGAAGCAGCGGGTTCGCACCGCCCCGGTAATCCGGCACGCCGGTCAGGATGCCCTGAAACTCGGTAAGCGGCGGGCCGACCTTGACTCCGTCATTTGTAAGCCGGAACTCCCGTATCGTGTCCTCGTGTGCGCCGCTGCGTTTCTTTACGACGGAAATCGCCCGGCGAACCCGGCCCTCCGCCTCGAAATATCGCAGCATCAGCACGGCATCGCTCAGATAGCTGATATCAAGCGGCGTCTGCATCGGTCCCATCAACCCGTGCTGCGCCAGAACCAGTATCGTGATGACGCCGAGCTGATTGAGGGTACTGAGAAGCTCGTGCATTTGCAGAACGAGGAAACGCTCCTCGGGCATCGCGTTCATATAGCCATTGAGGCTATCGATGATGACGACTCGGACCCCGTCCTGCTGCACGCTTTGGCGGACCGTGTGGGCGAATTCGCCGGGCGACATCTCGGCCGGGTCGATCTGCTGAACGCATATCCGACCCGAGTCGACATGGGATTGCAGCTCCATGCCGAGGCCTTGGGCGCGTGCGAATACCGTCCCGAGGCCCTCGTCAAAGGCGAAAACGGCAACCGTTTCGTCGCGGGCCGCCGCGGCCATCGCGCACGTCAAGGCGATCGACGACTTGCCGACCCCGGCGCCGCCGATCAGCAGCATGCTTGTCCCGCGTTCGATACCGCCGCCGAGAAGCGCGTCGAGTTCGGGGCAGCCGGTCGAGGTCAGTTCGCCGAGGAATGCCCGATGGTGTTCGGCGGCGACGAGACGCGGATAAACGGCCAGCCCACCGCTCTCGATCGTGAAATCGTGAAACCCGCCGCGATACTTCATGCCACGCATCTTGACGACGCGGAGCCGCCGTCGCTCGGCGCCGTATTCCAGCGAGAGCTGCTCCAACGTGATGACGCCGTTGGCAATGCTGTGCAATTGTAGGTCGTGATCCTGCGACGACATGTCGTCGAGTAGCAGGACCGTACAGCGCCGCCCGGCAAAAAAGGTTTTCAGCGCAAGTATCTGACGCCGATAGCGCAGCGAGTTTTGCGACAGGAGGCGCATCTCGGACAACGAGTTGAAGACCACCCGCTTCGGATTTATCTCGGCTACCCGATCGAGAATGTTCTTGGTCGTTTCACTAAGCTCCATCTCGGCGGGATGAAACAGCGTCAGTTCCTGTTCCGGATCGAGGCTGGCTTCGGGCGGCATCAGCTCGAACACGTCGATGCCGGCCAATGTCCAGCCGTGCCGGCCGACGACGGCGCGCAACTCGCGCTCGCTCTCCGACAGCGTGACATAAAGACACCGCTCGCCGACGCGGACGCCTTCCAAAAGAAACTGCAGCGCGAGAGTGGTCTTGCCGGTGCCCGGGCGGCCTTCGATCAGATAGACCCGATCGGCATCGAACCCGCCTTCGAGAATATCATCCAGGCCGGGATTGCCGGTCGAGATCGTCGCCGTCTCGCCAGCCGCGGGCGGTGCGGGTTTTGGCATGGTCATCCCCACTCTCACAACGTTCGCTCAACCCCTTAGCGAACGTTCGGGTGGCCGATCTGGTTCGCCCTGCGGGATCGCTCAATGAACCTATGATCAGACCAGCGCCCGCGGGGAACGCGCGACGGGTCGAGGCGGCACCGGGTAGGGGTGCCGGTTCGCGGCCGGCCTGCGGCGTCTATGCCGCCTCTATCCGATCATCGGGAAAGCGCCCGCAGCTCGGCGCGCAGCGCGTCCGCGTCGCAGCCGGCCAGCAGGTTTTCGATCTCCAGGTGCCTGCCCTTCCAAACCGGAAGCGCTTCGGCCAGGAGATCGCGACCGTTCCCGGTCAGGATCAGACGGCGGCTGCGCCGGTCGGCGCCGTCGATCCGCAGCTCGACCAGCCCGCGCCGTTCGAGGGGCTTCAAATTGGCGGTCAGGGTCGTGCGGTCCATCGCGAGCAGCGCCGCGACATCGCCGATCGTCGGCGGCTCCGGACGGTTGAGGGACATCAGCAGCGAGAACTGACCGTTGGTCAAGCCAAGCGGGCGCAGCGCCTCGTCGAATTGCCGCGCGACGGCGCGGGCAGCCCGCTGCAAGTGCAGACACAGGCAGGTGTCGCGCACCATCCGGGTCGTCGCGTAGGAAACGTGCGTGTTTGACTCGGCGATTGACATTAGGGTAAATATGTTGATATCAACTCAGTGGCGCAAGGCCGTGCGCAACCGAAACGATTGGAAAGGGGTCGGAAATGCGCTTCGGATCGCGGCTTGGCGCCGGCAGTGACAACGGCGCCGGTGCCAGGCTGAGCGGCGTGAGGTGATCGCAGTTTTGCAACATCCCGCGGTCGACCCCTTGAGGCGCGTGACGGATGCACCGGCGAGCAGAGCAGACGGAGAGAGTTCATGACCTATATAGATGGATTTGTTTTGGCCGTTCCAAAGGCCAATCGAGATGTGTACAAGCAGCATGCGGAGAAGGCTGCCTTGGTTTTCAAGGATCACGGCGCCTTGCAGCTCGTCGAGTGCTGGGGGGACGACGTTCCCGATGGCAAGCTCACCTCATTCCCGATGGCGGTGAAGTGCCAGGAAGACGAGACCGTCGTGTTTTCCTGGATACTTTGGCCGTCGCGCCAGGCACGCGACGAAGGCATGAAAAACTTCATGGCCGACCCGCGCATGTCGAACATGAGTTCGATGCCGTTTGACGGGAAACGAATGATCTATGGCGGCTTCGAAATGATCGTAAACGCCTGACCTGAATCCGCCGCCAAATGCCCCATACCAAGTCTTGAATGAGGATCCCGCAAATGCCGGTACAACCCTACCTGTTTCTTGACGGAAGGTGCGAGGAGGCGCTCGCCTTCTATCGCCGGGCGCTTGGCGCTGAGGACGTCATGATGATGCGCTTCAAGGATGCCCCGGACCCGGCCGCGTGCCCGCAGGACCCGACCAAGGTAGACAAAATTATGCACGCCCGCTTCCGCATCGGCGGTAGCGAGGTGATGGCCTCGGATGGGCGCTGTGAGGGCCGGCCGAAATTCGAGGGCTTCGCGCTATCGCTGACCGCGCCCGACGAGGCGGAGGCGGAGAGGCTGTTCAACGCGCTGGCCGAAGGCGGGCAGGTGCAGATGCCGCTTGCCCAGACATTCTTCTCGCCGCGCTTCGGCATGGTCGCTGACCGCTTCGGCGTCTCCTGGATGGTCTACGTCGCACCGGCTGAATCGGCGTCCTGAGCGGTGGCGGCCGCCGTTTTCACGCCGGCGCTGCTTGCGCTTTCGGTGAGGCCCTGGCAGGCGTGTTCGGCGCCAACGACGCGCTGCGATCCGGTGCGGGGGGTTGAGCGGCGCGAAAATCGCCGCAATCGCATTGCATACTGCGCCAGGGTTGATACGCCAGGAAGCGCCGCGATGGGCTGCCGCAAATTCCCTGCTCGCTGCTGGCAGTTCCCTGCTCGGCGTTGGACAGATCGCTGTTCGGCTCCGCCAAATTCCCTGCGTCCTGCGCCGGAAACCGGGCGGAGGTTCCTCTAAATCCCTGTCATCAATGGAGAAAGTTCATCAAAGTCCAGCGCCCGAACGAGCAAATTCCCTGCCGCAGGGAATTTGCCTCCGCTCTAAAAGAACAGCCGGCCTCTGCGGTGCGGAGGCCGGCCGGGCCAGCAAACGGGGTGCGGTTACAGCCGCGTGCGGTACGTCTCGCGTTCGCGGCGGATTTCGTCGGCGGTGTAGGCCGGTGCTGACGGATCGAACCGGTTCCAGCCGCCGCGCTCCCACATCGCTGAACGCTCTCCGATATTCACCGCCGAGCGGTCGAGGATCGCCTCGTAGCGCGCCCGGTCAACTTCGGGGACGCGCGCCGTCACCAGCGTCCCGCCGCGACGCACGCCTTCGGCGTAAGCATTGGCCTCGTCTTCGCTGACGCCGGACTGCGTCAGCGCGCCGATCAGACCGCCGGCGGTGCCGCCCGCTGCGGCCAGCGCCGCCGTAGAAGCAAGCCAGCCCGCGGCGACCACCGGGCCGATGCCGGGAATCGCCAACAAGCCCAGACCGGCGAGCAGCCCAGCCACGCCGCCGATCGTCGCACCGATGCCGGCGCCGGCCGCCGCGCCCTCGGCCCGATCGTCACGCCCGTCATGGTCGCGGTCATGCGCCGGGTCGACTCCCGACGTCGTGCGGTCCCGGCCGTACCATCCCTCGGCATTGCTCGAGACGATGCTGATGTCGTCACGCGGGATGCCGGCGCGCTCCAATTCATCGACCGCGCGGGCGGCGGTGGCGTAGTCGTCATAAAGACGCGAAATCGTGATCATGGTGTCTGATCCTAAGCGTTGGAATTATCGGCTGCGGCGCGGGCCGATCAGCGGCCGCCGTTGCCCGAAGTCGTGCGTGGTCCCTGACTAGGCATGGTCTGCCCGCTCATTCCGGTCGCCGCGGCGCCCTCGAAGACATTGCCCTGGTAGTCGAGCGCGACATCGACCTGCTGGCCGTTCATCGTCGCGCGGCCGCGCCAGATCCCGTTGTCGTCCTTCCTCAAAGCGCCGACGTTCGAGAATCCCTTCTTCTCGATCCGCGAGCGGGCTTCGCCTTCGGTGAAGCTGTTGGATCCCTTGACCGGGCCGGCCGCCATCCGGTTCGAGGAGTCGCTGGTGTTGATCGCGCTGTTCTGCGGTGCGCTCGTGGCCGCCGGCTGCTGGGCCAGCGCGCCTCCCGTCGTGAGGCCCCCTGCCAAACCAACAACGACGGCAACTGCTAGGGTCTTGTGCATCGTGATCCCCGTGAATGACTCGATGCAGGTTAAAGGGGGAAGCTCGCCCTTTAGTTCCGTAGCGCCCGAGGTATTCGAGCGCGGCGGGTGGCTCCGGAACGATGACCGGCCCGCCCGCTCCTGCCTTCCAGCGCCTTAAGGCATGCCGGTGAGGCCCAGCTTGCGGCGCAGGCTTTGCGCGTCGAACGGTGCGCGCACCTTCGCGTCGTTGTCGAAATAGACATAGACGTCGCGCGGCCGGCGTGGCGAGCGTGCACCTGGGTCGATCAGTTTCGCGTCATCAGGCTCGCCTCCGGCGCTCCACACCGAGATGCGCCCGGCCCAGCGGTCAAGCTCCTCCTCCGAATAGCCGCTGGCATAAAGCTCCTGCGAACCGTGCAGCCTGACGTAAAGAAAATCGGCGGTAACGTCTTCGGCATAGGGCCAGCCGACGGTGTCGGCGAAAACCAGCGCGATGTTGTGCTGCCGCAGAAGCGCTACAAAATCGGGGTCGAGGAAACTCGGGTGCCGGATCTCGATCGCGTGGCGCAGCGCGCCGCGCGTTTCGGACGTGATCCAGGACCGTCCGGCGAGACGATGATCGTGACCGGAGGCAAGCACGGCGGCGGCATCGCAGTCGCGCGGCAGCAGCGCCAGAAACCGTTCAAGCTTGTCCCGGTCAAAGCGGAAGCGCGGCGAAAACTGCCACAACAGCGGGCCGAGCTTGTCGCCGAGAAGCAGCACGCCTTGCGCGAAGAAATTGGCGAGCGGCGCGCCGATTTCGCGCAGTTGCTTCATATGCGTGATGAAGCGGCTGCCCTTCACGGCGAAGACAAACCCCTCCGGCGTCTCGTCGCGCCAGCGCCGGAAGAACTCCGGACGCTGCAGCGAGTAATGCGTGCCGTTGATCTCGATCGTGTCGAAATGCCGGCTGGCATAGGAAAGTTCGTCGGCCTGAAGCAGCCCGGTCGGATAAAAGCCGCCGCGCCATCCGGGATAGCGCCAGCCGGAAATGCCGATGCGGATCCGTCCCTGCTCGGGCGACATGTCTCGCTAGCCGTTAGCACGGAGGCGGCGGACATGGCACCCGGGTAATTTGCTGCAACACCCTCACGGGCCTCATAGAAGGAGGCCGTAAGGGCGGCCCGGAATGGCATCCCCGGGAAAATCGTGTTTGCCATGCGGCCGGGACGACGCCTAGCTTCCGGCCGGATCGAGGGGGCGCTCATGGAATTCGGCATGTTTCACGAGTTTCCGTCGCTGCCCGGGCGCGGCGACACGGAAGCGTTCGACGAGGGCATGGCGCAGGTCGACGCCGCCGAGCGCTACGGTCTCGATGCGATGTGGCTGGCAGAAATCCATTTCGCCCCCGAGCGCACCCATCTGTCGGCGCCGCTGCCGATTTGCCGCGGCGATCGCCGCCCGCACGAGCCGCATCAAGAGCCCGCACGAGCCGCATCAAGATCGGCATCGCGGTGCAGGTCTTGCCGCTGTGCCATCCGCTGCGCCTCGCCGAGGAAGCCGCGACGGTGGACCAGCTGAGCCACGGCAGGCTGATCTTCGGGGTCGGCCGCAGCGGCGTCGTCAGCACCTACGACGCTTACCAGGTGCCCTATGACGAGAGCCGCGATCGCTTCGTCGAGATTCTCGACATCGTCAAGACGGCCTGGAGCGAGGACCGCTTTTCGTACAACGGCCGGTTTCACCGCTTCGAGAACGTCCGCGTTGTGCCGAAACCGTACCAGCAGCCGCTGCCCGAGATCCGCGTCGCCGCCAGCACCCCCGACACGTTTCCAGCGATCGGCGCGCTCGGCTATCCGGTCTTCGCCAGCACGCGCCACCCGACCTGGACCGACCTCGCGCCGCACATCAAGGCCTATTACGACGCCTGGAAGGCGGCCGGCCACCCCGGCAAAGGGCAGGTTTACGTGTCGGCGCCGATCTATGTCGCCGAGACCGAGGAGCGGGCGCGCGCCGAAGCCGAAGAAAGCGTCACCCATTTCTACCGGCTGCAATACGAGCTGATCGCCGAGTCGGCGCGCCGTTCCGGCCGGCAGAATTTCATCGACCGCGCCGAGAAGCTGCGCACGCTGACCTATGCCGACGCGCTGCGCGGCAATGTGCTGGTCGGCACCCCGGACAGTGTCACTAAGAAGCTGATGCAACTGCGCGACGAGGTCGGCTTCGAGGGCATCCTCGCCGAATTGAATTGCGGCGGGCTCATTCCGCACGAGCGCGTCGTGAACGCGATCCGGCTGTTGTGCCAGGAGGTCATGCCGCGCTTCAAGTAATCTGCCCACCCAATAGACGCGCCCGTCGGGATAGACGCGCCTGTCGTGATCTCGACATCGGCGCACTTTTCGCGCTATTTCCAATCGCGAAACGCGAGAGGACTGCGAGGGAAAAAATGGCGGCGATCCTGGTCGGCAACTGGTGGGTTCTGGCGCTGCGCGGCGCGCTGGCGATCCTGTTCGCGATCCTTGCGTTCGTATTGCCGTTTTTCACCGCGACCGTGATGCTGCTGGTGTTTGCGGCCTATTGCTTTGTCGACGGCATTTTCGCGCTGATCGCCGGGCTGCGCGCCGCCACCCACCACGGCCGTTCGGGGCCGTTACTGATCGAAGGCGTGCTCAATCTGCTTATCGGTATCTTCGTTTTTCTGTGGCCTGGAGCGGCGTTGCTCGCCTTTGTCTGGCTGATCGCGATCTGGGCCGTCGTCAGCGGGGTGGTGCTGATTGTGGCTGGGATCGGGCTGATCCGCCATAGCGGCGAATGGCTGCTGGTGCTTGGCGGGATCATCTCTGTCCTGCTCGGCATCGTGCTGTTTTTCGCGCCGGGCGCCGGGATCGTTGCTATTTCGTGGTGGCTTGGGATCTACGCCCTGCTGTTCGGGATCGCCCTGCTGGTGGCGGCGTTCCGGATGCGCCACCACCCGGCTTGATGGGCCGGCCGTTCGTCGCGCATCTCAGCCACCTTTTGTTGCGCGCCGCGATCCTCATATCACGCTTAGCCGGAACGATAGCGGTTTGATGCGGCGGAGAGACCATGTCGAAGCGCCAGCTCGAAGAGATGATGTGGGCCGATGCCTGTGCCGCGATGGATCGCGCGGAACGGCTGCGCCGTCAGTTCTTCCACCACGGCCAGTCGCGCTGGGAAGCGCCGATCGACGTCTTCGAAACCGATGACGCGCTGACCATTTTCGTCGCGCTGCCTGGTGTCGAACTCGACAGCATCAGCGTGACGCTGAGCGCCGGCACGCTGCTGATTACCGGCGAGCGGCCGCCGCCGCCAGAACTGAAGAACGCGCGCATCCTGCGGATGGAAATCCCCTACGGGCAGTTCGAGCGCCGGATCGACTTGCCGCCAGTGCCGTTCCGGATTTCGGGGCGCCACCTTGCCAATGGCTGCCTGATGCTGCGCCTCGAGAAAGGATCATGGCGATGACGCCTGACGAGCAGCAGACCCGAACCGAGACAGCCGCCGCGCCGCCAGCAGCGCCGGCCGTTGTCGTGCCCGGCAGCGCCGAGATCGGCCCGACCGTTCCGGAAGACGCGCTGATCCTGGTCACGACGCGCAATCTCGTGCTGTTCCCGGGCACGGTCCTGCCGATGACGTTGGGCCGGCAGCGCTCGGTGCTGGCGGCGCAGACCGCGGTCCGTCTCAGCCGCCCGGTCGGGCTGGTGTTGCAGCGCGATGCCGAGATGGACGCGCCGATGCCGGTTGACCTGCACACGGTCGGAACCGAGGCGAATTTGCTGCGCTACGTGACGAGCCCGGACGGCAGCCATCATGTGATCTGCCAGGGCGAGCGGCGCTTTCGCATCACCGAATTTCTCGACGGTTATCCGTTCTTTGTCGCGCGCGTGATCCGGATTCCCGAGTCTCAGGAACAAAACGCCGAGATCGACGCGCGGATGCTGCATCTGCGCAACCAGGCGCTCGAAGTGCTGCAATTGCTGCCGCAAACCCCGGCCGAGTTGGTCAACGCTGTGCAGGGGGTCGTGTCGGCGCCGGCGCTGGCCGATCTGATCGCCAGCTTCATGGACATCGCGCCAAGCGAAAAGCAGGAGATCCTCGAAACCATCGACATCCAGCGCCGGCTGGAGCGGGTCTCGGAGCTGCTGTCCTACCGGCTCGAAGTGCTTCGCCTGTCGCGCCAGATCCACGACCGCACCAAGGAGACGATGGACGAGCGGCAGCGTGAGTTTCTGCTGCGCGAGCAGCTGAAGACAATCCAGAAGGAATTGGGCGAGGGCGAAGACGCCAAGGCGCAGGAAATCGCCGAGCTGCGCCGCAAGATCGAGGAGGCCGGGATGCCTCCCGAGATCGAGACGCACGCGAAGAAGGAGCTCGCCCGGCTCGAACGCATGCCGGAACAGGCCGGCGAGTATTCGATGGCCCGCACCTATCTCGAATGGCTGATCGAGTTGCCCTGGGCGGCCGAGGACGAGGCGCCGATCGACATCGCCGAGGCGCGCCGCGTGCTCGACGAGGACCATTACGGGCTGCAGAAGATCAAGCGGCGCATCCTCGAATTCCTCGCGATCCACAAGCTGAATCCGAACGGGCGCAGCCCAATCCTGTGCTTTGTCGGGCCGCCTGGGGTTGGCAAGACCTCGCTCGGTCAGAGCATTGCGCGCGCGACGGGCCGCAAATTCGTCCGGGTCAGCCTCGGCGGCACGCATGACGAGGCCGAGATCCGCGGCCATCGCCGCACCTATATCGGCTCCTTGCCCGGCAACATCCTGCAAGGCATCCGCCGCGCCGGCAGCCGCAACTGCGTGATGATGCTCGACGAGATCGACAAGCTCGGCCGCGGCATCCAGGGCGACCCCTCCTCGGCGCTGCTGGAAGTCCTCGACCCGGAGCAGAACTCGACGTTTCGCGACAACTACCTCGGCGTGCCGTTCGACCTGTCGCGCGTCATGTTCATCTGCACCGCGAACGTGATCGACAACGTCCCCGGGTCCGCTCAGGGACCGGATGGAGATCATCGACCTGCCGGGCTACACCGAGGACGAGAAATTCGAGATCGCGCGCCGCTATCTGGTCGGGCGGCAGCTGATCGCCAACGGCCTCAAACCCGAACAGGCCGAGCTGACCGACGCGGCGATCCACGAAATCATTCGCGGCTACACGCGCGAGGCTGGGGTGCGCAACCTCGAACGCGAGATCGGGACGGCTTTGCGCAGCGCCGCGATGAAAATCGCCGAGGGCAGCGCCGAGCACGTGACGATCGACGCCGGCGACCTGCACGCGATTCTCGGTGCTCGCCGGTTCGAGGGCGAGGTCAAAATGCGCACCAGCATTCCCGGCGTCGCGACCGGGCTCGCCTGGACGCCGGTTGGCGGCGACATCCTGTTTATCGAGGCGACGCGGGTACCCGGCAAGGGCGGCCTGATCCTGACCGGGCAGCTCGGCGAGGTCATGCGCGAGAGCGCGCAGGCGGCGTTGTCGCTGGTCAAGAGCCGCGCGGTCGGGCTGGGGATCGACCCGAAACTGTTCGAGGCGAGCGACATCCACGTCCACGTCCCGGCCGGCGCGATCCCGAAGGACGGCCCCTCCGCCGGCGTCGCGATGTTCACCGCGCTGGTCTCGCTGCTGACCGGGCGCACCGTCCGGAGCGACACGGCGATGACCGGCGAGATCAGCCTGCGCGGCCTCGTGCTGCCGGTCGGGGGCATCAAGGAGAAGGTCATCGCGGCGGCTCGCGCAGAACTCTCGATGGTCATCCTGCCCGAGCGCAACCGCAAGGATTACGAGGACATTCCCGAGGCCGCCCGCAACGCGCTGCGCTTCGTCTGGGCCGAGCGGGCCGAGGATGTCGATCGCCGCCGCGCTCGAGCCGGCGGAGACGGCCGCCCTCGATTCTGCGGCACAGTGACGGGGGTCCTGCCAGCCCGGGTCGCCGCTTCCGATTTGTGACGGCAGCCGACAGCCGGGGGCGGACGCAAGCCGGTTATTGCGCTGTGTCGGTTGACGTACGCCACAATCGTGCGATGTCGCGATAGCCAATCGCGGTGATTCTGTTACCGGCGCACCATTCGGCCACCGCGCCGCTCGCGAACAATGCGAATTCGCGGGTACGCCAGCCGGCGTGATCGGGCGCGATCGTTTCGATCTCGCCGGGGATCGTCGCGTGCAACGCAAAATGCGTGACTCCCGCCGGCAGGCCCGCGACAGTCTCGTGATAGCGCAGCCGCGTCTGATCGGCCTCGACCGGCAGCGTGCCCCGGAAATGGTCGATGACCGGCAGCCCCATCGCATCCAGACGGGCCAGCACCGCCGCGTAACTCTCCTTCTCGGGCGCCCAGCCGATGCCGCGCGGCAGGACTGGCACGACGCCGTACTCCAACCCGAGCCGGACATGCAGATCGAGCAACTCGGGCAGCATCGCCGCGGCCATGTGCGCGTCGATATGGGTCGGGGCGATCCCGGCGGCGATCGCCAACTCGATCTGCGCGCGCAATTCGGCCTCGGCCGCCTCGGGCACGAGATTCGCGCGCAACGAGACGACGTCGCGCCAGAAATACCCTTCGTCGTCGATCAGTCCGGAGGCGCGGCTCACAGTCGACAGCGGGCGCCAGCGGTAATGGCGCCATTCGCTGGTCAGCGTCAGATGCACCCCGAGATCGAGCGCCGCATCGCCGAAGCCGCCTCGGCGATCTCGCGAAACCACGGGCACGGCACCATCACCGAGCCTGATGTGACAAACCCGGCCCGCGCCAGGTCGAGAAAGGCGCGGTTCGCGCCGTGGCACATCGCGAGATCGTCCACATGCAGGATGACCGCGCGCTCGACCCCGAGCCGTTCGGCGAGGCTCATCGCGAACCCACTCAGCTTCGCGCCAGCCCGGAAACCCAATTGGCGGGGGCTATCAGGTGTCCGGCATGCTCGGCAGACATCGGGGATTTCCTCTTCTTGCACTCTGTTACGGCGCGATCGCGGTAGTACAATCGCGCTCATGCGCATCCTTTATCACGTCACATTGTCGCCATTCTCGCGCAAGGTGCGCCTCGTGCTCGCTGAAAAAGGTCTCGAATTCACACTGAAGTTCGAGAAAACCTGGGAGCGGCGTCCCGAATTCCTGGCCCTCAACCCGTCGGGCGAGGTGCCGGTGCTGATCGAGCCCGACGGCGCGGTGGTGGCCGGCACCGAAGCGGTCGTCGAGTATCTCGACGAGGTATACCCGGACAACAGGCTGATCGGCGCGACGCCGGCGGAACGCGCCGAGGTCCGGCGGCTCAATTCTTGGTTCGACGTCAAGATGAATTTCGAGGTCACCGAGAACCTGCTCGGGCAAAAGATGATGCGCCGCTACCGCAGTCCGGGACAGCCGTCGGCGCAGCCGAGTTCACAGGCGATTCGCGCCGGGCACGCCAATTTGCCGTACCACCTCGACTATATCGGCTATCTCGTCGAGCGGCGGCGGTGGCTCGGCGGCGATTTCTTTTCGGTCGCCGACATTGCCGCGGCGGCGCATTTGTCGAGCCTCGATTATCTCGGCGACGTGCCGTGGGACGCGCACGAACCGGCCAAGGAATGGTACGCACGCATCAAGTCGCGCCCGAGCTTCCGCGCGATACTGGCCGACCACGTCGCCGGCGTCCCGCCACCGCCGCATTACGCCGATCTCGATTTCTGAGCCTGATCGCCGGCTACCGGCGGCTCGGCCCGCCCTTACCGTCCCCGCAGGCCGTACCAGGGATGCGGATTGCCCGGCGTCTTGACGCGCAACGTGTAAACCGAGGTATGGGCACAACAGAACAGCGTCCGCAAATCCGGCCCTCCGAACGCGAAATTGACGGCTTGCTCCGGCCATCTGATAACGCCGATGCGCCTGCCGTCCGGCGCCATGACCCAGATGCCGCCGGGGCCGGTGCAATACACCCGGCCGGCGCTGTCGACCTTCAGCCCGTCGGGAATGCCGGGCTCGTCGCCCTCGTTGAGGTCGGCGAAGATGCCGCGCCCCACCATGTTTCCAGCCGCGTCGAGCTTGATCGCATGGATGTACTGCGACGAGCGCGTATTCGCGACATACATCGTGCGTTCGTCCGGCGACAGCGCGAGCCCGTTCGGGTATTCGCACGCCGCGAGCACGCTCAAATCGCCGTCCGGCGCCAGACGATAGACGCGCGCGCCGTCCCACAGATTGTTTTCTCCGGCCGGGCCGGGGATTTCGCGCTCGTGATAGGGACGGCGCTTGTCCGGGTCGGTGAAATAGATGCAGCCGTTCGAATGGCAGATCACGTCGTTCGGTCGGTTGAACCGCCCGCCGCGGTAGTTGTCGACCAGCGTCTCGACCTTGCCGTCCGGGCCCATGCGCGTCAGGCGGCGGTCGTCGCCCTCGCAGACAATCAGCCGGCCTTGCAGGTCGAAGGTCGTGCCGTTGCCGCCGATCGTCGTCCTGACAAGCTCCGGCTCTTGGCCGGGGATCAGCCGGTGCAGGTGATTGCGGCGAAGATCGACGAAATACCACCAGCCGTCCGGATGCCAGAGCGGGCCTTCGGTAAAGATGAAGCCGGTGGCGAGGCGCTCGGCCTCCGTCGTTTCCAGCACCTCGGGCAGGTAATTGGCGGTCGGCATGGCGGGACTCCCGGGCTTACGAGCAATGCGGCTCGCGCGTTTATCGGCGGCGGGCGACCTCCCTGTCCAGGCCACGCGATCAGCTCCGCATCATTTTGAGACAGCCCGCGGCCAAGCCGATTCCCAATTCCGGCGGCCGATCTCGCCTTTCGTCGCCGCGCTTCCGCGGGGCAGGGTGCCGCTTTCGTGACCACGCGGCGTTTGGGCGCTGCACGCCAAATAGGCATGGCAAGATGGTGCAATGAGCCCCGCCCCACAGCCGATGCCGCGCCTATCCCTGCTGTCCGGCATGCGTCCGGTCCCCGCCCGCCGGCCTCTCTCTACGTGGCCGGCCCGTTCAGCATGGGCTATGTCGATTTCTTCACCTTCCTGATCCCGCTTTACGGCCTGTCGCTCGGGCTCGACGCCTCGGAGATCGGCATCCTCGTCGGGGCGCGGTCGATCCTTGCCCTGTTCCTGTCGATCCATATCGGCGTGCTTATGGACCGTTTCGGCACGCGGGCGGTGACGCTCGTGTTCGTCTGGATCGGCATGGCGCTGGCGCCGCTGTTTCCGCTGGCACAAGGCTTCTGGGCGTTGCTGCTGCTGCAGCTGGTCAGTGGCGCCGCCGTCTCCTTCGCCTGGTCCGGCGCGCAGACCCTCATCGCCCAGCTCGCCGAGGGTGATGCCAAATACATCGGCAGGTTCAGTTTTTTCGCTCGCCTCGGCTCGACTTCGGCGCCGATCGTCGCCGGCGCGGTGTGGGATTTCGGCGGCACATGGCCGGCTTATCTGATCGGATCCGCATGGGGCGCGATCGTGACCCTCGCGCTGCTCCGCACGCCGGAAGCGGAAATTTTCGCGGCGCGACCGGCGCCCGGCACCAACCGCAGGCGGTTCCGTGCTCGCGATGCCTGGCCGCGCACCTCCGACTACCTCAATTCGATCATGCTGATCACGATCCCCGCGGTGGCGGTGTCGATGGCGGTCATCACGATGCGCAACACGACATACAGCCTGCAGACCTCGGTCTATGTCGTCTATCTCGACCAGATTGCGCTGGTCGGCACGACGATCGGGCTGCTGTTCGCCGCGTCGGAGATCGCAAGCGGGTTCGGCTCGCTGTTTGCCGGCCGCGCGATGCGCCTGGGGAATCCGCAGCGCACGATGCTGAGCGGCACCGTGTTCTCAATTCTGCTGATCGCGGCGACGCCGCTGCTCGGCGGCATTTTCGGGCTGCTCGTGCTGTTTCAGCTCGCCCGCGGCTGGCTCGAAGGGGTGATCCAGCCAGTCATCCTGTCGGTGCAGGCCCGCGCGGTCGGCCGTCACCAGCAGGGCGCCGTCGTCGGGCTGCGCCAGACCGGGCAGCGGCTCAGCTCGATCCTGATACCGCCTGTCATGGGCGGGCTGGCCGACCGGTTCGGCACCAGCCAGAGCTTCCTGATCTATGCCGCCTTCATGTTGCCGCTGTGCGCCCTGCTCGCACTCGTCATCCGCCGCGTGCAACGCGCCCGCGGCGACGCCCCGCGCGGCTGATCGGCGACGATCTCGGCGTTTTGGTCGGGGCGGCGGCGCCGCGATCGACCCGGTAACAACTCCAAATCCGCCACATTGCGCGAGTATCAAACACTCGGTGCCGCGGGTCGGAGAGAGGGCGAGGCGAGGCGTTTGCTGTTCTTTTAGCTGCAGAATCGACCCTTCGCCGGCGCGCAACCCGCGCGGAGCAACGAGTTCTTGCGGGGGCTTGCTGCTCTTTTCCTGCAGAAACAGCAAACCGCCCCCGGTATCAGGGAAAATCGGGCGCCGATGGCGGGCGCTCGCGCCCGGGGCAATCAACCGGGGCAGTACCCGCGCGGACCTTGCTTGGGCTCGTCGCGTGGGCCTACCCTCGACCCGGAGCGCTCGCGCGTTCCGGTAGGCAGAACAAGGAAGCGGCCGATGATCTGCGACGTGCACGCACACTACACGCCGAAGAATTTCAGCGAGTTCATGGGCGACCGGTTCGCCTCGCCGACGCACCTCGCGGTTAAGCGCGGGCTGGCGCGGCATCCGTTCTCGGATTCGCAGGAAGATATCGAAGGTCGCTTCCGCCTGATGGACGATGCGGGGGTCGGCCGCCAGGTGCTATCGCCGAACCATCCGCCCTACCTGCCGGACGAAGCGGAATGCGTCACCGCGGTAAAAATGCTGAACGACGCCTATGCCGAGTTCGCGCACCGCTTCCCCGACCGCATCAGTTCCTACGTGATGCTGCCGCTGCCGCATATCGATGCGTCGCTCAGCGAGATGGAGCGCGGCTTTGACGAGCTGGGCTGCGTCGGCGTCAACATGAACATTGTATGCCTCGGGCGCTCGATCGCCGAGACCGAGTTCGAGCCGCTCTATGCCGAGATGAACAGGCGCGGTGCCGTGCTGTTCGTGCATCCGGCCGGCAGCGCCATCTGCTCGCCGTTCATCATCGATTACAATTACAGCGGATCGGTCGGCACGTCGCTGGAGGACGCGACATTCGTATT
The DNA here is from genome assembly GCA_963847345.1 of uncultured Alphaproteobacteria bacterium. Classification (GTDB taxonomy): domain Bacteria; phylum Pseudomonadota; class Alphaproteobacteria; order ATCC43930; family CGMCC-115725; genus DATARH01. The sequence goes on along the minus strand of CAWJZU010000022.1, from coordinate 630,613 downwards.
GCACATGATCGCCAAGCAGATCCCGTACCGCTATCCGAGGATCAAGTTTATCGTGCCGCATCTCGGGGGACCGATCCCGATGCTGATGAACCGGCTCGACAAGCAGGGTCAGGGGCCGCGGGGCCATCCCAACCTCGCCGAGGCGCCGAGCGTCACCGCCCGGGGATTCTATTACGACACGGTATGTTACGGCTCGAAACCGGCGTTCCTTTGCGCGCTCGAAGCGTTCGGCGCCGACCATCTCGTGACCGGCAGCGATTATCCGGTGCTGCAGGATTGGGAGGTCTATCGGGAGACGTTCGCCTATATCGAGCGGCTCGGCTTGCCGAAGGAAACGACCGACAAGATCCTGCATCACAATGCGCAGGCCTTGTTCGGGTTCGACCATTAAACCGTGAGCGATCACAAATCGGAGCTATCGGCAATGAGCGATACTGTCCTCGATACCGTCGCAACAACTGGGCCACAAATCGGCAATAGATTGTCGCCGGCCGGCGGCGTCGCGATCACCGGAGCCGATCTGTCCCGCCCGTTATCCCCCGGCTTCCGCGATGCTCTCCTCGCCGCGTTTCGCGACCATCACATCCTGGTTTTCCGCGACCAGGATCTGAGCAAGGACGAGCAGTTCGAGTTCACACGGCAGTTCGGCGAGATCGAGGAGCATGTCGGGCGGCATGCGGCTGCGTCGCGCTACGGCCTTGTCCACACCGTCACCAATCTCGACGATGACGGAAACCCGACGACCAGGCTGAGCCAGGTCGGCAACTATCACTGGCACACAGACAAGTCCTACCACGCGGTGCCGTCGCTGATGACGCTGCTGCATGCGAAGGAGCTGCCGCCCGAGGGCGGTGACACGCAGTTCGCTAACATGGCGATGGCGTATGAAGCGCTCCCCGAGGCGATGAAGCGCCGCATCGCCGGGATGCGCGTCGTCCATAGCTGGGCCGCGAGCCGGCGTCGCGCCGGTGCGCCGCCGCCATCGGAGATCGAAATGCGCGAGCGCCCGCCGGTCGATCACCCGCTGGTCCGCACCCATCCCGAAACCGGCGCAAAGACGCTTTATATCGGCAACCACGCCTCGCACCTTTTGGGCATGAAGGAGGACGAGGGCGAGGCGTTGCTGTTCGAATTATTGGAGCACGCGACACAGCCGCAATTTGTCTACACCCATCACTGGCAGGACGGCGATCTGGTCATGTGGGACAACCGCGCCCTGCTGCATCGCGCGCTCGCCAATTACGAAATGGCAAAGCACCGCCGGGTGCTGCACCGCACCGTCGTGACCGGCACCGTACCGTTCTAAGCTCGGCACACGCTGAAAGGGGCGGTCTGGGGTGGAATGGTGTGGCTAGACTTGACCCGGTGAACGGCGCGCCCCTATATGACGGCCGAGCCGGGGCCGGATGGCAGAGTGGCTATGCAGAGGACTGCAAATCCTCGTACAGCGGTTCGATTCCGCTTCCGGCCTCCAGCCTCCATTCCTTTCAAACTACCTTCGATTTCATCGCACCGGTGGGCATTGTGATATCCTGATTCCCGGTGCTTTGGTATTCTTCTGATGTAATCGCGCGCGCTGGCTTTCTCGAAGCGCAATCGCGACAGCATTTCGGCAAGGAGGGGTGGGCGTTGGTATACAAATTATCTTGGCCTATTCAGGAAGGAAGATTACATGCCCTTGCTTTATGAAAGACGCGGCCATGTGGCCGTTCTGACGTTGTCGCGGCCGCAGGCGCGCAATGCCTGGGGCGAGGACTACAATGAGGCGCTCAAGGAGATGCTGCCGCGGCTGGAGGATGATCCCGAAATCCGCGCCGTAATCCTGACCGGCGACGAAGCGGGCGGGGCGTTCAGCGCCGGCGCCGATCTGAAAAACCCCAGAACGCACACCAGCGACTCGATCGCCGACGCAATCGAGGCATTGCCAAAGCGCCGCCGGCATCAGGCGATGAACCTGCTGTCCGATTTTGCAAAGCCGCTCGTCGCCGCGGTTAATGGCTATGCGGTCGGCATCGGCTGCATCGTCACATATTGCTGCGACCTGATCGTTGCGTCGGAAGAGGCCGAGTGGCGGCTGCCGCAGGTCGGGCTCGGCATATTGCCGGCACAGGGCGGCACGGTGCGCCTCGCGCGCTGGATCGGCCGCGGACAGGCGATGAAGGTCGCGATGGGTTTCCCGCTGAAGGCCGAGGAGGCCTATCGCATCGGCCTCGCGCAATGGCTGGTGCCGCCTGGCGAGGTGATGGCGAAGGCGATGGAGGTCGCCGAGCATGTCGCCGGACTGCCGCCGCTGGCGGCGCGGCTCGCCAAGGAATCGGTCGCGTTCGGGATGGACTCGACATTGCGCGAGGCGGCCAACGCCGATCTCTACCGCTTCATGATGCTGGAACTGACCGAGGACAAGAAGGAGGCACATCAGGCCTGGCGCGAGCGCCGCAAGCCGGAGATCAAGGGCCGGTAAGCGCTTTCAGCCCGCTGGAGTCCGGCGCGTCATTGGCACTGCCGTCGTGTTGCTGGGTCAGCGCCGCCTCGATCTCGGCCAGCGCATCGGAAAGGGTGGTGACGACCCGATCGGCGGCGGTGGCGGAAGTCGCGTCGGCGCCCGAGAAATCGGCGTCGTCGCGACGATCCCAGTAGCCGATCACGATCCTGGCCCGCCGCGCCCGTCGGCGCAGCCGCCGAACGAGGTAGCGCAGCTGCGCCGCCGAACTGGTGCTGAGCAGCGACAGGCAGATGACGGAGACGCTGCCCAGTGGCAGCTCATCGACCGTAGCGCTCGATACCGCATCCGGCGGAAAAACGGCGGCATGGTATCCGCGCTGCCGCAGTAAATGTTCGAGCAACCGCGCGGCGGCGAGGTCAAGCTCGTTGCGCGCCGCGATTACGGCGATCGGGGCCTCAGTATATATCCCGTCTCCGTGTACTGGCCTGGCGGCACGTCCGCTCCGCGGTTCCGTCCTCGGCCAGGTTGTCGAGCAAGGCGGAAAAACCTTCGGCGATCACGGCGCGCTGGTGCGGCGTCAAGACGCCGCGATCGGCGTCCGCCTGCGCCATTGCCAGCGCCGGGACGGCCACCGCGTCGAAAAACGCTCTCGATCGACTTCTCGCGTGCGAACTCCTCGGCCTGCTCTGTCGCTTCCTCGGGGTTGCCGGCCAGAAGCCGCTGATAGAGGCTCTCCTGCGGCGACAGGACCGGGCGGTTGCCGAGGAGGATGTCGAGAAACTGCAAGGGCCGGAGATAGCGCCCGAGCACGACGAGACACACCGTCATCGGGGTCGCCAGCAACAGCCCGACTATGCCCCACAGCCAGGTCCAGAACAGCGCTGCCACGACGACCGCGATCGCGGAGAGCCCGGTGGTGCGGCTGTAGACTAGCGGTTCGACGATATTCGCGACGATCAGCTCGACCGCCGCGAAGAGTAGCACGGTCCATAGGAGCAGACCCCATCCGGGATCGACCGCGATCGCCAGCGCAATCGGAAATACCGCCGTCATCGGTCCGCCGATATAGGGAATGAAATCGGAATATCACCCCCAGCATGCCCCACAGCGGCGCATTCGGGATGCCGATCGCGGCGAGCCCGATCCCGAACGGTATGCCGAAGCACAACCCGGCCCCGAGCTGCATCAGCAGATAGCGGCTGATCCGCTCGGTGGCTTCGTTCATCGCGGCTGTCGTGCGGTGAAGATCGTGGGCGCCGGCGAGCCGAAGCACCCGGTCCCGAAGGTCCTCGCGCTGGAGGAGCATCAGCACGACGAGAAACACGACAAGACCGGCATGCACGATCGGGAACAGCATCGGCCCAACCACCGCCTTCAGGATGTCGAGCGGGCCGGGCGCGCGTTGTCGAATCACCACCGGTACCGGCGGGGCAGCCTCCCCGGGCGTTCCGTCGACGGTCAGCGATGCACCATAGCTGGCCGGATCTGAGAGCTGACCGAGCAAATCCTGGAATACCTGGTTCGCCCGGTCCAGCATGCCGGGAGCGCCGCCGCCGAGAGAGCGGATCTTCGCCGCGATGTTCTCCTCGTACCGCGGCAGATTTTCGATCAGCCCCAGGGCCTGCTCGGTGATTGCCCCGAGAACCCCCAGCATCAGGACGGAAGCGACCAGGACGGTCAGCAGAACCGCCGCAACCCGTCCGATCCGCTGTCCGACCCAGCGCACGACTGGGACGAGCATCAGGCTGAGCAGCACCGCCAATGCCAGCGGTTCGAGCACGGGTCGCCCGAAATAGAGGCCGGCAATTACGACGGGAGCGACGACCAGCGGCTGCGCGAAGGAACGCGCCCCGTGCTCCGGCCCGGCGGTGTCATCGCTGGGCGGCCGCCGATCGGTGCTTTCCTGAGCCATTTTGCCTCCCTCACCAAGAACGGGCGGGAGATCGAGTCCTCCGCTTTGGGGGCTTTTCTTTTCGGCCCTGCCGCCGGGTGTCGCGACACGATGGTCGGCGGCTAGCGTCACGCAAATTTCACCCGATCTCCCGGAACGCGAAGGTTTACACGGCCGCCTCAACCGGAATATGTCGTTTCCCGGTTTCGGCGCGCGTCGTCGGGCGAACAAAGCGAGCGAGAGAACGTTAGCCTGCGATGATCCTTTAGCGGGGGAACTGGTGTTCGACACAGCCATTGATCGATCGGCGCGTACTGACCGACGGCAATCGCAGCGGGAGCGGTTCGAAGCCGTCCGTCGGGACAGCGAAGCGCTCGCCGCGAATCTATCGCCGGAAGACCAGGCGATCCAGTCGATGCCGGATGTCAGCCCGACAAAGTGGCATCTGGCCCATACCAGCTGGTTTTTCGAAACCTTCGTTCTTGCGCCGCTCGATCCGGGCTATCGCGCCTTCGATCCGGCCTTCGCCTATCTGTTCAATTCGTATTACGAGGCGGTCGGACCGCGCCACCCGCGGCCGGAACGTGGCTTGCTGTCGCGCCCGACCGTCGATGCGATCGGCGCCTATCGCGACCACGTCACCGGGGCCGTGCTGAGATTTGCCGATGAGGCTAGCAATACGGCGTGGCAGGAGGCGATGCTGCTTATCGAGCTTGGGCTCAACCACGAGCAGCAGCATCAGGAATTGATGCTGATGGATATCAAACACGTATTTTCGGTCAATCCGCTGCGCCCCTCCTATCAGGCGCCGCGTCCAAATGCAGTGCCGTCGCGCGATGCGGTATCGGGCTGGATCGAGTTTGCCGGCGGGTTGTGCGAGATTGGGCATGACGGCGGCGCGTTCGCGTTCGACAACGAGGGTCCGCGTCACAAGGTATGGCTCGAGCCTTACCGGCTGGCATCGCACCCGGTCTCCTGCGGCGAGTATCTCGATTTCATCGCCGATGGCGGCTACCGGCGGCCGGAATTCTGGTTATCGGAGGGCTGGGCGTGTGTGCAGCAGCAAGGCTGGCACGCGCCGCTCTATTGGCGCATCGAGGATGGCGAGTGGCGCATCTTTACGCTGGCGGGCGAGAGGCGCGTCGAGCCGGCCGAGCCGGTTTGCCATATCAGCTTTTACGAGGCCGACGCGTTTGCCCGCTGGGCCGGTAGGCGCCTGCCGACCGAGGCGGAATGGGAGAATGCCGGCGCCGATTTGCCGCTGATCGGCAATCTCGCCGAACACCCTGCACTATCATCCGTGTCCGGACGAGGATCAAAGCGTGTCCGCCGGGGCCGGTACGCCGCAATTGCGTCAGATGATCGGCGACGTCTGGGAATGGACCGCCAGTCCCTATGTTGCGTATCCGCGGTTCCGCCCTGTCGCTGGCGCCATCGGCGAATACAACGGCAAGTTCATGTCGAACCAGATGGTGCTGCGCGGCGGCGCGGCAGTGACCCCGGCCGATCATGTGCGCATCACCTATCGCAACTTCTTTGCGCCCGCCTCCCGCTGGTCATTTTCGGGGTTGCGGCTGGCGGAGGATGTCTAGGAATGCAAAGTGCCGCCTTCGGGTTTCATGACCTGGCGCCGACCGAGGAAAGCTTCCGCGACGCGGTCGTAGCCGGGCTCTCCCGACAGCCGAAGGCGCTGCCGTGCAAATTCTTCTACGACGCGCGCGGTTCGGCTCTGTTCGAGCAGATCTGCCAGGTCCCGGAATATTACCTGACCCGCACCGAAATCGCGATCCTCGAGCGCTATGCCGGCGACATCGCGGAACGAGTCGGTCCACAGTGCCGCCTCGTCGAGCTAGGCAGCGGCGCCAGCGTCAAGGCGCGCATTTTGTTGCGTGCGCTGGAGGCGCCGGCCGCCTATGTCCCGATCGATATCTCCCGCGAGCCCTTGCGCCGCGCCGCGGCGCAGGTGGCGAGCGAGTTTACGCATGTTCCGGTTGTCGCGGTCTGCGCCGACTATACCCGCCCGTTTCCGCTGCCGCCTCTTCCCGGGTTGCCCGGCAAGCGGGTCGGCTTTTTCCCGGGTTCCACAATCGGGAATTTCGAGCCGGACGGCGTCGTGCGCTTCCTTCGGCATTGTACCGAGTTGCTGGGAAGAGGATGCGAAATGCTGATCGGCGCCGATATGAAAAAGGCGCCGGAGGTCCTCAACGCCGCTTATAACGATCGCGACGGCATCAACGCGGCGTTCAATCTCAATCTGCTGGTCCGGATCAATCGTGAGCTGGACGGCGACATCGATGTCGATCGCTTCGCGCATGTTGCCTTCTACAATGCCAAAGTGGGCCGCATGGAGCTGTATCTGAAAAGCCTTGCCGAGCAGACGGTCACGATCGCCGGAAGCCGCTTCGAGTTTTCCGCTGGCGAGCTTGTTCACACCGAGAATTCCTACAAATACGCGATCGATGATTTCCGTTCGCTCGCCGCCCGGGCCGGATTCGCTGTCATCCGCACCTGGGCCGACGCCGAGGAACTGTTCAGCGTCCATTATTTGCGGCAGCAATAAGCGGGCGCAGCCTCAGGCTATCGCGTACAGCTCTCCTCTATTACCTCGGCGAGCGCCGCCGCAAAGCGCGAGCATTCGCGGCCGCTGCGCCGGGTCGGACAATCGGGGTCGTGATGGGCTCAGCGCGGGGCTACCGGGCTCGCAATCGTGACGCCAAGTGGAAGATCGCCTCGCGAAGCATGCCAGGTAGCCGCACCGGCGCCGGCGAAATCGTGGGTTCCCCAGACCGTATTACCGTGCCTTATGCAGCGGGCGATAAGCGCGATCTCGGCGGGCGATATCCGCCCGCGCCGGTCTGCGTCGGCGATGACCCGCAGCACCGGGCGCTCGCTGGCCAGGCGCAGCATCGCGTTGACGAAATTGTGCTCACCTGGCTCGCCGGCGGGATTTGGAAATGCTGCCGGCGAACGCACCGACTCCCGAAAATCTCGGAAAAAGCCGCGCTCGACATGGTGGCTTACTGGTCTGATTTCCTTTACCCCGGGGATCTCGGTCGGAATAAACCGACAAAACGGTCCATCGACAGCGGATGGTTTTCCCGGACGAAACTGACGACGGTTCCGTTCTCAGGCAGCCTGTTGGGAACCTCCGGTCCCACGTGCCCGGCCGAGACCGATCGACTGACTTGTCGAGCGTCAGTCGGCGGCTTCAGCCAGCCAATCCTCGATCAATCGGCGGGCGATCGAATCGCGGCGCGGCAAGCGGAAATTGTCGTCGTCCGCGTGCAACAGCAACCAACCGCGCTCGAACCAGCGCGCGTCCTCGAGTTCGCCGTAATCGACTGCAACTGCTGTCGACGCGGCCTCGGCGTAGAAGCCGAGCATGATATTCGCGGGGAACGGCCAGGGTTGCGAGGAATGGTAATGCACCGAAGCGACCTCGATCGCGGTTTCCTCGCGCACCTCGCGCGCGACGGCGTCTTCCAGACTCTCCCCCGGTTCGACGAAGCCGGCCAGCGTCGAATACATGCCGGGCAGAAAGTTCTTGTTGCGTCCGAGCAGTGCACGGTCGCCATTGGTGACCAGCATGATCACCGCCGGGTCGGTCCGCGGGAAGTGCAGCGTCGCACAGCCGGCTTCGGTGCAGCGCCGGACATGGCCGGCCTCCTCGCTGCGGGTTGGGGAGCCGCAGACGCCGCAGAAGCGATGGCGCGAATGCCAAAACGACATTGCCCGTGCCAGCGCGAGCAGCGCCCCTTCATGGCGCGCGAGACGAGCGCCGAACTGGCGCAGATCGCCGAATCGCAAGCCGGTCTCGGCAATGCCGGCGGCGGCCAGCGCCGGCGAGCGCAGCCGATCGAGCGGCGCGTCATGCGCCGACAAGTCGAGCGCAAAGTGGGCGCGATCCTCGATCAGACCAAGGAACACGATCCCCCCGCGCGCTTGAAATTCGTCGATTTCGCCGTCGCTGGAACCAAGCAGCATCGCGGCCGCTTCCCCGCCCAGAATGACCGCTTGCGGTTCACCGTTCTCGACCTCGGTCACGAGGCTCTGCGAACGCCAGATCGGCACGAAAAGGCTTTCGCGATCCAACATCCGGGCACGGATCCATTCGGATTCGCGGCGGCGCAGGCCGGCCCGCTCGAAGCCTGGATGGGCGTAGAAATTCGATTCACGCATGCGGAGAGACTGACATGCGCCCGGGGTCGCGGCAACCGCATCCGTGCTTGTGCGGTGCACAAGATCGGCTTGAAGTGCAATCTGCCTGCGATTAACTTTCCCTATTGTGCATTGCACCATTTGCTGACGGACACAACCGGGACGAGGTCCATATGAGCGATAGCAAACCGAAGCGTGCCGCGCGTGAGCCGGCCCGGAGCGAAGCCAAGGTAGAGGACGTGATCGCCGCCGCAGCCGCCTCGGTAATCGAGCAGAATACGAAGCCGGAGCCGGAGCGGGTGTCGGCAATAGCCCTCGCACAGACGGCTGCCCACCGGACCGGCATGTCCCGTACCGGCTCAGGCGGAAAACTCGGCGCCGGGCAAGGCTCCGGAATTCGCGGTTAATACGGCGGCAGCGGAGAATGCCTGGTCGGCGTTCGCCGAAGCGCAGTCGGCGCTCGCCCGCGGCTTCGAAAACGCGGCCGTCGAGGTGACCGGCATCAGCCGTTCGGGGATGGCTGCGACGGCCGACGCCGCTGTCGCGCTGTTCGGGGCCCGAACCTTTGCCGAGGCGCTGGAGATCAATGCGGGGCTGGCGCGGCGCGGAGTCGATGCGATGCTCGAAGGCTCAGCGAGGCTTTCCGAAATCGGGGCGCAAGCGGTTGCCGATGCGTCAAGGCCGCTTTTCTCGCGATTGGGCTGGAACTGGAGCGCGTTCGGCGGCGGCTGAGGCTCGCGACACCGGATGCTTTTTCGGCCCTGGCGCGGCTGGCGGTGTGACAGCTTGTGCGCGGTCGCGAAACCCCTACGATTGCGCGCGTGTCGATCGGATCCTCTTCGCGACAGCCGCCGGAAGGCGACGAACTCGCCGCGCGGCTTCAGTGCGGCGATCGCAGAGCGCTGGCGCGTGCTCTGACCCTCGTCGAATCGACGCGGCCCGACCATCGGCTGCAGGCCGAGGGGCTGATCGAGACGATTTTGCCGGCCTGCGGTCGCGCCACGCGAATCGGCATTTCCGGGCCGCCGGGCGCCGGCAAATCGACCTTTATCGAGCGCTTCGGGCTCGACGGCATCGCGCGCGGGCGCCGCATCGCGGTGCTCGCGGTCGATCCTGGGTCAAAGCGCGGCGGCGGCGCGATCCTTGGCGACAAAACGCGGATGGCGGAACTCGGCCGGTCCCCGGAGGCGTTCATCCGGCCGTCATCCGCCGGCACCAAGACGGGGGGAGTGGCGCGGCGCACCCGCGAGGCGATTTTAGTATGCGAGGCCGCCGGGTTCGACACGGTGCTGGTCGAGACGGTCGGCGCCGGCCAAGCCGAAACGACCGTCGCCGAGATGGTCGATATGTTCGTGCTGGTTCTGCCGCCGGCTGCCGGCGACGAATTGCAGGGCATCAAGCGCGGCATCATCGAACTCGCCGACCTGATCCTGATCAACAAGGCGGATGGGGCGCTTCTCGACCACGCCCGACGTGCCGCCGCGGAGTATGCGAATGCGATGCGGCTGATCCGGCCGGCGCAAGCCGAATGGCAAGTCGCGGTGCGCGCCGTGTCGGCGCTGACCGGCGACGGCGTCGATGCGGCTTGGGACGATGTTGCCCGGTTTCGCGCTTCGCTTGAGGCGAGCGGCGCCTGGGAACGGCGGCGCGCCGAGCAGAGACAGGCGGCGCTGTGGTATGAGATCGGCGACGGCCTTCTCGAGCGCTTTCGGGCAGCCCCGCATATTGCCCGCCGCTTGCCCGAGATCGAGCGCGATGTCACGGAGGGGGTGCGGACGCCGGCCGCCGCGGTGCGCCTGCTGCTCGCGGCGTTCATCGATTGCGAGAACGAATAGGTGTTGCGGGCCGGGGCGGGGGCCGCTATTGGGCGGGTCGAGTGAGCGCCGTCCCCTCATCCCAGCTCTCCAGCCCTCTCCCCCGACGGGGGAGAGGGGGCCCCGATTGCATTCGTTCGGAACAAACGCGTGGAGCGAAGCCGCGTCAGCGGGCGCGGGCGAAGTAGTCCCCGTACGGTATGTCGTTGCTGATCAGCACGCCGCCATCGACGTCGAGCGCGATGCCGGTGCACATGCGCGCCATGTCGCTGGCGAGAAACAGCACGGCATCGGCGATGTCCTCGGGCTCGACCATGCAGCCGAGTGGGATCTTTTTCGCGCGCGCCGCCTTCTGTTCCGCTGAGGGTGTCTGGCCGCCGCCGAATCCGGTCGCGGTCGGGCCCGGGCATACGGCGTTTACCCGAATTTTGTCCGGCGCCAGTTCGTAGGCGGCGTGACGCGTGAAGCCGAGCAGCCCGGCTTTGGAGGCGCTGTAATTTGCGCCGCCGCCGAACGAGATGCGGCGCCCGGCAACCGAGGCGATGTTGATGATCGCGCCGCCACCGCGCGTTTTCATATGTGGGATGACGGCCTGCGTGCCGTTAAACGGGCCGCGCAGGTTGACCGCCATTATGCGGTCCCAGTCGGTGGCCGGCATCGCGGCGATGGTTTGTCTGGTGATCGTGCCGGCCGAGTTGACCAGGACGTCGATGCCGCCTTCGCTGGCGGCGATGTCGGTCGCGAGTCGGGCGAACGCCGCGCCGTCGGAGACGTCGAGTTCGTGTCCGGTAGCGCCGTTCCCGATCTCGGCCGCGATCCGGCGGGCGGCATCGCCGTCGTGGTCGATAACAGCGACGCGTGCTCCCGAAGCAGCAAATTTGCGGGCGCTGGCGGCACCGATGCCGTTGCCGCCGCCGGTCACCAAGACAATTTTTCCAGAGAAATCAAGGGTCATCGTGGTTCCCCATCGCATCGGCTCGGGTTCGCCGACCGCTTTCTTCGCCCGATTTGCTGTTTCTACAGGAAATGAACAGCAAACGGGCAGCACGCGGCGACAAACCGGGTTCATCGAGATTGCTTCGTCTCCGCGAGCCGAGCCCGCGGGTCCCCGCAATGACGATCCCGGTAATGGCCTTGCGGCGGGAGCAAGCCAAACCGCTCCCACCCCGCTCCATATGTTCTATGTTTGTACCAAAATGCGCTGGCGAGCGCAAGGCCGTAACATCGAGAATAGCTTCGGACCCCCGCTTTCGCGGAGGTGACGAGCGGAGACGGGTCGGCAAGCCCTTAATGCGCTTGCCGTGATCGTCCGGCCCAGACGCGGGACGCGGGCGGATCAGGCGGCGATGAAGCGGTCGATCTTGCGGTAGCGGAACCGCCAGCTGCCGTCCTGCCGCACCATCCGGTCGGCGTAGCCGCCGCCGGAGCCGATCTTCGGCCCATCCGGGCTGTTCTGTATAACGGTCCAGTTCGAGCGCACCTCGGCCGTATCGCCGTCGAGCTTGATGACGATATTGGTCACGAGATGGATCGCGCGCGGGCGATTGTTGCCGGCCCTGGCGCGGATGTCCCGCGCGTGCTGTGCGATCGCGGCGCGCCCGGAGCCCTTGCCAAACGCGGTCTCCCAGGTGCCGTCCTCGGTGAATAGCGCCGCCATGCCGTCGTAATCGCCGCCGTCGAGCCGGAAGCAATACTCGGCCAGCACCTCGCGGATCGCGTCCTTTTCCTCAAGCAACGACATGTGTACGCCTCTGTACCCTAGTGCCAGCGGCACAAAGCGTGATCCGCCAGGTTTCATCGCTTGCGATGGCGGGATGCGTTCGCGTTCCGCCTACGCATTCGCGTGGATGATGCAAGATAATTAACTCTTCTTCGGATGCGGCGTGCCGATATAGGGGAACTCCGACAGGATGTCGGTATGCGGGTTCAGCCCGGAAGGTGGGATATCGCCTTTCGAGAGGAACGCGAGACGGTGGTCGATGACATCGTCGGTGAAGACGCGGCCATTTGGGTATTTTGCCGGCAGCGACGGATTGAAGCACAACATGTCGGGAAGGATGCGGTCCTTATCGATAGCGGCGATCGCTTCCTCGCGCGTATAGTTGCCGGTGTGCCCCATCAAATGGACGAACTGATCGAGCCAGCGGTTGCGGTCGTTGATCGGCTCGCTGGCGTTGTATTCCTCTTTTGTCTCATCGGTATTGAAGAAGCTGCTGACGCTCGGGTGGCCGGCGCGATCGACGTGGTGCAGCTTGCCATCTTCCCGCACGCTGCAGCGGCCCCAGATGCGGACCTCGGGGTTGGATCCGAGTTCGCCGGTCGGCAACTCGATAACCATAGAGAAAACATTGGCTTCGGTGTTCGAATCCACCCCGGTCCAGGGCGACTTGCCGCCCAGATGCGGCGCTGTGAAGTTTCTGCCGCCGCTGGTATCGAACAGGTTCTTGATGCCATCGAAATCAAAAAAAAACGCATCGCTGCGGCTGCCGGCGAAAAAAATGTAGGGACCGGCCTTGACGATGTTGGGCTCCGGACCAAACGATACCTCGGATTCGGCGATTATCTTGCTGCCGACCGGCTCGGGGGAACGAGCTTCGGCGCCCTTCGCGATAAACACGGTTGCCGTTTGCCTGCCGTTTTCGGGTCGCGAGAATACGTAGCTGATCGCGATTTCGGTCAGGCAATCCCCGTCATTGTCGATATTGAGGCGATAGATCGCGTCGGGATGCAATGCGTCCGCATTCGGATTTGCGTTGAGGATCAAGACGGTCCGCGACGGATCGGCGGGCGCCTGGAAAACATAAAAATCGCAGAGGTCGAGACGTTGGTCGCCGAGCGGCGGGCCGAGGTTCAGTCCTGTGAAATGGTTTGACATTTCTCACTCCTGTTCAGCCGAAGACGTCCCGATTTCCAGCGGGTTTTGACACGATGATTGTCCGGTTCGGCCGGCCGGTCAATCCAGAAACCTTAAGCCGCGCAAACCATAAAAACGCCCTCCCCCGCGCGTTGGGAAAGGGCTGATCGTGCCCTGGCGGGCGCGGCCACGGTGCAACTTTGCCGAGATTGCCTCGTGGCGCCGCTCCTCGCAACGACAGACCTCCGCTGCCATTGCGAGCGCCGCGAAGCAATCTCGGCGGAGTTTTGCTCTCTAGTTCACGAGCCGGTAGAACTTGGCGGCGTTCTCGCAGGTGATCTTGTGGACCACGTCGGCCGGCAGACCGGCGAACTGCTCCTCGATGTACTTGGAGCTTTCCGGCCAGATGCCGTCGGTGTGCGGGTAGTCCGAGCCCCACATCATCGTCTCGACGCCGATCTCGTCCAGCAGCTTGGAGCTGACCGGATCGAACTGGAAGGTGCAGCGGCACTGGCGGCGCCAGTATTCGGAGGGCTTCAGCTTCATCAGGTCGCGGAAGCGGTCCTCGAACTCGAAGTCCATCCGGTGCAGCGCATAGGCGAGCCAGCCGGCGCCGCTCTCGCCGAACGAGACGAGCAGGTTCGGATAGCGCTCGAATACGCCGGCGCCCATCATTGCCGCGATGATGTGAATGAGCCCCATCTGGAACGACGAGACGCCGGTGAACATCGCGGCGCGCTGCACGTGGCGCGCTTCAGTGCGCGAGCGCGGCGCCGTCGTCGGGAAGGTGTGGAAATGCAGCGGCAGGTCAACGTCGTTGACCGCCTTCCACAGCTTCTCCCAATCCGGGTGCCACATCGGCACCATGTCCCACGAGCAGGACAGTTCGAGGCCGCGCAGCCCCATCTTGGCGACGCGATGGATCTCGGTGACCGCCTCGTCGATGTTGCCATAGGGCAGGCAGGCGAGGCCGATCTGCCGGTCGGGGTAGTGGCTGCAGAAATCCTTCAGCCAGTCATTGTAGATGCGCAGCATTTCGTTGCTGGCTTCGGTGTCGTTCAGCTTCGAGGCGGCGCCGAGAATGCCGTAGATGACCTCGGCATCGACCCCGTCAAGCTCCATGTCCTTGAGCCGCAGATGCGGGTCGTTGCAGCGGGTCTTGCCCTGCTTGGCATCGGAATAGAGGCCGGCCTCGGCCATGATGTCGACACGGACATTCTGTCCCGGGACATGCTTCGCACCGCCCGGACCGACGCCGTACAGGAGGCCGAAATTGGCGCCGTTCTTGGCGACCCACTGCGGCCCGTCCGGCCCGTCCTCGACATAGGGCATCCGCTCCTTGAGCTCACGCCGGGCGTTTTCGACGAACAGACCCGGCGGCATCCAGGGCATGTCGAGGTGGCAATCGGCCGAGATGCGCTTGTAATGCATGGTGCTTCCCTTCGGGCTAGGTGCGTTGGTAGGAAGCATATCGCGTTTGGCAAGGGTTTTGCCAATGCGGGGTTTGCACGGCTGCATGCGGTATGCGGCCGGATGGCATTTCGGGGCGGCGCAATCGGGATTGACCGGGGGGCGCGAACGGTATCCCATCCGCCGCAGCTGAATCCGCTTTGGGAGGGGTGTGCCGGCGATGAGCATAAAAGGAAAATCGTATATCGTCGGGATTTACGAGCATCCGACGCGGCTAGCGCAGGAAAAGACCGTGCCGATGCTGCACGCCGAATGCGCGAAGGGCGCGCTCGAAGACGCCGGGCTGACAAAAAACGACATCGACGGGTATTTCTGCGCCGCCGGCGACACGCCCGGGCTCGGCGGCTTGTCGATTGCGGATTACCTCGGACTGAAGCTGCGGCACATCGATTCGACCGACACCGGCGGCTCGTCATACCTGCTGCAAGTCGGGCATGTCGCCGAGGCGATCGCCGCCGGGAAGTGCTCGGTGGCGCTGATCACGCTGGCGGGCCGTCCCCGCGCGGAAGGCATGGCGACCGGCACCGTGCCGCGCGCGCCGGCCGTGCCGATGCCGGAATCGGGGTTTGAGCTGCCCTATGCGCCGGCGACGGCGAACATGTACGCGATGTGCGCGATGCGCCACATGCACGAATACGGCACGACCAGCGAGCAGATGGCCTGGGTCAAGGTCGCCGCCTCGCACCACGCGCAGCACAATCCACATGCGATGCTGCGTGACGTCGTGACGGTCGAGGACGTCGTCAACTCGCCGATGATCGCCGACCCGCTGCACCGGCTCGATTGCTGCGTCATCAGCGACGGCGGCGGCGCGATCATCATGACCACGCCGGAAATCGCGAAAAGCCTGAAGCGGCCGTTGGTCAAGGTGATCGGGGCCGGCGAGGCGCCGAAGCACCAGATGGGCGGCAAGGTCGATCTGACCTATTCGGGCGCGGTATGGTCGGGGCCGCCGGCCTTTGCCGAGGCCGGGGTCAAACCCAGCGATATGAAATACGCATCGATCTATGACAGCTTCACGATCACTGTGATCATGCAGCTTGAGGATCTCGGCTTCTGCGAGAAAGGGCAGGGGGGCCGGTTTGTCAGCGACGGCAACCTGATCGCCGGGGTCGGGAAGCTGCCGTTCAACACCGATGGCGGCGGGTTGTGCAACAACCACCCGTCGAACCGCGGCGGGCTGACCAAGGTACTGGAGGCGGTGCGGCAACTGCGCGGCGAGGCGCATCCGGCGGTGCAGGTCAAGAATTGCGATCTGGCGCTGGCGCACGGTACCGGCGGTTCGCTCGGCACGAGGCACAACGCCGCGACCGTCATCATGGAGAGGGAGTAACGGCGATGGCGCAAGCACAGGACCGCAAGATCACGGCGCCGCCGATCAACGTCGAGACGCAAGCCTTCTGGGACGCGGCGGCGCAAGGGCAAGCTCTTGATCAAGAAATGCACGGCGTGCGGCGAGGTGCATTTCTACCCCCGCAACATCTGCCCGTTCTGCTTTTCGGATAAGACCGAGTGGCAGGAGAGCTTCGGGCCGGGGGACGATCTACACCTACAGCGTGATGCGCCGCGCGCCGGTGCCGTACGCGATCGCCTATGTCGAACTGGCCGAGGGGCCGCGCATCATGACGAACATCGTCGATTGCGACCTCGACGCGATCAAATCGGCCAGGCGGTGCGGCTCGTGTTCAAGCCGAGCGACGGCGGCCCGCCGGTGCCGATGTTCGCGCCGGCGTAGACCGTGTTGCCATTCTCTACCGTCATTCCCTGCCTTGTCGCCGTGGATCCACGTGTTGGCCGTGATCAAGCTTGCGCCATGACGGTCAGAGTCGATGTTTCTGCGAGCAAACACTGCTTGTACGCACAGCTTCGACAGCCTGCGTCAAGGGACGTCACGTCGGCGATCCGACACTATTGTATCGACACCGATAGCCCACATCTAATGATTGCCCCATTAGCCGTGCGAGGAGCCATTCTCTGGAAGGCCGATCTTGCGTGCGCGATCTCTTCGGTAGGGATCGTCCAGGTTGGTGTGATCCGCGTCGGAATTGCATGTACTCCGGTTCGGCGGCGGTGCTAATAGTCACGATTTGCAATAATGCTTCTCTGTCGGCTGTAAGGCTGCCCACGCGCTAGCCGCCAATGTACCGGATTCGCAAAGATAGCACTTACGGATACGGCAAGATCGGCTCTGGCCGCGCGACCGAGTTCGATGGTTCCAACGTGCGCCGTCCAAGAAAAGCTTTCGTGCGCTGATAAAAAATGACGTACCAGGAGATTGAAGTCTCCTTGAGAAAACTCAGCACTATTCGCCGAGCGTCAAACCTTGAATACAGTCAAGTAGATTAAGCACCGGCGGCCTATCGAATTCCTAACCGAGGTCCTTGGTCTTTCCATCTGTTAAGGATCACAGACTATCGTAACTTCTGCCCGGCATATCCGCGGTAGCCGCTGGCATATGCATCACCGTCGATGAGGATCGGTGCAGTACCGGGACTAAATCAATCTCAGCCTTGCCCGTGCAATTCATAAGATCGCCTGGTACGAATGTCAGGTCGATTCCCGAATAGATGCCGGGCCTCGGTCACGACTGGTAACGGTCCACCAAAAATGGTGATCTGCAATTTTTCTTCGCCGCGCGCGATGAGCCCTTGCAAATTAGCGCGCATCGATGGGTATCCGCTATCCGCACGCATCTGCTTGCCCAATTTCGAGCATAAACGGTCGAATTCTGGCTCATTTGCAAATGACGATCGTCTCCTCAAATGGGCGCCTCAGTATCGTTGAAGCCCGAGTTAAACATACTGCGTTGGGGTCGACCGTGCCAGCTCAAGCTGCGCACTCGCGTGCTGCGAGCACGGCATAAGCCAACCAAATAATTCTTTACCGAGTTCGCTTGGTCGGCCGATGCACTCTGTGGGCGAGGACACCCACGCCAGTGGGTGGGTGAGCGCAGCGAAGCCCATCGATAATTGCACGCGCGTCGAGGCGATGGGCTTCGCTATGCTCAGCCCATCCTACGACGGTGAAAGGGAGCGCAGCATGGACACGATCGAAACCCGACTTGAGACGCGGCCGGCGCATGTCAGTCCGGAGGAATGGGCGGTGCGGGTCGATTTGGCGGCCTGCTACCGGCTGATCGCGCATTTCGGCTGGGACGACCTCGTGCTGACGCACAACACGGCGCGCGTGCCGGGCACGACCGACCAGATGCTGATCAACCCGTCGGGGCTGATGTTCGACGAGATCACCGCCTCGAACCTGTTGAAGGTCGACATCACCGACGGGCACCTGATCGAGCCGTCGCAATACGAGCCGATCAATGCCGGGGTCGTGATCCACGGCGCGATCTATCTGGCGCGGCCCGACGTGCAATGCGTCATCCACACCCACACCGAGGCCGATATCGCGGTCGGCGTGCTCGAAGAGGGGCTGCTTGCCGCTGTCGCAATGGGCGATGCGGTTCTACGGCAGGCTCGGCTATCACGATTACGAGGGCGTCTCGCTCGACATGGACGAGCGCGAGCGGCTCGGGCACGACATCGCCCAGCATCCGGTGCTGGTGCTGCGCAACCACGGCCTGCTGGCGACCGGGCGCAATGTCGCCGAGGCGTTTTCGCTGATGTACCATTTCGAGCGCTCGGCCGAGGCGCAGCTGAAGATCCAGGCGGCCGCGGCGGGGGGCAGCAAGATGGTCGTGCCGTCGCCCGAGACCTGCGAGCGGCAGGCCGCCCAGTTCACCGGCAACATGCCCCGCCTGCAGGGGCAGCGCGAATGGCCGGCGCTGCTGCGCCTGTGCGATCGTCTCGACCCGAGCTACCGGAGCTAGCCACGTGGTAGGCCGGGTGTAGCGCAGCGCAACCCGCCATCGATTGCGCGTCCGGCACGGCGGGTTACGCTTCCGCTACACCCGCCCTACGCTGTCCTCGCCAATGGCTTAGCGGCCGGCCAGCGCGCGCGCCAGCTGGCTGACGGCCTCCTGGTGCTTCTCGTTCTGGATCTCGCCAAAGTTGCGAGCAATTTCGAGCAGCATCCGCTGATGCGGGGTCGCCGGGCGTGGCTGCTCCTCACCCAGTCCGTCATAAAAATAGGTGATCGGCGCGTTGAGGACTCGCGCAATCTCGAACAGCCGGCCGGCCGACACCCGGTTGATGCCGCGCTCGTATTTGTGCGCCTGTTGATACGTTACGCCGATCAGTTCCGCGAGCTGCTGCTGCGTCAGCCCCAGCATGATGCGGCGCTCGCGAATGCGCGCTCCGACATGATCGTCGATCGTTGCGGTTGACCGGCCTCTCTTCGGCTTTGCCATGATCTCGCACCTTTATCTGGTTGCCTGGGCCGGTTCCCGCCATCCGGCCCGTCCCGCCTTTTCCGTCAACGCGAATAAGGCGGGGAAATTCCCAACCCGGTTATAGATAGGTCAAGATGAGGATGAATGGAATAGCGGGCTGGAAAGCGCAATTCGAACCTGGTCGTTCAAGGCCCCAATCATTGGCCAAAGGTAAGATGCCCAGTCACTAGAGATTCCTGCGCGAGACGAAACGAAAACCGGTTACGTTATGTGGCACGCGCAGTGGCAGCGAAGGAAAACATGCTGGAAAAGTCCGTTTTCCTTGCCGACCGCGGCGTGGCCGGAAACCCGGTTCGAAAACCGCCGCGATCCGGTTCGCGGCGAGTTGACGAGTTCGGACGCATAGGCCGGAATCATGCGGCTGCTCAAGAAATGGGAACGCGATGCCCCGCCGTTTTGCCGACCTGTCGCTCTGCGGTTGCTGCATCGGTTTGCATTCCGGGGCGCGACTGGCTGCTTTTTTCCCTGTTCCGGCGGCGGTTTGCTGTTTCTGCAGCAAATCTACAGCAAATGCGTACTCGAAACCGTTGCGCCGCGCGGGTTTCGCGGCGGTGGAGGGTGAATTCTGCAGCAAAAGAACAGCAAAGGCCCGCCCGCCATCGCTCCGACCCAGTGGCGCCGACGATTTGATACTCGCGGAATGTGGCGAATTTCGCGTCGTCGCCGGGCTGCTGCTGCTGGCGGCCCCGGTTCGCCGCCGGTCTGACGCGCGAGAGACCTACGAGGCTTGATCGATGCGTTGATTCCGAGCGTATGCATCACCTCCTGTTGTCATGGCGAGTGAAGCGACGCAATCTCGACGGGGACGCACGCATCGGCCTGCGACAGGAGGGTGAGTTGGACATCCGGCAGAAGGCCGAGGGGATTTCCCGGCTGTTTCGCGAGCGGCGCGCGATCGACATTCTGCCGCCGGAGCTGATGCCGGCCGATCTCGACGAAGCCTATCGGGTGCGGGCCGCGTTCGAGGACATCGAGCGGCGGCGCGGCCGCGGCGATGTCGCCGGCTACAAGATCGGGCTGACGACCCCGGTCATGCAGCAACTGTGCGGCGTCGACGAGCCATGCTACGGCGCGATCTTCGCGACCGAGGTGCACCATCGCCGGGCCGAGCTTGCGACATCGGACTATTGCCGGCTCGGCATCGAGACCGAGATCGCGGTGCGGCTCGGCGAAGATTTGCCCGAGGGCGGCGATGTCGGGCGGGTCGCGGCGGCGGTCGAAAGCGTTATGGCGGCGATCGAACTGCTCGAAGATTTGCGGCACGACTATAAAAGGCTGACCGCGGCGGCGATGGTCGCCGGCAATGTCTGGAACGCCGGGGTCGTGCTCGGCGAGCCGGTCACCGATTGGCGCCGTCTCGATCTTGCCGCGGCGACCGCTCGGCTGACGATCAACGGTCGCGAGATCGGGCAGGGCAGGGGCGGCGACGTGATGGGCAACCCGCTCAACGCGCTGCGGTGGCTCGCCAACAAGCTGGCCGCCACCGGGACGCCGCTTCGGGCCGGCATGATCGTGATGACCGGCAGCATGGTGCCGATCCAGTTCCCCACGCCCGGCGACCGTGCCGTCGTCGAGGTCGATGGCCTCGGCGCCGCCGAGCTGGTCGCGACCTGACCAATCCGAGCCTCAAAGCTTTCAGCTTTGGGGCAAATCGCGCTACCTTTCGCCGCATGCAGCGAAACGGTAGCACATGAGCGACGCCGCAGCCCTTGCGACTGCTCTGCCGAAGCTGGCCGAGCAAGCCCTCGGCTCTCTTCCGAAACTCACCGAGGAAGATCAAAAGGAAATTCGCAGCTTTCTGCCCGGCAAGCTGCTCGCACGAACCGCCGCGCTCCTTTCCTTGGTGCTGCTTGTCCTCGGCTTTGTCATCGCCGGCAATTTTGGCCTGCACCAGCTGGGGGTTGATCTGGCGACGCAACCATGGCTTGGCTATGCTCTGTCGGTGGAATTCTCGCCGTCGCGGTCCTGTCGCAAATTGCCGTCGAGTGGTACGCGGAGCGCAATCGGCGCAAGCTGAAAGAGCTTGCGGTTCAGCTCGACCCGGAGCAGTCCGGGTATTTCCGCATCGGACCGTATCTCGACACGCCGGAAGACCGGGCGAATTTCCGCCGCGCCGACAACGCGCACGAAAAGGTGCTGCGGTGGATCGAGGCCTCACAAAGCGCGGCGGCGCCGGCCGAGCGTCTGCCGCTTTACCTCACCGGCGATTCCGGATCGGGGAAAAGCTCGATCCTGAATGCCTGGGTGCTGCCGGTGCTGCGCGAGCATGGTTGGACCGTTGTCGAGGCACGGGGCTGGCAGGACCCGGAAACGGCGCTGCGCGAAGCTCTCTCATCGCTGGCGCCGGCGCGACGGAGGCGGCAGGATGCGGCGCCCACAATGCGGGCGCTAGTCGAGAGCGCCGCGCAGCGGTCCCCGGTCGGTCTGCTGCTGGTTCTCGATCAATTCGAAGAATTCATAATCCTCGGTAGCGACGAGGCAAAAGGCGCGTTTGCGAACCTGATTGCCGATCTGCGGAAGGAGCCGATCGCCAAGTTCACGCTGCTGCTGGTGCTGCGCAGCGATTATCAGACGTTCCTCGAAGAAGCCGGCCTTCCGGCGCCGCGATACGGCGAGAATTTGTTTCAGGTCGGCCGGTTCACGGTGGCGGCGGCGGGCGATTTCCTGTCGCGCTCGCCCCTTGATTTGCAGCCCGGGACGATCGAGCGCCTCGTCACGAGCGCGTCGGAATTGGACGACAGTCCCGGCCTCGTGCGACCGATCACGCTGAACGTGATCGGGCATGTGCTTGCCTCCGGGAAAACTGTCGTACCGTCGCTCGACGCGGGGCAACTGGTGCACCAGTACATTTCGGAGACGGTCGGCCAGCCGGCGATCCGGGACGTCGCCCCGCCGGTGCTCGAACAGCTGATTACCGAACAATCGACAAAACGGCCGCGATCCGAAGAGGAGCTGGCGCAGGCCACCCATCTGCGCCGCGGCGAGGTCCG
Organism: uncultured Alphaproteobacteria bacterium; assembly: GCA_963847345.1. Lineage (GTDB taxonomy): Bacteria > Pseudomonadota > Alphaproteobacteria > ATCC43930 > CGMCC-115725 > DATARH01. The sequence goes on along the minus strand of CAWJZU010000022.1, from coordinate 608,645 downwards.
CGCCGTTCTGAACGGTCTCGGGGCCGCTGCATTGGTGCGGCCACTTGACCCGGCTGCCGCTGTCTGGGAGCTGTCGCACGATTTCATCGCCCGCGCGGTGGGGCGGTATCTCGGGCGAGGACGGCGCGATCTGTGGCGCCGTGGTGCAGCCTTCGCCGCCCCGGCGCTGCTGGTGATGGCGCTGGTCAGCGTCGCCGGCGTCGCGGCCTACGACAGGTTTTCGCCGTACCAGCTTCGTGCCGAGCTGGCGGAACTGGGCCTTACGGTTACGCCGGCCGGGGACGGCATGGCGGTAGAGCGAAACTCGCGGCTGACACCCGAAAACTTTGCCAAGACAGGACCATTGCTGCGGCGCCTCGGCAATATCAAGTCGCTCGACCTCTCTGGAACACAGGTCGCGAACCTCGACCCGCTGAAGGGCTGAGCAGCCTTCAGACCTCGACCTCTGAACACAGGTCGCGAACCTCGACCCGCTGAAGGGCTGAGCAGCCTGCAGGCGCTCAACCTGTCTCGAACACAGGTCGCGAACCTCGACCCGCTGAAGGGGCTGAGCAGCCTGCAGACGCTCTACCTGTCTGGAACACAGGTCGCGAACCTCGACCCGCTGAAGGGCCTGAGCAGCCTGCAGACGCTCAACCTGTCTGGAACACAGGTCGCGAACCTCGACCCGCTGAAGGGCCTGAGCAGCCTGCAGACGCTCAACCTGTCTGGAACACAGGTCGCGAACCTCGACCCGCTGAAGGGCCTGAGCAGCCTGCAGACGCTCAACCTGTCTGGAACACAGGTCGCGAACCTCGACCCGCTGAAGGGCCTGAGCAGCCTGCAGACGCTCGACCTGTCTCGAACACAGGTCGCGAACCTCGACCCGCTGAAGGGCCTGAGCAGCCTGCAGACGCTCAACCTGTACTGGAACACAGGTCGCGAACCTCGACCCGCTGAAGGGGCTGAGCAGCCTGCAGACGCTCAACCTGTCTCTGGAACACAGGTCGCGAACCTCGACCCGCTGAAGGGCCTGAGCAGCCTGCAGACGCTCGACCTGTCTGGAACACAGGTCGCGAAAGAGCAGGCTGAACAGTTCGCTCGCTACCGAAAGGCATCCGGACTTCAGGATGTGCAAGTTTTTTTCGGTATGCTGCCGCCCCCTCCGCGTCCACGCTCGCCTCTCTGAAGCCGCTTGGATTTTGTAAGCGTGAGTGGCCTCTTTCCGTTTGCGAGCCCGCTGCTGCGGGCGCTGCCGCCCGAGACGGCGCATCGGGTGACGCTGGCGGCGCTCGCGGCCGGGCTCGGCGGGACGCGCGGGCGAGACCGATCCGCCGGTGCTGCGCCAGCATCTGTGGGGCCGCGACTTCCCGAACCCGATCGGCATCGCGGCCGGGTTCGACAAGGATGCGCGCGTGCCCGATGCGCTGCTGCGGCTCGGTTTCGGTTTTGTCGAAATCGGCACGGTGACGCCGCTTCCGCAGCCCGGCAATCCGCGCCCGCGCGTGTTTCGGCTTGGCGAGGACCGGGCGCTGATCAACCGGCTCGGGTTTAACAGCGGCGGCCTCGATCTGGTTGTCGAGCGCCTGCGGGCGCGCGGCCGGCAAGAGGCGGGATCGTCGGGCTCAATATCGGCCGCAACCGCGACAGCGCCGACGCGCTGGCCGACTATGTCGAGGGCGTGCGGCGCGGGGCCGCGATGGCCGATTATCTCGTCGTCAATGTGTCGTCGCCGAATACGCCGGGGCTGCGCGACCTGCAGGCGCGCGAGGCGCTCGAAGCCTTGCTGCGCGAGCTTGTCGCGGCGCGCGGGGCGACGCAGCGTCAAACGCCGCTCCTCGTCAAGATCGCCCCCGATCTGGACGAACAGCAGCGCGCCGACATCGCCGCGGTGGCGCTGGCCTCCGGCATCGACGGGATTATCGTGTCGAACACGACGGTCGCGCGCCCATCCGGATTGCGCAGCCCGCATTCGCGCGAGGCCGGCGGGCTCAGCGGTCCGCCTCTGTTCGAGCCATCGACCGCGGTGCTGCGCGACATGTACCGGCTGACGCAAGGCAGGCTGACGCTGATCGGGGTGGGTGGGGTGGCGAGCGCTGAGGATGCCTACGCGAAAATTCGCGCCGGCGCGTCGTTGGTGCAGCTCTACACGGCGCTGGTGTTCGAGGGGCCGGAACTGCTCGGACGGATCAAGACCGGTCTTGCGGAGCTGCTGCGTTGCGATGGGTTCGCGTCGGTCGGCGACGCGGTCGGCGCCGATCACCGGCACGAGACCGAAATCTCGATCGGCGCCGGACCGGGATGATCCGCCCCGACCTGGCATAAATTCCCGGAACCGATTACGCGAGTTCGGATGGTCCGGGGTCTTTGGGTGGCGCTCTGTCTGGCCTCGGCCGCCTGCACGGTCGGACCGGAATATGTCCGGCCGACGGCGCCGGTCCCCGCTTCGTACAAGTGGGAGAACGGGTGGCGAGAGGCGCGGCCGGCCGACTCGGTCGAGCGTGGCGAGTGGTGGTCGGTGTTCAAGGATCCGGCGCTCGACGCGCTGCTGCGCCAGGTCGATGTCTCGAACCAGAACGTGGCGGCGGCCGAGGCGGCGTTCCGCAACGCCGCGGCGGTGACGGCCGAGGCCCGCTCCGCGTTTTTTCCTGTCGTCGACGTCAATGCCTCGGCGCTGCGGTCGCGTACCGGCGGCATGGGTCAATTGGGCCAGATCGGCAGCGCGTTTCGCGTGGCCGCGTCGGCCAGCTGGGTTCCCGATTTATGGGGGCGTGTCCGGGCCAACGTGAGCGGCACCGCGGCGACGGCGCAGGCCAGCGCCGCCGATCTGGCCGCCGCCCGCCTCGCGGCGCAGTCGCAGCTGGCCTCGGCCTACATGCAGATTCGCGTAGCTGACGAATTGCGCCGGCTGCTCGACGCGACCGCGAACGCCTACGCCGAATCGCTGCGCATCAGCCAGAACCAGTACAATGCCGGGATCGTCTCGGCCGCCGACGTGGCGCAGGCAAAGACCCAGCTCGAGAGCACGCGGGCTCGGGCGGAGGCGGTCGGGGTCACCCGGGCGCGGCTCGAAAACGCTGTAGCCGTGCTGATCGGCAAGCCGCCATCGGAGCTTGGCATTGCGCCGGCGCCGGGACTGCCGCCGCTGCCGGAAATCCCGCCTGGGCTGCCGTCGAGCCTGTTGGAGCGCCGGCCCGATATCGTCGCCGCCGAGCGCCAAATGGCGGCGGCCAACGCCGCGATCGGCGTCGCCGCGACGGCGTTCTATCCCGACATCGTGCTGTCCACCACGGGTGGGACCGCCGCTACTGAGATCACCAAGCTGGCGTTGGCCTCGGGCTGGCTCTGGTCGTTCGGCACGACGCTGGCGCAGACGGTGTTTGACGCCGGCGCGCGGCAAGCGCAGGTCCAGGAGGCCGTCGCCGCGTTCGACCGCAGCGTCGCGCTCTACCGTCAGACGGTGCTCGATGCGCTACGCGATGTCGAGGACCAGCTGTCGGCGCTGCGACTTCTGAAGGAGCCGGCGGTCGCGCTGGAATCCGCCGTGGCGGCGTCGCGCGAGGCGGAGCGGATCATCTCGAACCAATATCTCGCGGGTACCGTGTCGTACACCGCCGTTGTGGTGGCGAATACGGCGGCGCTCAACAACGCGGTAGCGGCGCTCGATGTGACGCAGACCCGATTGCTGGCGGCGGTGGCGCTGATCGAGGCGCTGGGCGGCGGCTGGGACGTCGCGCAGCTGCCGAGCCGGGAGCGCATCGAGGAATTGGCGCCGCTCGATTTCAACCCGCTGCCGCCGCCGATTGCCCGGCCGCAGCCGAAACTGTGGTGATCTCGGGCGATTTCCCTGAATTTCCCTGCCGGCAGGGAAATATTCGCCGAACGGCTTCCGTCTGCGCCGATTCGGCTTTTGAGGGCGCGGACTTGCGATGAATTCCCACGATCGGGAACAGGGAATTGGGAATGCCAGAGCAGGGAATTCGGTCGTCCCTAACAGGGAAGTTCAGCGAAATAGCCGCCTCGGATCGTCAGCCCGCGTTCATCGGCGCCGAGTGCCTCATATGGCACACGATTGCGGCGATTTTTGCGTCGGTCGCGCCGCGACCACGGCGGTGGCCTGGCGCAGTCGATGCCGGTCAGCGCCGTCGGCTGGGGCCGGGGTCGAGATCGACGCCGGCTCGCGCCATTGCCGCCTTGGCGTATTCGACCTGGCTGAACAAGAGCGGCGTGTTGCCGAGCTGTCCGCCGGTGCGGCCGTCGACGAAGCCTGGCTCGGCAAAATAACGGCTGCGAGGCCACGGTTTTCTTAAAAACTCAAACGGATTCCGGCGGTGACGCTGTTGTAGGTGGTATGGCTGATCCCGACGATAGCATCGTAATTTAAGTATGCTGAGCTGGTGCGGGAAATCGGCATCGAGACTCCGACCCCTAGGTCAAAGTAATTTTTGTCGGTCGGCGTCCCCGGCAAATTGAATGCAGACAGCAGCGGATCCTCGACATGCGTCGAAGGCGGCAAGAAATAGCTTTACTCGCCCTGGCCTTGCTGGTCAGCAATTTCACGCCACACGACGCGGCTGCGCTCGGCGACACCCCTGTTACGGCTGCCGATTGCAGCATCGCCGCGGCGCGCGATGTCATCAACAACAAGATCACTTGCAATTTCGGCCTCACGCCGGAGCAAGTGCAGGAATTGATCAAGGCCGCCGCGGGTCCTCTAACGGACAGGATCGTCGAACTGAGCAAACAGCTAGGGAAACACTGAACATAGCGAGGATAGCTGACGGTTCGGCGGCTACGGCCTGATTTTGGGGCGGCGCGCCGCGTGGGTGGCGGTCTCGTTGGTATAAATCGGGGGTTGGGCCGGGTTTCCTGTGTTGTTTGCGGGATCGGGACAGAATCCCGGTATCGTCAGCCGGGTTGAGCGAGCAGAGCCTTCTTGACGATCACCAGATTGGCCAGCGCGAACAGAGTGTGCAATTGCGCGGTGTTCTTCTTGAGGCCGCGATAGCGCAGCTTCTTATGGCAGAACAGGTTCTTGACGACGTGGAACGGGTGCTCGACCCAGGCCCGCACCTGCGCCAGCGCGCGCTCGACCGGCTCCGCCACATCCCGCAGCGCTTTGGGCAAAGCTTTGATGATGCTGCGCCTGATGGCGATGTTCCAGGAGACATCGCGGTCGGCATGCTCCGGCCGCTTGTCCGCCCCGGTATAGCCGGCGTCGGCAAACACCGCCTCTTCCTGGCCGTGCAGCACCGCCGCCATCTGGTTGATGTCGGCTTCGTTGGCGGCGGTGCCGACGACCGTGTGCACCACCCCCGAGGCGACGTCCACGCCGATATGCCCCTTCATCCCGAAATGCCACTGATTGCCCTTCTTCGTCTGGTGCATCTGCCGGTCGCGCGCCTTCTCTTTGTTCTTGGTCGAGGGCGGGGCGGCGATGATGGTGGCATCCACAATGGTACCTTGCGCATCAACAAACCGCGCTCGGCCAGCATCGCGGCGATCTCGTCGAACAGCGCCCGGGTCAGCTCGTGGCGCTCCAGCCAGTGGCGGAAGTGCAGCACCGTCGTCGCGTCGGGCACCGCGTCCAGCGTCAGATCGATGCCGGCAAAGCCGCGCAAGGCTTGGCTGTCGTACAGCGCATCCTCCAGCGCTTCATCCGCCAGCCCGTACCATTGCTGCAAAAGTCGATGCGCAGCATCAGCTCCAGCGCGATCGGCTTGCGGCCGCGCTCGCCCTTCGGGTAGAGCGGGCGCAGACGTCAACCAGCCGCGCCCACGGCACCACCTGCTCCATCTCGGCCAAGAACTTGTCGCGCCGCGTCTGCTTTTTCTTGCCGGCGTATTCCGCCTGCGAAAAGCTCCCTTGACGCTGCATCGTCCCGCCCCTCGGTCCCCCCGGCCGGACGAAATTCTACCAGACGCAACCGCCCAAATCGCTAACAGCTAGGCGTGACTGCGGATGCGGCGCAGACCATGCTGCGGATTATCGGCATCGAGAATGTGCCGATCGAGGGGTTGTCACAGAAGCTGACCGAGGTTGCAAACCAGTTCAAAACCCTCCAGAAGCAGGCTGCGGCGACTGCGGCGCTCAATCGGGACAATCCCGAGGCGCTGGATCTTGTTAGTCAGGGGCGGGCCGCCATAGAGGTTGGCAACTTCAGTAAGGCGCGGCAGCTCCTTGCCGAAGCGGCGCGGGTGCAGATAGCCGCGGCGCAGAAAGCACATGAAATCATCGAGCAGGCGCAGCGGGCCGAGGAGGCGCAGTTGGTCGGAGCCGCGGCGACCACCGCGACGTTGGGCGACCTGGCGATGACCGAACTGAACTACAGGAAAGCAGCCGAATTGTATAAGGAGGCCGCGGGGCTGGTTCCCCCAAGGCATCCGACCGAGACGGGGAACTACCTTTCCAGGCGGGCCAATGCGCTTTATCGAGAAGGCGACGAACACGGCGACAGCGCCGCACTGAAAGAATCTATCGAGAACTGGCAGCTTGTTCTGCAATACCGCCCGCGGGACCGCATGCCGCGCGCGTGGGCGATGACCCAAAACAACCTCGGCGCTACGCTCCAGAGGCTGGGCGAGCGAGAAGCCAATGCCGATCTGCTGGACCAGGCAGTCGCGATTTTTCATGCGGCGCTCGAGGTACGAAACCGCGACCAGGAACCGCTGGACTGGGCGCTCACTCAGATGAATCTCGGCAACGTCCTGCAAACGCTCGGCGAGCGCGAAGTCGGCACGGCGCGGCTAGATGATGCAGTGAAGGCGTACCAAAGGGCACTGACAGAGTGCACCCGGGAGCGGATGCCGATCGAATGGGCGCTGACCCAGAATAACCTCGGGAAAGCGCTTTGGGTTCTGGCGACGCGGGAAAACGGGACGGCGCGGGCGGAAGAGGCGATCGCGGCGTATCAGGAGGCGCTCAAGGTGTATACGCGCGATCGGGCGCCGCTCGACTGGGCGATGACGCAGAACAATCTCGGCATAGCGTTCAAGACGCTTGGAGAACGGGAGAGCGGAACGGTACGTCTGGAGCAGGCGATCGGAGCCTACCGGGCGGCGCTTGAGGAATACACGCCCGACCGCGCGCCGCTGAAATGGGCAACGACCAAGATGAACCTCGGCAATGCGCTGCAAACGATAGGAGCGCGGGAGGGTAATAGCGCGAGACTTGAGGAGGCGGTCGGGACTTACCGCGCAGCCCTCGAACGCGCCTCACTGCCGATCGATCGAGCGAAGATCCGGTTCAATATGGGCCTCGCGCTCGCTGCCCTGGGAAAGCGAGAAGAAGCGCAGAGCTGCTTTCAGAAAGCCGGAGCGGTTTTCAAGGAGGTCGGCATGCTTACATTTTCGGAGGCATCTGGCCGATGGGTAGTTCGCTTGAGGACCGAAACCCAACTGCCGCCAGAACCTGATCCTGAGCACTGGCGCGAGCCGGTAGACTTCTGGCTGCGGTGCCAGCTGACCGAGAGCAAGACCCGAGGCGTCGGTCGCGACGCGACCACGGCCTGGCGCAATCGATGCCGGTCAGCGGCGTCGGCTGGGGCCGGGGTCGAGATCGACGCCGGCTTGCACCATTGCCGCCTTGGCGTATTCGACCTGGCTGAACAAGAGCGGCGTGTTGCCGAGCTGTCCGCCGGTGCGGCCGTCGATCGCCTCGGCGAGCAGGCCGGTCGCGGACGTGCTTTCGATGTCGCGCAGGATCGCGTCGGCCCGATCGTGCTGGCCAAGCTGCGCGTAATAATGCGCCAGCCAGCAGGTGCACATCGCGAAGGCGCCTTCCTCCTCGCCGAGCGGCTGCTTGCCCTGTCCCGGGAAGGCGTCCTCGATGAAGCGGTAAACGAAGCCGTTGATCATCAGCCGCGCCTCGATCTGCGCGACGGTGCTTTGAACGCGCTCATGGTCGGGTGGGAGAAAACCAAGAAGCGGGATCAGCAACAGCGCGGCATCGACCGTATCGGCATCGTAATGCTGCCGGAACGAATTCATCGCGTCGCTCCAGCCGCGCTCCATGATTTCGGCGCGGATCGCGTCCATCTCGGTCTGCCACGCCATGACCGGAACGTCGTCGCGCCCGACACGCCCGCCGATCTTGATGGCGCGGTCGAGAACCGACCACGACAGGACGCGACTGCTGACGAAACAGCGCAGCTCGAGTTCCCAGATGCCGCGATCGGGCTCGCGCCAATTCTCGACGACGAAATCGGCGACGCGCCGCATCATCTCCCAGTACGAATCCTTCCACTTGCCGCCGCGCTCGACATAGGTCCACACACAATCCGCGAGGAAACCGAACGAGCCGATCTCCATCATCTTGAACGCGGGATTGCCGAACTGCACCGGTCGCGATTCGCGATAGCCGTTGAGGTCGTCGCGCCTGCGTAACGGCGCCTCGGTGCCGCCATCGACCCGGTACACGGTCTGCAGCGGCATCTTTTCGCCGGCGGGAAGCTGCGCCAGCCAATCGAGGTAGCGCTCGTCGTCACCGGTGAGCCCGAGTTCGGACAACAGCGACAGCGACAGCGAGGCGTCGCGCACCCAAGCGTAGCGGTAATCGTAGTTGCGGCTGCCGCCGATCCGCTCCGGCAGCGAGGCGGTCGGCGCCGCGACCGGAGCACCGGTCGGCGCGTACGATAGCAGATGTACGAGCAAAGCTGATTGCTTGACCCGGTCGGCCCTCGCGCCGTGGAATTTGAGGTGCTCGGACCAGTGTCGCCAATACTCCAGGGCCGCTTCCAACGCATAGCGCGCGCGATCGACCGACCACTCCGCCGGGGTCTCGCCGGGGCCGAGCACGACCCAGACCTCGTCACCGGCGTTGAGGTCGAACCCGTCGGAAAAGCCGGGACAGCCGGCAAGCTCGGGACGGGTCGACCAGACCGACAGCACCGGTCCGTCTGCTTCGAGCGTGAGGCCGTTCGGGGCTGCGACCGCGGGCGGCTCAAAATTGGGGCGGGTGCTGATCGACCCGGCGCAACGGACACCGCCCCTGATGCCGCGCAGGCGGCGCACGATCGTGCGCCGGTCGCGGTATTCCGGCGGGCGGTCGGTTTCCGGCCACAGCATCGCGTCGGTCAACTCGACTATGCCCTCGGGCTGTTCCCAGCGCGTCTTCAGCACCGCCGTATCGGGCACGTATTTCTGTTCGCCGAGCACCGCGGCGGCCGGGCCGAGACGGAAATACCCACCGCGTTCGGCGTCGAGCAGAGCACCGAATACCGGCCGTCCATCGTAATCCGGCAGGCACCACCAGCAGATTGTCCCGTCCGCCGCCACGGTCGCCGCTGTGCGCCGATCACCGATCACCGACAGGCTCTCGATCGGCGGATACGGAATGAAGGGCGGACGACCCTGGTTCATTGGCGTCCTGACGCGTTCCAGCAGAAACGGCGGCGGCGCTGTGGCCGCCGCTCGGGATGGGCTTTTGGAGCGGTAGCGCTATGCCGGGAGTTCACGCCGCAGGACGTCGGCCGCCGGATTGCGTACCTGCCCTTGGAGGACCTGCTCGGTGCTGACGGCCCGGCCGTAGAAATTCTGCATTTCGTCGTCGTTGCGGACAATGTCGGTACCGCTGATGTTGAAGCCGCCGTTCAGCCCGGCCAAGTCGCTCCACACCACGATATCACCCTTCCCGACCGAGCCTTGGGCGTGTCCCGACCAGTTGACGATCGTCAACTCGGCGTTGCCGTTCAGCGAGAAGTTGTTGCTTTGGGTAAATTCTTGCAGCGCCTTGTCGGTCATCAGCAGGAACGCCATCTGCCCCGCCGCGGCGCCGGCCTGCGGCCCGATCGAGATCGAGCCGAGCGTGAAGAACGCGGGGTCGCTCCAGGCGCCGTTCTTGTGCGCCAGCAGCACGCCCTGCCCGGCCTTGCCGCCGATGATCAACGATCCCTTCACCATCGTCGGAACGATGAAGATGCCCTTGGCTTGCGCCGCAAGCCGGTTGAATTCGGGGTCTTTGCGGAAGTCCTGGATGGCCTTGGTCGCGTCGCGGACCAGTTCGGTCGCATCCGGGGCGTTCTGCTGCGTCGCGACCGTCGGCTGTGAGGTGCCGGTCGCCGGGACTTGAACAACAGAGTGCGGCTGGGTGACAGTCTGCGCCTGCGCCTGGGTGATTGCCGCCGCGGAACAGAGGGCGATCAGCGCCGCCGTTAGCGATCCATTTTTCATATCGATTCTCCACCTGTTGGCGTAAATCAGCCTCGCGCCATAAACGAAGGTGAAGGAGCGACCGTTCCGGTCCGCACGCGCCCGGTCCAGAGACAAAGGTTCCAAAGAAAACGGCCAGGACAAAACCCGGCCGTTTGCTATAAAGAAGGTTAAAGCGGACAGCGTTTATTTGCTCGCCGCCGTTCGCGTTATTAGACGCGTTCGATTACGGTCGCAATACCTTGGCCGACGCCGACGCACATCGCAACCAGCGCGTAGCGGCCGCCCGTCCGCTGCAACTGCCGCGCCGCCGTCAGCGCGATGCGCGGGCCTGAGGCACCGAGCGGATGGCCGATCGCGATCGCGCCGCCGTTCGGGTTGACCCGGCTGTCGTCGAACGGGACTTCGAGGCCGCGCAGACAGGCGAGGACCTGCGCCGCGAAGGCTTCGTTGATCTCGATAATGTCGATGTCTTTGAGCGACAGCCCGGCCCGTTCGAGCGCCTTTTTGGCGGCCGGCACCGGGCCGAAACCCATGATGCGCGGCTCGACCCCGGCGACCGCGCTCGACAGGATGCGCGCGATCGGCTGGGCGCCGGCGGCGTCGCCAGCCTTGCGGCTGGCGACGATCATCGCAACGGCCCCGTCATTGATGCCCGAGGCGTTGCCGGCGGTCGTCACGCCATCCTTGAACAGCGGGCGCAATTTGGCGAGCGCCGCCATGTCGGTGCCGGGGCGCGGATGCTCGTCCTCCGCCACCGTAACCGGACCGGCGCGGCCGGCGGGCACCTCGACCGAAATGATCTCGCCGGAGAAGAACCCGTCAGCCTTGGCAGCGGCGTACTTGCTCTGCGAGCCGGCGGCGAAGGTGTCGGCAGCTTCGCGCGTGATCTGATAGTCGCGCGCGAGGTTGTCGGCGGTCTCCGGCATCGTGTCGGCGCCGTAGCGGCCCTCGACCTTCGGGTTCGGGAAGCGCGCCCCGATCGTCGAGTCGAACACCTTGGCCTCGCGGCTGAACGGCGCCTCGGCCTTGCCCATCACAAACGGGGCGCGGCTCATGCTTTCGACGCCGCCGGCGACGAACACGTCGCCCTCGCCGCAAGTGATCGCCTGTGCCGCCATCGCGATCGCGTTGAGGCCCGAGCCGCAATTGCGCTGCAACACCGAGCCGGGGATCTCGATCGGCAGGCCGGCGACCAGCGCCGCGTGGCGCGCGACGCAGCGGCTGTCCTCGCCGGCCTGGTTGGCGCAGCCGACGACGACATCCTCGATCTTCTCGGGCGCGAAGCCGCTCTCGGCGACCACCTTGGCGATGACCCCGGCCAGCATGTCATCCGGGCGGAGTTTGGCGAGCGCGCCCGCATGCCGTCCGAACGGGCTGCGCAGACCGGTATACAGATAGGCGTCGAGCGGCATCGGGGGCTCCTGATCGTGCTGTCGGGTTTGTCGCAGTGACGCGCGACGCGGCGCCGCTGTCAAGCGGGTACGCCGGCTGTTCGCAATCATAGGACGAAGCCACAATTCTTAAAGAGGAGGACGGGCTGAGGGCGGCGCATGCCGGGGAAGCCCATGCCGTCTTGCCGCGGCAAAACGGCATGGGCTTCGCGTTGCTCAGCACCACGCTGGGCGTCACCCCGGCTTGCCGGGTTCGGAGCCGCGATTGACCGAGAGGCCGACGAACTGGCTCGATCCCTTGCGGTTTAGCAGCAGCAGGACATTGCCCTTGGCGGCGGCCTCTTTCAGCTGCTCGGCCGCTTTCGGCGGGGTTTCGACCGGCTTCTGGTCGACCGACACGATCACGTCGCCCTCCTGAACCCCGGCCAAGTCCGCCGGGCTCTGGTCGGCGACCTCGGTTACGACGACGCCGTCGATGTCCTTCGGTATGCGGTATTGACGTCGCAGCTCAGGGGTCAGCGCCGCGAGCCGCAGCCCGAGCGCGCCGGGACGGTTCTCCTCGGGCGTGGCGGCGGCCGCCTGCTTTGGGTTTTCCGACAATTCGCCGAGCGTGACGGCGAGCTTCATTTCCTTGCCGCCGCGCATGATCGTCAGACCGAGTTGGTGTCCGGGCGACGCCGCCGCCACGATCCGCGGCAGGTCGCCGACCTGCTTGACCGCCTGCCCGCCGGCCGCCGTGATGACGTCGCCCTGCTTGACCCCGGCCTTTGCCGCCGGGCTGTTCGGGGTCACCGAGGCGACCAGCGCGCCGCTCGGCTGCTCGGCGTTAAGCCCCAGGCTCTTGGCGATTGCCGGCGTGATCCCCTGGATCGCGACGCCGAGCCAGCCGCGGGTGACATGGCCTTTTTCCCGCAGCTGCTGGACGACGTTCTTCGCGACGTTCGAGGGCACCGCGAAGCCGATCCCGACCGAGCCGCCCGTGGGCGAGTAGATCGCGGTATTGACCCCGATCACCTCCGCGCCAAGGTTGAAAGTGGGGCCGCCGGAGTTGCCGCGGTTGATCGGCGCGTCGATCTGCATGTACTCGTCGTAGGGCCCCTCGTTGATGTTGCGGCCGACCGCCGAGATGATGCCGGCGGTCACCGTGCCGCCGAGCCCGAACGGATTGCCGACCGCGACGACCCAGTCGCCGACCTTGGCCTGATCGCTGTCGCCCCAGGTGACGAACGGCAGCTTTTCCTTGGCGTCGATCTTGATCAGGGCAAGGTCGGTTTTCTCGTCCCGCCCGACGATTTTCGCCTCGATGCGGCTGTTGTCCTGGAGGATGACCGTGATCTTCTCGGCCTTCGAGACGACGTGGTTGTTGGTGACGATGTAGCCCTGCGGATCGACGATGAACCCGGAGCCGAGGCCGACGAATTCGCGCCCGGTCTCCGGCATGCCGCGCTTGTCGAAAAAACGGCGCAGGAAGTCTTCGAACGGCAGGCCGCCGGGCCGATCGCGGCTGTCGTCGTCGAAATCGTCATCGCTGCGGGCGATTTTGTCGGCGCCGCCCTGCGCCGAGATCGTGACGACCGCCGACGAAACATGCTGAACCAGCGGCGCCAGGCTCGGCATTGGGATCGGCAGGCTTTTCGGGACCTGCGCGGTCAAATTCATGGCGCTGGCCGTGGCCTGGTTTTGCGGCTGAAGCTGCGGCGGGGGAGGCGCGGTTTGAGGCGGCTGGGTGGGCGGCGCGGCCTGCGTCTGGGCGGCCGGTGGGGCGGCTGGCGTCTGCCCGGCTGCCGGCGCGAGCGTCAACGGCAGCGCCGCCAAGCCGGCGAGCGCCGCCGCCCCACGCGCGCGATCGCGTGCCAGGCCGCGTGCCCAGGACGGAACCTTGGCCAATACGCATTTGCAACTCCGTCATTTCCAGCACGGCGCGGCGGGAGCGCTGCGTCGGCTGCGGAATATTCGACTGCATCGGAACCAACTTTACGCCCGCGCGAGAGTTCCGGGGATGGACCCGCGGCGCGGACGCCAACGCATTTACGCGCGCTCGACCCAAAGGTTCAGCGCCCGCCGGCTTGACCGCGGTGTTCGTTGAAGACGCGCGAGGCGACCATCATCGACTCACGAATGATCGGCACGCCGATATAGCCGGACAGGTGCAGCATGACCTCGACCAGCTCGTCCTCGGTCCAGCCCTGGCGCAGCGCCATCCGCAGATGCAGCTCCAGCTCCGGTTCGCGCCCGGTGCAGGTGTCGGAGACGACGCAGATCAGCGCTCGCGTCTTGTCGTCGAGCCCGGGCCGCGTCCACAGGTTGCCGAACACGTTCTCGACCGCGACATCGAGAAACTTCTGCATGACCGGGTCGGCGTAGACCCCCTTGGACGCCGCCTCCACCGCGGCGTCGCCCATCAGCTGCCGCCGCTTCGCCATGCCTTTCCTATAAAGGTCGGTCCCTTCCGGCATTGCATTGTCCCTCGTTGACGATTGGCGAACCTCATCCTGCCCGGCGGGAACGGCTGTGACCAGCGTTGCGATTGAATCGAGCACAACATAGAGCGGCCAAGGCTGGCCTCTCGGAAACGTTGATGCTATCCCGCCTGCCATGCAGAGCATTCTGAAGCAACTCGACGACAAGCGCGCGGCGGCCCGCATCGGCGGCGGTAAGCGGCGCATCGAGGCGCAGCACGCCCGCGGCAAGCTGACCGCGCGCGAGCGGCTCGACATATTGCTCGACCCCGGCTCCTTCGAGGAATGGGACATGTTCGTCGAGCACCGCAGCCACGATTTCGGCATCGCCGAGCAGCGCGTGCCGGGCGACGGGGTCGTCACCGGCTACGGCACGATCAACGGCAAGCTGGTGTTCGTTTTCAGCCAGGATTTCACGGTGTTCGGCGGGTCGCTGTCGGAGGCCCACGCCGAGAAGATCTGCAAGATCATGGACCAGGCGATGAATGTCGGCGCGCCGGTCATCGGCCTCAACGATTCCGGCGGCGCGCGCATCCAGGAGGGGGTGGCCTCGCTGGCCGGCTATGCCGCGGTGTTTCAGCGAAACGTGCTGGCCTCGGGCGTCATTCCGCAAATTTCGCTGGTCATGGGGCCGTGCGCCGGCGGGGCGGTCTATTCGCCGGCGATGACCGACTTCATCTTCATGGTCAAGGACAGCTCGTACATGTTCGTGACCGGTCCCGACGTTGTGAAGACGGTGACGCACGAGACCGTCACGCAGGAGGAACTGGGCGGCGCCGTCACGCATACGACGCGCTCCGGGGTCGCCGATTTTGCCTTCGAGAACGATGTCGAGGCGCTGATCGAACTGCGCCGTTTTGTCGACTTCCTGCCGAGCTCAAACCGAGCGGGAGCACCATTGCGGCCGGCATCAGACCCGGTGGATCGGATCGAGAAGTCGCTCGACACGTTGATTCCGGCCAATCCGAACAAACCCTACGACATGAAAGAGCTGATCGAAAAGGTTGTCGACGAGGGGGATTTTTTTGAACTGCAGCCGAGTTTCGCGGGCAACATCCTGATCGGTTTCGCGCGCATGCAGGGCGCGGCGATCGGCATCGTCGCGAACCAGCCGATGGTGCTGGCCGGGTGTCTCGACATCAACAGCGCGCGCAAGGCGGCGCGCTTCGTGCGGTTCTGCGATTGCTTCAACATCCCGATCGTGACTTTCGTGGACGTCCCGGGGTTTCTGCCGGGCACCGACCAGGAATACGGCGCGATCATCAAGCACGGCGCGAAGCTGTTGTTCGCGTTCGCCGAGGCGACCGTGCCGAAGGTGACGCTGATCACGCGCAAGGCCTATGGCGGGGCGTATGACGTGATGAGCTCGAAGCATCTGCGCGGCGACGTCAATTTTGCCTGGCCCTCGGCCGAGATTGCGGTGATGGGGCCGAAGGGCGCGGTCGAGATCATCTTTCGCGGCGATTTGGGCGACGCCGCCGCGATCGAGGCGCGCACCGAGGAATACCGCGAGAAATTCGCCAACCCGTTCGTCGCGGCCAGCCGCGGCTTTATCGACGACGTGATCCAGCCCGTGGCGACCAGGCAGCGGCTGTGCCGGGCGCTCCATATGCTGCGCGGCAAGCGCCTCGAAAACCCCTGGAAAAAGCACGACAATATCCCGCTGTGACGCCGGAGGCGTGCTCACGGCCCGTGCTTTTCGCGGATTGAGCCGCGCCTGCCGGCGAGACCCGGATTTGTCGGAGGGAGCGGGCGGGATCTGAACCGCGGCGCTAATCTAAACTTTATGTTAGGAACGCATAGAACGTCTTCAAATTCTGCATAGCAGGCTCTATGTTGCCGAAAACGTTGTCCGCGGCAACCGCGAAACCGCAGGGAGACGAATCAACCGGCCGACTGCGGCCGGACGGGAGGAGTCTCTATGGAACGGAAATCACTCACGAGACGGAACTTGTTGCGATCGGCGGCGCTCGGGTCCACCGCGCTGGCCGCGAAATCGTTCGGCATGCCGTTTATCCACAGCGCGT
Source organism: uncultured Alphaproteobacteria bacterium (assembly GCA_963847345.1). GTDB lineage: Bacteria > Pseudomonadota > Alphaproteobacteria > ATCC43930 > CGMCC-115725 > DATARH01. Next base: position 592,638 of record CAWJZU010000022.1, on the reverse strand, counting down.
TTTCGGCAGGTACGCTGGATGTCGGGTTGTGGGATCATTGGGTGCCGGGCGGCAACGAACCCTGGAAAAAGCTCGCCAAGGAATGGGGCGACAAGAACCACGTCGACGTCAACCTCGATTTCATCACCTCGCAGGGCGACAAGCTCAACATTACGATCGCGGCCGAGGCGCAGGCCGGGTCCGGGCACGACATCATGCGCTACACCGATTCGCAGCCGGGCGCCTACGCCGAGGAACTCGAACCGGTCGATGAGATCCCCACCGGGCTGATCAAGCAATTCGGCAAGGAGTTGGAAGGCTCAAAGTACGGCGCTTTCCACGACGGGCATTGGACCGCCGTGCCGATATCGCAGGGCACGATAGCCGCGCCGACCTGTGGCCGCATCGACCTGTTGAAAAAGTACGCCGGGCTCGACGTTCAGAAGATGTATCCGGACGACGCGCCGCCCGACAAGGAACTGGTCGATCGCTGGAACTGGGACACGTTCCTCAAACTGGCCGAGACGATGAACAAGGCCGGTTACCCGTTCGGCTTGCCGCTCAGCACGTGGAGCGACGCGAACAATTTCGTCAACTCGGTATTCGCCAGCCACGGCGCATATCTGGTCGACGAGAAGGGCAATACGACCCTGAACACCGATGCGACAAAGCAGGTGCTCGAGTGGTTCAAAAAGCTGGTGCCGCAATTGCCCGACAGCGTTTTCGCCTGGGACAATTCGCAGAACAACAAATTCCTGATCTCGGGCCAGGGCTCGCTGATTCAGAACCCGCCCTCGGCCTGGGCGGTGGCGGTGCGCGACCGGCCGGAGATCGGCAAGGAGCTTTGGCATTTCCCGTCGCCAAAGGGTCCAAAGGGCCGGTTCGTCGGCACCAATTTCGGCTTTCTCGGGATCTGGGACTTCTCTCCGAACAAGTCGGCGGCGAAGGATTTCATCCGATATGTGACGACCGAGTCGGCATTCCACCAGATCGTGGATGCGAGCAAGGGCTATGACATCCCACCCTACGAGAAGCTGCGCGATTTCGACATCTGGAAGACCGAAGCGCCGCCGAAGGGGGTCAACTACAACTACCCGCCGCGCGGCGATGTCGTCTCGTTGATGATCGGCTATCCGGCGCCGGTAAACATCGCGAACAACTTGTTGGCGCAGGGCACGATCTGCAAGCTGGTCGCCCGCTACACTCAGGAAGGTAAGTCGATGGAGCAGGCGATCTCCCAGACCGCGGAAGAGATCGAGGGCTACAAGCGCGTTTAAACCCGCCGGAAGGCGCGGTCGCCCCATCCGCTGTCGCGACGGGACGACCGCGCCCGCGGCACTCAGTTGAAACGCGGGCTGACCTTCTCGCCCAGCAATTGCAGGGCTTTATGACCTGCGGAGCCGCCCAGTTCATGCGCTGCCCAGGGGTATCCCGACGCAGTCCGTTCGGATTGCGTCGCCTCGGGGTAAGGCAACCAGCGGAGAAGGCGGGATGCTCGCTCTACGTGCTTTACGCAATAACCGCCGGAAAAACAGGCGCAGTCGGTAGGCCACGTGAGCTTCTCTGTTGAAGACCTAATCTGCGGGCGCTGTCGTTCCGGTCGACTTTGTGCCGGACGCGACAGCGCCGACGCGGCGCTCAGTTGAAGCGCGGGCTGACTTTTTCGCAAAGCAATTGGAGCGACTTCATGACCCGGTCGTGCGGGATTTTGGTGCCGCAATTCATCTCGCACAGTATGCCGTCGAGCCCGAGCTTTTCCTTCAGCCCCATCAGCCGGTCGGTGACGCGCTCGGGCGAGCCGACGATGATCTTCTCGCGCAGCGCGTCCTCGTAAGTGATTTCCTGGAGGCGCCGGCCGCGCGCGGCGCGGTCCTCGACGGCACGCACGCCAGCCCGGGTGGCCGAGTCCTCGAGCCGTTCGCCGAGATAGCGATAGAAATACATGATGCTTTCTTCCGGTTCCTCGAGGGCCGCCTGATCGGTGTCGGCGAGGTAGACCGGGGCGCGCAGGAACACCTTGCCCTCGCCGGGGTGGCCGGCTTCCTTCCACGCCTTGCGATAGGCCGTGATGTTAGGCTCCAGTTCCTCTAGCGTGCCGAGCCGGACGGCGACGAATACCGCATGGCCGAGTTTCGCGATCGCCGGGAACGTATCGGCGCTGTTGGCCGCGACGCGGATCTCGGGCCACGGCTTCTGATACGGCTTCGGGGTCAGGGTGACGTTCTCAAAGCTGTAGTGCTTGCCCTTGTAGGAAAAGGTCGGTTCGGTCCAGGCTCGCTTGAGGATTTCGAGCGTCTCGGCGAAGCGCTCGCGGCTTTCGCCGTACGGTACGCCGTAGGCTTCGTAGGTGCGCGGGAAACCGCTGCGTCCGACGCCGAAGATCAGGCGGCCGTGGCTGATCTGATCGACCGTCGCAACCTCCTCGGCGAGGCGCAGCGGATGGCATAGCGGCAGCACCTGAACCGCAGTCCCGATCTTCATCCGCTTGGTGCGGGCGGCGATCGCGCTGGCCATGCTGAGCGGCGCCGACAGCACCGAACGCTCGGGCGCGATATGGATCTCGGCCAGCCACATCGCGTCGAGGCCCCAGCGTTCGGCGGCGTCGACCTGCTCGAACGAGGTCGCGAACGCCTGCTCGTCGGTGATCCCGGCGGGCCGCTGAAATTCATGAAACATCCCGAACTCGAAACCCATCATCTCCCTCCGTCAGCTCGCCGACCCGCGCCGGAAGCCCGGGGCGCGATGCAATTGTCGCTGGCGCCGCCGGACGACGAACAGATTGCCCGAGCGGGACGGCAGCCCTGGCGGGAGCTTAACGGACGCGCCGGCATCTTTGCGAGCAAAGAAACGCCCTCTCGCATGCGCCGTTTGCACGGCGCTCGGGTCCGCCGTCGCGCGACCCGGCGCGCCTGCCGGATTGGCCGAATTCGGTCGCTGTTCGGTTTGTTGCAAAATCGCTAATTTTAGTCGCATATTCTGAAAATTGAAATCTTCGCGTTGAATGGAATGCGGTTGTTGTTTATAGTGCAGTGGTTTCATTTTTTGTTGAAGACACACGAAATAATTGAGCACGCAAGTGCAAGAACACGTACAACTAGAAGTTGACGCAAACAACTTTCTTGCGGCGCTTCAGGACGGAGCGTTGGAGACGTGTTTGCGCTATGTGGAGCGTCATGGCGCGACCGCTCGGCTCGACCCACTGCTGAACTGCAAGCTGGCCGAGGCGCTGTTGCATGACGGGCGGCGGGGGGATGCGCTCGCCTGCGTCCGGCGCGGGTTTCCCGAAGCCGCAGGCGACCCGGCGCTGCTGCGGATCTGCGCCTGGGTGTTCAGCAATTGCGACTGCCACGACGAGGCCGCGGCCGCCTATAGAGGGCTGACCGAGCTGTGCCCGGATTGGATCGACGGCCACCGCCATCTGAGCGGCGCTCTGGCGGCGGCGGGTCGCGTCGAGGAGGCGATCGCGCCGGCGATAACCGCCGCGACGCTGGCGCCGGACAACACCGAATTCGCGCTGCATGTGTCTGGGCTGCTGATTGACCTGCGGCGCGGCGAGCAAGCGGCCGACTGGGCGAGGCGCGCGGTCGCGGCGGCGCAGGGGGCGGCGGCGCGGGCCAGCGGAGGGCAACGAGCCGGGCCGTGTGATCGACGCCGCCGAGGTGCTGATGCGCTGCGGCCAGGCCGAGGAGGCCGCCACGCTGCTGCGCCGGGAAGCGGTGGGAGCCGCCACCCCGCGGCTGTGGCGCGTGCTGTCCGGCGCCGAGATGCTGTGCGGCCGGATCGAGGGCGCGCTCGATGCCGCCGAGCGCGCCCGCCGGGCCGAGCCGGACAATCCGGAATTCGCGCTGCATCACGGTCATCTACTGTGGCACCGTGGCGACATGTCGGAAGCCGCCGTGGCTCTCGCGGGCGCGGCGCGGCTCGATCCGGATGGGCGCGACATCAAGCGCACGCAGCTGAGCTTTTATCTCGCCGCCGGGCTGACCACCGAGGCGACCGTCGCCGGCGGCGAATTGCTGCATCGCTTCCCGGAGGACACCGATGCGGCCGAGGCGGTGCTGCACCTGCTCAACCACCGGCTCGACACGATCGACGGCCAGTATGTCGTGCTCGGAGAACGGGTCGCACGCGCACCGCGCCCGCCGCGACCGCAACCGGGGCTGTTGGAGCGCCTGCGGGGCCAGCGCCGCGTCGTGCGCGCGCTGATCATTCGCGAAACCCGGACGCGCTTCGCCGACACACGGCTCGGCTACGGCTGGGCGCTGATCGAGCCGATGCTGCACATCGCGCTGCTGTCGGCGACGTTCGCCGTGCTGATGCACGGAACGCCGCCGATCGGCGCGGATTTCCTTGTCTTTTATTACACCGGGCTGATCCCGTATTCGGGCGCAGATGGGACCAGCTATTCAATTCGTTGCACAAATCTCGAATGTTTGGTTGTTGGCGATTCAATTGTGATTGGTTGACAGCAACGCTGCGTCCAGCAATGGTTTTTGATCCCGGCGTACAGAACGCCTATTGGTATTCCCATAGCACCAGACACTACAGATGCTGTATTAGCATCATTGATCTCTGCCTGAAACATGCGGCGAAAACCAATGGGATTTGACGGCGCGGGATCGCCACGAGGATGTATACAAAAGTGGTTCGGGTTAGATCGCCATACATTCCATATCTCAGTGCCGATGGCCGTCACGACGGTCTTGAATGCGCTTGCGGAACTTTTGATTCATTTGTGTTAAACGGTTGCCAACATATCCATATATTTCCGGCAAGCGCATGGTCCAGCGCTGCGAATTAAGAAAAAATTCCGATTTGTGCGCCACCTGGGCGTCTGCTTATTCCATATATCAACGATAAAACAGCGCGCACGGCGCGTTTGGAAGAGCCGTCAGCAGAAAACGGGATTATTAGCCGTTCGAGCCGATAGAGCGATCTCCGTATAGATTGTAAAGCTTGGGTTGCAGTCGATGAAGACTGTTCCGTTCTTGTATTCCACGAATTCCTAATGTCAGATATTAGATCTGTAATCCATGTATGAACTGTTCTCCATGCATCGGCGGCCCGGGATAGCGGCGCGAGCAACGCGGGATGCTTGTAGTTCAAGTTCTTCATCGCCTACACTAAATAAAGATTTGTCGGCACGCATGATTATAATCATGCACTCTAATCGGGTATGACGAGCCAACGTGGGATCTGTATACGAGATCAAATCCTTTCCCGCGATATAGCCAGCTATAGTTCTGCCGTGGATTAGCCATGCCGTTCATCGAGACGTCTTCTCCAGAAACATGCCGCCAGTAGCATACTTGAAGAATTTCCTTGTGGCACATATCCACACAAGAACCCTCTTCGCGTGCGTGCGCATATTCGCACGCCACCTAACGTTAAATAACTCTTGCCTACCCCGCCTTTGTTATTCCACAACGCATATATCGGCATCAATCCCCTTCCGCAGCGTCAATTGCGCCCTCGCAGAGAGATCATGCCAAAAAAGGCCGTGGTAGTGTTATAAATTCTGCTCCGATAAGGGCTTACGCTCATCGCCACCGCACGTCTTCCCCTTGCCGATCCGCTCGATCCTTCTCGTCTCGCTGCCGCGTTGAGTTGCAGCCCGACCGACGCACGAAGTCGTGCGCGTACCGGATCGGTAGCGGGATCAAGCCCTTTGTCGCGCATCGCCTGAACGCAACGTCGCGCTGCTATCTCGCCGCGCTGGCGCAGCGCTCGTAAATCCGCTGCGTCAACTCGCCATGTCGGAAGTAGCGATTTGGTCGGCCGCCGATGCCGCACCGGGAGCGCTTCGCCTTGAACTCGGCCGAACATCCGCAGCACCGCTCAACGTGACCAGTTCGGTTTGCAGCCGCTCAATCTCGCGCTCGCGCTGGCTGATCTCGAAAAGCAATCCGCCCGCTTCTTGACCAGCGCATTCGCGGTATCGTCGTCGCTTCGTTGTTCTCGCTCATGCCGCCGCCTTCTTCGGGTGCCAGTAGCCGGTCCACGTTGCCGACTTCGGATGCGCCAGCGCGGCGCGGTTATCAGGTTCCATGCGTCCCGTTCGCTTCCCGGCGATGGTTCTCGCGCCATGCGCATTCGCGGCTGTAGCCTACAGATGCCGTCCGGCTGATCCGTGTGAATGCCGAACTCTGACCGGCGCAGCCGGCGAAGAACGATCTCGGCCTGTTGTGCACGCGCCGTCTTCGCTGACTGAACTCGACGAGTGTTACGCGCTTCGTCAGGAACGAGGCGTGCAGATGTTCCAGCGTTCGCTTCGTCCGCTGCACTGTCGATCCCGCTCGCGATGGCTTGCGCACCATCGGACGCATCGACTTCCCGGCCGACAACCCATGTACCGCGCGTCGCCGCGTTTCTCGCGAGCGACAACCACGACCTTGCTGCTTGTTGCCTTCGCGTCGCTGTTGCCGGCGATCGGCCTCGGTTCTCTGGGCGATGCGCGAGCCGAAATAGGCACCGTCAACCTCTACTTCGCCGGATCAGCTCCGGCCCGGTCTACGATCTCCGCGCCCATCGCCTCGCGCAGTTTGTGCAGCAGCACGAATGCCGCTTTGGGTTGATGTTCATGTCCCGGCGTCATTTCCAGCGCCGACGTGCCTTTGACGCCGTTCGCGAACAGCGCGATCACGGCGAGTAGTCGCGGATCGCCAGCTTGCGGCGAGTGAAAGATCGTGCCGCTCGTCACGCTGAACTTCCTTCCGGCAGCCGAGCATTTCCAGCGCACCGGCGTTTCCGCCAGCGTGTAGACCTTCACGCAAGCCGCAGGCCGGGCAAAACGGTGCACCTTCATTGGCCGCGAACCGGAGCCGCTGGAACACCGTCGAAGGCTTCCTCATCAGACAGCCCTCAGAACCTGAATCCCGTATCACGTGTTCGTCCATTCCAGCGCCGGGATGAGCCATGCGCTGATCAACAACGCGCCGCTGCTGCAGCTGCCGCCGGTGTCGAGTTTCGATGTCATCGCCGCGCGCGGCTTTCTCGAGGTGATGACGGACGTGATCGTCGCAGTCGCGCTGCTGGCGGGGTTTCTGGCGATCGGGCTGCACGCGTTGCCCGACGATTTGTGGGAACCGTCGATCGCGGTGCTGGCAATTGCCGCTTTCGGCTGCGGGGTCGGCTTTGTCAACGCAGTGGTGACGGTGTTCTGGCGGTCGTGGGAAAAGACCTACGCGCAGCTGACCCGGCTGTTGTACTTCGTGTCGGGGATATTCTACGTCCCCGGAATGATGCCCGATTGGGTGCGCGACATCCTGGTGTGGAACCCGCTGTTGCACGCGATCGACTGGTTCCGCGCCGGGTTTTTCGAGGTGTATCAGCCGCATTGGCTGGACCGGTCTTACGTCGCCGTCGTCGCGATCGCGTCGCTGGTCGCAGGGCTGGCGCTGCACCGCCTGTTGAGCCGCAAGCTGAGCGCCGCGCTGTGATCGCGCTCGATGATGTCGCGAAATCTTACCGAAGCGCCGCCGGCCGCAAGGTCCTGCTCGACCATGTTTCGGCCGAGTTCCGCTCGGGCTACAATTACGGGATTCTGGGCGCTAACGGCGCCGGGAAATCGACGCTGATCCGCCTCCTGGCCGGCTCCGAAACGCCGGATCGCGGCACGATCCGCCGCCGCGTTCGCGTGTCGTTTCCGCTCGGCTTCGGCGGCACGGTCCACGGCGCGCTGTCGGGCCGCGAGAATGTCGCCTTCATCGCCCGGGTCTACGGCGCCGGCGTCAAGCAGACGGCGCGGTTTGTCGAGGAATTCGCCGAACTCGACGAATATTTCGACATGCCGGTCGATACTTACTCGGCGGGGATGCGGGCGCGGCTCGCCTTCGGCGTCTGCCTGGCGATCGATTTCGACGTGTATCTGATCGACGAGGTCACCGAGATCGGCGACGAGCACTTCCGCCGCAAATGCGCCGCCGCCTTCCGCGAGAGGATGCGGTCGTGCGACATCATCCTGGCGACGCACAACCATCACACGATCCGGCAGTACTGCGATCGCGCGGCCGTCCTCGCCGGCGGACGGCTTGAAGTTTTCGACAGCGTCGCGGGCGCATTCGATTGCTACCGCAAGATGCTGATAAAGCCGGATTGATGCTTGCCGCCCGCAACCTGAGGCAACGCGGCAGCCTGGTTCCGCCGGTCGCGCCGGCCGGCAACCCGGTAACGGTCGCGACGGCGGCGACGGCGCCGGGCGATCCGGTCTCCGCTTTTCTGCCGGCACTGCGGAAGACCGGGCCGGTGGCCCCGGAACATGGCGCGATGCTGCCCATCGCCGGGTGGCGGCCCCACGTGTCGCCGCGCCTGCTGGCCTTCATCGCGATCGTCGTTGTTCCGAGCCTGCTGGCGGCCGTCTATCTGTTCGCGCTGGCGAGCGACCAGTACGTCGCCGAATTTCGCTTCACACTCAACAGCGCCGAGGCGCCGCGCTTCGAACCGGCCTCGCTGCTGTCCGGCCTCACCGCGCCCGGTCCGCCGGCCGCGCTCGAATCGCAGGTTCTCGTCCAGTATATCGGTAGCCGCGCCATCGTGGACCGGATCGACACGGCCCTCGATCTGCGCCGGTTGTTCTCGCCGCCGCAGGCCGACTGGTGGTCGCGGCTGTGGCTTCCGGCCACGATCGAAGAGCTGGTGCGGTATTGGAAGGGGCAGGTCGATCCGGTTTACGACACCGCCAACGGCACCGTCACGGTGCGGGTCCGCGCTTTCGATCCCGGTGAGGCGCTGCGCCTTGCCGATGCGGTCGTCGCGGCCTCTGAGGCTCTGGTTAACGAGTTGTCGCAGCGGTCGCGGAATGACGCGCTGGCCCACGCAAACGCGGAGCTGGCGCAAGCCGAAGACCGGCTCAAGACCGTCCTCGCCCGGACCCGCGCGTTCCGCGATCGCGAGGGGATGATCGATCCGGCTCGGGCGGCGGAAGCGAGCGGCACGCTGGCGACCCGGCTGCGCGACGAGCTCGTCAAGGCGAACACCGACGTCGCGATCCTGAAGCGCTACATGCGCGACGAGGCTCCCTCGATCCAGGTGCTGGCGGCTCGCATCCGGGCGCTCGAGGCGCAGCTTCGTTCGCTCGGCGCCGAGATGACAGATCCCGAGGAGGCGCGCTCGGACCGGCTGACCCGTCGCCTCGAGGACTACGAGCAAATTGAGAGCGAGCGGCGCTTCGCCGAGGCGTCCTACCAACTCGCGTTGCGCGCCGTCGAGCAGGCGCGCGCGAATGCCGACCGGCAGCGCGTGTTCATCGCCAGCTTCGTGCCCCCCAGCCTGCCCGAGGAGGCGCTCTATCCGCGGCGCTGGCGGACGCTCGGCATCGTCGCGCTGATCGCATTCGCGCTCTGGGGGATCGGCGGCCTCGCCGTGCAGTCAGTACGCGAGCACCTGTCATGACGATATTCATGCGCAATCGAGACCTGGGGAGCCAACGAATGGCGACATTCGCATTCCGCGCCGCCGTCGCGCATCGCGCCGGACCGGCCTTCCCGGTGGCCGGTCCTCCGCCGCGCAAGGAAACACTGGCGATCGTCTCGACGGGCAGCAAACTTTGCGGCATCGCCGCATACACTGCCGCGGTGCGGCGTCAGCTCGATGACATCTTCGATATCACGGTCTTCGACCTGAACCAGTACCTGATGCGCAGCCCGAACCCGCGCGTGCAGAAACTGGCCGATCGTCAGGTGAAGGAGATCTGCCGGGCGGTCCGGCAGTTCGATGCGGTCAATCTGCAGCTCGAATACGGCACCCTGGGGCGTTCCGGCGCGGACATTTATCGCCGCTTCTGCTGGCTGACAGATGCCGCTCCGCGGCTCTCGGTGACGTTTCACAGCCTGCAGGTGCAGCCGACATTCGACCTCGCCGCCTTCGTGAAGGCGCTTGCGACGTTCAGATTCAAGGCGGCGGCGCAGATGCAGGGGAGCTTCCGCCGGGCGCACCTGCTGTCGCACGGCATTGCGCGGCAGCTCCGGCGGGCCCAGGGACACAAGCAGATCAGCGCGATCGTCCACAATCGGCGCGATCGCAACGACGTCCGCTACCTTTACGGCATCAAGGACGTCTTCGATCACCCGCTGGCGTATCTGTCGCTCAACGAGGTCGAGGAGCTGCGCAGCCGCGCCTCTCGCCGCGAATTTCCGATGCTCGACGCGCTGCCGGATGACGCCGTGCTGATCGGGGTATTCGGATTTATCAACGAATACAAAGGCATCGTAACCGCTATTCAGGCGCTGCAGCATTTGCCGAAGAACTACCATCTGCTGATCTTCGGCGGCGTGCATCCGCAGGAGATCGCTGTGCGGCAGCCGCGGCACCCCTATATCAGCAAACTTTTCGAGCACGGCTTTATCGACACGACGGTGTACGACAAGCTCGGCGAACTCGCCGCCGAGGGCGCGCCGCGGCTGGTCGTCGAGGCCGATCGGGGCCTGCCGGAACTGCTCGGGAAGCACCCGAAGGATCTGTCCGACCGCATCCATTTCATGGGCGCGCAGGCAGAATCCGAGTTTCTTTCCGGCATGGCGGTGTGCGACACGGTCGTGTTCCCGTATCTCGAAGTCGGACAGTCCTCGTCCGGACCGATTTCGCAGGCCCTGGAACTCGGCTGCCGCATCGTCGCATCGCGTACCCATGCGTTTCTCGAATTCGCCGAGTATCACAGCAATGCAATCGAGTTCTTCGACATCGGCAACCATGTCGAACTGGCCGAACGGCTGACCGCCCGCCGGCAATTCAGTCCGCGACCCGGTCTTCCCGAATTCAATATCCACACCAACCGGGAAACCTACCGGCTGGCCAACAGCTGCGTACCGGGGCCTGCTCCGACGCCGGTACCGAGCGACCGTTTGAGAGTGCGGCAATAGCGACGCTATAGCGGCTGCTTGGCGCTCGACAGCGCCCGAAGCCTTTCCCGAGCGCTACGCGGATCGGCTGTCGCGATCCCAATCGCGTCGACGACGTTGATCTCGACTCAACACAACTAAAGCGAGTGATTTTTTTTGCAATAAGTGTGAAGTAGCTCACAGACAAAAGCCCTGGCTGCGAATACGGTCCTGATGGTCGCTCCTTGAGGTCCGTGGCATGAGTAAGGCCGAAGAAATTCGACCCAGAGGACCTTTGGTATCGTCGGGGAGCGTCACCTTGCCGTTGAGGTGTCGCGATGAAATGGGTTGTCGATGACAGTGGTCGGGTAGCCGCGCTTGAAAGTCATCCCGTAGCTCGGTGGGCGAGCGCATTCGATCCGCCGTTGAGAGCAATCCTCGAACTCGGCTTCATTTGTATCGAAGAGCATTCTGATCAGCTCATTCTAGCGCTGCACACCGCGCGGATTCGACCTGCTGCTCTCGCAGGGACTTTCTATTTCCTCGCGGAACAGCGTGTCGACCGAGTCATCATCGACTTAGATTGTGGTACCAAGCGCGCTCGGCTGGTGAGGGTGGATCATGTTGCCGATGTATATAAGCTGCTCGGTCAGCTGACTGCGTCTGCACCCACTGACGCTTCCTCGATCGCAATGAGCCTTGAAGGGAAGGCGGAAATCACCGCCCTCGACGCGCCCGCTCCAAATTGAGTATTCCCGCCGCAAGCTGCTCGAGAAAGATCAAAACGGTCCAGTGGCTCCGGGATGCGGGCGCAACCCTGACATTCTAGCGACTGGATCATGGACCTTCATTGCGCATACTCGGCGAGAACCGCCAAGTTGTGAACAACGATTGCTCCTTTCTCGATCGAGACGATCCCCAGGTCCTTCCACGTGTTTAAGTGTTTATTGATGCTTTCACGCGATCCACCGACGAGTTCTGACAGAGCGCGCTGAGATATCCGTATGGTGGCCGGCGCGGTCCGCGTTTGGCTCACGCCGCTCTCATCCAGTAGCCGAAGAAGCACCTTAGCCGTGCGTGATTGGAGATCGAGGAAAGCCAAATCTTCGACTTGCTCGTTGGTGTGGCGAAGGCGATCGCACAAAACGAGCATCAGGTCGACGCAAAGGTCCAGCCGACGTTCCAAAAGGGACCAAAATGATCGGCGCGAAATTATTAAAATCTCGCAATCGGTCAGAGCGGTCGCATCGGCGGTGCGCTCCTTGCCGTCAAGCAACGCGATCTCGCCGAATACATCCCCGGCTTGAAGCACGGATAACACAACCTGCCGGCCCTCGACCGACGTCGCACCGATAGCAACGCGGCCTCTTAGCACAGCCATCATACTCACGCCGGGATCGCCCTTGGCAACGATCTGTTGGCCCCTGCGGTAACGAGCGACGCGAGCATGCGAGAGGACGACGTCGGTCTCCTCGTCGCTCAGCCGTGCGAACAGAGCACTCCCCCGGAGCATCTGCCGGTATGAAGACCTTGACTCATTGTCGGTTCCTGACGCACTCGGCATCATTGGCCACCGTTCACGACCGTCGAAGCCGACGCCATCCGATCTGAAAGGCGCTAAAGCTCGACGTGGGCGCCGTTTCAAAAAAGCCTCGACGTGGGCGCCGTTTTCAAACCGCTGCCGGTAAAAAAACGTAAGTCCTCGGCTGTCCTCCCAACGACTGAATTCTCTGCCAAACCGTCAAGAGAGAATCAATCGATTGAACATAAGCGCATACAGCATTATGGGGGCTAACGCAACGCCGCCAGGCTCTCAGGCCTTAAAGGCGAGCGCTGCCGTGGTCAGCGCCCGACCTTTTCCGACCTCGTTAAATGCGTTATCGGTGCCTTCAGCCCTGAGGCCGCGGTGGTGACCAGGCTTCCGGAGCGCGCGGTTCGAGATCGGTGACGACATCGACGACGACCGGCTCGTCGGCGGCGAGCGCCTGTTGCAGTGCCGGCGCGATGTCCTGAGGCTGTTCGACGCGAATGCCGCGCACGCCAAAGCTCTTCGCCACTTCGGTGAAATCGGTCGGGCCGAAGCGGATCAGCTCCTCGCCGCGTCCGGGTCGGTTGCCGGAGATGCGGCGCACCCCGGTCAGGTTCTGGCCGAAGCCGGAATTGTTGTTGATGACAACGGTCGCCGGGATGCGGCAGCGCCGCGCCGTCTCCAGTTCGGCGAGGTGGTAGTAGAACCCGCCATCACCGGTGAAACACACGACCTTGCGCGGACCGGCGGCGCATTGCGCGCCGAGCGAGGCCGGGAACGCCCAGCCGAGCGAACCGGCGGCGCGCAGATAGGTCTGCCCGGCGCCATTGAGGTCGATCATGGTGCCGGTCCAAATGCCGGAATAGCCGGTATCGGCGACCAGCACGCCGTCGGCGGGCAAGGCCCGCGTGATCTCGGCGCACAGCCGCTCCACGGCGATCGGCGCCGTGTTCTTTCCGGCCAGTGCCGCCATCCCGGCGCGCCAGTCGGCGACGATCCGCGCCGCTTCATCGGCATAGGAGCCGTCGCGGGCCGGCCGCCCGACGATCTGGTTGAGGCGGGCGAGGGTCGCCTTCGGATCGCCGACGATCCCGGTCGTGTTCGGGTAGGAACGGCCGATTTCGAGAGGGTCGGCCTCGATCTGGACGATCCTGGTGTCGATCGCCGGCACGGTCCAGTTCAGCGTGACCTGGTCGCCGGTGTCGCAGCCGATGAACAGCACCATGTCGGCGCCGTGCACGATGCGGTTCGTCGGCGGCGCCGAATAGCTGCCGGCGACCCCGGCCGAGAGGCGGTGCGTCGTCGGGATGATGCCGCGCGCCCCCAGCGTCGTCGCGACCGGCGCGGCGAGCGCCTCGGCCAGCGCCAGCACCTCCGGTCCGGCCCCGGACGCGGCGGCGCCGTCTCCGGCGACGATGACGAGACGACGCGCGCCGGTCAGCAGCGCGGCGACGCGCTCGATGTCGCGCTCGTCGGCAACGGGCCGGTGCAGCGGAATGCGCCGCGCCTCAGTCTTCGATGACCGGGGGTTCGGCGGTTTGCCCAAGTTCGATCACGTCGCCCTGCAGGCCGTTGAAGTCGAGATGCGTCGGGCGCGGCGTGTCGGACAACGCGGCGCGCCAGGCGTGACGCAGCAGGCGCGGCAATTCGCTGGTCGTGTAGACCGGGGAGGAAAATTTCGTCACCGGCTGGAACAGCGGCGCGTGGGCGATTTCCTGATACGAGTTGCGGTGTTGGAATGACGGTTCCTTGTGGCCGGTCAGCGCGATGACCGGGCTGCGCCCGAGCCAGGAATCCTGCAGGCCGGAAGCGAGATTGGCGGCGCCGACCGACTGCGCCATGCACACGCCGGGCCGGCCCGCGACGCGGGCATATCCATCGGCCATGTAGGCGGCCGCCTTTTCGGAATGCGCCAGAATGGGCCGGACGCCGAGATCGCCGAGCTGCAGCAGCGTGCGGCGCATCACCGATTCCACGAAAAAGACATGGCTCATCCCGGTGCCGGCCAATGCCCGCGCCAGCCATTCCGCGCCGTTCATCATCCCCTGATCGCTCATTGCTCGTCCTCTTGCCTCCCGATCCGCGGTCCAGGAATTCAACCTGGGTCAGACTGCCACCGATCGGTCGCGACGGCGTAGCGGAAATGCGCGGGATCAGCGCTGCGGCAGCGAAGCGCATCGGCCACGATCGGCATTCCGAAAACCGGCGGCAGAAATCCGCATACGGAGCTTGCGTAAATCGCCGGTTCCGCTTACGTAGCGGGCGTCGACCCGTTTGGGTTTGGCTTCACTGCCCGCGTCCCGTCAGCGGTCCCGGACCGTGTCCTCCGATCCAACCGACGTTCGATCCGCCGCACGTGTCTGCGGCGGCCTGATGCTAACTGGAGTTCTAAGCTAATGGCGACCGGTACGGTCAAATGGTTCAACGCCCAGAAGGGCTACGGGTTCATCCAGCCGACCAGCGGAGGCCCCGACGTTTTCGTTCACATCTCGGCGGTCGAACGGGCCGGCATGGATGGCCTCGACGAGGGGCAGAAGCTGAGTTACGACCTGGAGCAGGGGCAACGCGGCCGGGTGTCGGCCGTCAATCTGCGCCCGGACTAAGCATCCGTCGCGCGGAGGGGCGCCCCAGCATGCAGCAAGGCGCCTCCTCTCCTTGATCCAGCTGGGGCATGCTCATTGGCAAAAGAAGACCTGATCGAATTCGAAGGCACCGTAACGGAGCTGTTGCCCGATGCACGGTTTCGGGTGAGGCTCGACAATGGGCACGAGACGCTGGCCTATTCGTCCGGAAAGATGAAGAAGAACCGGATACGGATACTTGCCGGGGACCGGGTTACCGTCGAGATGACCCCATATGATCTGACGAAGGGGCGAATCAACTTCCGCCACAAGGACACGACAGCGCCGCCGCCAATGGCGCCGCGACCGCAGTTTCGACGCCGCTGAGCGCCTGCGGCTATCGTTTCCGCGGCGGTTTGTCGCGCCTTGGTCATGGTTTTCATCTTATTGAAACAAGAAAATCGTTGACTCTTTGAACCTTATCCCCAATTGAAAACCGGGCAATCCGCCCGCCTACACAGGCAAGGCAAAAACTTATCAATGGATTTTTCCGAAATTGGACTGTCGCCTGAGCTTCTTCAGGCGGTTTTCGACGCCGGTTACACGAAACCCACCCCGATCCAGCAGAAAGCCATTCCCGTCGTCGCCACCGGGCGTGACGTTCTTGGCTGTGCGCAGACCGGCACGGGGAAGACCGCGAGCTTCGCGCTGCCGATGATCGACAAGCTCGCCGCCGGACGGGCGCGGGTGCGGATGCCGCGCTCGCTGATTATCGAGCCGACGCGCGAGCTGGCGACGCAAGTGCAAGCCTCGTTCGAGGTCTATGGCAAGCATCACCGGCTAACGACGGCGCTCTTGATCGGCGGCGAACGCTTCGCCGATCAGGAACGCAAGCTCGATCGCGGCGTCGACGTGCTGATCGCGACCCCGGGGCGGCTGCTCGATCTGTTCGAACGCGGCAAGATCCTGCTGTCGGACGTTCGCATTCTCGTGATCGACGAAGCCGACCGCATGCTCGACATGGGCTTTATTCCCGATGTCGAGCGGATCGTCGGCCTGCTGCCGAAGAACCGGCAGACGCTGTTTTTCTCAGCGACGATGCCGGTGGAGATCCGCCGCCTCGCGGACGCGTTTCTGAACGATCCGGTCGAGATCGCGGTGGCGCCGCCGGCGTCGCCGTCCGCAACCGTCGAGCAGGCGATCGTCGTGGTCGAACCGCGCGACAAGCGCGAGGCGCTGCGCCGGCTGATCGCCAGCGAGGACGTCAACAACGCCCTGATCTTCTGCAACCGAAAGCGCGATGTCGATATTCTTCATCGCTCGCTGAGCCGGCACGGGTTCGAGGCGGCCGCGCTGCACGGCGACATGCCGCAGCCGAAACGCACCGAAACGCTGGAGCGCTTCAAGAATGGCGAAATCCGGCTGCTGGTCGCGAGCGATGTCGCGGCGCGCGGGCTCGACATTCAGGGCCTGTCGCATGTTTTCAACTTTGACGTGCCGCACCACGCGGAGGATTATGTCCACCGCATCGGCCGCACCGGACGCGCCGGCCGGCAGGGCCGCTCGTTCACGCTGGCGGCACCGGAGGACGGCAAGTCGGTCGCGGCGATCGAAAAGCTAATCGCGAAGTCGATCCCGGTCGCGACTGTTCCCGACCTCGCGCCCGCCGAACTCGAGACCACGGAAAGCCGTCCCCGTCGGCGTCGTGGCGCCGCCGCGCGCCCGGACACTCGTAGTCAGGCGCGCGGGTCGCGGGACGAGCGCCGCCCGCGGCGGGACCACCCAGCCGCGCCGGAACCGCGTGCGGAGGCTGCGCCCGAACGGGACAACGTGGCGGCGTTCAAGCGCCCGCCGGCCCGGCCGACCCCGACGCGACGTCGCGACCCGGTCCCGGCCGACGAGCCCCGCGTTATCGGTTTCGGCGACGATCTGCCGGCTTTTCTTGCCCGACCCTTGAAGATAGCGGCTCGCGTCTGATTCTGTCTTGCCGGGAGCCGTTCGCGTTATGAGCGGTTTCCGTGCGATCGGGAGAGCGCGATGAAGACCATTTTCGTCATGGTCAAGTGCGAGCTCGGCCAGGCCTACGAGGTCGCGGACGCGGCGGTCGGCGAGATCGAGCAGGTCTCGGAAGTCTATTCGACCTCCGGCCAGTTCGACCTTCTGATGAAGTGCTATCTGCCTGATACAGCCGATATCGGCCATTTCGTGACCGAGCGGCTGCAGCGTCTGCCAGGCGTCAAGGATACGTTTACGATCATCGCCTTCAAGGCGTTCTCGCCCGATACCGCGACCTGAGTCCTCCTCACAGCTGGCCGGCGCACGGGGATGAACGGGGCCGGACGCGGTTCGAGCCCAGGGTCGCGGCTACGCCAGCCGGCGCGAGCGTTCAGCTTCCTCGATTTCCGCCGCCGCTATCGCGCGCGTGAGCGCATCGCTGAGGTTCTTCGCGGCCTCGAGCGTCAGTTCGACAGCAACCCGCGCGCCCGGACCGAGCGCGCGGTTCACGAAATCGATCGTGATGGCTTCTTCGAGCAGGGCATGATGCGGGTGGTCGTACGACACGACCGAGTGCGTCAGCTCGAACCACCCGTCACTGCCCTTGCCGGCCCCCTCAGCGGCGGCGACCTCGACGATCGAGGTGCACATCGTCAATCAGGCCGCCAGGTGCTTCCCGAAGAATGCCCATACCTTCTGCCAGCCGTCGAGCGCCTGCTCGATGCGGTAGGCCGGCCGATCGTAATAGAAGAAGCCGTGGCCAGCGCCATCATAGCGATGGAATTCGTACTGTTTGCCGTGCCTCTTGAGCTCGGCTTCGTGCTGATCGACCTGCTCCGGGGTCGGCGCCCGGTCCTCGTTGCCGAACAGGCCGAGCAATGGACAGGACAGGTCTTTTGTGAACTCGATCGGGGCCACCGGCTGTTTCGGGTTCAGCTCCTCCTGGCTCATGACGACGCGTCCGCCCCACAGCTCGGCCGCGGCGTCGATGCTTTTGGTTTTGCAGGCAAACAGGAATGTCTGGCGCCCGCCGGAGCAGGTTCCGATCACGCCGACCTTGCCGTTGAGCCAGGGTTGGGCGCGCAGCCACTGCACGGCGCCCTCGGTGTCGCCGACGACCTGCGCGTCGGGAACGCCGCCCTCGGCGCGCACCTTGGCGGCGACATCGTCTGCCTTGCCCTCACCGGCGCGGTGATAAAGATTGTGACTTATCGCCGCATAGCCGTGATGCGCGAATCTCCGCGTCGTCTCGCGGTACCACTCGTCCCAGCCTGGTGCATGATGAATCAGGACCATGCCCGGGAATGGACCCGGTCCCAACGGTCGCGCGACATAGGCCGAGATCGTTTCGTTGTTGTTGCCGCGGATTGCGATCGTCTCCGCGATCATTCCTTCGTAGGCCATCGTCCCACCCTTTCTCAAAGCGCATGTTGATGCCGAGGTTTGGCGCATCATCCGGCGTTTGCGCGCCTGACGCAACCTCCGTCGGCTATCACCGCGTCACCGGCGCTTGATCCGATTCGGGTCGCGCTATGTCCACCGGACCGGCTCGAACGGCGACTGCGTCAGAGTCGCATTTCCCGCGGCGGTTGATGCGAGGGGCAATAGCGAACTGCCGAGCGAACGGAAATACCGGTCTACCGAGGATGTCTAAGAATTGACACACAGCCTTGATCCTATCATTAGTTGAGTGCGGGTGGCGGCAATAAACGAATACAGCGCGCGGATCGCGCCCTTGTGTTACAGATGGCGGCAAGAACCCGGAAGCGTGCCGCGCACCGGACGCAAAATTGAGCACCTGGTATCCCGAACCTGGACGAGTGAATTGAGATGAACGAACAGGACCGAACAAGCCCGGCTCGCCTGTCGCATAGCGGCGACTCGCAGGAGGAGCGCGTCCCGGCCGCGGTGTCGCGTCGCTCGACCGGGCGCACGCAGGACATCGACCGCCATGTCGGCGGGCGTGTGCGTGAGCGGCGGATCATGCTCGGGCTGACGCAGCAGCAACTGGCCGACCTGATCGGGGTGACGTATCAGCAGGCGCACAAGTATGAGCGCGGTATCAATCGCATCTCCGCCGGCCGGCTCTACGAGATCGCGCAGGTTCTGAGTGTGCCGATCGGCTATTTCTTCGATGGACTGGATGGCCAGGATACGCGGTCGATTAGCCCGCGCGAGCGCATGTGCCTGGAACTGGCGCGGAATTTCGCGCAGATCCCGAACGAGCGCCATCAGGAAGCATTGAGCCAGCTCGCCCGCGCATTGGCGACGGAGTGACGAGGGCACGCGGGTATCCGGTCTGAAAAAAAGAGCGGCCGAAACCGCTCCATTTCCGGTGAACCATCCGGCCTAACCCAGTTTTCTCCGGCGGGCAGACGATCGAGGCACGGCTGCGGTCAAGCCATGAAAAGCGACACCGTGGGACCGCGCGAGCAGCTCAATTGCCGCTTTTATCGCCGCCGCCGTCTCCTCCTCGGCCCCCGTTCACGCTAGGCCCTTGCAGTGCCGATGGTAGCGGGCCTGCGAGCTGTTCGTACTCCCAGCGGTTGATTGTTCCGTCACGGTATGCATCTTCCGGAGTCGGCGCCTGAATTTGCGAGGGTTGAAACGTGCCGCCGGGATTAGTCGCTGGCGGCGGCCATTGCGGCGGGACAGCAGCGACCTGTGGAATCTGCGCCCAGGCGGGGCTGATGATGATGGCCCCCGTGATCGCCAGCACAACGCGCGTCAATGAATGCTTCATACGGGTGCCTTTCCATGACGAGTCCGTGTGTCCGCTTACGCAGCACGCTGCCCGACTCGGGTTCGTGTTAGATACGCCCTAGGCGCAATAATATTCCCCCGAAAAGTCGCCACGGCGCCGCCGTCCGGCTTTCCGCCGGTGATGCCGCCTCAGGTTGAATAGTCGGAGAACTGGACCGTCCCGGCGCGTGCGCGGTAGTCGGTTTTGACGTTGACCAGCGCGACCCGGCCCTCATCGACCTGCCTCTGTGCCCGCTCCAATGCCGGGCGAATCTCCTCCGGCTGCTCGACATATTCGGCGTAGCAGCCGAGACCCTCCGCCATCTTGTCGTAGCGTGTATAGCCGAGGTCGCGACCGGGTTTGTTGCGCTGCGGGTCGGCGGTCCAGCCGCCATTGAGGCTGATCACGACCAGGATCGGCAGCTTGTGCCGCGTCGCCGTATCGAGTTCCATCGCGTTCAGGCCGAACGAGCCGTCGCCGTGGACGCAGATGACCTGCTTGTCGGGCTTGCCGGCCTTGGCCCCGACCGCGAACGGCAGCCCCACGCCCATCGTGCCGAACGGCCCCGAATTGAGGCGGTGCCCCGGCTCGAAGGTCGGCATCGACTGGCGGCCGTAGTTGAGGATTTCCTGGCCGTCGACGACGAGGATCGCATCGCGCTTGGCAAAATTCTTGACCTCCTCGCATAGCCGCAGCGGGTGGATGTCGCCGTCGGTCGGGTAGTTGCCGCCGGGACCGGTGCGCTTCGCGGCCTCGCCGTCCGCCAGCTTCTGCCGCCAGCCGGCGAACTTGTCGGCGGTGTTGGGGCCGAGCGCGTCGAGCAGCTGCTCCAACACCGACTTGCAGTCGCCAAGCACCGGAATATCGACGTTGCGCGCCGAGCGTCCCAATTCCTCGGCGTCGATCTCGATGCGCGCGATCTTCGCGTTGGCTCCGAAGCGCGGCGGGGCGGCGTGCCCGATCACGTAATTCATTCGGGTGCCGAGAATGATGATCAGGTCGGCGTCGCGGAACGCGGTCGAGCGCATCGTCAGGTACGAATACGGATGGTCGTCCGGCACGACGCCGCGGCCCTGCGGTGTCGTGTAGAACGGGATGCCGGATTTCTCGACGAACTGCCGCATCTCGTTCCAGGCCTGCGACCAGATCACGCCGCCCCCGGAGCAGATGATCGGCTGTTTCGCGCTGTTGATCGCATCGACCAGCGCATTGATCGCCTTCGGCTCGGCATAGGGCCGGGGACGGAGGATCGGACGGCCGGCATAGCTCCAATCGAGCTGCGTCTCGTCAATCTTCTGGTAGAGCAGGTCGCCGGGGCAGTCGATATAAACCGGGCCCGGCTTGCCGAGCATCGCGGTCTGGAACGCGAAATTGACCTGCTGCGGAATGCGCTTGATGTTGACGAGCCGGTCCGCGTATTTGACGCAGCCCTGCAGGATCGCGACCTGGTCGATCTCCTGAAAAACCTGGCGGCCGAATTGCCCGAGCGGACTAGAGCCGCCGAACCCGACCACCGGGCAGCAATCGATGAGGGCATTGGCGAGCCCGGTCGAGAGGTTGATCGCCGCCGGGCCCGAGGCCGCCATGCACACGCCGGGCCGCTGCGTCACGCGGCTATAGGCCTGCGCCGCGAACGCCGCCGCCTGCTCGTGGCGGACGTCGATCATCCGGATGCCCTCGTCGATACATTTCGATTCGGTGAGCAGCATCGGGCCGCCCATGATGTAGAACAGGTCCTTGACCCCTTCGGCCTTCAGGCATTTCGCGATGATTTCCGAGCCGGTCAGTTCCGCCATCTCCGTTCCCTCCTCTGCTGAAATCTCGGTATCCGTATGGCCATTTTCGGCTGGGACGCAGCCGACTGGTCGAGACGCGCACCCGCCATGCGCAGGCGCGGGTCAGGCTACCGCTTTCGAGATTGCGGTGCGCCGGCTGACGGACAAGATCTCGATGCCGACGATCTCGCCGCGGTCATCGAAGTCGAGCATGACGCCGCGTGCGACCTCCTCGGTTTGAGCGGATTTGGCGCCCTCGGGG
Organism: uncultured Alphaproteobacteria bacterium; assembly: GCA_963847345.1. Classification (GTDB taxonomy): domain Bacteria; phylum Pseudomonadota; class Alphaproteobacteria; order ATCC43930; family CGMCC-115725; genus DATARH01. The sequence continues at coordinate 570,981 of CAWJZU010000022.1, read as the reverse complement.
CCAAGCCATCCGAACATCGCATCAACCTCTGGCTCGTAACTCGTCCGCATCATCGTTTCGCACCCCGATCGAATTGGGTGGTCGCAACGAGAATGTCGTTGCCATCGGGGCGATGGACAACCCGCAAATGCGCCGCCCGCCTCTGTGTTGGCTTTAAACGAGCGGGTCAGTGAAGGATCGTTCGGATCGGGCTGGGAGAATTCCAGTCTAGCACCCGGTGTTTTGTTGGGCCGATTTGCGTTCCCGCCATTCCGGGCCACGACCGAGGCAGCGAAAAGGCGTGGCATTCCGACATAGCCGTGAACCAAGCGAGACCAGGCTGTCTGACCAGATCGGGTTGAGTGTCATGGTCCGGCAATTCCGTCCGTATATGCTGAGTCTACGATGGGGGTATCGGCGCGTCCGAGTGCAGCCTATGGTCGGATGCCTGCAAAATTGAAATGAGATTATCGGCGCAACCACAGCAGCAACAGCACTTTGCGTTCTCTAATCACGGCGTGCGCCGCTCCTTGGCACGGAGGGTAAGTCATGCGTTTGCCCGATCAACGGCTGGCGCTGCTCGGTTTGGCCTGTTTTGCTATTGTGGGTTTATTCGACACGCGCAGCGCGACTGCTCATGAGACCAAGAAGCCGGACATCGTCATCATCTAGGCCGATGATGGAAAAGATGAAGGAACCGGTTGGACCCTGAATCGAACGGGCTCCGCCGCGGTCGCGACAGAGCCCGCAAACGCAGCGCCAAATTCGGCGGCGACTAATTCCCGCTTCAGTGCTGCTCGCGGGTGGCGGTGAAGCGGAGGGCGGGCCATTCCTCGGTCATGGTGCGCAAATCCCAGGCGTTGCGCGCGAGGAAGACCGGGACGCCGTCATGGTCCTCGGCCAGCGCCGACGAATTGCGGGCGCGGAAGCGGTCGAGTTCGGTCGCGGTCGCCGTCGAGCCAGCGCGCCGCCTCGTAAGGGGCGCCGTCGAGCCTTGTGGCGAGGCCGTATTCGGCCTGCAATCGCGCCTGCAACACGTCGAGCTGCAGATTGCCGACAACCCCGACGATGCACTCGCCGCTGCCGTTGACCGGCTTGAACAGGCGGGTGACGCCTTCGTCGGCGAGCTGCGTCAGCGCGTGGCGCAGATGCTTCTGCTTCATCGGGTCCTCGATGGCGACTCGGCGCAGGATCTCGGGCGCGAAGCTCGGCAGGCCCGTGACTCGGATCTCGGCGCCTTCGGTCAAGGTGTCGCCGACCCGCAGCGTGCCGTGGTTCGGTATGCCGATGATGTCGCCGGGCCACGCTTCCTCGGCGAGGTTGCGCTCGCGCGCTAGGAAAAAGACCGGGTTCTGCACCGCCATCAGCCGTCCAGTACGCGAGTTCTTCAGCTTCATGCTGCGCCGGAAACGGCCCGAGCACATGCGTACGAAGGCGACGCGGTCGCGGTGCTGCGGGTCGATATTGGCCTGCACCTTGAAGACGAAGCCGGACACCGCTTCTTCGGCCGGTTCGATCGGGCGCGGCCCGTCGGCAGAGACCGCGGGTTGCGGTCGCGGCGGTGGCGCCAGATCGGCGACCCCGCGCAAAAGCTCGCGGACGCCGAAATTGTTGAGGGCGCTGCCAAAGAAGACCGGCGTCATGTGGCCTTGCCGGAACGCGTCCCGGTCGAATTCGGGGCACAGGCCGCGCGCCATCTCGACCTGTTCGCGCAGGGTCACGGCGGCGGCGTCCGGAAGCTTCTGGGCAAGGAGCGGGTCGTCAATACCGCCGACACGGAGCGGCGCGCCGATCTCTTCGATAGCGTCGCGATCGTTCAAGCCACGCTCAAACAGCAGCAGCGATTCGCCGAACAGATCGTAGGTGCCGAGAAAATCGCGCCCGATGCCAATCGGCCAGCTCGCCGGGGTCGCGTCGAGCGCCAGCGTCTGCTCGATCTCGTCGATCAGGTCGAACGGGTCGCGCCCCTCGCGGTCGAGCTTGTTGATAAAGGTGATGATCGGCACATCGCGCAGGCGGCAGACCTCGAACAGTTTGCGTGTCTGCTCCTCGATGCCGCGCGCCGCGTCGATGACCATGACCGCGCTGTCGACCGCAGTCAGCGTGCGATAGGTGTCCTCGCTGAAATCCTGGTGACCCGGCGTGTCGAGCAGGTTGAAGACGAGACCGTCATGCTCGAAGGTCATCACGGCCGACGAGACCGAAATGCCGCGCTCGCGCTCGATCGCCATCCAGTCGGAGCGCGCCCGGCGGCGTTCGCCGCGGGCCTTGACCTCGCCCGCTAACTGGATCGCGCCGCCGAACAGCAGCAGTTTTTCGGTCAGCGTCGTCTTGCCGGCGTCAGGGTGCGAGATGATCGCGAAGGTGCGCCGGCGCGCGATTTCCTCGGGGAGGCTGGTCATTGCTCCTGTCAGTGTAGTTGACCCAATTTCGGGTGCTCGGTCCTATATGGCACTGCGGGCCGGCGATCCGAACCGCGTCTCGTCCGAGGAGACCTTCGGCTCGCGGCAGCCGACCCGGTCTCGGTCGCCGATCCCTCTTCAGCGGCCCGACCCAAGGCGCCAGCGGTGTCGGTCGATTCCGCCGCCCGCGTCAACCCGCCGCAATACCAGCCGGTCAGGCTACTGCCGCGCCGGCGGCGGCGTGTCGGGGTGGAGGCCCTGCAACGTCCATTCATAAGCGGCCGCGGTGGTGCGGAAAGCGCCGATACGCGCAGCGGCCAAATCGATGATGTCGACGATCACAACGGTCCACGTCAATGCCAGCAACGCTGCCAAGCCCCAGATACGCGGCCCCCGAACAGCCAGTTGATAGCCCAGTACGGCCATGCCCAGCAGCGACAATCCGATCAGCAGCCAGAAAATCTGTGGCGGCAACCGGATCTCGAAGGCGAAGCGTGAGGCCGTGGTCATGTCGAAGACCTCGTTCAGAGACGCCATCAACGACGCGCTTATCGGATTGGGCTGCTCGCGGACAATCGCGGATACCTGTTCCCATATCGCCGATTGCAGCGCGTTGGTCCGCTTATCGATATCGCCCAGGACCGCCGGATCGAAAGATGCCTGCACAAACGTCTTTCTCAGGGTTATGTACTCTTCCAACAATTTCGCGATCTCATCGCCACGCGGTTGCCCGGTAGCCTTGGCTCTCAGCCACGCGGTGCCAATAGCATTCGCTTCGGCGAGCGTACCCGAACGCCGCTCACCAAAGCGCTCGCTGGCGAAGCCGAGCGTCAACGCCAGCACGAATGCCAGCAGGCCGAGCAGGCCTCCGACCAGAACCCCGACGCCCTCGTTGGGGACGACGCCTCTTGAGGTCCGCCGGCGGCCGATCAAGGCGCCGACCTCATGGGCCGCCAGCATTGCGACGAACAAAAGAGCGCCGAAGGCCACAATGCTCCAGGCAGCGACTTGGGCGAGCACCATCATAAGCCGACATCCTAGAGATGAGCGGCGGCAGTTCTGGGCCAATGTCGATCGCGGCTCAAGCGGCATCGGCGCGGGGCGACAGTTTCGCCCGATATGGCAGGCCCGCATTTTTGGAGGGAATCGAGGGCTATCCCGAATGCCCCGTCCCGCAGTGCATGAAACAGAGCGGCTTGCCAGCGGGCCAAGCCTCGGTGAGCGGCAGGCGCTTTACGAAATCAGCTTTTCGAGCCGCTCGGCGACCTGGTCGGCGCCTGTGTCCGGGGTGAATGTCGCCGTGAAGCGGCCCTGCGGGTCCATCACATAGATGACCGCGCTGTGGTCCATGTCGTAATCGCCGTCCCGGGTCGGGCGTTTGGCGGAGTAGACGCGATACGCCTTTTCAGCTGCGGAAACCTGCTCCTGTGTGCCGGTCAGCGCCGTCACGGGTGCGTCGAAGCTGGCGATATAGGATTTGAGGGCTTCGGGCGTATCACGCTCCGGATCAACCGTAATAAAGACGATCCCGACCTTCTCCCGCGCCTTGCCGAGACGGTCCATCGCCAGCGCGAGTTCGTTGAGCGTCGTCGGGCACACATCGGGGCAATGGGTGTAGCCAAAAAAGACGAGATTCCACTTGCCCTTGAGATTGGCGTCACTGAACGGCTTTCCGTTCTGGTCGATGAGCTGGAACGGGCCGCCGATCGAGGAGGACAGCACGCTTCCGGCAATGCCCCTAGGGCTGTCCCGGTACGCGATAAACAGCAGGAGACCGGTCGCCAGCACCAGACATCCTGCCAGCGCCACCGCGATCAGCAGGAAACGCGGCGCGCCGGTCCGAGGCTCCGGGGCGGACGGCCGCGGCGAGATGGGCGGAGTGGCGGTCATCGCGGCGCCTCCGTCAGTGGGCCGGCTTCTTTTCCATGTTCATGACGCCGGAATGGGCTTCCGGCCCCATCGCGCCGACCTTGGCGACCGCGGCGGCAACCTCGCGCGTGCCGGACTTTTCGAACGTCAATGTCAAAGGCACCGACTGTCCCGGCTTCAAGGGGTGCTTGAGACCCATCATCATGATGTGCAGACCGCCGGGCTTGAGAGTGACCGCCTCGCCGGCCGGCAGGTCGATCGCGGAGACCTCGCGCATCTTCATAACGCCGCCGTCATTCGCCATTTCGTGCAGTTGCGTCATCTTGGCGACGGGGCTCGTGGCGCCGGTCAGCTTGTCGCCGGTCGGCGACACTAGCGTCAGGTACGCCGCGCCGTTCTTGGCGCCACCGGGTGTCGCGCGCGCCCAAGCGTCCTTGACCTCGACGCCGCCGGTCTGCGCCACGGCGGCGGCGCAATAAAAGCCGAATAACAGGGAAACGGCGACTCCCAGGAAATTTCTCGGCATGATCCACCTCCCCGGTAGACGTGATGTGCCGATCCTGCGTTTCGACCGTGCCCGGAGCACGTCGATGGCGGGGTCTCGATGGAACAGATAGCGCGGCGGACGCGGTCGTACCAGAGCCGCGGCTGCGGCGACCGGTCGCTTGTGCCGGCAACGCGAAATTCCGGGAGTGAGCGTTCGCGGCGCTTCCTTCGCCGCACTGGTGACAGCGGCAAGCTGCTGGACTAAGTTCATCGAATGGACAATTCCGGGCAGGAACAGTCGGTTGACGTGTTCGAACTGCGGCGGCCTCGGAACCGCGCGGTGCCGCTCGTGCTCGCGTCGCCGCACAGCGGCGCCGAGTATCCGGACGAATTTCTCGCCGCCTCGCGTCTCGATCCGCTGACGCTGCGCCGTTCCGAAGACAGCTTTGTCGACGAGATTTTCGCTTCTGCTCCCGACCTCGGCGCGCCGCTCGTCGCGGCCCGTTTTCCGCGCGCCTATCTCGACGTCAATCGCGAGCCATGGGAACTCGACCCGACGATGTTCGCGGACGCGCTGCCGAATTATGTCAACATCCGCTCGCCGCGGGTGCGGATGGGTCTCGGCACGATTGCCCGCGTCGTTGCCAGTGGCGAGGAGATCTATGCCCGCAGGCTGCGCTTTGCCGAGGCGCGGCAACGGGTCGAGACGCTTTACCATCCCTACCATCAGGTCTTACGCAAGCTGGTGCTCGACACCGAGGCGGCGTTCGGCGGCTGTCTGTTGATCGACTGCCATTCGATGCCGTCGGCGGCGAGCGAGGTCGGCGGGCAGGGGCCGGTCGATGTCGTACTCGGGGATTGCCACGGTACGACCTGCGCGCCGGAGATCATCGAGGCGGTGCGATTGTTCCTCACCCGGCGAAACTTCACGGTGGCGATGAACACGCCGTATGCCGGGGGCTTCACGACGGCGCATTACGGCAATCCGCGGCGCGGCCGACACGCGCTGCAGATCGAGATCAACCGGGCGCTGTACATGGACGAGCGGCGCTGCCGCCGCAAACCCGGACTCTCGCGGCTGGCGTCGGAAATGACGGCGCTGATCGCGCATCTCGCGGCGGTCATGGCCAAGCGGATCGGCGAGCCGCCGCGCGTGGCCGCCGAATAGACCGGTTCCGCTGGAGCATCCTCCTGCTCACTTCGAAGCGCGCCGATCCGTCCGAGGGTCGCGCCCGTCGCCAATTCCGGACAACCGCCTGTTGGCCGGTGAATTGGTCTATGCCGACCCGCGGCGTGCGGCCTGAGCGGAAGAGGTTCGCCACCGGACCAAACGCCGTGGCGTGGGCAAAAAGAAAGGCCGCGCAAGCGCGGCCCGAGTTTAGGGAGGAAACGCCTAGAAGACGTACGGCAGAACCACCAGAGGCGATCGATGCCGCACCGCACAAAATAATGATCGCCGCCGCGAAGTCAACCCCCGACAAAATGTCGTTGGCTGCGTTGGGAAATTCGCATAGCTCGCGGCCTCTGGGCGCGAGGCCGTTGTGCGGCGCACAAACACGCGACCGCTTGTGTCCGTTCCGAACCGAAGTGATTTCCTGACCATGACCCTGCCGCCGCCGCTCGATCCGCATCACGCCCTGTTTCTCGACCTTGACGGCACATTGCTGGAGATCGCTCCCCGTCCCGAGCTGGTGAAGGCGCCGGACGGACTCGCGGAACTGCTGGCACACCTGGCGCAGCAGCGCGGCGGCGCGCTGGCCGTCATCAGCGGGCGCCGGATAGACGATTTCGACCGCCATCTGCGTCCTTGGCGCGGCGCCGCGGCCGGCGTGCATGGCGCCGAACGCCGTGACGAGGGCGGCCGAATTGTCACGACTCGCGCCACATCGGAGGATCGCCAGGCGGCTGCCGCGTTGGAGAGGCTGCGCCCGGTGCTGCGCGAACTGGAGAGACGATTGCCCGGCGTCCTGGTCGAGGACAAGGGCAGGACGCTCGCCGTGCACTACCGCCAGGCGCCCGAAAATGAAGAGGAGGTTCGGGCGGGGGTCGCCAGCCTGCTGCGGCAGGAAGCCGCCGCGCTGCGGTTGATCGACGGTAAAATGGTCTTGGAGCTGAAGCCGATCCACCATGACAAGGGGCGGGCGATCGCGGCGTTCATGGCCGAGGAGCCGTTTCGCGGCCGGTTGCCGGTGTTCGTCGGCGACGATACGACCGACGAGGACGGCTTTGCCGAAGTCAACCGGCGCGGCGGCGTCTCGGTCCGGGTCGGCCCGGAAAGCCCCGCGACGCAAGCGGTCTTTACCCTTCCGTCGGTCGCTTCCGTACTGGATTGGCTGCGCGGAAGCGGTGCCGGGTGATTGTCGGGGCCGCGGGAACGGCTGTCGGCCCGGCCCGTTCCACTGTTAGTCATATTTCTCTGCTAGGTCCGATATATGTACGAGCGTCGCGAATGACGGTTGAAGAGCAGCTACGCATCTCGCTTGCACCGACGCGCACGCGGGTCAGCCGGGCGCGCGAACCAAACCGGCGGCTCGTGGTTGTATCGAATCGGGTCGGTCCGATTGCGGCCGGCAAGGCGAGCGAAGGCGGGCTGGCGGTGGCGCTGCGCGCCGCTCTCGAGAGCCGCGGCGGACTGTGGTTCGGCTATAGCGGTTCCGTTGCCGATGAGCCGAGCGAAACTCCGATGATCGAGACGTCCGGCAACATCACCGCCGCGACGCTCGATCTGACGCGGCGCGATTTCGAGGATTATTATATCGGCTACGCCAACCGCGTGCTGTGGCCGCTGTTTCACTATCGGCCGTCGCTGGTCGGCTTTTCGCGGCGTGCGCTTGCCGGGTATCTTCGCGTCAACCGCAAGTTCGCGCGCGCCCTGGCGCCGATGCTGACGCCGGACGACCTCGTCTGGGTGCATGACTATCACCTGATCCCGCTGGCTGACGAACTGCGCCGGCTGGAGCGTCCGCAACACGATCGGGTTTTTCCTGCACACCCCGTTCCCGGCCGCCGAAGTGCTGCGGCTCTTGCCGAACCACCGCGAGCTTGTCGAGGCGCTGTGCGCCTATGATCTGGTCGGATTTCAGACGATCACCGACGTGCACGGCTTTCGCGACTATCTCGTGCGCTGGTGCGGCGGCGAGGAACTGAAGGCGGGCGCGATCCGCGCATTCGGGCGGGTCGTGCGCGCCGCGGTCTTTCCGGTCGGGATCGATGTCGAGGGGATCGCGTCGCTGGCGGCGGCGGCGAAGTCGTCGCGCCCGTATCGCCGGCTGCGGGACAGCATCCGAGACCGCGCGCTCCTGATCGGCGTCGACCGGCTCGATTATTCAAAAGGGCTGCCGGCGCGGTTTGCGGCGTACTTCTATCTGCTCGAGCATTACCCACAGATCCGCGGGCGAACCGTCTTCCTGCAGATCGCGCCCCCGTCGCGCTCCGACGTGCCGGAGTACCGCAAGATCCGTCGCGAACTCGAGGAGGCGAGCGGGCACATCAACGGCCGCTTCGCCGAGTTCGACTGGACGCCGCTGCGCTATTTGAACAAGAGCTTCAATCATCGCATTCTGACCGGGTTCTACCGGGCGGCGAAGCTCGCGCTGGTCACCCCGCTGCGCGACGGCATGAACCTTGTCGTCAAGGAATACCTGGCCTCGCAAGATCCGGAGGATCCTGGAATGCCTGTTCTATCGTGCTTTGCCGGCGCCGCACACGAGCTCGGCGAAGCAATCATGGTCAATCCGAACGACACCGAGGGGGTGGCCGAGGCGATCGTGCAGGGGCTTGAGATGCCGGTCGGTGAGCGCAAGGAGCGCTGGGCTGCGATGATGACGCACTCTGCGGCGCAATAATGCGGATGCATGGCGCCGGCGCTTTGTCGAGGAGCTGGCGGCGGGGGCGGGGCGGTAATGGCCGCAACCGGGGGGCTCGCACCAACAGAAACGACCTGGCTGGTCGGCGATATCGGCGGCACGAACGCGCGGTTTGGCCTCGTTGCGCCGGGCGGGGCGCTGCTGCATTCGAATGCTTATGCCGTTGCCGATTTCGCGACGATTGAGGACGCGATCGGCGCTTTTCTCGATACGCGTCGCGAACTGCCGATGCCGCGGCTCGGGGCGCTGTCGATCGCGGCGGCGATCACCGGCGACCAGATCCGCATGACCAATCATCCCTGGAGTTTTTCGGTGACGGCGCTGCGCGACCGGCTCGGTTTCGAGCGGCTGGTCGCGATCAACGACTTTACTGCCCTTGCCCTGGCCATCCCGCTCCTTGCGGAGGGCGACCGGATGCCGGTCGGTGGCGGCGCACCGGTCGCGGGCCAGGCAATCGGGGTGCTTAGGTCCCGGATCGGGGCTAGGGGCCTCCGGGCTGGTGCCGATCGGCCCGGACTGGGTCGCGCTGTCCGGCGAGGGCGGGCACGCAACGATGGCGCCGGCGAGCGATCGGGAGAGCGCGGTGCTCGACCTGATGCGCGCTCGGTTCGACCATGTCTCGGCCGAGCGCTGTCTGTCGGGGCCGGGTCTCCTTAATCTTTATCTCGGGCTGACGGTGGCCGATGGGGTGCCTGCGGCGCAATATACGCCGGCGCAGATCACCGACCCCGAGATTGGCGCGCAGGACCCGCTATGCCGCGAAGCGACCGCGATGTTCTGCGCAATGCTCGGCACCGTGGCCGGCAATCTCGCGCTGACCCTTGGGGCGCAGGGCGGCGTCTATATCGGCGGCGGGATCGTGCCGAGGCTCGGCTCCCGCTTCGCCGAAAGCGAATTCCGCGAGCGTTTCGAGGCGAAGGGGCGCATGCGTCCCTACCTTGCGGCGATTCCGACTTATGTGATTACACACCGGCTGCCGGCCTTCCTCGGCTGCGCCGCCGAGCTGGCGAAGCTGTCGCGCCTGGGTTGACTGAGCGCGGCGCGGCGGCGCGGCGCAGCCGGTCGTTGATTGCTTGGCCAAGGCCCCGTGGCGGGATCGGCATAACGGCGATCGCCGAAAACTTTCGCCGGTCGAGACGACGCAGCATCGCAAACAGATTCGCCGCCGCCTCCGTGAGGTCGCTGACGCGTGACAGAAACAGCACTTCGGCGAACCCTGGCGGCGGGTTCGGCCCGAAGGCGAGCAACGCCTCGTCAGGGCGGGGGCTCGTGACATTCAGGCGGACCGGCAATTCGGGCGCGTAATGGCTTGGAAGGTGGCCCGGCGAGCGCGGCGCACCGGCGCCGGCGGGCGCCGCTTCGACTGTGCCCACGACCTCGGCAATCTCTTCGAGAGTGACGCCGCCGGGGCGCAGCAGCACCGGGATAGGCCCGGCCAGGTCGAGCACCGTGGACTCGATCCCGATTGAACAGGGACCGCCATCGAGGATCAAAGCGGGGACCGGGGTTGGACCCTCACCCGCCATGCGGGAAGGGGCGTGAGCGGTCGCATCAAAAGTCTTTGGGCCAACCGGCTCAAGGCCCGACGCATCCGGCGGCGGCACCCCCTCCCTTACCCTCCCCCGCTTGCGGGGGAGGGGAGGGTGGGGGTGCCGGCCCTCAAAAGAGGGTTGTGTTACTTCGATAACCCCACTCGCGGCGGCCTGAGGATCAGCGGCCCCGACCGGCGCGAACTCCGTCAGGACGTGCGCCGCAGTTGTCGGGCTGACCCGGCCGGAGCGGTTCGCCGACGGCGCCGCGATCGGCCGCCCGGCGGCCCGCAGCAGCTGTTGCGCGACCGGATGCGCCGGCGCGCGCACCGCAATGGTGTCCAGCCCGGCGCTGGCCAGCAGTGACACACCGCCGGCGGGGCGTCGCGGCAGAACCAGCGTCAGCGGCCCGGGCCAGAACCGGGCGGCCAGAAGCCGAGCCCGATCATCGAAGACGGCCAGCGGTTCCGCCTCTGCGAGCCCCGGGACGTGGACAATCAGCGGGTTAAAATGCGGCCGGCCCTTCGCGGCAAAGATCGCCGCCACGGCGCGATCGCTCGTCGCATCGCCGCCGAGGCCGTAGACGGTCTCGGTTGGAAGGGCGACGAGGGCGCCGGCGCGCAACAGGCTCGCCGCCCGCCGGACCGCGTCCTCGGTTGCCGCGACGAGTTCGGTTGCCATGGTCGCGCATCCTGTCCGGATCGCCGGCCTTCGGCCGGTATTGCCGGGGAAACGCCGACGGTCCAATGCGCGGTTCGCTGGCTTACCGCGGGCCGCGGCCGGGTTGCGGATCGACGCCCATACGGCCCGAGCGGTTCCGGTACAGCTGCACCTCGGGCACCATCGGCCGGGGCGGGCGGCCTTCCAGCCAGAGACGATAAAGGAGCCGCTTTTTCGCCGGCTCGTCCCGATCGACGAAGCCGGTGCGCGCGTGCAGGATCTCGTAATTGTTGATGAACGAGGCCTCGCCCGGCCGCAGCATCACCTCGAAGCGGACGTCATCTCGCGTCGCAACCTCCTCGAAGCAGGCCAATGCCTCCTTTTCGAGGGGCGACAAGGGCTCGCCGAGCCGCTCGGCGCCTTTGTCGATGACGCCGCGCACAAAGCGGCAGGTTAGCACGCCGTCGCGAGTCGAGAATACCGGTACGCGGTACGGCGTTACCGGCTCGTCTTCGGGCGCTTCCTCGCCGCGCCGGTCGCAGCGGAACCCGTGTTCCAGCACCGGCAGGTATTCCGGGTGCTCGCGCGCGATGATCTCGCGCACCTTCAGCGAGCTGGAATAGATGCTGAGGCCGCCCTCCTTGGCGTCGCGAATGCACAACAGCCCGACGATCTCGGCCGAGTCGGTATGCAGATGCAATTCGCGGTCGGTCGTATAGCCGCGCGAAGCCTTCGCGACATTGGTGACGTGGCCGAGATAATCGCCGTCGGCGCTCTGCGAGCAGCCGATGCCGAAATGCGTCCCAATGCCCCAATAGACGGCCTGCATCCGCTCGTCGTCGTATCTATCGACCGGAAAACCGCGCATGATCAGCAATCCGGGCCCGGTCTTAATGCGTTCGAGGGCGACGGCGAGATCGGCGTCGAGCGCCGAATGCGAGAAGTGCTCGCGCCGGATCTCGTGAAACGGCAGGTTCTCCTGCTCGACCCGTTCCATTAGCTCGTCGATCGCGGCGAGATGGGAGGGCGTGAAATCCCAGTAGAGCGCGCTGGGGTCGAGATCGCGGCCGAGCCATCCCTGACGATGGCGGGCAGGGGTCGGGTTCATTCCATCGGGCATCGACGCTTCTCCTGTTTGCTGCTGTCTAGCGGCCCGGCGCGTCAGGCGCAATCTCGCAAGACACCCGAATGCACAACCGCTCGGCAGAGCTGCGGCTATTATCGGTAATCCGGATTGTTGGTCGCGATCCTCCACCGTAATCTGCCGCCGATTTCCAATGCTGGGAGCGGCGGGCTTGGACCAGACGGTGGCGGAGGAAGCGCGTCCGGCCGTCGCCGTGCCGCGCCGCGGTCTGGTGCTGGCGGCGGCGCTGATGGCGATCTTCATGCCGGCGGTCGAAAGCTCGATCGTCGCGACCGCGCTGCCGACGATCATCGGCCATCTCGGCGGATTTCACCTGTTCAGCTGGGTGTTCGCGGTGCCGTTTCTGACCATGGCGGTGACCATCCCGCTGTACGGACGGCTGGCTGACATATACGGCCGCAGACGGGTGTTTTTTACCGGGACGGCGATCTTTCTCACCGGCACGACGCTGTGCGGGTTTGCCCGCTCGATGGAGCTGCTGATCGTCTTTCGCGCGATCCAGGGGATAGGCGCCGGCGCCATCCAGCCGATCGCGGTGACGATCATCGGCGACGTTTATACCCCGGCCGAGCGCGCCCGTATCCAGGGCGCGATGTCGGCCGTGTGGGGCTTTGCCGCCGTTGTCGGGCCGGCGGCCAGCGCCTTTCTGGTCGAGACCGTGCATTGGTCGGTCGTGTTCTGGGTGAACTTGCCGATCGGATTTGTCAGTGTCGCGATGTTCGCGCTGTTTTTGGGCGAGCAGGTCGAGCGGCGCGCGCATCGCATCGACTATCTTGGCGGCGCGTTGCTGATCGTCGGCATCGGCGCGCTGATGCTGGCTCTGGTGCAAGCGGTAACCCTCAGCCGCGCGGCGATCGCGGCGCTAGTGGCGGTGGGCGCCGGGGCGCTGGTCTGGCTGGTGCTGCACGAGCAGCGCGTCGCCGAGCCGATGCTGCCGATCCGCCTGTGGCGCCAGCGCGTCTTGGCCTTGTGCAATCTCGGCGGCTTCGGCGCGTCGGCGGCCTATATGGCGGTCAGCGCCTTGCTGCCGACCTATGTGCAGGGCGCGATGGGGTACAGCGCCGGGGTCAGCGGCTTTGTCGTTGGAGCGGCGTCGGTCAGCTGGATGGTCGCGTCGATCGTCGCCGGCAGGCTGATGGTTCGCACGTCGTACCGGCTGACATTCGCGATCGGCGGCGCTTCGCTGATCGCCGGCAGCGCGGTGCTGCTGACGCTCGACCCGGCGGCGGGCGTGGCGTGGCCGGTGGCAGGGTCGGTGCTGATCGGCAACGGCATGGGCTTCTGCAACACGACGTTCATCGTCGCGATCCAGGGTACGGTTGCGTGGCGCGAGCGCGGCGTCGCAACCGGTTCGCAAATGTTCATGCGGATGATCGGCATGTCGGTCGGCGCGGCGCTGTTCGGGGCGATCGTCAATTTCGGCGTGCATCGGCGAGTTGCCGGGGTTGGGCGATTCGGTCAATCGGCTGCTTCTGCCGGACGCGCGCGGCAACCTCGAGCCCGGAGCAGATCGCGCGGCTCGCCGACGCGATCGCGGTCGCGGCGCACCAGGCGTTTCTTGTCGCGGCGCTGATTGCGGCGGGCACGCTGGTGCTTGTTTTCGCGTTTCCGCGGGGGCTCAGCCCAACGCGGTCGGGCGAGAGGTAGGGCGGGAGAGGCCAGAGCGCCGGCCGGACCCACCTCACCCTCCCAGCGCTTGCGCGCTGGGCCCCTCCCTCTCCCCCTGCAGGGCGGAGAGGGGTGTTTTGAAAGTGACCTAATGCCCGCCGGCCAGCGCCGCCTTGTAGGCGCGGACTGCGGCTGGAAAAACCGATCTCAAGCGCGTCGGCGGTCAGTTCGTGGCCGATCGAAGCCTCCGCCAGATTGGGCAGCGCCGTAACGAGGCCCGGCAGGTTTTTCAGATTGAGGTCATGGCCGGCATTGACGACGAGCCCCAACGCGGCGGCGCGTGACGCGGTCTCGGCGCAGGCGCGCAGCTCGGCTGAGCCGTTACCGGCGCGGAACGCGGCTGCGTAAGCCCCGGTATAGATTTCGATCCCGTCGGCGCCGGTGTTGCCCAAGCGGGAGACGACGGTTGGGTCGGGATCGACAAACAAAATGATGCGGCAGCCGAGCGGCTTTAACGCGGCGATAGCGTTCTCAACAATCGCGTCGTCGCTGCCATCGAGCTTCCATCCCTCCTCCGAGGTGAAGGCGCCGGGCGGGTCCGGCACCAGCGTGCATTGTTCCGGGCGGACTTCGCGCACGATCTCGAACAGCCGCTCGTCGGGATATCCCTCGATGTTCAGCTCGCACCCGGGGCGCCACGGCCGCATCAGCTCGGCCAGCGCTGGCACGTCGCTGCGGCGGATGTGACGCTCGTCGGGCCGCGGATGCACGGTCAGCCCGTCGGCTCCGGCATCGTGCGCGATGCGAGCGAAGCGCAGCACATCCGGCACCCCGGTGTGCCGCGAGTTGCGCAGCAGCGCGACCTTGTTGAGGTTGACGCTCAGTCTGGCCATGGCCTCCCCAATTCCTGCGCTGCCGGCGACGGCTGCCGTCACTATAGGAGCCGGCCGCGCCGCGGCAAGGCGCGGGGTCGCGCGTTTAATGGTTCACCTTCGGCGCTGGGATCGATCCTGCGCATCGCGCCGTTCGCGAGGGCAAGGATGCTTACAACCGAGGGGCAGGGATGGACGATCGCATCGTCAAGAGTCCGCAGGACGCCAGCCAGGGCCAGAAGCCCGGGGTAACGCGCTATGTCCTGACGGTAGGGCTGGTGCTCGTTGTTATTCTATTTCTGGTGACCTATTTCATCTCGGTCTAACCGGGAGAGAATTATGGTCCTGTTGCGCTACGGCTTGGCGCTTGTGCTCGCGACGTGCGCAGCGGCGTGCGGGATCGGGGCGCCCCAGCGGTCCAGCGATATCCAGAATGTCAACGCGATCAGCGACGATATAGCGGCGGTACGGATGACGCACTCTCCCTCGAGCGTGTCCAACCCCAATTCAAACGCCGGCTCGACGAGAACCTATACCCCCTTGCTGGATTACCGGAACGCCCCCGAGCAATAGCCATCAGAGCCGGCGAGGACACAGGCTCATTTTTCGAACAGGGCTTTTGATCCGCTTGCGGCCGAAGCGCGGTTGGCGGAGGTTGCGCCGATGAAACGGAATGATCTTTTCGCCGCGACGGAACGAGCGCTGAAGACGGCCGAAGCAGTGCTCCGCCACGCCCTAGTGCATGTCGGCGAGCGCGTTACGTCCGGCGGCGCGCTCGATGGTGCGCTGATCGACCACGAGCAGACGGCAGTCCACGGCTTCGCCTGGATGGCGACCTATGTCGAGGCGCTGCGCCAGGCCCGACAATGGGCGCTGCGCCTCGACGGCGTCGGCGAGTTCGGCGTGGCCGAGGCCCTGATCCTGCGGATCGCGTTCGGCGAGTATCTGGCTCAGCTCTCCGGCGGCATCGCGATGTCGCAATCCGAAATCGTCCGCCCCGGCGATCTCGGCCTGTCGGAGGCGGAAATTGCGCCGCTGCGCGAAGGTGACGCCGCGCTTCTTGTCGCCGGGCTCGGCGAGGCGCGATCGCGCTTGGCGGCGCTGCTCGCGGAGGGATCGCCGGCGGCTTTTGGGCGCATCGCGCTCGACGACCCGACGCTCGAAATGATCCGCGACCAGGTCCGCCGGTTCGCCGAGCGCGCCATTGCTCCGTTCGCGCATGAATGGCACCGCGCCGATCGTCTCATCCCGATCGAAATCATCGACGAGCTGGCCTCTATCGGCGTGTTCGGCATGACGCTGCCTGAGGAGCACGGCGGGCTTGGGTTGGGAAAGGCGGCGATGTGCGTCGTCTCCGAGGAGCTGTCGCGCGCCTATATCGGCGTCGGCTCGCTCGGCACCCGGTCAGAAATTGCCGGCGAATTGATCCGGGGCGGCGGGACCGAGGCGCAAAAGGCTCGCTTTCTGCCCGGCATCGCCTCCGGCGCGGTGCTCCCGACTGCGGTGTTTACCGAACCGAATACCGGATCCGACCTCGCCAACGTGCAGACCCGCGCGGTGCGCGATGGCGGGGTGTACCGTATTTCCGGCGCGAAGACCTGGATCACGCACGCTGCCCGCGCCGATCTGATGACGCTGCTCGCGCGGACCGGCCCAGCCGACAGCGGCTATCGCGGCCTCAGCATGTTCCTCGCGCCGAAGCCGCGCGGCGACGATGCCAACCCGTTCCCGGCCGCCGGCATGAGCGGCACCGAGATCCCGGTGCTCGGATATCGCGGCATGAAGGAATACGAGATCGCGTTCGACGGGTTCGAGGTGCCGGCCGATTGTCTGCTCGGCGAAGCGGAAGGGCAGGGATTCAAGCAGCTGATGGCGACGTTCGAGAGCGCGCGCGTACAAACCGCTTCGCGTGCGGTCGGCGTCGCGCAGAACGCGCTCGAATTGGGCCTCGCCTATGCACTCGACCGCCGTCAGTTCGGGCGCCCAATCGCCGCCTTCCCGCGGGTCTCGAACAAGCTCGCGATGATGGTCGTCGAAACGATGCTGGCGCGTCAGCTGACGTATTTCGCGGCGCGCGAGAAGGACAGCGGCCGGCGGTGCGACGTCGAGGCCGGCATGGCGAAGCTTCTCGCGGCGCGGGTCGCCTGGGCCAATGCCGACAATGCCCTGCAGATCCACGGTGGCAATGGTTACGCGCTTGAATACCCAATCAGCCGTGTGCTGTGCGATGCGCGCATCCTGAACATCTTCGAGGGCGCCGCCGAGATTCAGGCGCAGGTTATTGCCCGCGGCCTGCTGTCAGGCCGCAACTGAACGTCGTGGCGGGGTTGTTACACCTCGGTCCTTGCGCCGGTGCGGCCGGTGATCAGGCCGTAATGTTCGATCCGGCGGTGCTTCTCGAAATTGAAGACGGTGCGCCTGAGATAGGCGCCGAGGTCGAGATCGAGCGTCGTCGCGATCACCTCGTCGTCCTCGCTCAGCGCCAGCGCTGCGATCTCGCCGGTCGGCGCGACGATCGCCGAGCCGCCGATCATCGCGAACCCGTCCTCGGCGCCGCATTTCGCCGCGGCCAGTACCCACGTCGCGTTCTGGTAGGCGCCGGCCTGCAATGACAGCAGGTGGTGGAACTGGCGCAAATGCTCGGGCTCGCGGTGGTGGATGTTCTCGATCGGCGTGTTGTAGCCGAGCGCGACGATCTCGACCCCCTGCAACCCCATGACCCGATAGGTTTCGGGCCAGCGCCGGTCGTTGCAGATGCACATGCCGACGACGGCGTCCATGAAGCGCCAGACCCGAAATCCCTCATTTCCGACATCGAAATAGCGCTTTTCGAGGTGCTGGAACGGCGCCTGCGGCAAGTGCTCGGAATGTCCCGGCAGATGAATCTTGCGATAGCGCCCGACGATGCGGCCCGCCGGATCGACC
The DNA here is from genome assembly GCA_963847345.1 of uncultured Alphaproteobacteria bacterium. Classification (GTDB taxonomy): domain Bacteria; phylum Pseudomonadota; class Alphaproteobacteria; order ATCC43930; family CGMCC-115725; genus DATARH01. The sequence continues at coordinate 553,641 of CAWJZU010000022.1, read as the reverse complement.
AGGACTGAGGTGTTGTAGTGGCGCTTCTCGCCCTTCTCCTGGGTCAGCTCCGCGTAACCGAGATAAAAGCCGACACCGAGTTCCCGGGCGAGATCGAACAGCGGCCGCGTCGCCGCGTTCGGCATCTCGTGCTCGAACCATCGGTCGATTTCCTCTTGATCGGTGATCCACCAGCGCGGAAAAAACGTCGTCAGCGCCAATTCGGGAAACACGACAAACCGCGCGCCATTGCCGTGCGCCTCGCGCAGCAGCGCGCAGAGCCGCTTGACGACCGCCTCGCGGCTGTCGGCGCGGTGTATCGGACCCAACTGGGCGACGGCGGCACGCAGCTTGCGTGACATTGGCTTACCTCCAGGTGGTGCGTTTTCCTAGCTAAGCAATGAATTAGGCAGGTAATAACCCTGCCCCCGGGAGAATAAGTGCAGACAATGTATGGATTTCGCCGAACACTCTCCCGAACCTCGGCAGGCGCTGAGCAGTCAGCTCATTGACAATGCGCCCGATGACGATCTCCGACACAGGCTCCTCAGTTGGCCACGACACCAGGATTTTGTTGACACCGTCTTCGACCCAGCTACCGGCCACGAAAATGTCGCGCGTGCACCAGGTCGGTTGCGCGGGCAGCTCGGCCACGGGCCTGCCGTTCACTTCAATCGTCACAGTGGAATCGCCGGAGGTCATCGGTACGCGATAGGTAAGTTTAAGAACCACATCCTCCCCGCCTCGCCCCACAAACAGAAACAAGGAATTTTTCCAAAGCGCGGCGGTACAGTCACTGTGTGAGCCACGGTTATTTGGAAAGGACCGCGTTGTCCATTGGCGCTCCGAAACACTGGGGACCGCAGAGCTGTAATAGAAATCGGTCAATTCCTTCGGACCATTCTTTGGGGAATGTTGTTCGATGCGCAATCGGTCGATTTCCGATCCAACCGGTAGACCCATTCCATTCAACGAAGCAACCACGGCGTCGCACAAGGCCAAGTCAAGACGCCGTACGGTGCCCGATGCAAGATAACGCACTGTGCCGAGTTCGTCGAGCTGCAGCAATTCCAGACCCGATTTGCACGCGATCATCGGGAGATTGCGCGTCTCATAATCGATATACCGCCTCATTAATTCAGAAGTCTTAGGCCAGTGCTTCAGTGCTTGGTCGCACCAGTAACGTACAATCTCCGATCGCTGGTAAAAATGCGAATTGTGTACAGCGGCCAGGAAACAGGCCTTCCCATGCATTTGCTCGGATGGGGACGGGGCGCGGCTGAATAGCTCCTCCTGTGACACCGTGATATTCGCCAGGATGGCAAGAGCCTCGGATGCGATCGCGGCGGCTGCGACATTGATCCCTTCCGCCGTCATGTGACAGTAGTCCAGAAATATACGTCTGTCGGGCAGCTGCCCGCCGAGATGCCGGCTCACAACAGACGGTAAATCCACCACGAAGCTCCCCGGAAGCAATGCCGCTTCCCGGAGCACATTCTGCACAACCGACGATATGCGGGGCGATAGCGAGAATGAAGGATCCCAGGCTTCGGCGTCACGGCTAAGCTCAAGATATTGTCGTGTACCCTCAAGATCTCCCGCCGACTTGCAGCACTCGGCAAGCACTCGCAATGGAACAGCACTTGTATTGCCGTCAAGTTCCGTCATTTTCTTACCGAGCTGGCTCGCGAGCGAAAAATCGCCCTTCCGCAACGCCTGTGTGGTCCGCTCATCCAATACATGCCACTGTTGATTGCGTTGCTGTGGAAGTTGCGGTGCGTTTGCAGGAGGATCAGCCCAATCGGCCAGATTAAACTCCGGCACAACCCAAATAACCTTTGTCCCGCGTGAGTTGAGCACCTGGCTGACCTGAGCGACCAGGCTGCTGACCGTGCGCCGCCGTGCCTCATCAAGGAAAGCCTTCATGCCGGGGACGCCATCCCGCTCCAAAATGCTTTGTACGTAAGGGATATCGCGCGTAGTAAGCTGCGGCCGCCAATTGTTCCCCGCGAAAATGACCAGAAGGTCCGGCGCCAAAGCCAGGCTTTGCCCGACACACGTTTTCAATTCGTAAAGCGAAAGGTTTGACTTCGCGAGATCGACGACATCGACATTTTTTGAACCCAACTGCGCTTTGAGCATCGCCGATACGGCCATCGCCGGATTGAATTGTGGATCGTAAAGAAAACCTCTCGCTACCGATTCTCCGAGAAGGATGATGCGCCACTTAGAGCGCTTCGGTTGTAACTTTTCTACATCTGCCCAGGACGACCACTCGTCGCGTCTATCCATTCTCCGCGTGAACGGAGCGTTGGCGTCTCGCCCTTGTCGCCGCCAAATTCCGACATCAAGAGTCCGATCATCGCCAAGTTCGATGCGGCTGTATTCGACCGATGGCTGATCTTGCAAGGTTTCGGCGAGAAAAATCTCGCGGATCGCTTTTCTGCCGTCCGCCGCTCCGAGATCTCCTGCGGCGCTTTTCGCGAATGATTTTAAAAGTTCATGGTCCCGGCTCGCGTTCTCTTCAAAAATCGCATACCGGTCCCTAACGCGGGCTCGGATGTCATAACCCAAATACGCCACAAACGCTTTGAGAAACCGTTTCATCAAACCTCCGTAGCTCCGCTATTGGCGGCACCGAACGGTGAGATCTGCTATAGCATGGTATAAATATTATAATCTTGCGCCGAGCGCCGTGGGCCGCGCGTAAAGCTCTGCCACTGCGCAGGTATATCCGATTGATCGATCAGGAAATCTTCCAAGACGAGCACATCGATTCGCGAACGGCCGAAGGTCGATAAAGCGTCGATCGTTGAGCACACGATCGGCTCGCCGCGGAGATTGAACGACGTATTCAGCAAAATCGGGCAGCCGGTACGGCGATAGAATTGCTCGAGCAGTTTCGCGAAGCGGCTGTTTGTATCATGTCTCACCGTCTGTACCCGCGCTGAGCCATCGACGTGAGTGATCGCCGGTAATGGCAGGGAAGAACGAACTTGGCAGATCTCCAACATAAACGGCGACGGATGATCCAATGCGAAATGCTCGGACGCAAATTCCTCGAGAACGGCAGGAGCAAACGGGCGAAAGGATTCTCTCTGCTTAACGACGGCATTGATACGGTCTTGCATCTGCCGGTCGCGCGGATCGGCGAGAATTGATCTCGCGCCAAGCGAACGCGGCCCGAATTCAAGCTTCCCGGACACCCACGCCACAACATGTCCGGCGGCCAGTCGGTCGACAACGCGCTCGATGAGCGCAATTTCATCACGACAATAATCCTGGTACGGTACGCCGGTCGAATTAAGAATTCGCCGGATCTCCTGCACTGGAGTAGAAGGGCCAAGATATACGTGTTGCAGTTGTCCCTGCGCGGGTCGTGAGCCTGTCCTCCGCACATGCGCAATGGCCGCCGCGCCGAGACACGCGCCAGCATCGCCGGCCGCGGGCTGGACGAAAAGCTTTTTGAATGGCCCCTCGTTGAGGCATTTCGAATTGGCGACGACATTGAGGGCCACACCACCAGCCATGCACAGATTTTCACTCGGCGCGGCATCGTGCAGATAGGAGATTTTATCGAGAAGAACCTCTTCCAGAACGGTTTGTGTGCTGCACGCTACATCCATATGGAACTGAGTGATTTCTGACTCCGATTTGCGCGGCGGACCGCCGAGTAGTTCTGCGAGTGCATTCGAGAACATGTTATCAGCTGTCAAGAAAGAGAAATACCGTAGGTTGAGGCGATACTCTCCTTCCGGGCCATTCTCGATAATCTCGCGGATCTGAGGCACGTAAGTCGGGCGCCCATAGGACGCCAGACCCATGACTTTGTATTCTCCTTCATTGACCTCAAAGCCAAGATAACCGGTAAGCGCGCTGTAGAACAAGCCGAGCGAATGCGGGAAATCGACATTGCCGAAACACGTAATCTGACTGCCGGATGCGGAGTTGTATGAGGTCGTTGACCACTCACCAACGCCATCGACAGTGAGGATTGCCGCTTCGTCGAAACCGGAGAAGAAATATGCGCTTGCGGCGTGCGACAGGTGGTGATTTACGATCTCGACCGGTCCCTCGAAACCGGTAATCAGCCGTATACTTTCCTCGGGGTCGCTCTCGAGTACCCGGTTTCGAATGGCGGCACGCCGAGCGGGTGTTATTCCCGGCAGCATACCCATCCAGAGTTGCCGGCCGAGTTTCATGCGAGGGTCTTCGTAGAATGCGATGCAGTCGATATCGGGAAGAGTGAGACCGGCACTCTGAAGGCAATAGCGGAAAGCGGCCACCGGAAAATCTTTATCATTCTTTATCCTGGAAAACCGCTCCTCCTGGACGGCGGCGACAAGTCGTCCACGCTGTAAGAGACAACAAGCTGAATCGTGGTAACCGTAGGAAATTCCGATGATATTCATCATGATCCCATCGGGCGCGCGGTATGTTCACGCGCGGGTGACAGCCGTAGTGTCCAGAATGATTCTGGCCGCGACGCGGACAATGTATCACCGACTATTTGTAAGGACCAGTCAAGACTCTAAGTCACATCGCCAGCGGCGTAAGCAACCATGATTTAAGTGCGGGGGACAGCGCGCCTTTTGCGCTGGCTGTCGATGCTGAGTGTCGTCACCATCCGAGGGGTTTAATCGCCCAAGCGTTCCGGCCGCGTCGATGCTTCAGCCAATCCGTTCCGCCACGACGGAGCCTATATCAGTGCAATGCGGGTCCAAGCCGCCGCTGTTCGCAAGGAAGCTGGCGATTTCCTTAACACCGGTCCCAGCGCGCAAGTTTGCGAAAATAAATGGACGCTCACCGCGCATTCTGATCGCGTCGCGCCGCATGACGCCGAGATCGGCTCCAACCAGCGACGCGAGATCGATTTTGTTGATGACCAGCAGGTCGCTGCGGGTAATGCCGGGGCCACCCTTGCGCGGGATCTTGTCGCCGGCCGACACGTCGATGACGTAGATCGTCAGATCGGCCAGCTCCGGGCTGAACGTCGCGGCGAGATTGTCGCCGCCGCTTTCGATCAGAATCAGGTCGAGGTTCGGAAAACGCTGCTGCATATCGGCGATTCCGGCGAGATTGATAGAGGCGTCCTCGCGGATTGCGGTATGCGGACACCCGCCGGTCTCGATCCCGAGAATGCGCTCGGCCGGCAGCGACCCGGCGCGCGTGAGGAACTCGGCGTCTTCCTTCGTGTAGATGTCGTTGGTGATTGCCGCGATCTGGTAGCGCGGGGAAAAGTGTCGGCACAGCGCGTCCATAAGCGCGGTCTTGCCGCTGCCGACCGGACCGCCGATTCCGACCCTCAGGGGTCCTCGCGATGGTTTGGCGTTCATGACCGGAACAGCCTCGTGTATTGCGTCTCGTGACGCATGGTGGCGAGGTCGGCGCGCCAGGTGCAGCCGCCGATTTCGTCGAGCGCGGCTTCTCGGGTCGTCGCCGCGACCTCCAGGATCGCCGGCTCGATCGCGGCGAGAACGCCAAGGCCGGCGCTTTGCCCTAGCGGGATCAGGCGCACCGCGGCCGAAATCAGGTTCGCGGCGAGCGCCTGCAGGTAGGCGAGGGCAGCGGCGTCCTCCGGGATGTCGTGCCTCGCCGTCAGCGCGCCGACCGCGACCGGATAGGCGATGTGTTCGGGAAAAGCCGGGCGAAACCACGCAGCGGCGGCGGCGACAAACGCCCGACCGATATCGAGCGTTTCGGCGCGGCGTTCGCGTGACGGCGCGAGGGCGGCCGCGAGTTCGCCGATTTCCATCAACCGGCCCGGCTCCGCCGCGGCGCGCCAGGCGTGGCGCAGCAGGATTGCGTCGTTTCGGGCGCTGCCGTGGCGCAACAGGTCGTCAAGCCAGCCAAGCAGAGTCGGTGAATCGGCGACGTCTCCGGCCGCGACTGCCCATTCGAGCCCGTGCGAATAGGCGTAGGCGCCGGTCGGAAAGGCCGGCGACAACCACGCCATCAGCCGCAGCAAGGCACGGCTTTCCATCAGAACAGGAAGTAGCGCTGCGCCATCGGCAGTACGGCTGCCGGCTCGCAGGTCAGCAGCACCCCGTCGGCGCGCACCTCGTAGGTCTCGGGATCGACTTCGATAACCGGCATCGCATCGTTGTGGATCATCGACCGCTTACCGATGCCGCCGCGTGTGTTGTTTACAGCGACGAGCGTGCGCCGCAGACCCAGCGCCTCGCCGATCCCGGCCTCCAGCGCAGCGGCCGACACGAAGCTGACGCACCCGGCCGTCAGCGCGCCGCCGAACGCGCCGAACATCGGCCGGTAATGCACCGGCTGCGGCGTCGGGATCGACGCATTCGGGTCGCCCATTGCGGCCCAGGCAATCGCCCCACCCTTGATGACGAGATCCGGCTTGACGCCGAAAAACGCCGGTGACCAAAGCGCCAGATCGGCTAGCTTGCCCGGCTCGACCGAGCCGACCTCATGCGCGATTCCCTGGGCGATCGCCGGGTTGATCGTGTATTTTGCGACGTAGCGCTTGACGCGGTTGTTGTCGGCCGCGCCGTCGCCCGGCAAAGCGCCGCGCTGCGTCTTCATCTTGTGCGCGGTCTGCCAGGTGCGGATCACGACCTCGCCGACCCGGCCCATCGCCTGACTGTCCGACGCCATCATCGACAGCGCGCCGAGGTCGTGCAGGATGTCCTCGGCGGCGATCGTTTCCTTGCGGATGCGGCTTTCGGCGAAGGCGAGGTCCTCGGGAATGGCATCGTCGAGGTGATGGCACACCATCAGCATGTCGAGATGTTCGTCGATCGTGTTGACCGTGTAGGGCCGGGTCGGGTTCGTCGAACTCGGCAGCACGTTCGGTAGTCCGGCCACCTTGATGATGTCCGGCGCGTGGCCACCGCCGGCGCCTTCGGTGTGATAGGCGTGGATTGTGCGATCCTTGAACGCGGCGATCGTCGTCTCGACAAAACCGGATTCGTTCAGCGTGTCGGTGTGGATCATCAGCTGCACGTCGAACCGATCCGCGACCGTCAGCGCGCAGTCGATCGCGGCCGGGGTCGTACCCCAATCCTCGTGCAGTTTCAGGCATGCGGCGCCAGCCCGGATCATTTCTTCCAGAGCCGCCGGACGCGACGCGTTGCCCTTGCCGGCGAAGGCAAGATTGACCGGCAGCCCCTCGGCGGCCTGCAACATACGCCCGATATGCCAGGGGCCGGGAGTGCAGGTCGTCGCGGCCGTGCCGGTCGCCGGCCCGGTGCCGCCGCCGATCATCGTCGTGATGCCGGAAGCTATCGCGTCCTCGACCTGCTGCGGGCAGATGAAATGAATGTGTGCGTCGATGCCGCCGGCAGTGAGGATCTTTCCCTCGCCGGCGATGATTTCGGTGCCGGGCCCGATCACGATATCGACACCGGACTGAATGTCCGGATTGCCGGCCTTGCCGATCCGCGCGATGCGGCCGTTCGCGATCGCCACATCGGCCTTGACGATACCCCAATGGTCAAGGATCAGCGCGTTGGTGATGACCGTATCGACGGCGCCCTCGGCCTGCGCGGCCTGCGATTGGCCCATGCCGTCGCGGATGACCTTGCCGCCGCCGAACTTGACCTCCTCGCCATAGGTCGTCAGGTCGCGCTCGACCTCGATCAACAGATCGGTGTCGGCCAGCCTGACACGGTCGCCGGTGGTCGGGCCGAACATGTGGGCATAGGCCGCGCGCGACTGGCGTGCCATCAGTCGAGCGCTCCCATCACGGCGCCCTGAAAGCCCTGCACGACGCGGCGGCCGCGATACGGGACGAGGGCGACCTCGCGGCTTTGTCCCGGTTCGAAGCGGATGGCGGTCCCGGCCGCGATATCGAGCCGCTTGCCGCGCGCCGCGGTCCGGTCGAATGAGAGGGCCATATTCGTTTCGGCGAAATGGTAGTGGCTACCGACCTGGATCGGCCGGTCGCCGGTATTGGCGACGGTCAGCACGGTCCGCAGCAACCCGGCGTTCAGCTCGATTTCGCCGTCAGCGGCAATGATTTCTCCTGGAATCACGTCCTCACCTAATAGGCTGGTGAACCGTGACGAGCTTGGTGCCGTCGGGGAAGGTGGCCTCGACCTGGACTTCGTAGATCATCTCGGGGACCCCCTCCATAACTGCGTCGCGGCCCAGGACATGGGCGCCGGCCTCCATCAGATCGGCGACGCTGCGCCCGTCGCGCGCACCCTCAACGACAAAATCGCTGATCAGCGCCACCGCCTCCGGGTAGTTCAGCTTGACGCCGCGTTCGAGCCGGCGGCGCGCTACCATCGCCGCCATGCTGATCAGCAGTTTGTCCTTTTCGCGCGGCGTCAGGTGCATCGCCTCGGTCCTCCGGTCAGCACAGCCAGACCCGGGGCAAGGGCCGCCCGCTGCGCAAGACGCCGAGCGCCGCCGTCACGGCCTGACGCAGCGGTGCGGCACCCGCCGCGAGCAGCCGCGCCACCAGCATCCCGTCCCACGCGCTGACGCCGCTTTCCGCCGGCAAGCCATCCAGCGCGGTCGCGCACCGTATCAACCTGCTTCTCGGCCTTGGGCGCGACATGCACCAGACTTGCCACCGCCCTGGCGTCGTTGGCGATTGCCGGGCGTTGCAGCAGCGCGTCGATTTCTCCCTCCATGCGCAATGTGTCGTGCCAGACCAGCCGCCCAGCGCGCCGCACCCGGATCATATCGCGGATGCGTCCGGTATGGACGCGTTCGCCCATCGCGGCACGGCCAAAGACCAGCGCCTCCACCCCAACGAACCACGACGAGTCCGACAGCTCGACGTCAAGGCTGCGGTCCATCGCGCAACCATCGAACAGGATCGTTTCCTGCGGCAGCCACTCGGCCGCGGCGTTGTCGCCGACCGAGATGTGCGCAGACACCCGGGCCACCGTGCTTCCGGAGGCGGCGCGGTAGTACCGTTCGGCCGCCTGCGAGGCGATCGCTGCGCGAGCACCGGTGCCGATTTCGAAGGCGCTGGTTAGCGTATCCCCGGCGGCGATCCCGCCCGAAATGTTCATTGTCACGACATCGGACCAGCCGCGGACCGCGCGGCGCGGGAACCGCGCCTTCAGGCAACCCGCTTGAAAAAGCCTGTCGAGTTCGGTCTCCCCATCGCGTTCCCTCAAGATCACACGCAATGCGCCGCTGGCACGTTGGAGAACGGAAATCCGATCAGACGGAAAGCCGGCGTCGTACATCCGCTTCGTCGAGCTCCTCGCGCCGGCCTTCGACGACGATCGCGCCGCGGTCCATGACCGCGATCCGGTCCGCCAGATCGCGGGCGAAGTCGAAATATTGCTCGACAAGCAGAATGGCGAGCCCGCCGCGCTCGCGCAACAGGCCGATGACCCGCGCTATTTCCTTGATGATGCTCGGCTGGATGCCCTCGGTCGGCTCGTCGAGTACGATCAGCCGCGGCCGCATGACCAGCGCGCGGGCAATCGCCAGCTGCTGCTGCTGTCCGCCCGACAAATCGCCGCCGCGCCTTCGCAGCATCGTCCGCAAAACCGGGAATAGCTCGAAAATCTCGTCCGGCAGTCGGCGCTGACGGCGCGGCAGAACGGCGAACCCGGTTTCGAGGTTCTCCCGCACGCTCAAGAGCGGAAAGATGTCGCGGCCCTGCGGCACCCAGGCGATGCCGCGCCGGGCCCGGTCGTAGACCGGCAACGAGCTGATCTCGGCGCCCTCCCAGCGGATCGAGCCGCGCCTGATCGGGTGAGCCCCGGTTATCGCACGCAACAGCGAGGTTTTCCCGACGCCGTTGCGCCCGAGTAATGCGGTCACGCGGCCCGGTTCGGCGGCGATCGAGACCTGTCGGAGCGCAATCGCCGCGCCGTAATAGAGGTCAACGCGATCGACTTGCAACATCCCGCTGTGCCTCGCTCCCGCGGCCCGCTCAGCGACCGAGATAGACTTCAACAACGCGCGGGTCGGCGCTGACATGATCGATCGAGCCCTCGGACAGCACCGAGCCCTCGTGCAGCACCGTGACCCGTACAGCGAGCGCCCGGACAAACGCCATGTCGTGCTCGACGACGACGACGCTGCGCGTCCTGTTTATGTCGCGCAGCAGCTCGGCGGTCTGCTCGGTTTCGGCGTCGCTCATCCCGGCGACCGGTTCGTCGAGCAGCAAGAGACTCGGCTGCTGCGCCAGCAGCATGCCAATCTCAAGCCACTGTTTCTGACCGTGCGACAGCTCGGCGGCCAGACGGTGCCGGTGGTCGAAGAGCCGGGTCGTCGTCAGGATTTCGTCGATACGCCGCCGCTCGTCGGCGCTCTGGCGCGCAAACAGCGTAAATCGCGGCGTGCGCCCGCCGGCCAGCGCAAGCAGCAGGTTGTCCCACACCGAATGCGACTCGAATACGGTGGGTTTCTGGAATTTCCGGCCGATGCCGAGCGCCGCTATCTCGGGCTCATCGAGCCGCGTCAGGTCGGTATTGTCACCGAACACAACCTGGCCGGTATCGGGGCGCGTCTTGCCGGTTACGACGTCCATCATCGTCGTCTTGCCGGCGCCGTTCGGGCCGATCACGGCGCGCATCTCGCCCGGTTCGATGGCCAGAGACAGTGCGTTGAGCGCGCGGAATCCGTCGAATGTGACGCTCACGCCGTCGAGATACAGCAGGCTGTCGCTGCGGCTCATCCGGCTAGCTCGCGTACGGTCACCTCGCGGACGGGGCCGATTGCGGGCTCTGGTGCCGGTTCGGCCGGAGCCGGGCGCACCCGCGGCGCGAGCAGCCCCATCAACCCGCGCGGCAAGAACAGCGTGACGACAATGAACAAGGCGCCGAGTGCGAACAGCCATAATTCGGGCAGGACGCTCGTGAACCAGGTCTTGCCGAAATTGACCAGCCCCGCGCCGAGGATTGCGCCGACCAGCGTGCCGCGGCCGCCAACCGCGACCCAGATCACCGCCTCGATCGAATTGACCGGCGAGAACTCGCTCGGATTGATGATGCCGACCTGCGGGACATAAAGCGCGCCGCCGATTCCGGCCATCACCGCCGATACGACAAAGACGAAAAGCTTATACGATTCTGGACGGTAGCCGAGAAACCGGGTACGCGCCTCGGCATCGCGCACCGCGATCAGCACCTTGCCGAAACGCGAGGCAATGACGAACCGCGAAACCAGATACAGCGCGGCCAGAACGACCGCCGAGATGCACAGCAGCGCGACCCGCGTCGCATCGGCCTGCACGGGGAAACCGAGAATGTCCTTGAAATCGGTCAGCCCATTATTGCCGCCGAACCCCATGTCGTTGCGGAAGAAGGCGAGCATCAGCGCGTAGGTCAGGGCCTGCGTGATGATCGACAGATAGACGCCGGTAACGCGTGAGCGGAACGTCAGCCAGCCGAACACCAGCGCCAGCGCGCCCGGAACCAGCACGACCATCAGCAGCGCAAAGCCGAACCAATCGAAGCCGTACCAGTACCAGGGCAGCTCCTTCCAGCCGAGAAACACCATGAAATCGGGCAACTCAGGGTTGCCGTAAACACCGCGCGTCCCAATCTGGCGCATCAGGTACATACCCATCGCGTAGCCGCCGAGCGCGAAGAACGCGGCGTGCCCGAGCGACAGGATGCCGGCAAACCCCCAGACCAGGTCGATCGCCAGCGCCAGGATCGCGAAACACAGATACTTTCCGATCAGCCCGATCGCATAGTTCGGCACATGCAGCGCCGACGCCGCTGCACGTGCCGAGGTTCAGCACCGCGAGCAGCGCCGCGCCACCGAGCAGGAGGACCAGGGTGAGAGACGTGGTGCGGTCGAGCATCATGCCTCTCATCATGCCTCCACTGCCCGCCCCTTGAGCGGGAACAGGCCGCGCGGGCGCCCCTGGATGAACAGGATCAGCAGCACCAGCACGAAGATTTTCCCGAGCACCGCGCCGGCATAGGGTTCGAGAAATTTGTTCAGCACCCCGAGGCTCAGCGCGCCGAGCGCCGCGCCCCACAGATTGCCGACCCCGCCGAACACGACGACCATGAAGCTGTCGATGATGTAGCTCTGGCCAAGATTGGGCGAGACGTTGTCGATCTGGCTCAGCGCCACCCCGGCCATCCCCGCCACCCCGGAGCCGAGCCCGAAGGTCAGCGCGTCGATCCACGGGGTGCGGATACCCATCGCCGCCGCCATCCGGCGATTTTGCGTCACCGCGCGCATGCGCAGCCCAAAGCTCGTGAAGCGCAGGACCGCGGCCATCGCGGCGAGGACGAGGAGCGCGAACAGGATGATGTACATCCGGTTCCAGGTCAGCGTCAGCCCGCCGAGATGCGTGACGCCGCTCATCCAGGAAGGCGTGTCGACATCACGGTTGCTCGGGCCGAAAATCGAGCGAACCGCCTGCTGTAAGACCAGCGACAGCCCCCAGGTCGCGAGCAGCGTCTCGAGCGGCCGGCCATAAAGCCAGCGGATCAGGCTGCGCTCGATCGCGATCCCGGTCAGACCGGCAACGACGAACGCCGCCGGCACCGCGACGAGCAGGTTGGCGCCGTAGATGTCCGGCAGGTACTGCCGCATCGTCTGCTGCACGACAAAGGTCGTATAGGCGCCAATCATCACCATTTCGCCGTGCGCCATGTTGATGACCCCCATGACGCCGAACGTGATCGCTAGACCGGCCGCCGCCAGCAGCAGCACCGAGCCGAGGCTGAGACCGTAATAGAGATTCTGGACGATGCTCCACAATTGCAGCCGGCGGTCGATTGCCGCGACAGCGGCGCCGGCGGCATTCGCCACCGCTTCCGTCTGCGGCTCCGCCGCGACGCCTGCGAGCAGAGCGCGGGCGGCGAGATCACCGCGTTCGCGCAGCACCTCGATTGCCGCGACGCGATCCTCGGCGGAGGCGTCCGGCATCGAGAGCAGGGACGCGGCGCGCGCCTGTTCGAGCCGCTCCTTTACGGCCGGATCGGTTTCCTTGGCCAAGGCCTTGTCGAGCGCCGGCAGTGAATCCGGATCATGCGACTGGAATACCGCCTCGGCCGCGCCGAGCCGCATCGCCGGGTCGGGCGAGAACAGGCGCAAGCCGCCGAGCGCCGCCGCGATCGCGTTCCGCACCGGGTTGTTGACGCGCACCTGCTTCAGCGCCGTCGCGGGAACATCCGGGGCCGGACCGCCGGTGTCCGCGGCAACAATCCCTTTTTCGGTTTTGATGAACAGAGCCGGACCCGGCCCGACAAGCAATTTGCCGGCCTGCAGCGCGCCGAGCACATCGGCGGCGCGCTGATCGCCGGAGGTCACAAGCTGGTCGACCCCCTGGCGGATCCTGTCGTAATTGCCGGAGGCGAGCGCCGCCAAGGCGGCGTCGCGATCCGCGGCGTCAAGGACCTGCGCCCGTGCCAGCCCGGGCACCAGCGCCGTCAAAACCAGCAGCAGCGCGGCGGCTAGGCGGACCATTGCTGCACCCTCGTGACGGGCTGGGTTGTGCTGGCCGGCGTCACGCCTTGCCGTTGGCGGTGCACTTGCCGGTTTTGACGTTGAAGGCGCCGCAGCGCAGCGGCGCGCGCCAGTCGCCGATCAAATCGGCCGTGTCGGCGACATACGGCGACCATTCCTGCGCGACGAGGAGACCCGGCGTCTGCGATACGATATTGAACTGGCCGTCACCCTGGATTTCGCCGATCAACACCGGCTTGGTGATGTGGTGGTTCGGCATCATCGCCGAATATCCGCCGGACAGGTTCGGCACCGATACCCCGATCATCGCGTCGATGACCGCGTCGGGCTCGGTCGAGCCGGCCTTCTCGACGGCCTTCAGCCACATGTTGAAGCCGATGTAGTGCGCCTCCATCGGATCATTGGTGGTGCGCTTCGGCTTCTCGGTGAATTTGTGCCAGGCGTCGATGAACTCCTTGTTTTCCGGCGTATCGACGCTCTGGAAATAGTTCCACGCCGCGAGATGGCCGACCAGCGGTTTGGTGTCGAGCCCGGCCAGCTCCTCCTCGCCGACACTGAACGCGACAACCGGGATGTCGGTCGCCTTGATGCCCTGGTTGCCCAATTCCTTATAGAATGGGACGTTGGCGTCGCCGTTGATCGTCGAAACCACGGCGGTTTTCTTTCCCGCGGTGCCGAATTTCTTGATCTGCGCCACGATGTTCTGCCAGTCGGAATGGCCGAACGGCGTGTAGTTGATCAGGAGATCGTCTGGCTTGACGCCTTTCAGCTTCAGATAGGCTTCGAGGATCTGATTGGTGGTGCGCGGATAAACGTAGTCGGTGCCGGCGAGCACCCAGCGCTCGACCTTCTCCTGCGACATCAGGTAATCGACCGCCGGAATGGCCTGCTGGTTCGGAGCGGCGCCGGTGTAGAACACGTTGCGACTGCACTCCTGGCCTTCGTATTGCACCGGATAGAACAGGATGCCGTTCAGCTCCTCGAAGACCGGCAGCACCGATTTGCGCGACACCGAGGTCCAGCAGCCGAACACCGCGGCGCATTTGTCGACCGACAGAAGCTGCCGCGCCTTCTCGGCGAAGAGCGGCCAGTTCGAGGCGGGATCGACAACGACCGGTTCCAGCTTCTTTCCGAGCAGGCCGCCGTTCTTGTTCTGCTCGGCGATCAGCATCAGCATGACGTCCTTCAGTGTCGTCTCGCTGATCGCCATCGTTCCGGACAGCGAGTGCAGCACGCCGACTTTGATAGTGCCGCCGGTCGGTGCCGCGGCCGCCGGTGCCTTGGTTTGCGCTTGTGCTCGCGAGATGATTGCTTCGCCCGTGCCTGCCACGGCGAGTGTCGCGGCAGCGGCTCCGAGGCGCCCCAGATCGCGACGGGACAGTCCCGATGTGACGATTGGCATGGCGAATTTTCTCCCTTTTGCTCTAGCCGCGGTAATGCGGCACCCCGGGAGCGGTTCAGCAATCTCCGTGCCAGAAGGCTGCGAGGGTCGATTCCTGGTCAGAATCGGATTGTCTGCTACGATTTGCAGCAGGCGGGTGCTATCCGCCTATCTTTTAATCAGTTTGCCGGGATAATCGGTCGATGTGTCCCTTCAGCCGTGCCGCCAGAAAGGCGGACGCGTCCGGACCGGATCGAGCAGCGACCAGTCGCCGTCTTCCAGCACATGGCCCTTCGGATAAGGCGCGCGCGGCTCGAGCCCGAGCGAGCGAAGAACGCGATCGTCGCGGTAGTAGCATTGCAGGACGACGCGGGTCAGCGTCGCGACAGGGGCACCGCCTCTGGCGCGCAGCTCCAGGGCCGCCTTCTCCCGCCGCTCCGGGTCAAGACCGGCGAGCGGCGCCCCGGCGATGCGGGCCAGTTCGTCCAGAGCCTGACGAACCAGGGCCGCATCACGACCGAGCGTCGCAAGCATGTCGGCCTCGATCGCCGGATCGTCCGCTCCGGGCACGTCGAATTCGTCGCTGGCCGGGATGATGATGCCGGCGATGGCGCGCAGATCATCGCGCTGCTCGGCGGTCAGAGCGGTTTCGGCGGACATTGTTTGCCTCAGTCGAACAGGTTCGCGAGACGCTGCTTCATCTGGTCGGCCACGTAAAGTGCCAGCGCCTGGATCGTCGAGGTCGGGTTCACCCCGCCGGAGGTGACGAACAGGCTGCCATCGATGATGAACAGATTCTTCACATCGTGCGACCGCCCCCATTCGTTGACCACTGACCGTTCCGGGTCGCTGCCCATGCGCGCGGTGCCGAGCAGGTGCCAGCCGCCATACAGGATCGGGCTGTTGACGCAGATGTCGGTGGCACCGGCCGCGTTGAGGATTTCTGTCGCGCGGGCGATGCCGTGGTCCATCATGCGCGCCGTGTTCTCACCGATCGTGTAGTCGATCTGCGGCGCCGGGATGCCGTTGCTGTCCGTCAGCACCGGGTCGAGCGTCACGCGGTTGTGTTCCTCCGGCAGATCCTCGCAGATCGCCGACAGCGTCAGACGATGCCCGTTCAGCCGGCGGAAGGCAGCGTGATGGCTGGCGCCCCAGGGCAACAGACCCTTCGCGTCGCTTTGGACGGCCTCCATGATCGGTCCGACGCCGCGCCCGAACTGGAACGTATAGCCGCGCACGAAGCCACGTGACGGATCGGTCTCGTAAAATTCCTTGCTCCACAGACAGGTCGGCGGCGCGCGGTTGCTGTCGGTCGGCTCGTCGACATAGCCGTAGACCTGCGCGTACGGATGAAACATCAGGTTCTTGCCGACGACGCCGCTGGAATTGGCGAGCCCGTTCGGAAATCGCCCGGAGGCCGAGTTCAGCAACAGCCGCGGCGTGCCGACGCCGTTGCAGGCAAGCACGATGACGTGAGCCGCCTGGAATTGCTCGTTCCCGTCCGCGTCGTAGTACACGACGCCGGATGCCATGCCGTGTTCGTCAGTCGTGATCTCGCGCACCCGACAATGCGTGCGCAATTCGACCCCGGCGCGCGCCGCCGCCGGCCAGTAGGTAATGTCGGTGCTCGCCTTCGCCCCCTGGGCGCAGCCGGGCGTGCAGTGGCCGAGATTGATGCAGCGCCCCCGGCCGTCGTAATCGACCGTTGCCACGGTCGTGTCGGACGGCCACCAGTGCCAGCCGAGCCGGTTCATCGCCTTGCCCAGTATCGTACCCGAGCGGCCGAGCGGCAATGGCGGCATCGGCGGATCGCGGGGCGGCACGCCGGGATCGCCGGCCAAACCGGAAACCCCCATCATGCGGTCGTTCTGTTCGAAGAACGGGGCGAGCGTGTCGTAATCGACCGGCCAGTCCGCGGCCACGCCGTCCAGCGTGCGCACGCGGAAGTCGGACGGGTGGAGCCGCGGGAAATGCGCCGTGTACATCACCGTGCCGCCGCCCACGCCGTTGAAATTCACCACCTTGATCGGGGAGTTGTCGTCATTGATCGGGTAGTCCTCGGGCCGGGCGCGGATGTTGGGACTGGGCGAAAAATCGCCGAAGAAGCGTGCCTCCCAGTCGCGGCCGGTGCTCGGATAGGTCGCCGGGTTCATCCAGCCGCCCTGCTCGAGGCACAGGATGTGCATCTTCGTTTCGGCCAGGCTCCAAGCCACCGCCGCGCCGGACGCGCCGGCCCCGATTATCAGCACATCGACAGGATCGTTCATGCCGGTATCCCTCCCCGCCGACAGCATGAGCCGAATGCCGCTCGATATGCAACGTGGCGCTGGTCCGAAGGGCTGCGTGATCCGGACCGTTGGTGAGTTGCACGCCACCGGCCGACGGATGTCGAATCTGTGGTCGGGCTTGATCGGAGACGCGCCGCCGGCGGGATTGCGTCCGGAAGAACTTAAATCATTACACGCGCGAGGAGGTATGTGGAACCGTCATTGAACCAGCATCCCCGGTCTCGCCCAGGCCTACCAGCGGCAATGCGCGAGGCCCGGGCATCGTGCTTGGAATATCTGCGATGCAGATCCGTTATACCGCAGCTGAAGGTCCGCTCATGACACTGTTTCAACTTCATCCACGGCATCATTTTCATTGCGGCGATATTCTTGATCGGAATGCAATGATCGAGCTTGGCGACCGATAACGCCGGCACGCGCCTTTTCACTCCTCAGCCGAATACCAGGTGGAAATCCGATGAAAGGCATCATTCTCGCTGGCGGATCGGGGACGCGGCTTTACCCGGTCACCTTGGCGGTCAGCAAGCAGCTGCTGCCGGTGTATGACAAGCCGATGATCTTTTACCCGCTGACGACGCTTATGCTCGCCGGCATTCGAGATATTCTGGTCATTACCACGCCAGCCGACCGGCCGCGGTTCGAGGCGCTCCTCGGTGACGGGACGCAATGGGGCATCGCGATCGCCTATGCCGAGCAGCCACGCCCCGAAGGCCTGGTACAGGCCTTTATCATCGGACGAAGTTTTATTGGCGATTTACCGGTTGCCTTGGTCCTTGGGGACAACCTTTTTTATGGATCCGGCTTGAGAGACTTGCTGCACGACGCTGTGCAGCCGCGCCAGGGCGCCACCGTGTTCGCTTATCAGGTGCGCAATCCGCAAGCTTATGGAGTTGTCGAGTTCGACAAGGACGGTTCTGCGATTTCAATCGACGAGAAACCGGCGGAACCACGCTCGCACTGGGCCGTCACAGGTTTGTACTTCTATGACAACTGGGTGGTCGATATCGCGCGTGACCTGAAGCCTTCGGCGCGCGGCGAGCTCGAAATCACCGATCTCAACAACATCTACCTGCGGCAAGGAATGCTGCGGGTCGAGCGCCTCGGTCGAGGGTATGCGTGGTTCGATACCGGTACGCACGATGACCTCCTCGAGGCCGCGGAATATGTCCGCACGATCGAGATGCGTCAGGGTCTGAAGATCGCCTGCGTCGAGGAAGTGGCTTACGTCATGGGATATATCGACCGGGATCATTTGCTGGCCGCGGCCCGAAGGCTCGGCAAGAGTGAATACGGCCGGTACCTGGCCGCTCTTCCGGAGTAGATAGGGATTTGAGATATCCGCACCGGAGGGCCGCATTCTCTCGGTCAAACGAAGCATCGGTGCAGAATCTCAAACTGGCTCGCTCAAACAGCGCCGCCGTCGCTTTGGGGATAGCGGTAATCTTCCGCGCCAGGGGCCGGCGAGAAGCGTGGCGCGAAATCGCCGCGCAGATAGGGGGCCGAAGGGGTAGATGAGCTGCTTCGGGGTGCCGCGTGGCGGATATAGTATAAATCCGATGCGGCAGCTGCAGGTCAGGGCGATGGAAGCGGATTATGTGGTGATCGGTGCCGGGTCGGCCGGCTGCGTCGTTGCCAGTCGGCTGAGCGAGGACGGCTCACGGGTGGTTCTGCTCGAAGCCGGACCGCCCGATCGCGACCCGATGATCCACATCCCGGCGGGCGTCCTGCGCGTCCTCAACAACCCCAAGATCAACTGGAATTTCTTCAGCGAGGCGGAACCGGGGTCCGGCGATCGACGGCTGCAATGGCCGCGCGGCAAGACTCTCGGCGGTACCAGCTCGATCAACGGCATGCTCTATGTGCGTGGCAACCCGGCCGATTACGACAACTGGGCGCAGATGGGCTGTCGCGGCTGGACCTACGAAGAGGTGCTGCCGTTCTTCCGCAAGTCGGAGACCTATCGCGGCAGCGGCGATCCGGAATACCGCAGCCAAGGCGGCCCGCTGATCGTCGAGGACTACCGCACGGTCCTCGGTCTGACCCACAGCTTTGTCGAGGCCGCCAAGCAGGCCGGGTTCCCGTTCACCGAGGATTACAACGGCCGACAGCAGGAGGGTGTCGCCTATTCGCAGATGACGCGAAGGGGCCGGCTGCGCGGCTCGACGGCGCGGACGTTTCTCGCCGAGGCCCGGCACCGCGACAATCTCAAGGTCGAGACCGACGCGCTCGCACCAGGCTCCTGTTCGACGGCAAACGCTGCATCGGCGTCGCCTTCCGCCAGAACGGGGTCGATCGGCAACAAATGGCGGCGCGCGAGGTGATCCTGTGCGGCGGCGCCGTCAACTCGCCGCATGTGCTGCAGATTTCCGGCATCGGGCCGGCGGCGCATCTGCAATCGATCGGCGTGAAGGTGCTGCACGACCTGCCTGGGGTCGGCGCCAATTTGAACGATCATTACGTCGTCCGCATCTCGCACCGGGTTCACGATGCGGTGACGATCAACCAGCTGGCGCGCGGGCTGCGTCTGGCGCGCGAGGTCGCGCGCTGGGCCACGATCGGCGACGGTGCCCTGACCTTCGGCGTCACCTCGGCGATGGTGTTCTGCCGCAGCCGCGAGGGCCTGGCCAGTCCGGACCTGCAATTGCTGTTCACGCCGGCGAGCTATGCCCAGGGCGTCTTCCGCCAGCTGGAGCGCGAGCCGGGCATGACGGTCGCGGTCTGCCCGGTGCGCCCGGACAGCCGCGGCACGATCATGGCGGTCTCGCCCGACCCGTTCGAACATCCGGCGATCCGCCCGAACTACCTGTCGGCGCCGGGCGATCTGCGCGTGCTGATAGCCGGCGTCGAGCACACGAGGCGGATTTTCGCCCAGCCGGCCATCGCGCGCTACAGCGTGGCAGAGACCGTGCCGGGGCCGGGCGTCGCGACCGACGAGCAGTTTGCGGATTTCGCCCGGCAGGCCGGCACCAACGTCTTTCACCCGGTTGGCACGTGCAAGATGGGCACCGATCCGATGGCGGTCGTCGATCCGCGGCTGCGGGTGTACGGCATATCGGGGCTGCGGGTTATCGATGCCTCGATCATGCCCGCGGTGACCACCGGCAACACCAATGCGCCGACGATCATGATCGGCGAGAAGGGCGTTGCGATGATAAAGGAGGATGCTCGCGCCGCCGCTGCCGCCTGATCGGTTTGCGTGAACGTTGGCGCGGGCGCGATCCGCGATCGGGTGAGATAAGGAGATGTCGATGCTGCCGCTGGTTCTCTCGTCCGACTCTCATGTGTTCGAGCCGCCCGATCTGTGGCAGACCCGCATCGACCGGATGTTCCGCGATCGTGCGCCACGGATCGAGCGGATACACGGCGGGGACCAGATCGTCATCGAAAAGGATCAGGTTCTCTCCGGCATCGGCCTCATCTCGAATGCCGGCGCACGGTTCGAGGCGCCCGAGACGATCTCCGCCCAGGGGCGCTTCGAGGACGTGCTGCGCGGCGGGTACGACCCGGAGCAACACCTCAAGGACATGGCGCTCGACGGGGTTGCCGGCGAAGTGCTCTATCCCTCGCAAGGGCTGTTCTATTTCAAGGTGGCGGACACGGCGCTGATGTCGGCGATCTTTCGCGCCTACAACGACTGGCTCGCCGAGTTCTGCCGCACTGATCCCGCCCGCCTCAAGGGCATCGCGATGATCAACCTGGATGATGTTCAGGACGGGATCGCGGAGTTGGAGCGCGCCGCCCGCCTGGGTCTCGCCGGCGCGATGATTACCGAGTATCCGGCCGAGGACCGGCGCTACGACCAGCCTGAATACGAGAATTTCTGGGCCGCCGCCGCTGCGCTCGCCATGCCGCTCAGCCTGCACACCGCGACGCGGCGGCAGGGCAAGATCCGCGGGGTCGGTCCGGGCACGCTGCGCGACGCCAGCAGCCGCGCGACCAAGGCGTTCTATCCGGCGCTGTCGCTGTGCGACATGATCTTTTCCGGCGTGTTTGAGCGCCATCCGCACCTGATGCTGGCGATCGTCGAGTTCGAGCTGGCCTGGGCGCCGCACCTGCTTTCGACGATGGACTACACCTACCGCGAGCGCCACGGCGAGGCGATCTACCGGTTCAGGGGCGAGATGCTTCCGAGCGACTTCTTCCACCGCAACGTCGTGCTGAGCTTTCAGGAGGACGCCGTCGGCATCCGCCTGCGCGACGTGATCGGCATCGACAACATGATGTGGGGCTCGGATTACCCGCACAGCGAGTCGACGTTTCCGCGATCGCGCGAGATCCTGGCGGAAATCCTCGCCGGGGTGCCGGACGACGAACGGGCCAAGATCGCCGGGGGAAACACGGCGCGGGTGTACAATTTCGATGCGGTGAGGCTGATCGGCCCCTTCTTCTGTGGAGCAGAAACGAGCATGAAGCAGGCCGGGTCGCGGGAAGGCGAATCTCCTTCTCGGCTTATAGACGCGAGAATCAAGGAGCTTGGCGACTGGCGGGGCGAGATGCTCAGCCGACTGCGTAGCTTGATCAAGGAGGCCGATACTGAAGTTGTCGAGGAGTGGAAATGGAGAGGGGTTCCGGTTTGGTATCATGACGGAATAATCTGCACCGGCGAGACTTATAAAAACGTCGTGAAGATGACCTTCGCCAAAGGGGCGGCTCTGAATGATCCTTCGGGCCTTTTCAACTCCAGTCTTGAGGGGAACACAAGGCGTGCCATTGACTTCCACGCGGGCGAGACGATAGACGAGGAGGCATTGAGGACGCTCATCCGCGCCGCCGTAACGCTGAACAAGTCCAAAGCCAAACGCTAATTCGGGACCCACCCAAGTGGTGGCCCTGGAGGGGTTTTCTATTTTCAGCGGGTCCCGAGTGCATATCAGCGAGGCCCGGCCCCAAGAAACAGCGCGACGGCCGGCGCGCCCGCTGCTTTTGCTGTTTTCTGCAGGGAATCTGCAGCAAACGCCGGCCGAAACCCGCGGAAATCCTCGATATTTGCGGGCGCGAGCCGGAAAAAACAGCAAACTGTTCGCTGCTTTCGCGCGGGCCGCAGCGGTGAACAGGAGTTAACTATCTGAAACCCCGAGATTATTTAAGATCACAGCCGATCACGGCCAACCGTCAGGACAACCGCATGGGCCGGGTGTTCGACGGAGAGTAGTTCCTCTTATGTTCTGTTTCAATCCCCCGCCAAGCAAATTTTCCGTTGTCCGAAAATTGTTCGGTTCGTAGGGCGGGTGAAGCGTAGCGCAACCCGCCATCGCCCCGCATGGCGCCTCGCATGGCGACGCGGCGGGTTGCGACCGGCTCTGCCGGTCTTCACCCGCCCTACGGCTCGACGTGCATGGTGGCCTCGGGCATGCTTCGACAATGCCGAATTACCGACTGTAGCTTTGAAGTTTGGAAATGTGTAAATACGTGATTGTCGAGACCTTAGTGCACGCCCTCAAGGGTGCAGCCCAGGAAAGAACGTTGGGGGACTTGCGGCGATATGCGTTTCGCGGACCCTGGGCTTCAGACGGCCCTGACAGCTTGGCGCGCTTCGGCCGGGATTACGGAACGCGCCGAGGCCGACAATTTTTGGTTTGAGGATCGCGTCAGTGTTGCTCGGCAGCAGGCATTCGAGGCTTGTGCGGCTGGAGCGCGCGATGCCGGCGAATTGAGACGGCGGCATACGGATTATTGGGAGGAGTATGTCAAGGTCGATGAAGATATAGCGCATACCTTCGACGTGGCGCTCGGGCCTGCCGACTTGGCTCCGATCGATGAGACCCAACGTATAGTCAGGCTCGAAGCTCCGCGCAGGCCGCTGTCGCAGATGGGCAGCCCGATGTCCTTGCAGCGGCTCAAGCAGGCGGTCGCCGCCAATGAGACCGCTCTGGTAGACGCCTTTCTCCGGGTTTGGGACCAGTCCAATGTGCGTGATTGGCGGCCCTGCTTCGCGGCGTTCAAGGACGAAGTTCGTGACGATCTTGCAAGGCCCGACTGGCCCACCCGCTTGCGCGATCGCCTTGGGCTTGCGCATTATGATTGCGCCGCGGGACCGGTTCCGATCGCGCTGATGGAGTACAGTGTCGGCGAGGTGGTCGCCGCGGCGAGGGCGTTCGGAGCCTCGTGCGCCGTTACCGCTCCGACGGTGTTCGACAGTGGACCGTGGCCTCATTTCTTCCCGGCGCCCCGGAGGCTTCCGTGCGGCAGGGCGATGGCGCTTTTTCAAGTGAACGACGATGGCGATATGCTCGCGGAACTTCTCCATTTTCGGTTAAGCTATAAGCGGCATCATATCGCGCGGTCGACAGATCACGTCTCCGCCTGCACCATGACTTGAAATCGCTGCGAAACCACCATCTGCTTGCTGTGCAAATGGCCTCGGATTGCTACGATTTCGGGGAGGAAATCCCGTAATGGCGTTGACGGCCAGCCATATGCCGCCTCAGCGCCATCCGTGGCTTGTGGAGTTCAACCAAGCTCCGGTAGCGGCTTTCGGTGACCTGCTCGCCGGATATGCTGCGGTATTTCCCTATGATCGGGCGGATGCGCCGGATGCAGCACGGATGCTGTTCGGCGCGCTTCCCGCCGACGACCCCCTGCTCGCCGAACTCGATCGCGCCGCGATCGGCTGGCTTGAGAAGAGAAGGAAGGCAGAGCTTCCGCCAGAGCGGCCGAGACTTCAGCGCGCGATCCGGGAGATTTCCGAAGCGTTCGAGATCATCGCTCTGCTGCAGCTTTCTGATGCTGCCGTTGATCTTCGACGCCGGTTCGTTGTGTGGAATGAGTGGGTCGGCCGGCTGGTTCTTTCGCCGGCGCGGGACGCGCGCGCCCAATACTGGCGCACGCTCGCCCTTACGCAGAAGCTGGTTTCGGATACACGGAGCGGATTGAGCGAAAGGGGCCTTGAGCCGCTTTGGCACCGGCTCTGTCGCGAAGCCGGAGGGCTGCTCCCGAAGCGATACCTTGATATCGGTCTTTTGGGACTTCGACTTCTTCCGGACGACGAACACGGTTTCGAGGTTCATGGCTTGCTGGGCTTGCTCATTGGGCGCTTGCAAGAATCCCATCTGCCGCCGAATTCAATGCCGATTGGTTTGTCTCAAGTCTCTGTACCCGCGCAGTCCGCAGCGATGGCGCGTGCTTGTTAGCGGGCTGCTATCCACGACCGACCTTCTCCGCGGTAGAGCCGCCGGCGTGGTGGAGTTCGGATGGCGATATCCGTCCTGCCTCCGACGCACGAAGACCAGCACCCTCGCGCTCTCCTTCACCAGAGGAAGCGCGTAGCCTGATCGCGCGGTTTCACGAACCGTTCGCTATCGTGGAGCCTCGGATCTAGGCGCTTTTCAACCCGCACCGCGATTTCGTAACCCGCACTGGCGACCCGTCTTATTTCGTCAGGGCCTGCCATGCGGAGGGACAGGCCTTGATCGAGCGGGGCGGCGACGATCCGCACCGTCGCGCGCGGAAAGCGCAACTGCTAGCACGCGACGGGCTGAGCTGGCGGCCTTACGACCGCTTTCTGTGGTCGCTCTGGCGTGATGCGCTTATCGCCGACGGCGAGATCGAAGCCGCTGAGCTGGTCGGTTGGGAAAAAATACGTCGTCTTCCGGCTATCAGTAGGCACCCATTGATAGCAGTTTACTTGCTCGTAGCCCGGCCGTCGTTACGAGGCCGTATGCGCTGTTTCGATAATTCAATCAGGCGGTTCCCCGGCAATCCTTTCCCTCGCACCCGGTTAGCCGAGTTGTTGCTATACAGGACCGCATACCGGAGGCATCAGCGATTGTTATGATGCATTTACTGCCGAATACAAGACCTTACACTATGTGATCCACTCTCGTCTGTGCTTATTCGCAGGTCATCAGGAACTCGCCAGCAAAGATATTGAAGCGGTGCTTGAGCTTGCTCCGTCTGAACGCCGGTTATTTGGCGCTGCGGAACCGCCTCAATCAGGGCGATCCGCTTCCATTAAAAAGCCGCGAATTGCAGCAGCCACTTCCTGTAAAGCACGGGTCCCGAGTTGAGGAGGACCCTGCGCTCTATGCAGCGATGCGCTCCGGCCGATGCGGCGTCTTCGGTTTCGGCTCAAAGCCGTGCCGGACCCCGCGGCTGCTTCGGATGCGCTAGCCGAGCTGCGTCAGCTTTTCGACGAAGACCCGACCTTTGCTTATGCGGAACTGCTCGCGGTTCGCCAGGGCATTTGGCACACTGAGAGCACGGCCGTTCCGAGCTTTGCCGCAGCTTTTGAAGAGGCGCTCCGGGAGGAGGATCGCGCGAAGTTGAAACGCTGCCCATCAGCAGCCAAGACTCGATGCTCTGATCTTGGTGGCTCGCGCTGTTTTGGGCGACGAGAGCGCCGCACATGCGATCGAGGACTGGTTGCGGGCGGAGCCGCCGGCAGACGAAACAGTGGTCACCAGCATTCTCCGCACCGGGCTCCGACCGATGCTTCAGATCATCGATGGCGGCCTCGCTCCCAGAGGCCGTTAGCTCGCACAAAGAAACTATCGTCGCCGTGCTGCACGATGCAAACGAGGCAGGCATGGACGCGGATTTGCCGATCGCCGCTTGAAGAATCTAGTTCGGCACCCAGGCGGCGGTGCGGATTTCGCCGAATTCGCGGGGGATTTTGCGCCAGGAGGCGCCGGCGGTTTCGGTGACGTAGACTTCGCCGAACAGGGTGAAGGCGACGATGCGGTCGGGGGCGGCTTGGTGTGTCGCGAGGCCCCACATCGTGGCGTTGGCCTCGGTCGGGAGCGGCAGGATCTCCCAGCGCTGCCCGAAATCGGTGGTGCGGAGGACGTGGCCCTTTTCGCCGGTCGTGGTCTCGCCGCAGCCGGCGTATACGACGCCCGGATCATCGGCCTTGACCGCGAGGCCGCGGGCATAGGGCAGCGGCCATTTCTCCCTGATCTCCAGGGATTGCCAGGTGTCGCCGAGATTGTCGCTGATGAACACCTCGCGGGCCGTGCTGGCATAGAGGCGCTTGGGCTCTGTCGCGGCGAGCGCCACGGCGTGAATGTCCGGGTCGTACAAACCGCCATCGAGATGGGTCCAGGTGTCGCCGCCGTCGCGGCTGCGGTAGACGCCGTCGATCTCGACCCCGGCCCAGACGGTGCGATGATCGTCGGGATCGACGACAAGGCTCGTCACGAAGGCTTCGCCGATCGAGCACTCCCGGGCGGCGCCGATGGCCAGACTCTCCCAATGCCGTCCGCCGTCGCGCGAGCGGTAGACCCCGCTCGGCCGCGTGCCGGCGAAGATCGTATCGGGATCGACCGGGTCGATGGTCAGCGACCAGATTGTCGGCAGCGCCTCGTTGGTGACGATATGTTCCCACTCGGCGCCGCCATCGTGGCTGACGAACACGCCGGTATCGCCGCCGGCGAATACGGTCTGCGCCTGCTTGGGATGAGCGGCCAGCGCCTGTATCCGGCTGTTGAGCGGAAACGGTTTGCGATGCCGGGTCCAATTGTTTCCGGCGTCCGGGCTGTGCCATACGCCCCAGCCGGCCGTTCCGAGACAGATGCTGTAATTCGCCGCCATAGGCCGCCTCCCTTTCGTGCCGGCGGCTGGGTCATCCCGCCAGCGGGCAATATTGTACGTTGCTGCCGGTCCAAAACAAAATTTCCGTTCGTCGTATCTGCATCGGCGCTAGGCTCGGCGGCGGCATGACCGGAGGACGGCATGGGGCGGGTCGCGGGCAAGGTGGCGCTGGTCGCGGGGGCGGGAGGCGGCATCGGCGGCGCCGGGGCCGAGGGGCTGGCGCGCGAGGGCGCCGTCGGTGTTCTGCACCGACCGCGACGGCGCGGCGGCCGAAGCTGTTGCCGCCCGCATTCGTGACGCCGGCGGGCGGGCCGCCGCGTCTGCTCTCGACGTACGCGACCGCGCCGCGGTCGATGCGGCGGTTGCCGCCGTCGTGCGCGAATTCGGCCGGCTCGACATCGTGCTCGAATCGGCCGGGATCAGCCACCGGCTCGATTTCCTCGATCTCGACGCCGAGACCTGGGACCGCATCATCGCGGTCAACCTGACCGGCATGTTTCACCTGGGGCAGGCGGCGGCGCGGCAAATGTTCAAACAGGGCGGCGGAATGGGCGGCAGCATCATCAATGTGACCTCGCAGCTCGCCGAGGTGGCGCGGCCGGAGCGCGCGGCCTATGTCGCCTCGAAGGGCGGCGCGCGGTCGCTTGACGCATGCGATGGCGGTCGATCTGGCGGCGCACGGTATCCGCGTCAACGCGATCGCGCCGGGACCGACGCTGACCGGGCTGACACGCGCCTCCTATACCGACCCCGAAGCGCGGCGCGCGACCGAGGCGCTGATCCCGCTCGGCCGCCTCGGCCAGCCCGACGATCTGGTCGGCGCGGTGCTGTTTCTCGCCTCCGACGAGTCGCGCTGGGTCACCGGCAGCACGGTGACCGTGGACGGCGGCTATCTGGCGATCTGAGGAGATGCGCATGAACAGCGAAGGATCGCATGTCACGGAGAAGCTGGCGCAGTTCGTCGCCGGCTCGCAATGGGACGACATTCCGCCGGAGGTGCGGCGCGAGGGTGTGCGCGGGCTGCTGAATTTTGTCGGCTGCGCGCTTGGCGGCGCGCGCGACGAGGCGATGGACATTGCCGTTGCGGTGCTGACGCCGTTTTTCGGGCCGCCACAGGGGATCGTGATCGGGCGCGGCGAGCGGCCCGACGCGCTCAACGCCGCGTTCCTGAACGCGGTCGGCGCCAATGTCCTCGAATACGACGACACGCATCTCGCAACCGTGATGCACCCGGCGGCGCCGGTCGCGCCGGGTCTGTTCGCCTTGGCCGAGCTGCGTCCGGTGTCCGGCCGCGAATTGCTGCACGCGTTCATTCTCGGGGTCGAGATTTCGTGCCGCGTCGGGCTCGGCGTGATGCCGACGCATTACCGGCGCGGCTGGCACATCACCGCGACCTGCGGGATTTTCGGAGCGGCGGCGGCCTCAGCCCGCCTGCTCGGGTCTCGACGCGCGGCAAACCGCCTGGGCGCTGGGGCACGCCGCGACGCAATCCGCCAGCCTCGTCGAAAGCCTCGGCAGCATGGCGAAGAGCCTCGGGGTCGGCAACGCCGCAAAGAACGGGCTCGCGGCGGCGCTGTTCGCCGCGGGTGGGTTCACCGGACCGGAGCAGCCGATCGAGGGGCGCTACGGGTTCGCGGCCGTCGCCAGCGACTCGGCCGATCTCGCGCGCATGACCGACGGGCTCGGCGGACGCTGGGAGGTGCTGGCCAACGCCTACAAGCCCTATCCGTGCGGGGTCGTGCTGTTCCCGGTCATCGACGCCTGTCTCGAATTGCGCGCTCGTCACGCGCCAGCGCCGGAGGCGATCGAGCGCGTCGTCGTGCGCGGCCATCCTCTGATGCGCGAGCGCACCGACCGGCCCGATGTCGCGAACGGACGCGACGCCAAGGTCAGCCTGCAGCACAGCGTCGCGGTGGCGTTCCTGTTCGGCGCCGCCGGGCTCGCGCAATACGAGGATGACTGCGTCGCCGACCCCGCGGTGCGCGCGCTGCGTGCCAGGGTCGTGTTCGAGGAGGACCCGGTCATGCCGGTCGAAGCGGCGGCCGTGACGCTGCATCTCGCCGATGGCGCCACGCACAGCGAGCATGTCCGGCACGGACGCGGCACGCCGGGCCGGCCGATGAGCGACGCCGAGCTGGATGCCAAGGTGCGCGAGCTGGCTGCCTACGGCGCCCCGTTTGTCGATGCCGCCGGCCTGATCGCGGCGGTGCGGGGCATCGAGGACGAGGCCGACCCGACCCGGTTGATGCGCCTGACCGTGCCCGGTTGACCGGTCACGGTCAGTGCAGCGCCGCAACCCCCATGACCGGGACGCCGGACGCGCCCGGCCTTCTGACGCTGAGCAGATGCCGCGCTTCGTCCAGCCGATTGGCGTTGAGATAGGCCTTTAACAAGGTGAATTCGATCAGATCGTGCTGCGCGCGACTGCCGCCGATGCGCTCGTTTTGCCCGACGAGCGGCGCGAACGCCTCGATCGCGCCGGGAAAATCCCCGCGTTCGAACGCCGCGAAGCCGCGCGCCAGCGTCGGGAGGTAGGAGCCGGACGGGTAACGCCCGTCACGCGCGAACTCCTCCATTTGTCGAGAGCGGGCATCGAGCCCCGCGTCATCGCTCATCACCGCCTGGGCCAGGATGACGTGCAGATCGGCGAGCCCGCTGCCCGGCCGCGGCAATGCGCTGTTCGCATAATCGTACAAACGACGCCACGAAGCGGTGTCGCGAGGATGGCCGGCCAGCTCGGAGCGCCACAGGAACGCCGCGCCGTCGGACATTTTCTGCTGCGGCCCGCCGCTGTGCCGGTCGATGGCGATCGCGTCCTGATACAGCCACAGCGCCTGTTCCCAATTGCCGGCCTGGATTTCGAACAGCGAGAGATGCCAGCTGAGATGGCCATAAAAAAAGCCGTCGCGCGGATAGGTCGTGAACCATGAGGAGAGAAAGGCGCGGGCGGCGTCCGGGTCGCCGCTCTCGTAACAGACATGGGCGAAGCTATGTGCGCCGTGCGCGTTGTTCGGGTTCAACGCCACGGATCGCTCGATTGTCGCCCGGGCCGGCGCCAGCTGCCCATCCTCGGACAGCGCCATGGCGTGATAGGAGAGGAACCAATAATCGTCGCCGTAATGCGGCGCCAGGCTGTCCATCAGCACCGCGATCTGGCGCTTTTGTCCGATGCGGCCTGCGCTGGCAAGCAAGCCGTTAGGGTTCGCGGCGCTGGAGACGATCAGCGCGTCGCGCGGCCATCTCGCCAGATGGGTGTACAATACGGCAATCGCGGCGTCGGTGCGTCCCGCGAGCACGAGGTCGAAAAACCCGATGTGACTGGCCTCCCTCTCGGAAAGATCCCCAGCCGCGTCCTTGGCTGCCGCCAGCGCGGTCCGCGCCGCGGCAACGTCGCCTTGCCGCAGCAGTACCTGGGCCTTGCCGGCCTGGGCCAGGGCAAAACCGGGGTCGGCGGCCAGCGCGCGGTCATAGGCCTCGATGGCGCCGGGGTAGAATGTCAGCGCCCGGTCGGTAGCCTGAACATAGGCGTCCCGCGCGGCCGCGGACGCGATGGACAAGCCAAGGTCGTAGCGATCTGTCAGCATGAGCAACCCTCCCCGCCAAATCGGCAACGATGCGCGCCTCGATGCAATCGGAACGTTCTTTTCCCGCCGCTGTTTGGCGATCGGAGTAAGAGTAAACGAGACTGGAGCCGCGCCGTGAACAACATCATCTATATTGTCGGATTGGTCGTTATCGTCCTCGCCATTCTGGCCTTTCTAGGCCTCCGCTGATCCCGCAGGCAAGGGGTTGCGGCGCTCTGCCGCCCTCTCGGCGAAGCGTCGCCTGTTCAAGGTAAAGGCATGGAGCGCTTCACCGAGATCACCGAGCCCGCTACGGCCGCGCTGGTCGCCAGCTTCTATGCTAACCATGCAGTTCGACGCAAAGGCCGCGCGCATCGCCGAAGGTCTCGAACTGGCCCTGTTCTACCGGCCCGGCGCGCTCGCGGAGGCCCGTTTGCCGACCGGGAGCGCAGCGATCCGCGGTTGCGAGGGCCGCGTCGGGGACGCAATCTCGCTGCGGCGCCCGCCGGCATCTGATTGGTCGGCGGCCGGTCGCCGGCGTTTCGGGAGGGGAGGCAGCGCATGAGTGACAACGTAACCGGTCCGGCCGGGGTCGAACGGCCCGTCCTCGCCAATGAGCCGGGCGATTACTGGGGCAGCGACGCGGCCGCGCTGATGCTGCGCGAGCTGCACCTGCCCTATGTCGCGCTGAACCCCGGCGCCTCTTATCGCGGGCTGCACGACAGCCTCGTCAACCTGCTCGGCAATCGCGACCCGCAGATGCTGTTGTGTCTGCACGAGGAGCACGCGATCGCGATTGCGCACGGCTATTACAAGGCGACGGGCCGCCCGATGGGCGCGATCGTGCACAGCAATGTCGGGCTGATGCACGCGACGATGGCGATGTTCAACGCGTGGTGCGACCGCGTGCCGGTGTTCGTGCTTGGCGCCACCGGGCCGGTCGATGCCGCCAAGCGCCGGCCGTGGATCGACTGGATCCACACCGCACAGGACCAGGGCGCGCTGGTCCGCAACTTCACGAAATGGGACGACCAGCCGGCCTCGGTGCCGGCCGCCGCCGAATCGCTGCTGCGCGCCTATCGCATGATGATGACGCCGCCGCGCGGCCCGGTTTATGTCTGCCTCGACGCGGCGCTGCAGGAGAGCCGAATCGGCGACTTGCCGCCGCTGCCGAGCGCCGCCCGTTTCCGGCCACCCGGCGCCGCCGCACCCGATCCGGACGCGCTGGCGGAAGCCGCCGCGCTGCTGCACCGGTCCGAGCGGCCGCTGATCCTCGTCGGGCGCAATTCGCGCGCCGAGACCGCGTGGCGCCGCCGCATCGAACTGGCCGAGGCGCTCGGCGCGGTGGTGCTGACCGATGCGAAGGCCGGTGCCGGGTTTCCGTCGCGCCACGAATTGCACGGCCCGCCCGCCGGCAACAACCCGAGCGAGGCCGCCTGCGCGCTGATCCGCGAGGCCGACGCGATCGTCAGCCTCGACTGGGTCGATCTCGCCGGCATGTTCAAGGCCGCGTGCGGCGCCGAACCGCCCGCCGGCAAGGTGATCTCGGCTTCGCTCGACCACCTTGTCCATAACGGCTGGAGCATGGATTACCAGGGCCTGCCGCCGGTCGATATTTCACTCGGTGCCGAACCCGACATGGCCGTCGCGTCCTTGCTGCCGCTGCTGGAGCCGCGCGCGCCCGGCTGGCCTGGCCGCCGACCCACCCCGCCGCCGGAGCTGCCCGCGATCGCGGGAGAAAAAATCCCGCCGCTGATGCTGGCCGCCGCGTTGCGGGAGGCCCTCGGCAGCCGTCCAACCTGCCTGATCCGCGGCCCGCTCGCCTGGGCGAACAACACCTGGGATGTCGCCCATCCGCTCGACGCGCTCGGCGGTGACGGCGGCGGCGGCATCGGCAGCGGCCCGGGCATGGCGATCGGCGCGGCGCTCGGTCTGCGTGACAGCGCGCATTCCGGCGGCCGCCTGCCGGTCGCGGTGCTCGGCGACGGCGACTTCCTGATGGGGGCAACGGCGCTGTGGACCGCGGCGCATTACGGCATCCCGCTGCTCGTCGTCGTGTCGAACAACAACTCGTTTTTCAACGACGAATTGCATCAGGACCGCATGGCGCGACAGCGCAACCGTCCAGTCGCGAACCGCTGGATCGGCCAGCGCATAGCCGATCCTGAGCCTGATCTCGGTCTGCTCGCGAAGGCGCAGGGCGCCGAGGGGTTTGGCCCGATCCGTAGGCCCGACGAGTTGGCCCGCGCCTTGCGCGCCGCGATTGAGTGCGTCGACCGCGGCGGCGTCGCGGTTGTCGATGTGCGCGTCGAACCCGGCTACGCGCCGGTCGATTCGGCCGCGACCTCGCGCGGCGCCCCCGGATAAGAGTCGACATACCAAAATGTTGGAAACAGGAGTGCGGTCTTTCGCGTTGTCAGGTGAACATGGTTCGTCGTGATGAGGAGGCGAATATGCGCATCAAAGCGTTGGCTATCGCTGCCGCCGCTGTTGGACTGCTCGGCGTTCCCGGGCTCGCGAACGCGGCTCCGGCTGCTCCCTCTCCCGTGCAGAGCGGCATCTCTCAACAGCCCGAGTTCCTGCCGGTGCGTGACGGTTGCGGCCAGGGATTCTACCTTGCGGAGTGGCGCGACCAGTGGGGACGCTGGCATCGGCGCTGCAGGCCGTTCCACGGGGGTCCGGGTCCGTGGAGCGGTAGCAGTGGTCCGAGGGGTGGCCCGCACTGGGGTCCCGGCTGGGGCGGACCTTACTACTACCGCTAGTTCCTAACCCTGAGCAAATGACCAGCTGACGGGGTAAGGCAGAGGGTGGGCGGTGCGCACCGTCGCCCGCCAACGACGCGCAGCGTCCCCGGGCGGTCCCGGGAGCCGTCCGCCAACAGCTTGGCCTCGGCCTGCCAAGCCGGGCTTTTGCTCCGGCAAGAAGCCTCTCGACGCACGTTCGATGCTGATGCAAGCCGGACGGCGTCACTGTCGCATTTGATAGCATTGCGCGCGGCGCGGCGCGATGATTTTGTCGGTGCCCAAGCCGGCCGGCGCCGCGGATCGCGATATGCTTCCATCCGCTGTGCCGCCTGCCCACATGTTAAAGTCAGCTGCCAGATCAGCGGCGAGGACCGCCGAAACTGACCCCGTGGAACCGATAAGGAGACCGTCATGAGCGATATCGTGATCGCCGGCGCCGCCCGCACCCCAGTCGGAGCCTTCAATGGCGGGCTCGCCAGCCTGCCTGCGCACAAGCTCGGCGAGGTGGCCATCGCCGAGGCGCTGCGCCGCGCCGAGGTCGACCCGAAAGAGGTTTCGGAAGTTATCATGGGCCAGATCCTGCAGGCCGGCGAGGGGCAGAACCCGGCGCGGCAGGCGGCGGTCGCGGCCGGCATCCCGTTCGAGCGCACCGCCTATGGGGTCAATCAGCTGTGCGGCTCGGGGCTGCGCACCGTCGCACTCGGGTACCAGGCGATCCGCGCCGGCGACAGCGACATCGTCGTCGCCGGCGGCCAGGAGAGCATGAGCCAGGCGCCGCACTGCATCCATCTGCGCAACGGCGTCAAGATGGGCGACGCCCAAATGATCGACACGATGATCAAGGATGGGCTGTGGGACGCCTTTAATGGCTATCATATGGGCAACACGGCCGAAAATGTGGCACAGCGCTGGCAGATCACGCGCGAGCAGCAGGACGAATTCGCCGCCTGGTCACAAGCCAAGGCCGAGGCGGCGCAGAAATCGGGCCGCTTCAAGGACGAGATCGTGCCGGTCGTGATCCAGACGCGGCGCGGCGAGACGGTGGTCGATACCGACGAGCACCCGAAGCACGGCACGACGGTCGAGGTGCTGGCGAAACTGCGCCCGGCGTTCGACAAGAACGGCAGCGTGACGGCCGGCAACGCCTCGGGCATCAACGATGGCGGCGCGGCGGTGGTGCTGATGACCGCCGACGCGGCGCAGCGGCGCGGGCTGAAGCCGTTGGCGCGCATCGTGTCGTGGGCGACGGCCGGGGTCGATCCGGCGATCATGGGCACGGGGCCGATCCCGGCGTCGCGCATGGCGCTCGACAAGGCCGGCTGGTCGGTCGGCGATCTCGACCTGATCGAGGCCAACGAGGCCTTCGCGGCGCAGGCCTGTGCGGTCGGCAAGGACCTCGGTTTCGAGCGCGACAAACTCAACGTCAACGGCGGCGCGATCGCGTTGGGCCACCCGATCGGCGCCTCGGGATGCCGGGTGCTGGTGACGCTCCTCTACGAGATGCAGAAGCGCGACGCGAAAAAGGGCTTGGCGACCCTGTGCATCGGCGGCGGCATGGGAATTGCGATGTGCGTGGCGCGCGACTAGCGCGTTCAAACATCCCGAAACCGTAGGGCGGGTGGAGCGAAGCGAAACCCGCCTTCTTCCCGCTGCGGCGGGTTTCACCCGCCCTACGTAAAGTGATTGTGGTGCAAAGGGAGGAAGCGATGGGCAGGGTCGCTGTGGTGACAGGCGGGACGCGCGGTATCGGGCGCGCGATCTCGGTGGCGCTGAAAGAGGCGGGCTACAACGTCGCCGCCAATTACGGGCATGACGACAAAACGGCCGAGGCGTTCTCGGCCGAGACCGGCATTCCGGTGTTCAAGTTCGACGTCGCCGATTTCGAGGCTTGCGCGGAGGGCGTCAAGGCGATCGAGGCGGCGCTTGCCGGGCCGGTCGAGGTGCTGATCAACAATGCCGGCATCACGCGCGATACGACGATGCAGCGCATGAGCTTCGAGCAGTGGAACGCGGTGATCCAGACCAACCTGTCGTCGTGTTTCAACATGTGCCGCGCGGTGATCGACGGCATGCGCGACCGCCGCTTCGGCCGCATCGTCAATATCGGCTCGATCAACGGCCAGGCCGGGCAGTACGGCCAGGTCAACTACGCCGCTGCGAAGTCGGGCATCCACGGCTTCACCAAGGCGCTGGCGCAGGAGGGGGCGTCGCGCGGCATCACCGTCAACGCGGTGGCGCCGGGCTATGTCGACACCGAGATGGTCCGCGCCGTGCCGAAGGACGTCTTGGAAAAGATTGTCGCGCGCATCCCGGTCGGGCGGCTCGGCAAGGCCGAGGATATCGCGCGCACGGTGCTGTTCCTGGTCGCCGACGACGCCGACTTCATCACCGGCTCGACGCTGTCGGTCAACGGCGGCCAGCATATGTATTAGCGCGGCGGTGCTACACCGCCGGCCGGCCGCCCGGGTCGGTCTATGCTTCGGCCGCTGCGGTCTCCCGGCGGCGCAGCGTGCGGGCCGGCAGCGCGAGGGCGCGGCCGAGCGCGTCGAGACGCCGCGTTACGGCCTCGCCGGAGAACAAGTTGCCGGTCGGCGGCAATTCGAGCGCTATGCCGCTCCCGTCGCGCCGGAGGCGGACCTGGTCGATGAGCTGCAGCGCGCCGCCGCACAGTGTGTAGGCAAGACGCAGCGCGAGACCGAGCGCGCGCGCCTCGGCCGCGTCGTCGTCGAGCAGCACGCGGGTCGGCGTCTTTACCGGGTCGTCGTTGCTGCCCCCATAACGGGCGTGCAGCGCCGAGGCGAGGAAGACGCGCTCGCCGTGGCCGATCTGCGGGAATGGCAGTGTCAGGGTGCGCACGAAGGCGAGCCCGGCACGGTAGTCCGGGTGCTCGCTCCAGGCCGTGTCGCTGAGCCAGCACGCGGCCCGGTGCAGCCGTCGCCGCGCCGCGCCAGGATCGGGGAACAGCGGCGCGATCCAGCGATAAAGACGGTCGCCGTCGGCTTCCCATCGGCTCTGGCTCGCCGCGATGCCCTTGCAGGAAGCGAGCAGTGCGTCTGCGTCCCACT
This sequence comes from uncultured Alphaproteobacteria bacterium, assembly GCA_963847345.1. GTDB lineage: Bacteria > Pseudomonadota > Alphaproteobacteria > ATCC43930 > CGMCC-115725 > DATARH01. Next base: position 517,722 of record CAWJZU010000022.1, on the reverse strand, counting down.
CGCTCGGTAGCAGCTCGTAGGCGTAACCCTCGCGCAACCCGAAGGCCGAGAACACGATCCGGCTCGGTTTACCCGCCGCCATCAGCCCGCGCAGGATCAGCGCCGCGACCGGCAACGATTCGAGGCGTTTGCGATTGATCGACGCAATGCCGTCGAGCGAGCGGCGCGACTGGCCGGCGATGATGTCGAGAAACGGTTCCGCCGCCTGACGCGGTATTGCGTATTCATGGATGATGTGCAGCGGGTACTGCGTCTGCTCCATGTGCAGCCGCGCCAGCGCCCGCCACGCGCCGCCGACCAGGTAAAGGCTCTTCCCCGATGCCGCGCCGAGCACAACCGCCTCGGCGATCTTGCGCTCGACGAATTCGGCCGTCCTGCTTCTGTCGCCGAATTCGGTCAGGCGCAATGGGCCGATCGGCAGGGTGACGCCGGCACCGATCGGCATCGGCGCTGCGGCATTGATCGGAACCAGTTCGACGCTGCCGCCGCCGAGATCGGCGACGACGCCCGCGGCATCGCGAATCCCGGCCAGTACGCCGGCGGCCGACAGGCGTGCCTCCTCGGCGCCGTCGATGATACGCACCGGCACGCCGCAGCGCCGCTCGGCCTCGGCGGCGAAAGCGCGGCCGTCACGGGCCTCGCGCACCGCCGCCGTGGCGATGATTGCAAGGTGATCGACGGACAAGGCGCGCGCCAACGCGACGAAGCGCTGCAAATTGGCAAGGGCCAGCTCGGTTCCGTCCGGGTTCAGTTTGCCGGTACGTGCGATGCCGCGCCCGAGCGCGCAGATCACCTTTTCATTGAGGTGCGGCGTCAATGTTCCGCCGAGCCGGTCGAACACGACCAGCCGCAGCGAATTCGACCCGAGATCGATGACGGCGATGCGACCCGGCGGGATGGGAAGGTTGCGATCGGGCACCTGGGGATCCTACCGCGCGGCGGCGGTCAGCGTCGCCCGCTTTGTCGTCCGCCGCAGCGCTTTGCCGCGCCCGGACAGGCTCGGATTGGTCAGGAAGTAGGTGTGGGCCGAAAACCCCTCCTCGTCGGTCGACACGCGCCGGTAGGTGCCGTCCGCGGCGAGGCTCCAGCTTTGCAGTGTGTCGCGCAGATTGGCCACCATGATCTCGTCCAGGATCTGCCGGTGCACGGTCACGTTCTCGATCGGGATCAACGCCTCGACGCGGCCATCGAAATTGCGCGGCATCCAATCCGCCGAGCTGATGAACACAAGAGCCTGGTCCGAGGGGAGCCGGTTGCCGTTGCCGAAGCAGACGATCCGCCCGTGCTCCAGAAAGCGGCCGATGATGCTCTTGACCCGGATGTTCTCCGACATTCCCGGCACCCCAGGTCGCAGGCAGCAGATGCCGCGCACGACCAGATCGATCGACACGCCGGCCTGTGAGGCGGCGTAAAGTAGATCGATGATCGCCGGATCGACGAGCGAATTCATCTTGGCCCATATTTGCGCGGGTCTGCCCGCGCGGGCATGCACGATCTCGGCCTGGATCAGCTCGGCGAGGCGTGCGCGCAGATTCACCGGGGCGACCGCGATCTTTTCGAGGCTGGCCGGGCGGGCATAGCCGGTCATGAAATTGAACAGCCGCGCCGCGTCATGGCACAGTCCGGGATCGCAGGTGAAGAACGACAGGTCCGTATAAACCTTCGCCGTGTACGGGTGGTAGTTGCCGGTCCCGAAATGGACATAGGAGCGCAGCGCGCCGGCCTCGCGGCGGACGACGAGCGACACCTTGGCGTGCGTCTTCATGCGCAGAAAACCGTAGACCACCTGCACGCCGGCGCGCTCCAGCTCGTGCGCCCAGCGGATATTCGCCTCCTCGTCGAAACGGGCCTTCAATTCGATCATCGCGGTGACTGACTTGCCGGCCTCGGCTGCCTCGGCCAGCTCCCGGACTATCGGGCTGTCATCGCTGGTTCGGTACAGCGTCTGCTTGATCGCGACGACAGCCGGGTCGCGCGCCGCCTGGCGCAGAAACTGAACGACGACGTCAAAGCTCTCATACGGGTGATGGACGACGATGTCCTTTTGCCGGATCGCCGCGAAGCAGTCGCCGCCGAACTCGCGGATGCGCTCCGGGAAGCGCGGGACGAAGGGCGGGAAGATCAGATCGGGCCTGATGTCGCCGATGATCAGCTCCCTGGTCGCGTCGAGGCCGAGTATTCCGGTAGTCGCGAACACATCCGAGGGGCCCGCGGCCAGGTGCTCGCTGAGGAAGCGACGCAAATCGGAGGGCATCCCGGCATCGACCGCGAGGTGGATGACATGGCCGCGCCGCCGCCGCTTCAGCGCGGTCTCGAACAGCCGTACCAGGTCTTCCGCCTCCTCCTCGATCTCGACCTCGCTGTCGCGCAGCACGCGGAAGACGCCCTGCGCGATAACCGCGAAACCGGGGAACAGCCGGTCAAGAAACTGCGCAATCATCTTCTCGACCGGCAGGAACCGGATGCGGGTTCCCGGCAGCCGGATGAAGCGATCGACCGAGGACGGGATCAGGATCAACGCCTGCAGCCGCTCGCCGTCGTGGACCCGATCGAGCTGCAATGCCAGACCGAAGCCGCGATTCGCGACGAACGGAAACGGGTGCGCGGGATCGAGCGCCAGCGGCGTCAGCACCGGGAATAAATCGGTCATGAAACGCTCTTCGAGCCAGGCCCGGTCGCCCGGTTCGAGATCGGTCGGTTCGACGACGAAGATGCCGGCTTCGGCAAGCTCGGCGCGCAGCGTCATCCAGGTGACCTGCTGCGCTTCCATCAGCGCGCCGGCGCGCTCGTCGATCGCTTCGAGCTGCTGCGCCGGGGTCAACCCGTCCTGGCTCAGCGTCTTGATGCCGGCAAGGTACTGGCCCTTGAGGCCGGCAACGCGCACCATGTAGAACTCGTCAAGATTGCTCGCCGAGATCGACAGGAAGCGCAGCCGTTCCAAAAGCGGGTGCCGCGGGTTTTCGGCTTCCGCCAGCACACGCTCGTTGAACGCCAGCCACGACAGCTCGCGGTTGATGAAGCGCGTCGGCGACGGCGCATCGCTGGGCCTGATGTCGATGATCTGCGCGCTGTCGCTCACCCCGAACCTCTCCTCCGCCGCCTCTCCGATATGGCGGGCCATGCCGAAGGATTCTAGCGGACCCGTGCGACGGTTGTCATGCCCGACTGGGTAGGAAGACGGGTCCCCCATATCTCACAGCGCCGCCGCAAAAGGCCATGCCATTGGAGGGCGGGCTACGTTAGGAGCCGGCAAGCACAACGCTTCGATTTCTTACCGGCCGCTTGCATAGCAAGCGCTCGACGCGAGGTAATCAAGTATATAATTCCCTTAATTTATCTGGGTGTTCACGCTCCTCGGCACTAAAACGAACAGAATGGGCATTCCCAATCGAGCCCACCAAAACAAACGTGAACGAATGATATCTGTTGCGACAACACATGCCGAATTGCAGATCAGGCTTGACTGCATTTGGGTGTGCATCGCGTCGCCGCGGTAGCAATGCTTTGCTCCCGCGCCGATCGCGAACGAATTATTTGTTGAAGTTGATGTCGACAAGCGTTTTCGTTTTTGGTTCGACGTATAGCAGCGCCATCGATCCGTCCGCCCGCTTGGCCTCCATGATCCAGCCGTTGCAGACCTGCCATACCTTGTTGGTCATCGAGAAGCCTTGCGCGGATGCCAATGAGCTGATGTCATTCAACAGGTTCGTATCGAGATTTCCCTGCTTGATGGCGTCCTGTGCATACAGGTATTTATTCCAGGCGCATCCGGGAGGGCCCTGTTGCGCCAGCGCGGGAACTGCCTGAAGCAACATGCCAACGGCGAGAGTGGCGATTGTCCTGTTTAAACGAGCCATATCGACCTGTCCTCTCCTGACGGCGAAGGTGATATAAGGACGAAATAACCTGATGTCGGTGGCGTTTGAACCACCGCCAACTACTATACCGATACGATCATAGCATGTCAGCCCCAAACCGCGATCAGCCCGATGTCGTCGTCGGTTGCAAAAAAGACGGGCATCTGGCGACGTATGGACCAAATGGGGCGAAGTCGCGAATACTCCGGCGCAGTGCCGAATGAAAAATTCCGACCTGAATTGCCACTCCGGACCGTTGGCGGCTCCGGAGTGACAGCTGCCTTTATCTTCTACACGGTTCCGGCGGTGCCGAGGATGACGGTGCTCTGCGACGACAGCACGCCGCCATTGCCGTGCGCGATCGCGGTTTCGGCCCCTGGCACCTGACGCGCGCCGCATTCGCCGCGCAATTGGCGCACCGCCTCGATCAGCAGGAATAAGCCGTACATGCCGGGATGACAATAGGACAGGCCGCCGCCATTCGTGTTGACCGGAAGTTCTCCTCCTGGCGCGATCCGCCCGTCCGAGACGAACTTTCCGCCCTCGCCCTTCTTGCAAAAGCCGAGGTCTTCAAGGAACAAGATCGTGTTGATCGTGAACGCGTCGTAGAGTTCGAGAACGTCGATGTCGGCCGATTTCATGCCCGCCATCGCATAGGCCTGCCGCCCGGATTCCAGCGCGCCGGTCACGGTCAGGTCGGGCATGCTAGAAATATTGGCGTGGGTGATCGCCGAGCCGCAGCCGAGCACATAAACCGGCGGCTTTTTCAGCGAGCGGGCGCGCTCCGGCGTGGTCATCACGATCGCGCCGCCGCCGTCGGTCACGAGACAAATGTCGCGCACCGTGAACGGGTAGCTGATCATCCGGGCGCCGAGCACGTCTGCGACGGAGAGGGGCTTCTTCTCCCAGGCGGCGGGATTCAAGAGCGCCCATTGCCGCGCCGCGACCGCGACCTCGGCCAGCTGCTCGCGCGTCGTGCCGTATTCGTGCATGTGGCGCGAGGCGGCCATCGCATAGGCGGTGGGCGGCAGAAACGGGCGGAACGGCGTCTCGTACGGGTTGATTTCGCGCACCGAGGCCTGCCGGCGCCCGACACTGCGCTGCGTGCTGCCATAGGAGATCACCGCGACCCGGCACAGCCCGAGCTGGATCGCGGCCAGCGCGTGCGCGACGTGGAACTCGAACGACGAGCCGCCGAGGATCGTCGTGTCGATATAGGCCGGAGAAATGCCGAGATATTCGGCCAGCGACAGGCCCGAGGTGCGGGCCTGCGTCGACGCGCAGAACAGCCCGTCCACGTCGCGCAGGTTGAGTCCGCAATCATCGAGTGCGCGGGCAATGCCCTGCGCCATCAAATCGATGACGTTGAACCCCTCGCCGACCTGGCCGAGATCGCTCTCCGCCGCCCCGACGATCGCCGCGCCACCGCGTTGCAGGCCGCTCATCACGCCCCCTCCGCCGGGGTGAAAACGGGATAGGCGGCTTCGTCGCCGGAGGGTTTGTGGATGCGGAAACGCACCCGCATGCCGATCTTGACCTGCATCGGGTCGATGTCCTCGACCCGGCTCATCAGGCGGAAGCCTTCGTCGCAATCGATCAGCGCGACATTGTACGGCTCGCCCTGCGCCGGGTGTGTCACGGTCGTCGCGTAGACCGTGCCAAGGCCCGAAGCGACGCGCCATTCGAGGGCGGTGCCGCCGGTGAACGGGCACAGGACGCGCGGATAGAACACGGCGCGCCCGGCCGCCGGGCTCCATTGATACGCCAGCTCGCCCCGATCGAGATGGGCCTGATAGACCGCCAGCGGCGATTGCGATTCTGATGCCATGCGGCTCTCCGTTGCCCCCGGTCTCGATTAACGGGGGATGTCATATCACGCGTTGCGGCGCACCGTCAGGCAGGTGAAGCGATAGCCGAATGCCACATGGTCTTCGTCAATGTGGTGCGGCGCGGCAAGGACACGCAGCTGACCCACGAAAAAAGCCGCCCCAGGGCGGCTTTTGCGGTCTGATCCCGTCCGTCAGACAAAAATTCGAGCCACCGGCCCTCCCCCGTTTGGGGGAGGGCGGCGTGGGCTCATCGGGTAGCGTTTTGGGCGCCTGGGTTAGTGTTCCAGATACGAAGATTGACCTGGTCGTTATCGGCTACCCGCTGATAATTGCGGGACTGGTCGCGATAGTCGGTCATCGCCTCGATATCGGCCTCGGTGACGCCGCGCAGCACCAAGCGGTCGCCGCGCATCCAGAAGCGCTCGATCGGGAACGCCACCCGATCCTCCCCGATACCGAGGAAACCGCCGTGTTCGACCACGACATATTCACGATTGGTGCGCGGATCGAGCACAACCCGCCCGACCTCGCCGAGCTTGTCGCCACGGGCGTTGTACACGTCAAGGTCGTCCAGCTCGCGGGCCGCCATCGGCCGCGCCGGCCCAGTGGCCGCGTTCGCCGGGACGGCGGTGTTCACGTCCTCGACCATCAGCCGCTGCTCGGCGCGCTGACGCTCCTGGGCGGTCATGCCGTGGCGCTGTGTGGCCGCTGGCGCGCTGGAGCCGGTCTGGGCTTCAGACCCGGGTTCCTGCCCCGTCCGCTCGATGCGTACGACGGGCTGCCCCGGGGCTTGTTTGTAGATCACCTTGGGCTCGCCGGTGCGCTCATACTTCACCACAGGCTGGCCCTGCTGCACCTGGACCTGCGCCTGATCCTGAGCCCGCTGGATCTGAACCTGCGGCTGCTCCCGCTGGACCTGCACCGCCGGCGCACCTTGCGGCTGGGCCAACTGGACCCGCGGCTTCGGCTGCTGCACCTGAACCTGCGGCTGGGCCATCGCCACGTTCACGTCGGGTTTCGCCATGCGCACCGTAATCTGCGGCTGCGGCAGTTCCACGCTGATCGTCGGAGGGGGCTGCTGGACCAGGATTTCGGGAGCAGGCTGGCCAACGCTTACGGTCGGCTCCGGCTGGCGTACCAGGATCTGAGGCGCCGCCTGCTGGAACTGGACAACCGGGGCGCGCGGTTGAACCACGATTCGCGACGCCTCCGCCCGTTCCGCGGTAGCTCCCGGAGCGGCGGCATAGCCTGCGACGGCCACCCAATAATCGGGGGAAAGGGCCTTGTAATTGGCCGCGACCTGCTGGTTATAGATCGGCAGGTGCTGGATTCCGGTCACGCCGGTCAGAACAAAGCGGTCATTGTCGTATTGGAGCCGGTCGGCGGGGACGAGGAATTGTCCATTCCCGCTTGAGACGATAAGGAAGGCGCGGCCCTGCTGGTCACCGACAATGTTGTTGACGGGACCGATCTCCTGCCCGTTCTGCGAATAGAGCGGCTGATGGCGCAGCTCGCCGGCCGAGAGACCCTGCTGGTCTGCCGGCGATCCGCTTTGTCCGGCCTGCGCCTGTGTTGCGCTGCTGTTCGGCTGAGCCGTGGAGGTACTGGTCTGCGCCATTGCGGAAAGCGGAATCAAGGCGGTCGTGCCTAATAGCACCACCGCGAATCTGGTATATTTCATCGGGATCTCCTGTGCTCGTTTCAAAATGGCCCGACCAAGTAAAAGACGAACCGGGGAACACCGGTCCGCTACTAAAGCCGGGCACAACGGCACAGGCACTCAACTCGGCAATGCTGGTACCGCGAGTCGGGGAGCAAACACCCGAACCCCGAGCGCACAACGTTCATGGGTGAATGAAAATGTTGTGGCTGAGTGCCTGTATGCCGTGTGAACGGCAACGGAAACACAGGGTTCTACTCGGAACGCGAAAGAATTTTCTTGCAGGCGAACCTTGGAAATCGATCCGTCTGCGCGTGGCAACTCTGGTTTAAGCGCGATTAAAACTACGGCTTAAACATACTGACCAACAGTATCTACAGGCCTCGACCCCTGGCGAGTTCGGCCGACCCCAGCGCCGATCCGGTTTTGATGCGCAACGGCGCCGCCCTGACCCGACCCGATCGTGGTCGTCGGGTTCGGGACAGGGGTCGGAGGCGGGTGGGCAGAACCGCGTCAGGCGCGCTCGACCAGCTCGATGCGGTAGCCATCCGGGTCCTCGATAAACGCGATCACCGAGCCGCCATGCGCCATCGGGCCTGCCGGGCGCGGAATCTTGACCCCGGAAGCCGCCAGCTTCTCGCAGGTCTTGTAGACATCGGGCACGCCGATCGCGAGATGGCCAAAGGCGCTGCCGAGCTGGTAGGGCTCGGCCTGTTCCCAATTATGGGTCAGCTCGATCACGGTGCTGTCGGTCTCGTCGCCGTAGCCGACAAAGGCCAGCGTGAACTTGCCGGTCGGATAGTCGCGCTTGCGCAGCAGCTTCATGCCAAGCTTTTCCGTATAGAAATCCAGCGATTTGTCGAGATCCTTGACCCGGAGCATCGTGTGCAGGAGGCGGGCGTTGCCCGGATCGACGGCGGCTTCGGTCATGTTTTCGCTCCTTCAAACGCGCGATGGCCAGATGCGGCGATAGCGCGACCCTCGCGCCGCGCCGCGATGATCGCCAGAACCCGGTCGGCGGCTTCCCGGCTCGGCGAGGCGCCGTCGCCGCGCAGCCGCCGCATTGCCTCATCATAGCCGGTAAGATGGGCGCTGCGAACCCGTTCATCCCGGATCAGCTCCGCGAGCGAGGCGGCGAGCTTCTCCGGCGCGCAATCGCGGCGCAAATGCTCCGGCACCAGCGCGCGGCCGAGCAGCAGGTTGACAAGGTTCGCCTGGCGCACCTTCAGGATGCGGTCGAGCAGCGCCTCGGTCAGCGGGTTGAGGCGGTAGGCGACCGCCATCGGCACCCGGGACAGCGCCAGTTCGAGCGCGACCGTGCCCGAGGCGGCCAGCGCCGCGCGGCTCGCGGCGAAGGCGTCGTATTTTTCCGTGTTCCCGCGCAGCACGATCGGCCTTCCCGGCCACTCCGCCACGCCGCGCGCGACTGCTTCGGCCACCGTCGCGACGGTCGGGACCGCGACGCGGAACGGCCCGACAGATACGATCGAGCCGGTTCAACGCCTCTCCGAATATCGGCATCAGCCGGCGTACCTCGCCGCCGCGGCTGCCGGGCAGCACGCGCGAGCACGAGTTCATCCTCGGCGATGCCGTGCGCGCTGCGAAAGCGCGCCGCGTCGCCATGCCCGGCGCCGCTTTCGAGCACCGGATGCCCGACATGGCTGGCCGCGAGCCCGACCTTCTCGAAATAGGACGGCTCGAACGGCAGCAGGGTCAGCACATGATCGTACCAGCGCGCCATGTGGCGGGCGCGTCCGGGGCGCCAGGCCCACACCATCGGGGCGACATAGGCGATCAGCGGCATCGTCTCGCCGGCGCGGCGCAGCCGCTGCGCCACCCGCCAGCAAAAGCCGGAGCTGTCGATCGTGACAACCGCGTCCGGCCGCATCGCACGGATCGCCGCGACGGTCTCACGAATCCGGCGCAAGAGGCGCGGGGCGTGCGGCAGCACCTCGGCAAGCCCCGCGACGGCGAGTTCGGATAGCGGCACAAGGCTATTCATGCCCGCTTCGCGCATCTGCTCGCCGCCGATCCCGGCGACCCGCAGCCCCGCGCCGACGCGCTCGCGAAGCGCCCCGATCAGCGCCGCCCCGAGCGCGTCGCCCGAGGGTTCGCCGGCAATGATAAACACGAACGGCGCGGGGTCGCGGGCGGTCATGCCCGGACGTTACGCCACCGCCGAGCGCGTTGAAATACCGCAAGCCTGCGCCATATCGCGTGCGGTGATGCGTCGGGTCTTGTTGCGCAACCTGTTTCCCAAGGGGGTCATCCCGGCGAAGGCCGGGATCTACTGTTCCGCCGCTCGTGAATTGGAACAATGGGTTCCGGCCGACGCCGGAATGGCATCGTGGGTCCGAGCGGTGTCGGCTGGCGCGGCGGCCGCCTTCCGGCCCGCATGACACACACGATATTGCCTGGCGAGCCGCTCGTCCTGCTCGACGAGGTCCGCCTGACATTGCAAGGGGCAGCCGGGCCGATCGAGATCCTGCGCGGCGTCTCGCTCGCCATCGCGCCCGGCGAGACGGTCGCGCTGGTCGGCCCGTCGGGATCGGGAAAATCGAGCCTGATGATGGTCGTCGCCGGCATCGAGCGGCCGAGCGCCGGGCGGGTCGTCGTGGCCGGGCAGGACCTGGGCGGCCTCGACGAGAGCGGGCTGGCCCGGTTGCGTCGCCGCCACAACGGTATCGTGTTCCAGAGCTTCCATCTGCTGCCGACGATGACCGCCCGCGAGAACGTCGCAATTCCGCTCGAACTGGCCGGACATCGCGACGCGTTCGCGCGTGCCGAGGCGGCGCTGGGACGGGTCGGGCTCGGGCATCGCCTGGGGCACTATCCCGGCCAACTTTCAGGCGGCGAGCAGCAGCGTGTCGCGATCGCGCGCGCCTTTGTCGCCGGCCCGCCGCTGCTGCTGGCCGACGAGCCGACCGGCAATCTCGACCGCGCCACCGGCGAAGCGGTCATCGACCATCTGTTCGAGGAACACGCGCGGCTTGGTTCGGCGCTGCTGCTGATCACGCACGACGCGGCCCTCGCCGAGCGCTGCGAGCGCCGGCTCGATCTGGCCGACGGTCGCATCGTCGGCGAGCGCCGGTCCGCCGGCGCGGTCGCGACGCAACCGGTGCGCCATGCCAGCGGGTGATGTCGCGGCCGATGCCGCCGCGGCGGATCTACGGGAGGCGGCGCGGACGGCCGTTGCGTCCGGGCCAGCGCCATCTGCACGAGACACTGCTGCCGCGGCTTGCGGTATTGCTGCCCTGAGACAGGGCCGCTCGACCCGGCATCGTTGTTTGCGCCGCGCCCGGCCGAGGTGTGGCTGGAAATCGGGTTTGGCGCTGGCGAGCACCTCGCGGCGCAGGCGAAGGCGCATCAAGATACAGGCTTTGTCGGATGCGAGGTGTTCGAGAATGGCGTCGCCCGGCTCGTCGCCGACATCGCCCGCCTGAGCCTCGCGAATATCCGCATTTTCCCCGATGACGCGCGCGTATTGCTCGACGTGCTGCCGCCGGGATCACTCGGTGGTGTCTTTATCCTGTTCCCCGATCCGTGGCCGAAAACGCGGCACCACAAGCGTCGGCTGGTCTCGGCCGCGACGCTGGACCGGCTGGCGATCCTGATGCGGCCGGGCGCGGAGCTGCGGCTCGCGACCGATGACCGGGATTATCTCGTCTGGATGCTGGAGCACGCGACCGCGCATCCGGCTTTCGCATGGCTGGCGCGCCGTCCCGCCGACTGGCGCGAGCGCCCCGCCGACTGGCCGCCGACCCGCTACGAGGAAAAAGCGCGCGCCGCCGGCCGCACCCCGGCCTTTTTGCGCTTCGCCCGCCGGAGCTGACCGCCGGGCATTTGATCTGGGCATTTGATACTGCGCTATCTGGGCGGGCGCGCAACGAATTTGGGCGGCGGATCGTTGTAGCGCATGAATACAGCCCGGAGGTCGATATGCTCCCCGCAACCACAGACCGCGTCGAGCGCAACACGGACGCGGCGATCAACGAGGCACGGCGGGCCGAAATCCGCGACAGTCTGGGCTACTACGCGGGGCGGCAGCGCGAAATTCCCGGGCGGCTCGCCGAGCTTGATCGGGAATGGGACATCGAGCGGGCGATCGAGGCCAACGCCGCGACGATCGCGCTGGCCGGCCTCGCCTTGACCGCGCTAGACAGACGCTTCGTTGCGCTGCCGGCCATGGTCGGCGGTTTCCTGTTGCAGCACGCGCTGCAGGGCTGGTGCCCGCCGGTCCCGGTGCTGCGGCGGCTCGGTTTTCGCACGCCGGCCGAGATCTGCGAGGAACGCTGCGGCTTGAAAATGTTGCAGGGAGAGTATCGCTCGTTCGGCGATCCGGCCCCGGCGCAATGGTCGGTGACGGCGGCCGCCGTGCATGAGGGGGTCGAGGCTTAGGTGCGGGTTTCAGTAATCGCAAGCCCGATCCAAGCCGATCACTGAAACCATGCGGCGTTTCAGGCAGCGGCCCCGCCGCGATCAGCAGGCGTAATAGCCGTTGTATTGCGGGTACCAACACGTCCGCGGATAGGGATAAACCGGGGCTGGCGGCGCGTAATAGGCCGGCGTCGGGCTGTAATAGCCGTAAGGGTAATAGCCGTACGGCTGGGGCTGGGGCTGGGGCTGCGCGGCGGCGCCCGCGCCGATCATCGTCCCGAGCGCCAACGAGCCGAGCCCGAGACCGATCGCCGCGCCGTTGCTGATGCCCGCCTCGGCCGGGGGTGGGGCCCCGAAAACCACCGCGCCCGCCATCGCAGCGCCCGCCGCGAGGTTACGTGCAGTCAGCAACGTCAGAACCGATTTACGCATTGTCGTCGTCCTTCCAAGCTGCACCGCAATAGCGATGTACGATGAGATAGCGCAGAGAGACGTCCTCATTGTGTGACGGAGATCACAAATGCAGATTTTTTTCGGAATTTACTGTTCGTGGGCGGATGCGGCTCCGTCCATGCCGCAGGCCGGCGCAAGGAACGCAGAGGCTACCGGGCGATCTGCCTAAGGAAACACTGAAAAATCCGGCTGCTGGCGCTAGCATCGGATAGGATCGTTCGGTCCGGAGGAGCGGGGGACGCGATGCAGCGGCAGGGGAGCTTTTCGCAGGCGGAATACGCCGGCAAGAAGAAGCAGACACGGCGCGACAAGTTTTTGGCCGAGATGGAGCAAGTGGTGGCCATGGGCGCGGCTGGTTGAACGGCTGCGTCCGTTCTACCCGAAGGGCGAACGCGGTCGGCCGCCGATCGGGCTGGAGCGGATGCTGCGGCTGTACTTTTTGCAGCAGTGGTACGGGCTGGCCGATGAGGCCTTGGAGGACGCGCTCTACGATAGCCAAGCGCTGCGCGGCTTTGCCGGGATCGACCTGGCGGTGACGGCGGTTCCGGACGCGACGACGGTGCTGAACTTCCGCCATTGGCTGGAGGAGCACGACCTGACCCGGGCACTGTTCGACGAAGTCGGCGCGATGCTGCAGGAGCGCGGTCTGTTGATGCGCCAGGGCACAATCGTTGATACGTCAATCATAGCCGCACCGCCTTCGACAAAGAACAAGAAGAAGGCCCGCGATCCGGAGATGCACCAGACCAAGAAGGGCAACCAGTGGCACTTCGGGATGAAGGCGCATATCGGGGTGGATGTCGCCTCGGGGGTGGTGCACGCCCTCGTCGGTACCGCTGCCAACGAAGCCGACATCAATCAGACAGCTTCCCTATTGCACGGCCACGAGGAGGCGGTCTTCGCCGATGCCGGCTACACCGGAGCGGACAAACGGCCAGAACTTGAGGATCGCGATGTCTCCTGGAACATCGCGATCAAGCGCAGCATCATCAAAGCGTTGCCCAAAACCCTGCGGGATTGGGCCGAGCCGGTCGAGCGCGCGCTGGCGCAGGTGCGGGCCTGGGTCGAGCACCCGTTCCACATCGTCAAGAACCTGTTCCGGCATAAGAGGCTGCGCTATCGCGGTCTGGTCAAGAACACCGCGCAACTGCGCACCCTGTTCGCCCTAGCCAACCTGGTGATCGTCAAGAAAGCCCTGCTGGCGCAAGGCCACGTCTGATCACGCCCGAATCTGTCTTACTCCCAAAAACGACAATAAAAACCCCAGTACAAACCGGCTTTTTGCTTACGTAGGCTGCTATTCGCAGCGCCGATGTCGCATATTAGCAGCCGCCCCCGAACCGTCACCTACGCCGCCATTGTTCGGTGTTTCCCTAGGTATCCCGCGGACCAAAGTCGCCCGCGTCAGGAGCGCGGCAATCGCGCTGGCCCGGCGACTCCTGTTCACACGCCAGCGCGAGAAGTCGCGCCCTGAGGCTCGCTCACGCAATTCCGAACTCTTCCTTCAGCCGGCTGATAACGGGGTCTCGGGCATGGGGCGGCGTCACTTTCGCGCGCTCCCAAGCCGCAATGATCCGGCGCGCGGTATCCGGCGAAATCTGCCCAACGAGGCGCCCCTCGGTTACGGCATCCTCAAGCTCGCCCTCGTAAAATTCGACAGGTATTCCGGTTTCGATGTAGCTGTCATGATCGAGAAACGGGTGATCGTTCCGGGCAATCGCCACAGGTTCGTGCCGCGGTCGTCGGCTTACGATCCGGGCGCACCATCCCTGTTCGGGATCGAGACAGACGAACATCCTGACTTTGTTTTGGCCCGTGGGCGTGCCGTCAAAGAGCCGCAGAACATCGCCGCAGCGGGGCGCCGGCACCGAGTCAGATCACCATGCGGGAGGCGACGCCGAGCAGGTCTTCGATCTTCTCGTCGCGATCCGGCCCGTCGTCGATCATATCGGCATAATCCATGGTGCCGAGATTGGCTCTTTGCCAGTCGCGCCCATGCGTCTCTCGAGTTGCTCATTGAACGTCATCGATCGCGCGCGAGCAAATCCGGCCCTCAGGTGTTCCAGGTCGCTTTCGGAGAATACGCCGAGATTGGGCCGTGGCAGCGCCGCGTCCGGTTCAATTCGCCCCTGGCTACGCACACACCAAGGAAAACCTTCCTGTTTGGTTTCCCAGAGCCATAAAGGCTCGCCCTTCAGCATCTCATATATTTCGAGCGGCACCGGACCATATTTCATTGCACGGTAGACAGCGCCGAATACTGGGCGTCCATATTCGTTCAAATGGCTCTTATCGGCAAAGTAGCAGGCTTTGAGGACGGCATGCAGATCGAGCGAGCCCGCCTCCCCCAGCATCCAAAGGATGGCCTGATATGCCTTCTCGGCATTGAAGCGGAAGCAAATCATCGGGGAGAATGTGCGCCTTCGGGGCGCGCGCAGCAAGCTGCATTTGGGCCGCAAAGGGTTGGCGGGGAAGGCAGCGTCAGCCGCCGATAGTAGCATCCAGCGCACCGGCGGCGAGTGCAGCAATGTAGCCGAGAACCAGCTCGCGCGAGGTGACACTGCCCGCTAGCATCCGACAAAGCGCCGAGGATCAATTCCTTCGCCTTCGTAGTTTTGTTAGGTGTGCCCTTCTCGCGACTTCCGGTCTTGCGCCCTACCGCCATTCATTTCAGCCTACTTCAGACGCGCCTCAAGAGGCGTGGGCGCCGCTCGTCCAGCTATGCGCCTTTCTGACACTCCGACTGGCCGTGCAGCGGTTAGCTTAAACCTCCCGCAAGGAACTCCGCCTGGCGGATCACAAAGTCAACGGCTGCTCGTTGAAGGCTGCACCCAGGCGAAATTGGCGTTGCCGGCCGGCGGTACGCCGTATGGCCAGCGCTCGCCCTGGCGCATCCGCTCGCCGCCCAATCGTGTCCTTGAACGGCGGGTTGGCGAGGACAAAATCCGCCTTCAGGCCGGGGTGCAGGTCCTCGTGGAAGCTGTCCGCCCATTTCGGTCCGAGATCGGCCTCGATGCCGCGGATCGCGAGGTTCATCTTCGCAAGCCGCCATGTCGTAGGGTTCGACTCCTGGCCGAAGATCGAGACATCGTTGCGGTTGCCGTTATGCGCCTCGACGAACCGCTCCGACTGCACCAACATGCCGCCCGAGCCTCAGCGCACAGCTTGTCCGCCGCCGCCCACAGCGTCGTCTCGAATGACAGTTTCGGCGCCGTCTCCCGGCCGTTTCTCTTGCTATTCGCTGCCACGCATCCCCCCAAAGACTCGGTTCTAACGATCCGTTGCGGGCCTCCATCGAGCGTGCTCCGTTGCGGACTCGACAACCCGTCGGCGTCGCCGAGGGCCAATTCGGCTTGCTCCCTCGGCCGACGCCGTTTTTCCGGTTTCGGAACCGGCGTGATCAGCGCCGATCGGCGGCGCGCGTCGATGATGCGATTTGTCGGCTGGCCGTCAGGGTCGAGTTCCCAACGCCGGCCGGGATAGGCGTATGGCGAGTTGAGGATCGGCCGCTCGAAAAAGCTCTCGACTATCCCCACCCTCTGAATATGCGTGTTCGCTAAAGATCTAAATCTAGCGCATGTCCGGCCCATACGGCAAAGGAATCGATCCCGCCCTCCGTTCACAACCTCATCAGTTGGGCGGATGAGCACGGCAATCTCGTGCCGCCGAGCGGGCCGCCTTTTTGCGGTGTAGACCCTCCTAGCCCGATCTATGCAGGACAAAAATACGGGTCCATTGCGTAGATCATAGCGCTCCCGTTTTGGTTGCCGAGGCATGCACGTCGATCCTGCGGCGGCAGTTTTTTGAAGCGGGATCAGCTAGGTGTTGGCGGTTGCGGGGAGCGGACGGGGCACATGCCCCGGTTTTCAGGTGATCAGGCGCGGCAGGCGGTCGAGCAGCATGGCAAAGATCGCCTGATCGGGGGAACTCGACGGCAGGTGAATCTTTACCTGCTTTTTCAGTTCACAACGCGGGCGGCGAGTTTCAACAGGCGCAGCCGCAAGGTGTCGAACTGCATGACACGCCAAGCGGAGCGCGGCGGCATCAGGCGTCGCATCGACCACAACAGCCAGTAGGCGCCGGCGTGCAGAACAGGCGGAACTGGTTGGCCTCGGCCGCGTGGCAGGAGGTTCGGTCGGCAGCGAGGTGGTTTTTCCACGCCTTGATGTGGTTCTCCGCCCGGCCGCGCGCGCAGTAGAGCCCCTTGTAGAGATGCTTGGCGCGGCCCCCTTCGAGATTGGTCACGATAAAGCGGGTGTCGGTGCCCTCGGGTCCTGCCTCGACCCGGGCGATGATGCGCTCGACCCGGCTCCAGCTGTGGGCGGCATCGTAGAATTGCGCAAGCGCCGTAACTTGCCGCGCTTGGGCGCCGCCCGGAAGCGCTCGGCGGTGGTTTTCTCCAGCGCAGCGACATGACGGCGCAATGCCGGATTGGAGGCGAGGCCGAGCACCCAATCGACGCGGTTGACGCGGCACCAATCGAAGACTGCGGGGGCGGCATAATGGCTGTCGGCGCGCAGCAGGATCTCGACCCTGGGCCACTGGGGGCGGATAGCGCCCACCAGGCGGCGCACGAAGGCGGCGATCTCGCGCCCGCCCGGCCGCTTGCCGGGCCGCAGCAGCGCGGTCACGAACCGTCCCTCGCCGTCGAAGACGACAATCGGTTGGAAGCCGTAATCATCATGATAGGCGTTGAACAGGCGCAACTGCTGCTCGCCATGCACGCGGTCAAAGGTATCGTCGATATCGAGGACGATTTGCTTCGGCACCTGCCGAAACGAGCCGCAATACTGCTCGATCAGCGCCCGCCCGAGGCGCAACAGGGCCCGAATGTCGGGCAGGTTTTCCAGCCGCGAGATCGTCGATTGCGAGCACAGTTCTTCATCCGACGGCAAGCGGTCGAGCGCTAGCTTGAACATCGGTCGCCGCGCAGCGCGTCGGCGTCGTTGCCGTCCTCATAACCGGCGGCGATCATCAGCATCCGAAAGCGGATGATCTCGGCCAAGCGATGCACAACCTTCTCCGGCGCCCGCGGGTCCTTGAGGCAGGCCGCCAGCCAATCGGCCAAGCCCAGCCGGCGCTCGATCTCGCGCAGCGCCAACAGCCCGCCCTCCGAGGACAGTCGCCCGCCGTCAAAACGCGCGATGACGGCCTTGCCCTGAACCGCTGACAGACCGGGCAGAAGCGGCGTAGCATCAACCATGGCGGGTGTCGCCTCCGACGATCGAAGGATTAGCGTCAGCAACCGAATCCTACGCACGATCAAGCGCTTGCGCTACACCCGCCAACCCTCACGCATAATCCGGGCTAGATCGTCTGCATCAAATCGCGGCTTTCGCGCAACAAGGCTCGGATCGCCCGGCGGTCCGCAATGGCTTCCGCCGTGAACTGGCCGAGCCGTGGTGCATTCCGATTGCCCAGCGGCGCTCCGACCGTGTTAAAGTCATCGCTGCACGAACCGCCCAGCGCTTTGAGTTTCGCCTCCTGCATGCCGGGTTCTGGAATCTCAACAGTTTCCAGCGCGGGGCTCTTCGTGCGCTTTACGCTCTCTTTGCTCATTGCCGGGCCAGCTTCCAAAGCGACACGGTGCCGGGCGGCAACGCTCGGCGGCGGAACCGTTGGCGCGCGCCAGTCACCATCACAAGGTCGGCGCCGTCCCGGTCAATCGCGGCGCGCTCCTCGAGGTGATCCGACCTTTCGGCAGCTATTGGCACAACTGGCGGCGCCGGCTCAGGCTCGGTCGCAAGCCGCTGTTCGTTCTCTGCATCCCGGCCGTTGCGAAAAGTGCCAATAGTGCCAGAAGGTCCGGCGCTGTTCGCGAAATCCAAGATTTCTGCCGGTTTCGGCGCGATCGGAACCGCCGACCTTTTGGCAGGGACACTTTGCCAATTGCTGCCAAAAGGTCCGGCCTCCCGCAGTCCGACCTATTGGCGCTTTTGGCACTATTGGCACGGGTGCCGGAAAGAGCGGCGAAGCGCTCTGCCCAGATGCTCACGGCGGGGTGCCCTCCAGACGCGCGGGTTTATCGGGTACGCGGACCGCCCGCGATGCCCGACGCCGGGCGGTGGTTTCGCGAGCCATTCGGCATCGACCAGGACGAGCGCGGCTTCGTGTATCGCCTCCAGACGTGTTCAGTCCGGGCAGGCGCACTTCGCGCCGAAGGCTTCGAACGCTAACATCCGAGGGATGCTCTTTGATGATCCACCGGGCCAGTGTCGCGGCGTTCCGGTCGCGTAGCCTCACGGCGGCGTCGCCATAAACCCGGTCCGCCATCGGCACGAAATAGTCATCAAGCTGCAGGGCAGCGGCGGCGAAGGCGGCGGCGCTTATCTGCGTTGGCCGGGTGTCATCCCTTCCCGGCCGCACCACCAAAGCAGCTCGATGACCAGCGACAACCGCAGCGCGAGGCCGCGAGCCTTGCCCAGCGCCGACCGCATAAGGCCGCCGGATGAAGTCTGCCGCTCTTGTGCGCCTTGCGCGAACTCCTCAAGCAGCGCCAGCGCGTCGCGGGCCAGCGGTACCATGATCGGCTGCAGCGGATTGCCGGTTTGCAGATCGAGCCGACGGAGCCGGTCGAGAGCCTCGATCGCCCATGCTGAATTGGGCGCCCGGTGCGACAGGCGGAACGCTATCGGGTCCGGCCAGGACCCTAGAATTCGGGCAAGCAGCCCGTCGCCAGCCTCGCGCATGAGCGGCCCGAGCCGATCCGGCTGCACGCCTCCGAATACCGAGACGGCAAGCCGTGGCACGATGATCGGCTCGGGATTTTTCTGCCGCTCAACCCGGTATGGCCGCCCGCCGAAGGCCTCGACCCAGAATGCGCGGCCGGCATCGTTGTAGCTGTTCATGCCGGTGATCCAGCCGGCCAACTCATCGCGCACGACAAGCAAACGCTTCGGGGCCGCGCTGGCGAGCAATGTCGCGACGCGCTCGATGGTCACCTCGTTCAGCCGGGTCCCGCAAATCCTGTGAATAGGGTCTTGGCATGCTTGCTGGCCCCAGCCCAGCGAGCATCTTGAACCACAAATCGTCCGTGCCTGGAATCTGGAGGCTTCTGTGAGGTCGCGCGGCACGGAAGGTGCTGGCGGCGCAGAGCGCGACCTCATTGAAGCCGGATTGAGCGAACCCGCGGGATGGCGGGCGGCTATGGGGATTGTGTGCTGCGCAGCTTGGTCCGAGACGCCGATCGGCGGGCGGCTGTGCGGTCATTGGCCGTCGATTGCGATCGGCGGTGAGCCGATTGGTGAGCGGCGGAGCGTGGCCGGAGCGCAGGCTGATCAGATCGCGTCGCCGACCGTTGCGCTCTGGCCGGATCGGCGCTTTGACGGCGAAGGCAAGGCGATCCCGCCGGCGCGCGTCGGCGTGCCGGTGCTGACGATGCGGTGCTGTCGAATGCGCCGGCGCATCACGAGGTGTCGTCCCAGAACGGCTGGCGCGACGGAGCGACGGGCGCGGCAGGATGGCGAGCGTAGACCATGGCGCCGCCGCAGCAGGGGCAGCGATCGGACGCGTGCGTGGCTCGCGTCATCCTCGACCTGTCGGCGCGGGCTCGATGCTCGGCGAGGCGCGCCGAGCAGCTGGCGGCAGAGCGCCAGCTTCGCGGCGCGATGGCCGTTGGCGAGGAAGCCGTAGTGGCGGATGCGATGGAAGCCGTCCGGCAGGGTGTGCAGCAGGAAGCGGCGGATGAACTCGTCGGCGGCGAGGGTCATGACCTTCGTCTTGCCGTGGTGGCGATAATCCTTCCAGCGGAAGGCGACCGCGTCCTCGGTCAGCTGACCAGGCGGGAGTTGGCGATGGCGACGCGGTGGGTGTAGCGGCCGAGATAGGCCAGCACCTGCTCCGGCCCGCCGAAGGGTGGCTTGGCATAGACGACCCACTCGACCCGCCGCAGTCGCGGAGGCGGCGGGCGAAGCTGGCGGGTTCGGCGAGCGCGGCGAGATCGCCGAAGAAGCCGAGCTCGCCGGCCTCGAAGGCGGCGCGCAGCTCGTCGAGGAACAGCCGCCGGAAGAGGCGCGAGAGCACGCGCACCGGCAGGAAGAAGCCGGGGCGGCAGGCGACCCAGCGCGTGCCGTCGAGGCGAGCGGGCCGCCGCCGGGCACGACGCAATGGACATGCGGATGATGGTGCAGGTTCTGGCCCCAGGTGTGGAGCACGGCGACGAGGCCGATCTCGGCGCCGAGATGCTTCGGGTCGGCGGCGATGGTGCGCAGCGTCTCGGCCGCGGTGCGGAACAGGATGGCGTAGACCGTCTGCCTTGTTCTGGAAGGCGATCTCGGCCACCGGCGCCGGCAGCGTGAAGACGACGTGGAAGTACGGCACCGGCAGCAGCTCGGCCTGCCGGGCCGCGAGCCACTCGGCGCGCGCCTGCCCTGGCACTTCGGGCAATGCCGGTTGCGGCAGGAGTTGTAGGCGCATGCGGACGAGGCCGCAATCGGCGCAGGCCTCGGTGTGGCCGCCCAGCGCCGCCGTCCGGCACAGCTCGATGGCGCTCATCACCCGCCGCTCGACGCGGCCCAGGTGACCGTCATGCGCGCGGCGATAGGCTCGCCGTGGCGGCGGAAGACATCCGCCACTTCCAGGCCGGCCGACATGGTGCCGCCGGATCAGGCGGGCGGCACGACCTCCAGCGTCAGCCGGTCGAGCGGGCTCTCCGTCCGCCGGATCAGGCCGTTCGAGACCCGCGTGTAGCGCGCCGTGCTCGACAGGTTGTCGTGGCCGAGCAGCACCTGAATGATGCGGATATCGGTGCCGCTCTCCAGCAGATGGGTGGCGAAGCTGTGCCGCAGCGTGTGCACCGTCACCCGCTTGGCCAAGCCCGGCCGCGGCGCAGGCCGAGCGGCAGGCCGCATGCAGCACCTGGACGTCGATCGGCTTTCGTCTCGTCGCGGCCGGGAAAGAGCCAGTGCTGGGCCGGGCCAGACGCCAGTAGGTGCGCAGGATGCCGAGCAGCTGCGCCGACAGCATGACGTAGCGGTCCTTGCCGCCCTTGCCGTGCTCGACCCGGATGACCATCCGGCCGCTGTCGATATCGCCCACCTTGAGGCCGACCGCCTCGGAGGCGCGCAGCCCCGCCGCATAGGCGGTCGTCAGCGCGGCGCGGGTCTTCAGGCTCGGCACCGCCTCGAGAAAGCGCACGACCTCGTCGGCGCTCAGCACCACCGGCAGCTTGCGCGGCTCCCGGGCGTAGGGAATGCGCTCCGGGATCTCGCCATGCCCGAGCGTGACGCCATAGAAGAACCGCAGCGCACAGACCGTCTGGTTCAGCGCCGGCCACGAGATGCCGGTCGACACCAGATGGACCTGGAAGGCGCGCACGTCCTCCAGGCCCAGCCGGTCCGGCGAGCGGCCGAAATATCGGCTGAACTTCGCTGACGGCGTGGACGTAGGATCGTTGCGTCGCCGGCGACAGATTGCGGACCGTCATGTCCTCGATCATGCGGCGGCGCAGAGGGCTCATCTCGGCCATCGGGGGGCTCCTGTCCTGAGGGTTGGGCTTCAACACCCACAATCCTCTCAGACAGGAGACCTTCCGCTATCCGCTCACCCCACTCCCGCGCCAGCGGGTTCGTTCAATCCACAATCGCCGAGACGCTGGAGTCGGTCTCGATCGTGGCGCGGCGACAGATGTCAACGCTACCCAGCTGTTCAAATGGCGACCGGAGATGACGCCGGAGCGGTCGCCGGCGGATGAGCGAGTCTCCATGCTGCCGGTTGAGGATTGTGTCTGAGCAACGTGACGAGTTTACCGGAACAATCGGGCTAGCCTCGGCCACGAGCGCGCCGGTTTGGTCGAGATAACTTTTGGGTGCGGCACGCGCGTGTGCCTTCGCGGCGAGTTCTCGCCCGAGACGTAGCGGCAGGTGATCAAGCAGTTGCGATAATAGGCGTGCCGGCGGGCAGGGCGCGTGGCAGGCGGTCGGTCGAACCGGTGCGCAAAGGCGCCGACGGGCTTGCCGCGGCGGTCCGACCCAATGCGCCCCGTAAGCAGGCCCCGGAGATGCTGGTCCGAGTTGTTATTGAGGACAAGTTCGATGACGACGTACAGGCCGCCGGCGTGCGCCTGTTCGACAAATCGCGGAAATCGACACCGCGCGTTCCTCTGTTGCTTCAGCCCAGCTTCACAGCACGAACGACGTCTCACGTCCCGAACCTTCCGAGATTGCGCCTCCGCCGTTAGGGAAACACTGAAAAAGTAGCGATTTGGGCGGTTGCGTCTGGTAGAATTTCGTCCGGCCGGGGGGACCGAGGGGCGGGACGATGCAGCGTCAAGGGAGCTTTTCGCAGGCGGAATACGCCGGCAAGAAAAAGCAGACGCGGCGCGACAAGTTCTTGGCCGAGATGGAGCAGGTGGTGCCGTGGGCGCGGCTGGTTGACCGTCTGCGCCCGCTCTACCCGAAGGGCGAGCGCGGCCGCAAGCCGATCGCGCTGGAGCTGATGCTGCGCATCTACTTTTTGCAGCAATGGTACGGGCTGGCGGATGAAGCGCTGGAGGATGCGCTGTACGACAGCCAAGCCTTGCGCGGCTTTGCCGGCATCGATCTGACGCTGGACGCGGTGCCCGACGCGACGACGGTGCTGCACTTCCGCCACTGGCTGGAGCGCCACGAGCTGACCCGGGCGCTGTTCGACGAGATCGCCGCGATGCTGGCCGAGCGCGGTTTGTTGATGCGCCAAGGTACCATTGTGGATGCCACCATCATCGCCGCCCCGCCCTCGACCAAGAACAAAGAGAAGGCGCGCGACCGGCAGATGCACCAGACCAAGAAGGGCAATCAGTGGCATTTCGGGATGAAGGGGCATATCGGCGTGGACGTCGCCTCGGGGGTGGTGCACACGGTCGTCGGCACCGCCGCCAACGAAGCCGACATCAACCAGATGGCGGCGGTGCTGCACGGCCAGGAAGAGGCGGTGTTTGCCGACGCCGGCTATACCGGGGCGGACAAGCGGCCGGAGCATGCCGACCGCGATGTCTCCTGGAACATCGCCATCAGGCGCAGCATCATCAAAGCTTTGCCCAAAGCGCTGCGGGATGTGGCGGAGCCGGTCGAGCGCGCGCTGGCGCAGGTGCGGGCCTGGGTCGAGCACCCGTTCCACGTCGTCAAGAACCTGTTCTGCCATAAGAAGCTGCGCTATCGCGGCCTCAAGAAGAACACCGCGCAATTGCACACTCTGTTCGCGCTGGCCAATCTGGTGATCGTCAAGAAGGCTCTGCTCGCTCAACCCGGCTGACGATACCCGGATTCTGTCCCGATCCCGCAAACAACACAGGAAACCCGGCCCAACCCCCGATTTATACCAACGAGACCGCCACCCACGCGGCGCGCCGCCCCAAAATCAGGCCGTAGCCGCCGAACCGTCAGCTATCCTCGCTATGTTCAGTGTTTCCCTAACCGTCGGTCCGGTCGGCAACCCAGTTGCCATGAAACCCAGCCGGCACGCGGTGCGGAATGGTGATGGTGGCAACCGGTTCGGTCTCGACAGCGCGGGCATCGAGGATGGCGAGTTCCGTCACGCTCCGCTGCATATCGACAACAAAACTAATCACCCAGCCATCATCCTCCGGGGCATCGGCACGGTGCGGTACAAAGACGAACTCGCCCGGAAAACGTCCCGTCCCGAAATCATGAAGCTGGCGGGCGCCGGTTTCCAGATCGTGTTTGAGAACGTGCGTCGCGCCGGCCAAGTATTCGTTGGCTGTTTCCGGCGGGCCCAGCGAATACAGGAAGCGATGCGGCTTGCGGGTGCGCCGCTCGTCGATCTGGGGAAATTCCTGCGGCGACCGATCGAGGATGCGGCGCTCCACCGCGCCGTGCGAGGGCGAGCCGCGCGAGGGGTCGATGGTCCAGCACTCCAATCCGCGCGGATTTTCGTCAGGCCCCTGCGTGTTTGGGGCGAACATGCGGTCGTAGACAACCGCGTCCATGACGACGCGGCCATCGGAAAGGTCGAAGGCATTGCGGTGTGGAAAATGTAGCAGGGGTCGATCCTGATCCACAGGATGTCGTCGGCGCCGCCGTCGCGCGCGGCAAGAGACCGATCCGCGCCTCGTGCGATTCGTTCCAGCGGTACGGGAAACCACGCCCGCCGATCAACGCCGCCATCGAGAAGGTCACCGGCAGATCGAGGATGATGACGAACCGATCCGTTATCGCGCAGTCGTGGATCGACGGTCCGTGCCGCACCGGGATGGCGAGTTCGCGCACGACCCGGCCCTCGGGCGAGACGACGACATGCCGGATTTCGTCGGTCTCGGTAGCGTTGTAGCAGATCGCGTGCAGTTCGCCGGTCGCCGGGTCACGGTGCGGATGGGCGGTGAACGCGCCTTTCAGTGTGCCGCCGAAATCGTCGTAGGTCTGACCCTCCAGCGTCTCTTTCAGGCGGACCGGCGTGCTGCCGGCCTCCACCAAGGCGCAGGTGGCGCCCGCATGGCCGATCACATTGGTGTTGACAGTGTCGAAGGTGCCGTGCCGCGGACCGGGCGCCGCCGAAACCTGCAGCGCCTTGGCGACCTTCTCCGAGCGGATCCATCGGTTGCGGTACCACTGGGCGCGGCCCGCCTGAATCCGGACGCCATGCACCATCCCATCGCCGATGAACCAGTGATAACTCCTCGGATCGGGCGCGACCGGGTTCGGGCCGATCCGCAGATAGCGCCCGTCGAGTTCCGCAGGGATCGTGCCCGCGACCGCGAGGTCGTCGATCGCCAGCTCCCGGGTTATCGGCTCGTAGATGGCGGTAAGGTACGGGTGCGGCCTATCGAGCGCCGGCAGGCGCTTTCGATTGAACTCGGCAACCGTTTCGTTGCCTTTCTGGACAACCGAACGGATCGCGGTCTTTATACTGGTCATAATCGCTCCGCCCATACGCCTCGGCAGGGTACACAGTGGTGGCCCGCTCGATACCGGGGAAACATAGCCGGCCGGCTCTTGTCTTCCGCCGGCGCGTGGACTAATTCCGCGACAGGATTGCCGCAGGAAGAGCCAGGAAAGAGAACCCCATGAAAGCGCTCGTCGCCGTCAAGCGGGTCGTCGATTACAACGTCAAGGTGCGCGTCAAGGCGGACCAGACCGGGATCGAACTCGCCAATGTCAAAATGTCGATGAACCCGTTCGACGAGATCGCGGTCGAGGAAGCCCTGCGGCTGCGCGAGAAGGGGCTGGTCAGTGAGGTCATCGTGGTGTCGGCCGGCGTTCAGCAATGCCAGGAGACGATCCGCACCGCGCTGGCGATGGGCGCCGATCGCGGCGTGCTGATTACGACCGACGCCGAATTGCAGCCGCTCGCCGTCGCCAAGCTCCTGAAGGCGGTCATCGAGAAGGAGGAGCCGGGGATCGTCATCATCGGCAAGCAGGCGATCGACGACGATTGCAATCAGACGGGACAGATGCTGGCGGCGCTGCTCGGCTGGCCGCAGGCGACCTTCGCCTCGAAGATCGCGATCGACGGCGAACGCGCCGAGGTGACGCGCGAGGTCGATGGCGGGCTCGAAACCGTCGCCTTCAAGTTGCCGGCGATCGTCACGACCGATCTGAGGCTCAACGAGCCGCGCTACGCCTCGCTGCCGAACATCATGAAGGCGAAGAAGAAGCCGATCGCGAACATGACCCCCGACGAGCTCGGGGTCGATGTAACGCCGCGCCTCGTAACGTTGAAGGTCGAGGAGCCGGCGAAACGCGCGGGCGGCGTCAAGGTCGGCTCGGTCGCCGAGCTGGTCGATAAGCTGAAGAATGAAGCGCGGGTGATCTGATGTCCGTCCTCGTCATCGCCGAACACGACAACAGCGCGCTGAAGGCCGCGACGCTGCACGCGGTCACCGCCGCCCGCGAAATCGCTGACAAGGCCGGCGGCGACGTGCATATGCTGGTCGCCGGCGCCGGTTGTGGCGGCGTGGCCGAGGCTGCCGCGCAGGTCGCTGGCGTGGCAAAGGTGCTGCTCGCCGACGATCCGGCCTACGATCATGGGCTGGCGGAGAACATCGCGCCGCTGATCGTGCAGCTTGCCGCGAGTTACAGCCATGTCCTGGCGCCGACCACGAGCTCGGGAAAGAACATCATGCCGCGTGTCGCGGCCCTGCTCGACGTGATGCAGATCTCGGACATCAGCGCGGTCGTTTCGGCGGATACATTCGTGCGGCCGATCTACGCCGGCAATGCGATGGCCACGGTGCAGTCGAAGGACCCGGTCAAGATCATCACCGTGCGCGGCACCGCCTTCGCTCCGGCCGAAGCGAGCGGCGGCTCGGCTTCGGTCGAGGCCGTGGGAGGACCGGGCGGCGCCGGAATCAGCGAGTTCGTGCGGGCCGAATTGTCGAAATCCGAGCGCCCTGAATTGACCAGCGCGCGGGTCATCATTTCCGGCGGGCGCGGCATGCAGTCCGGTGACAATTTCCCGCTCTTGGAAAAGGTCGCCGACAAGCTCGGGGCGGCGGTCGGCGCGTCGCGCGCCGCGGTCGATGCCGGTTTCGTGCCGAACGACTACCAAGTCGGGCAGACCGGCAAAATCGTCGCGCCGGAGCTGTATATCGCGGTCGGCATTTCGGGCGCGATCCAGCACCTCGCCGGCATGAAGGATTCGAAGGTCATCGTCGCGATCAACAAGGACGACGAGGCGCCGATCTTCCAGATCGCCGATTACGGTCTGGTCGGCGATCTATTCAAGGTTTTGCCCGAACTCGACGAGGAGCTGGCGAAGCGGCAGCAATAGAACGGCTGCGTGGGGGACGGAGCGATGATCGAACAAACGATCGACATCACGACCAAAGACGGCGCGATGGAGACGTTTGTCTGCCATCCGGAGCGCGGCGGGCCGCATCCGGCGGTGCTGCTGCTGATGGACGCGCACGGCATCCGCGATGAATTGCGGGACATGGCGCGCCGGCTCGGCACGGTCGGCTATCGCGTGCTGCTGCCGAACCTGTATTACCGCGCCGGCAGGGACACGATCTACGGACCCGACGTCGTCAATCGCGACAGCGCCGAATACACCCGGATGCGCGCGGTCCGCACGAAAATGACGATACCGCCGGTGATGGACGATGTCGCCGCGATACTCACCTTCATCGACCGCCAGGACGCCGCGAAGTCGGGCCCGGTCGGAACGCACGGTTATTGCATGAGCGGCCCCTACGCGCTCGCCGCCGCCGCCCGCTTTCCCGATCGCATCGCCGCCGCAGCCTCGTTCTACGGCACTTGGCTAATCAACGAAGCCGAGGAAAGCCCGCATCTGAACCTCGGCAAGATCCGGGGCGAGGCATATATCGCCTGCGCCGAGCACGACGACCTCGCGCCATTGCCGATGGTCGAGGAATTGCGCGGCCTGTTCGCGCACGCCGGCGCCGCCGGCGAAATCGAGCTCTATCCCGGCGTGCATCACGGTTTCGCCTTCCCCGAGCGCTGGTGTTACGACAAGCCGGCCGCCGAGCGCCATTGGGAACGGCTGATCGCACTCTATCGCCGGCGGCTCGGGTGACGGCTTTCTGCAGGCTCAACCGCCTTTTGGAATTCGCCTGACGTTGGCGCCTCCTTTATTTCATCCCGACGGAGGTCGGGAGCCACCCGTCAACCACACGATCGGTTCCCCGGTGGGTCCCGGCCTTCGCCGGGATAACATTTCAGGATTGGGTTCCGGACCGAGGTGAGCCCAGCTCTGGCGATCGCGATCATCGCCGCGGCCGGCGTCGCCGCCTTGCTCGGCACGTGGGCGCTGATCCCGGCGCTGCGGCGCGCCGCGGTGCTCGACCGCCCGAACGAACGTTCGTCGCATGCAATACCGACGCCGCGCGGCGGCGGTATCGCTGTCGTTGCGGCCTCGCTCGCGGCTTGGCTCGGGCTGATCGCGGCCGGAGCGGCGCCAGTGACCTTGCTCCCGGTGATCTCCGGGGCCGTCGCGCTCGCGGTCATATCCTGGCTCGACGACCTTCACGGATTGTCGCCCGCGATCCGGCTGGGCGCGCAATGCGCCGCGGTCGCGCTCGGGGTCGTTGTGGCGATGCCGGAAGGCGCGGTGTCTCAGGGCTGGCTGCCCCCCATGCTCGACATCGCCGCGGCGGCGCTGCTCTGGGTCTGGTTTGTCAATCTGTACAATTTCATGGACGGCATCGACGGCTTGGCCGGCAGCGAGACGGCGGCGATCGGTATCGGGCTGGCGCTGTTCGCCACTATTGGCGTCGGGGACGATCCGGTAATTGCCGCACCCGCCGCCGCGATCGCCGCCGCGGCAATCGGGTTTCTCGTCTGGAACTGGGCGCCGGCGCGCATCTTCCTCGGCGATGTCGGCAGCGTTCCTCTCGGCTATCTGATCGGGTTCCTGCTGCTCGCCACCGCGGCACGCGGGCACTGGAAGATCGCGCTGATCCTGCCGCTCTATTTCCTGGCCGACGCGACGATCACCCTGCTGCGCCGCCTCGCGCGCGGCGAGCGCGTGTGGCTACCGCACCGCGAGCATTTCTATCAGCAGGCCGTGCGGCGCGGCCTGGGCCATGCCGTCGTCGTGCGGCGGGTGATTGCGGCGGACATGATCCTGATCGGGGCCGGCTGGGCCGCTGAGACCATCTCGGGCGCACTCGGCCTCGCGGTCGCGGCGGCCACCGTGCTGGTGCTGCTGGCGAGCCTTGCCGGAGGCGGAAGCCGCGCCTATACCGCGCCCGGTACGGCCGAGGGAGGCCAGCCCAACAGAGGCCAGCAATGAACGACGCGCCCCGCCCCGAGCTCCTAAAGCCGATCCGCCGCGCGCTGATCTCGGTCAGCGACAAACAGGGGCTGGCGCCATTCGCGCGGGCGCTGGCATCGCGCGGAGTGGCGCTGGTCTCGACCGGCGGCTCGGCGCGCGCCCTGGCCGATGCCGGGCTGCCTGTCACCGAAGTCGCTGCCGTGACCGGTTTCCCGGAAATGCTCGACGGCCGGGTCAAGACACTGCATCCGGCGGTGCATGGCGGCTTGCTTGCGCGGCGCGACCGGCCGGACCATATGGCGGCGCTCGCCGCGCACGGCATCGGCGACATTGATCTGCTGGTCTGCAACCTCTATCCATTCGCCGCGACGGTCGCCTCCGGCGCCGACCGCGAGACCTGCATCGAGAACATCGATATCGGCGGCCCCGCCCTGATCCGCGCCGCCGCGAAGAACCACGAATTCGTCACGGTCGTCACTGACCCCGCGGATTACGAGGCCGTGCTCCGCGAGATCGCCAACACCGGCGGGGTCGGCCGCGCGCTGCGGCGGCGTCTGGCGCGCAAGGCTTACGCTTTGACTGCCGCCTACGACGCCACGGTCTCGCTGTGGTTCGCGCGCGACGAGGGCGTGACCTTCCCCGAGACCCTGGTCGGTGCGGCGCGGCTGGTCCAGCAGACCCGCTATGGCGAAAACCCGCATCAGCGCGCCGCGCTGTACCGCACCGGCGATACCCGCCCGGGCGTCGCGGCCGCGCGCCAGCTCCAGGGCAAGGAGCTGTCCTACAACAACTACGCCGACGCGGACGCCGCCTATGAGCTGGTCGCTGAATTCGCCGAGCCGGCCGTCGCGATCATCAAGCACGCCAACCCGTGCGGCGCCGCGATCGGAACGAGCCTGCGCCAGGCCTGGGACAAGGCGCTCGCCTGCGATCCGGTCAGCGCGTTCGGCGGCATCGTCGCACTGAACCGCCCGCTCGACACGGCGACCGCCGAAGCCATCGCGAAGATATTTGTCGAAGTCGTCATCGCGCCCGAGGCCGATCCCGACGCGCGCGCCATACTCGCCGGCAAGGAGGCGCTGCGTCTGCTGGTTGCCGACGGTCTTCCCGACCCGAAAGCCGAGAGCTGGACGACGCACGAACTCGCCGGCGGCTTGCTGATCCAGGAGCGCGACCGCGTGACCGCCTCCCGCGGCGGCCTGACGGTCGTGACGAAGCGCGCTCCGACCGAATCCGAGACCGCCGATCTCCTGTTCGCCGACACGGTCGCGAAACACGTCAAGTCGAATGCGATCGTATTCGCGCGCGGCGGCGCGACGGTCGGCATCGGTGCCGGCCAGATGAGCCGGGTCGACAGCGTCCGCATCGCGGCCCACAAGGCGGCCGAGGCCGCCGCCAACGCCGGCCTGCCCGAACCCGCGACAACAGGCTCGGTTGTCGCCTCGGACGCCTTCTATCCCTTTGCCGACGGGCTCGAGGCGGCGATCGCGGCAGGCGCGACCGCGGCGATCCAGCCCGGCGGCTCGCGCCGCGACGCCGAGGTGATCGCAGCCGCCGACCGCGCCGGCATCGCGATGGTATTCACCGGAACCCGCCACTTTCGCCACTGACCTCGGTTTCTGCGCCACCCTCGCCGCCGCTGTCGGCTTCCTCGCGCAGCCAGTTGCGGAACGCCCGCACCTTCGGGCGGTCGCGCGCCCCCGGCGCGGCGACGATGTAATAGGCAAACAGATCGGGCAGCCCGAGCGTGAACGGCCGCACCAGCCGCCCCGCCGCGAGGTCGGCTGCCGCGATCGTGCTGTAGGCGAGGACGACTCCATGCCCGGCGATCGCCGCGTCCAAGGCCATATACCCCGAGCTGAAGGTCAGCCCGCCATTCGCCGGCAGGTCCTTGACCCCAGCCGCCCGGAGCCACATCGGCCACGTCGGCGCCAGCGGGTCGCGGTCGGCGGCGGTGTCGTGGATCAGCGCGTGATGGCGCAGATCATCGGGCATGCGCAGCGGAGGCCCGGTTTCCAGCAGGCGCGGGCTGCACGCCGGAAACACCTCGTTCTTCAGCAAGAGCTCGACATCGAGGCCCGGATAGCGCCCGGTGCCGTAGCGGATCGCCATGTCGAAATCGCCGCGCGTCAGATCGACGATCTCATCGCTGGTCGAGATGCGCACATCCACCGCCGGAAACTTCTCCTGGAACCGGTGCAGCCGCAGCACCAGCCACTTCGCGACGAAGGACGGCGACGCGGTGATCGTCAGAGCCCCGGTCTCGTTGTGCGCGCGCACCTGCCGCACGGCGGCGCGGATACCGGCGAATGCCTCCGACAGTCCCGGTAGCAGCAGTCGGCCCGACGGGGTCAGCTCGACCTGCCGGTTCAGTCGGTGAAACAGGCCGACCCCGAGATCGGCTTCGAGCGAGTGGATCTGGTGGCTGATCGCCGCCGGGGTGACGTGCAGTTCCTCGGCGGCCTTTGTAAAGCTGTTCAGCCGCGCCGCCGCCTCGAAGGCCCGCAGCGCGCTGAGCGGTGGCAGATGACCCTGCATTACCCTCCTGCAATCTGATGAGTTTTCCTCAATCGGGACTGAAAAAGTCTCGTTTGCCGGTTGATGTAGGGAGGCCCAATTTCTCCGCAAGAGGAACCCGGTGCAGCGAGACGCTCCGCCGGTACAGTTAGGAGAACTCACATGACTACGATCTACCTCCAGCCCCGCGGCGACCGCCAGCTTGTGGCATCGCGCCATCGGGCGACCAATCTATTCGGCGAGGCGGCCCGCAATATCCTGTTCACGCTGCGTCAGTGGCGGGAGCGGGTGCGTGGCCGCAACGAGCTCGCGCGGCTCGACGCACGCGGCCTCGCCGATATCGGGCTTAACCCCGCCGACCGCGATTTCCTGGTCAACAAGCCGTTTTGGAGAGAATAATGGAGTTGATGCTGAGACGCGCTACCGCCGCGCCGTTGCCGTGGTCTCCGTCGGACGTGGCGCGGTCAGCAGCCAAGGCGGTATGGTGCCGGATGGTTGCGCGTCTGTACAATTTCGCCAAAAAGCTGCCGTCGTCTCGAGGCGAGGCACCCCCTGAGTGGTTTCGCTTTCCGCTACCCTGATCCGCCGCACCCGCCTGCTATCAAAAGGAGGAACAAGATGAGCGATATCAACCGTCTGCCGCATGTCGAAGGCGTCCTGAACTATCTCGGCGCGACCGCCGAGCGCCCGCGCTATTACGCCTACGACCGCGCCGACACCGACCCGCCGTCGCACATGCCGCTCGAACCGCATGAGATGGCGATCCACGACCTGCGGCCGATCGCCGACGAGCTGTCGCTCGATGTCCAGGGTTTCGCGCTCGCCGAACACCGCAGCGCGGTGCGCGATTTCTGGGACGACGACGAGGTCCGCCGCGTCTACTACCCGGAGGCCGAGGCCTTCCTCAAGCAGGTGACCGGCGCCAGCCGCGTCTTCATTTTCGACCACCTGCAACGCCGTAGGGTCCCCGGCCTTCAGGACCGCGCGCGCGGCGGACCGCGCCAGCCGGCGACCCGCGTGCATGTCGATCACACGGCGCGCTCCGGCCCGCAGCGGGTGCGCGACCTTCTCCCCGACGAGGCCGAGGAACTGCTGAAGGGCCGCGTGCAGGTCATCAATCTGTGGCGCCCGATCCTCGACGAGCCGCTGCGCGATGCGCCGCTCGCGGTCTGCGACTCGCGCACCGTCAAATCCGACGATCTGGTGCCGTCCGATCTCGTCTATCGCGACCGGGTCGGCGAGACCTATTCGGTCAAGTACAGCCCGGCGCACGAATGGTATTACGTGCCCGAGATGCGGCGGACCGAAGGGCTGTTGCTGAAGATCGCCGACACCCGCACCGACATTCCGGCGCGCTTCATGCCGCACACCTCGTTCACCGACCCGAGCACGCCGCCCGACGCCCGCCCGCGCGAAAGCATCGAGCTGCGCACCCTGGTCTTCCACCCGGCGTAACGGGGAATCGCCCCTCGGCGTTATCCGCCCAACCTGTCTCCTCACCCCCGCGAAAGCGGGGGCCCGGAGCCAGCGACGGATTGGCCGCCCTTAGATTTCTGCCCACTTAACGACGGGATTGCGTTAGCGCCTCAGCCCCACTGACGGCTGCTCACCAGAGGCTACCTCGCTGGTCCATTTTTCCGCCTGGAACCACGGGGCGGCTCAGCAACAGCAGCGATCCTCCCGCTGTGTCGATCCAAGTCGCACCGGCAACGGCCGCACAGGGCCACGAGGACCGGCTCCGGCTGCGAAGCCTGAGGATCCGTTAAGCGGGTGTGAGCGGTCGGCAGGTTGTGCACAAATCTTTAGAGGCGGTTGCCGAAACTGCTCTTCGCCGCTTGTGTCGGCGACCAGCGGATAAAGCGGGAGCTCAATACGCGATGCGCGCCGAAGGCGAGCGTCATGGCAGCCAGCTCAAGATGCGCACGGCCCGCCGGGTCCACGGGCTGAAGAGGCGGGGCTTGTAGAATTCGGCTGCGGCCATCTTGTTCGCCTCGCCCCAGGTCGGGTACGGCGCGAGCATCGACGCGATCTGTTTCAGCTTCAGGCGCTGTTCGATCGCCAGCACCCAGACATGCGCGAGTTCGCCGGCATGCGCGGCGAGGATCGAGCCGCCGAGGACCCGACCGCTGCGATGCGCGATGATTTTTACCAGGCCGGCCGTATGCCGCTCCGTTTGAGCGCGATCGTTGTCAGCAAGCGGCAGCCGCATCACACGCACATCGTCGCCATAGCGGCGGCGCGCGTCGGCCTCGGTTGCCCCGATCTGCGCCAGTTCGGGATCGGTATAGGTCACCCACGGCAGCGCTGTGTAGTCAACCTTCGCCGGGAGCCGAAACAGCGCGTTGCGGATCACGATCCCGGCATGATAGCCGGCGACATGTGTCAGATGCGGCGCGTCGATCACATCGCCGATCGCGAAAACCCCAGACGCGGTGGTGCGCAGCCGCCGATCGACCGTAATGCCGCGGCGGTCGTATCGAATGCCGGCGCGGTCGAGGCCAAGTCCTTCGATGCGAGGTCTGCGCCCCGCCGCGATCAGCAGATGCGATCCTTCGATGCGGAGCCGCTGGCGGTTTGTTTCGACATCGAGTGCGACGCCGGTCCGGGTCGGCTCCGCGGATTTGATTTCGGTCTGTTCGCGGATATCGATGCCCTCATCGGCCAGACTGTGGAGCAGCATCGCGGTGAGCTCCGGGTCGTCGCGCGGCAGCGCGCGTGCCGCCTCGACAATCGTCACGGCGGCGCCGAGTCTGCGGTAAGCCTGCGCGAGTT
This sequence comes from uncultured Alphaproteobacteria bacterium, assembly GCA_963847345.1. Classification (GTDB taxonomy): domain Bacteria; phylum Pseudomonadota; class Alphaproteobacteria; order ATCC43930; family CGMCC-115725; genus DATARH01. Next base: position 483,589 of record CAWJZU010000022.1, on the reverse strand, counting down.
CGACGCCGACTGCGCCCGCGCCGATAATGACGAGGTGATCGGGCATCCGCTCATTGTCGAAAATGGTCTCGTTCGTGAAATAGCGCACCGATTCGATGCCGGGGATCGGCGGAATTGCCGGCTCCGAACCCGTTGCGATCACGATATGCCTTGCGCGGACCATGCGGTTACCGGCGGCAATCTCGCGTGGCCCGACAAAGCTCGCCTCGGCGCGCAATACGTCAACCCCAAGTCCCTCGAAACGCTCGACCGAATCATGCGGCGCGATCGCCTCCATGACGCCGCGCACGTGCCGGCGAATCGCCGCCAAATCGATCTCGGACGCGGCCCCGTTAACCCCGAAGCGGCCGGTGCTGCGAACGGCATGCGCCGCCTTCGCGGCGGCGAGCAATGCCTTCGACGGCACGCAGCCGCTATTGAGGCATTCGCCGCCCATTTCGGCCCGTTCGATCAAGACCGTGCGCGCGCCGAGCTGGGCGCCGATCGCGGCCGTGGTCAGCCCGGCGGCGCCGGCCCCGATCACGCATAAATCGACGATGTCAGTGCTCATCGCGCATCTCCGGGGCGGTGGAATTGCGGAGCCCATCGAGGGCAGGTGCAAGGAACTTGTCGGCCGTTCAGCCCTCTCGATATGTATCGGCTGCTGCAGACGGCCGCCGCGGTCTGCACGGACGATCTGATTGTCGGTTAATCTGGTATGCTCCGCGAAACGCGCATCCGCGCGGTCGTCCTGACCGTCCGATACGGGGTCCGGGCTTCCTACTATGACGACTGGGTCGACGCGTTCAAATCGTCGCCGAATTTCGCGACGACTGCGTTCAACCTGTTCGGGCGTGGCGAACGGCGCGCCGCCATCCGCGCGGTGCGTGACGCGGAACTCGTCGTCGCATTGCACCCGTGCTCGGCCGATACGCTGAGGTACATAAACCCGCTGAGGCCAGCGCTGAAGGACCGCCGCGGACGCCTGCTGGTGCTTGTCGGAAACGAATACAACCTGCCGTGGATCAGACTGTCGCACAAACGCGAGTTTTTGCGCGATGTCGGCGCCGATTGGGTGGGCACCCAGATGCCGCTTGAAGCCGGCGAGTGGCTTTATGACGATACCGGAGCTGCGGTGCTCCCGGTGCCGCATGCCGCCAACGAGCGGGTGTTTCGTCGGGACAGGCCGGCCGAGTTGCGCTCCGTCGACCTCGGCGCCCGCAGTTTCCGGTATCCCGTCTATCTCGGGGACGATCAGCGCAACCGTGTTTATGACTTGTTTGCTCGTCTTGGTCCCGCGGCCGGATTGCGCGTCGACATTGCCAACGATCGGCGGCTCGGCCGCACCGAATGGGCGGAATTTCTGAACGAATGTCGCGGCACGATCGGCAGCGAAGCTGGGAGCTGGTATCTGGAACGCGACGACCGGACCGCACTGGCGATACAGGAATTTCTGCGCGAGCGGTCGGCCGGCCCAGTGATCGCGGCCGACGGGTGGCTCCATGCGGCCGTTCGGCGGCTGCCCTACGGAATCAAGGTCGGACTGAAGGCGTTGCAGCAACGCTCCCCACTGCGACATGAAGCATTCGAGGCGGATGAGGACGATTTTGCCGAGGTGCAAACGCGGTTCTTCGCCAACCGGCCGCGCTGCCCGGCGTATTCAAAATGCATTTCCTCGCGACATTTCGAAGCGGCGGCGACCGGTACGTGTCAGCTGCTCATCGAGGGCCGCTACAACGATATCTTGAAAGCCGGCGAGCATTTTATCCCTCTGCGGGCCGATCTGGACGATGCGCCGGAGGCGCTGGTGCGCTTTCTCGACGCGACCGAACGAGACCGCGTCGTCGCCGCCGCGCATGATCTCGTGCATGACGCGCACACCTACCGCCATCGGCTCGCGGCGCTGCACGCAGCCCTGTCGGCGCGCTCGCTTCCGATGGCCAATTAGTGGCGTAGCGACCGCTGGTCGGTCGGTTCCTGCGTTTCCATTGTTGTGGCACCATTGCGCGGCTCCGATCTTCGCTTCCCGCAAGGCATGCGGCTGGTCCCGGTAAAGTCCTTTTGCTTGATCGACCGCTGGTGCCACCGGGGCGCCGCGATAAACTCGTGCGATGCCGTCCGACGTCGTGGATCTTCGAGATTTTTATCGCAGCGCGCTGGGTCAGGTCGCCCGCCGCATGATCCGGCGGGCAATCCAAAGGATCTGGCCGGACTTGCGCGCGATGCGCCTGTTGGGCCTTGGTTACGCGACCCCGTTCCTGCCGGCGCTGGCGCCCGATACCGAGCGTACGGTGGCGGTAATGCCGGCCTCGCTCGGCGTGCTGCGCTGGCCGATGGATGGAGGCAATCTCGTCGCGTTGGGCGACGAGGGCGAGCTGCCATTCGCCGACTATTCGATCGATCGGGTGCTGCTGATCCACGCCCTCGAGACGGCCGACGAAACGCGCGCGCTGCTGAAGGAGGTCTGGCGGGTTTTAGCCGGCGGCGGCCGCGTCCTGATCGTCGCGCCGAACCGGCGGGGGATCTGGGCGCGGATCGACCACACACCGTTCGGCTCGGGCCGCCCCTACACGATGTCGCAGCTGTCGCGCCTGTTGCGCGAGGAGCAGTTTACGCCGACCGGCTCGGACACCGCGCTGTTTGTCCCGCCGTTCACAAGGCGCGTCATGCTGCGTTCGGCGGCCGTCTGGGAGCGGATCGGGAACCGGCTGTTCCCGACCTTTGCCGGGGTGCTTCTTGTCGAGGCGGCGAAACAGATTTACGCCAAGCCCGCGGCGGCACGACTGCCCCGGCGGCGGCTCGCCTATGCTCCGGGAGGCGCCTCGATCCGGTCCGGCGCCATCAGGCTCGATCATGACGTGGCGAAGGATTGCGACATTCTGCCCGGTCCCCGCTGACTCCTTCATTGCGGCAGATCAATGAAGCCGAACGTGCCGAGCCTCACGGTGCCCGCGTCACGATAGGAGGGCATCATGACCGGTGGGGAAGCAGTTGTTCTCGGATTCATCCTGGCGGCGTTCGTGGTTTTCGGCGCGACGCTGGCCTGGGTGTCCTACGAAGAGCGGCCGCGGGTTCGCTCGATCGGCCGTCAAGGACACGGTAAGCACGCTGCGGCTATGATCGGGACAAGCAGAACGGCGAGCCAGCCTCGCCGCTCGTGAACGGGATGTCGCCGCGAGGTGCCGGATGGAGGACGAGCAGCGGGAGGTTGTGGCGTTTCTGCGCGACCCTGAATCGTATCCGCGCGGGGTCGCGCCCGTGCAGGTCTTCGAGACGCACGCCTCGCTCGTGTTTCTCGTCGGCGCTTACGCCTACAAGCTGAAGCGCGCGGTCAAATACGCCTATCTCGACTTTTCGACGCTAACGCTTCGGCTCGCCGCCTGTACCGCGGAACTCAAGCTCAACCGCCGCACCGCGCCGTCGCTCTATCTCGAAGTGCGGGCGATCAGCCGCACCAAAGAGGGTCGCCTGCGATGGGGGAGGGAAGGGCGCGCCGATGACGCAGTCGTCGATTACGTTGTCGTCATGCGGCGGTTCGAGCAGCGCGATCTGCTCGACAACCTGGCCCGGCGCGGCACGCTGTCGCCGCCGCTTCTTTATACCCTGACCAGGCATATCGCCGAATTTCACGGGAAGGCCGAAAAGCGCCTCGATCGTGGCGGGTCCGCAATCATGGCAGGGCTGGTCGAGACCAACATCGGAACGCTTCGCGGGTCGCGGGCGGCGGGGTTCGATCCGGGACAGATCGATCGCATCGAAACCGCGCTCGGTCGCGAATTGTCGCGCGCCGGCGCACTGCTCGATTCGAGGCGCGATGCCGGTAAGGTGCGTCTTTGTCACGGCGATTTGCATCTGGGCAACATTTGCGTCGTGGACGGGAAGCCGCTGCTGTTCGATTGCATCGAGTTTTCCCCGGACATCGCCAGCATCGACGTGCTGTACGATCTCGCCTTCCTGTTGATGGACCTGGATCATCGCGGGCATCGCGATTTCGCCAATCTCGTGCTGAACCGGTACCTGGACCTGACCGGCGAGGATGACGGCCTCGCCGCGATGCCGCTGTTCCTCGCGCTGCGGGCGCTGATCCGTGCGCATGTCACGGCGACCAGGGCCGAGCGCGGCTGGGGTGGCGAGGACCGAGCCGCCGCCTTCTCCGAAGCCCGCGCCTATCTCGACGGGGCCGAGGCCGCATTGAAGCGAACCCCGCCGCAGCTGGTCGCGATCGGTGGGTTGAGCGGCACCGGAAAATCGACGCTGGCCGCCGGACTCGCGCCGGAACTCGGGCGACCACCCGGGGCCCGTTGTCTGCGCAGCGACGTCACGCGCAAGCTGCTGTTCGGCACGGATCCCGAGACAAGGCTGCCGCCCGAGGCCTATGCGTCCGATATCACCGAGCAAGTGTATCGGGATCTCCGCGCCGGTGCCGCCGCGGCCCTGCGCGCCGGTTACGCAGCGGTGATCGACGCCGTCGCGCTGCGGGAAGACGAACGACATGCCTTTGCCGCGGTCGCGGCCGAGGCGGATGTGCCGTTCACCGGATTGTGGCTCGAAGCGCCACCCGACAGGCTCATGGCGCGTGTCGGTGCGCGCAGCGGCGATGCCTCCGATGCGTCGCCGGCAATTGTCGGGCAACAATTGGCGCACGATCCCGGCTTGCTGGACTGGCGCCGTATCGACGCCGGGGCCGACCCCGATTCGACGCTCGCCGCCGCCCGCCTTGCCTTGTTCGGCTGATTCCCGGCGGGCGCCTACAAAGCGCCCAACGAGCGGCCGCGCCGCAGGATCAGCGTCGACCAGCCGTCGATCGCGAGCCGGCCCGCCATCGCAAGCCGCTGCATTCGATGCGCCGCGAGCACCATCGGCTCCTGCCGGCGCAGCAGCCCGGCGAGAATGGCGATGCCGCCCGGCGCGAGCGCACCCGACAGATCGCGCGCCATCAGGCTCAGCGGCCGCGCCAGAATATTGGCGAGAATCAGGTCGTATTTCGCGCGCCGCACGGCGCGGGCGCGATACCCGGGCGCGCAGACAACGCGCACGCGGCCGCGCAGACCGTTGCGCCCGACGTGGTGCGCGGCGACACGCGCCGCGGCGCAATCGATGTCGCTCGCCAGCACGGCGCGGTGCAGAATTTTCGCGGCGGCGATCGCCAGCACGCCGCTGCCGGTGCCGATATCGAGTGGCCGGCGGAAGCGGCGGCGGCGCGCCAGCCGGTCGAGCGCCAGCAGAACGCCGCACGTCGACGGATGCTCGCCGGTGCCAAAGGCGGTCGCCGCGTCGATTTCGAGCGGGATCGTGCCCGGCGGCGCCGCTCCGCTCCAATGCGAGCCGTGCACGAAAAACCGCCCGATGCGCAGCGGCGGGAAAGCCCGTCGGTTCTCCGCCAGCCAGTCGCGTTCGCTCAGCCGTTCTTCGGCGATCTGGATCAGCCGCCCGCCCGCTCCGGCGGCGAGCAGCGCCAGCCGGATCTCCAGCCCGGCATCAAGCACCGGCGCGGCGGGATACGCCTCGACCCGCCACAGCGCCGGCACCCCGGAAGCGGGCTCGCGTGCCTCAAACGCGCTGACCGCCGAACACAAATCGTCGAGCGCCGCCGCGACCGCGAGCGCCGCGTCTTCCCCCTCGATCGTCGCGCCGACCCGCAGCGGCCCGGTCATTGGCTGCCTTGGCCTCGATCCTTGACGCACACCGCTTCGGTCATCCGAGGATCACGGCGACGTCGCCCTCGGCGATCGGCTCGCCTTCGACGACGAGGATCTCCTTGACGACCCCCGAGCGCGGCGCCAGCAGCGGGATTTCCATCTTCATCGATTCGAGGATGACGAGCGGGTCGTCCTCGACGACGCTGTCGCCGATCGTGACCTCGATCTTCCACACAGAACCGGCAATTTCGCTCCGCACCCGCAGATCGGCCATCCTGTCCTCGCGTCCCCTTTGCGCATCACTCTTGCCGTGCGCCGCATGAATCGCTTCCATGTCGCGGCCGCGCGCCATCAAAGCGGTGCGGAGCGCCTCCGACAAGCGTTGATCCCGACATGATGACCCCGAACGAACCGATCACCGTCACGATTTCTCACCGTCTCGGACGTGACGAGGCGAAGCGGCGCATCGAGAATGGGCTATCGAAAATCGGCGCCGAGCTTGGTGCATATGTCCGCTCGCTCGATCACAGCTGGGACGAGTACACGCTCAGCTTCCGCGTCTCCGCGCTGATGCAGACGATCACCGGACGCATCGAGGTGTACGAGGAATTCGTCAGGGTCGAACTCGGGCTGCCCGCGCTGCTGCATTTGGCGGCGAAACGGATCATCGGCCAGATCGAAAGTCGCGGCGCCGCCCTTCTCGAAGGTCCAAAAGCGAAGGGTTGAACAGAACCCGCTCCCCATTGTGGGAGAGGGTCAGGGCTTCACCTCTTTCGGCTTCAGCGCGTCGGCGAGCCGGGCCGTGGCGCTTCCGCGCGGCAGCGGTTTCGGTTGGCTCGGATGCGGCGCCCAGCCGCACAGGAACAGCACCTCGAACGTCGCCGGAATATGCCCTCCGGATTCGGCGAAGCGCTCCGCGTATATCAGCGCGGCGCGGGCCAATGTCGCGCGGCGCATAAACCGGCGGCGGCGTTGGGACAGCGCGTTCGTTTCGCCCATGCCGCGCAGATCGCGCATCAGCGCCAAGGGATCGGGGTAGGTCACCGTAATCGTCTCGCTGTCGGCGACCGGCAGCGTAAAGCCGGCCCGCTGCAACAGCGCCGCCGCGTCGCCGAGCTCGATCGCCGGCGACACGCGCGGGCTGACCCCGCCCTCCTGTTCCAGCTCGGCTTCGAACAGCGCAGTGCGCAATTCGACCAGCGTCTGTCCGCCGAGCAGTGCTGCCTGCAGCAGCCCGTCGGGTCGCAGCACGCGGCGCAGCTGAACCAGCGCGCCGGGCAGGTCGGCGGTCCAGTGCAGGACCAGATTGCTGACGACGAGATCGAAGCTGGAGTCGCGAAACGGCGTCAGCTCGGGGTCGGCCGCGATGCGCTCGCCGTTCGCCAAAGCCAGAAACCGGGTCGCCGGCTCGGCTATCACCACGCGTTCCGTCCCCGGCCGGGCCGCGAGCCGCTTGGCGAGGGTGCCGTCCCGTGCGCCAAGATCGAGCACATGGGGAAATTCCCGGTTGACCAGGTCAAGCCGGTCGAGCAGCCGCTCGGCGATTTCGTCGTGCAGGAAATCGACTGCGCCCGTTGCCGCGCGGTTGCGGTGGGCTCGCCAGGCGCGCCGATCGAATAACGTGGCCACGGGCGCAATTGGTGACAGCTCCGAAGATGCCATATCGAGCGCTTTGGGCCTCCGGGGAACACGCGGAGGTTGACGCGCGACCGCCCCGCTGGATGATGTAAAGGAATGTCCTGGATAGTGGGAGGCGATGCAGCTCGCGGCAACCCTGCCGGCGCATTTGCGGCGGATTGGCCGAACCGTTGTCGACGGCGTGCTGCCGCCGCGTTGCCTGGTATGCAGCGTCACCGTCGATGAGCCGGATGCGCTGTGCGCGACCTGCTGGAACGCGATGACGTTTTTTGCGGCGCCGTGGTGCGCCGTGTGCGGTCTGCCGTTCGCGCATCCGATGGGGGAGGGGGCAGTCTGTGGTGCCTGCGTCGGCCACAAGCCGCAGTTCGACAGGGCGCGAGCCGTGATGCGCTATGACAAGCACAGCCGCGCGCTCGTGCTGTCGCTGAAGCATGGCGACAGGACCCATCTGGCACGCTCGCTCGGACGATGGATGCATCGCGCCGGCCGCGAGATCCTCGACGGCGCCGATCTGCTCGTGCCGGTGCCGTTGCATTGGACCAGGCTGGCTGCGCGCCGCTACAACCAGGCCGCGCTGCTGGCGCATACGATCCATGCCGCCGGCGGGCCGCCGGTCGCGCCGGATTGGCTCTTGCGCCGCCGCCGCACCCCGTCACAAGGCCGTCTCGGGCCGCTGGCGCGCGCGCGCAACGTGCGCGGCGCCTTCGCGCTGCGCAATGGACGCAGTGTCGCCGGCACGCGGCTCGTTGTCATCGACGATGTAATGACCACCGGCGCTACTGCCGAGGAGTGCGCCCGCGTGCTGCGCCGGGCCGGAGCAGGCTGGATCGGCGTCTTGACCCTGGCCCGCGCCGTGCGCGCCGGGAACTGACCGCTCGGTGCCGCTTCGGTTTGCATTTGCAGGGCGTTGACCCGACCAAAATCAGGGCACACCACCGCCATCAACCCGGTGACCACGCGAAATCCGCCACATTGCGGGTGCATCAAATAACCGGTGCCGTGGGTCGGAGCGATGGCGGGGCGAGACGTTGCTGTTCTTTTGCTGCAGAATTCACCCTTCACCGGCGAGGAAACCCGCGCGGAGCAAGGGGTCGCGCGTGCGTTGGCTGTACATTTCCTGCAGAAAACAGCAAACCGCTACCCGCGATGAATCGGGAGCTGGCGCTCGCGCCCGGAATTCAAACCGACGCGGAACCCGCAGTCGCGGCGGTTTGCCGAACCGCGCGCAATGCGCCATATCTCAGCAGCGAAAAAGCCCGACAATCGACGCGGAGCGAGCGATGCCTGAGGTCGAGATCTATACGACGCTGTTCTGCCCCTATTGCGCCCGCGCCCGCGCGCTGCTGGAGCGAAAGGGGGTCGACTACACCGAGATCGACATCATCGAGGAGCCAGCACGGCGCGACGAGATGATCCGGCGGGCCGGCGGGCGCTCCACGGTGCCGCAGATTTTCATCGACGGCGAGCATATCGGCGGCTCCGACGAGTTGGTCGCGCTCGACCGCGCCGGCAACCTCGATCCGAAGCTGGGGATTGGCGCATGAGCGTTCCGTTCACCGCCGCCTGCCTGCAATTCACGGCTGGTCCCGACACCAAACCCAATCTGCGCCAGGTCAGCGATCTGGCGCAGCGGGCGCGTGATGCCGGGGCCGACTTCATCATGACGCCGGAGGTCAGCAATCTGATCGAGAGCGGCAGCCGCCGCCGCGAGAAGGCTCGCCGCGAGGGGGAAGACCCATTCCTTGCCGGGATGCGCGAGCTGGCGCGCGAGACCGGTGCATGGCTGTTGCTCGGCTCGCTCGTCATCGACCCGGCTGGAGAACGAGGGGCCGATCCCGGAGAGGGCCGGCTCGCGAATCGCTCGTTTCTGATCGACGCCACCGGCGCGATCGTTGCGCGCTATGACAAGATCCACATGTTCGACATCGATCTGCCGGGCGGCGAGAGCTATCGCGAGAGCAACGCCTATCGTCCCGGCGGGCACACGGTCGTTGCCGAGACGCCGTGGGGCCGGCTCGGCATGAGCGTCTGCTATGATGTGCGGTTCCCGCATCTCTATCGCGCGTTGGCGCAGGCCGGCGCCGATTTTCTCAGCGTACCGTCCGTCTTTACGGTGCCGACCGGCAGGGCCCACTGGCATGTGCTGCTGCGCGCCCGCGCGATCGAGAACGGCTGTTTCGTGTTCGCGCCGGCGCAATGGGGCGAGCACGCCGGCGGCCGTCGGAGCTACGGCCATTCGCTGATCGTCGATCCGTGGGGCGAAGTGCTGGCCGATGGCGGCGAAGAGACCGGGATCGTCACGGCGCGCATCGATCCGGCGCGGGTCGCAGAGGCACGACGCACCGTACCGTCCCTGACGCACGACCGCGCCTTCACGCCGCCGGAGGTGGTGTCGCGTCCGCTGGCAGCCGACTAGCGTTCCGGTCGATAACCGCCCGGTCGCGTCAGCTGCTCCACCGGGTTCATCACGGCGGCGTTTCCACCCCGGCATCGCGCAGCAGTGCCCGCGCTTTTCGCGTGACCAGAACGACGGCCGTCACCGTTGCGAGCAGGCCGCCTCCGAGCAAGGCCCATTTCTCGGGCCGATTGTCGAGCGCCGCTTCGCCGAGCGCGCCGACCGCCACGAAAACCGCCGTCGCCGGTGCGATCCCGACAAAGGTCGCCGCGACGTACGACCCGAACGGTATCGCGGTAACGCCGAACAGATAGTTCTGCAGGTTGAACGGCACGAGCGGGCTGAGGCGCAGCAACAGCACGATCTTCCACCCTTCGGCGGAAATCGCCCGATCGATCGCGGCCATATTGCGCCGTGTTGCGATCGCTCGCTTGACGCCGTCGCGGGCGAGATGCCGGGCGACGAGAAAGGCGAGCGAGGCGCCGGCGGTCGCCGCTGGCAGCGCGATCGGCAGACCCCAGAACCCGTAGGCGAAGCCGGCTGCGATCGTTAGCACCGCTCCCGGCGCGAGCAGGACGACGGCGCCGATATAGATGGCGGCGAACACCGCGACGCCGAGCCATCCGAGATCGACAACGACACCCCGCAGCGCACCCAGCCAGGCGGCGACGGGCAGCAGATACCACCCGAAGCCGATCGCCAGCAGCACGGTCGCGACCCCGATACAGGCCGGCCATTTTCGTATCCGGTCAGCCGGACTCAATGGCACAGCCCACCCGCTATTTCCGGATCGACTCCGGGGCTGAAAGGGGTCGCCGTTAGGGCGGGGGGAGGGGGCCTAGCGCTGCAGACCCTCGGCGCCGGCCGGCACGTCGTAGAAGGCCAGAGTCATCGAGACGCTGCTGTAGAAGCCCATCAGGCAGATCACGTCGGTGATGCCGACATGATCCAGCGCCTTGACGGCGCGGTCGTAGAGGCCCTTCGACACCCAGCGCGACTCGGTCAGGCACACCGCCATCTCGTAGACCACCTGCTCGCGCTCGTCGTCGAACGACGTCGGCAGGCCCGACAGCATCGCCTCGACCTTGTCGTCCGGCAGCCCGGCGGCCTTGGCGGCGCGTTCATGGGCGTTGGTCGGGTAGGCAGAGTGAAACTTGCTGTTGGTGACGACGACCGCGATCTCGCGCTCGCGTTCGCTGAGCGAATATCCGGTGCGGAAATGCGCCCCGAGCGGCCCCATGACCTTGGCCAGCTTCGGGTTGTGCACGTAGATCTTGTTCGGTCCGGGCAGCCGGCCGCGCGTCTCGATCAGCGAGCGGTAGGCGTCCTGCTGCTCCGGCGTCATCTGGTCATAGGGGATTTCGGCATAGCGTCCGAAGGTCGGAGTCTCGGGCATGTGCGTTTCCTCGATGGATGGTTGTTGCCGGCGGGAGCATAGACCGGCGCCGGGCCGCGCGCGAACGGCTGATGCGGACGGTGAGACCTGCGGCGGTTCGCCGCGGAGTTTTGCGCGCGGCGGCCATGTCGCAAATGCAGTTGCGAAGCATTCGCAACGCTGCATCTTTATGCAAGTGAGAAGTGGCGGGGCACGATGTACGTCTGCTTGTGTAATGGGCTTTCCGATCGCGATCTGCGTCCTCATACGCTGGGCGGGACGAATTCGGTGTCGTTGGTCTATCAGGCTTGCGGCTGCCGGGCGCAATGCGGAAAATGCGTCCCACTCGTTCGGCAAATGCTGCGCGAAGGGAATGAAGCCGCAAGCTTGGCGCAAGCTGACGGTGCGGATTGATTGCAGTCGGTCGGCGTTAGTCGCAGGACCTCGTCGTAATAACGACGCAATGGAGGCCGGCTATGCAGGGCGACCCAACCGTCATCCAGCATCTCAATGCCGTTCTGAAGAACGAGCTGACCGCAATCAATCAATATTTCCTGCACGCTCGCATGCTGCGGAACTGGGGCGTAACGAAGCTCGGCAACTACGAATACAAGCAATCGATTGACGAGATGAAAGATGCCGACGAACTGATCGAGCGAATACTGTTCCTCGACGGCTTGCCGAATCTGCAGGATCTCGACAAGCTCCTGATCGGTGAGAACGTGCGCGAGATTCTCGACTGCGATCTGCGCCTCGAACAGGCGGCACTCGGTCGGCTGCGTGACGCGATCGTGTATTGCGAGGGGGTACGTGATTTCGTCACGCGCGACCTGTTCCTGCATATCCTCGAGGGCGAGGAGGAGCATGTCGATTTTATCGAGACGCAGCTCGGTCTGATCGACCGGATCGGCATCGAGAACTACATCCAGCTGCAATCCGGCGCTGCGGGATAACTGCCGCTACCGGCCGAATCTGGAGCCGGTCGGACTGCACCCGGCTCATGGGGAGCACGGAGGGGCGGGCGGCTCGCCGGATCGAGAGTATGGTCAAACCCAATCTCAGGTTGTTCTTGACTTAGCCCGCGCTACCCTCTTTCGTTAAATCGAATCCCCGCGCGCGGGCCGCTATCCGGCCGTGGCGCTGCAACGCCTGCGCGCGACAAGACGCGAGCCTCGAAAAAAGTCGTATATTGCAAATTTTACGGGTATACGTGGATTTAGATTCCCGCTATCATACGTTCCGCAACCTTCCGTTCGACCGCGCGTGCCGACGCTCGTTGCGAAACAAGCCCGCCAGGTGCGGCTCGGATGCCGCTTGGGAGTTTAATGCGATGCGCATATTGCTGGTTGAGGATGACGCCGCAACCGCCGTCGGCATCGAGCTGATGCTGAAGAAAGCAGGCTTTATCTGCGATAAGACCGATCTCGGCGAAGACGGGCTCGAAATCGGCAAGCTCTACGACTACGACCTGATCATTCTCGATCTGATGCTTCCGGACATAGACGGGTACGAGGTGCTCCGTCGGCTGCGGGCCGCGAGGGTGCACACGCCCATCCTGATTCTCTCCGGTCTGGTCGAACTCGACCACAAGCTGAAAGGTCTCGGGTTTGGGGCCGACGATTTTCTGACGAAACCGTTCGATCGGCGCGAGCTGCTCGCCCGCATCCAGGCGATCGTGCGCCGCTCGAAGGGGCACTCCGCATCGGAAATTCGCACGGGCAAGCTGAGCGTCAACCTCGATAGCCGCATGGTAACGGCAAACGACAAGCCGCTGCACCTTACCGCCAAGGAATACGGCATATTAGAGCTGCTCAGTCTGCGTAAGGGCATGACCCTGACGAAGGAGATGTTCCTGAACCACCTCTATGGCGGGATGGACGAACCCGACCTGAAGATCATCGACGTATTCATCTGCAAGCTGCGCAAGAAGCTGGCACAGGCGACCGGCGGCGAGCACTACATCGAGACGGTATGGGGACGCGGCTATGTCCTGCGTGACGCTGAAGAGGCCGTAGCAGAGCTGCGCCGGGCTTGACGGCGACGGACCGTCACGACGGCGTTGAACGCATGCGGAACCCGCCCGGCCGGTCGCTCACGACAAGAATGCGGTCTTGCCCCGCCGCGAGCAAAGCGGCGAAGTAAGCGGTGACAGTCTTTGTCGTAAGCTCGGACGGATCGGTCGTCCGCGTCAGCGCGGCGCGCGTTTCGGCGGACAGATTAATCGTGTCGCCGATCGCATCGAGTTCGGGTCCGCCGGAAGCTGCATTCACGGTCAGGTGGCTGCCGCGCGACAACGCCTCGCCAGCTACGAGCAGCATCGCGCAGGCGAGCTTTTGTCCGTCCAACGGCAGCTCGCGGACAGATTCGCCGTAGTCGCATGCGATCGCCGTCTCGGCAAAATACTCGGCGACGAGCTGGTGCGGTGCCGGGCCGGCCAATCCGCCGCCGCCGAAGCCATACGCAAAACGAAAATACTGCAGGCGGGCGCTGGCGCTCCGTGCGCTGTTGCCAACCAGCGCGACGGCCTCGCGGACAAAGTCCGGATCGTCCTCTCCGAGCAGTTCGGCGCCGTTCGCGATCGCCGCAACTGGACTGATCAAGTCATGGCAAAGCCGAGCGGCCAGCAACGCCAGAACACGCAAGGGCACTGTCACTATCATAGGTAAAATTTTCACACGTGAGCTATGACGCGGCAAGCCGCAAGATGGTTAACCTTTGGCTAATGCAATCTTCCGCGAGCCGGAGACATCGACGCAAGCAGTGTAGCCACCGTCCGCTAGCCAAGTTGCCGAACGATTTGCGCCAAGGTGGTGAGCCGATTCGCGCATTACCGCTCTCCTGTACGCTGGAGCAACTCCGCCGCGCGTTCGAGGTCGCCAGGGCGGTTCGCGTTGAAGAACGGGTCGAGCCCCGGGCTTTGCTCTGGGAAATCGACAATCTTCAGACGATAGCGCGCGGTCCAGACATCGACCTTACGGATTCCCTCGATCGCGACCGCCTCGCGCAGCGCGTCGCGCAGCCGCACCGGCCACAGACCGACGACCGGGTGCAACCGGCTCCCGGATGCGGCGCCGGCGAGATCGGCCCCGGTTTCCGTCATTGCCCGCGACAGGCGTTCGACAAGATCGCGCGGCAGGAACGGTGCGTCGGTGGGCACGCTGACGATATCAGAGCAATCCGGCCGGTTTGTCGCGGCCCAGTCGAGCCCAGCGAGAATCCCGGCTAGCGGGCCGGCAAAATCGGGGATGCTGTCGGCGACGACCGGCAGCCCGAAATGCGCGAAACGGTCAGGATCGCCGTTCGCGTTGAGGACGAGCCCGCCGACTTGCGGTCTGATTCGATCGATGACATGTTCGAGCAGGGTCCGCCCGCCGAGCGGGCGCAGGGCCTTGTCGCCGCCGCCCATGCGGCGCGACAGTCCGCCGGCCAGCAGCAGCCCGAGCGTGGTCACTATTCAGCCCCATCGAGCGTCGCGTGTTCTGGCAGGCTTGATTTTCGCGCCAGATCGGAAGGCTCGTCGGCGATGCCGCGCGGATCGCCATCGAAAACGATTCGATCGATGCCGGAAAGCGCAACAAAACGCCGACCCTTGGCACGCCCAATCAAGGTCAACCCGGCTTCGCGCGCCAGTTCGACACCCCAGGCGGTGAAACCGGAGCGCGAAATCAGGATCGGGATCCCCATCTGCACGGTCTTGATCACCATCTCCGAAGTCAGCCGGCCGGTCGTGTAGAAGATCTTGCCGGCGGCGGAAACCTTCTCGAGGTGCATGTAGCCGGCGATCTTGTCGACCGCGTTGTGCCGGCCGACATCCTCCATGTAGAGCAGCGGCCGATCCTCTTCGCACAGCACGCAGCCGTGGATCGCGCCAGCCGCGAGATAAAGGCTCGGGGCGGTGTTGATCTTGCGCGTCAGCGCGTAAAGCCACGAGGTCCGCAGCACCGCATCGGGATCGAGCCGGACCTCGTCGAAGCGCTCCATCAGATCGCCGAACACGGTGCCCTGGGCACAACCGGAGGTCAGCGTTTTCTTCTTCAGTTTGTCCTCGAAATCCGTCTCCCGTTCGGTGCGCACGACGACGGTGTCGATCTCGTCGTCGTACTCGACACCGACGATTTGGTCCGCGGGGCCGAGCATGTTCTGGTTGAGCAGGTAGCCGACCGCGAGATATTCCGGGTGATCGCCGATCGTCATCATTGTTACGATCTCGCGCCCGTTCAAGAAAAGGGTGAGCGGCCGTTCGGTGACGACGGACATTTCAATGGGCCTGCCGTCCTGATCGATTCCGCCAACCCGCCGGGTCAGGCGCGGGTCGTCGGGGTCAGGCCGTATCGCGAATTCGTGCATGCGTCGATGATGGGGACCCCGGTTCGGGCATGCAAGACGGCGCGCGAGCCCGCTTATCGCTTGCCGAATTAGCGGTTGCCGAAGCCGGGTTGTCGGGATGGCTGCGGCGGGCGCATCGGCGAAGGTGCGGATCGGGTTGGGCTCTTTGACTCACCTTCTGCTTTTTCCTAGGCTTTGAAACCGTTGAACGCGGAGCGGATGCGTCGCAAACGTGCTCAACCCGGGGGTCGGGGAAGCGGGGTTCAGGCGTGATGTCGGAAGGGCAGGGGATTCCCCGCGGCGGAGTGCCGTGGGTTCGATTGATCGGCATGTTGTTTCTGGCGAGTGTTGTCGCGGTTGGGCCCGCGGCCGAGGCGGGAGCGCGCGGCGGCGCGACCGCCGTCTCCGGGCCGGTCTTTGCCTGGATGCTGCTCGATGCCGAGACCGGCCAGGTGCTGAGCGAGCAGAACGCCGATGTACTTACCTATCCGGCGTCGCTGACCAAGATGATGACGCTGTACCTGACCTTCGAGGCGCTCAACCAGGGGCGCATCCGGCTAGATCAGCTCTTTACGGTATCCGCCGAGGCGGCGAGCCGCTCGCCAAGCAAACTTGGGTTGATGCCGGGCGAGGCGGTTCCGCTGCGCGACCTGATCCTCGGGCTCATCACCCGATCGGCCAATGACGCGGCGTCCGTGGTTGCCGAAAACCTTGCCGGCAGCGAGGCCAATTTCGCCCGCTACATGACATGGAAGGCCCGCCAGCTCGGAATGCAGCATAGCTGGTACCAGAATGCCTCTGGGCTGCCCGACCCGTCGCAGCGCACCACGGCGCGCGACGTCGCCCGGCTGGCGCTCGCGCTCTATCACGATTTTCCGCGCGAATATCGGTACTTTTCGACGCAAGAATTCTATTTCCGCGGCGATCAGATTCGCACCCACAATCATCTTCTGGAGTGGTATCCGGGGACCGATGGGATCAAGACCGGTTTCGTCAACGCGTCCGGTTTCAACATTGCCACCTCCGCGGTGCGCAACGGGCGCCGACTGATCGGGGTTATCATGGGCGGTCGGTCGGCGCGCAGCCGTGACGTGCAGATGGCCTCGCTGCTTGATCAGGGATTCGCGGTGCTCGGGACGCTCCAGCCGGCGGAGCCGGCGATCGCGGCGGCACCCCCCACCTTTCCGAGGGCGTCCTCCTCGAACTCGATCGCGGCGGCGCCCGCCGCCCCGGCAGTGGGCACGGCACGCATCGCGCCGACGCCGGCTAACCCAGCTGCCAGCGGCTCCGCGATTGCGGCGGCTGAGGCAGCCGTAGCGCTGGCCGACGATGACGAGGACGAACGGGAGAACAACGGTGCCGAGGACCGCAAGACGGGCACGGTGCGGCGCGTCACCAGTGCCGCGCTACGGCACCTGGAGCCAGTCTCGAAGGCGCATGCGGCGCCGGCCGTGCACGTCACCTCGGCCGCGGAGGACGGGTGGAGCATACAACTCGGCGCCTTCCGCGACCAGTCAGCGGCTCGTCAGGCTGCTGCATCGCGTCGCCGGGGTCGGGGCCTTGACTGGCAAGCCGCAGCAGGTTTTGGCGCCGTCGAAATCGGACCGCCGCAGGCTCTACCGGGTCCGCGTGTTAAGCTTTTCCGAGAGCGGTGCGCGTTCGGCGTGCGCCGAATTGAAACAGCGTAAGATCGCGTGCGCGGTGGTTCGTTCCAATGTCAAACTCGCGGGCGGCTGACTTGGGTTTCCGGGTGGCCGGGTAGCGAGCGACCCGGTCAGCGCCTGTATCCGAGGAGGAACCGAGATGCCGAGCTTCGAACACGATGGCGCAAGGATCTATTACGAGGAATACGGTCGGGGGTTTCCGATCTTGACGTTTGCGCCGGCCGGTCTTGCTTCGGTGATCGAGGTATGGGGCGAGCCCTCCGCGCCGATCAACCCGATCACCGAGTTCGCCGACAATTTCCGTGTGATCGCGATGGACCAGCGCAACGCGGGCGGCCAGTCGCGCGCTCCGATCACGGCGCGCGACGGCTGGGACAGCTACACGAAAGACCATATCGCGCTACTGGATCACCTGGGGGTAGGCCGCTGTCATCTGTACGGTCAGTGCATCGGCGGTTCGTTTATCCTGAACCTGATCAAGCAGCAGCCGCAGCGCGTCGCCGCCGCGGTTCTGGCGCAGCCGATCGGGCGGGTCGGGCCGATGCCGCCGGCCAGGACGGCGCGCTTTGAGGCCTGGGCCGCGTCGCTCAAGGATCACCCCGAGGCGACGCCCGCCGTGCTCGACACATTCTATCGCAATCTTTACGAGCCCGGGTTCGTGTACTGCGTCGACCGCGATTCCGTGCGGACGGTCCGGACGCCATGCCTGGTGCTGGCCGGCAACGACGAGGCGCACCCTTACGCGATCGCGGAGGAACTGGACTCACTGTTGCCGAACAGCGAGTTCATCGCCGAATGGAAGACCGGCGCAGCGCTCGAAGCGGCCCGCGCTCGGGTCAAGCAATTCCTGGAGACGCACACGCCGCAACAGGGCTGAGCGCGCCCAGGCACACCTTCTTTTCCGGGCAGCTCAGCGGTCGCGAGCGGGTGTGCGAAGCTGTGCCCGGCTAGCACGCGCCTCTTATGCTCCGCCCGCCGCGGCCGCAACCACGGCGGGCTATCGCGATCGGGCTGCCTCAGCTCCAGTGGCCAGGCGTAAAGACCCAGCCGTCCGGGCGCTGCTGCCACTGGCCGGGGCTCCACACTGCCCGCGGCCGCGGCGGCTCGGCGAACTCGCCGGCGACCCAGCGATACGTATGGGTCTGAGGGCTCCACTCCCAGTGGCCCTCCATCCAGGCCATCCCCGGTCGCGGCGGTTGCGGTCGAACCTCGACTCGCGGCGGCGGCGGCGCCTCGGGCGCGATGATAACGGTTGCGGCCGTACTGCCGCTTTGCGGCTCCGCGGGAACGAGCTCTTTGGTGACCGTCGTATGCTTCTCGATCGTTACATCATCGGCCAAGGCAGGACCGGCGCAGATCAGGGCCGCCCCGGCGATCATCAGCACGCGTCTCATGGATCATCTCCGTTAGCATGGCCCGCGAATGTGGGCCGGCTAACGCGTGAACAGAGTGCATCCCATGACAATTCCGCGGTGCATCGCTGCGTCATGGAGGTGGCGACGGTCACTCGTCGCCGCCGATGCCGATCCACTGGGTTATACGCCGTCGTGCGAGGTTTCGTGCGTCATCGCGCGATCATGGTCGGAGGTACATTCCCGGAACCCAGACATTCATGGCCATCGGAGGAACTCCAGGTCCAGTGTCCCGGCTCCCAGACATAGATTGGGGTCGCGGGGATCGGAGGTGGCGCGGGAACGGGCGCTAGAACGACCGGCGGCGCTTCTTTCTGCTCGACAACGACCTTTTCCTCGGTGACAACATTTCTCCTGACGGCCCTGTTCTTTTTGATCTTTTTGGTCACGACCGGCCGCTTTTCGCGCGGGATGCCGTCGGCGGCGGCCGGAATGCTTGCGGCAAGCACCGAAGTGGCGACGAGCAGCGCGGCAAACCTTATCATGATGGACCTCCGGCTCCTGTGACTCGCCGGTTATACTTACATTCTCGAGCAGAGAGTTGTGCGCCAATGACCCTGTCTTCTCGATCCGGCCCGCCGCAAACCGATCCTCGGGGCTCCTCCCGCAACGCCGCACCGGGGCATAGACCGTGATGAACCCGCGGCATGTGACGGTGCGCGACGTCCAGATCGGCAACGACCTGCCGCTGGTGCTGATCGCCGGCCCGTGCGCACTCGAAAGCCGGGCGCACGCGCTCGAGGTCAGCGCGGCCCTGGTCGAGATCACCGGACGGCTGGGCGTCAAGCTGATCTACAAGACCTCTTTCGACAAGGCGAACCGCACTTCGCTGTCGGGCGCGCGCGGCGTCGGGTTCGCGGACGGGCTGCCGATCCTCGCTGAAATCAGGGAGACGCGGGGAATACCGGTATTGACCGACGTGCATCTGCCGGAGCAATGCGCGCCGACCGCCGAAGCGGTCGATGTCCTGCAGATCCCGGCGTATCTGTGCCGCCAGACCGACCTCCTGGTCGCCGCCGCCCGCACCGGCGCCGCGATCAACGTCAAGAAGGGCCAGTTCCTGGCGCCGTGGGATATGAAGAACGTCGCCGGCAAGATCAGCGGCAGCGGCAATGACAGGGTCCTGTTGTGCGAGCGCGGCGCCAGTTTCGGCTACAACACGCTGGTCTCCGACATGCGGTCGCTGCCGGTGCTGGCCGAGACCGGCTACCCGGTTGTGTTCGACGCGACGCATTCGGTGCAGCAGCCCGGCGGGCAGGGCGAGAAGAGTGGCGGCGAGCGCCGTTTTGTCGAGACGTTGGCGCGCGCCGCCGTCGCGGTGGGGGTCGCGGCGGTGTTCATGGAAACGCACGAGGACCCCGACCGCGCCCCGTCCGACGGTCCGAACATGGTGCCGCTGCGGGCGCTACCCGAATTGCTGGAAACGCTGATCGCCTTCGATCGTGCTGGCAAAGGCGCGGCCGGCCGGCGGTTCGTCGAGACCGTGACTCGGTTTGCTGCTTCGGTTGCATTCCGGGGCGCGACTGGCTATTTTTTCCCTGTTCCGGCGCCGGTTTGCTGTTTCTGCAGGAAATCTGCAGCAAACGCGCGCGGGACTCCTTGATTCGCGCGAGTTTCTCGGCGGGGATGGTGGATTCTGCAGCAAAAGAACAGCGAACACCCGCCCGCCATCGCTCCGACGTGTGGCAACCGGTAATCCGATACTCCCGCAATGTGGCCGATTTCGCGTCGTTGTAGCGGGCGCGATCGCGGGTTCGGGTTTGCTGATATCCTGCCGCCGTTCGCGGACCCCTTCGCCCCTCACCCCAACCCTCTCTCCGCAATGCGGGGAGAATGAGAGCATGGGCCGCCAGAGGAGAACTCTGAGCACGCGTAGGGCGGAAGGCGCTACGCTTTTCCACCCTTGCTGACGCGCGTTGAGGAGGATGAGGGTCTATTCAGTGGCAGGCTGGGCTATTGGCGGACGCTCCCCATATCCGGTTCGAGTGGGACGATGCGAAAAACGATCGCTGCGTACGCGATCGCGGGTTCGGTTTTGCCGATATCGTGCCGGCGTTCTCGGACCCGAACAGACGGGTGGAGCGCGACGATCGGCGTGACTATGGCGAAGAACGTTTCAGGCTCTACGGCCGCGTTGCCGGACGGCTGTTCGTGATCGCCTACACGCGGCGTGAAACGGTCACGAGGATCATTTCCGCTCGCAAAGCAAACGCCAGGGAGACGGACCGATATGGCTCGGACTGAAGCACGCCTCGATGCGACGGGAGCCGTCACCCGGCGCCGTTCCGGCGAGCCGTGGGAGCCTGTAGTGCCGCGAACCGACTGGGCGCGGGTCGATGCGACCACCGAAGCGGAGATCGCACATCAGGCTGCCTTCGATGACGCCGAAGCAGCCAAGGATGGGGCGGCCTGGGTGCGACGGGTTCGCAGACGTGCCGGACTGTCGCAGGCCGAATTTGCGCGCCGGATCGGCATTTCTGTCGCGACAGTGCGCGGTTGGGAGCAGGGTAAGCTCGCCCCGCAGGGTGCGGCCCGCGCCCTTCTGCGCGTGATCGACCGAGTGCCGGAAGCCGTGCTCGCGCTGAGTGCGAGCTGAACCGCCGCGGTTCGGATTGCGCGGATTACGCGGATACAGTAAACGTAGGGGGGAATAGCAAAGCGCATTCTGCCAAACCTTCGGGCGACCCGGCGGATTACGCTCCGCTTATCCGCCCTACACTTGCTGAAGCGGTGGGGGCACGGCCGGGGGCGCGCCGTCCGGGAACAATGAACGGACAGCCTGTCCATCCAAACTGGAGAAGAAACCGTTTATATAGCGCCCTTCGTCGGGCATTATTCCCCATAGCTGTCTTAACACGAATTCGATTTGCTGATCCTCGGTGCCACCCAAATTCTGATTCTTCAACACCCTTCTGACTAAGGCAGATATTTGCTCGGATTGTTTCAAGTCGTCCTCGCCCTGTAGCATGTGTCAGTTTCGCAAAAGCTCGCGCCGGATCAATTTCTCCAAACTGCTTCATAACTATGAACGTCATCACGCGGCTGGCCAACATGCCAACAAAAACTCATTGGTATAACCTTGCTCTAAGGATTTTGCCGTCGCGCGATAAATGTAAACACTTTATGGGCAGTGACAGTCATCTTCAACTAGAGTCGCTACAATCCCGACACCAGCTTGACGTAGGACAATCTTGGGGCCTCGAAAAATTCTCGATGGCTTGATTATAGATGCTGGAAACAGCGGCGTTAGGTCAAGCCGCAAAAATCGACGATCTGGGTTTCCATAACGTTCTACAAGGCACCTTCCATCGATATAGGGTGTGTTATACGCACCCCGACAAGTGTCTGAAATTAAGGTCTCGAAAAGCACGTTGCGGAACGTCAAAGTTGCCCCACAGTTAGGGCACAATTTGTCCTTGTATACCCCGCCCTTTGCCTTTTCACCGGGAACAGTATACGCCATGCAATTGCCACACCGCCATAACAGCCCCGCGGCATTAATTTCATCGCCACGCGCATGATCGCTGATGATCAAGCTCGACAGACCGTGCTTCGATCCGCGATACGAATTCAAGCTCCCAATCAGATGCCAATACCTGTATCTGTTTTTCCGGATCAGCCACGCATCGTTGCTGCTGAAGCTCCTGCCGCAATGAAGCTTCTAATTGGCCCAGGGGCCGATATCCGCTTTGTGCATCTCTGCGGTTTTTGCCAGCGAGTGCCAAGGTAGAGATGGCGTGGTCCGGCTCGAAACGTTCCGTTGTACCTTGTAAGACCACCGTAGACATACGAACATTCGCTGTGAACCAATCGGGACCCAGTGAGTAGACCTTTTCTAGCTTGCATCGGCGTACAAGCCATTCTCTTGTCCGCCGTTTGTCGACCGAGAAAATTGTATCGGGTATCAAAATTGCGAAGCGTCCTCCTGGCTTCAGCGATGATACTACTAGAGCGAGAAATACCTCCCAGGAGTTCGCTTGTCCAGTAGACGGCAAACCTAGATCATGTAGTACCCGCGTGCCGTGTTCCGAATCGAAGTCACCGCCCCAAGGCGGATTTCCGAGGATTAAGTCAAACTGCTGGCGCGATTTCTGAAGAAGATCATCAACGGTGCACTGAGTTAGCGCGTCTCCAACAACAAAGTTGCCACTTAAGTCGGCGCTTCGTTCATTCCTCCGAGCCGCCGTGAGCCATAATGCCAGTTTGGCTAGTTCCACCGCCTGAGGTAGTAAATCAACGCCATAAATTGATGCCTTAAGAACTTCTGATTGCCGAAAGCCAAGTAGCTGCTTATTCAATCCAACCGCGATAGCTTCAAGCGCCTTTTTATACGGGGAAAGCAAGCTATCGAGCGCGGCTGTGAGGAAAACTCCACTCCCACAAGCTAAGTCGGCGATTTGATATTGGCAAAGGAGTGCCACAATTTCGTCGATGATGTCGTTAGGGTCAGTAAATTGATTGGTACTTGCTCGTGTAATGGCAGCTTTCAGTTGCGCATCCTTGTCTAACATCGCACCAACCGCGGAGGAGGCAACGAAGCGCGCTAGCCGGCTTGCCGTGTAGAATATACCAAAGGCCTTGCGCGCATCGGGGCGCCCGCCGTGGGCTAGCGCAGTTAGATCACCAACCGAGCGCTCGAACAAATTTCCCAGCAGATCACGGTCAAATTCGCGCCAAAAATCGAATACGTGTAGCCCGTATATTCCTTCAACGACGCGCCTCCCTTGAGTTGGCGATGTCCATGCGAACCGACGAGTTGATAACTCGTCCTCAACCATTAATTCGTCAACAACACGATGGTATTTAAAGAGTTCTCCATTATATTTTGGTATCTGGCGGAACGGTGTTCGGACACCGATGTCTAACTCGCGAAACAACGCCTTGAGCTGTTCATAAGCCTTTGTCGTTGAGCTGCCCGGAAGTCTCAGCGCGAGTTCGGTTATCTCTTTCACCAATCCGTTACGCAATAGCCCGTCTGGATGATCTTCACAGAAATATATAAACAAGAGGCGATCCAATAGCCGTTGCACTGCTAGTATTTGAGTATTGCGATCATATTTTCCCTCACACCACTGATCTACAGTGTCAAGCAAGATATCACGCATTTCCACATAAATTTTATAAAAGCCTTCGCGAAACGACGCTTGTTCGTCACGCGCTGCAGCCAATAATCGGGAAGTCGAGGAATCAGTTCCACCATCAATTAAATAATCATATCCTGCAAGACGATATAGATCGCGATAATTATCGTTCCGGCCTGGCGCAATCGGTTCAAGATCGAGTTCATGATATTCGTCCGAAAAGTTAATTGCGTAAAGACGTAGAATCTCCATATTCGATACGATCACCCACCGGCAAGTTGGGAGGCGCTTAGCGTAATCAAAAGCTTGTTCAACTGGCGTCCGGTTTTCATACGTAGGTTGCGGAGCGTCGAGGGAGGTCTTAGGACGTTTCAACTCCACAACGGTGAGCGCTTCAAAGGTGCCAGCATTATTGAAATTTCCCAGAAGCAGGTCCGGCTCTCCCGCTAATCGCGTTGCATCCGTTGCTGGCTTCGGCCAAGCCGTCCATGCCCCCTCGAGGCCGGGATATAAACGGTAACCGAGCAACTCGACAAAGACAGCTCGGTTGAATTCTTGTTCCAGGGCAGTCTCCTTCCGACGCCCTTTAGTTACGGAAAGACTTCTCCAGAAATCGCGAACTGCGGATATACGGGCTTCGAAGCCGGGCAGCGGTTCAGTGGCCCATTCGTTTCTTCTTCGATTAAGAATCACGTCATCAAAGAGCGGTCTTTTGCTAAATAGAGAGTACTGCAATTGCGTGCTCCACTTCCGACACCGTCCCAATGGCGACTGAATTGCGAGGCAGGCGGTGAAGCAGGCCGTCACCTGCGCCGGCGCGAATTGTACAATAGGGCGTTCCTGTGACCCGCGTCGGTCTTGCGGTGACCAGTGTCACATTCCGTCAGCTCGGCTCTTTTCCGAACATGATCCAGCCGCCGCTGCTGGGCGTGGTGAAGGCGGCCAGCGCGGTCTCGGCGCGGACCTTGACCTGGCGGGGGCCGGCGGTGCCGCGGAGCTGCTCGATGCTGTCGGTGTACATGGCCGTACGGAACGCCCGGTGCCCAGATTGCCGCCGCTCGAGCAGAACGGGTGCGGTCCCTCGACCCGGATTTCGCTGGCGTAGAACGCGAAGGCGTCGCCGCGCTTGACGCCGTGCCACCGGAAGCTCCGGGGCGGGATTACCCGTTTCCGGTTGCGGTCTCGGCGTTGCTCTCCGGGTTTACCGCGGCGGCGAAGCGGTCGAAGAACTGGTCGGCCAGCTTGCGCGCCGTGCCGTCGACGAGGCGCGAGCCGATCTGCGCCAGCTTGCCGCCGACCTGCGCCTGGACGCCGTAGCGCATGATCGTCTCGGCGCCGTCCTCTTCGAGCGCGACCTTGGCGCTGCCCTTGGCAAAGCCGGCAACCCCGCCGGTGCCCTCGCCGCTGATCGTATAGCCGGCGGGCGGGATCGAGGTCGGTCAGCGTGACCTTGCCGGCGAAGCGCGCCGAAACCGGCCCGACCTTGGCCCTGACCTTGGCGGTGAATTCGGTGTCGGAGACCTTGTCGACGCTTTCGCAGCCGGGGATGCACTGCTTTCAAGGTCTCGGGGTCGTTGAGCCGCTCCCATACCAGCTGACGCGGGGCGGGAATACGGCGCTCGCCTTGCATTTCCATCTGGTGGTTTCCCTTCGGGGCGATTTCCTTCGCGGCGACTGTCGCCCGAGTGTCGGGTGAGGGCAGCGGCAATGCAACCGCGCCTTCGGCCGCCGCCCTATGCCAATCGCGCAATCCGTAGAATGGGCGACGCCAATGCTGTGAAACGGCGGCGCCGCAAAGCAGCATGGGCTTCGCGTTTGCTCAGCCCATCCTACCAGTTTGAAAATGATCCCGATGCGGCCGAATCAGAACGGCAGCTTGAGCCCGCCGGGCAGAGCCAGGCCACCGGTCAGCTTCTGCATCTCGGCCTCGGTATGGGCGGCCACCTTCTGTCGTGCGTCGTTGAACGCCGCGACCAGCAGGTCTTCCAGAACCTCAACCTCTTCTGGATCGACGACCGCCTTGTCGAGCTTGACCTTCTTTACGTCGCCCTTGCCGTTCAGCGTCAGCTGCACCATGCCGCCGCCGGCCATCCCGGTCATCTCGACCGCGGCAAGCTGCTCCTGCATCTCGGCCATTTGTTGCTGCATCTGTTGCGCCTGCTTCATAAGCTGGCCGATATTCTTCATGACTTCCTCTCCCGTGTCCCCGCCATCGTCGAATTCGTCGTCTTCCCCTTCGGTCGCGTCTGCGCCCGGATCGGCGGCGGCGAGGCGGTCCCGAACGGAGGCGATCGTCGCCCCGGGGAAAGCCTCCAGTACCGCACGGACCAACGGGTGCGCCGCCACCTCGTTCCGCAGCAGGCTTTCCCGCGTTGCCTCCTGGGTTGCCAGGGTCGGCGCGCCGGCGGGCCTGCGATATGGCGACAACCCAGCGCGTCCCGGTCCATTCGGTGAGCAGCTGTCCAAGGCGGTTGGCCAAGTCGCGCGGCGCGCCCTCGGTGGGGCGGAACTCGATCCGGCCGGGTTCGAACGAGACAAGGTGGACATTCGATACGAGATGCGAACGCAGCAGCGCCTCTCGCCGTTTGTCGAACAGCGCGACGACCTCGGCGAAACTTTGCGGCGGTGGATCGAGCGCGGTCGCGGCGGAAGGCTCGATACGCAATACCGCGTCTTCCATGACCGATGGGGCGGTGAGAGCCTGCGCCGAAGCCTCTCCCGCGCTGCGTGACAGCGCCTGCCCAGGAGCTGAGCCGTGCTGGGATGTCGGCGACAATTGTGTTGGCTGCCCCCTCACCTGTGCTGGCTGCCCCCTCACCCCGACCCTTTCCCCCGATGGAGGAGCGGGAGGCAATGCCGGCGCGGAAGCTGGGCCTGAAACCACTCGCAAAGCGGCGGCGCTGCTTGTTCCGCCGCCATCCGACATCGCGGCCCGGACGAGGTCTGCCGGCACCGGCAGGTCGGCAATGTAGGCGAGGCGGATCAGCACCATCGAAGCGGCCTGCGCCGGGACCGGCGCTGATTGTAGCTCCTCGATGCCTTTCAGCAGCATCTGCCATGCGCGCGTCAATACCGGCATCGACAGCGCCGTGGCAAACGCCAGTGCGCGTTCGCGATCACCCTCTTCGAGCGGGTCGCCTGTCCCGGCATCGGGAGCAAGCTTCAGCCGCGTCACGAAATGCGTCAGATCGAGCAGATCCTGCAACACGATCTGCGGATCGGCGCCGCCTTGATGGAGGGCGTCCATTTGCGCGAGTGCGCCGGCGGCATCGCCCCGCAGCACGGTTTCGAAAAGGTCCCAGACGAGTCCGCGATCGGCGATGCCGAGCATGTCGCGCACCGACTCCGCGTCGATAGCGCCCTCGCCTGCGGCGTCGCCGGCAAGAGCGATCGCTTGATCGAGCAGCGACAGCCCGTCGCGCACCGAGCCGTCGGCGGCGCGCGCGATCAGGCCGAGCGCCGCGGGCGAGACCGAAACGCCTTCGGCCTCGGCGATCCGCCGATAGTGCGCGACAAGCGGCTCGACCGGCACGCGCCGCAGCGAGAAGCGCTGGCAGCGCGACAGCACGGTCAGCGGCACCTTGCGGATTTCGGTCGTCGCGAAAACGAATTTAACGTCCGGTGGCGGCTCTTCGAGCGTTTTCAACAGAGCGTTGAACGAATGCCCGGAGAGCATGTGAACTTCGTCGATGATGTAGACCTTGTACCGCGCCGAGACCGGGCGATAGCGCACGCCGTCCAGCAGCTCGCGCATCTTGTCGACCCCGGTATGCGAGGCGGCATCCATCTCGATCACGTCGATATGCCGGTCCTCGGCGATCGCGCGGCAATGGACGCAGTCACCGCAGGGCGAAATCGTCGGACCGCCGGCGCCATCCGGGCCGATGCAATTAAGGGCGCGGGCGATGATCCGGGCGGTTGTGGTCTTCCCGATCCCACGCACGCCGGTGAGCATGAATGCCTGCGCGATCCGCCCGGAGGCAATCGCATTTGACAACGTGCGGACCATCGCATCCTGTCCGATGATCTCGGCAAAACTTTGCGGCCGATACTTGCGTGCGAGAACGCGGTAGAGGGTCCCGGTGTCGCTCATCGTCTGCCGCTGGGTGTGAGGCTGGTCGGGGCGGTGAAGTGGTCCGGCAATGACGTCTGACAGCCGGGTCTCCGGCCGGCGCTGGAGCAGGTGGGAGACCGGACGGCGACCCAGGCCGTGCACTCGTTACGGCTGCTTCCTTCCGGACCTGACCGGGTTGGCGAGGGGACTGCCCGCCGCCGACCTCCCGGTACAGTATATCAGCACCCGAGACCAACGCGGCAAGCCTGGCACGCGCCCGATCGGCTCCGCGCAGTTTTTTCGCAGCCATTTGTTCGATTATCTGATAGGATAAATTTCCGCCCGATAGCTATCCGCCCACTCTTTGACCGGTATTCGTGAACGGTGCCCGACGGTTGCGTTTCGGGTTGCCGGTGATGAAACTGCGCTTCCGGGAACCGACGAATCAACAATCGCGTTTTCCACGAACGCGATGATATCGTGCCCGGTAAGCAGCCCCCAGGCGAGGTCGTCTTGCTTATCAAACGCAGGCTTTTCAGCAGCTTCTGCAAACCGATGCGGTTCACGGCGAATGCCGGCGCTCTCGGTGCCGTGGTGATGGCCGGGATGCTCGCCAGCGCTGCCGCTGCATCACCCCCGGGCGAGCCGATCGCGCTGCTCCCACCGGCCGCACCGGCGTCCGGCGAAGCGGCGCCAGCGCCGGCCGCCGTCCCGATTACCGTTCCGATGGCCGCCCCGAGCAGCTCGCCGATCCGCGACCGCATTGAAATAGCCGGGGGGCTGAGGATCGACGGCGAGAAGCTGCACCCCGCCCTACTCCGGCAATTTTACGGGGCGCACGAATTCCAACCGGTCTGGGAAAATCGAACACCGCAGGCCGAGGTGCTTATTCGGGCCGTGGCGCGGGCTGGCGAGCACGGGCTCGACCCCGAGCTGTTTCACGCCAGCGCGCTGCGCAAGCTGGCGTCACTGTCGCCGATCGACCGCGATCTGCTGCTGTCCGACGCGTTTCTCGGTTACGCGGACGCTCTGGCGCGCGGCGCCGTGCCTTACGAGGCCCGCTATGACGACGAGGATCTCGCACCGGAACCGATCGACGTCGCGGCGGTGCTGACGCAGGCGATCAATGTTCCGGACCCGGCGGCGGTGATCGAGGGACTGGCGCCGCGCTCGCCGGCCTACATCGCGCTGCGACGTGCGTTGCGATCCTATCCGGCCGACCATGCCGAAGCGACGCGCGCCGGCGCGGCCGCCAATCCCGGCAGCAGGGAGGCGCAGCGGCGCACCGTCATCATAAATCTGGAACGCCTGCGCTGGATCCCGCGTCAGCTCCCGCCCGACCGGATCTGGGTCAATATCCCGACGGCGCGTCTCCAACTGTATCGCGACAATCGCCCGGTCTTCACCAGCCGCGTTGTCGTCGGCGAAATCGACAAGCAGACGCCAGAGTTGCAGACGTCAATCACCAGCCTTCTGTTCAATCCGTCGTGGTATGTGCCGCGGTCGATCGTAACACAAGAAATCCTGCCGAAGCTGGCGCGCGACCCGAACTATCTGAGCCGCCATCACATGGTTATGCGGCCGAATGGCGGGATCCAGCAGCTGCCGGGAGCCGGCACCGCGCTCGGCCGGCTCAAATTCGAAGCGACGAACCGTTTTGACGTCTATCTGCACGACACGCCGCAAAAATCGCTGTTCAAGCGGGACGATCGGTTCGAAAGCCACGGCTGTGTGCGCGTAGAGAACCCGCGCGAACTCGGAGCGTTGCTGTTGGGAGAGTCCGTCGAGGCGATCGACAAGGCGATCGCGCGCGCGTCAACGGCTCGCCGCATGCTGCCGAAAGCGATTCCGACGTTTCTGGTGTACCAGACTGCGTTTGTCGATTCGACCGGCGCGATCGCTTTCGCGCCAGACGTTTACGGTCGCGACGACACGATCTGGCGCCGTTTGCAGCGGACCCAGCAAGTGCCGGTGGCGCAGCGCGACCCGTCCGTCGAACGCAAGAGCTAATAAAGCCGCTCTTCAAAATCAACCGATAGGAGAATATCGCGCAAATGGCGGTAAGGTAACGCGTTTTTTCCTTAACAGGCTTGTTCGACCGCATTGCCGATGCTATGGCGTCCCTCAGGGGAATTTGGGGGGACTGCCATTGCAAGCGTCATCTATGCTGACCCGACGCCGGGTCCTTGGCACCGTGCTGGCCGCTGCGGGTGTCGCCTTCATCAGACCCGCGCCGGCCATTTCGTTCGCGCCGCGCTCGGTGTCATTGTACAATACACATACTGGTGAATGGGTCCGCACCGTCTACTGGGCCGATGGGCACTACATCCGCGACGCGGTGCGCGACATCAACTGGGTGTTGCGGGACCATTATACGGACGAGGTCCGTCCGATGAATGCCGGTGTGCTCGACCTGCTGGGAATGCTGCGCGGCCGCCTTGAATTGGCACCAGCCCTTTCTGGTCGTTTCGGGCTATCGGTCGCCGACGACGAACCACCGCTTGTACCTGCGCGGTAGCGGCGTGGCCAGCAATAGCTACCATATTCACGGGATGGCGATCGATCTGCGGGCCGAGGGCCGAGACCTGTCGCAGGTTCGCGGCGCGGCGCTCAGCCTGCGCTGTGGCGGGGTCGGCTATTATCCGCGTTCGGACTTTGTCCACGTCGATTGCGGGCCGGTGCGAACCTGGTAGCCGAGTGCAAGGGGCTCGCGCCGCGTTAGTGGCGGAACCAAGAATTCTCGCGAGAGGTTCATGGCTTAGGCTAATGACACTTCTATGAGACCCGCGCGATGAGCCTCCTCTTTCTGATTATCCTAATCCTGCTCGTCATCGCCGTGTTGCCGGCTTGGCCATACAGCAGTGGTTGGGGCTATTATCCGAGCGGCGGGGTCGGCGTGCTTCTGGTGATCCTGATCGTGTTGTTGTTGCTCGGCGTCTTCTGAGCGAGCGAAGCCCGAAGGTGGCCGATCAGCAGCGTCAGGTCGGCTGGCCGCGGCGCAGCACCTCAAGCCGCAACGGCAGCTTCGCACCGAGCCAGCTGGCGTGGTCGGTATGATCGGCGTAGCCGTTGCCGGTCTGCGGATGGACCAGGATGTCGAGACCGGTGCGGTTCAGCATCAGCCACGGCACGAGGCGACCGAACTCCTCGGGCGCAAAAGCGACCTGATACATCGAGACCGCATGCGGCCCGACCGGCTCATCATGCCAGCGGCCGAGTTCGACATTGAATTGCGCGCCAATAGCATTCCGCACCATCTCGGCGATAGCCTTGGTGCCGGCGTCATAATAAATATGCGCGTGAAATCCGCGAATTTGGCCGAGATCGGCAGGTGATTGAGCCATGCTGGTCTCCGTGAACGGTTCCAAACATCACGACGGCAACGTGTCGGATCCGGCTCCCAGAACGCGCTGCATCAACACGATATCGACCCAGCGGCCGAACTTAAAGCCGACCGCTTCAAACACGCCCTTATGGGCGAAGCCCAACGCTTCGTGCAGCCGGATCGACGCTACGGTTTCGCGCCCGCCGATAACCGCGACGACCTGGCGGTAGCCGAGCTCTTCGCAACCGGCGAGCACTGGCGTCAGCAGGGCGCGGCCGATGCCACGGCCGATTTCGGCCGGATCGACATAGACCGAATCCTCAAGCGTGAAACGATAACCCGAGCGGGGCCTGAAGGGGCCTGCGTAGCAGTAGCCGACAACCCGGCCGCCGCGTTCGGCTACGAGGTAGGGCAGACCGCGAGCGACGATATCGCCTCGCCGCCGGCCGATTTCCTCGGTGCTCGGCGGTATCTCCTCGAACGTGCCGACCCCGTGCAGGACGTGATGCGCATAGATGGCCGCAATCGCCGCGATGTCGTTGTCGCGTGACGGACGGATTGTCGGCCGGTCGTCGCCGCTCATCGCGCAAGGTTCGCCTCAGATGACCCGTACCGGTTTGCCGTCGAGAAAGCCGACGATGTTCTCGACGATCTGCGGGTACGAGCTGCGGTAGTTCTCGTCGGTAACGTAGCCGATATGCGGGGTCAGGATGACGTTCGGCGCCCGCCGCAGCGGGTGATCGATCGGCAGCGGCTCCTTGTCGTAGACGTCGAACCCGGCATAGGCGAGCCGTCCCGCTTTGAGCGCCTCGATCACTGCTTCGGTATCGACGATTGGACCGCGCGAGGTATTGACGAGGATGGCGCTCGGCTTCATCAGGCCGATTTCACGTGCGCCGACCAGCCCGCGCGAGCGTGCGCTCAGCACCAGATGCACCGAGAGAATGTCCGAACGGCGAAACAGCTCGTCCTTCTCGACGCGCTCGACGCCCTGTTCGGCGGCTTTCTCGGCGGTCAGGTTCTGACTCCAGGCAATCGCCTTCATCCCGAAGGCGATCCCGACCCGCGCCACAGCGCTGCCGAGACGGCCGAGACCCAGCAGGCCCAGCGTCTTGCCCGCGACGCGGTGGCCAACATGGGTCTGCCAGCCGCCGTGGCGCATGATGGCGTGATCTTCGGCAATGCGCCGCGCCGCGCCGAGGATCAGACCCCAGGCGAGTTCGGCGGTGTCCTCATTGCCGCCGCCGGGACCGCCGGTGCCGCACACCGTAACACCGCGGTCCTTTAGCGCTGCCATATCGAAGGACGCGTTGCGCATGCCGGTCGTGATCAGCAGCTTCAGCTTCGGCAGGCGGTCGACGAGCGTTTTCGGAAACGCAGTCCGCTCGCGCATCGCCGCGACGATCTCGGAATCGGCCAGCGCGCGCGCCGCGGCATGCTCATCGACGAACGGGTGGCGTTCCACGACGATTTCCAGGCCCCGCCCTCGCACCGGCGACCAGTCGGCCATGTCGAGAGCGACGCCCTGGTAATCATCCAAAATACTGACCCGCATCGGTGCTCCTCTCCCCGGGATGGCCGCTGACGAATGCCGCCCGCAAGCCCCATCGCGCGGCAACGATGTCACTGTGCGGCCGGGCTTACCAGTCCTTTCCCGCCGAACGCAGGGCCATCTGCGGCGCGTCGCAGCATCGGCTCGATCAGCTCCGAGAGGGCAGCCGGATCGCGCCAGCATAGCTCGACCTCGAAGGCTTCGATCCCGCCGCGGGCCGCTTCCGGGAGCCGAACCCAGTCTTTCGCGGTCGTCACCAGACGCGCGCCGGCGCGCTCGGCTGCGCGGCGCAATCCGGTGATCTCGTTTGAGGTGAACCGGTGATGGTCGGGGAACGGGCGCACCGCGGCAATTTCGGCCCCGGCCCGCCGCAGGCTGGCGAAGAACTTCGCGGGCCGGCCGATACCGGCGAACCCCACCACCCCGATGCCCCGGAACCTTGCGGCATCGAGCGGCTCGAGCGTCGCCCGCAAGACCGTTAGCGGCGCCGCGCGCAGGGCTGCCGGCGGTTCGCCGTCGCCGATCAGGACGACTGCGTCGGCGCGGGCCAGGCCTGTCCTGACCGGCTCGCGCAGCGGTCCGGCCGGTATTAGGCGGCCGTTGCCGAACCCGTATTCGGCATCGATGACGATCAGCGACAGGTCCTTTGCGATCCCAGGGTTTTGAAACCCGTCATCGAGCACGATGATTTGAGCGCCGGCCGCCGCAGCGGCGCGGCATCCGGCGGCCCTGTCACGCGCCACCCAGCATGGCCCGCTTCGCGCCAGCAGCAACGCCTCGTCGCCAACGGCAAGAGCATCGTGACGGGCCGGATCGACCCGCACCGGCCCGGCGAGCCGCCCGCCATAGCCGCGCGTCACCGAATGTACCGCGACGCCTTGGTCGGCGATGAATTCGACGAGCGACAGAACAACGGGCGTCTTGCCGGAGCCGCCAGCGACCAAATTGCCGACGCAAATGACCGGGACCGGCGCGCGGTACGGGCGCGTAACGGCGCGGCGCAGTGCCCCGGCTCGGCTCCAGAGGCCGCCCAGCGGCGCGAGCAGCCCGGCTGCGAGCCCCGGCGGCACGTCCCAGAACTCAGGGGCGCGCATCCTCGGTCACGGTCTGCAAACCGCCTTGTCGGCTTGGCCTGACGCCGGGCGTGTATGGTGCGGCCGAGGCGAGCGCGTCGAGCCATGGCGCCAGTCGGGCAAGTACCTCGTCGAGAACGCCCGATCCCGCGGCCGCGACCCGCGCCGCCGCTGTCGCGCGGGTGCGGCGCTCGCCGGGGTCGCGGAGCAGGCGCGCCACGGCGTCGGCAAGGCTTACGTCATCGCAGACCGTCAACGCCGCCCCGGCCCGGTCGAGCGCCGCAGCCATCCCGGCGCAGTTGCTCGTGTCGCCGCCGTGCAATACGGCGCAACCGAGCCGGGCCGCCTCGAACGGATTGTGCCCGCCCTTGGCGACCAGCGATCCGCCAATAAAGGCAATATCGGCGACGCGAAACATCAGCCCCAATTCGCCCAGCGTATCCGCCACGTAGATATTCGTATCCCCGGCCAGTGGCTCGCCGCAGGCGCGCCGGGCGACGGTCAGCCCGCGGCCCCGGAGCATCTCGGCGATCGCCGCGCCCCGCGCCGGATGGCGTGGCGCGATGATCGTCAGGAGTTGCGAATGCTCGCGCGCGACCTTGATGTGCACGGCCGCGGCGATCTCCTCTTCTCCCGGATGCGTGCTCGCGGCAATCCAGACCGGACGATCGCCGATCCGGCTCTGCAGTGCGGCGAGTTCCGCCGGATCGGCCGGAAGGGAAGCTGCCGCCGATTTGAGATCTCCAACGCTCGCCACGCTGCGCGCCCCGAGGGCGCGCAATCGTACGGCCTGCTGCTCGTCCTGGGCCAGGCACAGCGCGAAGGCTCGCAGCACCGGCCGGATCAACCCCGGCATTCTGCGCCAGCCCCGGAACGACCGCGCTGACAAGCGTCCGTTGAGCAGCAGCATCGGGATGCTGCGGCGCCGCGTCCCGAGCACAAGATTGGGCCACAGCTCGGATTCGACCCAGATCGCCAGATCGGGACGCCAATGGTCGAGGAATCGCTGCACGGCGCGCGGCAGGTCAACCGGCACGAACTGGTGCCGGACACGGCTCGGCAACCGCCCGCCGAGCAATTGCGCCGAAGCGACGGTTCCGGTGGTCATCAGGATTTCGAGGCCCGGGCGCCGCACGGTCATCCGCTCGATCAGGGCCAGGACCGAGTGCGCTTCGCCGACGCTGGCGGCATGGATCCAAACCAGCGTTCCGCGCGGCCGGTCGGCGTCGGCGATCCCGTAGCGTTCGGCGATCCGCTCGCGGTCTTCCTTGCCGCGGCGGCCGCGTACGCGCAAATAGTACCATACCAGCGGGGTCGCGGCGGCGGTCGCGGCGCGGTACGCCAAAGGCCAGAGTGCCGGGATCAAGAACGCTGCCCCTCTCCGGCCTGCAACCGTTCCTCCGCCGCAAGCGAGGATGGGTCGTGGACCGGCGGGGAGCCGTGCCGAGGACCTCTCGCTGTCGGATCATCGAAGCGAGCCGATCCGAGTTGGTTGCGGCTCTGCGTCGCTCCGGAACGGGCGACGCGGCGATCGGCCTCTCGCACAATCTCGTTCATCCGAGTCTCAAGCAGCACCCGAGCGTCTTCGAGGCCGGCCGCATCGAGATCGGACGGGATTTCGATCGGTTCACCCCAGATAAAAATGCCGCGGCCGAAGGGTAGCGCCAAGTGGAAGCGGTCCCAGGTGCGCAGGATGCATCGCCTGCTCGTCGCATACGCGGCCGGAATGATCGGCGCCTGGGACAGCCGGGCGAGATTGACGATGCCGATGCTGGCGACCATCGCCGGACCGCGCGGCCCGTCTGGGGTGATGCCGATGCAGTCACCCGCTTCCAGCCGCTTCAGCATTTGCCGAAGCGCAGCTGAGCCGCCACGCCGCGTCGACCCTGGGATCGACTGGACGTCAAAGTATGTGATTACGTCGGCGATTATCCGGCCGTCGCGATGTGCTGAGATTAGCATGTGAATCGGGGCGAGACCCTGCCACCCCATCGGCATCATCATCAGCCGACCATGCCAAAAGGAGCCGATGAAGCCGCGGCCGTCCTGGAGAAACCGGCGCGGCCACTCCTCGCCCTCTATCACCCAACGGTTTGTGGCGTAGACAAGCCGTATATAGAGATGCATAGCCCAGCACAGGGCGGCTCGCAGACCGGCGCTGCGCAGCACCGCGCGAACCCACCGCCGCGCTCGGGTCATACGCGCCCCATGGCTGCCGCTGCTGCCAGCGCCGTCTTTTCCCGCGCCGCAGGCGGGCAAGGGTCAGGAGACCAATCGAGCGGAGCCGGCTCCGAGTTGGTCGGGGTCACGACCCTGCTTTCCGCCGCAAAGTCCGTCTCGTAGAGGCGGGCATACAAGCCATTGCGGTCGAGCAGTTCGGCATGTGTGCCGCTTTCGACAATCCGCCCGCGATCCATGACGCAGATCAGATCCGCACCGATTACTGTCGACAGGCGATGCGCGATGACGATTGTCGTCCGGCCGCGCATCAAGCTGCGCAGCGCCGCCTGCACATGCCTTTCGGATTCTGTATCGAGCGCTGAAGTGGCTTCGTCGAGCAGCAGGATCGGCGCGTCCTTCAACATCGCGCGCGCGATCGCTATGCGCTGGCGCTGCCCGCCCGAGAGCCTCACGCCATGTTCGCCGACCGGCGTATCGTAACCTTGCGGCAATTCGCGGATGAAGGAATCGGCGGCGGCGGCGGACGCTGCGGCCTCGATGTCGGCGTCCGGTGCGCCCAACCGGCCATAGGCGATATTGGCGCGCACCGTGTCGTCGAACAGACTGACCTCCTGCGACACCAGTGCGACCGCACCGCGCAGCGAGGCGAGCGTCACCGCAGCGATTTCCTGACCATCGATCAGGATGCGGCCGCCGGAGACGTCGTAGAAGCGCGGGATCAGATTGAGAAGCGTCGATTTGCCGGCGCCGGAGGGACCGACCAGCGCGACGGTGCCGCCGGCCGGTACGGTAAGTGAAATCCCGTCGAGCGCCATCGGGCTGGCCTGATATCCGAACCGCACCCCCTCGAAGCGAACCTCGCCCCCGCCGATCCGCAGCGGCAGCGCTCCGGGCTTGTCACGGATCGCGGGCTCAAGGTCAATCACCTCGAAAACCCGTTGCGCCGCCGCCAGTCCCTCCTGCAACGAGGCGTTCAGATTGGCCAGGCTTTTCGCGGGCTGATAGGCCAGCAGCAGCGCCGTGATGAACGAGAAGAACGCGCCCGGACTGCTCGCTCCGACGATGACCTGGTGCCCGCCATAGAAGATCACCAGTGCGATCGCGGCGCCGCCGAGTCCCTCAATCATCGGCCCGGCGCGAGCCCGCGTGCGGATGGCGCGGTTGACGAGACGATAGATGCGCTCGAATAAGGCTGCCGCGCGGTGCTGCTCGTATTCCTCCATCCCGTAGGCCTTGACATGCCGGGCCCCCTGGAAGGTCTGGTTCAGCAGTGTCGTCAGTTGGCCTTGTTCGACCTGCGTGTTGGCCGAGACGCGCCGCATGCGGCGGCCGATCCCGACAACCGGGCGGATTGCGAGCGGCAAGGCGATAAAGGCGACAAGCGCCATCGACCAGTCCTGGTAGAACATCACGGCAACGAGGAAGATAACGGTCACCGCGTCCTTGCCGATCCCGGCCAGCACATTGCCCGCCGCGCTGCGCAGCAGCCAGACGTCGTTCATGAAGCGCGAGATCAGCGTGCCGCTCGGATGCGCGTTAAAATATGCCAGGTCGCAGCGGATCATGCGGTCGAACATCGCGGTCTGCACATCGGTGACAACGCGCTGCCCGACCCGGTTCATCAAGACAGTGTCGCCGTAATCAGCCAGAGACTTAACGACAGCCAACGCCAGCGCGGCGCCGGCGATCAGCAGCAGCAGCGACGAATCCTTGGCAATGAAGATGCGGTCGAGCACCGGCTCCATCAGCCAGGCGCGCAACGCCGTGCTGCCGCCCGCCACGGCCATGCAGAGCAAGGCCAGCGCAATGCCGCGCCAATGCTGCGCCATGAAATCGCGCACCAGACGGCGGACCAGCGTGGTCGAGCGAGCCTGCAGATGATGTGGATCGTCGTGCATCAGCCCCCGCAGCCAGTGTTAGAGCCGCGTCGGCGGGTTGGCAAGGCCGCTGCGCAAGCAAATCCGCGGCGGCGCATCGGAGCAATCGCGAGCCACGGCTCAATGGGCCGGCACGCGAACGCCCTCGAATTCAACCGGCGCCGTCGCCGCGCGCGATGTGCAAGGTGCGCGTCGGGAAGGCGAATTCGACTCCCAGCTTCTGAGCGGTCTCCATTATCCGCAACAGAATGTATTCACGTTCCTTCAGCTCGGTAGCGATGTCCCTAACCTGGAGAAAGAAGTAAACAAGAATATTGAGACTGCTGTCGCCGAATTCGTTGAAACGAACCCGGATGTCTCTCTTGTTGGTAATCGGATGCTCGATAAGAATCTGCTCGATCTGTGCGGCGAACTCCTCGAGTTTCTCACGGGGGGTGTCGTAAGTAACCTGTATGAAAAAACGCTGACGCCGCATGACACGGGCAGCCAGATTTTCAATCGTGGCACTAACGACGGAATTATTGGGAATCGATATCAATGAATTATCCAAGGTGCGAATACGGGTGCTACGGAAGCCGACATCCTCGACTGTGCCTTCGCTGCCGCTAACCTTGATGAAGTCACCGACCCGGAACGGCTTTTCGAACATGATAAGCATCGAGCCGAACAGATTGGCGAGGCTATCGCGAGCCGCGAGCGCCACGGCGAGCCCTCCGACGCCGAGGCCAGCCACAACCGAGTAGGCTGGGAAGCCAAGTTCGTTAGCGCCTTGGATCAAGAACCCGATGCCGACCACAATACCGACGAAGCGCGTTCCCAGCCTGACCAGTTGACTGTCTAAACGGCGGCGGCTGAGGTGCTCCGATGCCGCGATTGCCTCGCCGATCATCCCGCTGCCTACAACCGAAAGCCACGCGGCGCTGAGGAAGAGTACGGCGGTTTGGGTAAATACCGTCGCCAGAAGCGGGGTTCCGCTGATGCGCAGGATCGTACAAAGCAGCGGTACGACGAACGCCGCGGTAAGGATAATGGCCAACGGCGTCAACAGCGCCGGCCAGAACAGACCTGCACCATCTTCTCTGCGCCGGGCAAGGCGATGCGCCAGGCGATGCACTCCGAGAATGGCCAGGGCAACGACCAGAAGCCCGAATGTGAAGCCAAGCCACTGCCATACGGTGACACCGCCGATGCGAACTCTGGCCCAGTGCGGCAGACTCAGCATCCACCTGGTCGGTACGATGCGGTCGAGACCTATTGGTGAACCTGTGAATCCATCGTAGATCGTGGCTTTCTTGTCGGAACTCAACGCCCGATACGCATCATTCAACTCCTTGGCCGGACCGGGTTTGTAGGGCAGGGTTTTAACCCGTTCGTAGAACTCGGGAAGCCGATCGACGGTTTCGGCGGATATGACGTAATCGCCGGCTCGTGGGCCGTCCTCGACCAGAACGAAATCGATTTCCGTGTTCGGCAACCGCCATTTCTTCGATGACATCCGCGCCATCGCATCCCGGTCCGGAATATCGTCGAAAGCGGGAACTTCGATACGATCGAGTATCTCCTTCAGTTGAACCATTCTCTCGACCGGAATCGTTGTCTGCAGGATCGGCAGCACGCCGGAGAAATCGAAGGAGCGAATCGCTTCTTTCGCGCTCGGAATTATACCGGCCTGCTGGCGCCGCTCGTCGGCGTCTAGATAAAGTCGGTTCGAGCGGAAATACGACGTCAGCAGATCGTGCATTCGGATGTAGACGCTGTCGACGTTTGTGACGAAATTCCGCAGTGATTCCCTGGGGCTGGACGTGTCTGGCGGACGTAGCGGACTAAAATCCGCTGCAACACCAATAGAGGAATTGGACAAGATAATCCCGCTCAGCAAAACCCAGCCGAAAAGGGACGCAACGCAACGATTTGTCATTGGAATTCGCTTCGCCGTCTACCGGACATCGCCGCCCGAAGACTTCCGCCTCCAGGCCGGGTGGTACATTACAGTCGCACAGCGATCCGATCCACGACGCAAATTACGGCCGGCCCGGCTAACCAATTCGGCGCCTGATCTGTGTTCATCCGGCGTCCCGCTCCCCATCAGGTGTAAGCAATCGACGACGCAAAACCCGGCCGCGGCGACAACCGGAATGAGGGCCGCATTCCGGGGTGTGGTTCGCTAAGCGCCGGCGACGGTCAGGTCGTCGATGCGCAAGGTCGGCGAATCGGCGCCGGTGCGGAATTCGAGATCGTTGGCGGCGACGAGGCGCGCGAACATCTCCTTGAGATTGCCGGCGATGGTCATCTCGCTGACCGGGAAGGCGATCTGCCCGTTCTCGATCCAGAAGCCGGCGGCGCCGCGGCTATAATCGCCGGTGATGCCGTTGACTCCCATCCCCATTAATTCAGTGACATAGAACCCGCTCTTAATGTCGGCCATCAGCTCGGCCCGCGCCGCCGTGCCGGGCTCGATCCAGACATTCGTGGCCGCGGGCGATGGCGGCGACGCCGTGCCGCGCGCC
Source organism: uncultured Alphaproteobacteria bacterium (assembly GCA_963847345.1). Classification (GTDB taxonomy): domain Bacteria; phylum Pseudomonadota; class Alphaproteobacteria; order ATCC43930; family CGMCC-115725; genus DATARH01. The sequence goes on along the minus strand of CAWJZU010000022.1, from coordinate 443,511 downwards.
GCGTGGCCGGTACTTGTCATGCCGAGCTGCCGAGCGGAGCGCAGATCGAGCAGCCATGTCGTCAGCACGCCGCCGTCGATCAGCGCTTGCCGCCGGTTCGGCAGGCCCTCGGCGTCGAACGGCTTCGAGCGGTGGCCGCGCGTTCGATGCGGGTCCTCGGTGATCGTGATCGAATCGGGAAAGATGCGCTGGCCCAGCTTGTCTTTCAGGAAACTCGTGCCGCGCGCGATCGAAGGACCCGAAATCGCCCCCAGCAGATGCGAGATCAGGCTGCGCGCGACACGCGGGTCGAACACGATCGAGCACCGGCAGGTCGGCATTTTGCGGGCGCCGAGCCGTTTGACGGTGCGCTCGCCGGCGTTCCTGCCGATTTCGGCCGGGTCGCGCAGATCGGCGGCGTACACTGCGCTCGCGAAATCGTAGTCGCGCTCCATCTTCGAACCGGTGCCGCCGATAACCGACACGCTGACCCCGTGATGCGACCCGGCGTAGCCGCCGGCGAACCCGTTCGAGGCGACCAACGCGATCCGCGAACGGCCCCAGCCGGCCTCGGCGCCTTCGGAATTCGTGACTCCCGCAACCGCGAGCGCGGTGTCCTCGGCCGCCCGGGCGCGCTCGATAAGCGTCTCGGCGCTCGGCTCCACCGGATCGAGCATGTCGAGCGAGGGCCAGTCCCGCGCGACCTCGGCTGGATCGGCGAGGCCGATAAACGGGTCCTCGGGCACGGCGCGCGCCATCGCGACCGTGCGTTCGACGAGTTCGTCGAGCATCTTCGGCGAGCGGTCGCTGCTCGACACCATCGCCTGACGCTTGCCGATCAGGACCCGCAGCCCGAGATCGCGGCTTTCCGAGCGTTCGAGCTTCTCGGTCTTGCCGAGGCGGCGCGCATGCGACAGCGAGATTCCCTCGAACATCACCGCATCCGCCGCCTCGGCCCCTTGCCGCAGCGCCCGCCCGATCAGATCGTGCAGCAGGTCGATGTCGTTCGCGGTGTCCGCGTCGATTTTCTGCTCGGTCATCGCAATCCCTGAGCGCGGCGTCACGGCATCGCGACCCCCGCGGCCGCCGCCCGGCACCGTTCCTCACATAGCGCAGCCAGCCCTGATTTCGAGGGCTACGCAGCCCTGACGGGGCAAGGATGACGGCCGCGTTGCACCGAAGGCAGGCTTTGGGGCAGACAGCGCAGCTTCGGATCTCTAGCTGCGATCGTGTCGAGTTCTGCTACTGCGCAGGTGCCGGTATCGGGAGGATGCTGGATACTTTCCAACCAGTCGCCGTCTTCACCAGGATTTGGTTCATCAGAAAGCGGGTTGGCTGGGCGGATTGGCCGGACGGCCCGATCGTAAACGTGATGGGGACATAAAGCTGCGCCACGCCATCTCCAAGCATCATGACCTTCAGGCTGGCCGCTTCCGGATCGAGGCGCCATGTCCCTTGATAGAGCGTGGCGAAGCGCTTCATGGTGGCCTCGGCGCCCCACACCGGGCTGCCTCGGGTGATCCAGAGGAAGTTCGGCGAGTCGAGCAGCAATGCTTCCACCGCTTTGGCGTCGTGTTCGTTCTGTGCGGCGACGAAGCGGTCAAACGTCGCGCGCACCTCGTCCTCGGGGGCCGCGGCAAGCGGGCGGATTAAGACGCCAAGGGCAATGAACGCGGCACCTGTGCATAAAATCGAGCGCCCGATGCGGTTTTGTGACGACCTGCCCATTCCGTCTCTCCTGGGATTGGCTTGGTGGGCAGGTAGAATTCTTCAAATCGCCGATGTAGTCTTTGGAAAGGTCCGAAAGTTTCCCTGGAAATTTCCTAAGCCGGCGCAGTGACCATGCCGGAACCGGCGAGTTTCCAGTTTGGCAATTTCCTTTTGGTACCGCATGAACGGTTGCTGCTGCGCGAGAACGCGCGCGTGCCGCTGACTGGAAAGGCTTTTGATCTCCTCCTCCTTCTGGTGCGCCGTAGCGGGCAGCTCGTCAGTAAGGACGATTTATTCCAGGAGGTCTGGCCCGGCCGCTTCGTCGAGGAAGTCAATCTCAGCGTCAACATCTCGGCTGTGCGCAAGGCCCTCGGGCCCGATGGTTCTGCTTTTATCCAGACCGTATCGAAGCATGGCTACCGGTTCGTCGCGCCGGTCAGTGCTTTCAATGCGGCTGCCCCGGCAACATCCACGAGCGCCCTCGGTGCCCCAACATGGGCCTCGCCCTCGCAAACTCCCGGGCTGGCGCGTGGCCCTGGCGCGGCACGCGCGATCAGCGCCAATCCTGATGCTTACCGCGCCTATCTCGAAGGACGTTACGCCTGGAGCCAGCGCTCGGAAGCGAGCCTGAGGACGGCAATCGACAGTTTTCTGCGCGCGGTGTCCCTTGATCCGCGCTTTGCCGCAGCCCACGCCGGCCTCGCGGATTGCCATGCAACGCTCGGCTATCTGAGCTTCGTCTCCCCAGCCGATGCGTTCCCGCTGGCGCGGCGCCATGCGTTGTTAGCAATCGAACGGGATGCAGTACTCGCCGAACCGCACGCCTCTCTCGGCTATGTCAAATTCTATTTCGACTGGGATTGGGCGGGAGCCGAAGCAGAATTCCAGCGGGCTATTATGCTTGACCCGAGCTGGGCCGCTGCACACCAGTGGTACAGTATCTATCTTCTCGCCGCGGGTCGTGCAGGAGAGGCATCGCACGAGATGAAATTTGCACGCGAGCGCGATCCGCTGTCGCTGGCGATCAATACCGATCTCGGCTTTCACTTTTACTACACCCGCCAGTACGACGAAGCGATCAAGCAGCTGCAATCCGTGCTGACGATGAACCACGATTTCGCACCGGCCCATTTATGGCTCGGCCGCTCTTACCAGCAGATTGGCCGGTTCGATGATGCGATCAGCGAGTTCCACCGCGTCGAACAGAGCGTTCCGGAATGGCCCGTTGCGATTGCGGCTCGCGGGTCTGTCGAGGGCGCCGCAAGCCGCCCCGAAAAGGCCAAAGCAGTGCTTGCCGAGTTGCAAGAAGTCACCAAGCGCCGGTTCGTTACCGCCTATGGCATGGCCCTCGTTTATGCCGGAATCGGCGATGCCGAGGCCGCCTTCACCTGGCTCGACAGGGCTTTCGCCGAGCGCTCGCACTGGCTGGTATGGCTGCGCCTTGATCCGCGTTTTGACGGTCTACGAACCGATCCGCGGTTCTCCGAATTGCTCGATAGGATCAAATTTCCTCAACGCAAAAGCTAACAATATTCGGTTGGAGCATTCCTCGAAAGGAATCATATGGCGGACACGGCAGCTACTGGTTTTCCTTCAGATCACCCCGTAGCTATAGACGCTTCCGCGATGATACGGGTCCGACGCGCGTCTTCCACCCAACCATGCCGGTCCGCTATGGGCAAGAGCGGGCGGGCGCAGGCCCGTGGTCCGCAGTCGTCGGGGCCGACCTGTCATTTCCAGATCGGCCTGCCGCCGCCGGGCAGGCCGTAATCGGCCCATTTGCGCGTGACCTCGGCGACGATGTCGTCGGCCATGCGGATCGGGCGGCCCCAGTCGCGGCTGCGTCTCGGGCGGCATCTTGTTGGTCGCGTCGAGGCCGATCTTGCCGCCGAGACCGGATTCGGGCGAGGCGAAATCGAGATAGTCGATCGGCGTGTTCTCGACGAGCAGCGTGTCGCGCACCGGGTCCATGCGGGTCGAAATCGCCCACATCACGTCCTTCCAGTCGCGCGCGTTGATGTCGTCATCGACGATTATGACGAATTTCGTGTACATGAACTGGCGCAGAAACGACCATACCGCCATCATCACGCGCTTGGCGTGACCGGGGTAGCTTTTCCGCATCGAAACCACGGCGATGCGGTACGAGCAGCCCTCGGGCGGCAGCCAGAAATCGACGATCTCCGGGAATTGCTGCTGCAACAGCGGGATAAACACCTCATTAAGCGCCTCGCCGAGCACCGAGGGCTCGTCGGGCGGGCGGCCGGTAAAGGTCGAGAGATAGATCGCCTCGCGCCGCATCGTCATCGCCGAGACGCGAAACACCGGGAATTGTTCGACGGCGTTGTAATAGCCGGTATGGTCGCCGTAGGGGCCCTCGTCGCCGTATTCGTCGAGCGACACATGCCCTTCGAGCACGATCTCCGCCGTCGCCGGCACCTTGAGCGGCACGGTCTTGCAATCGACCAGCTCGACGCGGCGGCCGCGCAGCAGCCCGGCGAACTGGTATTCCGACAGCGTGTCCGGAACCGGCGTCACCGCCGCGATGATCGTGCCGGGGTCGGCGCCAATCACAACCGCGGCCGGCAACGGTTCGCGCTTCTGTTGAGCCCAGCGCTGGTGGTGCTGCGCGCCGCCGCGATGCCTGAGCCAGCGCATCAGCGTCGTGTCGCGGCCGGTGACCTGCATGCGGTAAATGCCGAGGTTGAAATTGTCCTCGCGCGCCGTGCCCGGACCCCTGGTGACGACCAGCGGCCAGGTGATCAGCGGCGCCGGCTCGTCCGGCCAGCAGGTCTGCACCGGCAGCCGCCCGAGATCGATGTCGCCGCCGCGCAGCACGATCTCCTGGCACGGCGCCGCCGAGACGGTGCGCGGCCGCATCGCCATCACGGTCTTGAGCAGCGGCAGCATTTCGAGCGCTTCGCGCCAGCCGCCGGGTGGCTCGGGCTGCTTCAAGAAAGCCAGTGTCTCGCCGATTGCGCGCAATTCGTGCGGCTCGCGATCCATGCCCCAGGCGACCCGTTCGACGGTGCCGAACAGATTGACCAGCACCGGCATCGCGCCGCCGGGATGAACCACATTTTCGAACAGCACCGCCGGCCCGCCTTCGGCCAGGAGACGGGTCTGGATCTCGGTCATTTCGAGAAACGGCGACACCGGCGCCTTGACCCGGACCAGCCGTCCGGCGCCCTCGAGGCGCGTTATGAACTCGCGCAGGCTGGCATACGGCATCGGCGCCGACCGGTCCTCCGTCTTGTGGAGATCAGGCGTCCTGCCAGACCGGAGGCCGCTTCGCGAGAAACGCGTCGATGCCTTCGCCGGCGTCCCGCGCGAGCATGTTGCGGGTCATGACCTCGCCGGCACAGCGATAAGCCTCGGCCAAACCCATTTCGGCCTGCCGGTAAAACGCTTCCTTGCCGATCGCCAGCGTGAACGCCGATTTGGCCGCGATCTGGCGGGCCAGGGCCAGCGTCGCCGCGCTCAGTTCGGCGGCGGGCACGACCCGGTTGACGAGCCCGATCGCTTTCGCGGTCGCGGCGTCGATCAGTTCGCCGGTGAGCAGCATCTCCATCGCAGGCTTGCGGCCGACCGCGCGGCTCAAGGCGACCATCGGCGTCGAGCAGAACAGCCCGATATTGACCCCCGGGGTCGCAAACCTTGCATCCTCGGCGGCTACCGCCAGATCGCAGGTGGCGACCAGCTGGCATCCGGCCGCGGTGGCGATGCCGTGGACCTCGGCGATGACCGGTTTCGGCAATGCCACGATCTGCTGCATCATCGCGCTGCACTCGGCGAAGACGCGCTCATAGGCTTCGCGGCTTGGATCGCTGCGCAGTTCGCGCAAATCATGCCCCGCGCAGAAAGCCGGACCCGCGCCGGCGATTACGACAATACGGCATTCCCGGTCTGAAGCGGCATCGTCGAGCGCCCGCCGCAAGGCTCCCATCAGCGCCATCGATAGCGCGTTGCGCGCGGCCGGCCGGTTCAGAGTCAGCCGCAGCACACCGTCGTCCAGGGCTTCCAGAAGCACCGGTGCGTTGTTGTCCGGCTGTAGTGCCGGCCTCGTTGCGGCCTGCATGTCGCCCGCCCCCCGAATGATGGCGCCGCTCGGTAGACAACAGTATGCACGTCGCGGCCTGGTACGCCAGCGCATGACGGACCGCTTTCCGCCGCATCGCGATCCCGTCGCCATCGATCGCCGGCGCAGCTATTCTCCCTCACGGCTATGATCGCCGGACACCGGCTTTGGCGAGGAGATGACACGATGCGTTGGCTCAGATATGAGGCGGACGGCCGCGAATCCTACGGCATCATCGAGGGAAACGAGGTCGTTGAGGTCAAGGGCGATCCGTTCGCCGGCTACGAGCGCACCGCGACACGGCGGAAGCTCGACGCCGTGAAATTCCTGGTGCCGGTGATCCCGAAAACGTTTTACGCGGCCGGGCTCAACTACGCCGAGCATGTGACCGAAATGGCCAAGAAGCGCGGCGAGGAACCGAAACTGCCGCCCGAGGCCGATATCGGCTATCGCGCTAACAATGCCCTGATCGCGCACGGCGAGAACATCGTCATTCCGAAAGACGCCGGCGAACTCGTGCAGTACGAGGCCGAACTCGTCGCGATAATCGGCAAGAAGGCGAAGAACCTGACCGAGAGCGACGCCTTGTCCTGCGTGCTCGGCTGGACGATCGGCAACGACATGAGCGAGCGCACCTGGCAGCGCGGGGATCGCACGCTGTGGCGCGCCAAGAACACCGACACGTTCAAGCCGATGGGCCCATGGATCGAGACCGATTTCGACCTCGACGCGGCCGAGACGACCGTGCGGGTCAACGGCGAGGTCACCGACCGTTTCCGCACCAACCACATGATCCACGGCGTCGCGAAGTTCCTGGCGCGAATGTCGAAATACCTGACGCTTTATCCGGGCGACGTCGTCTGGATGGGCACCGAGGGGGCCCCGCGCAATCTGAAGCACGGCGACGTCTGCGAAATCGAGATCACCGGCATCGGCACGCTGCGCAACCCGCTGGTGCGGGAGGGGATGGCGTAGCGGCCGGCGTCGGTCCGCTGGCAAGGGAGAAGCTGCGCTTTTCCGCCCTACTCACGGCCCGCTGAAATATTAAGGGGCAGTCATGTCGCTGAGCCGTGAATTCGCCGCCTTCGTCGCCGATCTGACCTACGAAGAGCTGCCTCCGGCGGTGGTCGATCGGGCCAAGGGTGTGACGTTGCAGGCGCTGTCGTCGGCGCTCGTGGCGCACGACATGCCGGCGAGCCGGCAGGCGCTTGCTCTGATGCGGGAGGAAGAGGCGGGCGGCGGCGGGGCGGCGACCGTGCTGTGCCATGGCGCGAAACTGACCAAGGCCGGGGCCGCCTTTGTCAATGCCGAGACGATCTTCGCCGGCGGCAAGTGGGACACGTTCCGCATGCTGACCCATCCCGGCACCGCGATCCTGCCGGCGGCGCTCGCCGCCGCCGAGACGAGCGGCGCTTCGGGCAAGGCGTTCCTGACCGGCATCGCCGCCGGCTACGAAATCATGGAGCGCATGGCGTCGGAATTCATCCCGAGCGTGATGGCGCGCGGCTTTCACGCCGGGCCGGTGTTCGGGATTTTCGGCGCGGCGGTCGCGGCGGCAAAAATCCAGGGGTTCGACGCCGGCAAGGTGCACGACGCGATCGCGCAATGCGTCAACCTCGCCTCGGGCAATCTCGAAGGCATCCGCAGCGGCGGACGCTCATTGCGCGAGGGCGGCGCGGTGCGCAACGCGCTGCTCGCGGTGGCGCTCGCCAAACACGGCACGCCGGGCGGCGAGACTGTGCTCGAAGGCGAGGCCGGGTTCTATCATTCCTATGCCGGCAACAACCGCGGCGAGCTGCGCTACAGCTTTACGGGCAAGAACCACGCCGATCTTGCGGCGATCACGCGACGGGCTCGGCCGCGACTGGATGTTTCTCGAAACGCTGTACCGGGTCTATTCGACCGCCGGGTACAACATCGCGCATATCGATGTGACCGCGAAGCTCTGCGCGGAGCACGACATCACCTACGAGCAGATCGACCGCATCGAGGCGGTCGTCAACTGGATGGAGACCGAGTATCCGAGCCCGGCCTTCCCGATCCCGAGCCGCGGCATCGGGGGCGCCCCGGAGGTCGGCAGCACGCCATACTTCACGGCTTACGGCGCGGCGACCCGCGGCTTTCCGATGCTGCGTCAGGCGACGCCCGGCCCCGGCGAGAGCGACCCGCCCGAGGTGCTCGATTTGATGCGGCGCGTGACGCTGATCCCTTCCGTCGGCCGCACACTGTTCGGGCCGCGCATCACCGTGTTCACAAAGGACGGCCACTCCTATACACGCGAGGGCACCGGCCGCGAATTCATCTGGGATTTCGAGGAAGAAGTGCGCCGCATCCATCCGATTGCGCCGGGGCTCGCGATCGGCGAGGCACAATTCGACAAGCTGATCGACAGCTGCCGCAAGCTCGATAGCCTCGACCGCGCCGCCGAAACGCTGATCGCGCTGACGATCCCGGCATAATCCGAACCAAAACGCCGGTCGACGCCTCCCGCGTCCCATTGATCCCCATCAACGACGAGGCCACCTCGGAGGGGCATCGTGCGAGTCGGCGCGTGGCCATCGTTCCCGAGAAAGGATGCCCCCTATCGAGGCACAGCAAAACCGGCGCCCGCGGCCGTTGTCGCTGATTGAACCAGCCCCGGACGAGCGCCGGGAACAGATCCCGCAACGGGGCCGCCGACCCGATCCCGCCACCGCGCCGCTGCAACCGCGACCCGGCGAGGCCATGCCGCGCCGACGGCGGCGCGTGCATTGGAGTCGCTGGGCGGCGCTCGTAATTCTGCTGTGCGTTGCCGCGGCCTGTTTGTATTGGACCTTGCTGCCGCCGGCGGTGGCCGTCGTCGAGCCGCGTCGCGGCCCTGCCGTGCAGGCCGTCTACGCCACAGGGACCGTCGAGCCGAGCGTCATGATTCCGATCGCCCCGCGCAGCATGGCACGGCTAGCCGAGCTGAAAGTCGACGAGGGCGGCATCGTCAAGAAGGGCGAACTGCTCGCGCACCTCGAAAACGACGATCTGCAACGCGCGATCGAGGTCGCCAGAGCCGAGGAGCGTTACGCCAAGTCGCAGTTCGATCGCCAGGCGCAGCTTGTCGAGCGCGGCGTCGCGGCGCGCAACGCTTACGACAGGGCCCGCGCCGACTGGGAGAAGGCGACCGCGCTGCGCGAACGCGCCGAGTCCGAAGCCGGGTATCTCGATCTGGTCGCGCCGGCCGACGGCACGATCATCCGCCGTGACGGCGAGATCGGGCAGGTCATCGGTCCCGACAAGGCGATTTTCTGGATGTCGTGCTGCGCCCCGCTGCGCGTCTCGGCCGAGGTCGACGAGGAGGACATCGCGCAGGTCCGCCCCGGACAGGAGGTGCTGATCCGCGCCGATGCGTTTCCGGGGCAAATTTTCCGCGGCACGGTGCGGTCGATCACGCCGAAGGGCGACCCCGTGGCGCGCACCTACCGCGTCCGCATCGCGTTGCCGGAAGACACGCCGCTGATGATCGGCATGACGGCCGAAACCAACATCGAGCTGCGCAAGGCCGACAACGCTCTGCTCGTACCGGCCGGCGCGGTGCAGCAGGATACGGTGTGGCGCGTCCTCGACGGTAAGCTGGAGAAGCAGAAGGTCACGGTGGGCGCCAAGGACGCGCGCGAGGTCGAGATCCTCTCCGGGCTCGGCGACACCGACCGTATCGTGGCGTCCCCGACGCCGGGGCTTACGGCCGGGCAAGGAGTGCGCCCATTCGAGGCCGCGCCGCGGTGATGCTTGGCCTTGCGCCGAAGATCGCTCTCAAGCATCTGCTGGCCCGTCCGCGGCAAAGCATCGTCTCGTTGTCGGGCATCGTGCTCGGGGTCGCGTTCTTCCTTGCGGTCGCGTCGCTGATGCAGGGTTCGGAGGCCGATTTCATCCGTCGCCTGGTCGACAATTCGCCGCACATCACGGTGTCGGATGAGTACCGCAACCCGCGCCTGCAGCCCGCCGAGCAGCTCTACCAGAACGGCGTGGTCGAGATCCGCAGCGTGAAGCCGCTTACCGAAACGCGCGGCATTCGCCAGTACCAGCGGATGATGCTGGCGCTGCGCACGATGCCGCATCTGCGCGCCTCGCCGGTGCTGGCCGGGCAAGCGATTATCACCTTCGCCGGCAAGGACGTCGCGGTCAGCCTCAATGGCATGATTCCGTCGGAGGTCAGCGATGTCACAACGATTCAAAACTACATGGTTGCCGGCAGCCTCGACGAGATGATCGCCAATCCCGACGGCATCGTCGTCGGCGACGGTCTCATCCGTAAGCTGTCGCTGTCGCTCGGCGAAAACGTCACTCTGACCTCACCGACCGGCGAGGTACGCACATTCAAGATCCTCGGGATTTTCCATACCGGGCGCGCCACCTACGACGATACCCAGGCGTTCGCCGACCTGAAGCGCGTGCAGGCGCTGCTGAAACGGCCGGACCGCGCGAACACGGTCATCATCAAGCTGGATGATCCGAAGGGTGCGCCGCAGATTGCCGCCGAGATCGAACGCCGCTTTGGCTACAAGGCGGTGTCCTGGCAGGAAGCCAGCGAGGATCTGATGAGCACATTGGCGACGCGAAACATCATCATGTATACCGTCGTCAGCGCCGTGCTGATTGTCGCGGCGTTCGGCATCTACAACGTCATCTCGACGGTCGTGCTCGAAAAGCAGCGCGACATCGCGATCCTGAAATCGATCGGGTTCCGCGCCCGCGACATCCGCCGCATTTTTCTGATCCAGGGGCTGTTGCTCGGCATCGCCGGCAGTGCCGTCGGGCTGCCGCTCGGCGCCGCGCTGATGTGGAGCCTGATGCAGGTTCGGCTGAAATTTCCGGGCAGCAGCGACCCGGTCCCGTTGCCGATCGACTGGAATTGGCGGCAGTTCGCGATAGCGGCCACTTTCGCGATAGCGGCCGCCCTATTCGCCGGACTGCTCCCGGCCCGCAAGGGGGCGCGCGTGCAGCCGGTCGACATCCTGCGCGGCGCGCAATGAGCGAGAGCGGAGCCCCGGCAGACCTCGGCGGCGATATCGTTATCGAAGCCGAACATCTAACCCGGCAACTCGTCGGCGAGGTCACGGCGACGCTGGTCAGCGACGCGAGCCTGGCGCTTCGGCGCGGCGAATTCGTCGCGATCACCGGGGCTTCCGGCTCCGGCAAGTCGTCGCTCTTGTACCTGCTCGGACTGCTCGACCGCCCGACAAGCGGCACGGTGCGGTTGCACGGGCGCGATACCGCTTCGCTCGATGATGATGAACGAGCCGCGCTGCGTCTCGCCGAACTCGGCTATGTCTTCCAGTTTCACTTTCTGCTGCCCGAGTTCACGGTTGCCGAAAACGTTATGCTGCCGATGCAGAGATTGGGGCGGCTGCCGGACGACGAGATCGAGGCGCGCGCGCTCGATCTGCTCGCGAGCTTCGGCCTCGCTGACCAGGTGGGAAAGCTGCCGCGGCAGCTGTCGGGCGGGCAGAGCCAGCGTGTCGCAATCGCCCGCGCGCTCGCGAACGACCCGCTGCTGGTTCTTGCCGACGAGCCGACCGGCAATCTCGATAGCCTATCGGGCGCCAATGTACAGACAATCCTGAAGGATTTGGCGCACGCCTATGGGCGTACCGTCGCTGTCGTGACGCACGATCGCGACTTCGCCGCCGCCGCCGACCGTGTCGTCGTCATGCAGGATGGGCGCATCATTCAGGACGAGTAGGGCGGGACGAATAGGGGCGTCCGCCTTGGTCCGTCAGCTATCGGCCGGCGGCGCGGCGCAGCTTCAGTTCGATCATCGCGATGACGTTACCGGCCCCATGCCGCCGGCACAGCGCGGCGAGTCCCTTCGGGTCGAGCGGCTCGGGTGCGTAGTTGATCGCCTCGCGCAGCGGCGCCGGGAGGTCGTCGAACACCGCCATCAGTTCGCGCACGAAGGCCTCCCGATCTGCGCCGGCGGTCTTCTCGTCCATCACCGTCTCAGGCGAAACGCGGCCGCCGCTCGGGCGGCAGCGCGACCAGCCGCCGCAGCGCGCCCGCCGCGACGACCGCCTCGGTCAGCGCAAGCACGACGACAGCCGGGCGCAGCCCGGTCGCAAGCGACCAATTGGCGGCGATGACGAGCATTGGATCGGCGCCGTAGGCAAGCCAGAAATAAGCCGCCTCGCCTGATGCGGTCAGCACCGCGACCGCGACCCCGAGCACCGCGACCCCGCGGAGCGACAGGCGGGTGCGCGTCCCGACTGGCCGTGCCAGCAGCCGGTAACCGATCAGCCAGACGTAGAGCCCGGCCATGACTGTCGGCTCCCACAGATCGAGTTTCGACTGCATGCAGAAATGCACGACCGCGAGCAGCGCGATCGCGTAGACGAGCCGGTGCAGCCGTTGCCAGTTTCGGGCACCGAGACGCCTGATCATGCCATCGGTCGAGGTCGCGGCGAGCGCCACAAGCCCGAGCACCGCGGCGAAGCCGATCGTCAGATAGATCCGCACTACGATCTCGGTCGCGATCTTGGCGAGGTCGAAGGCCTGGTCGGCGGCGTACAGCCCGAGATGGGTGATTGCATAAGCAAAAGCGGCGACACCGACCATTCGCCGCACAACCAGAAGCCGCGGCCATTGCAGGATGTGGCGCAAAGGCGTTACCGCGAGCGCGAGAAAGATGAAGCGGATCGTCCACAGCCCGAGCTGGTGGATCGCCTCATCGAACGGACGCGGCCCGAGCCAGCCGAAGGCGAACGCGGCCGCGATCCACAGCCCCGGAACGAACAGCGCGGCAAAAACCGCAAGCTTCAGCGGCGAGGTGCGCCCGCCATAGTCCTTCCAGGGATAGGTCATGGCTGCGGAGCCTCCGGTCTATCGCGTCGCGCCGGGACGCCAGAGGACGTCGCGAGCGCCGTTGTCGTTCAGCCGGCGGCCGAGCACGAACAAGTGGTCCGACAGCCGGTTCAGATACCGGATCGCCTCGGGATTGACTGGCTCGACGGCGGCCAGCGCGCAAACCAGCCGCTCGGCGCGTCGCGTTACGGTGCGAGCCAGATGCAGGTGCGCCGCGGCTGGGGTGCCGCCCGGCAGAATGAACGAGTCGAGCGGGCGCAAGGCGCCGTTCATCGCATCAATATCATGTTCCAGGCGTTCGACCTGCGCCGCGACGATGCGCAGCGCCCCGGAAGCGCGATTTCCGCCCTCCGGCGTGCAGAGATCGGCGCCGAGATCGAACAGATCGTTCTGGATCAGGGCCAGCATCGCGTCGGCCGCTTGGTCCGCCTCTGGGTCGGCGGCGACATGGAGCCGCGCCAGGCCGATTGCGGCATTGGCCTCATCGACGGTGCCGAACGCCTCGACCCGCAACGCCTGTTTCGCGACCCGGCTGCCGTCACCGAGCGACGTTTGGCCGCGATCGCCACCGCGCGTGTAGATCCGGGTCAGCCGCACCATCGGCCTGATCAGCCCCCTGCCGTTCAGCCCCTGCCGTTCAGCCCCTGCCAACCAACATCATCAGAAGCGCGAGGAGCAGCAGGGCCAGCCCCTGAAATGCGACGCGCGACTGCATCAGCTTGTTCGAGCGGCGCGGATCGCCGCCGCGGATCATTTGCAGCACACCCATCCCGAGCACGCCGAGCGTCGCGAGCATCGCGAGAACCAACAGGATCGTGAGGAATATCGTCATGACCGGAGATATAGGCGCGGGCCAATTCCAATGCACCGGCCCGCCGTATCCGGAACGGGCACGGGATGACGCGGCCTGCTAGCTTTCGTCGCGGCTGCGGCCCAATGCTTCGAGTTGCAGCCGCAGCGCATCGATCTGGGCCTCGAGCCGGCGCAGCCGCGGGTCCTCCGCCTCGGTTTTGGGCTGCTGGTTCGCCTCGCTCGGCGGGGCCGTTTCGGCCGGATCGCCAGCTTCCCGGGCAGCGGGCGACAGCATGCGCAGCGCGCGCTCGAACATCGCCATGTTCTGTTTGCCGATCTCCTCGAACTGGCCGAACGGAAACATGCCGAACGTAGCGCGCAGATTGCTGCGCATCTGCTCCTGGTTGCGGGCGAAGGCGAGCATCGCCTGCTCGAGATAGCCGGGCACGAGAAATTGCATGTTGTCGCCGTAAAAGCCGATCAGCTGCCGCAGAAAGCTGATCGGCAGCAGGTTCTGCCCCTTCTGCTCCTGCTCGACGATGATCTGGGTCAGGACCGAGCGGGTCAGGTCTTCGCCGGACTTCGCGTCCTTGACAACGAAGTCGCCGCCTTCCTTGATCATGCGGGCGAGGTCGTCGAGTGTCACGTAGCTGCTGGTCGCCGTGTTGTAGAGACGGCGGTTGGCGTATTTTTTGACAATGGCCGGCTTGGCGCCGCCCGGCTTGTCCTTGATGGGATCGCTCATCCTGGCCGCCGTCCCGGAAAAGATGCTGCTGCGCACAATACCGCGAATCGCGCGATCCGCGACATGAAACGCATTTGCGCGGTGCCATGGGCCGCCGGCCGGATCGCCGAGTTCCCTGTTAGCAGGGAATTTTTTGCGCCGCCGCTTCCGGAACGGGCCAAAACCCAAACGGAAACATAGGCTTGCGGCGAATTCCCTGAGTCGAAATCAGCGAAAATTCTTCGCCCGAACAGGGAAGCAACAGGGAACCAAAGGCAGCCGATCAGGGAAACACGCGGTACCTGTCGCGCATCCGGCCGTACCGCATCGCGACCGCTACTGACAGTGCGATATGGCGGGACCTGTCGTACATTTCAAGAACATTGGCGCGGAGCGGAGTGGCAGCGGTCGCTGCCGGGAGCGGCGATACCGGCGGGCAATCGTGCTAGAATCCGCGCAACCGACCCGGCCAGACTCGATCTCCGCGCATCTGGAACTCGCGCCGGCGCCGGGTGGTCGGGTTCCGTCGCTTTCGCTCCGGGAGGGTCGATCATGGGCGTCATGATGCAGGCGTTTTATTGGGATTGCCCGGACCTCGAGGGCAAGCCGTTCCAATGGTGGGAGCATGTCCGGGGCGAGGTGCCAAGGCTCGCCGCCGCCGGGTTTACCGCGCTGTGGCTGCCGCCGGCGAACAAGGCGGCCAACAATATTTCGATGGGCTACGACCCTTATGATTTCTGGGATCTCGGCGAGTTCGACCAGAAGGGCTCGGTCGCGACCTGGTTCGGCACGCGAGCCGAGCTGGAGAGCCTGATCGCCGATGCGCACGCCGCCAACCTGCAGGTCTACGCCGATTTCGTCATCGACCATTGCAGCGGCGCCGACGCCGAGGAGGTGAGCCCGGTCGACGGCGTCAGCCGCTGGACCAAGTTCGCGCCGAAGAGCGGCAAATTCCCGCGCGACACGCAGAGTTTTCACCCGTCGCGCTACGAGACCTGGGACGCGATGAGCTTCGGCGGCATGCCCGATCTGTGCCACCGCAACCCGGCCGTCTATACGGCGTTCCTGGAAAACGCCCAGTGGCTGATCAACGAGATCGGGTTCGACGGTTTCCGCTTCGATTTCGTCAAGGGCTATGGCGGCTGGATGGTGCGCGCGATCCAGGAATTGCGCGGCCTGCGGGGCGAGGCGGCATTCAAGCCGTTTTCGGTCGGCGAGTGCTGGGACAACAGCCGCACGATCGGCGACTGGCTGAACGAGACGAACGCCTGGTCGGACAACCCGGTCACCGCGTTCGACTTTCCGCTGCGCTATCGCCTGCGCGATCTGTGTCAGGTCTACGGGTTCAGCCTGCGGGGCCTGACGGCGGGCGGCACGGTGCTGGCCGACGACCCGGCGCGCGCGGTGACATTTGTCGAAAACCACGACGTCGTGCGCGACGACCCGATCCGCACCGACAAGATGCTGGCCTATGCGTATATCCTGACGCACCCGGGATACCCGTGCGTCTTCTGGCAGGATTATTACACCTGGGGGCTGGCCCTGCCCGGCGAACCGAGCGGCATCGACGCGCTGGTTCGCGTGCACGAGGATCACGCCGGCGGCGACGCGCAAATTCTCTATTGCGACGACGATTTGTACATCATGCAGCGCACCGGATGGGAACACCAATCCGGCCTTGTCTTCGTGCTCAACAACCGCGGCGCGTGGCACGGCGCGACGGTGCGAACGAGCCGGCCGAACACGAATTTTTCGCCGGTCGCATGGCGCGGCCAGGATTTGGGTCAACCCTTGCCGAAACACACCGCCCCCGACGGCACCGCCGATTTCTGGGCGCCGCCGCGGGGATATGCGGTGTATGTGCCGCGATGAAGCCAACAATATGATTGGTAACTGGAAACCAGAACCTATCAGCGCCGGCGCAAACCCAACGCGTTGAAGCGGCTTCTCGCCGACGCATCGCGACGATTGTCACGAGGGCACGAAATGTCTGACAATGATAAGAATACCCCTGGCCAAGGCCGCAGACGTCGGCCCAGGCCAAGGCCGCTCAAGTGGGAGGATTTGCATCCGGCTGCTCCGGGCCATGCTGAAATCGACGAAACGCCAATACACACGGGAGAGAAACCCATGGAGGATGCGCACGGCCGCCTAAGCGAGGATGATCTATGGATTGCGGTGTTGGAGGAAGCGTCCGAAAAGACCGAGATAAACACCAATTACGTAACGAGAATGTATCGGGAGACAGTTCAAGAAAAGCCACTTTTGAGACTAATTCAAGACGTTCATGAGCGTATATCAATATACCACAATATTCTGGAGGAACTTAAAAAGAGTGCTCGAGATGAGCCGACGGGCCAAGGAACTGTGGCGCAGCAGATCAGAGCACGATACGAAGGTCTTAAACTTGTTCCGGAAGGGAAGTTACCAAATCCATTCCCGTGGGAAACTATGGATTATGTTAAAACGAAGCTGCGTAAGTATGGCGCGTTACTGCTCGACCTGATAGCAACTCAAACAGAGATGATTGTCGCGGAAATGAATATGACGCAAAAGACTGTTGTGCTTCAAGTTCAACTCGGCTTACAACCATCTTTAACAATCGGGATTGAGCGTGAACGAAATTGAGTAATGTAGGATGGGCTGAGGAAAGCGAAGCCCATGCTGAGTGGTCCTGGTCCGTCCGCATGGGTTTCGCGTTCGCTCGGCCCATCCTACATTTGCCGCGTGGGAGGGTGACGGCGCCGTGGCCGACGCCATCTCCTGCAAGAATTGGTGTGCCGCCGCCCTATCCGGGAATGTAAAATCACGGAGATCGAGAGTATGGTGCGCCGGAGAGCCACCGATGCGGTATGGCGAAGGGGGTGTCATGGAAAGGATGCATTACCGGCGAATGGACGAGGGCACGGACGAGGATTTCGTTGTGCTGCGGCATGTGCATGAGCAGACACTGCGCGCCTTGCCCGACCGGCTGTTTGTGATGCTGCGCGACCTCGCCCAGGACACCGCCTACAACATCACGCGCTACGATCACTGCCTGCAGTCCGCCACGCGCGCGCTGCGCGACAACAAGGACGAGGAATACGTCGCGGTGGCGCTGCTGCATGACGTTTGCGAGCCGCTCGGCCCGTTCAATCACGGCGAGGTTGTCGCCGCGATCCTGCGGCCCTTCATCAGCCGCGACAATCACTGGATGCTGGTGCAACACGGCCTGTTCCAGACCTATTTCTACGCCCGGCACATGGGCCTCGATCCCAATGCGCGCGACATCTACAAATCTGATCCGGCGTACGAGCAGACGGTCGAGTTCTGTGCCAAATACGACGAAATATCCTTCGACCCCGACTACAAGAACGAACCGCTATCGACGTTCGAGCCGATGGTCCGCCGGCTGCTTCAGAAAGCCTGGGTTGCCCCGTCGCAGATGCGGCCGACCTGACCGGTGGCGCGGGGAGAAAGCGGCCACCCCTCGCGCGCATCGCCGTGGTCGATCCCGGTCGGCTATCAACGTAACACAGGCTTGGCGGAGCGAAGCCGATGCTGATTGGTCCGGTCCGTCCGCATCGGCTTCGCGTTCGCTCAGCCCATCCTACGTTTGCTACTTTTGCCGCGGAGGAGGCTGAAGGCGGCGGCGAGCAGCAGGACCATTACGGGGTCGGTGATCTCGGCCGAGCGGCCCGGGAGGTAGGTTTGTGCAAAGCTGGTCACGAACAGCGTGCCGCCGACGATCAATACCGCCGAGCGAAGACGCCCGCCGGCCTCGGTAAACAGATATAGCAAACTGCCGTACAAGAAGGACTTCTCGCAGAAGGACATGACGTTTACCGCGATCGAACCCGCCAGCAGGCCGCGGAACGGCACCCATCCGAAATCTCGCGGCGTGGGCTGGAAGTGAAAGGGTTGCAGCCGCCCGATTACAATTGCGGCGCCTAACAAGATGAACAGTACGGCGGCACGCCGCCGGTGCGACAGGCGAAGCATGACCGGCCACAGGCACAGCGCGATGGCGGCGCCGGCGATTTCAGGAACACTAAGCACCGTATCGACGATCAGCACGCGCGCAACCAGGATACTTCCACAAAACAACGGTGCCAGCAGTAGCGGCGGGCGAGGTCCGACAAGCTCCGAGATCAAGACGAAAGTCGTCAGCCAGATCGTCGTGTGGCGATAGAGAGCCTCGGGAGGAAGGGTTGAATAGAAGATAATCGGCTTCAGCGCGTTCCAATACTTGTGCAGGTCGATCGTCGGCACATAGGGGTAAAGCCGATAGCCGGCCCACGCCGCCAGAAGCGCCGCCGGTATCGGCTTTGTTGAAATCGCGGCGATTGGCGGAAAACGCCAATTTCGGAACAGGGTGATGCCGGCCAGACCGCCGATTATTGTTCCCAGCAGGTTGGCGTAGACATCGTTAGCAGCCGTCACCCTGCCGACATCGTAATATTGAGCCAGCTCTATGCTCACGGAAAGGGTGGTTCCGCCGATGACTATCAATAAAAAGCGAAACGCGACGCTGATGCGCCGCGGCAGCGAAAGGACTCCGAACCAGCCGAGCGGCGTATAAAACAGAACATTGGCAACGAAATCGCCGCGGCCGGATGGCAACATCGCCCAGGAACGAAGCAACGCGATTACCGCACCCTCTCCGTCAGCCGGAATGCGAAAGTCAAAAGGGTAGAGAGACCCGTAGACGATCGCGACGACGGTGAGAGCTGTCAGCAGAACAAATCTCATGTCGGGCTGCAATTCGGGTGACCGTGGCAGCGTCAGCATTGGCGAACCCCGCGGGAAGCGGTTGATGGCCGCCCGACGCTCGACAATCGAAGCCCTTCGCGTGGGACCGCCGGCCCTGACAAGATCATCGCCGCCGTCAGGCACCGGCACCGAGCGTTAGATTCGATCCGATAGCACAGCGCTTGGCGCCTTGGCGACCCAGACCAAGCCGCCCGCTCCCTACGGCGATTTCCGGATTTGATCTATCTTTGCTATAGAAGCGACCGCGTTCGAACCTGTTGGGCTGCACTGCCGCGTGTCGATCTTCCCCAAGTCCCGCCGTGCCGTTTTCGCGTTTTTGCACGATCTCGCGATGGCCGCGCTGTCGTTCGTGCTCGCCATTTACCTGCGGGTCGGCGACGACATGCTGCGAATTCTGGAGCCGAAGCTGCTCGTGCTCTACGGTGTCGCATTCACCCTGATCGCCGGCGGCGTGTTCCTCGTGACCGGCCTCTATCGCGGCATCTGGCGTTACGCGTCGGTGCCGGACCTGTTCAACATCGCTCGCGCCGCGGCGCTGACCGGGCTGATTTTTTTGCCGATCATGTTTCTGTTCACGCGGCTCGACACGCTGCCGCGGTCGTTCCTGCTGATCAACTGGCTGGTTCTGGTCGCACTGCTCGGCGGACCGCGGCTGGGTTACCGGCTGTTCAAGGACCGTCGTCTCGATCATCTGTTCGAGCGCGACCGCGCCGCGAGCGTGCCGGTGCTGCTGATCAGTACGAAGGACGGCGCTGATACGTTCATCCGCGAGTGCGTGCGCGATCGTTATGCCCTTTACCGCGTTATCGGCATGCTGTCGGACACGCCGTCGCGGGTTGGCCGGCAAATTTATGGGGTGCCGGTTCTCGGAACGATCGATTCGCTCGAAAAGGTCGTGGCCGATCTCGATCGGCGCGGCCGGCGTCCGCAAAAATTGGTGATCACGACGCAGGGTCTGGCCGGCGCCGAGGTGCGGTACTTGCTCGATCGCGCGGACGCGTTGGCGATACCGCTGGCGCGGCTGCCCCGGCTCACCGAATTCCAGCAGACTCGCACCGATCCGACCCGAATAATCGAGCCGATCGCGCTCGAGGACCTGCTCGGCCGGCCGCAGGCGGTGCTCGACCGCGACGCGATGGCACGCCTGATCCGGGGACGGCGGGTTCTCGTCACCGGCGCGGGCGGGACGATTGGCTCGGAGCTGTCCCGTCAGATAGCCGCCTTGGCCCCGGCCCGGCTGATCCTGGTCGACAGCAGCGAATACCTGCTCTACGAGATCGACGGCGAGTTGCACGAACGGTGCCCGGAGCTTGCGATCGTCCCTTTGCTCGGCGATGTACGCGACCGCCGCCGCGTAGAGGCGGTGATCGCCGACGAGCAGCCGCAGATCGTGTTTCACGCCGCCGCGTTGAAGCACGTGCCGATGGTCGAGGCGAACCCGATCGAGGGCGTGCTGACCAATGTGATCGGCACACGCAACGTTGCCGAGGCGGCGCGTGCGCTCGGCACGGCGCTGGTCGTGATGATCTCGACCGACAAGGCCGTCAATCCGGCGAGCGTCATGGGGGCTACGAAGCGCTTGGCCGAAAGCTTCTGCCAAGCGCTGGATTTGTATGAATCGCGGCGGGGTCCGCCGGGGACGCGGCTGTTGACGGTGCGGTTCGGAAATGTACTGGGTTCGACCGGATCGGTTGTGCCGCTGTTCACGCGCCAGCTCGCGTCCGGCGGACCGTTAACGGTGACGCATCCCGACGCCAGCCGCTTTTTCATGACGGTTCGCGAGGCCGTCGAACTGGTTCTCGAGGCGTCGTCGACGATGCCCGAGGCGGGGGGGCGAGACACGCGCGGCAAAATCTTCGTGCTCGACATGGGGGAGCCTGTCAGGATTGTCGACTTGGCGCGCCAGATGATCCGCCTGGCCGGCAAACGGCCGGATCGCGACATCTCGATTGTCTATACGGGGTTGCGCCCGGGCGAAAAGCTGCACGAGGCCCTGTTTCATGCGGCTGAAGCGCCGATCCCCACCGCCAATCCAGCGCTACGCCTGGCCGCGCCGCGCACCGCCGATTACGCGGTTCTGGCGCGCTCGATCGAGGAGCTCGAGGAGCAGGCGCGGGCCGGAAACCGCATGCGGGTCATCGATCTGCTGCACCGTTTCGTTCCGGAATACCGTGCTGTGAGGCATCCGGCGCAGGACGCACCGGCGCGGGCGGCGGGAACGGTTTGATAGAGCCCTCCGCGGAACGGTGGCGCGGCGAGATCCGCCTCGCTCGATACCGCAACCGATGTCCCGATGCTGACATGCGGCGGCGCGCCGGTTACGACGCGCTAGCACGCGTCCCCGACCGTTGAAAGGCACGATCAGGAGCGAGTTGGTTCACCGGCCGCGGGGAGCCGTCTAAGAGGCACGCGCCGCCAGCGTATCGGCCTTTGCGTTCAGTGTCTGAATAAGCCCATCGATGCCGCTGGCGCGCAGGATCGAGGCGAATTCCGACCGGCGGGTCGCCAGTTCGCTGATTGTTCCGTCGAGATAGACGTCCGCGATCTGCCAGATGCCGCCATTGTTGCGCACCAGATAGTTGAGGTTTACCGGCTCGCCGTTTGATTTGATGATCTGGCTTGTGATGATGGTGCCGCCGGTCGAGGGCCGTTCCCCGGTGACCTGCAGCCGCTCACCGGCGTAGCTGTCGAAGCGGTCGGCGTACATCGCCGCGATGTAGCGCTGGAAAGCCTGCTGAACCTGCTGCCGCTGCGCCTCGGCGAGCCGCGCCCATTCCGGACCGACCGCGAGCCGCGTCATGTAGTCGATGTCGAATACGCGGCGAACAATCGGCTCGATGCGCGCATAGCGACCGCGCGGGCCCAGCGCCGCGCCGCTTTGCATCGTCGTCAGCAGCGCGTCGTAAAGGCTGCGCACCGTATCGGATCCGGCGCTCGCAGCCGCAAGGCGGGGTGGCAGTGCGGCGAGCGCGACACAAAGCGCAATAACCGCAAAAACGTGTTTCCGTTCTGTCCCGGTTCCTGAAAGTGTCATCCGACTGCCCGTTCGTCTGATTCAATGCCGCTGGATGGCGTTAACTTGTGTCTACCCAATCCGTGGTCAAGCGGGCGGCAGAAATTCGGCAGCATTGCCGCAGCTCCGTCCGGATGGTCGATTTATCGGGAGGCACCGGCGAGTTAACCGGCATACTCTCGGGAACAACGCATCGTCGCGCCGAGTATTCCCGCCGCGACGTCAGTAACGGCGCAGCAACCCGACCAATCGGCCCTGCACCTTCACCTGCTCGGGGCCAAAGATTCGGGTCTCGTACGCCTTGTTGGCCGGCTCAAGCGCGATCGAGCCACCGCGCCGGCGCAGCCGCTTCAGTGTCACTTCGATATTGTCGATCAGCGCGACCACGATCGCACCGTTCTCGGCTGTGTCGCAGCGTTGGATGACGACGGTATCGCCATCAAAAATCCCGGCTTCGATCATGCTGTCGCCAGCGACCTCCAGCGCGTAATGCTCGCCGCGCCCAATCAGGCTGCCCGGTATCGCGACGGACGTATTCTGGTCCCGCAGCGCCTCGATTGGCGTGCCGGCGGCGATTCGGCCGTAAAGCGGCAGGTCGACGGCCTCGCTGTTGGGCGCCACCGGCGCCCCCGGCAGCGCGGCTGCAAAATCGCCGCGAATCACGGTTGGGGAAAACCGCCCGCGCTCTGATTCGATCGAAGACGGCGGACGTGGCGCGCGGGCGGCGCTCTCCTCCGGCAGCTTCATGACTTCGAGCGCGCGCGCCCGATGGGGCAGGCGGCGGATAAAACCACGCTCCTCCAACCCGCTGATCAGGCGATGAATTCCGGATTTAGAGCGCAGGCTTAGCGCATCCTTCATCTCATCGAACGACGGCGCGACGCCGGTGGCGGCAAGTCGCTGATTGATGAAGATCAGCAGCTCGTGCTGTTTTTTGGTCAACATGGCGATCCTGCGGAACAAACCCTAAACGGTTCAGCTCGTTCTACTTTAGTTCCCGACTTGCGTCAAGCTTTGCACGCATCTGGATCGAATTTATGCTCTGTGATGGGTACGGCCCGAGCGCGGCGCGGCCGCTCTTCAGCCGTCGCCGCTCTACCCAAGGAAATGCAGAGCGGGCTTGTGCCAAGCGGGTCTCCTCCCGCTACTATGCGCAGCGCTCCAGCCCCAATTGGTGAGTGGCTGGGCCGCGATCGGATGGAGGAAACCCGATGATCATCGAAATGCGTACCTACCGGATGAAGCCCGGCTCTATCCCTGAAGTCGAGAATCGATTCGCCGAGGGCCTGAAGGAACGCACCAAGGTCTCGCCGCTCGGCGCGTTCTTCCACACCGAAGTCGGGCCGCTCAATCGCATCATCCATTGCTGGCCGTATGACGATCTCGCGCACCGCACCAGGGTGCGCTCGCAGTCGGTCCCGGGATGGCCGCCGAAAATCCAGGAATTCATCGAGGAAATGGAATCGAAGATCATTATCCCGGCGCCGTTCTCGCCGAAGCTGGAGCCGCGCCAGCTCGGCAATTTGTACGAGATCCGCACCTACACGATGCTGCCGGGCGCCGCCGCAACCGTCACCGAGCGCTGGGCGGAGCGGATCGAGGGCCGCACGAAGCTGTCGCCGCTGGCGTTCTGCGGCCACACCGAGATCGGCGGGCTCAATCAGTGGATCCATGTCTGGGCGTATAAAGACGCCGCCGAGCGTTTCCGCATCCGCGACGAGGCGCGCGCCGCCGGCGCCTGGCCGCCCAATACCCGCGGCCAGTTCGTCAAGCAGGAGAACATGTTCGTCGTGCCCGCGGAATTCTCGCCGCTGCGCTAGAACGCGGATCGAGGCCCCCTCCCGCCGGGCGGGGGAGGGCCTCTCGCCGGCCTCCCGGACGGCGGCGAGAAATTCTATTGTGGCGGCGACCTGAGAGCGGGAGAGACCCAGCCGGATGGATCGACGGTCGTTCTTGACGCTGACCGCGGCGGCGATGACCTCTTGGCCGGTCCGGGCGACGCGGGCTGGGTCGGCGCCGCGACGGCTTGATCTCGTCAACGCGCATACTGGCGAGCGCTTCAGCGGTCCGTATCGCGACGACAGCGGCCCGATCGCGGATGCCTTGCAGGAACTATCGCACTTCTTGCGCGACTTTCGCCAGAACGCGACGATTTCGATCGATATCGCCGTGCTCGATTTTCTGGCAAACGTCCTCGATGCCGTCGGAGCGACCCGGGCGACTGTGCTGTCGGCGTATCGCACGCCTGAAACCAACGCGATGCTGGCGCGCACGATGCTGGGGGTTGCCGAGCGCAGTCAGCATCTCTACGGCCGCGCCCTCGACGTCTATCTCCCGGCCCGCCTCGAGGACGCGATGCTGGCGGCCCGCGCGATGCAGCGCGGCGGCGTCGGCTGGTATCCGAATTCGCGTTTCATCCATCTCGACACTGGGCCGGTGCGGAACTGGTCGCTCGACGGACAAGGCCTCGGACGGCTGCTGCTCGACAACAAACCGAGCCCTTATTTCCCGGAAATCGACATCTCACCGGGCGGCGAATTCTACTCGCGCCGCAGCGGCCAGCCGGTCACCCCGACGGCCCGATTGGAGATACACCGTTTGCTGCAAAAAGCCCTGGGATCGCCATCCGCGCGGTAACATGCGTTTTATCCGCCGGGTAGCCCGTCCGGTCATTCTTCGGCGGCCTCTCGAGCCGGCCGCAGATGCTGCAAATATCCGTACCAATAAATAGCTTCGGCCCGGTTGCGATCGATCAACGAGCGTAGTTGATCATCGGAAAGGCGCTTCCCGAGCGCGGCTTCGATCTTCTTCCGCACCTCGGGAATCAGCAAAGCCGCCTCGAACGTGTCGGCGTCGCTGTTGGCCGCCTTGTAGAGCGCTTCGGTGGTGCGGTACCGCTCGCTCGGCGCAAGACCGGCAAGCGCGCTCAGCTTTTCGGATAATGAGGTGCCGGCGATCGTAGGCGCTTGTGCCGCGAACTGCCTGCGAACGTCGTCTTCATAGGCCTGCCTGAGCTGGCCGCAGCCCCGGAGATCGCGCCGATTGTAGTCGAGGCAAGTGGCGTAGGCGATTTCGGAGGCCCGGTCGGCAAGCGAAATACTATCGCATTCGCCCGCGGCATCAGTCCGCATCTCCCGGCAGACGGCGGCGGCGACCGTTTTCGGCTCGGCCGCCTCGCGGGTGGCCTGTTCGGAGGTCGAGGCGCAGCCCAGGAGCGGCAGGACAAGCGCCGCCGCTGCTGCTGACGCCGACATCTTCCGGCGTAGCATACGTTCCGCAAGCCTTAGCTGGAATGTGCGCACCGTCAGGCGTGCTTGGCCAGGCGCGAATAAGGGGATCTCCGGTAGATCGCCCGGCTCCGATCGCGAGAATGAGCCCCGTTCTCTCACTCCAACACTGCGCGCACTCCGATTTCGCCGGGTTGGGCCGGCTGCAGGATTGTATCGAAACCGTTCGGGACGGTGGAGGACGCGATGCCGCCCCAATCAATCAGCCGCTCAAGAGCGGCCGCGAAGGCGGCGGGGTCGCCGGGATTCACCTGTTGATAGAAGGCGCACGCGCTTTCCAGACACAGAGAATGCACGTCCGAGCTTTGTGGACCGACAAACACGATCGGTTGCCGCGTGGCAAGGCACGCATAGATCTTCGACGGCAGAACGATGCCGGAAAACTGCGGCCGCAGCGTAATCAGGTGGGCGTCCGCTGCCCTCAGCACACCGGCAAGCTGATCCAGCGGAACTGTATTGCCGCGCGCCACCGGCACACCCGCCTCGCGCAGCCCCGCTTCGAGCCGGTCTGCGTTGCGCCCCGCCGCGTTCAGCCACAGGCCGAAACGCCCGCTGCCCTCGCGGTGGTGTCGCGCAAGGCCGGCGATCACGGTCTCGATCTCATGAGGCACGCCGCAATTGCCTGAATAAAGCAGGATCTTGCGATTTCCGAGTTCGGGCGGACGGGGCGCCGGCGGCTCCGTCCCGGTCACGGTCACCGGCGAGGCGTCACGTCTCAGCACGATGCGCTCGGCACCGATACCGCCGTCAATCAGCATGCGGCGCTGATCGAGACCCAGCACCTCGAAGCGATCGACCTGTCGACGCAGTAGCCACGTCGCGCGCCGCAACAACGACAGAAACGGATGCCGGTCGCCGAATTCGGCGATCAGGACCTCCGGGTAGAAGTCGGTGATGCGATACGTCAGGCGAACCTGCCGGATGAGTTTCGCCAGAACGGCGAAATACAAAAAAAACGGCGGCGCCCCGGTGAACAGCAACTCCGCCCTGTAGGAATCGCGGCGGCGAATGACCTCCCAGAGCAGGCGGACGCCGACGCTTAACGTCCATACGAGGCGATCGGCGACACGCGACTTGTCATAAGAAACGGCTGGCAGGCGAACGGTTTCGAGAGCGCCTGTTCCGAGTGCGAAACCGGTTCTGCGTTCTGTGCCGCTGGTGAGCCCAATGAGGCAGACGCGCCGCCCGGCCCGCGCCATTTCGGCGGCGCGTTGGCTGGCATATTGGCCAACAGCGCCAAAATCCGGCGGCAGCCAGTCCACGACGTAAAATAGTGTCGGCTCCGGTCGAGCACTCACGGCACGGCTCGTCAGCCGGCCGGCATCAGATTGCACCGCTCGGTTGTCGCCCGGACCTGCCGGCCCATTATTTCGAGCAGGATGCAGGCACGACCGAGAGCGTCAAGCTGCTCAAGCATCGCGAGCTGTTCGGCGAAGGGGCCGGCCATCACCCGCACTGGATCGCCGGTCTGCAGCTTCGTCGCGAGATCGACAATACCACCATCCACCGTGACCGCGATCAGCGCCTCGACGACGCCGTCCGGCACGGGATGCGGCGCCTCGCCGCGCATCACGAGGCGCGACACGCCGAACGTGCTGTTGACCTTGCGCCACTGGTCCCGGAGCGGATCGAAGGCAATAAACAGGTAACGTGGAAACAGCGGCGCTTTGATCACGGTCAGCTGGCGCGCGTGACAGCGCGTTTTGCGACGTCGCGGCAAGAACGTGCGGAATCCCTGGTTTTCCAGGTTTCGGCGCGCGCGGGTTTCGGCGAGAGGCTGCGTGTTGACGGCAAACCACCGCTCACCGAACGCGAGCCCGATCGGAATCCTCTCCGCGGGCAAAATGCCCATGGGTTCGGCGTTGTTCGCGATCCTCATGTCGATCTCTGACGGCGATACCGCCTATCCGGCCGTGATCGTAAGAGGCTGGAGGCGGCGCGGCAAGCGCTGCCCGCTGCCGCGGAGGCTCGGCTTTCGTAGCCGGAGACGCCGCGCCGTGCTGGACCTGGCGGGGCCGTGCTGGCAGAATCGCACCGTATGGCCAACCCGCAACCCTGGGCGGCGGCAATGGCTCGGCAGAAGCTGTCGCCGGAGCCTCGACGCATCTACGCGATCGGCGATATTCACGGTTGCCGCGATCTGCTCGACCGCATGATCGAAGAAATCCGTGATGACTTGCTGGCCTTTCCCGTCGAGCATGCCCTGACGGTCACGCTCGGTGATTATGTGGATCGCGGGCCTGACTCGCGCGGCGTCGTCGAGCGCCTTGCCGACAATCCGTTTCCGACCGAGTTCGTCGCGCTGAAAGGCAACCACGAGGACATGCTCGCCCGTTTCCTGCGCGATCCGTCCATTGGCGACCTGTGGTCGCGCAATGGAGGTCTCGAAACGCTGCATTCTTACGGCATCGATGTCGGACCATTGATGCGCGGTCGCAGCTATAAGGCGGCCGCCGCGGCGTTCGAGAAGGCATTGCCGCCAACGCATTTACGGTTTTTTGCCTCGCTGCGTCTTTGGCTGAGTGTCGGCGGGTATTTCTTTTGTCATGCGGGGGTACGCCCGGGGGTTCCGTTGACGCAGCAGCGCGAAGAAGATCTCTTGTGGATCCGCGACGAGTTTCTTTACGATCCGCAACGAATTCGGCAAGGTCGTCGTTCACGGGCATACGCCGATGCCGGAAGCCGAAATTCGCCCGAACCGCATAAATGTCGACACCGGAGCATTCATCACCGGCCGGCTGACCTGCGCGGTCTTGGGAACAGAACGGCCCCGACTTCTTTTCGCCGCCTGAAATTTTTCTGTTCCCTGGGCAACCCGGGCGGCGAAAGGCGCTTTCGTAGGCTTGCGTGCGATCGCGTTTTACGGAATCTGATCCGCGTCGGAGGGGCATCGGACATGCTGCATTGCGTTCGCCGATCGGCGAATCTCGTTGTTTCGCGGCGTTCACGATTGCGCCTCGCGGTTGCGGTTTGCCTACTGCTGACTTCATGCGGCGGCGCCGGTGCCCCATCGGCCACGCCGGAGGACCTTGATAAAATCCGCGCCGCTGCCGCCGCGCCGCCGCAGCTTCAGGCAGGAGAGAAGATCCGAGTTACGGTGTTTGGCGAAAATTCGCTGAGCGGCGAATATCAGATCGATCCGAGCGGGTTCATCTCATTGCCGTTGGCCGGCACGGTCAAGGCAGCGGGGCTGACCCGGAACGATCTGGCGCGGGAGCTCGAAGCCAGCCTTCGCAGCGGCTACCTGAAGGACCCGAAAGTCACTGTTTCGATACTGGAATTCCGCCCGTTCTACATCCTCGGGGAGGTTGAAAAGCCGGGTTCTTATCCATATTCGAGCGGCTTGAATGTCATGAGCGCGATCGCGACCGCCGGCGGTACGACGTACCGGGCAACCCAGTCGACGGTGCTGATCCAGCACGCCGGGGAGGGCGAAATGCGCAGCTACGACGCATCGAAGCCAATCCCCATTCTGCCCGGTGACATCATCCAGGTGCCGCGCCGATACTTCTGACGCCGGTCCGATCCGACGTTCAGACATCCGGATCGGCGACAAAGGGCTGATTCCGGGTACATCTTGCGTCGCACCGGCGCCTGTGCGAGGGTCGCGGCCAATCGAAGGGGCAGTATCCGCGGCGGGTCGGCTGAATTGCCGCACGGGAAAACAACAGGTTGGCCCGCGGCTTCACCTGAATGGCGGTAGCGTGCGTTCTGATACTGACGAGTTTCGGTAAAATCGACTGAGCCGATGTCCTTTCTCCCCGGGACGACCGCATCCGATGCCTGAAAACCGGAACCAGCCGGGCATCGGCGCCGTGCGCGAGGCGTTCGACCTGCGCGAGTGGGTAAGCTTTGCCTGGAGGCATTGGAAGTTCATCGCCGCGATCACGGCGATCGTGCTCGTGGTTGGCACGGCCTATCTACTCAACCAGACCCGCCTGTATACGGCAAGCGCGCAGGTTCTGATCGACCCGCAAAAAGAGAAGATGCCAGGCGGCGACGCGATGTTTGCCGAGTTCGCGTCTCAACGCGGCGGTGATCGACAGCCAGATCGCGATCATCCGCTCGACCGTGTTTCTGCGGCGGGTCGTCGAGCGGGCTCAGCTGACCCCGCTTCCCGCGATCGCCGCCCAACCAGCCCCTGCCGTGGACGAGACCGGGCTATTCGGCGCCGTACGCAGTTTCGTGTTCGGTCTGATCGGTCCCTGGCGGGCCGAACAAAGCGATCCGAAGACGACCGCGGCGGAGCCGATCGGCGTTGGCACCGAGGCGATACCGGTGCCCGAGTTGCGCGCCATCGAGGCTCTCAAAGCCTCGCTTAATGTCACGCGCGCCGCGCAGCGGGGCTTCGTGCTGACGATCGCGGTTACCTCGCCCGACCCCGCCGAAGCGGCTCGGCTGGCCAATGCGGTCGCCGAGACCTACCTGGTCGACAAGCTAGACGCCCGCTTAGAGGCGGCAAAACGGGCTTCGGCGTGGCTTGGCGACCGGCTGGTCGGGTTGCGCGCGCAGCTTCGTCAGTCCGAGGAAGCCGTCGCGCAATTTCGCGCCGAACATAGCCTCGTCCAGAGCGGCGGCGCGACGCTCAACCAGCAGCAGCTGTCCGAGCTCAATCTGACGCTGATCCAGGCGCGTGCCGATCTGGCGCAAAAAAAGGCCCGCGTCGATCTGCTCGGCTCGCTGCAGGCGAAAGGCGGCAGCCTCGAAAACATGCCGGACATCGCGAAGGCGAGCACGCTGCAAAGCTTGCGGAGGGATCAAGCCAACATCTCGGCCCAGGAGGCCGATCTGCTGGCGCGGTACAACAGGGGCCACCCGCTCGTCGTCAACGTTCGCGCTCAGCTGCAGGATGTCGAACGGTCGATCGGCTCGGAAACCGCGCGGCTCGCCGCCGGCATCCGCAATGAATACGAGTTGGCCCGGGCTCGCGTCGCATCGCTCGAACAGAACGTGCAGCAGGCCACCGGCCAGAGCAATGTGGACGACGCGACGACGATCCGGCTGCGAGAACTGGAGCGGACGGCGGCGGTGAACAAGACACTGTTCGAGGATTTCCTCAAACAGGCAAAGGTCACCGAGGAGCAATCAACATTCGAACCGCAGGACGTTCGGATCATCACGCCCGCGCTTGCACCCGCCAACCCGAGCTATCCGAATACGACGCGGTTCATGGCGCTAAACCTGCTGATCGGGTTGTTTTTCGGGGTCGGCGGCGCCTTCGCCAAGGACAAGCTCAATTCCGGGTTTACGACGCCAAAACAGATCGAGGATTTCCTGGGTCTGCCGCTGCTGACCTCGGTGAGCCGCTTGAGCTCGCGCGACCTGTCGGCGGAGGGGACCAAGGTGCCGATCCATTTGATCCCGACGATAAAGCCGTTGTCGCGGTACAGCGAGGCGATCCGCTCGCTGCGCAGCGGGGTCCACATGACCGATGTCGATCACCCGCCAAAGGTGGTGCAGGTGACTTCGGCGCTGCCGGAAGAGGGCAAGACGACGATCAGCCTGTCACTGGCGGCCTCGGCCGCAATGGGAAAACTGCGGGTGTTGTACATCGACGCCGATCTGCGGCATCCCAGCGCGACGCGGGTTTTCGGGCTGCAGAACGAGCCCGGGCTGGTCGAACTGCTGGTCGGCGACGCCACGCTCGAAACAGCAATCCGCTTTTACCAAGCCGGCGGATACTGGGCCATAGGGGCCGGCGGAAAGACGCAAAACCCGACGGATTTGCTGAACTCCGAGCGCATGAAGAGTTTGGTTGCCGGGTTCAGGGAGGATTACGACCTCGTCATCATCGATACACCGCCGAGCGGCCTTGTTATCGACCCGGTGATTGTGTCCAATCTCAGCGATAAGATCGTGATGATCGTGCGTTGGGGAGTTACCGCCCGCGAACTGGTCAAGGAGACGGTCGAACGCCTTTCCGGGAATCGCAAACTGGCCGGAATAGCATTCAACCTGGTCAACGAACGCCAGGCGCAGAAATACGGGAAGGATGCCTATTCGTACTATTACGGTCGGCGCTATTATAAGGCATATTACAGCTGAGCGGGCGTGTCGGACCGCCTTGTTTCTCGTCTGGCAGCAATGCGCGTTGCTGAGCAGCGATCAGTGTGCGGGATAAACGGCATTTTTGCGTATCATAGCGCGGCGCCTGCGCCTGACGCGAGCGAGCTGCTGCGGACGCGCGACGCGATGCGCCGGCGTGGCCCCGATGGCAGCGGTGCGTGGTGGAGCAATGACCGCCGCGTTGCGCTGGGGCACCGGCGGTTGGCGATACTCGATCTGTCCAGCCGCGCCGCGCAACCGATGACGAGCGCCGACGGCAGGCTGGCGGTCACGTATAACGGCGAAATCTACAATTTTCCCGAATTGCGCGCCGAACTCGAAGGCCAGGGGGCGCACTTTCGCACCAGCTGCGATACCGAAATACTGCTGCATTTGTATGCAAGCTGCGGGGCCGCGATGGTGCATCGGCTGCGCGGTATGTTCGCCTTTGCGATCTGGGACGAGATCCGCGGCGAATTGTTCCTGGCGCGCGATCCTTATGGCATCAAGCCGCTCTATACCGCCAATGACGGCTGGACCTTTCGTTTCGCGTCGCAGGTCAAGGCGCTGCTCGCCGACGGCCAGATTTCGCGCGATCCCGAACCGGCCGGGCTGGTCGGGTTCTACCTGTTCGGCAGCGTGCCCGAGCCGTTCACGCTGTATCGCCACATCCGTGCGCTGCCGGCCGGCCATACGCAGACGATCGACGCCGGCGGTCCCCGCGAGCCGCAGCCGTTCGCCAAGCTTGCGACGGTGCTCGCCGAAGGCTATCGGGCTCGGGGGGCGGCGAGCGAACTGCCGAAAAAAGTGCGAGCCGGCGCGCTCGACAGCGTCCAGGCGCATCGTCTCGCCGATGTCGAGATCGGCGTTTTCCTCTCGGCCGGCATCGACTCTGGCGCCATGCTGGGATTGCTGCGCGACGCCGGACAGCCGAAAATACGGGCGATCACGCTGCAATTCGACGAATTCCGTGGCACCAGCGAAGACGAGACGCCGCTCGCCGCCACAGTTGCCGCGCGCTACGGCGCCGAACACATCGTCCGGCGTGTCGATCGCAGCGAGTTCGAGCGGGATTTGCCGGATATTCTCGACGCGATGGATCAGCCGTCGATCGACGGCGTCAATTCCTGGTTTGTCGCGAAGGCGGCAAAGGAGGCCGGTCTCAAGGTCGCGCTGTCCGGAATTGGCGGCGACGAGCTGCTGGCCGGGTATCCGAGCTTTGGCGACCTGCCGCGGTGGCGTCACCGTCTCGGACCGCTTGCCGCGGTTCCGGGGCTTGGGCGCCTGTCGCGGACGCTGTTGCGAAACCTGGTCCCCGGCTTCTGCGATAGCCATCCGAAAGCGGCGGGTCTGCTCGAATACTCGCGCAGCTGGGCCGACGCCTATCTGCTGCGCCGCGGCCTTTTTCTTCCGTATGAGTTGCGGGCGCTGCTGGATCCGGCGGTAGTACGCGAGGGGTTGCGCCGGCTGCGCCCGCGGCGTCGGATCGGCGCGGCGCTGCAGCCCGATCCGGGCAGCGATATCGGGCGGGTCTGCGCTCTCGAATCGAACCATTATCTGCGCAATCAGCTGCTGCGCGACGCCGACTGGGCGGGCATGGCGCATGGCGTCGAAATCCGCGTGCCGTTCGTGGACTTCACGCTGTTGCGCGCGCTCGCGCCGGTCATCCCGGCGATGAAGACAGGGGCGGGCAAGCTCGCGCTCGCTAGGGCGCCGCAGGCGAGCCTACCGGACGAAGTCGTCGCGCGCGCCAAGACCGGTTTTGGCGTACCGACCGGCGCCTGGCTCGCAACGCGGGGAACCGACCGGGTGTCGCCGTCGAAAGGATTGGCGTCGCGCCGCTGGTCGCATGTGGTGTTCGATTCATGCCGCGCCTGAGACGGCGCGCCGGCCTGTCCTGTCTGGCGCTGGTCACCGACGCGTTCGGCGGAGCCGGCGGCATCGCGCAATACAACCGGGATTTCCTTGCCGGCCTGGCCGCCTCCGAGGTTTTTTCCGCAATCGTGGTTGTTCCGCGGCATTCAGGCGAGTCGGTCGACCTGCCCAAGCGCATAACGCAAGCCCGTCCGCGCCGCGCCAGGCTGCACTACGCCCTTGGCGCGGTGGTCGCGGCGCTCAGATGCCGGCCGGACATCGTGTTCTGTGGCCATCCGCATCTGGCGCCGCTGGCGGCGGCGGTTGCCCGCCTCTCTCGGGCCCGTCTTATCGTACAGACGCACGGCATCGAGGTCTGGCCGGCGCCATCGCGGCTGCGGCGCCTCGCGGTCGAGACGGCCGATCTGTTGCTGAGCGTTTCGCGGCATACGCGCGCCGCCGTGCTCGCCTGGGCCGACATCCCGCCCGAGCGCGCCGTCGTCGTGCCGAATACGGTCGGCGACGCGTTCACGCCCGGCGACGGCTCGTCCCTGCGCGCCACCTGGGGCATTCCCGGGAAGAAGGTGTTGCTGACCGTTGGCCGCATCGATGGGCGCGAGCGGTACAAGGGGCACGACCGGGTGATCGAGGCGATACCGGGACTTGTCGCGCGCGGTCACGATATTGCCTACATCGTAATCGGCGACGGCGACGACCGCTCTCGCCTAACCGACATCGCGACGCGGCTTGGGGTCGCTGAACGCCTGCGTTTCGTCGGCTTCGTAACTCCGGAGATGCTTGTCGATGCTTACCGGATGGCGGACCTTTTCGTCATGCCGTCAGCCGGGGAGGGGTTCGGCATCTCATTTCTCGAAGCAATGGCCTGCGGCACGCCGGCGCTCGGCCTCGCCGCTGGAGGCGCCTGCGATGCATTGCTCGACGGGGAACTCGGGACCGCGCTCGGGCACGACGACGATCTCGCCGCGGCAATCGACCGGCTGTTGACCGAACCCCGAACGAACCCGGGAGTGCTGGCCGACAGGGTGCGTGCCCGCTTCGGCCGTGACGCATTCACCTCTCGGCTTCATCTCGCCCTCGACAGGGTTGACTCCCCGGAATGAGCGAGCGCCCGCTATACGGCAGCGAGCCGGTCCTCGTCCTCGAACCGGGACGGGCCGACCGGCATTATTGGCGCGACATCTGGGCATATCGCGAGCTGTTCGCGATCCTGGCATGGCGCGATATCGCGGTGCGCTACAAGCAGACGGTGATCGGCATTGCCTGGGCTGTGGTCCGCCCGTTCCTGACGATGGTGGTGTTCACGGTGGTTTTCGGCCGGCTCGCCAATCTGCCGAGCGAGGGGACGGCACCCTATCCGATCATGGTCTTCGCCGGGATGCTGCCGTGGTTCCTGTTTTCGACGATCCTCGGCGAGGCATCGGGTTCGCTTGTCCAGAACGCCAATCTCGTCGGCAAGGTCTATTTTCCGCGCATCATCATTCCGTGCGCCGTGGCGGTTGTCGGGCTCGTCGATTTCGCGATCAATCTCGCGGTCTTGTTCGGGCTGATGCTGTGGTACGGCTATTTGCCGGGCTGGCACATTCTGCTGCTGCCGGGTTTTGTCGCGCTGGCGGTACTCGCAAGTCTCGGGCCGGCTTTCGTATTGACTGCGCTCAATATCAAATACCGCGATTTCCGCTTTATCATTCCATTTGTCGTGCAGTTCGGGTTGTATGTGTCGCCGGTCGGGTTTTCGAGCGCGATCGTGCCGCCGGAGTGGCGTTTCTGGTACAGCCTCAACCCGGTCGTCGGGGTGATTGACGGCTTCCGCTGGTGCATTCTCGGCGGCGAGAGCCCGCTTTATTTGTCCGGTTTCCTGCTCAGCATGACCGTCGTCGCGGTATTTTTATGGCTGGGGATCGCGCAGTTCCGGCGCACCGAGCGCAGCTTCGCCGATCTGCTGTGACCCGCGCGCAGATGGCCGCCGATGTCGTGATCCGGGCCGAGGGGCTCGGCAAGAGATACCAAATCGGCCACGCCGCCGAGCGGGAGCGCTATGTCGCATTGCGCGATGTGCTGACGCGCGGCGCCCGCGGCGTACTGCACCGGACCGCCGACATGCTGCGCGGGCGCGCCGTCATCCCCGGCGACACGGTCGAGGAGTTCTGGGCGCTCAGAGACGTCAGCTTCGAGGTCAAGCGGGGGGAAGTTCTCGGGATTATCGGCCGGAACGGCGCCGGCAAGTCGACCCTGCTGAAAATTCTGTCGCGCATCACCGAGCCGAGCGTGGGAAGGGTCACGATCAAGGGCCGTGTCGCCAGCCTGCTCGAAGTCGGCACCGGCTTCCATCCCGAGTTGACCGGGCGTGAAAACATCTTTCTGAACGGCGCGATCCTCGGCATGACCCGGGCGGAAATCCGCAGAAAATTCGACGAAATCGTTGCGTTTGCCGAGGTTGAGCGGTTTCTCGATACGCCGGTCAAGCGCTACTCCTCGGGCATGTATGTTCGCTTGGCGTTCGCGGTGGCGGCGCACCTCGAACCCGAAATCCTCGTGATCGACGAAGTCCTCGCGGTCGGCGACATCGAATTCCAAAGAAAATGTCTCGGCAAGATGGGCGAGGTGTCCCGCCGACAAGGCCGCACCGTGCTATTCGTCAGCCATAACATGGGGGCGGTTGTGTCGCTCTGCGGACCGGCGATATTGCTGGATGCCGGCCGTGTCGTCCGCGCCGGCGACGCCGAGCGGGTCGTCGAGTCCTATGCGGCTTCCGTGCTGGAAACCGGCCGAAGCGAGTTCCCGGCTTGCCCGGACCGGCCATGCATTTCGGCCGTCAGCATCGATATCGAGGGATTGCGCGACGGCAATCTGTCGGCCGCGATTGAATTCTCATCTCCTTATTTCATTCCCCGCCCGATCGGCGGAATCGTCATTTCCACCCCTTCGGGCATTCCAATCTGGGGCAGCAACGGCCGCTTTCACCGCAACGGGGCTCTGAACGCATCGGCGGATCGCGGCGTATTGACCTGCCATGCGACGGCACTTCCTCTGATTCCCTCGTCGTACCTGCTTTCAGTCTGGCTCAGCGATTGGCATCAGGATTTCGATGTGAAGCGGGACATCCTCTCGTTCCAGTTTCGCCCCGGGCACAGCGCAATGAGGAGGCCACCGCCGAGCGCCAACGGCTACCTCGAATGGCCGGCCGTTTGGGACTTGCAGGCTCTCGATCCGGCATCGTCCGGAGGAGCTTTGTACGACCCCGCATGTTCGGTGTCGTAGGGCGCCGATGGCCGATAGCCGCCGCGAGATCGATCCCGAGATGGTTCGATGCGCCGTATGCCGTCCGATGATCGGCGAACCGCACGACATTGCCGATGCACGACCGATCCTGTCGATTGTCATTCCGACTTTCCGGCGTCAGCAAAGGCTCCCGTTATGTCTGGAGCGGCTGGCGAGATGCCGGGCTTCCGACCGCGCCGAAATCATCGTTGTCGATCAGACCCCGGTCTCCGAGTGGCTGCCGATCGATGCCCGGATTACCGGCCGGTTTTTCAGCTTCGCGCGGCTTCACGCTCCCGTTCCGAATATAGCGGCGGCGAGAAATCGCGGCGGAACGATCGCGTCGGCCGAGCTTCTTCTGTTTCTCGATGACGATGTCGAGCTTGAGCCCGAATTCCTGACCAAGCTGTTTGCCCTGTTCGAGCGGGATGCGGTCGATGTCGCGGGCAGCGTCCTGGTCAACTCCTTTGCGGTCGAAAGCATCGCCGGATGCGGCATCGAGCGCGCGACTTGGCTCCCCGGGGCCAACACAGCCTTGCGGCGCAAGCATTTTCTCCGGGTTGGCGGCTACGATGAAAACCTGTGGCGTTATAACGAAGACGCCGAATTCTGCCACAGGCTGCGTTTGAGCGGGTTGCGGATCGGCAGGCCTGCCGGGTTGCGCGCAATTCATCATCACGAACCGTCCGGCGGCACGTGGCATTGGGTTTCGCTGTTCGATACCGCACGCAGCGTCATGCTCTGCGATTTGTACTTCGGGCGCGCCATCGGCGGCGGTCTTCCGGCCATGATCTGGCGCGCATTGCGCACGATAAGACAGGAGTGGAAGGGTTTCGGCCGGATCAAGGCAGGAACGGTTCTTGGCAGAATACTTGCCTGCGGTGTGATGGCGCCGGTCGGATGCGTTGCCGCATACCGCAAACCAAAAACACTGCCGCGGCAGGACGAATTCGCCTCAGGACCGCGCCGTTCGGGACGTAAAACATTATAGCCCCAAGTTAAACAATTATTCCCGAGAAAGCGGCAATCCAGGCGACGCGTTCCGTCGCGTGCCCCTGGATCCCCGGTTTCGCGCGAGTGACGGAACTGTTTCCAATCTCATCCGACCCTGCTCTAGTGTTGCCGCCTGCACCGGTCAGCCCCGAATTCTCCAGCCCCAAATTCGCATGGACATTTTCACCCTGGCGACTGGTGACTACGTCTACGGCCTGGCTGCCTTGTGCAACTCGCTTTGCGCTGCCGGCTTCGACGGGTGGATTCACGTCGGCTATCAAGGCGAGCTGCGCTGCGACATCGCCGCCGGCGCGCCGATCGTCCTTCATCAATTACCGGACGACGACTTGCAGCCGATGAACCGGAAACCCGCCTTTCTGCTGGATCACGCCGCGGGTGCGTTCTTGTATCTCGACGCCGATATTGTTGTCATGAATCGGGCGATCCTGGATGCGCTGTCCGACGCCGTATCGATGGGACCGGTGTTCTGTGCCGAAGGGATCGTACCCGAGCGCGACATCCGACGCGCCGCGTGGCGCAGAGCCAAGATGGGCATTTTGAATGAGTGTTCGTATTCCAGCGCGACAGATGCGCGGCCGACGAACATGTACTTCAACGCCGGAATTGTTTGCGGCGACATAAGGCGCGATCGGCGACTTATTTGCGACTGGGATCGGCTGATTCGCCGAACGCTGCCGGCGAACGGAGACGGAATGTTCGAGGTGCCGTATTTTCCGATGCCCGACCAGGATTGCCTGAACGCTCTGCTGCAGGACGAAAGATCGGCGTTTTCCTGTATCGGCCCACCTGATGTGTGGTTTGCGACATCCGCCGGCAGCCCGTTCAGCCATGTCGGCAGCTTTGAGGCGGCGCTGCTGCATGGCACCGGCCCGAAGCCGTGGCGGCACAAATCCGTGCCATTGAGAGATCCGAACCGATACGAAGTCGCGTGGTACCGGTTTGCGAGCCAGGAGACGCCCTGGGCTCGGTGCAAGCTCGAATTGACAAAACCGGTCTCGAGCTGGCTGCGGAACAGCCGTCGCGGACGCGCCATTTCAAAGGCGAAACGATTGCGCGCGCGCTTTCCTTTTTGATGAACGCCGGGCAATGTGCGTCTCTTTGTGTCTTCGCCGCATCATATCGGCAGCCGGTGACGCCGTGTCGGTCTCGGTCGTAATCCCCTGCTTCAACGCAGCGGCGACGCTGGGCGCAACAATCGCGAGCGCAATGGCGCAGGGCGGGTGCGGCAGCGAAATTGTGGTCGTCGACGACGGCTCGACGGACGCCTCGCCGGCGATCGCGCGCGGCTTCGGACCGAACGTGCGTCTCTTTACCGGGCCGAACCGGGGCGTCTCGGCGGCGCGCAACCGCGCCATCGCGGAGACCGCCGGAGAGTGGCTCGTGTTTCTCGACGCCGACGATCTGCTGCTTCCGGAGACTCTGGCTCGGCGTCTGGCTACGGCGCAGGCGACGGATGCCGATATTGTAGTCTGCGGTTGGCGCGATCTCGTCGAGGATGGATCCGGTCCAACGGAGGAGCCGGTCCGCTCGGTTGATTTCGAAGCGCTCGCCGCCGACCCGGAAGTGGCTTGCGCCGCCGAGGTTTGGGCGCCTCCAGCCGCATTGATGTATCGCCGCGGTCTGGTCGAGCGGATCGGCGGGTTTCGGCCCGACCTGTCGGTTATCCAGGATGCCCGGTTCCTGTTCGATGCGGCACTGCACGGGGCGCAATTCGCGCGATCGGGGCATATCGGGGCGGTGTACCGCGTGCGGGCGGACAGCTTGTCCCACCGCGACCCGGCCCGCTTCTGGCGCTGCGTCCTGCTGAACGGCACGCAGATCGAGGCCCTGTGGCGGGCACGCGGCAGCCTCGGTGTGCGGCAGCGTGTGGCCCTCTCGAACATCTACAACGGCGCCGCGCATGGTCTGTTCCGGGCGGGCGATCCGAGCTACCGCAAGGCTCTCGCCGCGTTGCGCGCAGCGGGGCTGCCGATCGGCCGACGCAATCGGGTGGCCGAGTTGGTGTCGGATGTGGGCGGCCAGCCGGCGGCCGTGCGATTGGCCGGGTTGTGGACGATGTCACGCCGGGCGCT
Organism: uncultured Alphaproteobacteria bacterium; assembly: GCA_963847345.1. Taxonomy (GTDB): domain Bacteria; phylum Pseudomonadota; class Alphaproteobacteria; order ATCC43930; family CGMCC-115725; genus DATARH01. Next base: position 404,087 of record CAWJZU010000022.1, on the reverse strand, counting down.
TCGGCGAGTCCACAACCGGCACTTCGATACGCACGGGGCGGGAAGGTTAGCCGCATGCCGGCTGCTTTTTACCCGACCGAGCCGTAGCCGGTGACCAGCCAATTCCCGCCCCCGGCGGTTCTCCATGTGCCTTTCACCTATTTCCCGGACGCTGTCGGCGGAACAGAAATCCACGTCGCCGCCTTGATCGACGCGCTGAAGGCGCGCGACATCGAGAGCGCGGTTGCGGCGCCAGGCGAGCGCGATCAGGCGTATGTGCATGCCGGCGTGCCGGTTTACCGGCTTTCCGTCGACCCCCGGCCCGATCTTGCCCAGGCCTACGGCAAATCCGACCGGCAGGTCGCGTGCTCGTTCGACAAGCTGCTGGCTCGGTTACGGCCCCGGATCGTGCATTTGCACGCACGCACCGCCGCGGTGTCGGATGCGCTGGTGGACGCGGCCCACGCGGCGGGCGCAAAGGTCGTGTTCACCTACCATACGCCGACCGTAAGCTGTATCCGTGGGTCGATGCTGCGCATGGGCCGCTCGACGTGCGACGGTCGCCTGGACCGGCGCCGGTGCAGCGCCTGCGCGCTGGCGGCGCAAGGCTTGCCACCGCTGTTCCGGGACGTCGTGGCCTGCACGCCCGAGGCGTTGGGAGACATGGTCGCGCGTACCCGCTTGGCGGGGCGCGCAGTCACGGCCCTGCGGCTGCCGGGTCTGGTCGGCGCGGCGCACCGGGGCTTCCACGATCTGGTGCAAAAGGTGGACCGGGTCGTTGCGGTTTGCCGCTGGGCACACGACGCGCTGCGCCTGAACGGCGTGCCGGACGACAAACTCCTGGTCTGCCGGCAGGGATTGCCGCGCTTCTCCACTGGGCGGGCGATTCATCGCCCAGCCGACCGCGACGCTGCGACACAAGGCGTTTTGCGGCTCGGCTATTTCGGCCGGCTCGACCCGGCGAAAGGCATCGACATCCTGATCGACGCGCTGCGCCGCATCCCCGAAGCGCCGCTGCGGCTCGATATTCATGCCGTGCGGCAGGAGGGCTCGGAATCCTATGCAAGCCGGCTCGAAAAGCGCGGCGCCGGCGACCGGCGCATCGTCTTCCAGGACGCGCTGCCTCCGGATGCGGTACGGGACGCGATGCGAAGATGCGACATCGTCGCGGTGCCGTCGCGCTGGCTCGAAACCGGGCCGCTTGTCGTGCTCGAAGCCTTCGACGCGGGGACGCCGGTGCTTGGAGCGCGGCTTGGCGGCATCGCGGAACTCGTCACGGACGGGAAAGACGGGATCCTCGTGCCTCCCGAAAGGCCGGCGGCCTGGGCCGAGGCCATCATGGATCTTGCCAATCGTCCGGATGAGGTCGCGCGTTTGCGCAAAGGCATTCGCCCGCCGCGCACAATCGACGCGGTCGCGGGCGAGATGGCGGAAATTTACCGCTCGCTGGGGTTGCGATGACCGGGGTCGCGATCGGGCCGAACCACGCAAGATCCCGGCATGTCCTCTTCGTGCAGGCAGCGGAAGCGGCGGCCTACCCGCCGATCATCCATGCGGCGATCCTGATGGCCGAAGCGGGATGGCATGTCTCCGTGCTGTCGGCGCCGGTTGCCGGCTCGGGTCTCGAATTTCCGCACCATCCAGGGATAGACCTTCACCAGACCCCGCCCCGGCCGTCGCATGTCATGACGAGGGCGGCCTATGCCGGCTATGCGGCCGCCGCGACTCGGCTCGCCGTCGGCTTGCGCCCCGATCTCGTTTACGCCTCGGACCCGCTTGGCGCCGGACCGGGGTTGCTGGCAGCCCGGTTGGCCGCTGCGCCGCTCGTCTATCACGAACATGACACCCCGAACCCGGGGGCGCTGCACCCCTGGGTGGCTCGCCTGCGGCGTGCAGCGGCGCGCCGGGCCGCGGCGGTGATCTTTCCGAACGAGGCGCGCGCCAGCATCGCGCGGCAGGAGCTTGGCTTTCCCGAGGGCCGGGTGCATGTCGTCTGGAACATGCCGCGCCGCCGCGAGCTGCCGGTTCTGGAGGGCAGGCCCGACAATCCGCTGCTGCTCTACTATCATGGCAATATTTCGCCTGTTCGTTTGCCCGAAACGGTCGTCGAAGCGGTCCGGCAACTCGGCGGGCGCGCGCGCCTTCTGATGGCCGGATACGAGGCACCCGGTTTCGCGGGGTACGTCGAGCGGGTATTGCGGCACGTCCAGCCAGGAACGGATGCGCCGGTGCGCTATCTGGGGCCGATCTCCCGAAGCGATCTGCTCGACGTCGCCGCGCAGGCGCATGTCGGGCTGGCCGTCATCCGGCGCGATACCGATGACCTCAATATCCGGTATTTGTCCGGCGCGTCGAACAAGGTGTTCGACTACATGGCTGCCGGTCTTGCCCTGCTCGTCTCCGATCTGCCCGATTGGCGTAAGATGTTTGTCATCCCCGGATACGCACTGCCCTGCGATCCGACCGACCCTGCGTCGATAAAGGCGGCGCTGGCCTGGATGATCGATCACCCGGAAGCGCGCAGAGATATGGGAGTGCGTGGCCGCTCCAAAATTGCTGAGGAATGGAATTACGACACTGCGTTTCGCCGGGTGATCGAGTCGCTCATTGGCAACTCGGAGAAACGGGGCGGCGGCGTCATGCCAACGGATACCGAGACGCTCAACGAGGGCGTCGGATAGCGCCGGCATGGCGGAAGGAGCGCCGATCAGGATAGGTTTCGTGCACACGCATCCGGTTCAGTATGTCGCGCCACTGTACCAGCAGCTGAACCGGCATTGGGGAGCGAGCATAACCGCGCTGTATCTTTCCGATTACTCGGTGCGGGGCGGCGCCGATCGGGGGTTCGGACGCGGCGTTCAGTGGGATATCGACCTAGTCGAGGGTTACGATTCGCGGTTCGTTCGCGGCGCCGAACGGCGTGGCGATCCGGCCGGATTTTTTTCGGTCGTAGCGCCGCCTGTTTGGCGTGAAGTCCGGTCTGGCGGTTTCGATGCGCTGGTCGTGCACGGACACACCCCGGCGGCTATGGTGCTTGCCGTCGCGGCGGCAAAGGCGTCGCGCATCCCGGTCCTGATGCGCTGCGAAACGCATCTCGGGCTGCGGCGATCCCGCCTGAAGCGGTTGTTGCGGGGGCCGCTGATCGGCGGGTTCTATCGTCGCTTCGATGCCGTTCTGGCGATCGGGTCCGCCAACCACGAATTCTACCGCGCGATGGGCGTGCAGAAAGACCGCATTTTTCTGATGCCCTATGCCGTCGATAACCGGCGGTTCACGGTGGCATCGCGCCTTTCGGCGGCCGAGCGCGGCGCGATGCGGGCCTGTCTCGGTGTTGGCGACGATCGCCCGATCGTCCTCTATTCCGGCAAATTCCAACCGAGAAAGCGCCCCGATGATCTGCTGCGCGCGGCCGCGTTGCTGAACCGGGGAGCAATGCCCTTTCAGATCGCGATGGTCGGGTCCGGCGAAATGAAGCCGCGGCTGCGCACTATGGCGCACGACCTTGGGTTGACGAATGTTTGCTTCACCGGCTTTGTCAATCAGTCCGCGTTGCCGCGGTATTACGGCGCCTGCGATATCTTCGTGCTGCCTTCGGTAGACGAGCCGTGGGGGTTGGCGATCAATGAGGCGATGTGCGCCGGTCTGCCGGTTGTCGCGTCCTCGGAAATCGGCTGCGTGCCCGACCTGGTCCGCGACGGCCACAACGGGCGCGTGTTTCCGGCCGGCAACATCACGGCGTTGGCCGATGCGCTGCGTTCGCTGCTCGGTCATGGCGCGCCGCGCGAACGGATGGGGCAAGCGAGCCGCGACATCATTGCGCGGTGGGGCTATGCAGAGTGCGAAGCCGGGCTGTCCACGGCGCTTGCCGCGGTGGGTGTCCCTGTGCGCCGATCGCGTGAAATTCCGGGCGCGGTGGCGCAGTGACCGGCTCCCTGGATGCCGTCGAGACCGAGAACGCCGCCAAGCGGCTGGCGATCGTCGGGGCGTTCGACGGGACGCATGTCGGGGCGAGCCTCGAACGCGCGGCGGTGAGGCAGCAAATGACCGTGACGCGGTTCGATGCCGAGGGCGCGATGCGCGCAAACCGGCTGCTGCGAACGGCTTTGTGGCATCTCGGCGGTCACAGACCGGCGCGTCTCGACGCGTTCTCGGCCGAAGTGGTGGCAGGCTGCGCCGAGGCGCAGCCTAAGCTATTGATCGCCACCGGGGCGGCGCCGCTGACCGGCTCGGCGCTGCGGCGGCTGCGCGCAATGGGTGTCACCTGCTTCAACTACTCGACCGATGATCCGTGGAACAAGGCGATGCAGGCGTCTTGGCATTTGCGGGCGCTGCCGGAATACGATGCCGTGTTCACGACCCGGGCGGCGAATCTCGACTGCTTTCGGAACATCGGCGTTTCCGATGTGCGGTGTCTGCCGTTCGGCTATGACGACGAGCTTTTCCCAGCACCGCCGGAACCGTGTGCCACGCCGAGCTACGACGTGTTGTTTGTCGGCGGCGCCGATGACGACCGCATCTCATTTATCACTCAATTCCTGAAGTCGCGCCTTTCGGTCGCGCTTGTCGGCGGCTATTGGCGGCGCTGTCCGGCGACCCGGCCCTATGCGCTGGGCCGGCAGCCGCCGGAGACGGTGGCGCGACTTACGGTTTCGTCCCGGATCAACCTCTGCCTCGTGCGGCGCGCCAACCGGGACGGGCATGTCATGCGCAGCTTCGAGATCGCGGCGCTGGGCGGCGTTATGCTGGCCGAAGACACCGCGGAGCACCGGCAAATATTCGGGGCGGACGGACAGGCGGTCGCCTATTTCCGAACTCCCGAGGATGCCATGATCAGGGCCCGTGCGTTGCTCGCCGATGAAGCTGAACGCGCCCGCTTGTCGGCGGCGGCTCGACAATGCATCGTTGCTGGCGCGCACACCTATCGCGACCGGCTGAACGCGATGCTGGCGGTAGCGAATCTAGCCGATCCCGGAACCGCGGCGTGAGTCGGCACGGTACCCCGGCGACAGGGCTAAGGATCGCGATAGCAGCTGCCGGTCGCTTCCATGTGCTCGATCTCGCGCGCGAACTGCATGGTCTCGGGCACCGCGTCAGGTTCTACTCCTATGTGCCCAAGGCGCGCGCCCGCTCTTTCGCGCTTCCCGCAGAATGCGTTGTATCACTAGTGCCGTTCGCCATGCCGGTTCTTGCATGGCAGCGTCTCGCCCCCGGATTTTTGCCGCGACCGCGCGAGCGGATTATGTACGCGGTCCTGAACTATGCCACGATCCTGCGATTGCGCCGCTGCGATGTATTCATCTGCATGTCCGGGATTTACCTGGAGGCGGCGCGCTTCGCCCGACGGCGTTATGGCGCGAGAATCTGGATCGAGCGCGGCAGCCGGCACATACTGTCGCAACTGCGCATTCTTGCCGAAATCGACGGTGCCGAGCAGCCGAGCCCGCTTTCCGTGCAGCGTGAGCTCGCCGGGTATCAGATGGCCGACAGGATCGTCGTTCCATCGGTTCATGCCGAGGAAAGTTTCGCGGCGATACCTGATTTGCGGTTCAAACTGTTTCGCAACCCCTACGGGGTCGACCTCGAGATGTTTCCGGCGAGAGGCTCGAAGGCGATCGGTGAGGCAATCGCGCTTCTCTACGTTGGAACATGGTCTCTGCAGAAGGGATGCGACTTGCTGGAGACCGCGCTACGCAACATCGACGGCGTGCGACTGACGCATGTCGGCGCGATCGGGGATTTGCCTTTTCCAAATTTTCCCGAGCGCTTCGCGCATTGCGATCCGGTCGCCCAGCCAGCGTTGAAGCATTTTTACGCCGAGGCCGATCTGTTCGTGCTGGCATCGCGACAGGACGGGTTCGGCATGGTCCTGTCGCAGGCATTGGCGAGCGGGTTGCCGGCTGTCTGCACGGATTACACCGGCGGCGGCGATCTGGCCGAGATGCCGGGTTTCGCCTCACGCATTTCGGTCGTGCCGGCAGGTGACGCGCTGGCGCTGGCAGAGGCTATTCGCGGCTGGCGGGACCGGCTGCGCGGCGGCGGCGCACTCCCGCGGCTCGGCGATGACGAGCGGCAGAGGCTGAGCTGGGCCGCGTACGCCCGCCGGTACGACGCCGAACTGCGTCGCATAAAACCGGCGCAATGAATTGACCGATCTTTTGATCCTTTGGATCGGGCTTCTGGTCGCTCTGCTGGGGCTTGCGATCGGACCTCCGGGCCGCGGCGGAGCGCTCACGCTGGCCTATTTCCTTGCTCTGTCGCTGATCCACGTGCCCGGAATCCTCGCCTTTCTCGGCGCCGACCCGGCACTTTACGAAGTCGCCGAGACGAGCCTGGGCTTCGAAGTGACGCTGGCCGGTATGGCAGCGTTCGTTGGCGGCGCCGCGGCTGCCCGTATGCTCGACCGGGCGCCACCCGACGGCGTGCCTCAGTCTCCCGAACCCGGGTTCGACCGCGCGGGTTGGCGCGCGCTGGCGATCGGTGCCGGCTCTTACCTGCTGCTGTCTTTTGTGTTCGGCCGGCTGGCGTCTGCAACCGCTATCGTGTCGTCGCTTCAGAACCTGGTGATCCTGGGGTTCTGGATGCTGCTGTATCAGACCGGTTCACCCGCCGACGCACGCCGCACGCTCCTCGCTCTCGGACTTCTCCCGCTGCTGCCGCTGACGTCGCTCGTCGCCGAGGGATTCCTCGCCCACGGCATTCATTGGGTTCTCGTCATCCTTGCCTTCTGTTACGTCGTCGCGCGCCGTCGCCTGTGGATCTACCTGGCCTCGCCGTTGCTGGTCTATCTCGGGCTTTCGCTGTTCGTGACCTATATGGGCCAGCGCGAGGCAATCCGGGATGTCGTCTGGTACGAGCAGGCCGGCGTCTTTGATCGAATTGAACAGGTTTCGCGGATTGTTACGGATTTCCGCCTGCTGGACCTGTCATCGGACGCGCACCTTGCCGCGCTCGACGACCGGCTCAACCAGAACACATTGGTCGGCGCGGCGGTCGCCGAACACCAGGCTGGGTTCTACGATTTCGCTTACGGCGGTACGGTCCCGCTATGGGGATTTGTTCCGCGTGTTTTCTGGCCCGACAAGCCGGCGGTGGGCGGCGGCGGTACGCTGGTCACCGAGTATACCGGAATCCCGTTTGAGGAAGGGACAAGCGTCGGCGCCGGGCAAGTCCTGGAATTTTATGTAAACTTCGGGATTCCGGGTGTTCTGGTGGGGTTCGCCGGACTGGGTCTTCTGCTGATGTGGCTCGATATCGGTCTCATGCGCGCGTTCGCCGCCGGCGATTTGGCAGGCGTGCTGCTGCGTGCGATGCCGGGTCTCAGTCTGCTTCAGCCGGGCGGGAATCTGCTCGAAATCGCGGTGGCGCTCGCCGGAGCCACTCTCGGGGCGGTCGTGCTTATTTATTCCGGCATCCTCGGGCGTGCCGCGCCGCCCCGCCGGACGTCGCCTGAGCCGCAGGTCACCGGACCCTGAGAGAAAACGGGGCCGATGCAGAAAATCATGCAAGACCCCGGCCGGCCGCTGCGCTCTGTTCATGTGATTGCCGGGCTCGATCCGGCGCACGGCGGACCCTCCTACAGTGTGCCGAGGCTCTGTGAAGCACTCGCCGCGGCGGGGGGCGAGCCGGTCCTGCTGTCGGTTGCGGCCGGGCGCGACCCTCCCTGCGACGCGTCGCAGAGGGGTTATCCGGACCGGCGCTTTGCGCAGGACTTGGCCGGCGTTCCCGGCCTCCGTGCGGCGCGCGTGTCGGCGGGATTTTCCGCCGCTCTGAAAGACGCCGTCGCGGTCGCCGATGTGGTGCACGACCATGGGTTGTGGCTGCTGCCGAACCTGCAGGCTGGGTGGGCCGCCGCCGCCGCCGGCAAGCCATTCGTCGTATCGCCGCGTGGCATGTTGGGCCCGCCGGCGCTGGCATTCTCCCGGACAAAAAAGCAGGTTTTCTGGAAGCTGCTTCAGGGTCCCGTCATGCGCCGAGCGGCCTGCATCCAAGCCACGAGCGGCCAGGAATACGCCGAGCTGCGGGCGTTCGGACTGCCTCATCCGATCGCGGTCATCCCGAACGGGATCGATATACCGGACCCGGTTCCAAATGGGCTCGGCGTTGCCGCGCGTGAGCGGATTGTGCTCTCGCTTGGCCGCATGCACCCAAAGAAGGGGCTCGAGATGCTGTTGCAAGCCTGGGCCAAGGTCGAGCCGGCCTGTCCCGATTGGCGGCTCGCGCTGGTCGGACCCGGCGAACAGCGCTACATCGGCGAACTGCGCAGGACAGCCCACACCCTCGGCCTCGGCCGCGTCTCGTTCGACGAACCGGTTTATGGTCCCGCGAAATGGGATGCCTACCGGGCCGCCGATCTCTTCGTGCTGCCGAGTTTGAACGAGAATTTCGGCCTGACAGTTGCGGAGGCTCTCGCCGCCGGCACGCCCGTGATCGCGACGACCGGCACGCCGTGGAGCCGGGTCGAGAATGAAGGCTGCGGCTGGTGGGTCGAACCGGCGCCGGTGGCGTTGGCCGCGGCGCTGGCGTCCGCGACGGCGATGCCGCGCCGGGTGTTGCGCGAAATGGGCGTCAAAGGCAGGGCATGGATGGCGCGCGATTTCTCGTGGGATCGCGTCGTGCACGATATGGCCGAGCTGTACTCGTGGCTGGTCGGACGCACCGAGCAGCCGGCTAGCGTCCGGCTAAATTGACCGACGCCTCGATGCTCGATCAAATCACGCCGCTGTTCCTCACCTATAATGAGCTGCCCAATATCGAGCGCGCACTCGCCCCGCTAGCCTGGGCAAGGCGCATCGTCGTCGTCGATAGCGGCAGTACCGACGGTACGCTCGATATTCTTCGCCGCGATCCGCGGGTTACGGTATTCCTGCATGAATTCGTCGATTTCGCCGGGCAATGCAATTTTGGTCTGGGGCAGGTCGAGAGCCAGTGGGTTTTGTCGCTTGATGCCGATTACGAACTGAGCGAGGCATTGGTGGACGAGTTACAGCGGCTCGTTCCGCCCGAGACCACCGCCGGTTATCGCGCCGGGTTCGTCTATCGCATTCACGGCCGTGCGCTGCGCGGCACATTGTACCCGCCGAGAACCGTGCTCTATCGGACGGATCGCGGCTTCTATCGCCAGGAAGGGCATGCACACAGGGTTTGCGTTGATGGCGATGTCCGGCCGTTGCACGGCCTCATTTACCACGACGACCGAAAGCCACTGTCGCGTTGGCTGGCCTCGCAGCTGCATTATGCCGCCGATGAAGCCGAGTATCTCCTCGATGATACCGGGCGGCCGCTGACGCGAGCGGATCGCATCCGGCTGATGGCTTGGCCGGCGCCGCTTGCCGTGCTGCTTTACGTGCTCTTTGTCAAAGGCTGTATCCTCGACGGCTGGCCCGGTTGGAATTACGCGCTGCAGAGGCTGTTCGCCGAGACATTGCTGGCCCTCGAAATCATCGATCGCCGAAACCGGCGCGCACGTGAGCCCGCCGATGCGCCCGTAAGTGGCTCGGGCTTACGCCAGAGCGACAGCGATCCCCGCGATGAGGAGGCGGCTCGAAGCGCGAGCAGGGCAGGGGGCCGATGATCATTCTCGGGCTGAATGCATTCCACGCCGACAGCGCGGCCTGCATCGTGCGCGACGGCAAGCTCGTCGCGGCGGCGGAGGAAGAGCGGTTTCGCCGGGTCAAGCATTGGGCCGGTTTTCCGTCGCAAGCGATCGCGTATTGTTTGCGGGAATGCGGTCTGAGTCTCGGTGATGTCGACCACGTCGCGATTAATCAGAACAGCGCCGCACAGCTGTCGCGGAAGCTGGCCTACCTGGTTTCGGCGCGTCCCAACCCCAGGCTGGTAATCGAACGAATAAGGAACCGGCGTGCTCGCCAACAGCTTCCCGACCGGCTCGCTGCCTTCTTTCCGGGCAGCAGGCTGCGAGCGGCATTTCATCATATCGAGCATCATGCCGCACATTTGTCTTCCGCGTTTCACGTTTCTCCGTTCGCCAAAGCGGTCGTCGTTTCACTTGACGGATTTGGCGATTTCGCCAGCGCGGCCTGGGGCGTCGGTAGCGGGACCGAGATTAAGCTCGACGGAAGAATTCTTTTTCCGCATTCGCTCGGGATTTTTTACGAGGCCATGACCCGTTATCTCGGGTTCCCGCACTACGGCGATGAGTACAAGGTGATGGGCCTGGCGCCATATGGAAGCCCGGTTTATCTCGAATCTCTGCGCCGGCTCATATGCCTGAAACCGGATGGATTGTTCGAGCTCGATCTGCGCTATTTTCGCCATCATGTCGAGGAAGCGTCGTATCAGTGGGAAGACACGGCGCCGTCGACCAGCGACCTGTTTTCACCAGCATTGGAAGAATTGGTGGGGCCACGCCGCCGAGCGGAGGACCCGATTGAAGGGCGGCATCGCGATATCGCACGGTCGGTGCAGGCAATGTATGAAGAAGCGTTCTTAAACCTGATCGGCGCCTTGCAGGAACGCTACAAATTGACCGATATCGCGCTGGCCGGCGGCTGCGCGATGAATTCGGTCGCGAACGGCAAGATCCGCCTGATGACACCGTTTCGACGCGTTTACGTGCAGGCCGCCGCAGGAGATGCCGGCGGCGCGATCGGCGCGGCGTACACGGTATGGCACAAATTCGGCGGCGCCCGCTCTTTTGTGATGGACCATGCCTATTGGGGGCCGGCATACGACAACTCGGAAATCGCACGGCTCATCGAAGCACGACGCGAGGACACGTGCGGCTGCGTTGTCGACCGGGTCGCCGATGATGCCGAACTCTGCCGGCGTGCCGCGACGGCTGTCGCGGACGGCAATGTCGTCGGCTGGTTTCAGGGGCGGATGGAGTGGGGGCCGCGCGCGCTCGGCAACCGCTCGATCCTGTGCGATCCGCGCCGCGGCGACATCAGGGATTTATTGAACGCCAAGATCAAGCGCCGCGAAAGTTTCCGGCCGTTTGCCCCATCGGTCCTCGACGACGCGGTCGCCGAATGGTTCGAGGAGGACGACGCGGTCCCTTTCATGGCACAGGTGTTTCAGGTCCGCGACAAAAAACGATCGCAAATTCCGGCGGTTACTCATATTGACGGGTCCGGCCGCCTACAGACCGTCTATCGCCACACAAACCCGCGCTATTATCGATTGATCGAGATGTTTCGCGATCTGACCGGAATACCGCTCGTTCTCAACACATCGTTTAACGAGAACGAACCTATCGTCTGCCGCCCAGACGAGGCGCTCGACTGTTTTCTGCGCACCAGGATGGACATGCTGGTGATCGGCGACACTATCGTCTCACGTGAGACCTGAACCCGCATTCGCCGGATGACGAGGGGATTTGAGCCTCTTTGAAGGCAGCCGCTAACCCGAATTTCGTTGCCGCTCGGGCCGATTGAGCGGAACATTGCCGTCAAAGCCTCCGCGATCTGGGGATGTCGGCTATGGAATACAGACGTGTAGCGCTGAGCTAAAGGGGGTGTAGTGAAAAATTTCGCAGTCTTTTGCGTAGTAGCCACTGTTTCCGCTGGCCTTTTTGCGTGCGAAAGCCCGCGACAGCAGGCGGCGCAGAAGGAAGACCTGCTAGCAGCTGCCGGGTTCCAGGTCAGACCGGCGGACTCGCCGCACCGGCTGGCGGCTATGCAGCGGCTTCCACCGAATAAATTTGTCATGAAGGTCAGGAACGGCAATCCGGTTTACCTTTATGCCGACCCGCTCAATTGCAAATGCGTTTATTTCGGTAACCAACAGAACTGGGACGTCTACAAGCAAGAGATCTTTCAGAAGCAACTCGCCAATGAAGCCCAGATGACGGCGATCATGAACCAGGAGGAGTGGGATTGGGGTCCGTGGGGCTGGCCTTACTGATCCAGTATAACTTCGCTCAATAATGCTGCCCCTGAACAGCTGGTTTTCTTCGAGCTGAAAGAAGATTGCAGGCCTGTCTCCGTGCGCCCTGGCCGCCGGGCGCTATCGCGAAAGCGGTCCCATCTTATTGGATCTGCACTCTGTAGTAGCGTTGCGGATAGCGATTAAATGCCCTTGTGGGGCGGCAGCGACGCGATCTGGTATGGCTATTTCTCCTGTGCCGCAAACACGCCATCCCAATTCGACGGCGGTGGTTCGATCTGAAACTGTGCGATCCGCTGTTTGTAAAGGTCGTAAACCGGGGTCAGGTGCCGCAGTACGGCCAAACTGCCGCTGTTCAGCAAGCTCAACGCCGTGCTCCATTCCTGGTGCCGGTATGCGGACAGCAAGGCTTGATGTTGCTGAAGCGCGTCGTGCGCGGCGACCTGTTCCGGTGGGATCGTATATATGCGGCTGGCTTGGGACTTGCCCTTGACCGATACGACATCGACTTCAATCAGATCGGGGTCGTTGAGCCGGGCGGCGGTTTCCTCACCGATGATGAAGTCGATGCCGTACACCTTGCCCAGTCCTTCGAGCCGCGAAGCAAGGTTCACCGGATCACCCAGCAGTGAGTAATCGAAGCGCTGCATTGACCCGAAATTGCCGACAACGCATTCGCCGGTGTTGAGGCCGATGCCGATTTGTACCGGGGAGAACTTCTTGCCAGCGTCGGCTGCTTCGGTTTCCCATTTCCGATTCAGATCGATAAGCGCGCGACGCATTTCCTGGACTGCCTGCACCGCGTTTCTGGCATGGTCGGGATCCTCTAGCGGCGCGTTCCAGAATGCCATGATGCAGTCGCCGATATACTTATCGATTGTGCCCTTATGCTGAGTGATGATCTCTGTCATCGGCGACAAAAACTGATTTATGAAATGGGTCAGAGTTTGCGCATCCATACCTTCCGCGCGGGTCGTAAAGCCCCTGATGTCACAGAACATGATCGTCATGACCCGCATTTCACCGCCGAGGGAGAGCTTTTCCGGATGGCGCGCGAGCTCGGCCACGTAATGTGGAGACATATATCGGGAAAAGGCGTGGCGGATTTCACGCTGCTGCGTCTCCGTCCGCAGATAGCCGAGCAGCGTCGCTACAATATACACAACGATTAACACCAAGCTTGGGTATATCGGGTCGATCAGCAGGTTTGCCTTTTGGTACAAAAGCCAGGAGGCCGCGACGGCCGTGGTGACCGCGAATAGCCCCACCGCCGCGCTGGGCAGTGCGCCGATCCTCGGGAGTAGCCAGATCAACCCGGCGCCGACCAGCAGCGCAAACAAGGTTTCCGCGCCGATCGCCCAATCCGGGCGGACAAGATAGTCGCCCAGCAGGATCTGTTCGATCAGTTGCGCGTGAACCTCGACCCCCGGAACGTTCGGGGCGAGCGGCGTCGCCTGGCGATCGTTGATCACCCCGGTCGCCGACGTTCCGACCAGGACCATGTTGCCGTCGATCAATGAACGTTCGAACGTGCCGGCCAGTATGTCTTTCGCGGAGACATATAAATTGGGCGGTGGTGGCGCGAAATGGACGGCGACCCGGCCGGCGGCATCCGTCGGTATAACCAGCGGACCGATGCGCAGGTCGGTCATTCCGGTATTGGCGCCGAAGCTCGTCTGGGCCTGGGCGCCGGCGCCACGGCCAACGTAGCTGTGCGCCTCGGCCGCGATCCGAAGCATTTCGGCGACCAGCGACGGGTAGGGCTTGTCGCCGAGCTTCAGGACGAGCGGGACACGCCGGACCACGTTGTCCCAATCGAGGTACTGATTGAGAAAGCCGTTTCCGGCCGCGGCCGCCTCGAACTCGGGAAGGTTCGGGATCGCCCGCGAAAAACTTGGGACACGACTGAGCGGGTCGTTGCCGATAAATGCGAAGCCAGCCTTCTCGGCGGGTAGGCGCTCGCTTCCCCGATCGCTCAGGATGAACCCGGTGACGACCGGCATCGAACTCATCGTCTTGGCCAGATGGGCATCGGGATCCGGAACGCTTGCCAGCAGCTTTGCCGTATCCTCGGAGGACAGGCCGTTCTGCGCCAGCAACGGCACCAGCATTTGCGGCGAGGTGCGATCCGGTTCGGCAAAATCGATGTCGAACCCAATAACCGACGCGCCGGCCTCGCGCAAATGATCGATCAGCTTGGCGATCATGCCGCGCGGCCAAGGCCATTGTCCAAGCTCTTTCAGGCTCGAATCATCAATGTCGACGATGCGGATCGGCAGGTTGCCGGTCTCGCGAGGCGCAGCCCGCTGATAGAGGTCAAAGACGACCAGCGCGCCGCGATCGAGAAGGTCCGGAGCAGCGATGCGCGCCGCGACTGCCAGCAGCAGGATCGAAACGGGAAGCAGATACAACCCGCCTCGGCGAAGAAAAGCGAGCGCATTCATCGGCAACAAGGGGAACGTGAGCAGCGACCTCAGTCTAATTGCATGTGCTGCTGCTTTGGCTGACACAGTTGTTCTGGATCACGACCGGGGTGCCGGTACCGAGTGTTGTCAGCGACGTGATTATTCCGGGTGTTGTCGCATCCCACAGCAGTGCCTGCATTGCGGTAACGTCGGATGGCGGCGAGGGGGCGTCTACTGGCGGGGACGGTATTCCGCCGACCGGAACGGATGTCGCCTGCCCGGCATTGACCACGACCGTGACCCCGTTCGCCGCGACCGTCACCGAGCCGTCGGCGACATAAACCGAGGTGCCGCTCGCGTCGGTGCGCAGGGTCAGGATGGTGCCGCGAACGCCGATCGTCGCGGTTGGAGTCTTGATTGTGTAGCTATCGTGCCGCAGCACGCCAGTCGTAAAACGGGCTATCCCTTTGGCGATCGAAACCGCCATTTCGGAGTCCGACCGGTTCGGATCATAGACGAAGCGGTCGAGCACCACCTCGGACAAGGGACCAATTTCGAGCTTTGTTTGATCCTCGAAAACAATGCGGGCGACGCTTTTCGCGGCGGTCTTGACGATTTCGTCGGCAAACACGTCGACGCCGACACGCAATTCTCGGGGTTCTTGCGCTTTGAGACTCCCGGTGACGGTGTTTACGACGATCACCGGAGAGCCGATCCCGGCGCCGGGTGCGGCATCGGCAAGCAGCATACAGGCAAAAAGAGCCACCATCGTTGCGGCGCCGGCCCGCTGCAGGACGCGTAGCCTCCATACCGTTTTCATCATCTGCGAAGCCGCTAAAGGATCGGGAGGTGTTGCTCGAACGATACCGGCCTTTCCCGTTTGAAGCAAAAAGTTTGGGGGAGGTTCGCACGAGCCGGCGAACCGGCGACGCCCGGGATCACTCGGCCGGCAAGCCTATGCGCGCGAGATCGGCCGGTCGCAGGCCCTGTCTTTCGAGCAGCGCGCGCATCTGCGCCCGGTTATCAGCCGATTTGGTGCCGAACATGCCGGTAAGCGCCTTCGCCTGACGATCAGTGACAAGCTCTTCGCGTATAGCGCGGGCCATGTCGCGCGTCGTCCATTCGCGCGCGTCGGCCGGCAGCAAATCCCACATCGCCAAGCCGAAAACGCCGCGTTGCCAAAGCAAGCTGCTCTCGTTCGGCCCGGTCACCCAGGACAGCCGCAACGCCGCGACAATCCTTGCCGGCGGCTCGCGAGCGACCAGCCGGAAAATGGCAAGAGAAAGCCAGGCCTGCGACGAAAGCGGGCGCACGGCCAAAACGGCGTTCAATTCAGCCTCGCGTTGCTCTCCGGTTCCAGAATCGATCGAGGCGATTTGCGCCAATGGCAGATAGAACGCCGAGCGGCCGAGACCGGGAATGCCAAGCCAACCTCGTCCAACCTCGCCGGCCGTTCCGTCGACGAGCTCCGTATTGCTACTGTCCGGTACCCGCGCCGCGGAACGCGCGAGGTCGAATCCCTGCAATGCGGCGCATCCGCACAACGCCGAGACCACGAAGGCCGTCAACCGCGTCTGCCAGCCCTCGTGTATCAAAACCGGCTGGGCGACGGCGCCGTCCGCCGGGCCTGCCGATCGGTCCTCGACAGAAACTCTTGAGCTTTTCGCCTGCGCGAGGCCAGCGCCGAGCAGCGCCGCAAAATTCAACGCAACGGCTTGAATTTGCAGGCTAAAATCGATCGCCGCGTGGGCGCCGACGAGAATAGTGGCGGCGACCGCGAGACCCGGCACCATGGCGTTCTCATGACGCGCCTTGGCGCGTCTTGAGCAACGAACGATGAGAAGCATGAAAAGCATGATGAAGATCGACCCGAATACGATCCCGAGCCCTTGCATCGCTTCGAGATAGGTATTGTGCGCTTGGCTCCATGTGCCGGACCCGGAGATCGAGCCATCGCGATACATCGGAAAGACGTCGACGAACGTACCGTAGCCCCAGCCGAACCAGGGCCGATCGGCGATCGACTGCAATGTCAGGCGATAGGCCGCGAGCCGGTTGGGATCGACGAAACCGGCGCGGGCGAGTTTGTCGGCGAGCGCCGTGCTAAACAGAAGCACGGTTCCTCCGATAAAGACGAGCCCGAGGAGCAGCACGGGCCACGACACCGCGTTGCGTCTAACGCCGTTGCGCCGGGCGATCAGGACCAACGCGACAACCGCGAGCCCAGTCGCGGCGACACCGCCGCGTGACCCCGTGAGAAGAAGCGCGGCCAGGATTATGAAGCCGCCGGCCAGAACCGGCGCACCGCCACGGCCGGTCATCTCGATCAACGCCGCCGCCTGCGTTCGGGGAGTGCTCCGGACGCCGATCCCGTAACGTCGACACATCCAGAAGAAAATTTGGATCGTTGCGAGAAACCCGATCCCGGCGAAGGCGGCATAGGAATCGGGGTTGATAAATGTCGCCGACACGGCCCCGCCTTGCGGCATGTCCGGCATCCGAAGCCATCCGGTTTTTGCCGCGATCAGCCCATAAGCGGCATACGCGGCGGCAATCAGCGCGAGTGCCCTGACGAGAGCCCGGGCGCGGCCTGGGTCACGACAGAGCTGCAGCGCGAGCCAGAACACGCTGGCGCCGGTGATCAGGCGAAGCAGGGCCGCCGCGGTCAGATCGCGATTGACGCTGATGCTGCCGGGCAGCGTCGACCCGACGACTTCGCCAGCCATCTTCCAGGCTGGGTTGGCGGCATCGGCGAACGGGTCCGTTGCGTTCTGCAACCCGATCCACAGCGCGAGCGCCAGAAACAGCGACGCCGGGAGCAGGATGTTTCGAAGCCCGACCGGATGCGGTTTGCCGCGCCGCATCAGGCCCGCCTCGTACAAGACCGCGAGTCCGGGGAAGAGCATCGCGTTGATGCCCCAGGCGATCGGCTCGTTGCTGCCGTGCCACAACGGAACCCAGGCGAGCCCGGCGACAAACAGCCAGAAGATCAAATAATCGATGCTGCCGGTTCGGCGCGCCGCAACCGTGGTTTGCACTGCGGCGGCCACGGTGAGCGCTGCGGGTCTCAAATGCCCCGGGGACAGGTCAGTATTTGTAGGAGATGCCGAAGGTAACGACATCACGGGTGAAGCCCTGATCCGGCACGTTCGAGTTCAGCGCAAGGTGCTGGTAGTCGAGGGATAGGCCGAAACTTTGCCAAATGCTGTAAGTGAGCGTCGTGCCTAATGTCCAGCCATTATCGCGCTGCGACGTATCGATGTAGGCTGCCCGCACATAGCCGCCGCGCCCGCTCCACTCCCATTCCGGAAACGGGGCATAAACGATCTGTCCAAGCAAGCTCGTGACAAGCGAAGCGGTTCCTACCGAGGTCGCCGGGGCTGCCCCGAGCAGCGACGCGCCGATCGTTCGGTCGGCGCCGGCCCGCAGCGTCAGCTTCGGGATCGGGGAATATTCGAGGTGGCCGCCATATGCCGAGCCGCCGACCATACCGATCGCCCCCGAATCGAAGCTCTCCTGCTGATAGCCCCCGTAGATTTCGCCGCGCAACAGCCCAATCTGATCCGAGCCGAGACCGACAAGCGTGCGAAACCCCGAGGAATTCAACGACGAGCTATCCCAATTGCGCTTGTCGACCGCGCCGGACACGAAGGTGTAGACATCGGGAGTAACCCATATCCCGCCGCGCGTGACTGCCGTAAAGATGACGCCGCTGGGGGGCGGCACGGTACCGCTCGGCTGATTGTATAGGATGCCGACTGTCGAGCCGCCGAGACTGACGAACGCGCTGCTGAACCGTTTCAGCACTGCTGCAGTGCCGGTGAACTGGTTGTAGGTGGTCGGCTGCTGCGTCGGCACGACACCGACGCCGGTGGGGTTGAGCGACGACAGGCTGTGAGTGACGCCCAGCGTGCTAAAGACATCGCGCTGACGCGTGTAGTCGCCTTGCGCATGAAGGACCCAGCTGTCCGCAGGCTGGTAATCCTGGATTGCGCCGAGCCGGGCCGCGACAGCGTCAACGCCCTGCGTGTCTCCGAACGCATACACGCGGGCGTCGGTCATGGCGTAAAGGCTGGTCTTGCTGATGGCGGCCGTTCTCTCGGCCAGTATCGCCGGGACAAGGCGGATGCCGCCGCTCGCTTGCGGGTTCTGCGCGACTTGGGCGGGATTGGAATCGTAAATGCCGCCGGCGAAAGCGGTCGGATACAGCAGCCAATCACCCGCGACGAGAGCGTTTTCCGCGCGTCCCCGCTCGTCGAGCGAACTCGGTCGGCCGCTCTGTGGCGGCAGCTCCTCGATAGCCGGCCCGGTAGGCCCACCGATAGTGCCGAGTTGCGCCCGAACCGGATCCGCTGAGCCTGCCAGCAGCGGCGCACCCGCCCCAAGCGCGAACAGGAAACGGCAAATCAATCGATGAACTCGCATCAATCCGCTCTCCCGTTTCGCGGACCGGTCGGACACGACAGCAGGCGAAGGGGACCGATGCAACCGGGAATTTGGCTCGGCCGCATTATGTGCGTGTTACGTGCGCACCGGAGGCAAAAAAATTCGGAAAAGCTCTTTCACCCCCGCGCTTTCTGCTCAACGCGCGCGCTTGCAAAGGCCAGCGACACGCCGCATCGTCCGGCCATGCCGCCGCCGACGAATACCCTGACGACCCCTGATCAGCTGTTCGCACGATTCGATGCGCTTGGCATATCGCACCGGACCTACACGCACCCGCCGGTCTTTACGGTCGCCGAGGCGGCGGCACTGCGCGGCAGCCTGCCCGGCGGGCATTGCAAAAGCCTGTTCCTGAAGGACCGCAAGGGCGGGCTTTGGCTCGTCGTTGCGCTTGAGGAACGCCGCATCGATTTGAAGCGCTTGGCCGACAGGCTCGGCGCGCCGCGTTTCTCGTTCGGCAGTCCCGAGCTGTTGCGGGAGGTGCTGGGGATCGCGCCGGGCAGCGTAACGCCGTTCGCGCTCGCGAACGACACGGCGCACCAGGTCGCGGTCGTGCTCGACAAAGGCATGCTGGAGCACGAGCCGCTCAACTACCACCCGCTGATCAACGACCGTACCACCGCGATCGCGCCGGGCGATCTGCTCCTATTCATAGATGCCTGCGGCCACCGTGCCCGCATCGTCGATCTGGAGGAATTGGCGCCGGACCAATGATCGGGTGCTTCGCGTCGATGCGGGGCTCCGTCGCTGAGCCGATTGGGTCTAACGCTTGTCATCGCGCCACGCCGCCGCCATGTTTCCGATGGAATTCCGGGGAGAAAAGTGCATGGCGAATGAACCCTTGATTGGCGGCGGAGCCGCCGAGGGCGCGGCGCTTGTCAAGGACGTGTCGACAGCCAGCTTCATGGCCGAAGTGGTCGACGCCTCGTTCGATCAACCGGTTATTGTCGATTTTTGGGCGCCGTGGTGCGGTCCCTGCAAGCAGCTCGGGCCGATTCTCGAAAAGGTCGTGCGCGCCGCCAACGGCGCCGTGCGCATGGTCAAGCTGAACATCGACGAGAACCCCGAAATCGCAACGCAGATGCGTATCCAGTCGATTCCGGCGGTCTACGCCTTCAAGGACGGGCGTCCGGTCGACGGTTTCGTGGGCGCCGTGCCGGAGAGCCAGATCAAGCAGTTCGTGCAGCGATTGGGCGGCGGGCGCGGTGGGCCGTCGCCGGTGGAGGAGGCCATGGAGATGGCCAAGACGGCCGTACAGGGCGGCGATCACGGCACCGCCGCGGCAATCTATTCGCAGGTCCTCCAGCACGAACCCGATAACGCCGAGGCCCTCGCCGGGCTGGTGCGCGCGATGGTCGGGCGCGGCGAACTCGACGAGGCCCGGCAGATCCTCAATCGCGTGCCGAAGGACGCCGAGCGCAACCCCGAGATCGCCGCGGCGCGCTCGGCCCTCGATCTGGCGGAGCAGGCGCAGAAGGCGATGGGCTCGGCCGGCGGGCTGCGCACCCGCATCGAGCAGAACGAGGACGACCACGAGGCGCGCTTCGAGCTGGCGACCGCGATGTTCGGCGCCGGTCAGCGCGAGGAAGCGGTCGACGAACTGCTGACCCTGTTCAAGCGCGACCGCGAGTGGAACGAGCAGGCGGCGCGCAAACAGCTCGTCAAGTTTTTCGAGGCGATGGGGCCGACCGATCCGCTGACATTGAGCGCGCGGCGGCGGCTGTCATCGTTGATGTTTTCGTGATCCCGATTGCCGGGAGGCCGATGGCCAGGCCAATGGTGAACAAGGGCGGCGCCGGATGAGCGAATTGCAAGAGACCGGAGAGGAGCGCGTGCAGCGCCCGGCAATGCCGGAGGCTCTGCCGATCTTTCCGCTCACCGGCGTGCTGCTGCTGCCGCGGGCGAGGCTGCCTCTCAATATCTTCGAGCCACGCTATCTCGCGATGACCCGCGACGCGCTCGGCGGCGAGCGCCTGATCGGCATGATCCAGCCGCGCGACCCGCCGGGTGAGCAGCAAATCGGCGGAATGAACCCGCCCGTTTACCCGGTCGGCTGCGCTGGGCGCATCACGCAGTTCGCCGAGACCGATGACGGGCGCTTTCTGATCACGCTGACCGGCGTTTCGCGGTTCCGCATCGTCGAGGAATTGCCGTTGCTGAGCGGATACCGCCGCGTAATCCCGGATTGGAAGCCGTTCGAGCGGGACCGTGAGATCCCCGAGGCGCCGCAATTCGACCGCGCCCGCCTTATCCGCGGCCTGAAGAATTTTTTCGGTCAGCGGCAGCTTTCCGCCGATTGGAGCGCAATCGAGAAGGCCCCGGTCGAGCAGCTGATCGCCTCGATCGCGATCGCTTGTCCGTTCGCGCCGAACGAGAAGCAGGCTCTGCTCGAAGCGGCCGACCTTGAACAGCGCGCGGCGCTGCTGATCGGCCTCGTCGAGATGGCGGCGATCCAGCCGGTAACCGGCGACGAGGACAGCGGCACCCGGCACTGACGCGGCCGCTTGCAGCGAGGCGGGGCGGCCAGGCAACAGGCGGAGCGGCGATGGAACAGCCCACCGACATCGACCCGAAACTGCTCGAAATCTTGGTTTGTCCGCTGACCAAGGGGCTGTTGCGATATGACCGCGCCGCGCAGGAGCTGATCAGCGAGGAAGCCGGGCTCGCCTATCCGATCCGCGACGGCATCCCGATCATGCTGGTCGACGAGGCGCGGCCGCTGCGTGATGACGAAAAGGGCCAGGCGCGGCTGCCGCCGCCGAGCGAGCCCTGAGCAGGCAGCATGAGTGAGAGAGGTCCCTGGCCGGTCGAATTGCGGCTGAGGCGCGCCGAAAAGCGGCTCGATGTCGAATTCGATGACGGTAAGCGCTTCAGCCTCCCGGCCGAGTATCTGCGGGTCGAGAGCCCGTCGGCCGAGGTGCAGGGGCACGGCCCGGGTGAAAAGCGCATCGTCGCGGAGCGCGCCCATGTCGGGATTCTCGATCTGGAGCCGGTCGGCAACTACGCCGTCCGCATCAAGTTCGACGATCTGCACGACACCGGGATCTTTTCCTGGGATTACCTCTACCGGCTCGGCGTCGAGCACGACAGGCGCTGGCGCGACTACCTCGCGGCCTTGAAGAAACAGGGCCTCAGCCGCGAGCCGAAGCGGGGCTGAACGGGCTCCGCCGACGGAGATCTGGAGATGCCGAATAGCGAACTCAGCGTACGACAGGTTCTGGCCGGCGAGGCGCCTGCCGATGCGCCGGTCACGGTCAAGGGCTGGGTGCGCACGCGGCGCGACTCGAGGGCCGGGATTTCGTTCGTCCACCTGTCGGACGGGTCGTGTTTCCATCCGCTGCAGATCGTCGCGCCGAACACGCTGCCCAATTACGAAAGCGAGGTGTTGCACCTGACCGCCGGCGTTGCGGTCGAGGCGACCGGCACGATCGTGCCGTCGCCGGCCAAGGGGCAGCCGTTCGAGATGCAGGCGAGCGCGATCAAGGTGATCGGCTGGGTCGATGACCCGGACACCTACCCGATCCAGCCGAAAGCCGCACACGCTCGAATTCCTGCGCGAGGTCGCGCATCTGCGGCCGCGCACCAACGTGATCGGCGCTGCGACACGGGTACGGCACGTTCTGGCGCGAGCGATCCACGAGTTTTTCGACGAGAACGGGTTTTTCTGGGTCAACACGCCGATCATTACCGCCTCCGACGCCGAGGGGGCGGGAGCGCTGTTCCGGGTCTCGGCGCTGGATTTCGCGAACCTGCCGCGCACGCCTAAGGGCACGGTCGATTTTGCGCAGGATTTCTTCGGGCGCGAGGCGTTTCTGACCGTCTCGGGCCAGCTCAATGTCGAGGCGTATTGTCTGGCGCTGACCAAGGTCTACACGTTCGGCCCCACCTTCCGCGCCGAGAACTCGAACACCAGCCGACATCTCGCCGAGTTCTGGATGATCGAGCCGGAGATCGCCTTCGCCGACCTGTCCGACAACGCGACGCTGGCGGAACGGCTGCTGAAGCACGCCTTCGCGACCCTGCTCGACAGGAGCGCCGCGGACCTCGCGTTTTTCGACGAGCGCATCGAGAAGGGGTTGATCGCGAAGCTGGAGGGGATCGTCGCCTCGGAATTCGTGCGCATGGATTACGGCGAGGCGATCCAGATCCTCGAACGCGCCAAGGGAGCGAAATTCGAGTTCCCGGTCCATTGGGGCGTCGATCTGCAATCCGAGCACGAGCGCTGGCTGACCGAGAAGCACGCGAAAAAGCCGGTCATCGTCATGAACTATCCGAAGGACATCAAGGCCTTCTACATGCGGGTCAACGATGACGGGCGCACGGTCGCGGCGATGGACGTCTTGGCCCCCGGCATCGGCGAGATCGTCGGCGGCAGCCAGCGCGAGGAGCGGCTCGAGGTGCTCGACGCCCGGATGGCCGAACTCGGCATCGACCGGGAGCATTACGGCTGGTACCGCGATCTGCGCCGCTACGGCACCGTGCCGCATGCCGGGTTCGGCCTCGGCTTCGAGCGCACGCTCGCCTATGTCACCGGCCTGTCGAATGTGCGCGACGCGATCCCGTTCCCGCGAACGCCGGGCAACGCGCGGTTTTAAGCAGGCCGCCGCGGGTCAGTAGTGCGTCACCCAGGGGCTGTTCAGCGCCTCCTCGATGCGGCGGTGGCGGGCGCGGATGATGTCGGCCGGGACGGCGCCGACGAAGGCGTAGAACGTCCTGGTACGGATCGCGTCGACGACGCGCTCGCCGACCCGCTTCGGGTCGAGGCCGATCGTCGCGAGGCGTTCGGCGAGCACCCGCTCGTCAGTCTCGCGCACCTTCGGGCCGCCCAGGTGGTCGGGGCGGTTGCGGGCGCCGCGCGCGATGTTCGTGTTGATCGGCCCGGGGCACAGCACCGAGACGCCGATATTGGTGCCTTCCAATTCGTGCTCCAGCGCCTCGGACAACGACAGCGCGGCGTATTTCGTCATCGAATACGGCGCCTGATCGGTGCCGCGCCGGTTCTGGAATCCGGCCACCGAGGCGGTGTTGACGACGTGCCCTTCCTCGCCGTGCTTCAGGATCGCCGGCACGAAGTGGCGGATGCCGTGGATGATCCCCCAGACATTGACGCCTGATTACGAATTCCCAATCCTCCGGCGGCACGTCGGCCATGCGGACGCCGTGCATCGGCACGCCGGCATTGTTGCAGGCGATGTGCAGTTTGCCGAAATTGCGCTCGGCCTCTGCCAGCGCGTCGAGCACAGACTGCTCCTGCGTCACGTCGATGCGCACCGGCATGACGCGCTTGTTGGTGCCGGACAGCGCGTGCGCGGCCTGTTCGACGGCGTCCTTCTGGATATCGGCCATCACGACATTGGCGCCGGCCTCGGCCAGCGCGGTCGCGATGCCGAGCCCGATTCCCGAGGCGGCGCCGGTGACGATCGCGGTCTTTCCCGATATGTCCTGCATTGGCTTATGTTCCCTCCACCGGCGGACGACGCTCGGGCTGGGTGTGCTCGAAGGCGCGGGCGGCGCGCAGCACGCGGTCCTCGGCATAGAGCGGCCCGACGATGTGCAGCCCGATCGGCAGCCCGGCGCGGGTCAGCCCGCATGGGATGCTGGCGGCCGGCTGACGCGTCATGTTGAACGGATAGCTGAACGGCGACCAGTCAATCCACATGTCCTCGGTGGCCGGATCGTTCAGGTCAACGCCGACCGGCAGCGCCGGTATCGGCATCATCGGCGTCAGCAGCAGATCGTAGCGCTGGTGGAATTCACCCATCCGCGCCCCGAGCGCGGTGCGCGCCAGATCGGCGCCGACATACTCGGCCGCGCTGATGGCTTCACCGCGCGCCGCGATTTCGATCAGGCCCGGATCGGCGAGCCGACGCTTCTCCTGCGGAAACCCAGCCATGACGCGTGCGGTCCCCGCCGCCCATAGGGTCAGCAGCGCCTGGCGCGGCGAGTCGAAGACCTGCCCGACCTGTTCGACATGCGCGCCCAGCTCCTCAAAGCGGCGCGCCGCGTCGGCGCAACAGGCGGCGATCTCGGGATCGACTTTGGTATGACCGCGACTGGGGACATAGCCGAGATCGGGGCTGTAGGCGATCCGCCAGCCGCGCACACCGTCCTCGATGCCGTCGAGATACATCCGGCCCTCGGGCGGCAGCGCATACGGGTCGCGGTGGTCGGGCCGCGCCAGCATGTTCAGCATCAGCGCCGCGTCACGCACGCTGCGCGTCATCGGCCCGACATTCGATAAGAGGCCCATCGGCGAGGCCGGATGCGCCGGCACCCGCCCGAAACTCGCCTTGATGCCGAAAACGCCGGTGAAGGCCGATGGTATGCGGATCGAGCCCGCGCCGTCGCTGCCGACATGCAGCGGCGCGATGCCGGCGGCGCAGGCGGCGGCCGCCCCGGCGCTGCTGCCGCCGGGCGTGCGCTCGGGGTCCCACGGGTTGCGGGTGATGCCGGTCAAGGGCGAGTCGCCGATCGCCTTCCAGCCGAATTCCGGAGTCGTCGTCTTGCCGAGGATCACCGCCCCGGCCTCGCGCAGCCGCGCCACCGCCGGCCCGTCTTCGACGTCCGGGACCGGATCGATCATTTGCGAGCCGCGCCGGGTCGGAAACCCGCGCATCGGCACGAGGTCCTTGATCGTTACCGGCACGCCATCGAGCGGCCCCGATGGTCCGCCGTCGCGCCAACGCCGCTCGGATTCGCGTGCCGCGGCGAGCGCGCCGTCGCGGTCGATCAGGCAGAAGGCGTTGAGCTTCGGCTGCAGCGTCTCGGCGCGCGCGAGCAAAGCTTCGGCCGCTTCGACCGGCGACAGCGCCTGCGTGCGATATAGCTCGACCAAGTCGAGCGCCGAGGCAAAGGCGATCTCCGACGCGCTCGTCATGCTCCCTCCGCAATGCCGTGCGGTGCACTATCGGGAAATCGCCGCACACCCGCAACCCAGGCCCATCGCCTTCGCGATTGGCCTCGCCGTTGTTTGGAAACGCAATTACGCCAGCGTCCGCGATGCGCAGAAACGGACCGTTCGGTGGGGCATGATCGAAACCGCTCAAGTCGACCTCAGTCGCCGATCGTTCTGGGCCGGCACAGAAACGGCGCAGCGGCCAGTGGCAGAAGAATAACGCCGCCCAGCAGAAGCCAAGCCTCGTTGAGCGCCAGCGTCAGGCCGGCGCGTTCCACCAGCGGAGCGACGAAATCGCGGGTTGCCTGGTCCACGGGGCCAACCGGCCGTCCAATGAACTGGTCGAGCGGCAATCCGACGAATTGTGCGGCCCGGGTATCTCCGGCCTCCAGGCGCTCGACCAGCGTCGCGACATGCGTCGGCACACGTTGTTGGATCAGCGTGCCGACGACGGCTAAGCCGATCGCACCGCCAAGATTGCGCATCAGATTGAACAGGCCGCTCGCGTTTGGCACCTCCGCCGACGGCAGCGCGCCGAGGGCGAGGGAGGTGGTGGGCAGCAGGCAGAACATGAACGCAATCCCGCGCGCCGCCTGCTGCCAGGCCACCTCCCAGAAATCGTCAGCAGGCTGCAAAAACCCGTTGCCGATCATCCCGAGGGCAAGCAGACCGTAGCCGCAGGCGGTAAGCAGTCGCGGATCGCTGCGCCGTTCGACAAGTGTCGCGACTGGAGCCGCTATCAACTGCGCCCCACCCGTCACCGTCATGATCAAGCCGATCTCGAACGGGTCGTGATGACGGACGGCGCCAAGAAACAGCGGCAACAGAAATGTCGCCCCGTACAGCCCGACGCCGAGAGCAAAGCTGAACACGCAGCCGAGGG
This sequence comes from uncultured Alphaproteobacteria bacterium, assembly GCA_963847345.1. GTDB lineage: Bacteria > Pseudomonadota > Alphaproteobacteria > ATCC43930 > CGMCC-115725 > DATARH01. Next base: position 377,638 of record CAWJZU010000022.1, on the reverse strand, counting down.
TGAAATTACGCTGCCGGAACGCTGACAGCTGCACCAGCGGCGCCCGATGCGTGAGGCACCGGCGCACCATGATCGCACCGCTCAAAAGGCACACCAACATTATCACCAGCATCGCGGGGCTGTTCCAGCCCTGCGCCGGGGCTTCGCTCAGCACCACCTGCAACCCGGCCAGGAACAGCACCAGCAGCGGCACCGCCGCAAGGTCGATCCCGCGGCCCCGGTCCTCTTCGCGCCGATCGATCGACACCATTCGGGCGACAACCGCCGCCACCACAATTCCCACCGGGACATTGATCAGGAACAACCAATGCCATGAAAACCGTTCGGTGATGAAGCCGCCTGCCGTCGGTCCGAGCGTCGGCGCCAGCATCGCCATGACGCCCGCGATCATCGTCGCGCGCACTCGCGCCGGACCGTCGGCAAACATCAGGAACACAGCCGTGAACACCAGCGGGATCAGGAACCCGCCGAAAAAACCCTGGACGACACGCGCCGCGACCAACCACCAGAAATCGCCGGCGCCCGCACATGCCATGCTCGACGCGGTGAACCCAAGAACGCAGAGGACGAATGCGGCGCGGGTCGAGAAGATGCGTGTCATCCAGCCGGTGAGCGGTATGGCCACGATCTCGGCCGAAAGGTAGGCGGTCTGTATCCAGCCGAGACGATCGATCGAAATCCGTAAAGCTGCCTGGATTTCGGGCAATGAGCTGGCCACGATCTGGATATCCAGCACCGCCATGAACATGCCGATGCTCATTGCGACAAAACCGACCCAGCCGCGCCAAGTGGCGGTAGCGGCAACTTGTGAGGACATGTCCGGCCTACGACTGTCGGCGCACGAGCTCAGTGCAGCGCAGATCCAGCGCCGCACGCTCCAAGCGGATCCGGCGCAAGAGCAATGCCGCATTGCAGGCGGAAAACCCGACCGCGATTGCAGGCGCGCTGAAGGCGAGCGGCAAGATCGCCACCTCGCCAAGCACGATCAGGTAGTTTGGGTGGCGAAACAGGCGATAGGGGCCGTGGGTGACCAGCGCAGCACCCGGAAGCACAATCAGTCGCGTCGTCCAGCGCCGGCCGAGGCTGGCAATGACCCAGACGCGAGCGGCCTGCAGCAGGAAAAACAGCGCGAGCAGCGGCCAACTGGGCGGCGTCGTCGGAGGCACCGTGAGAGCCAGAGCTACGAGCCAGCCCGCGTGCAATACGACGAACCATTTGTAGCCGGCGCGATCAACCTCGACCGCACCGAACCGGCGCAAGCGCACCGTATTGAAATGAGCAAGAACCAGTTCCCCGCCGCGCTGCAGCAGCACCAGCGCGAGCACCGCCTGGAAAATTGTCACTGCTGAGCCAATACGACGAACCCGGCGCTGAAGCCGGGGCCGAGCGCCATCAGCAGCGCGCGTCCCCATTCCTCGCCCGCGGCTGAAGTCGACGCGAGCAGGTGCTCGAGGACGAAGAGCACCGAGGCGGCCGACATATTGCCGTAGTTGCACAACGAGCGGCGGGCTTCGGCCGCGCCGGGAAAATCGTCTCCGAACAGGGTCTCGTAGGCATCGATGACTTTCGGTCCGCCGGGATGGCAGACGAAGCGGTTGATATCTCCCAGCGCCAACCCATGCCGGCCAAGAAACGCCTCCAGCACGGGTCCGAGTTCGGCCGAGACCAGGCGTGGGATATCGCGCGAAAAAATGGCCTTGAGCCCGTCCTCCGCGACATCCCAGCCCATGATGTCGAGGCTGTGCGGCCAAGTGTGCTCGCCGGTGGCGACGACCGCCGGGCCCCCTGCCTTTTCGTCGCAGCGCAGCACAGCCGCCGCGGCGCCGTCGCCGAACAGCGCGGTGGCGACGATGTTGCTGCGCGCGAGATCGTCACGGCGAAACTGCAAGGTGCAGATTTCGACGACGAGGAACAGCACCGCCTTATCGGGCATCGACGCGGCGAGAGTCGCGGCGCGCGCCAGTCCCAGCGCACCGCCGGCGCAACCGAGGCCAAAGATCGGCAGGCGCTGCACCTTCGACGGCAGATGCAGCCGCTCTATCAGCAGCGCATCGAGGCTCGGGGTTGCGACCCCGGTGGTCGACACCGCGACAATACCTCCGACCTCGTCCAGCCCGACGCCTGCCATGTCGAGAGCGCGACTGGCGGCAGCCTCGATCAGGTCGAGCGCGCCAGCAAGATAAGCACGGTTGCGGTCGGCCCAGCCGTGCGGCTGATCGAACCACTCGAACGGCACAACCGAATATCGGCAGGCGATGCCGCTATTGGCGTAGACCGAGATCAGGCGCTCGAAGTCCGGCGAGCGGCCGAAGAGTTGTTCGACCCGGGCCACGACATTGCTCTGGTCGAGACGGTGCGGCGGAACGGCGGTCGCGATCGCGGCAAGGCGCGGCAGGTGTCGCATCGGCACTCTCATTGATCAATGGCAACGCCAGGCCACACGAGCACTGATCGTCAATGATTGCTCTTGGGCAGCCGCATTGCAGGGAAGGCAAATCTCGGTCGTCCTATTTCCTGCCGGACTCATGTTTGTCGGGCGCCCGGCGATGACCACGCCGGCGCATAAGGAGCCGATAAGGTTGGTCTGGGCGAGCCCAGCCGATCGCGGGTTAGTCTCGGGCCGGGGGTGCGACCGGAATTAGGGCTCACAGGCCGGCCCGCTGACCCCGGCTTCGGCGAAAGTCGCCATATCGTTGTGGCAGGCGGCGGCGGCCTTCAGCAGCATCAGCGCGAGCGTCGCGCCGGAGGCCTCGCCGAGCCGCATGCCGAGATCGAGCAGCGGGCGCATGCCCAGGCGCTCGAGCAGGCGGCGATGACCGGGTTCGGCCGAGACGTGGCCGGCGACGCAATGGTCGAGCGCGCGCGGGTCGGCGGCGTACAGCACCGCGGCGGCGGCACCGGCCGAAAACCCGTCGAGCACGACCGGCACGCGGCCCATCCGCGCCGCCAGGATCGCCCCGGCCATCGCCGCGAATTCGAGCCCGCCGAGACGGCGCAGCACATCGAACGGGTCGCCGGCTTCCGGCCGATGCCGCGCGACAGCCGCCGCGACGACCTCGCGCTTGCGGTCGAGCGCGGCGCCGGCGACGCCGGTGCCGGGGCCGGTCCAGTCTTCCGCCGTGCCGCCGAACAGCGCGAGGCACAGCGCCGCCGCAACCGTCGTGTTGCCGATCCCCATCTCGCCGACCGCGAGCGCATCGATCCCCGGCTCGACCGCCATCATCCCGTAGGCGATCGCCCGGGCGCATTCTTCCTCGCTCATCGCCGGCCCCTCGACGATATCGGCGGTCGGGGTACCGAGGTTCATCTCATAGACGCGCAGATCGGCGTCGATCACGCGGCAGAGCTGGTTCACGGCGGCCCCGCCGGCGATGAAGTTCTGCACCATCTGCGCCGTCACCTCGGCCGGGTAGGCCGAAACGCCGCGCGCGGCGACGCCATGATTGCCGGCGAACACGACCGTGCGCGGGTGGCGCAGCAAAGGCGGGTGGCGCCCCTGCCAGGTGGCGAGCCAGCCGGCCAGCTCCTCAAGCCGCCCCAGCGCGCCGGGCGGTTTCGTCAGCTGGCGCTCGCGCAACGCCGCGCCGCTGCCGGCGTCGAGGTCCGGGCCGGGAAGATGTGCGATCAGCCCGCGGATTTCGTCGAGACGCGGCGGCTGGGGGTCTGGCATCGCGTGTCGCTCGGACTCAGCGCTGCGCGGCGGCGCGTTGCAGCATCTGCACGACCGTCGGCCGCCGGCTTTCCTGCGCCCAGCTGACGGCGTCGCGCCCGGTATAGTCGGTCTTCCGGGCGCTCGCTCCTTTCGCGAGCAATGACTTGACGAGCGTGGCGTTGCCCTGCCGGGCCGCGATCATCAGCGGTGTCATGCCGTTCTTGTTCTCGCTGTTGAGATCGGCGCCGAGATCGATCAGCAGCTCCGCCATTTCGATACGGTCGCGCTCGGTTGCGGCATGCAGCGCGGTATTGCCGAGCCGATCCTTCGCATTGATGTTGGCACCGGCCTTGATCAGGATAGCCGCGATTTGCAGGTTGCCGTTGGCCGCGGCGATCTGCAGCCCGGTGCGGCCGCTGGCGTCGACGTTTTCAACGTTGTAGCCGCCGCCCGCGACGAGACGCGCGACCGCTGCCGCGTCGTTCGCCGCGGTGGCACGGGCCACGTTGCCGTAATACGCGGAAAACATGTCCATATCGGCGCGCGCGCTTGGCCCGAGAGCGACCAGCGCGATCATCGCGCCGCCGAGACAGCGCGCAGCCCGGTAGGCAGAACGAGTATTCATGTCATCCTCCCTTCCGTTGCCGCCGGTCGAGGCCGGCGAGCCAGTCGAGCGCCGCCCCGACGGTCTCGACCGCGTCTCCCGGTTCGGGCGGTGGGCGACGCACCATGATAACCGGAATCCCGGCCTCGCGCGCCGCGATCAGCTTCGCCTCGGTTGCCGATCCGCCGCTGGCCTTGCACACGAGTACATCGACCCCGTATTGCCGCAGCAGAAGACGCTCCTCTTGCAAGCTGAACGGTCCGCGCCCGTACACGATCTGATGCTTCCGCAACGGCAATTCCCGGCGTGGCGGATCGATGAGCCGCACGACAAAACGTACATCTTCCGCGCCCGCGAAGGCGGCAGCGGAGCCGGCGCCGACGGTCAGCAGGGCGCACCGGCCGATTTTGCCGACCAGCGAAGCAGCGGCCTCGGCGCTGTCGAGCTCGATCCAGCGGTCGAGCGGGTGGCGTGGCCATCGCGGGCGCAGCAACAGCAGTCGCCGGACGCCGGCGCGCTCCGCGGCGACGCGGGCCGCCCGCGAGATTTCGGCGGCGAACGGGTGTGTCGCGTCGATCAGCCGGTCGATCTGGTTCTCGACAAGATAGGCGGCGAGGCCGGCGGGGCCGCCGAACCCGCCGATCCGTATGTTTCCGGGGATCGGGCCGGGATTGCGGGTGCGGCCGGCGAGCGATGTCGTCACCCCGATCGCGTCACCGAAGCGGGCGGGGATCGCGCGCGCCAGCGCGGCGGCCTCGCCGGTGCCGCCCAGGATCAGCAGACGGCGCGCGGTCATGCGGCGATTTCGCCGGGCCCGGGTACGCCGACATGCGCAAGGAACGCGCCGGAGCGATCGATAACCGCGACCTCGACCATAACGTCGCCGCTCAGCGTCGCCAGCGCGACCTCGCGCGCCCGGCGAGCGACAATTTCCGCCAGGGCCGGGCCGAGCGGGCCGGCGAGGTGAAGGATTTCGGCGGCGCTGTCGCGCTGTGCCGCGGCGGCGACCGTCTCCGGCGCGCCTCCGGCATCGGCCAGCAGAGCGGCCAGCATCGCGGGATCGATGCGGCTGCGGCTCGAATGCAGGTCGAGATCGCCGGCGGCCAGCTTTGCCAGCTTCGCGAAACCGCCGGCCAGGGTCAGACGCGGCACCGGATGCCGGCGCAGGTACTTGAGGGTGCCGCCGACAAAGTCGCCCATGTCGATCAGCGCATGCTCGGGCAGCCCGTAGAGGCGCTGCACCGCCGTTTCGGAGGTCGTGCCGGTCGCGGCCGCGATATGGCCGAGCCCGGCGGCGCGGGCGACGTCGATCCCGCGGTGGATCGCGTGGATCCACGACGCGCAGGAATATGGGACGACGATGCCGGTCGTGCCGAGCACCGACAGTCCGCCAACGATGCCGAGCCGCCGGTTCATCGTTTTTTCCGCCAGACGCAAGCCGCCCGGGATCGCGATGGTGACGAGGACGTCGGGCGGCGGCGCTCCGTTCGCCTCCGCGACATCGTTGAGCTGGTCACGGATCATCGCGCGCGGCGCCGGGTTGATCGCCGGTTCACCGACCGCCAGCGGCAGGCCGGGCCGCGTCACGATGCCGACGCCCTCCCCGGAGTGAAAAACGATGCCGCTTCCCGGCGCGGCCCAGGCCAACTCGGCGACGATTAGCGCGCCGTGCGTTACGTCGGGATCGTCCCCTGCGTCCTTGACGACGCCGGCGCGGGCCTTTCCGTTCGCCCGGTCGGCAAGTGCCAGCGCAAAGCTCGGCGTTTGCCCACCTGGCAGCCGGATCGTCACGGGATCGGGAAAGCGGCCGGTCAAGAGCGCCGCGAACGCGGCCCGCGCTGCCGCTGTGGCGCAGGCCCCGGTCGTCCAGCCGCGCCGCAGCGGCACCATGAGATCGCGTGCCATGTCGCGATGCTAGTTTAAGACGACCGCGGAATTAATCACCTTCTGCTCTTGGGCGACCGATAGAGTTGCGCCGGCTACAGCATCTGGAAGCGGGCGCGGGCGCCGCGCTCGATTCCGGCGGCGATCAGGCGGTCGATGTTAAGACGGTCACGCATCAGTTCGAGTACCCGCAATTCCTCCTGCGCCGCTTCGCCGTCGGCGGCCGCGACGTCGCAGGCCAGCGCGTAGGCGGTCTCGCGCAGATTGGCGGGCAGGACCTTCCCGATTTCGGCGAAGGCGTCTTCGAGGCCCTCTTCTTGGCTGAGCAGCTGCGAGCAGGATTCAAGCACGCTCGGCAAGGTGTTGCGATCGAAATCGCGAAACACCGGCAGGTGTCCGACGATCTCGCCGATGATCGCGAGCTCCGCGTCGGTCATGTTGCTGTCCGCCGCCGACACGATCACCATCGTGCAGATCAGGGCGCCGTGGGGGTCGAGCATTGCAGCTCCTCTCTTCTCGCCTGCGCGGGTTTTGTGATGCCGCGGCGCACAAACCGCAGCCCGCCGCCGCTGTCAAGCCATGCCTGCCGACACTTGATAGGCCGGTCCGCGAATGGCGGCCCATCACCGCACTTATCGCGAGGCGCCCAAAAAGCGCGCGGTTTCCTCCACCGCTTCGACAAGCGAGAGCCGCTGAACCGAGACGCCCGGCGGAAACGCCGGCAGCAGGCGCGACGGCAAGGCGCGGTCGAGGATCGCGAAGACACCGCGGTCGTCGGCCCGCCGCACCAGCCTGCCATAGGCCTGCCGCAGCCGCAGCCGCGTGATGCGGTCGTCGTATTGCGGGCCGCCGAACACCGGTTTGCGCGCGCGGTGCAGGATATCGGGGCGCGGCCACGGCACTCGGTCGAAGACGATCAGCCGCAGCGAGCGGCCCGGCACGTCCACCCCGTCGCGCACCGCATCGGTGCCGAGCAGACACGAATCCTCCTCGGCGCGAAAGATATCGACGAGTGTCGCGGTCGACATCGCATCGACATGCTGCGCCAGCAGCAGGAGCCCGTCGGCTTCGAGAACCGGCGCGATCCGCTCGTGTACGGCGCGCAGCCGCGCGATTGCCGTGAACAGTCCGAGCGCGCCGCCTTGCGCGGCACGCATCAGCGCCGCGAACGCGGCGGCGATCTGGCCGACATCGTCGCGCGGAATATCGGTGACGATCAAGACGCGGGTCTGCGCCGCGTAGTCGAACGGCGATGGGATGCGCGCCGATTCCGGACTATTCGGCAGATGGCGCAGCCCGGTCGCGGCCTCGGCCGCCTGCCACGCGAGGTCCGGCTCGATTTCGCCATCGGTCAGCGTCGCGGAAGTGACGATGAGGCCGTGCGCCGGCTTTGCAACGAGGGCCGCGAACGGGATACCGGGGTCGATCCAGTTGCGATTGACGGCGATATCGGTCTCGGCCCCCTCGAAGCGGTCGATCGCCAGCCATTCGACGGTCTCGGGCCGCGGCGGTTCGCCTAGATCGCGCAGCAGCGCGCTCCAGCCGCCGAGCTGCGTATCCGCCCGCCGTTCGAGGCCGCGCACGACTGCGTCGAGACGTTGGCGCGTTGCCGCGTCGGGCGGGTTTTCCGCGTCTTCGAGCGGTCGCCGCAGCGATTTGGCCAGCCGGCGCAACGCCTCCGCCAGCCGGTCGAGCCCGGCGGCGAGGCGGGAGGCGGAGTCGGTCAGACCCTCAATGGGCGGCCGCGCCTCGGCTTCGACCCCGTAGCCCGCATCGCTTGTGGCGGCTCTTGCCAGGACCTGACCGCGGGCAAGCGCTAAAAACGCCTCGAAACCGGGCAGCGGCCGGCCGTCGGCGACTCGCTGGTGCCAGCCGTCCGCAGGCAGGATACGGGCGGCGACCAGCGCCTCGATCAGCGCCGACTCGGCCTCCTCGTCGGCCTCGACGAGATCGCCGATACGCCGCCGCAGACCGCGGGCGCGCGAACGGCCGGCTTCGGCCCCGAGCAGCCAGCGCCGCAGCTCCCGCCCCTCATGCCCGGACAGCCGCACCGAAAACGCGGCGTCGGCGGCGTCGAGCAGATGATGGCCCTCGTCAAAGACGTAGCGGGTCGGCAAAGCGGCATCGTCGAGCCCGCCGAGCGCCGCCTGCGCCATGACAAGCGCGTGGTTGGCGACGACGAGGCGCGCATGGCGGGCCGCGCGCACGTTCTTCTCGATAAAGCAGCGGCGGAAATGCGGGCACGCCGAATGGATGCACTCGCCGCGCCGGTCGGCCAGCGAATTGACGCGGGGGCGCCCGATCAGTTCGGCCAGCCAGCCCGGGAAATCGCCGGCGGCCAGGTCCCCGGAGCCGGTCGCCGAAACCCAGCGCGCGATCAACACCAGCGCCGCCGCCGAGTTTCCCCCTCGCGCCGACGCCGCGCGCGCCGCATCTTCGTAATTCAGCAGACACAGGAAATTCTCGCGCCCCTTGCGGATCACGACGCGGCGGCGCTTCTGTGCCGGTTCCGGGTAGAGCCGGTCGAGTTCGTCGTCGATCTGACTCTGCAGGTTGCGCGTAAAGGTGGACAGCCACACCGCGCCCTGGTTCTTCTCGGCCCACAGGCTGGCCGGCGCGATATACCCGAGGGTTTTCCCGACGCCTGTGCCGGCCTCGGCGAGTACGGCGCGCGGCGCGTCGGGACGCTCGCGGGGAGCGAAGGCGCTGGTGACGGCGGCGGCGTAATCGGCCTGTTCCGGCCGCGCCTCGGCATCGGCTCCGAGCAGCGACGCGAGGCGCCGCCGCGCTTCGTGGGGCGAGACCGGGTCGTTGCCGGGCGGAGGCGGCGGGGCGCGTTCCTGCCACTCCGGCAAGTTCTGCCAGACGCGTAGCCCGCGGGCCTGCAGCCCATGGACTTGATCCGTGGTGGCCCGGCGGATCGCCCCGGTTTCAGCCGGCGGCAATGAAGCGAGCACAGCCGGACCCCAGCCCCACCCGGCGCGCTCGGCGATTTCGGCGAGGGCGCGGGTCTCGATACTCGGGTCGGCCTGCAATTCCTGGAGCAACGCGCGAGCGGCCTCGATCAGCGTGACGCAGGCGTCGGACATCGTTCGCGGCATCGGGAGGGCGAGTGCGGCGGCGATGCCGCGCGGGGTTGGGACGCAGAAACCCGCCGGCCGCACGAAGGCGAAAAGCTCCAGCACATCGAGCGTCGCGAAGCCGGGAAGATCGAGCCGGCGCGCGACGGCCCGTGCATGGCAGACGATCGGGACCGCGCCGCCGCCCTGGTGGTCGATTTTACGGGAATCGAGCCGGAGGCGCGCCTCTTCCGGCGCCAGTGCCTCGATCTCGCCGTCGGCCGACAGCCACAGGATTTCGCGAAACCCGGCGACCAGCGCCGGGGCGCGCGGCAGGAATACGCGGGCCGGCGCTGATTGCGTCAACGTGGGGCCTCGCGTTTCTCGGGGATCCGGTTTCGTCGGGACCGGCCTCTGCGGTAACCTCGTCGCATGATCGAGGTCATCTATCACATGTGCCCGGCGGAAGCGTGGGCGGCGGCGCTTGCCTCCGGCAGCTATGACGGAACCGAGGATGACCGGCGCGACGGATTCATCCATTTCTCGACCGCCACGCAGCTGCGCGAGAGCGCGCGCCGCCACCGTGCCGGGCAGGCTGGGCTGGTGCTCGTCGCGGTCGAGGCCGGCCGGCTAGGCGAGCGGCTGCGCTGGGAGCCCTCGCGCGGCGGTGCGCTGTTTCCGCACCTCTACGGAGCGCTGTCCCCGGACGAGGCGCTGGATGTCGTCCCGCTGCCGCTCGGCCCCGACGGCGAGCACGTGTTCCCGCCGCTACGCGGGTAGGCCATCCCGGCGTCAGCGCACCGGGTCGAGCACGACGACCGGGATCTCGCGCTCGGTCTTCTGCTGATAATCTGCGTAAGGCGGCCAGAATTTCAGCGCCTCCTCCCACAGCTGGGCGCGCTCCGCGCCGGTCGCGGTTCGGGCGCGCGCCTTCATCTTGGTGGTGCCGACCTGCACTTCGACGTCGGGGTTGGCGAGGATGTTGCGGTACCAGCCCGGATGCGCTGGCGCGCCGCCTTTTGACGCGACGACGAAATAGCCATCGCCGGTCTGGCCGTAGAAGAGCGGAAAGATGAATTTCTCGCCTGATTTGCGCCCGGTCGTCGTCAGCAGCAGCGACGGTACGGTGATTTCCGGCCGGCCGGGTTGGGTCATCCTGTAGATGTGCCCGTCGGAGCCGCCGCTCGAAATATAGCGGTTGGCGTGCTCGACCATCCAATCCGGAAGGTTGGGCGCGAGCTTGGCGTCGGCCATATCGAACTCCTCTGAAGGCAAGCGACTGTCGGAGAAATGGGTGGAGCTGGCCGCGCTTGCGACAACTCTCTCCTCGCTCCGAAGAGCGGAAAGGGTATGGGGGCGGCCCGATAGCCCGGCTCAGTCCCGGAACCGCGTGCGCAGCGCGTCCCACTCGTCGGCGCCCCACAGCTGGAAGGTCTCGCGCACCGTCATCTCCCGCACCGGCTTCGGATGGCGGCGGGTCGCGGCCAGTTCGGCGAGCATTTGCTCGCAGATGCCGACAACGTTTTTGATCAAGAGGCCCGGCACGATCGCCAGCTTGTAGCCCATCCGCTCGGCCTCGGCGAGGTCGATCGCCGGCGTCTTGCCGCCATGGACGACGTTGAGCAGGCACGGCCCGCGCACCAGACGCGGCACCCGCGCAACCTCGTCGAGGGTCTGCGGCGCCTCGACAAAGACCATATCGGCGCCGGCCTCGATCGCGTCGTTGGCGCGCCCGACCGCCTCGTCAAACCCGGCGACGGCGCGGGCATCGGTGCGCGCGATGACCGCGAAGTCGTGGCTGCGTCGCGCCGCGGCGGCGGCGCGGATCTTCGCGAGCCAGTCGGCGCGCGGCACGATTTCCTTATCGTCGAGATGGCCGCATTTCTTCGGAAAGCCCTGGTCCTCGATATGGATGCCGGCGACCCCGGCGGCCTCGTATTCGCGCACCGTGCGCACGACGTTCAGCTCGTTGCCGTAGCCGGTATCGGCGTCGGCGATAACCGGCACGCCGACCGCGGTCGCGATGCGGCGCGCGTTGTCCACCATCTCCGACATCGTGACGAGGCCGAAATCGGGATAGCCGAGCGTCGCGGCGGTGCCAGCGCCGGTCATGTACACCGCGTCGTAGCCGGCGCGCTCGATCAGCCGCGCGGTGATGCAGTCATAGGCGCCGGGCGCCACGACCATGCCGTTGCGCCGCATCAATTCGCGAAACCGTGCCGCCTGGGTCATTTCGGCCTCCATCCAACAGATTCGATCGGGCAAAGCTAGGCCCGCCGCGTTTCCCGTTCCAGCGGCGCGAGGCTTTCTACTTGTATGGCTTGATTTGCATCTTTTAAATTATACCCGCTATTGGGCGAGGCAGCATGGCGATCGCGGGCGAGGAGATTGTCGTCGCGCCGCGCCGCCGTTTCCAGCCGGTTGCGACGCTTGCTGATGCCCTGAACGCGGAAGGCGAGCGCCGGGTCCATTGGCTGCCGGTCTTTCTCGGCGCCGGCATCGCGTCATATTTCGCGCTGACCGTCGAGCCGCCTTGGTGGTTTGGCGTTGTGGCAACTGCAGCGGCCGTGGCGGTCGCGGCGGCACTGCGCCGGGTCCCGGTTGCGTGCGCGATCGCGGTCGTGTGCGCGTTTGCCGCCGCCGGGTTCGCGCTGATCCAGTTCGCGGCGTGGCGGGACGGCACGCCGATGCTCGACCGCCGTCTAGGCTCGGTCGCGCTGACCGGGCGGGTCGTCGATATCGACCAGCTCGAAAAGGGTTGGCGGGTCGTCATCGCACCGGACAAGCTGCCCGGGCTTGCGCCCGAGGAGCAGCCGCGCCGGGTGCGCGTCCGCATTCCTCCGACCAGCGATCCGGTGCAGCCCGGTGATCGCATCCAGATGCGCGCGAGGCTTTATCCGGCGCCGGCGCAGGTCGTGCCGGGTGGATGGGACCTGCAGCGCTCGCTTTATTTCGCCGGGATCGGTGCGGTCGGCTATAGCTTCGGGCCAGCCCGGCGGGTTTCGATTCCCGGCGAGGCGCGCGGCTCCAGCTGGCGCGACTGGGGCTGGCGCGACTTGCTGTTGCGGCTGCGCAACGAAATGACGGCGCGCATTAACGCCGTCTTGCCCGGCTCGATCGGCGGCGTCGCCTCGGCGCTGATCACCGGCAAGCGCGGCACGATGTCGGAAGAGGTGGCGCAGGGATTTCGCGATTCCGGTCTGGCGCATTTGCTGGCGATTTCCGGGCTGCATCTCGCGCTCGTCGGCGGGTTCGTGTTTCTGACGGTGCGCGCCGGCCTCGCGCTGATTCCGTTTGTCGCGCTGCGCTACCCGATTAAGAAGATCGCCGCCGTGCTGGCCCTCATCATCATGTTCTTCTATCTGCTGGTATCGGGCGCGTCGGTCCCGACCGAGCGGGCTTTCGTGATGAACGGCATCGTGTTCGCGGCGATTCTGATCGATCGGCTGCGCATCTCGATGCGGATTTGCGCAATCGCTGCGATCGTCATCCTCTGCCTCGAGCCGTCGAGCCTGATCGGGGTCAGCTTTCAAATGTCGTTCGGGGCTGTCGTCATGCTGATCGCGGCCTATGAGGCGTGGGGCTCGCGCCTTGGCAAGCTGTTCCACGGCGGGTCGATCGCGCGGCGGATGCCGGGCTACATCGGCGGGGTCGCCGCGACGACTGTAATCGCGACTGTTGGCACCGAGCCGTTCGCGATCCATCATTTCCAGCATTTCGTTCTATACGGGATTCTGGCCAATGTCGTCGCCGTGCCGATTTCGGCGATCTGGACATTACCGTGGGGCCTCGTCGCCTGCCTCCTGATGCCGTTCGGCCTCGAAGCGCTGGGGCTGATCCCGATGGGGTGGGGCATCGAGGCGACGATTTGGGCCGCGCAATCGGTCGCCGGGCTGCCGGGCAATGTGTGGTCGACGCCGCGGCTGCCGATGTACGGGCTGGTGCTGATCGTGCTCGGCGGATTGTGGCTGTGCCTGTGGCACGGGCGCTGGCGGGTGTGGGGAACGGCGGCGATCGCCGCGGGCTTCGCGACGATGCTGCTGACCCGCCCGCCCGATATCGTTCTCGCCGATCTCGGCCGCCTGCTGGCGGCGCGCGCAGCGGATGGCGATTACCACGTAGCCCCCGGCGCCGAGAAGCTGACGCGCTCGTTTCTGATGCGCGAGACCGGCGCGGATTTGCGTTCCTGGCCGGAGGTGGGGGCGGCGGAAGAGGGGCCGTTGCAATGTCCGAGCGAGGGGCGGTGCTTCCATACCGCAGGCGGTCGCCGGGTGGCGCTGGTGACGAGCGAGGCCGGGCTGCCGATCGCCTGCGGCACCGTCGATGCGATCGTCGCACAAGTGCCCGCCGGGTTTGCCTGCCGCTCGCTGATCCCGACCGTAGACCGGATCGACAACTGGCGGCAGGGCGCGTTTGCGCTGTGGCTCGATCCCGGCGGTATAATCGTGGAGAGCGCCAACGCCAGTCGTGGCGACCGGCCCTGGGTGCCGCATCCGGTGTCAGCCAAGGAACGTGCCCGAAAGGCGAATCCGGGTGGGCGGGAAGAGGACGAAACGGCGCCCGATTCGCCCAGCGAGATGTAGAGGCATTCGTGCCGCGATTGACAGCACCGGGGGGCAGCGCCGACATTCGCTCACGCTCGGCCATGCGAAAGGCTGCCCGCGATGGAGATGCAGGATCGCGCCGTCATCGTCACCGGCGGCGCCTCGGGGATCGGCAAGGCAACCGCGCTGCTGCTGGCGCGCGAAGGGGCGCGGGTGTTCGTCGGCGACATCGACGAGAATGGCGGCCAGGCGGTGGCGGCGCAAGCCGCCGGCGAGAAGCTCGCCCTTGAATTCCTGCCTCTCGACCTGACGAAGACGGCCTCGATCGAGGCTTTCACGGCAGCGGTGCATGCGCGGGTCGGGCGGGCCGACGGGCTCGTCAACGGCGCCGGCTGGGACCGCATCCAGCCGTTCATGGACAACCCGCCCGAGATGTGGGACCGGCTGATCGCGATCAACCTGCTTGGTGCGATCCGCCTGACCCGCGCGGTGCTGGGGCCGATGGTCGAGGCCCGCGCCGGCAAGATCGTCAATATCTCGAGCGACGCTGGGAGGGTCGGCAGCACCGGCGAGACCGTCTACGCCGCGGCCAAGGGCGGACTGATCGCCTTCACGAAATCACTGGCACGCGAGATGGCGCGGTATCGTATAAACGTGAATTGCGTGTGTCCCGGGCCGACCGATACGCCGCTGTTCCAGGCTCAGCCCGAGCGCATGCGCGAGGCGTTGACCCGGGCGATCCCGTTCCGCCGCATCGCTCAGCCCGGGGAGATCGCCGAGGCGGTCATGTTCTTTCTGGGCCGGCGCACCGACTACGTCACCGGCCAGGTGCTCAGCGTCAGCGGCGGCCTGACGATGGTGGACTGAGCGGCGGCGCCGCGAAGCGGGGAGCAGACAGATGCGCGTCAAGATATTGGCTTTGTTGATGATCGCCGGGTGGCTTGCCGCCGCGGCGGCTCCGGTCTCGGCGCAATCGCCCGGGAACGAGAGCGCCGCGCAGAACGTGCGCGAGAGCCAGCAATACGAGCAGCTCGTATGCAGCAACCCAGCGTTCCGCGAGAGGCGGATGCGCGAGGAATGCGGGCCGATCACCGACCCGCGGCTGCGCGAGAGCTGTCTGGCCTCGTTCAATTGCGGTCCCGGCGCTCCGACCGGACGAAACTGGCGCGGCGATCCGACTTCCGAGACTGTGCGCTGACACGAACCGAACAGAGGAGCAAAGAGCGATGGCCAATCCCGCCCCCGGCTATGCGAAAAAACCCGAGCACCGCGTCGATCTGCTGCCCGAGACGAGAAGGGTGCGCGTCGTCTTCAACGGCAACGTGATCGCCGACAGCACAGCGGCGCTGCGCTGCGAAGAGACCGGGCACGAGCCGGTCCATTACCTCCCGGAGAAGGATGTTCGGGTGGATTTGATGCGGCCGACCGACCACAAGAGCTATTGCCCGTTCAAGGGCGACTGCTCGTACTGGACGCTCCAGGTCGAAGGTCCCGGGGGCACGAAGGAAGCCGTCAACGCGGTGTGGGGCTACCGCTCGCCCTATGACGAGGCGGCGGCGATGGCGGGACATTACGCGTTCTATAAGAGCCGCGTCGACGCGATCGAGGTGCAATAAATGGCCGAACCGGTGCAGAACTGGGTCGTTCGCAAGCCGGTCGCGGCCTCGCGCGGCGGTCTCGTCGCGGCGCAGAATGGGGTCGCGGCGCGCGTCGGGGCCCAGGTTCTGGCAAATGGCGGCAGCGCCGTCGATGCGGCAGTCGCGACGGCCTTCGCGCTCTCGGTGCGCGAGCCGTGGAACAGCGGTCTCGGCGGTATCGGCTTCATGGTCGTGATGCCGCCGGGAGGGAGTCGCGCCGAAGTTGTCGATTTCGGCCCGATCGCCCCCGCGGCGCTCGATCCCGCCGCGTATCCGCTGACCGGCGAGACCGCTACCGAGCTGTTCACATGGCCGCGCGTCGAGGGCGACCGGAACATGCACGGGCCGCTGTCCGTTGCGGTTCCCGGCGCGGTTCGTGGCTACGCCGCCGCGGTCGAGCGATTCGGACGGACGCCGTGGCGCGACCTCGTCGCCCCCGCTGTAGCGCTCGCGCGGCAGGGCTTGCCGGTCGATTGGTGGGTGACGCTGAAGGCAGCCGCGGCGGCCGAGGATTTACGTCGCTATGACGAGAGCCGGCGTGTTTGGCTATCCGACGGTCTGCCGCCGGTGTCGCCGCCGGTCGGGGAGGCGCCGCCCTTGATGCTGGGACGGCTCGGCGACACGCTTGGCGCGGCTCGCCGAAGAGGGGCCGGACGATTTCTACAAGGGCGAGATCGCGCAGGCGATCGTCGCCGACATCCGCGCCGCTGGCGGCGTGCTGTCGGAAGAGGACCTTACCGCATGCCGGGCGCGCTTCGCGCCGTCGCTCGAAATCCCCTATCGCGGGTATTCGCTGCACGCGGCGCGCGGGCTGACGGCCGCCCCCACGCTGGCCGACGTGCTCGACCGCCTGTCGAGCAAGCGCTTCCAGCAGTCGCCGGACACGGTTTACTTCGAGGCGCTGATCGACGCTCTCCAACAGGCCTACCACGCTCGGCTCCAAGGGCTCGGCGACGTCAGGCCGCCCGGCGAAAGCTGCACAACGCATATCACGGCGGTCGACCGGGAGGGCGGCATCGCGGCGCTGACGACGACGCTGCTGTCGAGCTTTGGCAGCCGCTACGTGCTGCCGCGGACCGGCATTCTGATGAACAACGGCATCATGTGGTTCGACCCGCGTCCGGGCCGGCCGAATTCGATGGGCCCCGGCAAACGGGCGCTGACCAATATGTGCCCGGTCGTCGCGGCGCGCGACGGCAGGCCGCGTTTCGGGGTCGGCGCGTCGGGCGGTCGCCGCATTCTGGCCTCGGTCGTGCAGATGGCGAGCTTTGTCATCGATTTCGCGATGACGCCGGAACAGGTTGCGCATCAGCCGCGCATCGATGTCAGCGGCGAGAGCGGCATCGCGATCGACCGGCGCCTGCCCGAGCTGATGCGCGACCGGCTGCTGGCGCGGCCCGGCGCCGAACTCGTCGAACACACGGTGTGGCCGTCGCAGTTCGCCTGCCCGAACCTCGTGCTGCGCGGCGAGGACGGAATCAATTACGGAGTCACCGACGTGATGTCGCCTTGGTCCGCCGCCATCGCCGAGCCGGGCAAGGAGGCGTAGGCATCAGACGTCATGCCGGCGAAGGCCGGGACCCACGTATCGGCATCTCCCAGGATACCAGAGTGGATCCCGGCCTTCACCGGGATGATACTCTGGGGCGGAGGCCGTCAGCTCTTTCCGCCCGTACCCGCCGGTGAGTTGATGCGGCGCGGGGCGAGCGGGGCGGACGGGATTGCGCTGATGTCGATTTCGGGCATCGGCAGGTCGATCGCCTGGAGCACGGCGTTGGCCAGTTCGTTGTAGCTGGGGAAGGCGCGGCGCAGACGGCCGCGCCACACCGGCACGCCGCCGCTGGCGTGCAGTTCGAACGCCGATTCGCGCCCGTCGAGCGCTGACGAGACGTGGTCTGCGGCGAGCTGCAGCAGCGCCGCCCGCTGCGCCGCCGTATAGCCGCCGCCGCCGAATGTTTCCTCAAGCGCAGCCGCCATTTCGGGAGCGGCGAGATCGCTGTCGCACGGTGCGACGACCAGCGACGAGCCCGGGATGATGCGCAGGATCTCGCTGATGCGCTGGCGGGCCTTCATCATTGCGATGCCGCCCGGCATCAGATGCGTATGGCTCGGATAACATAGCCCGCCGACCGTGAAGGATGGATCGCGTTCGGCTGCCGTGAGGCAGGCGCGCGCGGTCTGCACCTCGGCGACGAGATCGACGATGTACTCCACCGTCTGCTGATGCTCCTGCAGCCGCCATCGCGTCGGTCAGCGCGAGCGCCAGCCCGAGCGTGAATTCTGCCTTGGCCAGCCAGCCGTAGAGGTGGTGCCATAACAGCCACGTAGCGATCGGCTCCGGCGACGGTTCGACGAGAAACACCCGCTCCCACGGGACAAAGACATTGTCGAGCCACATGATCCCGTCGAGTTCGTCGAACCGGTTGGTCAGCGGCGCGGTAAACCGGTTGCCGCCGCGCGCCGCGATCCTGCGGCAGATCGTCGTTACTCCAAGCGCCGCGACCTGGACGACAAAACTCGCGTGGTGCTCGCCGATCTGCACGCCGTTGAGCGCTCCGATATAGACGTCCTCGGCATAGGCGGGGCTCGTGTGCATGCCGACGTTGCCGCTGACGACGATGCCGGAATTGGTTTCACGCACGATCCGCAGAGCCGCCCGTTCCGCTGGGTTTTCGCGCAGGCGCAAGCCGATTGGCGCGGCGCCGCCGCAGAATGTCAGGAACCGTCCGCGTATCGGCGATCAGCTTGCGGTAGGCCTCGGCGTCGGCGATCTGCTTCTCAGAGACGTTGCGCTGCTGCACGGCCGTCAGGACGCCCATCGCGATCAGATGACCGTAGGCCGGGTCGTGGGTGATGTTGCCGGCGCTGTGAAACAGCGTTTTGGCGAACGAACGGCCCATCCCGACCAGATCGTCGGTGGTGCGCGGCACGGTAAGGGCCCAGGCGGCCGGTTCGCGATTGGCCGCCGCCGGGGCTATCAACATGTCCCGCCACGCCGCGTCGCGATGGCGGTCGTACCAGGCGACGTATTCGCCGACCATCGCGCTTGTCGCCGGATGCGTCGTCACATCCTCGATGCGCCCCTCGCCGAGCACCCAAACCTGTCTGCCGTCGCTGCGCAGCGTTTCGCGGTAATCCGCGCCGGTCCGCATTGTTCGTCTCCTAGGCCTTGCGTGCCCGCCCTTGTCCGGACGTCCCGGCGCTATCCGCGCCGCATGTTGCCATAAATACCGGGCGTGTGCGCGTCGCGTCAGCAACGCGCGATTCGGCTTGCGTGGGGTGTGATAGGCGGTGCCGGCGGTCTCATGACGATTTGGACGGCCGCAGCAGCCCATCGAGCAGGGCGCGGGCTTGTTGCAGATCGCGGCGGATTTCTTCGAATTCGGCCCGCGTCTCGGGATCAAGATATGCCGCCCGGCGATCCGGCCCGGGCCCGGCAGGGGCTTGCGGCCGGCTTGTTGAAGCGGCGGCCGAATTCGGGCGCGATATCGCTTCCCAGATCGGCTGCGGCATTGGCGTCGTGCGCAGCCGCAAGCGGGCCGGCGATGTCGCTGGCCTCTCCCGTTGCGGCAAAATCCGAAGGAAGGCTCTCCAGCAGCTGTTGTGCCCCGCGGATCGTGTATCCGTCCTGATGAAGCCACTGTCGTATCAGGCGCAGCAGCCGGATGTCATCCGGCCGATAGTAGCGTCGGCCGCCGCTGCGTTTCACGGGCTTGAGCTGCGGAAATTTCGTTTCCCAAAACCGCAGCACATGCGTCGGGAGTTCAAGTTCGTCGGCCACCTCTCCGATCGTGCGAAACGCGGCGGCGCTCTTTCCCGGTCGAGCCGGCGCGGGCTGGCCGGGGTCGCTCATTCAGTCCGAAGCCGCCTTTAGGTGGCGCGCCGTTCCGGCGCGACGCCGCCGTCTGCGACAGGGGCAGGGGCGGACCGGTTCCGCGGTGAATTGATCTGGTCCTTTAGCGCATGCGACGCGCGGAACACCAGGACCCGGCGCGGGCTGATCGGAACCTCTTCGCCGGTCTTCGGGTTGCGCCCGACGCGCTCGCCCTTGCGTCGCACCGCGAAGCTTCCGAACGAGGATATCTTCACGATATCGCCACGCTCCAGGGCTCGCGAGATCTCGGCGATCACCGATTCGACGAGTTCCGCGAACTCGTTGCGCGACAGCCCGACCTGATGATAAACCGCCTCCGCGAGCTGAGCGCGCGTAACCGTATGCCCGGCCATGACCCCCTCCCTGCTTTGATCGAGGGTAACGCCGCCCGGAAACTTCGTCAAAGTCCAGTGTGGTGCATCCTGGCGTTTATCGCCTGCCGCGCCGGACCGGCGCCCGGTGCGCATCGCGCTACCACCGGACAACGCTCGCGCCCCAGGTCAGGCCGCCGCCCAGCGCTTCCATCAGCACGAGATGGCCGGGACGGATACGCCGATCCCCGACGGCCTCGTCGAGAGCGAGCGGTATCGAAGCGGCCGAAGTATTCGCGTGCCGTTCGATCGTCACAACCGTCCGATCGGCGCCCAACCCGAGCTTGCGGCCGACCGCGTCGATGATGCGCGTGTTGGCCTGATGCGGGACGAGCCAATCAATATCGGCTCCGCTGAGACCATTGGCCGCCAGCGCCTCATCGACGACCGCGGTCAGATGCGTCACCGCCTGCCGGAATACCTCGCGGCCTTCCATCCGCAGGCATCCGGCGGAGCCGGTCGAGGACGGGCCGCCATCGACATAGAGGATGTCGTGCTGGCTGCCGTCGGAATGCAGATGCGTCGATAGAATGCCGCGAGCCGAGCTTTCCGGAACCGCCTGCAGCACGAGCGCGCCGGCGCCGTCGCCGAACAGCACGCAGGTGCCGCGATCCTCCCAGTCGAGGATGCGCGAAAACGTCTCGGCGCCAATGACCAGTGCGGTGCGCGCCTGACCTAGCCGCAACGCGTTATCGACGACGGCGAGCGCGAAGATAAAACCGGAGCAGACCGCCTGCACGTCGAACGCGGCGCCGCGCTTCATGCCAAGGCGGGCCTGTACCTTGACCGCGGTCGCGGGGAACGTCTGGTCCGGGGTTGCCGTGGCCAGCACGATCAGATCAAGATCACTGCCGCTCATCCCGGCGCATTCGAGGGCCCGCTTCGCCGCCTCGGTTGCGAGATCCGAGGTCAGCTCTCCCGGCGCCGCGATGCGCCGTTCGGCGATGCCGGTGCGCTGCCGGATCCAGGCATCCGAGGTGTCGAGCCGCGCCGCCAGTTCGTCATTCGTGACGATCCGTTCGGGGAGGTAGCCGCCGGTCCCCGCGGCTTGCGAGCGCCATCTCATATCGAGGCGCGAACCACGCCGGAGCCATTGTCCGCTGGAGCCGCGTTGATGCGTGCCATCTCGTCGATAATCTTTTCCAGAAGTCCGAAGCGCTTCACGTCCGCCGCGACGCCGATCGCATTCGCGAAGCCGAATGCATCGGTCGAACCGTGGCTCTTGACCGCGATCCCCGTCAAGCCGAGGAACATCGCCCCGTTATAACGGCGTGGGTCGAGCCGCGTCGCGAATTTCTTCAGAGCGCCGCGTGCGAACACATACCCGATGCGCGCCGGCGTCGAGTGGCGGAACGAGCCGCGCAGTGATTCGGTGAACAGCTTGGCGACCCCTTCGATCGCCTTCAATGTCACGTTGCCGGTAAATCCGTCGGTCACGAAAACGTCGACGGTTCCGGCCGCGATGTCGTCACCCTCGACAAAACCGTGGAAGCGGAGCGGCGTGATCGCCTCGCGCAGCCGGGCATGTGCGCCGCGCACTGCGTCGTTGCCCTTCATGTCCTCCGAGCCGACATTAAGCAAACCGATGACCGGCTGCGGCAACCCGAGAACGATGCGGGCGAAGGCGTTGCCCATCACCGCGAACTGCACCAGGTTTTCGGCGTCGCATTCCACATTGGCGCCAAGGTCGAGCATCACGCTCTCGCCGCGCCGGGTCGGGAACAGCGCGGCGATCGCCGGGCGGTCGATCCCGGGCAGCGTTTTCAACACGGTTTTGGTCATCGCCATCAGCGCACCGGTGTTGCCGGCGGAGACGACGCAACCGGCCCGTCCGTCGGCCACCGCGTCGATCGCCAGCCGCATGCTCGATTGGCGACCGGCACGCAAGGCAACAGACGGCCTGGCGTCGCTTAGCACCACGTCCTGCGTATGATGTATGGTGGCGGCGCTCCCGAGCCGCGGCAGCTTTGCCAGCAGAGGAGCGATGCAAGCTTCGTCGCCGAACAGCAGAAAGCGTGCGCTGGGGTCGCGCTCAAGGGCGAGATCGGCCCCCTGCAGCACCATTGCCGGGGCCTCGTCGCCGCCCATCGCGTCGACGGCAATCGTGATGCTGCCATTCACCGGGCGTTCACCGCGCGGGCCTTGCCGGAGGGATGCGAGCCTCGCTAGGCCGTTGTCGCGTCCGGCTGCGGCACGACTTCACGTCCGTCATAATAGCCGCAGGACTGGCACATATGATGCGGGCGCTTCAGCTCGCCGCAATCGGGGCATTCGGCATAGGCCGGCGGGCTCAGCGCGTGGTGTGAGCGGCGCATGTTGCGGCGTGAGGGGGAGGTTTTCTTTTTCGGAACAGCCATGATCGTCTCGTTGCGAGCTGGGCTCCTCCCGTCGTTCCGCCGCAATCGGGCGACGGCGCGGAGAGGGCGAGAGGTTGCGGTACTTAGCCAAATTCAGCCATGACGGCAACAACGATGGCGTATGCCGGACCGGCGATGCCTGCCGCGCAAGCGGCCAGCAGACGCCTCACGGCTCGCCGCCGTCGCGATCGACAAGCCGCAACAATCCGGCAAACGGGCTGGGCGAGGCGGCGGCATCGGCATCGGCTTCGACGCGGATTTCGGGGTTGCGCGGAAACGGCGGCAGGGCCAGCGAGAATTCCTGAGCAACCGCCTCGCCGATGTCTATCGCGTCGCCGACGATCGGCTCGAACGCGACGTCCTCGCCGACCAGTTTGCAAGCGGTCTCTTCGGTGTCCGGAGGCCCGTAGAGCAGTTCAAACCGCTCGGCGAGCACGCCTGCGATTGGTTCGAGCGTAACGATGCAGCGCTGCGCGAAGGCCGCCTCGAAATCGGCGCGGAGCAGAAATGTCCGCTCACCCCCTGGAATTGCCCTGGGGATCAGTTCGACCGTCGCATCGAGCCGGTCCAGCGACACCAGGTCGAAACGCCGGGTCAACCGGATGCGCTCGTCGTCATTTGCGCTGATCCGCTGGCGGTACGGCTCGGCCCCGATTCGGGCCAGCTTCACCTGCCGCGAGAACTCAGGGGCGTTGCTCATCGGCCCGCCGCCTCCCGGGTCGCCTCGTCTGCGGCGACCGATGGCTCGGCTGGGCCCGGCGGCTCGCCGAATTCGATGTCGCCGGCCAGCAGCGCGCTGGCATCCTGTCGCCGCAGCACCGCTGCCTCCTCGCGGACATACTCGGCCATTGCCTTCAGCTGCGCCGGGCCTGGCGTCGCGGTGCCGAACAGATTGCGCGCCAGGGCCGGACCCAACGCGGCTTCGCCCGCCGCAAGCCCGTCCTCGTACGCGGCGAACCGGCCATAGAAACCTTCCGCCATCCGCTTCACCTCGCGTCCGACGCTGAGATCGCCGGTTCCCATCTCGCGCAGCGAGCGGTCGAAATCGGAGAGCATCGCCGCGACGAAACGCTGGCTGTGGCGCGCCGATCGCGGCTGCTCGCCCTTGAGCCGCTGCAGGTAGAGGAAGGCGTGCAGACAGATCAGTTCAAACCGCCCGTCGACCGTATCGGGGACGCCGCCATTCAGGAAGAAGCCGGGGCGGCGCGCCTGATCGACAATCCGGCGATAGGCGATCTCGGCGGCGGTTCGCTCGGGATTGGGTCTGAACAGCATGAACATTGGCGATGAACGCGCTGGGTCTGGTCGGCGGGCGTTGACAGCTTCGCTCTCATCAGTAGAGTCGATTGAAACAGATGGGCTGAGGTTCTGACCATTTCAACCAAACCTGTCGAAGACAGCGCTGGACTTTGGGGGCGCCGTACCCGTTTCCCGGTGTTGGCGCTGGCCACTGTTGCCGTCGTCGGATGCGGGGCCACCGTCGATCTGCGCGGCAATCTCCCCGAGGCGGACAAGCTCGCCGAAATTCAACCCGGAACGACGACGCGCGACCAGGTCATCAAGATCCTGGGGACGCCGTCGAGCACCAGCGTTTTCGATGACAAGCGCTGGTTCTATATCAGCCGCAAGACGAGCCAGTTCGCGTTTCTCAATCCCGACGTGCTGGAGCAGCAGGTCTACGTCGTCCGGTTCGACGGCAACGGAGTTGTCGCGAGCGTCGATCGCAAGGACCTGGCGGACGGGCGCGATATTGAGCCGGTGCCGGGCGCGACCCCGGCGCCCGGACGCGAATTGACGTTCCTCGAGCAGGTCCTCGGCAATATGGGCCGGTTCAACAAAGGCGGCGGCGGCGCGGGCGAACCCGAAGGGAGAGCGCCGGGACCCAATCCCAACCCGGATTATTGAGCCGCCGCCCTCTCCGGTGAGGAAGAGGACCGCCGTTATCCTTCTGCGGGTTACGCCAGCGCGTAGAGGTGGTCCGGCGAAGGTGGCGCCTGCCCCAGTTCGACGCGTTTGACGGCGGCGATCAGCTTCTCGTGGGTCGGCGCGGCTCGGCCGATCTCGCGCCCGCGCGCGACGATGACGCCGTTGATGAAGTCGATCTCGGTGCGGCGGCCTTTCTGCATGTCCTGGCCCATCGAGGGGCGCTGGTGTTCGCTCCGCTGCTGCGTGTTGCGGAGTGCGAGCATCAGCGATTCTACCTCGTCGAGCGCCGCCCGGTCGCCTTCCGCGGCGCGCGCCAGTTTTTCCGCGTCCTGCCCGGCGATGTCCTCGAGCCTGTAGCCCTGCGCCTGACCGATCCGCACGGCCTCGCCGCCGAGCTTGATGATGACGCGGCGGATGCGGTCGTCCTGGCGCATCGCGTTGCCCGACAGGCCGCTCGCCGCCGATACACCGTTATGCATGCCGTTGACGCACAGTTTCGACCAGCGCTCGCCCCACAGATTGTCGGTGACCTTGCAGGTATCGACCGTGCGGATCAGCGCGCCCAGTTCCTCGATCCGGGGCGTGATGCGGCCGTGTACCTCGCCGACCCGATAGACCTCGTGGCCGGGCGGGTTCTTGGCGCCGGTGCGGCGGATCTTGCCGGGCGCATACAGTTCGGCCGACAGAATCGCGGCGATCGCGCCGACCGTCCGGCCCCAGCCGACGATGCCGGCGATCGTCTCCTCGTTGATGCAGTTCTGCAATGACACGACGTAGCCGGTCGGCGCAAGGTACTGCCGGATCATCATCGTCGCCCACTCGGTGTCGTAGGACTTCATCGAGATGAAGGCGATGTCGACCGGCCGCTCCTTCGCGAGGTGCTGCGCCTCGGTCAGGTGCAGGGTTTTCGGGTGCGCGACGACCGATTCCGACGGCGTAATCCCTTCGAGCGACAAGCCGTCCCTGCGGATCGCCTCGACATGCTCGGGCCAGGGGTCGATCAGCGTCACGTCGAACCCGTTATGCGCGAGATTCCCGCCGGTATAGCCGCCGATCGCGCCGGCTCCGACCACGACGATGCGCTTGTCCATCTATCCCTCCGCACGGGAAATCCGCTGGGGAAGCTTAGGGACGGTTCCGACGAAGCGCAATCGGGTGCCGCTGTCCAGCTGTGCCCCGCCGTTTCACCCCGTCCGCGCCACCTCTGCCGATGCCGGCCGGCCGACCGATTTCGCATGCCTTTGCGCGGCCGTTTCGCGCTAAGGTCAGGCTGACATCACCAATCGCGGACACTGGATCATGCCCGTTACGCCGTCGCCGCAAGTCATTTCCGAGCTGGCCCCTACCGGGGCGCTGCGCGCCGCGATCAACATGGGAAATTTTCTGCTGGTCACCGGCAGGACGCCGTCGGGCGACCCGTCCGGCGTTTCGCCGGACATGGCGGCCGCGGTCGCTGCGCGGCTCGGCGTGCCGGTCAAGTTTGTGCCGTACGAACGCCCCGGACAGATCGCCGACGACGCCGAGAACGGCAAGTGGGACATCGGCAATATCGGCGCCGAACCGCAGCGCGCCGCCGTCATCAACTTCACCGCGGCGTATTGCGAGATCGAGGCGACCTATCTGGTCCCGGCCGGTTCGCCGATCCGCAGCGTCTCCGAGGTCGATCAGCCCGGCCGCCGCGTTGCGGTGACTGCGCGAAGCGCCTACGGGCTGTGGCTCGAAAACAACTACAAGCGCGGCGAATTGCTGCAATTCGACAACGCCGACGCAGCGATCAAGGCATTCACCGAGCAGAAGATGGACGCCTATGCCGGGTTGCGGCCGGGGCTGATCGACGTCGCGGCGAAGCTGGCGGGCTCGCGTATTCTCGACGGCCAGTTCACCGCCGTGCAGCAGGCCATCGGCACGCCGAAGAAGAATGCCGCTGGGTTCGCGTTCCTGCGCGATTTCGTCGAGGAATTGAAAAAGAACGGCCTGATCGCAAGCCTCATAGAACGGCACGGCGTTATCGGCCGCCTGTCGGTGGCGCCGCCGGCATAGCAACGAGTGTCATTGCGAGCGAAGCGAAGCAATCTCGCGCTCCTGCGGAGGGTGATCGGGATTGCTTCGTCGCTTCGCATCTCGCAATGACACCAGCGAGGGGAGAAACGCATGAAAGCGGCATATCTGACCGGCCACGGCGGGGTCGATAAGTTCGTTTATGGAGACTTGCCGGACCCGGTGGCCGGGCCTGGGGAGGTCGTCGTCGATGTCAACGCCGCCAGCGTCAACGCCGCCGACTATAAGGTGCGGCTCGGCGGCGGCGCCTACAGCGCGGCGAGCAACCTCACCTTTCCCTACATCCTCGGGCGCGATTTCTCGGGTACCGTGGCCGCGCTCGGGCAAGGCGTCACCGATTTCAAGATTGGTGACCCGGTATTCGGCGTCATGGATGCCGGGATCGAGGGCTGCTACGCCGAGAAGGTCAAGATTGCCGCCGCGATCGTCGCGCGCAAACCCGAGTCGATTGACGATGCCGAGGCGGCGGCGATGGCGCTGACCAGCCTGACCGCGATCTGGGCCCTCGAGGACACCGCCAGGCTCAAACGCGGCGAAACGATCCTGATCCAGGGCGGCGCCGGCGGCGTCGCCGGCTTCGCGATCCAGCTCGCGAAGCACATCGGCGCGACTGTGATCACCACCGCCAGCGCGCGCAATCACGACTATGTGCGCGGCCTCGGCGCCGACCGGGTCATCGATTACAACACCGAAGACTTCACGAAGACCCTGTCCGAAATCGATGTCGTATTCGACACGGTCGGCGGCGAGGTTCAGGTCCGCTCCTACGACGTCTTGAAGCCGGGCGGCCGTCTCGTGTGGATCGCGGCGGCGCCGGCCGGTTTCCAGCCGTCGCGCAAGGACGTCGAGGTGTTGCGTCCGCGCGTCGCGCGCGACCGGGCGCATCTCGAACGCATGAAGGAGCTGCTCGCCGCCGGCGCCGTGTCGCCGCCGGCGATCACCCGCTACAAGCTTGCCGACGCCGCCGAGGCGCACCGGGTCAGCGAGGGACGCCACCTGCAGGGTAAATTGGTGCTGATGACTCGCTGAGTTCGCGGTGTAACGTCGTCATCCCCGTCCCCGGACCTGGTCTGGGGATCGACTGGGGATCTTGCAGAGTGCCGCTAGATGGCCGGGTCGAGCCCGGCCATGACGGTCATTACAAGGAGAGGAAAGGAGATAACATGGCGGGAAACGCAGACAAGGTCATCGCACTCGACGCGCAGCGGATGACGGCGATGTCGAACGCGGATGTCGGCACCCTCAACCGGCTGATCGCCGACGAACTCGTCTACACGCATTCCTCGGCGCGGCTCGACACGAAGCAGAGCCTGATCGAGAACATGCAGACGGGCAAGACCAGGTACACCGCGGTCGTGCCCTCAGATGTAAAGGCGCAAGATTGCGGCGACACGGTCGTCCTGACTGGGGTCGCGCGAATTAGCGTCAATTCGGGCGGCAACGCGATGAATTTCGGCGTCCGCTTTACCGATGTCTGGGTCAACAAGGGCGGCAACTGGCAGATGGTCGCTTGGCAATCGACCAAATTGCCCGAATAGCGGCCGGCTGCGGCGCGCCGCGACAAGCACGGCCGCGGCCGAAACAGCAAAGGAGACGGACCGATGCCGGAGACGACCGAAGGCCGCGTGCATCTGATTACCGGCGGTTTTCCACCGGGTTCGCAGGCCGGGCATGACCATGACTATGCCCGGCTGCGGTTGCTGACGCTGCTCAACGAACGCGACATTCCGGCATCGGTCGCCAACGATTTCGCCGATGTGGGAAAATGGCTGCCGGAAAGCCGGCTGCTGATCGCCTATGTCGCGGGTCCTTATCCGGGCGCCGATCAGTGCCGGACAATTCGTGAATGGCTGGAGGCCGGCGGTCGCTGGCTCGCGCTGCACGGCACCAGCGGCGGGCGCGCGCAGCGGGTCGAGGGCGTGCGCAACCGCCGCACGGTCAAAATGGAGCACCACGCGCTGCTCGGCAGCTATTTCCTGACGCATCCGCCGATCTGCGATATCCGCGTCGAGGTGCGCGATCGCAACTCACCGCTGACGCGGGGGCTCGGCACGTCGTTTGTCGTCGAGGACGAACCGTATTTCATCGAATTGCAGGACCCGGCATCGACGCGAATCTTGCTGACCGCAGATTACGGGCCGAACGGCGATTGGCCGGTGGCCGGCGCCCTCTACGGCTCTGACACATCGCTGTTGCCCGACGGCCGGACCCGGGTGCTCGGATACTCGAAGGAGGTCGGCAACGGCGAGGTTGCGTATTTTGCGCTCGGCCACTGTCACAACCCGGCGATCCACGCGACCCGCAACCGCGATCCCTCGGACAGGACACCGCCGCGGTTTCACGGACCGTGGGACACCGATGAATTCACGACGCTGTTGCGCAACGCAATCTCGTGGGGTGTCAACCGGTAGGGGCACCCCGGGCGACTCTAGATCGCACTTTCGTGGCGGAACGAGGTCGCGCGATACGGTACGGGACCGTTTTAGCGAGTCCCCGGAAACTCACCCCATTGCGCAGGCCGCAGTGGTTTTCATGACCTCGTTCGCCTCGAAGCGGGTTTTGTGGCTGTAATTGCCGATAATTGCGTACGCGGCGCCGACCGGCTTCTTTTCGAAGACCGCGCATTTCTTCGTCTTGACGTCCTGCGCCACGTACCAAGTCTGATCGCTCGCGGCCATCGCGGGAATCGCGAGCCCTGCGGCAAAGGCGGCGATCAGCTTGGTCGTCGGGCTCATTCGCGTTCTCCGAGGCACAGTCATGTCTCTGACCGAACAACAAGATGCTCGGCCCGCGGGTTCCGCGGCGAGCACGGTGTCACTGACGGGCCGAGCGCGACATCGCAAATCGGTTGCGCCGGACGCACGGAGTGGTCGAGCCTCGGATCATGCGCCGAGGCTACGCAGGGTTCGGGACATGAAAAAAACCCGCCGGGAAGCCCCGGCGGGTTCGAGAATCGATGTCGGGGTTTGATCTTGCCGGCTAGAACCGCAAGCGCATGCGATTGACGAGCACGTGCTCGTTGCCCATCGCACCGTTGAAGGTCTTGCGCAGCCCATAATTGTATTCGAGACCGAAATCGACAAACGAGATCGGCTGCCAGATCACGTTGGCCTTGCCCATCAGCAACCGTTCGTTGAGCGCGCAACCGCCGCTCGCCGTCAGTGACGACGCCGGCGGGCACACGGTACCGTTCAGACCGTTGATATCGAGCTTCCAGATGCCGACGCCGACATTCGAGCGGATTGTGTCCGTCCACTGATGCCGATAGGCGATGTTGCCGGCAAACCCGGTCGTCGGCTTCACCAGTGTGGTATCGGTCGCCAGCGTGTTGCCGGTGATATTGCTGACGAGGCTGACGACGCTGCCGCTGCCGGCATAGAGATAGCGCCCCATCGCCTGGCCGCCGACGACGTTCCAGGTGAAGAAGTCCTTGTCCCAGCCGAACCAGCGCGGCTTCACGTCGCCGCTGAAAGCGACGCCAAAACCCATATACTTTTTATCGACGCCTGACGTCAGCGGTTCGCCGAACGGCGTGTTGACAATAAGCGCGGGACGCCAGACGGCGGCAAAGTCGACGTGGCCCCAGGGCTGCGGGATGTACCAGGCCGCGACGATATCCGGCGAGCCGGGCTTTAGCGGGTTGGCGGGAGTGCCGAGGGGGGCGAAGACCCCGCTCGCCGCGTTCAATGTCACCGCGCTGGTCGGGTCCTGCCCGAACACGCCGGCGCCCGGCGCCCACAGGGTGACCTCAGGCGATTCCGCCGACAGCGACAAGGCACCCAGCAGACCCCACCCGCCGAGCGGCTGTGTATAGCGGATCTGCGGTATGCGCGACGGGCCGCCGCCGCCGATCAGACCGCCGAACTCCAGGCTCTCCATCCCGGCGTCGGAATCGTTGAAGTTCGAGTTGGCCTGGCCGAACAGCAACGGTCCGAGGGTCCCGTACGCATAACGGAGACGGGGCTGCAGGCTGTTGGAGCCGGAAAGAGGATTGTTGCTGTCCGCGGTATTGCCCGCGAAGTCGAACTCGATGAAGCTGCGCGCCTCGCCCCAAGCGGTCGGAGTGCGGGTCTCCACACTGAGCTTCGACTGCTGCGGCGACATCGTCGTGACGTTGTTGCCGCGCTCGCGGGCGATCCATCCGGATCGAACCGCGCGTAAGACCGGTCAGCGGGATGCTGTTCAGCTGTCCGGTGGTGCCGGCGTTGGTGCCGTTCGATTGCTGGTTCGGGTTGCCGCCGGTGATCCAGAACGTGGTGTTCATGCGGATTTCGCCGCCGACCCGGATCGAGGTATCGGTGCCGGGGATCAGGAACGAGCGCGGGAAGCTGCCGCCGGTCATCTGCACGTTGACGGGGCCTTGTCCGGCGGTGATGCCATACGGATCTCCGGCAGTCGGCGCCTGCGCCAACTGATCGACGCGCCGCTGGAGAAGCTCTTGATTCGCCTTCAGGTCTGACAATTCGTCGGCTGTTGCCGCCAGCGGGGCCGTCATCAGCGCTACCGCCGCGGTGAGCCCGCCGAGCGCCGCCCTGGTCCCGAATGTCCGTTTTCTGGTCATTGCTCCCCCAACCGTCCGAAAGTTGCACCAAACGCGCAAAGAGGCGCGCGCTCCTCTCGACCGATGTTATTGCGCGTATCGCGAGGATCAAGCGCGGTTTGTTCGCCTCGTGGCGTTTTCGCCCCATCGTGGCGAGAGAGCAACACCTTGTCGTAAGACGCTGTGAGATAACTCGAAGCAAGGCAAGAAAAAAGCCGCGCCAGGCAGCCGATTCGGCGTCGGATCAGGGATGGTAGTGCCTAAGAAAGCGGCAGCGCAGCGCTCAACCCACAGGCGAGCGCTACCCCGACCGCGAATACTCCCGGCTTCGGGTCTTGCCCGAGCCGGGCCGGCTTATCCGAAGGGATTAAGCGCCTTCAGCCGCCCCGACCAGCGGTGACGCGCGGTTTCACGCCGCACGATCTCCGGCCCCGTGACCCAGTTGAGCTGCACCACCCGGCGTTCGCCGCGATGCGGGCGGTGGCCGTGGAACGAAGAATCGGAACGCCGGAACGCCACCATCGTCCCGGCGAGCGGCGCGACCTCGGCCACGAAATCGTCGAGGTCGTCGGCCCGCCGCAGCAGCCGCAGCATTCCGCCCGACTCGTCCCAGACCGGGTTCATGTAAAGCAGCAAGGTGATCAGCTTGGACGCAGAATCGGTGTGAATGTCGCCATCCTTGCCGTTGCTGTGGCCGCGCACCGTGATCATCGTCGGCCGCCCGGTAAGGTCGATCGCGAATTTCCGCTCGATCTCGCGGCGCAGCGGGTCGCCCTGCAAGCTCGGCGGCGAGGCCGGCGAATGTCGTTCCATGCGCGACGGCGCCAAGCGGGAAGCTGCCGTGACGCTTCACGGGCGGAAAGCCGGCCACGAGGCTCGGCACGGTCTCAGGTCGAATGAAGTTCTCGACGATCACGAAGTCGAACGGATCGCGCCGCAGCGGCGTATCCCGCAACTGGTCGAGATCGAGAATCATGCCACCTCCTGCCGTCTCGACGATCCGCCCGCGTTGCGCACTCGGCCGCGCGCTCCGCCGGCATCCCGCAACAGGTTGCGTCACCCGCGCGCCGCACCGCAACGACCCTGTCGTCGTCACGCAGGTTTCGGGTTTAATCGCCGGTGCAGCAAGCGCTATCAGCGGAGACGGCAATGACAATGCAAGTGCGGCGGATCGTGACGGGACATGACGCGAACGGCAAGGCAATCGTCGCCAGCGATGAGCGGATCGACGCGGTCGCCTCGCCGGCCCGTCCCGGCATCTCGCGCGTCGAAATCTGGTCCACCGACAAGATGCCGGTCGACAATTCTGAGGGCGCTGCCGCCGAGGCCCAGCGCAAAGGCTTTGTCGTGCGACACAATTACGTTGGCTCGGGCCAGGGCACGGTCGTTCGCATCACCGAATTCGCGCCGGGCTCGACGAAATTCATGCATCGCACCGAGACGCTCGATTACGCGATCCTGCTCAAGGGCGAATGTGATCTCGAACTCGACGGCGGCAAAACCGTTTCGATGAAACCGGGCGATATCGTCGTGCAGCGCGGCACGATGCACGCCTGGGTCAATACCGGCGCCGAGCCGTGCGTCTTCGCCTTCGTCCTGATCGACGCCGATCCGGTCGAGGCCGGCGGACAAAAGCTGACGACACATTACCCGTCGCGCTAGGCGGCTAGGCGCGTTTTTTCTGGTTGCGCCGGCTCTCGATCACGCTCTTCGCGGCGCGCAGATCGCCGCCGCCTCGGTCGAGCGCCGCCCGCGCCTCGTCGATGCCGACGCCTTCGAGCAGCAGGAGCGCCAGCTTGACGCTGCCGTCGGCCTGATGCAGCGCCTCGCGAACCCGGTCGCGGCCGTGCCCGGTCAATTGCGCGAGCATTGCCTCGCTGCGGCGCACGAGCTTGCTGTTGGTGGCCTGCACACCGACCATCAGCCCCTGGTAGACAAGCCCGAGCCGGATCATCACCAGCGACGACAGCAGCGTCAGCGCGACGCGCTGGGCAGTGCCGGCCTTCATGCGGGTCGAGCCGGCGATCGGCTCGGCGCCGGTATCGAGCCGGATCGGATGGTCGGACTCGTCGAGGATCGGCGTGTTCGGGTTATTGGCGATGCCGACGGTCAGGGCCCCGCGCGATCCGCCCTCGCGCAGGCAAGCGAGCGTGAATGGCGTCGTGCCGCTGGCCGCGACCGCGATCAGCGCGTCCCGCTCGCCGATCGCATGCTGTGCGACAAGCGCGGCGGCCTCGTCGGCCTCATCCTCGGCGCCCTCGATGGCATGCAGAAGCGCGGCGCGCCCGCCGGCCATCAGCAGCACGAGACGCGATGCCGGCCAGCCGAAGGTCGGCATCAGTTCGGCGCCGTCCTGCACCGCGAGCCGCCCCGACGTGCCGGCGCCGGCATAAACGAGGCGCCCGCCGCCGCGCAGCCGCTCCTCGACCGCCAGGGCGGCCCGTTCGAGCGCTGGGCGCGCGGCATGCACGGCGGCAACCGCGGCGAACTGCCCCTCGAGCATTGCGTCGAGAATGTCCGCCGGGCGCCACAAGTCGATTGTCGAATAGCGCGGACTCGGTCGTTCGGTATCCATCATCTCGCCCATCTCGCAGCATAAACGCGTGCACCGATCGCCGGTTCGAATCGTTTTAGGCAGCAGTCGTTACGAGCGCATGCGAGAGGCCTTCAAGATGGGCATAGCGGGCGAACTGCGCGAGCTGTCGAGGCGGCTGCCGCCGATCGGCTGGGCGTGCCGGGGACGGAGACCTCTGTCCGAGCCGAGCCCTTTATGCGAGCATGGTACGGCTCGCCGGGTGCGGCTCGACATGAGCCGGACCGTCCCCGCCGTCTGTATAATGTCACGCGACGCAATGACCGAAGGAAAGCAGCACGCGATCGCGGCCGATGCCGTCTTCGACGGCGCAGCGCTGCACGGCGATTGCGCGGTTGTGATCGACGGCGCCGACATAGCGGCGTTGATGCCGCGCCGCGAGGTGCCGCGGGAGATCCCGGTCCGCGCGATGCCGCCGCGGGCATGGCTCGCGCCCGGCTTTATCGACGTGCAGGTCAACGGCGGCGGCGATGTGCTGTTCAATGACTCACCGACACAAGAAGGTATCCTGGCGATCGCCGCGGCGCACCGGCGCTTCGGCACGACCGGATTGCTGCCGACCCTGATCAGCGACACGCCCGAAAAAATGCGCCGCGCAAGCGAGGCGGTCGCGGCGGCGATGCACGCCTGTCCCGGCGTACTCGGCATCCATTTCGAGGGGCCTTTTCTGTCGCCCGAGCGGCCCGGCGCGCACGACAAGGCGATGTTCCGCATGCCCGACGAGGCCGACCAAGCGCTGCTGACGAGATCGCGCGCCGGTGTCATGGTTATAACACTGGCGCCGGAACGCGTGCCCCCGGGCTTTATCGCGGCGCTGGCTCGGGAAGGGGTGCGGGTCGCGCTCGGCCATTCGATGGCGACCTACGACCAGACCCGCGCTTCTTTTGCCGAGGGGCTGACCGGTTTTACCCATTTGTTCAATGCGATGCGGCCGCTCACGGCGCGCGATCCCGGACCGGTCGCGGCGGCGCTCGAAGAGCCGCGCGCGTTCTACGGGCTGATCGTCGATGGCGAGCATGTCGCGCCGGCGATGCTGCGTCTGGCGCTGCGCGGGGTGGGCCACGCGATGCTCGTGACCGACGCGATGCCGCCGGTCGGCGGTTCGCGAGACACATTTCGGCTCGGCGGCAAGGACATCATCGTGCGCGACGGCCGCGTCGCGACCGCCGACGGCGTGCTCGCCGGCGCGTCGCTCGACATGGCTGGAGCGGTACGCAACTGCGTTCACCTGCTCGGCCTGAGTCTGTCCGAAGCGCTGTCTCTTGCCACCTCGGCACCGGCCAAATTTCTCGGCCTGTCGCGCCGATTCGGCCGCATCGCGCCGGGGTATCGCGCCGATCTCGTCGCGCTCGACCCCGATGCCGTCCGGGTCCTCGCAACCTGGGTCGCCGGCGAGGCCGAGGAAATCGAACCGTAGGGCGGAAAAGCGCAACGCGGGCATTCCGCCAAATTCCGGCGCCGGCGAATGACCCTGCGCTTATCCGCCCTACCCCGTTGTCGTGCCGCCGTTGCGGAAGGTGCGCGCTGCCGCCATCCTGAGCCACCGACGGGGAGGGCGCGCGATGGCAGCAGGCCAAATGGCGGCAATCACGAGGCGGCGGGTTGGGGTGATCGGGGCCGGCATGGTCGGGGTCTGCGCCGCGCGGTGGCTGCAGCGCGACGGGCACAGCGTCTTTCTGGTCGAGCCGGGCAACCCCGGCGAGGGTGCCTCGTTCGGCAACGCCGGGGCGTTCAACGGCTCGTCGGTGACGCCGGTCGCGATGCCCGGCGTGATCCGTCAGGTACCGGGCTGGCTCAAGGACCCGCTCGGGCCGCTGTCATTGCGCTGGACCTACCTGCCGGCGATCCTGCCGTATCTGGCGCGGATGGTGCGCTCGGCGACGCCGGACAAGGTGCGGGCGCAGGCGAAGGCGCTGCGGCCGCTGATCGCGCCGACCGTGCCGCTTGTGCGCGAGCTGGCGCGCCACGCCGGCGCCGAGGAGCTGATCCATCAGCGCGGCCATCTCTATGTCTACCGTTCCGCCGAGGCGTTGGCGAAGGATGCGCTGGCCTGGACATTGCGCCGCGAGAACGGGGTCGAGATCGACGAATTCGACGCCGACGAGCTGCGCCAGCTCGAACCGGTCCTGTCACGCGAGTATGTGCGGGGCCTCCTGGTCCGCGAAAATGGGCACACCAGCAACCCTCACCGTCTCGTGACCCGGCTCGTCGAGCAGTTCCGGCGCGACGGCGGCGAGATCGTGCGGGCCCGCGCCGTCGGGTTCCGGTTCGACGGCAAGCGTCTGACCGCGATCCGTACCGACGCCGGCGAATTTTCGGCCGACGTCGCTGCGGTGTGCGCCGGGGCCTGGTCGAAGCCGCTCGCCGCCGCCCTCGGCGACAAGGTGCCGCTCGAAACCGAGCGCGGCTATCACCTGATGATCCGCGACCCGGAAGTGACGCCGCGCATCCCGACCGCCGACGCCGACGGCAAGTTCGTCGCGACCCCGATGGAACTGGGGTTGCGCCTCGCGGGCACGGTCGAACTGGCCGGGCTCAAGGCGCCGCCGGACTGGCGCCGCTCGCGCATCCTGCTGACCCAGGCGCGCCGCATGCTGCCCGGCCTCGCCGCCGAGCACGCGGAGGACCGCGTCACCGTTTGGATGGGCCACCGCCCGGCGCTGCCTGATTCATTGCCGGTGATCGGCCCGTCACGGTCCACGCCCGACGTAATCTACGCGTTCGGCCACGGCCATATCGGCATGACCTCGGCACCGATGACCGGCCGCATCGTCGCCGACCTGGTCGACCGGCCGCCCCGCCCCGATCGACATTTCCCCCTTTGCCGCCGGCCGGTTCGCCTGAAGCCAAGCGCCGGGATGCGCCGCGCTGCTCAATGGATCATCGACAAAAGGCGCAAAACAAGGCCGAGGATTGCGACATTCATCACCAGTGAAAAGCCAACCATCCACTTAACGAGATTCAAGTCGCCTTCGATTTTTGATAGCCGATTTTCAAAGGCCGCGACTTCCTCGGCGGCTGCGATGGCATCATCGTCGGGGACATTTGCCTTGCGCAAGGCCGCATACAGTTTCCCCATCATGATCGCCATTGTCCGGCTCCTCTGATGAGCGCAGCCGCCGCAGAGTCAAGCTTGCCGTCAACTCATATCAAACCGTGCCGCCCGCCTCCTTGCGCTCGCGGATGCGGCGGTGCAGGTTGCGCACGATCAGCCCGGTCAGGCGCTCGTCGTGGATGAACAGGCGCTGGCCGATCGGGTACGGGTCCTGCGCGCGTGACCGGGATCGGCCCCTTCAGGATTTCGTCCGGCTCGACGCCGCGATCGACATGGGTCTCGATAAACCCGACCCAGTTCTCGACGATCTGCGCCTGCTCGCGCAGATAGTCCTTGCCGCACGGCTCGCCGTGCCCGGGAACGATCGTCTCGACATCGAGCGCCGCAATTTGGTCGAGCGCTGCCAGCCATTCCCACGGATCGCATTCCTGCATCCATGTCCGGCATTTGTGGAAAACGTTGTCGCCGGTGAAGACGACGCCTTCCTCGGGCACGTAGACCGAAGTCTGCGGCGCGGTGTGCCCCGGCATATGGATGATGTTGAATGTGTGATTGCCGACATTGAGCGTCAGTGAGTCGGTAAAGGTCAGCGTCGGCCCGTGTGACAGCGGATAATCCGGATGGCCGACCAGCCAGACGCTGTCCGGGTCGGTCTGCTTGAAGCGCTCGCGTTTTTCCTCGGGCGAGCCGAACGCGTTCAGGTACTGGTCGAAGCACTTGCTGCAACTTGACCTGCCCAACCACCGGCACTTTCGGGAAATAGGCGTTGCCGGCGATGTGGTCGCCATGCGGCTCGGTGTTGATCAGATAGCGGATCGGCGCCTTTTCCTCGAGCTGCTCGCGCCAGCGCACCGCGTCGATTGGCTGCTGCGGCGAGTCGATCATCACATACCCGTCGCTGGTCTCGACAAAGCTCGGATTGCACCCGGCGAAGTAGATTTCGGTAAAGCTGTTCGGCCCTACCCTGCGCATACCCGACCTCCCCTTTTTGGTGTCCGCTATTGTCATTCAAGCGCAGGCTGGGACCCACATTTCGGCTGCTCGTGCGGCTGGCCCGTGGATCCCGGCCTGCGCCGGGATGACAATCGGAAGATGGATTAGGCAATTACTCCGCTGCCAGCTTCTGCGGACGCACCGTCTTCTCGCGCATCGTGACGAATTCCTCGGCGGCGCTCGGGTGGATGCCGACGGTCTGGTCGAACATCCGCTTTGTCGCGCCGGCCTTGATCGCGATCGCGAGACCCTGGACGATCTCGGGAGCGTCCGGCCCGAGCATGTGACAGCCGAGCACCCGGTCGGTCCTGGAATCGACGATCATTTTCATCAAGGTGCGTTCCTCGCGGCCGGACAGCGTGTTCTTCATCGGCCGGAAGCGCGCGGAATAGACATCGACATCGTCGCCGTATTTCTGGCGTGCCTGCTCCTCGGTCAGCCCGACGGTACCGATCGGCGGGTTGCTGAATACCGCGGTTGGCACGTCCGCGTGATCCATCTTGATCGGGTTGTTGTTGAACAGCGTCTCGGCGATCGCGCGTCCCTCGCCGATCGCCACCGGGGTCAGGTTGAGCCGATCGGTCACGTCGCCGACCGCGTAGACATTCGGCACGCTGCTGCGCTGCCAATCATCGACAACGACTGCGCCGTTCCGCCTCGTTTCGATCCCGATCTCGGCCAGGCCAAGGCCTTTAGTGTTCGGGCCGCGTCCGGTCGCATACATGACCAGATCGGCCGAGATCTCCTGCCCGATCTCGGTGAAAACGCTGTAGCCCTCGCGCGGGTCCTTCTCAATGCGCGTGACGTTCGTGCGCGTATGAATCTCGACACCGCGATTGCGCATTTCCTGGGCCAGCGCGATCCGCAGATCGTCGTCGAACCCGTACAGCAGCTCCTCGCGCCGGATGATCTCGGCGACCTCGCTTCCGAAGCCGCGGAAAATGCCGGCGAATTCGACCGCGATATAGCCGCCGCCGACAATCACGATGCGGCGCGGCAGCTGCGGCAGGTCGAGTGCCTCGTTCGATGAGATCACGTGCTCGATCCCGGGAATGTTCGGGACGGTCGGGTGTCCGCCGGTCGCGATCAGAATGTTCTCAGCCGTATAGCGCCGCCCGGCGACCTCGACGGTGTGCGGATCAATCAGCACGCCGCGACCCTCGATGATTTCGACGCTGCTGTTGCGCAGCATGTTGACGTAGATCTTTTCAAGCCGGTCGAGTTCGTTGTTCTTGGCGGCGATTAGGCTTGGCCAGTCGAAACGCGGCGGCGCGACGCTCCAGCCGAACCCGGCCGAGTCGGCAAAGGCGTCGGCGAATTGCGCGCCGTAGACCAAGAGCTTTTTCGGCACGCAGCCGCGCAGCACGCAGGTGCCGCCGATCCGGCTCTCCTCGACGATCGCAACGCGCGCGCCGTAGCCGCCGGCCCGCCGTCGAGCTGGCGACGCCGCCCGAGCCGGCGCCGATCGTGAGCATGTCGAAATCATAACGCGCCATGCCGGTCCACTCCGATCCGGGGTTGCCGAAAGCTCCTGGTTGTCACAACCGGCCGCCCGCCGCAAGCCACCTGAGGTTTCACGGATGCAGTGCCGCGCCAGGGCGGGACGCCGCTATGGACCAGCGCTTCAGACGGAAAGACGCGACAAGCGCGGGTCGCCGCCGCTCGGGTATCTCGCTAAAGCGACCCTGCCTCAATGCGACATCAGCATCGGTACGGTCGCGTGATCCAACAATCCGCGGCTGGCCCCGCCGATCAACGCCTCGCGAAACTGTGAGTGATGGTAGGCGCCGGCGACGATCAGATCGGCGTCGAAATCGGCGGCCCGCGACAGCAGCAGATCGGCGACCGGCACGTCGCTTCCAACCATCTCTTCGAGTCGGGCCGGAATACCGTGCTGCACAAGATGCCGGACGACGCGGTCGAGAGACGGGTGCGCCCGTTCGGCCTGCGCCTCGCGCGCGCTGACGCCGACCACCATTGCCGCCTCCGCCTTGGCGATCAGCGGCAGCGCATCGTGCAACGCGCGGGCCGCCTCGCGGCTGCCGTCCCATGCGACGAGAACGCGCCGGCCGATCGCGACGAACTCACCCGCGTAGGGAACCACAAGAACCGGCCGGCCGGAGCCGACGATGACATCCTCCGGCCGAAGCCCGGCCGGCAACCGGTACTCATCCGAGGTCTGCCCCACCACCGCGAGATCGACGGCGGTCAGCAGTGCGATCAACTCGGCGCTGTCGCCCGACCCGAATTGAAACCAATCCCCGGCGATCGAATGCGGCTCGACCTCGGCGCGGAACCGTTGCTCGACGATATCGGCGATCTCGAGTTCGCCGGCTGCGCCAAGGCCGGGGACCACCCCTTGCGCCGGCACCCCGGCAACGAGCCCTGCCTGAGGCATCCACGCGCCGCCGGTCGGCGGCATGACACCGCCTGCAGATCGCGGCGGCGCTCCGGGGATCACTTCGGACAGCAGCAGAGCAGCGGACAGATGGGCGTGGTGCTCGCGCGCCAGGGCCGCCGCGAGCCGCAGTCGCGATTCTCCCGCGTCGGTCGGATCGAGACAGACAAAAATGTCTTTGGGGCCCATCGCACCGCTCCCGCTGTCGAACAAGGCTCTGCAGGTCAACCCAAAGGGTCGCGGCGATGTTCCGCCCGCACCGGGGCAGCCGTCAAGCTAGCCTGATGCGCGTGTGGAGCGCTACTGGGTGGGCTGTGAGTTTATCGTCCACGGCAGGGCCAGTGCTCCACGGCGAATGGAACGAAGGCGAATGGAACGAGCGCGAGCGTCAGACGGCCGACCCCGACCCGCCTAATTCGGCGCGGCTGCCGGTGTGCGGACTATCGCGCCGATGCGGCTGCTCGCGCACCGGAAACGAGGACAATCTTCCCGGGATGGTGCGGGCGTCCGGCCAGCATCTCGTGCGCCAGGCGTGCCTGGGACAGCGGCAGCACCTCGCCGACACGCGGCCGCAGGCTGCCGGTTTCGATCAGCGCCGCGATCTGCCGGAGCAGCGGCGTTGTCACCGATACCAGAAAGAACACAGCGCGCACGCCGCGGCGCGCTGCCTCCGCCTGATCGGGCGGCGCAACCGCCGAGACAAGGACACCGCCTGACCGTAACAGCGCAAAGGATTGCTGCTGCGCCGTGCCCCCGACCGTGTCGATCACGGCGTCGAACGCGCCGTTTCGCACGGTGAGCTTGCCGGCCTCCGCATCGTCCACCTCGTCTGCGCCGATCGAGCGGAGGTACTCGAACCCCGCCGGGCGGGATGAGGCGACGACGTACGCCCCACCCCGGTGGCACAGCTGCACGGCGAAGGCTCCGACATTGCCGGCTCCACCCAGAACGAGAACATGCTGGCCCGGCGCGACGCGGGAGTGATTGTGAACCATCTGCCATGCCGTGCTGGCGACAACCGGCACCGACGCCGCCGCGAAATCGTCAAGGCCCACGGGCTTTTCGGCGATCATCGCTGCGTCCGCGACGGCAAACTCGGCATAGGCTCCGGTGAAACGCGCATTGGTCACGCCAAACACGGCAGCGCCACGGCCAAAGCCGGCAACCCCGGTTCCGACCGCCTCGACGACACCGGCGAGGTCGGATCCGGGGATCAGCGGCAATTGCTGCGGCAGCGCGCTTCTACCCTCGCGCACCCACGCGTCCCATGGGCCGACACCGGCCGCCGCGACTCGTACCAGAACCTCGCCCGGACCCGGCGACGGAAGCGGCACCTCTTCGTACCGCAGCGCGTCGATGCCGCCGAATTGATGCACACGCACAGCTTTCATCGGGCAGCTCCCGGCAGGATGCGGGGTGGGGTCAGCGGATTGGGCGGCGGCCGGCGCAGCAACAGCACGAGAAACAAACCGGCCAGCGTAACCCAGGCAATCACCCAGAAAGCGTCGATGTCAGCGAGCACATTGGCCTCCCGGCGCACCAGCCGGGCAAGCAGACCGACGCCTTGCAGCTCCGCATCGCCGGCGCCCGTCTGCCGGTTGCCGAAGGGGCTCGAGAGCAGCGCCGTCGCCTGAGCGGCGGACGGCGAACCGGCTACGAGGTGCAGCCCGACGAGGTTCGAGTAGGTCTGTTCGCGTACCCGCACCAAGGTCTGTATGAAGGCGGTGCCGAACTCCGAACCAAGCAGGCGGGCGATTTGGATCGTCGTGGCGATCGCCGCCGCCTGCGGCGGGGTCACATGCGCGATCGTGTAGGGAATTACCGCGGTAATCGCGAAGGCGAGCCCGACCGCTTCGATCGCCGCCGATGGGATGAAGTTGGCGCTTACCCAGTCATGCGTCAGTTCTGTAGCAAACCAGCTGCCAACCGCGATCACCGAAAACCCGAATGCCAGGAGCAACCGCGCGTCGATCCGCTGCACCAGGAGCGCGACGAGCGGCACCAGCACAATCTGTGGCAGCGCCACCCAGTAAAGGGCTTCGCTGATCTGCAGCGCCCGTAGACCTTGCACCGCTGTCAGGTAGTTCGGAAGCACGAACGAGGTCGCCGTGACTCCGAAACCGAAGATCGCGATCAGCAACGCCGGTATCGCGACGTGGCGCTGGATCAGGACCCGCAGGTGGATGAGCGGATAGGGCGCGCGGGCCTCGCGTATCAGAAACGCCAGAACGAGCAGTCCGCCAGCCAACAGCAGCCCGTTGACGACGCCGGAATTGAACCAGTCGAGTCGGTTGCCCTGGTCGAGCCCGGCATAGATCAGAGCGAAGCCGATGCCGGCGTAAACGATCCCCGGCCAGTCCGAACGGCGCCACAATTCCCAGTCGATCGGCCGGTGCGGCATGGCGATTGCGACGAGCAGCGTCATTACCGGCGTCAGCGCTGTGTTCTGCCAGAAGATCCACTCCCAGTGACCGGTGTCGGAATACCAACCCTCGATCGCGCCGCCGACATTCTGCGAAAACACGAAGCGGAACGCATAGGCGGCAATGCCCCAAATCCACCATTGCGGCGCGAGGCTTCTGAGCACGAAGCCAAGCGCCGCCGGGATGAAGGCGCCGACCGCCAGACCGCGCACGAACTGCACGGCGATTAGCGTGTTGTAGTCATGCAGGAATGGCGGCAGCACCGACAGCGCTGCGAAGACCGTGCCGGTCCACAGCAGGACGCGGCGCGTGCTCAAAACGGCGCTCAGCCACGCCGCCGCCGGGGTCACCAGCATCTGCGCGGCGAAGAAAACGGTCCCGATCCACGAACCTTCATCCACCCCGAGCCCGAGGCCGCCGCGAATGTCGGCGAGCCCGAAGGTTGTGACGCGGGCGTTGAGGGTCGAAATCACCGCCCCGAGCATCACAGCGGCGCAGCCGATGACGGGCCGCTCGCAGCGCCCGCGCAGCGCCAGCGGCAGCGCCGTTGCCGCGACGATACCCGTCGCGATGGTCATGGCGGCGGCGGGGTCGTGTCGGTCAGGATCGTCGCCACGACCGACATGCCCGGACGCAGGTGGCCCCGCAGCGGATTGTCTGCGTCAAGCCGCAACTTGACCGGGATGCGCTGCACGACCTTGGTGAAGTTGCCCGTCGCGTTGTCCGGCGGCAGCAGACTGAACTGCGCGCCGCTCGCTGGCGCGATGCTGTCGACATGAGCCTTGACGACGATTCCGGGGAATGTGTCGACGCGAATTTCCGCCTGCTGGCCAATCGCGACATGGGTCAGCTGCGTCTCCTTGTAGTTCGCGACAACCCAGACATTGTCGAGCGGAACGACCGCGATCACCTGCGACCCGGCGTGGACGTACTGCCCGGCCCGAACGCCCCGCTGGCTGACCTCGCCGCTGACCGGCGCGGCAATGCGGGTATAGCCAAGGTTGATCGTGGCCAGATCGAGCGCCGCCCGCTTGGCTTTCAGGTCGGCGCGCAATTCCGATTCCTCGGTGTCGAGCACGGCGAGATTGCGGCGCTGCCCCTCGAGCGCCGCCTCGCTGCTTCCCAAGGTCGCGGCTAAGCGCTTTTCGTCCGCTATCGCCTGCTCGACCTTTTGCCGGGTGCCAAAGGTTGTGGCGAGCAGCGCGCGCTGCCGTGCCGCCTCCTGGCGTGTGCGCTCGACATCGGCGCCGGTTGCGGTGACGGCGCTCTCCGCCTCGGTGACCTGCGCCTTCTGCATCGCCTTCTTCGATTTGATGTTGGCGATCGCTGCTTCGGCCCCGGCGAGCGCCGCCGCGGCTTGCGCGACCCGGGCCTGATAATCGGCGTCATCGATCTCGACCAGCAGATCGCCGTTTTTCACGTGCTGGAAATCGTCGACGAGGACGCTGCGGATATTGCCGCTGATCTGCGCGCTGAGGGGCGTCACATCGCCGCTGACATAGGCGTTGTCGGTCTCTTGCCGCGTGGCGTCGCCGACCCAGCGGTTCCACTGCGTCGTGAATAGCACGATGATGATGGCCGCAGCCGC
The DNA here is from genome assembly GCA_963847345.1 of uncultured Alphaproteobacteria bacterium. GTDB lineage: Bacteria > Pseudomonadota > Alphaproteobacteria > ATCC43930 > CGMCC-115725 > DATARH01. The sequence continues at coordinate 334,082 of CAWJZU010000022.1, read as the reverse complement.
CAGGATCGCGACCCGGAGCAGGATCTCGAAAAGCCGCCGCGAGCGCCGCGCCGGCAAATTCGCGTCGCTCGCGACATTCGCCGGCGACGCGCTTCGCGAGGCGGTGGAGGGGGGTGCTTCTGCCATAGCGCTCACCTGAAATCCGGGACGCTGCCGGAGCTGTGGTGTATCGTCGCCAGTCTACTCGAGAAATCGGGGAGCTTCGTTCCATCATGCACGTCGAATACTGCGCCGGGACAATCGTCTCGATCGCCGCCGGCGGTCACCAAATCGACGCGCTGCTCCGCTTCCCGGCGGATCGTCAAGCCCCGCGGCAGAAGACGGTCATGTTGCGGTTGCACGGTCTCATGGGCAATCTGCTCGATGAAACGGAACACTATCTCCCGACGGCCTTGGCGGAGCGAGGCTACACGTCGATCACGATGAACACCGCGCTCGCCAATCTTGGCCTGTTCTATGGATTCGGCCTGTTCGACGACGTTGTTCCGCAAATAGACGCGGTCTGCGACTATTTGCGGTCAACCGGATTTGAAAAAATCGTCTTGGCCGGGCACGGATTGGGCGGTGCGATAGCCGTCCGGTACGCGGCCGCCCGCAGCGATCCGATCAGTAGACCTGAGCTTTGCGGGTTGATAGCGATCGCCGCACCGTTTTCCTTGCCTGAGACCATCCGCCGTCGTTGGCTCCGATTCGGCGCGGAGCCCAGCTATGAGGAAATCTGTTCGCGAGCCGCACAGGCGAAGGACGCCGGCTGGTCGCAGGACGAAACAATCGTGATCCGAAAGGCGCGCGGTCCGACCAGGCAGCCGGAGCACAGCGAGGTCTATACGCTGAGGACATGGTGGGCGCTTGCCGGACCCGACACTTCAGGACCGCGCGTGTGCGAGCACATCGGGAGTGTCGGGGTGCCGGTGTTGCTGGTCAGCGGCGATCACGATGACATCGTGGAGCGGCGCGAGGGGGAGGATCTGACCGAGATCGCTCGGGCAGCGGGCAATTCCGATGTGACGCACGTGGTTTTGCAGGCGAACCACCGGTTTGACGGAAAACACGCCGAGCTCTCGGAAACCGTAGTCGGCTGGCTCGCGCAACGGTGCGGGGGCTGAGTTGATGTCCGCCGCTGAAGCAACGGTTCGCAGCCATCAGCAGCTCCTCCGATTGAGAGCGAGCGATGGGTTCCTGGTTAACGGATTGCTATCGAGGTGCGACGTACCGGAAAATCGCGGGGGCAGTGATCGTCCGATGCTGCTGCAGGTCCACGGTATGCTCGGCCATTTCCTCGCGCGCGGAACGCCGCGGCTTCTGCCTCATGCGCTTGCCGAGCGCGGCATCGACTCGCTCTCGATCAACACCCGGCTCGCCAGTGCCGGGCAAATCGACGGAAGCGGCGTGTTTCCCGACACCAGCCGAGACATTGACGCGGCGGTCGGGTTTCTCGCCGAGACTGGCGTCCGAAGAGTTTACGTTCTCGGCTACAGCCTTGGAGCCTGCATGGTCGCGCATTGGGCGGCGCAATCCTCGCACCCGGCAGTGAAGGGCCTAGTGCTCGAAGGCTGTCCATTCTCGATACCGGACGCGATCCGGCTGCGCTGGAAAAAATACGGCAGCAGCCCGAGTTACGAGGAAGCCTGCGCACGGGCCAGGGAAGTACTGGACGAGGATCCCTATAACAGCGCCGAGGACGAGATTTTCGTCGCTTACGGCTGCAAAGGACCAACGCGGCAGCCCGGCGACGACGAGATCTTTACCTACAAGACCTGGTGGTTCCTGTGCGGCCCTGAGGCATACGGCACGATGACCCACCGGCACATCGGAAAGATCGCGCTGCCGATGGTGATCATGCGCGGCGACGCGGATCCGCTCGTCGAGAGCTGGGTCCCCGAGGCGTTGGGCGCGATTGTCCGAGATGCGGGAAACGAGAAGGTCCGAGTGGTCACGATCCCAGGCGCCCACCACGATTGCATGGAGAACCCGGAGGCGATGGTCGATGAGATCGTGCGGCTCGTCTCGGCTTGACACCCGGCTCTAGGCCGAGCGGTCTCGCCATGTCAGGCGCAACTCGCGCGCCTTGCGGTCCAGCTCCTCGCGGAAATCGGGATGCGCAATCGAGATCAGCGCCTTGGCGCGGTCGTGGACGCCCATCCCGAAAAGGTCGACATGGCCGAATTCGGTCACGACGTGGTGGACGTCGCCGCGGCTGGTAACGACCCCGGCGCCCGGTGACAGGATCGGCACGATGCGGCTGACGGTTCCGTTGTGAGCCGTGCTCGGGATCGCGATGATCGGGCGGCCGCCTCGGCTGCGCGCGGCACCCCGAATAAAATCCACCTGCCCGCCGATGCCCGAATAGAGCTGCGAGCCGATCGAATCGGCGTCGACCTGCCCGGTCAGGTCGATCTGGATCGCGCTATTGACGGCGACGACGTTGTCGTTCTGGCCGATCACATAGGGGTCGTTCGTAAAATCGGCGCCGTGGAACGCGACAAGCGGGTTGTCATCGACAAAATCGTAGAGCTGCCGTTTCCCGGCGGCAAACGTGCACACGATCTTGCCCGGCATGATCTGCTTGCGGCTGCCGTCGATCGCACCGGCGCGGTACAGCTCGACGATGCCGTCGGTCAGCATCTCGGTGTGGACGCCAAGGTGGCGGTGATCCTTGATCAGCTCCAGCACCATGTTGGGGATTCCCCCGATCCCGATCTGCAGGCAGTCGCCGTCTTCGATCATCCCGGCGATCTGCTCGCTGATCCGCTTCAGCGGTTCCGAGACGGCAGGCGGCGTCAACTCCAGCAGCGGGCGATCGACCTCGGTGATCGCATCGAGCCGGTCCAGGTGGACCATCGTATCCCCGTGAGTGCGTGGCACATTGGGGTTGATCTCCGCGATCACATGCCGGGCCTGGCGGATCGCGCTCAACGTGATGTCGACCGAAATACCGGCTGAGCAGTATCCGTGCCGATCGGGCGGGCTCAACTGGACGATCGCCCAGTCGAACGGGTACCGCGTCCGAAACAGCGCCGCCGTCTCGCTCAGGAATATCGGGACGAAGTCGGCGCGCCCGTCGGCCACCGGCTCCCGCAACTCGCTCCCGACGAACGAGGTCGTGATCCGAAAGCTTCGCGCAAGCTCGGGAGCGACAAGAGGCGTTTTGCCCATCATCGGCAGGTGCCAGATCTCGACCCTCTGTAGGTCGTCGGCTCGCGCCACGATTGCCTCGACGAGGCTCTCGGGCGGGCAGGCTACGCCTCCGACAAATACCCGGTCGCCGGAGCCGATGCCGCTGACCGCTTCGGCGGCGCTGACCGGCGCCCGCCGCCCGGAACCGCCCGACAAGTTTAGTACCATCGCTACCCTCGATCTGTCAGGTCGGTTTAGTCGGGCAGGCCCGAGACCAAATAGAGTATTTTCAGCAACCCGGTAGGCTCAATCTTGGCGTCGAACGAGCGATCGAAGATCGTGATGATTTCGCCCGAGCGGTAGATGTGGCTCAGCGCCTTATCGACAGCGAGGCGGAAGTTACTGTCACCCAGCGGTAGCGCAAGGGCATACGGTTCTACCGTTAAATTCAGGTCGGCGAGACGCAGCCGCTTTGGTGCGTCGCTCTGGGCGGCAAGGAACATTAAGATTGACCGGTCTGCGAAATAGGCCGCGATCTTTCCGTCGTCGAGCAGCTTTATGCCTTCGGAATGTGTCGTCACCGGCACGATCTCTGCCGTCACGGCGGCAGATTTCAAATTGGTGCGCAGACTTTCCTCGGTTGTCGTACCCGCAAGGACACCGACCTTCTTCCCCGCCAGTGCCGCAAGATCGCGGGGTCCGTCGTCCCTGATCATCAGGCTCGCCCCGTCGATGAAGGTCGCAATCGAGAAGTCGACTCGCTCTCGGCGCGACAAGGTGGCGCTGGTCGGCTCGCACAACAGGTCGGCCGTGCCATTGCTGATCGCTTCGAAGCGATTGGCCGCGGTAACCGGGACGTAGGCAATCTTGATCTCAGCGACCCCCAGCTGGTCCGCCAGTTTGGTCACCACGGCCCGACACAGATTGACCATGAAACCAGCCGGCTCATCCTTCGCGTCCTGAAAGGAGAAGGGCGCCGCGTCTTTCCGATAAGCGATCCTGAGCGTGTTACTGTCGCGAACCTTGTCCAGCGTACCGGCATCCGCCGAGCCACAGGCGACGAGAATGGCGACGCCAAACAGAACCGCCATCCGTGCCGTCTTCGCGATGTTCGCCGTCGCTGGTTTCATACTCATCTATCTCCGCTGCTCCCGAGTGAGGGATTGTCAACCGCGGAGACAACCAATAGCATACGGACGGGGTTTGACGCAGACACCCCGTCAGACAGCCCGTCCAAGCTCTGCACCTCTCGCCAAGCGAGGAGTGCCGCATGAACGGACGCGATCCCGGCCGCAGCCCTTTCAAACTCGCGATTGTGTGGCGCGGCGACACTGATGCCCGCCATCACGCCACACCCCAAAACAACCGCTTTCACCGCGTTTTCGAGGAACTGGCCGCCGTCGGCATCGCGGCTGAGCCGGCGGTCTATGACGAAGCATTCGCAGACGAAACGCGCGAGCAGCTTTTGGGTGTTGATGGCGTCCTCGTTTGGGTCGATCCGATTCATCAGGGCAAGACCCGAGCGACGCTCGACGTGATGCTGCGCGAGGTGGCCGAGCGCGGTCCCTGGGTCAGCGCGCATCCGGACGTTATCTTGAAGCTGGGGGCCAAGGAAGTCCTCTACCGCACCAGGCATCTCGGTTGGGGCACCGACACGCACATCTACCGCAGCGCGGCCGAGTTTGTCGCCGCATTCCCCACGCGGCTGCAATCATCCGGCCCGCGTGTCCTCAAGCAGAACCGCGGCAACGGCGGCCAAGGGGTCTGGAAGGTCGAGCTGCTTCGCGCAGGCGCCGGCACGGCGGACGCGGTGCGTGTTCAGCACGCGCCTCGGGGAAGCATCCCCGAGAATCTGCCGCTTCGGGATTTCCTGCGGCGCTGCGAATCGTACTTCGGCTGGGGCGGATGCATCGTCGATCAGCCGTTTCAGCCTCGCCTGCGCGATGGCATGATCCGCTGCTACATGGGCGCCGACAAGGTCGTCGGCTTCGGACACCAGTTCATCAAGGCGCTGCTGCCGCCCCCGCCCGAAGGCCCCGACTCCGCCGCCGCGCAGCCCGGCCCGCGCATCATGCACGGCCCCGACGCGGCGCCGTTTCAGGCGCTCCGGGCAACAATGGAAACCGAATGGGTGCCGCAAATGACCGAAGTGTTGGGCATCAACGTAGCCTCGCTCCCGATAATCTGGGACGCCGATTTCCTCTATGGGCCGCGCACGGCGTCCGGCGAAGACAGCTACGTCCTGTGCGAGATCAACGTAAGCTCATGTTTCGCGATCCCGGACCAGGCGCCGGCGGCGATCGCCCGGCTGGCGTTGCGTCGCTGCGAGGAGCGTTCGAGACGACGCGGCGGCTGAAAGGAAGCTGCCCTTGGATGGCGGCCCCGAAGCGGGCGTGACGCGCTACAGCTTCAGCAGGCGCCGGGCGTTGCCGTTCAGCAGCTTCTCGCGGTCCTCGGCGCACAGCGGCAGGGTTTTGATCCACTCGGCGCCGGGCGGGTTGTCGACGAACGGGTAGTCGATCGAAAACAGGATGCGGTCGATCCCCATCTCCATCATGCAGCAGACGAGCGCCGGATCGGAGAAGAAGCCGCTCGTGGTGATCCAAAAATGGCGGCAGAAGATCTCGCGAAAGGTCGTCTCGCCCATGCTCTGACGCAGCCCGTGGGTGATGCGCCAGAGATAGAACGGCAACCCCTCGCCCATGTGGCCGAGGATGACCTTGAGGCCCGGATGGGCGTCGAACACGCCCGACAGCACAAAGCGGATTCCCTGTGTCGCGGTCTCGACGTTAAAGCCCCAACCGGCGCGCAGCAATCCAGGGTGCTGGTCGACATAGCCCCTGTAATAGGTCTCGACGACGGCCTGCTGCGGGATCGCCGGGTGGATATAGATCGGCACGTCGAGCGCCGCGGCACGCTCGTAGAGCGGCCAGAAACGCCGGTCGTCATGGAAGACGCCACCGGTCAGCCCGTTGATCATCGCACCCTTGAAGCCGAGCTTGGTGACGGTCCGCTCGAGCTCATCGGCCGCCGCCTTCGGGTCGGCGGTGGGCACCGCGGCGAAGGCGGCGAGGCGGTCGGGATGACGCTGCACCGCTTCGTACAGCCGGTCGTTGATGCGGCGGGCCAGCGGCACGCCGGTCGCGGCATCGACCCCTTGCAGTCCCGGGTTGGCATGCGACAGGACCTGCAGGTCGATGCCGGCCTCGTCCATCTCCCGGAGGCGCAGCGCGCCGACATCTTCGAGGCGCTCGGCGATGCTGCCGCCGGTGTGCTGGCGGAGCTCGGTATCCTGATAATGCTCTTCCAACGCGATGACATAGGACTTGGCCGCCATTGGTGCCTCCTGGGGTAGTGGGCTGCGCTAGAAACGGAAGTCGTTGGGGGGAAGGCCAAGCTCGGAGCGGGCGAAGACGAGCGCGGACGCTTCCGGGTTGTTGCCGGCATGTGCCCGCATCGCATGGACGTCGCGCCAGGCGCGCTGGATCGGGTTGTCGAGAAAGAGCCCGTGGCCGCCGCTCGCCTCGAACACACGGTCGGCGGCCCGCACACTCCAGTCGATCGCCTTGCCGGCGTCCCAGCGATAGCGCGCCCGCCATTCCAGCGGAATTTCGCGGCCAGCGCGAGCGCAGTCCATCATTTCGCTGAAGACCGTCAGCATGCGGTCGCGCGCGGCGCCGACTTCGGCGGCGGATTCGGCGAGGCGGTGTTGGATGAACGGGTCCTCGGCGACCGACGCGTGGGTGTTCAGGTTGATGCGCCGGCGCGACTGCTCGCGAAACGCGTCGAACGCGCCGAGCGCGGCTCCGATCGCGGGCGCGGTGATGCCGTAGCGGAAAATCAGCGCGAACGGGAGGCGGTAGAGCGGGGCGTCGTTGACCGCGGCGCCGGGATGGCGCAGGTGAAATGCGTCGACAAAGGAATGGGTGCGGTACTCCGGCACCAGCGCTTCGGCGACCACGATGTCCTTGCTGCCGGTGCCGCACAGGCCGGTGACGTGCCAGTTGTCCTCGATGCGGTAATCGGCGCGCGGCACAAGGAACACGCGGGCGTCGGGCGACGCGTCGGGCTCCGGCGACGGCGCGACGCCGCCCAGGACAACCCATTGGCAGAAGTCGCAGCCGCTCGAAAACGACCAGCGGCCCGACAGCCGAAAGCCGCCCGAGACCCGCTCGACCGTGCCGGTCGGCGCTATCGAGGTCGACAGCTGGGCGCTGTCGTCCTTGCCCCACACATCCTCCTGCGCCTGCGGCGGCAGGATCGCGAGGTGCCAGTTGTGCGCCCCCAGCACGCCGAAAACCCAGCCGCTCGACCCGCACACCGCGGCAATTTCGATGACCGACTGGTAGAAAACGCCGGGGTCGAGTTCGTAACCGCCGTAGCGCTTCGGCTGCAAGGCGCGCAGCAACCCCAGATCCTGGAAATCGGCGAACGTCTCGTCGGGCAGGCGGCGCAATTCCTCGGTCCGCCGTGCCCGCTCGGCCAGCGTCGGCAGCAACCCCCGCACGCGCTCCCGATATTCTTCAGGCGTCATGCCCGCCTCGTGATCGGCAACCGGCCGCGCCTGCGCCGAGAACGAATGGATCATCCGGCTCCGGCGCGGCGTGCTCCGCGTCTCGGGCAGCGTAACACCGTTTACGGCATCGATACGAGCGCCGGTTACCCGATCCGGCACCAACCGGTGGCGTGCCGCTCGCCTCTTGTACGCTTGTAGCGGCGAATCAGAACACTCCGAGAAGTCCGAACAGCGCGGCCGCTCCGAGCAATAGCGGCGCCGGATGCATCTTCGGCCAGCGAAACAGCGCGACCGTTGTCGCGATTGCGGCGATCCACACGGCCGGCCCGCCGGGTGACGACCGCAACACCGCGATCCCGCCGGACAGGAACAGTCCGGCCGCGACCGGCGCCATGCCGCGCTCCACGGCGGTATGCCACGACGAGCCGCGCCAGCGGCCCCAGATCCGCGCGACCGCGAAAACCAGTACAGCCGAGGGTACATAGAAGGCGACGGTCGCGACGACGGCGCCGAGAATCCCGGCTGCCTTCCACCCGATCAGCGCCGCCAGCATCGAGCCCGGACCGGGGGCGGCGCGCGACAACGCGAACAGGTCGGCGAATTCACGCGCGCTGGTCCAACCGTGCACCGCGACCGCCTGCTGCGCGATGTCGGCAATCACCGCGTTGCCGCCGCCGAACGACAGGAGCGAGAGCGGTCCGAAGACAAGCCCGAGCGCTAGCAGCGTGTCGCCGAGGCTGCGCATCTCAATGCCTCAGCCGCAGCCAAGCCAGACCGATGCTGAGCGGTCCGAGGCACAGCACGACCGGGATCAGTGGCCAGCCCAACACACCGACGCACAGCACCGTTACCGCTGCTATGATGAAGGCGACGGGTCCGGGCGTTCCCTGGACAACGCTGCGCAGCCCGGTCGCGAAGGTAAGACCCACGACGGCCGCCGCGACGCCGTCGAGCATGTCGTGCACTATCTTCTGCCCGGTCAGCTCGGCATAGACGGCGGCAAGCGCGAGCACGATCGCGAACGGCCCCAGCAGCAACGCGAACAGCGCGACGGCGGCGCCGGTCATCCCGCGCAGTTGTTGCCCGATCAGCACGGTCAGCTTGATGCCGTTGGAGCCCGGCAAGGCCTGACCGACCGTGAGCATTCGCAGAAACGCGGCGTCGTCGATCCAGCCCCGGCGCAAGACAATGTCGCGGTGCAGCCATCCCGCGGTGCCGCCGCCGAAGCTGGTGCAGCCGAGCTGAAGAAACGCCGCGAAGATTGCGGTTAGACCGGGCCCGTCGGTCGACCCTATGCCTTGGAAACGGAGAGGCGCTCGCATTGCCCCATTCCACCAACTCGAGGCGCTGCAGCCGGGCTTGATCCGAGAGGGCCTAGCCGTCGCGCTGTAGGGCCACGTCAAGGGCTCGGCCGGTCTGATCGGCCGCTTCCGCCACCAGTAGCCGCGCCCCTCACTCCTGGTTGGTCAGGGCCTGGTAGACGAGGTTGCGGAACGCGCGGCGGTAAGGAGCGCCGACCCCGGACGGCGTTTGGATCATCTGTATCGCGATCAGGTCTTCCGCGGGATCGACCCAGAACGTCGTGCCCCAGGCCCCGGTCCAGTAGTAGTTTCCGATCGAGCCCGGCAGCGGATTGTGACCGGCCGCCGTGCGCACCGCGAAACCGAGGCCGAACCCCTGGCCCATCTCCGGGGTCGGCGCGATGTCGCCGGTCGAGGTCAGCGCCCGCTCGGAATAGCCGACACCCGGCGGCAGCGCGTCCGCGGTCATCAGCGCCACCGTGTGCGGCGCCAGCAGCCGAACCCCGCCGTATTCGCCGTCATGCAGCAACATCTCGCTAAAACGCAGATAGTCGCCGACGCTCGCGACCAGTCCGCCGCCGCCGGACAGCAGCTTCGGCTTCTTCGTGACATCGGGCGGCGACCGCGAGGTGCTGCCCGCCGGCGGCTTCTGCGCCTCGGCCAAACGCGGCAGATCGGCCTCGTGTACGTAGAAGTCGGTCGAAGTCATGCCGAGCGGTTTGGTGATCCGTTCGGCGACGAAAACGTCGAGATCCTGACCCGATACGATTTCAACAATCCGCCCCAGCACATCGACGGCAACGCTGTACTCCCATACCTCACCGGGCTGATGAGCGAGCGGCAGCTTTGATAGTTTGGTTACCATTTCGGCGAGAGTGTCGTTGCGATCGCCGACCTTGGCGTCGCGATACGCCTTGTGAACCAGCTTGTCGCCGAACTGGCCGTACACCAAGCCGGCGGTATGGCGCAGCAAATCCTGTACGATCATCGGCCGCTTTTGCGGCACCAGAGTCAGCGTCGGCTTGCCGGTTGCCGGATCGACCGTTTCGACGCCAACCTTCAGGTCGGCGAATTCCGGTATGTACTTCGAGACTGGAGCGGCGAGGTCGATTTTGCCTTCCTCCGCCAGCATCATCACCGCGACAGACACGATCGGCTTGGTCATCGACGCCAACCGAAAGATCGCATCGGTCTTCATCGGCGTCTGCTTGTCGCGGTCCTGATAACCGATTGCCCGGAGATAGGCGATCTTGTCGCCGCGGGCGATCAGCAATACCGCGCCGGGCAGGTCGCCGCGATCGACATAGCCCTGATAGGCGTCGGTCAGCCGCTGCAGCCTAGCTGATGAGAAACCGAGCTGTTCGGGCTTGGCGACCGGCGTCAGCTCGTCCGCGCGGACAACGCCCGCACCCGCGAGCGCAAACACGGCAAGCAGCAAATAGGTGGCTGGCTTCATGCGTTTCCCCTGAGCTGCGCCGATTGGCTCGGCTTCGTTGTAAAGTGTCGGCTTCCGATAAGCACTCTCCCTATTTCGCCTGCGTGGGAAGCGATTTTTTGCTCCGAAGAGCAGGAATTCCTCCGGCTAGCGGTCCCGAATGCATCGTCGACGGCGGAGCGTTCGCGTGGCGGAAAGGATCGACGCTCACGTCCTCGTCGACTTGATCTCGCCGCGTACCGCTTGCGGCTGAGCCGCGATCAGGTAGTCGCACTGGTCGAGCGCGCGATCCGGCGCGAGCAGCGGCGAAACAGTCGGCGGTATATTAAGACCGTTCAATCGGCGACGAATGCCGACCCAGCAGGTTGGCCGACACCGGGCAGGGCATACTTGCTAAGCCGCCGCCGCTTCCTGCCCGAGCGGCAACCGCACGCCGGCGTCGTGCAGGTGGCACGCGGCGAGATGGCCGGGCAGGACCTCGCGCAAGGGAGGCGGCTCGATGCGGCAACGCGCCATCGCGTAGGGGCAGCGCTGGTGGAAGTGGCAGCCCGAGGGCGGATTGATCGGGCTCGGGACGTCGCCGGTCAAAATGATCCGCTTGCGACCCTTGGCGCCCGATTTCGGGATCGGCACCGCCGACAACAGCGCCTCGGTGTACGGATGCAGCGGCGTCTCGAACAGGCTCGTCTTATCGGTCATCTCGACGATGCGGCCGAGATACATGACCGCGACGCGGTGGCTGATGTGCTCGACGACCGCGAGGTCGTGCGCGATGAACAGGTAGGACAGCCCGAGCTCGTCCTGCAGATCCATCAAGAGGTTGATGATCTGCGCCTGGATCGACACGTCGAGCGCCGAGACCGGCTCGTCGCCGACGATCAGCTCCGGGTTCAGCGCCAGGGCGCGCGCGATGCCGATGCGCTGGCGCTGCCCGCCGGAGAATTCGTGCGGGAAGGAGCCTGTCAGCTCGGGCCGCAGCCCGACTCGCTCGAACAGCTGCGCGACGCGTTCCCGCCGCTCGGGCGCGTCCCCGACCCCGTGGATGACGAGCGGCTCGGCGACGATCTCGCCGGCCGACATGCGCGGATTGAGCGACGCGTAGGGGTCCTGGTAGATCATCTGCATACGCCGGCGGTACGGCAGCATCTCGTCGCGCCCGAGCCCGGTGATGTCGTCGCCATCGACAACGATCCTGCCGTCGGTCGGATCAAGCAGCTTCAACAGCGTGCGCCCGACCGTCGATTTGCCGCAGCCGCTCTCCCCGACGAGGCCCAGCGTCTCGCCGCGCCCGATTTTGAACGAGACGCCGTCCACCGCATAGACCCAGCCCGCGACGCGAGAGAACACCCCGGTGTGGATCGGGAAGTGCTTTTTCAGATTGTCGACGGCGAGCAGCGGCGCGGCATTGCCTCGGCCCTTCTCCTGTCGATGGGCGCCGTGCCGATCGGGGCCGGTCACCGGCGCTCCCGAGCGTGCCGTCGGCGAGCAGGCGGTCGGCGTGCCAGCACGCAACCCAATGGGCGGGACGGTGCTCTTCGAGTGGCGGGAACGCGGCTCGGCACTGCTCGGTCGCAAAGCCGCAGCGCGGCGCAAAACTGCATCCTTGCGGGAGCCGTGCCAGTGAGGGAACCAATCCCTTGATCTCGGTGAGCCGGGCCCGCCTCGTGTCGGTGCGCGCCGCCTTTTCCAGATTCGGCAGCGAACCGAGCAGCCCCGCCGTATAGGGGTGCCCGGGGCAATCGAACAGGTCGTCGGCAGCCGCCTCCTCGACCTTGCGCCCGGCGTACATGACAACGACACGGTCGGCGTTCTCCGCCACCACTCCCATGTCGTGCGTGATCAGAATGATCGCGGTGCCTGATGTCTCCTGCAATTCGCGCATCAGATCGAGGATCTGCGCCTGGATCGTCACGTCGAGGGCGGTTGTCGGCTCGTCGGCGATCAGCAGCTTCGGGTTGCACGACAGCGCCATCGCGATCATCGCGCGCTGCCGCATTCCGCCCGACAGCTGGTGCGGGTAGGCGAAGCACGCGGCGCTCCGGCTCGGGGATGTGCACCCGGCGCAGCGCCTCGATCGCCCGGTCCATCGCCTCGCGGCGCCCGACACCCTGGTGCAGCGCCACCGCCTCGCTGATCTGCCGTCCGATCGTCATCAGCGGGTTCAGCGATGTCATCGGTTCCTGGAAGATCATCGAGATCGCGTTGCCGCGAATGTCCTCCATCTCGCTTTCGCTCAGCTCCAACAGATTGACGCCAGCGAAGTGGATCGCGCCGCCGACGATGCGCCCCGGCGGGTCGGCCACGAGACGCAAGACCGACAGCGCGGTGACGCTCTTGCCGCAGCCGGACTCGCCGACGACGCCCAGCGTCTCACCGGATCGCACCGCGTAGGAGACGCCGTCGACCGCCCGCACGACGCCGGACGCGGTAAAGAAATGCGTCCGCAATTCCGCGATCTCGAGCAGCGGCGCTGCCGCCTCCGACACCGAACCGGAGCAGGCGCCTTCGATCGGCTCCGGATATTCCAAGTGTGACACCTGCCGGTCTGGTTGCTATCTTGCGTCCGCACAACGCTTATCAGAGCACGCCGTGCTCGTTGATGAAAAGAGCCAAAGGGGAGACGCCAATGCCCGATCGAGATTCCGCCCGTCCGTTGTGGAGCCGCCGCGCCTTTATGAAGAGCAGCGCCGCGCTCGCCGCCGGCGCTTACGCGATGCGCTGGCGGCTCGGCCGCGCCGCCTCGGTACCGATGGAGTTCGACGGATCGAAGTTCCAGCTCGCGGCGCCGGAGCCGAACCCGAAAAACGGCGGCCGGCTGCGCGTCGGCATCACGATGCGGCCGCCGCATTTCGACGTGCACCAATCCGGCACGATCAACAATATCGGCTCGCAAGGCGTCATGTTCGACAATCTGATCCGGCACGACCCGCGCGACGGCGGCCAGACGATCATCCCGGATCTGGCGCATAGCTGGGAGATCAGCAAGGACGCCAAGACCTACACGTTTCACCTGCGCGACGGCGTGCAGTTCCATGACGGCGCCGAGTTTACCTCGGACGATGTCAAGGCCACGTTCGACCGCATCCGCAAGCCGCCGCAAGGGGTCAGCATTCCGCGCAGCGTGCTGTTCAGGGCGGTCGAGGAGATCAAGGCGCCCGACAAGCGCACCGTGCAGTTCGTCATGTCCGAGGCGCGGCCGCCCGATTTCATCATGTCGGCGATCGCCAGCGGCTGGAACGTGATCGTCCGCAAAAAGACGCTGGAAGACAACAACTACAATCTGCGCCGGGTCGAGCTCTATCCCGGCACCGGCCCGTTCAAGAGCGTCAAGCGCGTCGAGAACGAAAGCTGGCTGTTCGAGAAAAACCCGAACTACTGGAACAAGGGGCTGCCGTATCTCGACGAGGTGCAGTTCTTCCATGCGCTGCCGTTTTCGACCGAACTCGGCTCGGCGGTGCTGTCCGGCCGCGTCGATTATATCCGCATCACCGATCCGGTGACGGCGCGCAAGGCCGCGCGAGACGAAAGGGCATGAAGACGACGGCGTACAATCAAAGCGTCATTCAGGGCACCTGGTACAACGGCAAGAAAAAGCCGTTCGACGATCCGCGGGTGCGGCGCGCCTTCCATCTCGCGTTCGACCGGCCGACCTTGATCGATGTCGTCAAGGACGTGACCCCGATGCAGGTCGGCGGGTTCATCTATCCGTTCTCCGATTTCGCGACGCCGAAGGAGATATTGTTCAAGCGGATCGGCTATCAGAACGATACGGGTCCGGCGCTCAAGGAAGCGAAGCAGCTGATGGCCGCCGCCGGTCACGCTAACGGTGTCACCGGGCTCGATTTCCTGGTGCGCGACGTGCCGAGCTTCAAACTGTGGGCGCAGGCGATCCAGGCGATGCTGCAGGAAGGACTCAACGTCCAATGCAACCTGCGCACGACCGTCGAGTCGGTCTGGTTCGACGACACGGCCAACGGGCGCTTCGACCTGGCGATTGGCGCCATCGTATCGACGCTGCTCGATCCGTCGGATTATTTCAACGCCTGGTACCGCACCGGCGGGCCGCAGAATTATTCGATGTGGAACAACGAGAAATTCAATGCGCTGGTCGATCAGATCGACCGCGAGGTCGATCCCGCCAAGCGCCACGAACTGGTCCGCCAGACCGAGGAAATCATGGAGCAGGACCCACCGGTCTTCCCGGTCGCCTGGGAACAGATCAACGACGTCTGGTACGAGTACGTGAAAGGCCTCGACCCGTACGATTTCTTCGGCGTCTATGACGTCGTCCGCCAGGATACGGTGTGGCTTGATAAGGCGTAGCGGGTCCGGCGGCGCGACGCCGCGGATAGGTGCATCGGAGGAGGCCAGGGCATGCGTCACGCCGTCATCGTTTCCACCGCTCGCACGCCGATCGGCAGGGCGTTTCGCGGCGCCTTCAACGAGACCCAGCCGCAGGCGCTGGCCGGGCACGCGATCGCCGAGGCCGTCAGGCGCGCCGGCGTCGAACCGGGCGAGATCGACGACGTGATCCTCGGCGCGGCGATCCAGCAGGGGGCGCAGGGGTTCAACGTCGCGCGGCAAAGCGCGCTGCGGGCCGGATTGCCGGACAGCGTGCCGGCGATGTCGGTCGACCGGCAATGCTCGTCGGGCATGATGGCGATCGCCACGGCCGCGAAGGAAATCATCGACGACGGCATGCAGATCGCGGTTGGCGGCGGAGTCGAGTCGGTGTCGTTCGTGCAAGGCGACAAGATGGTGCGCACGCGCGGCGACGACCCCGAGCTGATGCGGCGCGTGCCCGGCGCTCTACATGACGATGATCGAGACCGCCGAGATCGTCGCCGAGCGCTACAACGTCTCGCGCGAGGCGCAGGACGAATACGCGCTGCGCTCGCAGCAGCGCACCGCCGCGGCGCAGCAGGCCGGCCGCTTCGACGACGAGATCGTGCCGTTGCCGTCGGTCATGTCGGTGACCGACCGCGCCACCGGCGAAAAGTCGGAACGCGCCGTCACGCTCGACAAGGACGAGGGCAACCGGCCGGATACCTCGCTCGAGGGGCTCGCGGCGCTGAAGCCGGTGTTCAAGGACGGGCAGCAGGTGAAGGAGGGCCGCTTCATCACCGCCGGCAACGCCTCGCAATTGTCGGACGGCGCCTCGGCCGCGGTGCTGATGGAGGAGACGGAGGCCGAGCGCCGCGGCCTGCTCGCCGCTCGGCATCTATCGCGGCATCGCGGTCGCCGGCTGCGCCCCGGACGAGATGGGGATCGGCCCGGTCTTCGCGGTGCCGAAGCTGTTGGAAAAGCACGGCCTCAAGATCGACGACATCGATCTGTGGGAACTGAACGAGGCCTTTGCCTGCCAGGTCGTCTATTGCCGCGACCGGCTCGGCATCCCGCATGACAGGCTCAACGTCAATGGCGGCGCGATCTCGATCGGCCATCCCTACGGCATGTCGGGGGCGCGCATGGTCGGGCACGCGCTGATCGAGGGCAAGCGGCGCGGCGCGAAACTCGTCGTCTGCACGATGTGCATCGGCGGCGGCATGGGCGCCGCCGGCCTGTTCGAGGTGGCGTGACCGCCTTCCCCGGTCCCGTGGGGCGGGTGGCGCGCAGCGAAACCCGCCGCGTCCCTGCGCCGATGGCGGGTTACGCTTCGCTCCACCCGCCCTACGATGCCGTCATCCGACTGGGTGCAGTTCGAAGCCGGCGGGGCGGCCGGCGCGTCTTGCGGCTTCCTCGATCGGCAACGAGGCGTCCCAGGCATTGGCGTCGAACCGGTAGCCGTTGACCGCATCGGCCGCGTCGGAGACGACATAGAGCAGCGGCGGCACCATCTCGTCCGGCTCGACGAGGCGCGGCGCGCGTCCCTCGCGGCTCATCGCGCGCATCTCGTCGGCCATGCCGGGCGTGTTGGCGCCGGCCCCCGGGTTGACAACGTTGATCGTGAGACCGGTGCCGGCCGCGTCCTTGGCCCACACCTCGGTTGCCATTTCGAGCGCCGCTTTTGTCGCGCCGTAGGGATGCGTGCCGATCCGGTTCATCGTGTCGAGCTTGGTCGTCACGTTGACGATGCGGCCCCAACCTCGGGCGACCATCTCCGGCGCGGCGCGGCGCGACAGACGGTCGGCCGCCAGGACATTTGTCGCCACCACATTCTCGACGATCTCGTCGGACACCTGCCAGAAGCGCTGCACCTCCGGCCGGCGATAGCGATCGGGATCGATATAGGTGAAGGTCAGCCCGGCATTGTTGACCAGGATGTCGAGGCGGCCGAAGCGATGGCGCGTCTCGGCGACGACCCGGTCGCATTCGCGCGCCTCGCGCAGATCGGCAACCAGTGGCCAGACTTGCCCGGCGACCCCGAGCGTCCGCGCCTCGGCCTCGACGTCGCCGATATCGGCCGCGATATGTCCGACCGCCGCGACAAGGTGTCCGGTCCGCGCCAGCCCCAACGCCATCGCCCGCCCCAGACCGCGCAATCCGCCGGTCACCAGCGCCACTCTGTCCGTCATGCTTCCTCCCGTCTGTAACGCCATCGTCAGGACCGCCGGCATGCCGGCCGGAGGCAGGCGGTCCCGAACCTGCCGAAGGGCGGAGATTACGCGATCCATCGCGGCTATGATGAAGATATTGGAATGGGGCAGGGGAGAGACCGATGAAGCTCGGGGTGGCGTTGCCGATCGTCGATATCGGCGGGGAACCGGACGCGATCCGCGAATTCGCGCAGGCGGCCGAGGCGATCGGCTATCACGGGCTGGCCGCACCCGATCACGTGCTCGGCGTCAACGTCGCGAGCCGTCCCGGCTGGACGCAGGGCCGGGCGCGCTCGACCGACCTCTATCACGACCCGTTCGTGCTGTTCGGCTTTCTCGCCGGCGTCACGAAAATTGAGGATTTCTCGACGCAGGTGCTGATCCTGCCGCAGCGTCAGACGGCGCTGGTCGCCAAGCAGGCCGCCTGTCTCGACGTGTTGTGCGGCGGGCGTTTCCGACTCGGGATCGGGGTCGGGTGGAACGAGGTCGAGTTCGTCGGCCTCAACGAGGACTTTCGCAACCGCGGCCGCCGCTCCGAGGAGCAGGTCGAGGTGATGCAGGCGCTGTGGGCCGAGCCGCACACCACGTTCAAGGGACGCTGGCACACGATTGACGACGCCGGCATCAACCCGCGCCCGGAATCCGGGAAGGTGCCGCTATGGTATGGCGGCCACGCGGAGGCGACGCTTGCGGCGGGTCGTCAAATACGGCGACGGCTGGATGCCGCTCGCTTACGGACCCGGCGACGAGGCGCGCGCCGCCTTCGACCGGCTGCGCCGTATCGCCGAGGAAGCCGGCCGCGACCCGGCGACGATCGGCCTTGACACGCGCGTCTCGGCCGCCGGCGACGAAGCGAAGTGGCGCGAGGATGTGCGCTTCTGGAAATCCTGCGGCGTCACCCACCTGACCCTCGCCAACTATTACGAGAGCGGCCATCTGCGCCGCATCGAAGGCCGCACGCTCGCCGATCACATCACCGCGATGGGGCGGTTCTGGGAGGCGGTGGCGGATTTGCTGTAGGCGCTCACTGTCGCAGCAGTCGTCTCGCAATAATCACCCGCATGATCTCGTTGGTGCCTTCGAGGATCTGGTGGACGCGCACGTCGCGCAGATAGCGCTCGATCGGAAAGTCCTTCAGGTAGCCGTAGCCGCCGTGCAGTTGCAGCGCCTCGTTGGCGGTGCGGAACCCGGCGTCGGTCGCGAGCCGCTTCGCCATCGCGCAGTGCAGGGTCGCGTCGGGCGCGCCGACATCAAGGCTGCACGCGGCGCGGCGCAGCATCAGGCGGGCGGCGTCGAGGTCGGTCGCCATGTCGGCGAGCTTGAATTGCAATGCCTGGAAATCGGCGAGGCGCTGGCCGAACTGGCGGCGTTCGAGCATATAGTCGCGCGCCGCCTCCCAGCAGGCCCGCGCGCCGCCCGATCGAGCAGGCCCCGATATTGAGCCGGCCGCCGTCGAGCCCCATCATCGCGATCGAAAACCCTCGCCCTCGGCGCCGAGCCGGTTGGCGACCGGCACGCGGCAATCCTCGAAGATCACGGCGGCGGTCGGCTGCGTGTTCCAGCCGAGCTTTTTCTCTTTCTTGCCGAACGACAGACCGGGCGTGCCGTTCTCGACGACGAGGCAGGAGATGCCTTTCGGCCCGGCTTCGCCGGTGCGCACCATCGTCACGTAGAGGTCGCTGCGCCCGCCGCCCGAGATGAACGCCTTCGACCCGTTCAGTACGTAATGGTCGCCGTCGCGGCGGGCTCGCGTCTGCAACGCGGCGGCGTCGGAGCCGCTGCCCGGTTCGGTCAGGCAGTAGCTCGCGAAGTGCTCCATCGACATCAGCTTCGGCAGAAAGCGGGCGCGCGTTGCTTCGTCGCCGAAGCGGTCGATCATCCACGCCGCCATGTTGTGGATCGACAGATAGGCCGCGGTCGAGACGCAGGCGGTCGCCAATTCCTCGAAGATGATTGTCGCGTCGAGCCGCGACAGGCCGCTTCCGCCGAATTTTTCTCCCACATAGATGCCGGCAAAGCCGAGCGCCGCCGCCTTGCGCAGCGCCTCCTCGGGAAATTCTTCCCGTTCGTCCCAGTCCGGCGCATAAGGCAGCCATTCGTCGCGCGCGAATTGGCGGGCCGTTTCCTGGAACGCGCGCTGGTCTTCGGAGAGGTTGAAATCCATGCGCCAATAATGGGCGCGGACGCGGGTGGCGACAATCTCGACGCAAGCTGGCTCAGCGCGCGTTGGCCTCAGCGCCGGTGGGCCATAGCGCGTCGCGCCAGTACAGCGCGATCGCGACGGTCAGCGCCGCCCCGACCAGGCAATACAGCGAGGCCGTCGCGACGAACCCGAAGCGCGGGATCAGCACGCCGGCGACCAGCAGCCCGATCGGCACGCCATAGATCGCCAGCATCCGCACACCCATGACGCGGCCGCGGAAACGCTCGCCGGCGCCTTGCAGCAGCAGCACCGCCATCGGCACGAGGCTCAGCGCCTGGGAGATCCCGGCGAACACCAGGACGACCCGGCCCATCGCGGGGCTGGGCATCTGAACGAAGACGAGCAGCGCGGCGTACCAGCCCAACGCAAACACGATCATCATCCGCGCCGGGCGCAGCGCACGTCCCATCACGCTGACCGCGATCGATCCGAGGAACGAGCCGAGCGCAAAGCTCGCGACCAGCGTGCCGAGGCCGGTTTCTCCGATCCGGTAGACGTCCCGGGCGACATACGGCAAGAGACCGCTGGTCAGCGGAAACGCCGTCAGGTTGACGAGGAAGGCGAGCCACAGCGCCGCCAGTGATGAGGGCGTGTCCCAGACATAGGCCAAGCCCTCGCGCAGATCGCGCCACAAGGATGGCTGCTCGACGCCCGCCGGAAGTGGCAGCGGGCGTCCGCTCGACACGCCCAGGGTCAACAAGAAACCGGTCAGATAAGACCCGGCGATCGCCAGATAGACCGGACCAAGACCGAAGGCGGCGAACAGCCCGGCCCCCGACAGCGCCCCGAAAATGCGCGCCGAATCCGAGGTCGTGCGTGATACGCCCATCGTCGCCATCAGCGTGTCGCGCGGCATCGTCGCGGCGACCAGCGCGTTGCGCATCCCCTGGTCCGACGGCCGGATCAGCCCGGACAGCGTGCCGATGACGAAGACATAGGCCGGATGCAGCGTCCCGGCGAAGGCCAGTGTCGCGACGACGATCCCGAGCGTCGCGTAGGCGCCGCGCATCGCGCACAAGATGGCGCGGTGGCCGACCCGGTCGCCGGCCATCCCGAACAGCGGCGCCAGCAGCGTGCCGAGATAGAGCAGCGCCCAGAACAGGGTCAGCGCCATCACCGAACCGGTCTCGACGAGAATGTACCAGCCGAGCACCAGATTCTCCATCTCGATGCCCCACGATGTGGCGAGGTCGGCGGGAAACTGGAAACGGAAGCTGCGCACCTGGAACGGCGCCAGCATCGCAACCCGGGTGATCACGGCCATGCGGGGGGACAGACTCGGTAACAGCGGCTGATATGGCGGCCCGGCACCAATGACCCGGTACGGATCGGGCGATCCGCGTCCGGTCTGAACTGCTCTTGCGCCGCCGCTCTTCTACGCCAATGCCGTCATGAATAAAACGAGAATGCCCATTCCCACGGCAGATTGCGCAGGACCCAAGCAGATGGCGGAGGCGGAACTCGCCGGTCGTATGAGGTCACGCCTCGGTCGTGGTAGGACCGGATCGACACGTTTCGCCCGAAAAAGGAGCCGGTGACCGACATGAACCGCCGCCAACTGCTCGCCGCGGCCCCGCTCGCCCTTGCCGCGTGTGGCATGATCATCAGCCGCATCGGAATGAGCGCGTCCCCGCTCAGGGTCGGAGCGGCATTACCGGATCCGCCTTTCGAATTCATGACCGGCGACAACCCTGCGGGGTTCGATGTCATGCTCATGCAGCGCATCGCGGAACAACTCGACCGGCAATGGCAGTTGATCCGGTATCAGGGGGCAGATTTCAACGACATCTTTGCCGGTCTTGATACGGGCGCTTATGACTGCGTCGCCTCCGGCACGACGATCACCCCAGAGCGGGAAACAAGTCGCCGATTTCTGTTCGCCGTATGTCGTTTCCGGACAATCGCTGGTCGTCGATCCGAGCCGCCATCCAAACGTGCATGGAATCGACGATCTTCAGGGTCTGGTCATTGGCGTTCAACAGGGCAATACAAGCCAGCCGGTCGCCAATCGACTTGTTGCGGAGCACCGCGCCGCGCGAGTCCGCGTGTATGCGTATGATGAAATCGAGAAGGCGCTTGGCGATCTCTCGACTGGCGGCTGCGACGTATTCATGAAACTCGCGCCGGTTACGGAATGGTACGTCCGCGACCGCCCGATGCTCAAAGTCGTCCAGACCGGGATCACACGCGAGTATCTTGGTGTCTGCGTTCGCAAGGGCGACACGGCGCTTAGGGCAGCGATCGAAGCGGCACAGGCCGCTCTGATGACGGACGGTACAATCCCCAAGCTTATCGCGCAGTGGCTCGGAACCGGGGCGGCGGCAGTTCCCGCGTGAAATGCCCGCCGCCCGAGCCTCTACTCCCGCCGGAACGTCACGACCAGCACGTCGCGGTGCCCGGCACGGTCGGGATCGAATGGCGTGACCGGGGTGACGCCGTGAAAAACGCGGTTGTCGTCGGTCACCGCCGCGTCGAGCGGATCGGAGAGCGTAAAGCTGCCGAGCGGGGACTTGGCGAGATCGGCGATTGTCGTCTCGCCGCTCGCGATGTTGACCCGATCGACGAGCAGCACCAGCACCCAATCGACGCCGTCGCGGTGCATGCCCTCCGGGGTCGGCTGGCCGGCCTGCCCCGGCCCTGCCTCGATGCGGAATTGATGCACCTCGACATGCCAGGCCGGAGGTCGCAACTCCGCCGGCGACAGCCGGTCGAACAGCGCATGGCACGTCGCCAACACCGCCCGCATCGCCGGATGCGCGCCGATCGCCTCGGCGACCGGCTCGAACCAGCGCTCGATGCCGCCATTTAGTGGATTGTAGTCGCGGCTCTGGTAATGCGGCTGATGCGGTTTGCGCGCGATCGTCTCTTGTGTGGCGCGAAAACAGGCGAAGCGCCGACGGCGGTAGCGCCCGCCATCGGCCATGTACATATCGACGCCGAGATCGTTCCAGCTCGCCGCGAACCCATCCCAATCGGAGAGCCCGGCCGATTCTAGCAACTCGCGCATTTCGGGAGCGCGGACAAAGGCGTACCCGTCGCGGCGGACGGTTTCAGCGATGCCGTTTCCAGTGATGGTCTCGGGCCAATAGGTCATCCGCTGGATGTCGATACCGCTCGGTACGCCGTCAAGCAGCAGAATCGTCCGAGCGGCTCAAGGCAGATTGGAGGCCGGCTTTTCGTTGATGCAGCGCAACAACCGCCAATAGCCGAACAGGTTGCTTGGCCTGATCTCGCGCACTGCGAGCCGGCTTTCATCGAGGAAATGGTCGAGCGGGAAATCGGCATGGAAGCCGATATGGCGGGCGACATGCGCCAGACGGCGCTCCATGAACCGCAGCCCCCAGTTCTCGCTGGTGAAATGGTTTACCAGAACGATCGTGCCGCCGGGAATGCAGACGCGGCGCATCTCCGCGGCGAAGCGCGCCGGGTTCGGCACCACCGAGGCGACGTATAGCGCCAGCACCGCATCAAACGAATTGTCCTCGAAATCGAGGTTCTCGGCGTCCATCACGTGCAGCGCGTCGACATTGCGCAGTTGCTTGCGCTCGACCCGGTGGCGCGCCTTTTCCAGCATTTCCGCCGAGATGTCGACGCCGGTGACGCGCGAATCGGATCGGAAATAGGGCAGCGACAGCCCGGTGCCGACACCGACCTCGAGGATCCGTTGTCCGGGCCGGTCGTTCGCCAGGCGCACGGCCTCCTTGCGGCCGGGGTGAAAAACCGGGCCAAAAACAATATCATAGGATCCAGAAAACAGGCGATAGGTGCGGATCGTATCGCGCAAATCCATCGGTATGCTTCTCGTATTATTTCGTCGTCACCCGGCAGTCCTGGGCCGTCGCCCGCGAGGGGTTGTCCACCGTGCTCCTCGGGGTAAGGTTTGTAAACCCATCGGCAGTGCGAACATTGGTATTGCCGAGGGGACCGCTTGGCTCACGCGGCACCCTGTCGCATCGCGACGCCGCCAACTTGGCGGCGCAGGTTGCCTCCAAAGGGACGTGCCTAGCCGGAAATGATCGCGATCCGGTCGGCTTCAAGGCCCTTCTTGCCTTCGACAACCTCGGCCCGAACGCGCTGGCCCGGCTCGAGGGTACTCAGCAGGCTGCGCCGGAGCGCCGAAATATGGACAAAGATGTCCTTGGCGCCGCCATCCGGCGAAATGAAGCCATAACCCTTTTCGAGCGCGAACCACTTCACCTCTCCTTCGAGTGTCTGCGAGGAGCGCGATGGCCGGTGGTCGAACCCGTCCGCTCGCGGAGCGACGGCGGTGCTGGCATCGATGCTGAGAACGTTGGTGACAAGGGGCCCCTTCGGCCCGGCGCCGACCTCGCAGGTCATCGAGCAGCCTTCGCGAACATCGTCGTAGCCGGCGCGGCGCAGGATCGCCATCGGCAGGAACGCGTCCTGCGTGCCGTCGGGCATCGTGACAAAGCCGAACCCTTTGCTGGGATTGAACCATTTGACCGTCACCTCGACAAGGCGGCCGGGGACGGGGGGCACTTCCTCATGAAATGTGCCGGGGGGGCGGTCGAACATCGGGCCTCTAAACGTTCGCTAGCAGGTGACACGCGCGTGGACGCACAACTATAGCGCGGAAACGCCGCATTGCGCTAGGCCGATATACGCTATTCGCGACGTGTGTGCCTCGGACGATATACATACCCTCATGCCGCATTACTCCGTCAGCGGCAGGGCAGTCTTCGCCGGGCGCAGCAAAGGCTTTCGTTATCCGCATCCGCTGCGACAGGGCGGGTTTCGCGGAATGCTGCCCGGCTACGCGTGCGTCGCGTTCAGCCCTCGAACGGGACCAGCCGCTGCTCCTGTACCCCAAGCCCCTCGACCGAGAGGCGCATGCGGTCGCCCGGCTTGAGGAAACGCGGCGGCTTGAAGCCGAGCCCGACACCCGACGGCGTCCCGGTTGGGATCACGTCGCCCGGCATCAGCGTCATGAAATGGCTGACATAGCTGACGATATGATCGATCCCGAAGATCAGGTCCGAGGTGTTGCTGTCCTGCCGGCGCTCACCATTGACCTCGGTCCACAGTCGCAACGCGCCGGGGTTCGCCACCTCGTCGGCGGTCACCAGCCACGGCCCCGTCGGGCAGAACGTGTCGGCGCTCTTGCCCTTGGTCCATTGCCCGCCGCGCTCGATCTGGAATTCGCGCTCGGAGACGTCATTGACGACGCAATACCCGGCGATGTGCTTCGGCGCGTCGTGGACCGCGATGTAGCTTGCCTTCGTACCGATGACGATGCCGAGTTCGACCTCGTAATCGGTCTTCACCGAGCCTCTCGGGATGATCACGTCGTCGTTCGGGCCGCAGATTGAGGACACCGCTTTCATAAAGAAGATCGGCTCGTTCGGGATCGGTGCGCCGGCTTCCTCGGCGTGCAGCCGGTAATTGAGCCCGATCGCAACAATCTTCGACACGCCGCCGACGCACGACCCGAGGCGCGGCGAGCCCGAGACGGTCGGCAAACTCGCCAGGTCGAGTTTGCGCAGCCGGTCGAGCGAGGCCGGCGACAGCGTGTCGCCGTTGATGTCGCCGATCACCCCGGAGAGATCGCGGATCTGTCCGTTGCGGTCGATCAGCCCCGGTTTTTCGTGGCCCCGCGGGCCATAGCGCAGCAACTTCATGAGATGTCTCCTCCAATCGAGGCGATGCGTCGCAGACCGTACCCGCGCCCCAGCCCGCTTGCAGCGGGATGACCCGGGGCCTGCATACCCCCTCCCCGCAAGCGGGGGACGGTTGGGGTGGGGCTTGCCGGTGGCGCATCGCCGTTACAGCGTAAACCCGCCGTCGATGATGTGGATCGCGCCGGTCGTGAACGAGGCTTCGTCCGACGCGAGATAAACGGCGAGCGAGGCGACCTCCTCGGGCGTGCCGAGCCGCCCCATCGGCTGGCGCTCGATGAAGGCCTGCCGCGCCGCGTCGCTGCCCCCGGTCATCAGCACGCCGAGCATTGCGATGCGTTCGTCGAGCGATGGGGTCGCGACCGTACCGGGACAGATCGCATTGCAGCGCACGCCCTGCGTGATGAAATCGGCCGCGACCGCCTTCGTCAACCCGATCACGGCGGCCTTTGTCGCGCCATAGGCGCAGCGGTTCGGCACGCCTTTTATCGACGAGGCCGTCGAGGCCATGTTGATGATCGACACGCCGCCGGCGCTGGTCTTGGCATGCTCCAGCATCTTCGGCAGAAAGGACCGGATCATCAGATACATCGAGCGCACGTTCAGCTCGAACGAGAAATCCCAGTCGTCGGGCAGCACGTCGAGGATCGTGCCGTGATGAACAAACCCGGCGCAGTTGAACAGGATGTCGACCGGCGGAAGCTCGTCGGCGAGCGCCGTGATCGCCTCCGGGTCGGTGACGTCCAGCCGGCGCGTCACGATAAAGGCTTCGGCGAGATCCGCGAGCTTGTCGTCCGCCACATCGGTGGCGAGTACGCTGGCGCCCTCGGCGGCAAAGGCCAGCGCCGTCGCCCGCCCGATACCCTGCGCCGCCGCGGTCACCAGGGCTCGCTTCCCTTCAAGACGCCCCGTCATGCTGCCCCGTCATCCGGCCCTGGCGCCATGCCGGCCCTCCGTACCTTCGGAAAATCCAAATTGCCACGCCGGTTATGGCGCTGTAAATCGCGACCGCGTGATTTTTGAGCTACGGCATCGGCGCGCTCTCGTGCAAAGAAACACCTCAAAGCCATCGGCGTTCGGCGCGTGGCGGCCGAAGCGCGGGCTGTGGCGCTGACCCGATAAGGTGTGGAAAGCCGATCCCCGGTGCCGATCCCGATGGCGCGTCGCCCGGCTGATACCCTGATGCTGCTGCCCTGCTCGATCCCCCCGCCGCAAGGCCGCCCGATGACGGAGGGTTGTGATTGAAGACCGATATCGCGGGCCACAACCGTGAAACATTCACTCAGCGGTCGGTTGTCGAGAGTTATCGCCGTGCCGACGAACTCCAACCGCCTGAAGTCGCGATTATCTCCTGGATCGGACGCGAATTCGCCGACAAGCGTATCCTCGATCTGGGCGTCGGCGCGGGCCGCACGACCCCTTACCTGCTTGCTATCAGTAAGGATTATATCGGGATCGACTTTTCCCCCGCGATGATCGCGGTGTGCCAGGCCCGCTATCCGACGGTCGAGTTCGCCGTCGGCGATGCTCGCGACCTGTCGCGGTTCGCGGCTGCCTCGTTCGATTTCGTCCTGTTCAGTCACAACGGCATCGACTGCATCGATCACGCTGGCCGTCTGCGGGTGCTCGCCGAGATCCGGCGAATTCTGGCGCCCGGCGGTGTATTTGTATTTTCCACCCTCAACCGGAATTCCAAACCTCGCCGGGCTTGGGACATCCGCCGATTGCGGCGGCAGCCTCACATATCTGCGAGCCCACTTCTGTTTTCGAAAAGAGTGAGGCTTTATGCCGCTGGCCTCTATCACTACCTGAGGCATCGGTCCGAGGAGAAGCACACAGAGGAATATACCATCGCCACCGCAGATATTTTTAACTATGACATGCTGCTATATTCAATCTCGATCGACGCACAGCTGGCGCAGTTGCGGCGGGCCGGCTTTGACGAGTTAGCGGTTGTCGGATACACCGACCCGCGGGTGTTGCGGCCGGACGAATACGCCACCCGCACTGATCCTTGGCTTCATTACGTCTGCGGCTCGATCAGCAGTCTCGACCTGTCGCCAGTGTCGGCTTGATCGCATTGTTTGAAGATGTAGAGGCAGCTGCAGTTTCGCGTTTCTCGGCGACGAACCGTGGGCGCGGGTTGATTCCTATTTGTAGGCCGGAACATGAGCCTTCTCCGGCCATAAGGTGGCGAACGCTCCCCTTAGCAGCGCCCGGTTGCGCTCGAACGTTATGCCGAAAATGACAATGGCGGCCAACGTTAACACCCCAATCGTCAGGGTTTGCCTCGGGAACAAGGCACCGAAGAAAAGGAACAATGGATAATGAATCAGATACATGCTGAAACTGACCGAAGCGGCGGCGGCAATCGGCTTTCGCATTCGCGCAAGTGATGTCGTATCGGCGCCGCGGGCCGCATGGATGGCGCCTGCTATACAAACCGTCGCAAAGTAGTCGCCCAAAAAAAATTGCGAATACCGCAGATGCGTTTCCGCGAACCCTCCCGTGACCTCATTGACAAAGTCATTAAGAGCCTCCTCCAGACCGCTCTCTTTCAGCGCGATCAGTCCCGCGACAGAAAGTAACAGCAGAACCCGACTGTTTCTCGGCGAAAGCGGCGGAAGCCGGTGGAGCCAGGCGCCGGCCAACCAAATCGGCCACAGCAGCCAGAGGCGCGGCCCCATCATCAACAGCGCAGCTATCGCAATTCCCCAACGCCAGAAGCCGCGACCGAACACTAGAGTACCGAATACGACATAATACCACACTTCATAGCAAAGCGACCAATAAGGTATGTTGGAAAAAGCGTCCTCGGACAGGAACCAAAAATCATTCGAAAAACTCAGGAATAACGGCAGATATTTCCAGGGCGCCGCATACTGATAGAGCGCGCCGAGCATTCCGGGATAGTGTAGAAGGAGATAGTTGTCGGTCAGCCATGTCAGGGCAAGCGCCGGCAGCGCGACGGAATAAATCCGACTGGCGCGATTGAGGGTATAGTGGCGTGCCGTACCGTCCCGTTCGGCGGCCCAGGATATGACAAAACCCGAAAGCACGAAGAATACGATAACTGCGGTATGCGCCAGTTCGCCGGAGACATGAGGCACTCCGCCGCCGAATCTCGGCTGCGAAAGATGCGCCAAGAAAACGGTGAAAGCCGCCAGCGTTCTCGTCAGGTCGAGGAACGCGGACACGTCTCGCTTCATGATTTCGTACCAATAGCTGCGATACCGGCCACGTCAACACCTGCTTTGGCGCTACGTCCTTTGATAAAAGTTAACCGATGGTTGTAGAAGACGTTGATATTGCGCCTAAAACCCTCGAATTCCGTGACGGGGAGAGTTAGGTTTGCGACACTCGGCGGCGCGCCGGGCGGCTCGCGATTCAAGGATGGTCCGGCCGCATTCATCACTCGCCTGGCATCGCGCTTCCCTCCGGATCGAGCGCGCGACGGAGCCGATTGGCGGCGGTTCGCGCGAAACGCAGCGTCAGCGCCCGGCGCCGGGCGGCCGACAGCGGGGTCGCGATGCCGTCGCGCAGCATTGCCGCGCCGAACCCGTCGGCCACGATCAGGCCACATTCCTCAGGGATGAGCACCGCCGGAAAGCCGTCCGGCACTGCGAAATAGAGCCGGTCGGCAAAATCCCGATAGCGGACCCACTTGCGGTCGCCGCGGAAATCGGCGACCGAGGTTTTGATCTCGACGATGATCAGATTGCCGGATTTGCCCAGCGCCAGGATATCGGCGCGGCCGCCATCGGCGAGCGGCACTTCGAGAAGACTGGCATAACCGAGTTGCGCGAGCATCCGGCAGGTGCCGCGGGCCAGCCGTCCGGCAGCCGATGGTGGCGACGCTCCGCCCAGCTCCCCCGCGGCGCCGTGGCCTACGTCCCCTAGCATTGGCGGCCGCCCATATAAACGAGCGAAGACGAACGGAGTGTGACGATGGCGTTGCCGAAGCCCGGGTTCCTGCGCGTCGCGTGGAACCTCGCCTGGCCGTACTGGACCGGCGACCGGAAATGGTCGGCGCGCGGGCTGTTGGGTGCCGTGGTTCTGCTGAACCTGATCTCGGTGTGGCTCAACGTCCGTCTCAATGCCTGGAACGCCGATTTCTACAACGCGCTGCAGAATTATAACTGGGCGGAATTCTGGTGGCAGTTCGCGATCTTCGGGATGATCGCGGTGTCGCTGATCGTCGTCGCCGTGTACCAGCTTTATTTGAGACAGATCCTGCAGATCCGCTGGCGCGCCTGGCTGACCGACCGGTTTCTTGACGACTGGCTCGGGCACCAGACCTATTACCGGATGCAGCTCGACCAGACGACGACCGACAACCCGGACCAGCGCATCTCGGACGACATCGACCGCTACACCTCGATCAGCCTGGCGCTGTCGATCGGGCTGATGAACTCGGTCGTGACGCTGTTCTCGTTCCTGTTCATCCTGTGGACCTTGTCGGGAATTCTGACCATTCCGTTGGGCGGCGGGCGCTCGTTCGATGTCCCGGGCTACATGGTGTACGCCGCGATCCTTTATGCAGCGGCCGGTACGTGGCTGACCCATCGTATCGGCAACCCGCTGACCAGGCTCCTCTACGATCAGCAGCGTTACGAGGCCGATTTCCGCTTCAGCATGGTGCGGCTGCGCGAGAACGCCGAGAGCGTCGCGTTCTACCGCGGCGAGAGTCGCGAGCGCGGAGTGTTCCAGAACCGCTTTACGCGGATTGTGCTCAATTGGTGGAACATCATCCGCCGTCGCAAGAAGCTGACCTGGTTCACCGCCGGGTATGCACAGCTGGCGGTCGTGTTTCCGTTCATCGTAGCGGCGCCGCGCTATTTCTCGCGCGAGATCCAGCTCGGCGGGCTGATGCAGATCGCGTCGGCCTTCGGCCAGGTGCAGGATTCGTTGTCGTTCATTATCTCGAGCTACGTCGAGATCGCCGAATACCGCGCGGTCGTCGAGCGTCTCGGCGGCTTTCGCGGCAAGGTGGACGAGGTTGCCGCCGCCCGACAGGGCAGGCAGCCGATCGCGATCGAGCACGGCGGCGCCGGCGTCGCGGTCGATGCGCTCGACCTGTCGCTGCCGAACGGCCAGACGCTGCGCGAGGACATCGCGCTTTCCGCCGGGCCGCAGTCGCCGCTGCTGATCACCGGTCCCTCCGGCGCGGGTAAGAGCACGCTGTTGCGCGCCGTCGCCGGTTTGTGGCCGTTCGGCAGCGGGCGCGTGCGGGTAGGGGAGGGGCACGCGCTGTTCCTGCCGCAGCGGCCATATCTGCCGCTTGGCACGCTGCAAGACGCGATCCTCTATCCCGAGATCGCGCCTCAGCCCAGCCGTGCCGAGATCGAGGCGGCGCTGCGCGCCGTCGGGCTGTCCTATCTGGTGCCATTGCTCGATGAGGAGAGCAACTGGGCGCAGCGTCTGTCGGGCGGCGAGCAGCAGCGCGTCGGCTTCGCCCGCGTGCTGCTGATGCGGCCGGCAATCGTGTTTCTCGACGAGGCGACCTCAGCGCTCGACGAAGCGGCCGAGGCGCAGCTCTATCGCATGCTGCGCGAGGCCGAATGGGGACCGACAATCGTCAGCGTCGGCCACCGCGGCACGCTGCGCCGCTTCCACGATTCCGTCATCGATTTGGGCCAGCCGACGATCGGGGCGCAAGCCGCAACGGGTTGACCCCGCCGATTTCGGTCGCCGCACCCACCCCCGGAGCTATTCCGACCGCGCCGGCGATCGGCGGGTGTGCGCCGAAAGCTGCCGCCTCCGTGGTGCTATTGCGGACCACATTTCGCAGGTCCGCCAAGCCGAACCGGCTCGCCCCAACGGCAGTTTTAGTCTGCCTGCCTGGAGAATTAGACGAGATCTGTGACAAAGGTTTCGAGGGCCGTCCCGGAAGAGGACGGCCCTCGTCACTGTTAGCGGTATAACTCAGCCAGCCGGACGAGCAACCGCAACCAATTTGTTGCCATCGGGATCACGAAGATAAGCGAGATATGCTCCATTGGGACGCACGCCCGGCGGGTCTTCGATTGATGTGCCGCCATTTGCGACCCCGGCTTTGTGCCACGCTTCAGCCAGTTTCACATCGCCTACCGCAAAGCCGATCGTGCCGCCGTTAGCAGCCGAGGCCGGCTTGCCGTCGTTCGGTTTGGTCACCATGAAGCGGGCCCCGTTGTGCGTGTAGGCTAGCCGGCCCTCGCGCGGCTCGGTGCCGGGCTGTCCGCCGATTGCGGTAAACAGCGCATCGTAGAATTTCTTCGACCGGGCAATGTCATTACTTCCGATCATGATGTGGCTGAACATTAGTCTCTCCTCCTAGAAAATATGCTGCACAAACGAGCAAGGACCGAACCACGTTCTTACGGCACCGCGCATTGGCGGGCGCGGTCGGATCGACGCAGGCCGTATGGAACGACCAGCGTGACACGGAGCCGTCGGTCACCGAGTCATAGCACTTCAGCATCGAAACCTCGGTAGGCTTCTGCCGAGGAAACCAGTACCACTCGTGCTCCGGACGGTAGGTGAAGCGAGTGGTCTCGCCGACCCGGTCGTCGTAGATCCGATAGTTGTTGATATACGGCTGGTCGGCAAAGGATGGCCAGGCGCAAAGCACGAAGGGGAACTGCTCGACGGTCTCTATCGGCTTGGCGAGGTTGATCGACATGAACCGCCGCGACATCTTTGCGTCGGCTTCTTCCTCGGTGTAGTGCTGTGTGCGTCCGAAGTTCCGCAGGTTCCTGGTAAGCAGCTCGCGGCAACGCACGCGGCCGCTGTTGTCGTTCAGGTCGTTGTGCACAAGGTTGGCGTAATTGGCGTTCACCCCCGGGTTGTTGCCATCCTGGTCTTCCGTGCGATCGCCGGTGTAATCCTTGTCGAACACGTCGTGGTTGTAGACCAGCGCATCGGTCGCATCCGGGAAGAACTCGAGAAGCAGCTTCTCGATCTCCGGATAGTACACGCGCTCGACTTCCGCCGCATCATAAATGTTGGAGCACTTGAACTCGAGGTGCGCCAGCGACACGCCGAGCCGGTCCATGCATTCGGGGCTGTTGGGCGAGAGGCCGGGGTAATACTCGCCGATGCGCCGCGCATCGCGGAGCACCTGCGGGAAATAGAGGTCCCGCCGCCGCCTGCCCTGCTCGTTCCTGCGCAGGACCGCCGCTACGTTGGCGCGCGCCGGGTCCCGCCAGATGGCGTTCGAGGGGACGACGGAATAGGTCGGCCGCTCGTAGACGGTGTAGGGCAGCGGCAGCGCCACCCCGCCCGGCGGGGCTTTGATGCTGTTGGATTCGCGGATGTACGTCATACACTCGTCGTAGTCGCGGAACCCGAGGCCCCATTTGGTCTTGATCGGACCCGGCGGTGCCTTGTCGATCATGTCGATAATGCGCTGGCCCTCGCCCTCGGCGATCTCGGCGAGCGCATCCTGGATCGCCACGGCGGTTCCCGCATCGCCGCCCCGGTCGAATGCCATGTAAGACAGGCCGCCATTCGCCGCGATCGGCGGCGGCTGCCCTGCCGTGCGCTGGAGCGGCGGCACATAGGCCGACGAGGATCTCTGAGTTTCCGCGACCTGATTGTCGGCGACATCGAGCGGGCTCATCGCACACCTCCAATTATTTCGGCCCCACCGTGGCACACAAAGCTTGCGCTTTCCAGCGAATGTCCGAGCTGCGCCTGCGCTGGCTCGGAAGCGATCCGGCAGAAATCACTCATCTGGACGGTTCTCGTTGGTCCTTGCAGGTCCGGAATGGGGCAGAAGCGGCTGGCTCATTGCCGCGTCGCTGCGATCCATCGCGTACGCGATCAGGTTCCGCGCTGTGATCGGCTGGTCTGCGCCGAAAGCGGCGCTGTCATGCTCGAAAGCCCGAGGGTCGACCCCTCTGAGGAGCTAATATCGGCTGATAATAGGCGAGCCTTCGAGTTCCGCCAGCATCAGGCGCGATGGCATGAACAGCGCGCGAGGCCTGGGCATGACCAATCGCGGTGCGATCACGGTGTCGATAATGCTCGCGGTGATCATGCGCGGGCTCGACAACACGATCGCGAATGTCGCGCTGCCCCATATGCAGGGCAGCCTCTCGGCCAGCCGTGAAGAGATCGGCTGGGTTCTGACTTCCTACATTGTCTCGGTCGCGATCACGATGCCGCTGGCGGGCTGGCTCGCCGGCCGGGTCGGCATCAAATATATCTACTTGTACTCGGTGATCGGCTTCGCGGCTGCGTCGGCATTGTGCGGCGCCGCGACGAGCCTGCCGGAACTGGTGATCTTCAGAGTGCTGCAAGGGATCGCGGGCGCGGCGTTGGTGCCGCTGGCGCAGGCGACACTGCTGTCGATCAATCCACCCGAGCGGCACGGTCATGCGATGGCGGTGTTCGGCTCGGGCACCATTCTTGGGCCGATCGCCGGACCGGCGCTCGGCGGCTGGTTGACCGACGCGTTCGGCTGGCGCGCGGTGTTTTACGTCAACGTTCCGGTTGGCATCATTTCGGCGCTCGGCATCGCGATTTTCGTTACCGACAACCGCCGTGCGCATCGCGAAGCCTTCGACTTCCTTGGCTTTGCGACGCTCAGCGTGGCGATCGGCGCGTTTCAATTGATGCTGGATCGCGGCGCGGTGCACGACTGGTTCGCATCGGCCGAAATCTGGATCGAAGCAACGTTCGCGGCGCTCGCTCTATATCTGTTCGTCGTCCATACCGCGACCACCACCGGCCCATCGTTTCTCAGCCGCGACCTGCTGCGCAATTCGCCATTTGTCGCCGGGACCGTATTGGTCTTCTTTATCGGTATTACGATGAACGGGACCCTGGCATTGCTGCCGCTGATGCTGGAGCAGCTGATGCAATACCCGGTATTGACCACCGGGTTGGTCACCGCACCGCGCGGCATCGGCACGATGATCGGGATGTTTGTCGTCGCGCGCCTGATAAACCGGGTGGACGTTCGCGTGCTGCTCACGATCGGGTTATGTCTGCTCGCCATTTCCTGCTGGCAAATGACAACCTTTTCGCTTCAGATGGGGTCGGGGCCGGTGATCCTCTCCGGCTTGATCCAAGGTTTCGGCTTCGGCTGCACCGGCGTACCGCTCAATCTGATCGCGCTGTCCAGCCTACCGCGACACATTCTGACGCAAGGAACAGCGATTCGCGGGCTGATGCGCAATCTCGGCGGGAGTACAGGGATCCCGATTCTGCTAGCCCAGCTGACCGCCAACACCCAAATCGTCCATGCGCGCCTCGTCGAAAACCTGCGCCCGGACAACCCGCTGGCGCAGCCGCCGCTGCTGACATCGCAATTCAGTTTGAGTGAACCCTCCGGGGTGGCGGCGCTTAACCACGAAGTCACGCGGCAGGCATCGATGGTCGCCTATATCGACGATTTCACGCTGATGATGTTTGTGTCTCTCGCGTCGATTCCGCTGGTTTTGTTGTTGCGCCCGCCTAGGCGACCCACTCCTCAGCCGGCTTCCGCGGATTAGGAGGCGCCAGCCGTCTAAGACGGAAGCCTCCGCCGCTTGGATATCATTGCTGCGCTGCCGTGATCCAACGCGCGACCTGTTCCACGGCTTGCGGCTCAATACCGAAATAGCTGTGCGGCGCCTCGGCCCCGCATGGCTGTCCCTTCATCGCCGTGCTGTCGAGAAACAGGATTTCCTTGCGCGGCGCCTTGATCAGCGCCTCGGCAATCTTCGGCGCGTCGCCCGGCGGGCTTGCCGGGCAGGCATCGCCCTTGTTCGCGACGATCAGGACCGGAACCGCAACCCGTTCGGGCTCGCTGTCGAACAGCGTTTCGCCGGCGCCGCTGCGGCCGGTCACCGACGACATCACCACGATCCCCGCGATTTTACCGCCGAGGCGGGCGGCGCCGCCGACCGCGGCGATTGCTCCCTGACTGCTCCCGACCAGCCAGACCGGAACGTCGGCGCTTCCCTTCAGATCATCGACGGCCCTTCCGATCGCCGCGGCGTAGCCTTCCGTGTGACGATAGCCGAGCAGCGACATGCCGTTCGGCGGCGTCAGGACCGCGACCGCAAACCCCTGCTCCTGCCACAGCGGCAGTGTGCGCTGCAGAAATCCTTCTCCCATACGCCGGAAGCCGCCGTCCGGGCCAAACTCGACCATACCGTTGCCGCCGGGCAGCATGATCAGCACGGCGAGCGGGTTCTGTGGCGCGGCGTAGAGCATGCGCTGCATGCCGCCGTCTTCAAGAGCCAGCTCGGTCACGACCGGGCCGGCGGCTCCCGGCAGGACCGTGGCGATCAGCATCATCAACCCCGCCGCCACGCCGATGGTGCGATTCATCGCAATTGTCCTCCTCCCCCCGCTCGCTTACTCCCGCCGCGATCGCCGCGCCGAGCCGCGCCAGCAACGCGGCCGGGTCGCCGGCGACATGCACGCTCTTGTTGCGGCTCTTCAAGCCGGCGACGAGCGTCAGGTCGCGCCGCGCGAGACCCCATTCCGTCGCGAGAAGCCGTAGCAGCGCCTCGTTGGCGCGCCCATCCTCGGGCGGCGCTGCGACCGACGCCTTCAACACCGGCGTCCCGTGCGCGAGGCGCACCACCCCCTCGATCCGATCCGCCCTCCCGCGCGGGGTCAGCCGTACCGCCACTCGCACCCCGTCCACCGCCGCCGCAAACGGCAGCGCCCCGGGAGATTCAGAACAGCGCCGGGACAAGGTCGTACAGGATCAGCCGCCGTACGAACAGCAGCAACAGGATCAGGATCACCGGCGAGATATCGACCCCGCCGAAATTGGGCAGAAACGATCGGATCGGCCGTAACAGCGGTTCGGTAATCCGATAGAGAAAATCGCCGATCACCGCGACGCCGCGGTTCCACCGGTTGATGACGCCGAACGCGATCAGCCAGCTGAGGATCGCCTGCGCGATCAGCAGCCAGATATAGATGTCGATTATCGTATCGATTAGCCAGAAAACCGCGCTCATTCGGTCGGTTCCGTGTTCGGCGAGGGCGCGCGACCGTACAAGCTGCCCCCTACACCCGCAAGCGGCGCGGCTCATTCCGGCGCCGACGCGATCCGAATACGCGAGTATCGTAGGCGGCCGGAAAATCGGCTTGACGCGCCACCCCGCGCTCTTTACGCCCGGCCTCATCCCCGTACCGCGAAGCAAGGAATATGGCCGCCTACCAGTACATCTACGTCATGAAAGGCTTGGGAAAAATCTATCCCGGCGGCCGCGAGGTGTTGCGCGACATCTGGCTGTCGTTTTTCCCGGGCGCGAAGATCGGCGTGCTTGGCCTCAACGGCGCCGGCAAGTCAACGCTGCTGCGCATCATGGCCGGTCAGGAGCGCGACTTCTCGGGCGAGGCGTGGGCCGCCGACGGCGCCACGGTCGGCTATCTGCCGCAGGAGCCGGCGCTCGATCCGGACAAGGACGTGGCCGGCAACGTCATGGAGGGGCTGGCCGCGACCAAGGCGCTGCTCGACCGCTTCGAGGAAGTGAGCGCCCGCTTCGCCGAGGATCTCTCGCCCGAGGAAATGGACGCGCTGATCGCCGAGCAGGGCGAGTTGCAGGAAAAGATCGATCAGGCCGATGCCTGGGAACTCGACCGCACTGTCGAGATCGCGATGGACGCGCTGCGCTGCCCGCCGGGCGACAGCCCGGTCGCCACCCTGTCGGGCGGCGAGCGGCGCCGCGTTGCGCTGTGCCGTCTGCTGTTGCAGCGCCCCGACCTGTTGCTGCTCGACGAGCCGACCAACCATCTCGACGCCGAATCGGTCGCCTGGCTGCAGCGCTTTCTGAAGGATTATCCCGGTACCGTCGTCACGGTGACGCACGACCGCTATTTCCTCGACGAGGTCGCCGGCTGGATCCTCGAACTCGATCGCGGCCACGGCATCCCGTTCGAGGGCAACTATTCGGGTTGGCTCGAACAGAAACAGGCCCGTCTCGCGCAGGAGGGCCGCCAGGAGGAGGCGCGCCGCCGCACCCTGGAGCGCGAACTCGAATGGGTGCGGCAGAGCCCGCGCGCCCGCCAGGCGAAGAGCAAGGCCCGTCTCCAGGCCTACGATGCGCTGGTCGCGCAGAGCCGCGAGAAGGCGCCCGAGACCGCCCAGATCGTATTGCCGCCGGGTCCCCGGCTCGGCGACCTTGTCATCGAGGCCGAGCATGTCGGAAAAGGCTTTGGCGACCGGCTTTTGATCGAGGATCTCGATTTCCGGCTGCCGCCCGGCGGCATCGTCGGCGTGATCGGCCCGAACGGCGCCGGCAAGACGACGCTGTTCCGCATGATCACCGGCCAGGAAAAGCCCGATTCCGGCCGCATCCGCATCGGCGAGACGGTCAAAGCAGGCTATGTCGACCAGTCGCGCGACACGCTCGGCGGCAACAACACGGTGTGGCAGGAGATTTCCGGCGGCCAGGACGAGATCGATCTGGGACGCCGCAAGATCGCCAGCCGCGCCTATTGCGCGCTGTTCAACTTCCGCGGCCCCGACCAGCAGAAAAAGGTCGGCCAGCTCTCGGGCGGCGAGCGCAACCGCGTGCATCTGGCCAAGATGCTGAAGGAAGGCGCCAACCTGTTACTGCTCGACGAGCCGACCAACGATCTCGACATCGATACGCTGCGCGCGCTCGAGGAGGCGCTGCTCGACTATCCCGGCTGCGCCGTCATCATCAGCCACGACCGCTGGTTTCTCGACCGCGTCGCGACGCATATCCTCGCCTTCGAGGGCGACAGCCGCGTCGAGTGGTTCGAGGGCAATTACGCCGATTACGAAGCCGACCGCCGCCGCCGTCTCGGCGCCGAAGCCGACCAGCCCCACCGCATCAAATACAAGCCGCTGGTGCGGGCGTGAGAGGTTCGCAGGACCTGATGACAACCGTTTTAGCCATTTCCATCGTCATTCCCGCGAAAGCGGGAATCCAGAGCCGGCGCTCCCGTCAGTTCTCCTGGACCCCCGCTTTCGCGGGGGTGACGGCTAAGCGGCCAAGATCGAACAAATCATTTCCGGACAGCCTCTAGGAAAGCGCGCGGGTCCGCCGATGGCCTCCTCCATCGCAGCCACCGAGGCGCGCCACCCCGCCTCGATCGAGACGCGCGCGTCGTGGATCGTCGCGCTGACCGCGCTGGCGATCTACACGGTCTCGTTCGGCGCGCCGGTCATTACCGTCGTCGCGCTGAAGCCGATCGCCGCCGAGCTGGGCGACGCGCGCTCGGTCCCGGGGCTGGCCTTCTCGCTGGCCTGGTTCGGCGCGGCGGTCGGCGGCATCCCGATGGGCTGGATGGCCGAGCGCTTCGGCATCCGCCGCGTCGTCATGTTCGGCGCCGCGATGGTTGCGGCCGGGGTCGCGATATCGACCTCAGGCGGTTCGGCCGCGCTCTATATCGGACACGGCATTTTCATCGGCCTGCTTGGCAATGCCTGCATCAACGCGCCGCTCTACGTCTATGTCGCGCGCTGGTTCGACCGGCGTCGCGGCAGCGCGATCGCGCTGATCTCGTCCGGTCAGTACCTCGCCGGCACCGTTTGGCCGGTCTTTTTCTCGCGCGGCATCGAGGCGCTAGGCTGGCGCGGCATGATGCTGTTCTATGCCGTCTTCGTCGTCGCCGTGATTCTCCCGATGGCGCTCGCCGTCTTCCGGCCGCCGCCCGACGCCGCCGGCATTGCCGCGGCCGCCGGCCCGGTACACGGCGGCGCCGTGCTCGGATTGCGACCCAATCTGGTAATGGGCCTGCTGTGCCTCGCCGGGCTGATGTGCTGCGTCCCGATGGCGATGCCGCAGGGCCATCTCGTCGCGTTCTGCACCGATGTCGGGATCGCCCCGGCGCACGGCGCGGCGATGCTGTCGCTGCTGCTCGGCTGCGCCTTCGTCAGCCGCCAGTTCTGGGGGTGGATCACCGACCACATCGGCGGGTTGCGCACGGTGCTGGCTGGCTCGGTGTGCCAGATCACGGCGATGACCGGGTTTCTCATGACCCAGAACGAGGCCGGCCTGTTCGCGGTCGCGGCCACGTTCGGGCTCGGCTTCAGCGGCATCATCCCCGCGTATGTTGTTGCGATTAGAGAACTGTTCCCGACCGCCGAGGCGTCCTGGCGGGTGCCGACCGTGCTGCTGTTCACTGGTTCGGGGATGGCCCTCGGCGGCTGGCTCGCCGGGGTGATCTATGACTGGGCCGGGTTCTACGCGATCGCCTTCGCCACCGGCATCGGCTTCAACGCCGTGCACATCGTCGTGATCGGCTCGCTGGTGCTGCGTCAGAGTCACGTCGGCCTGCGCCGCGATGCCACCGCTGTCGCGAGCGGTGCGCAAACCCGCTAGAATTGCCACAATCGCATCGTACCCTCAGCCCCGCAATAGGTGACTGGTACCGACGCGATGCTCGCTTGCTGCAGATTCGCTGCAAATGTCAGCAAAATGGCTCTGACGAGACCGGACCGGGTATCCGGAACGGTGCCCGGCGTGATGCTCGTTTTGCTGCAGATTTGCTGCAGAATTGGCAAAAAGCCCACACCAGACCCGACCGGGTATGCGGAATGGTGCCCGGAGTGCGCTCGTTTGCTGCAGATTCCCTGCAGATATCAGCCAAAGCACTTCGGCGAGACCAGACCGGCATACGGCAACGCGGTGCCGTAGGGCGTGCCGCGAATGCGCGTCCCTGCGTTACAACAGTTTGTGCGCCCGGGCCGCGCCCTCCTCGACCCAGCCCACCTCGATCCGGATTGGCGCGTATTGGCGGATCGTGCCGGCCGCGAGCTCGACATCGGCCTCCGAATGAGCCCGCACGAAAACCGCGGTCTCGCCGTTGCGGACATAGGGGGCAAACGTGTCGCACGTGTTGCCGAACACGAGCGGATCGACCGCAAGCGCCTCAAGCTCGTCCGCAACGGTCTCCACTTCCCGTGTCGGCGCGGTCTGCCGCAACACCAGCAGCGCGATGTCCCGCGCCGGCACGCCTTCGGTGCGCAGCCGGTTGCAGCTGTCCTCGGCGATCCCTTTCGACGAAAAAAGGCCCACGACAAATTTGACCGCCATCAGAAACCCTCCGTTTGCGAGACCCGCCGCCCACCTTCCTCATCAGCTTGAACCGGAGGGCGGTTTCAGCCTCTTTATCACAAGCCGATCGGATAGGTCTCGGGCGCGCCTCACGGCCCCCGGCGCAGGGCCCTCACAACGAAGGCAGGCCTTTTGCCGAGCCGTCAGGACAAGACGGCATCCGGCGGCGTCACCGCACCCGGATTGACCCAGGATCAACAATTAACCACTTATTAGTATTGCTAAAGCCCTAAGAAGCGGGATAGTGGGACGCTGCAACGGGACGCGCATTGCCGCACCGAATCATGAAAACGGCCCCGGCGTGGGCCGGCCCGGGAGGGCGTGAATGAGAACCTTGGAATTTCAGGTGTGCCGGCAAGACGGTGAAGCGCGCTGGATTGTGCGGCTTGGCGGCGCTGAATACGGTTCTTATCTCGACAAGGAACAGGCACTGCTGGACGCGCTCGACGCCGCCCGCGATGCGTCGGATACGGGGCGCGAGGCGCAGGTCTGGGTGTGCGAAAGCGCACAGCCCGCCCGAATTTTCTGACGGGGCCGATGCGTTTCGGGCGGCGATTAAAGGCGTGCGGTGATTGCCGGCAGGGCGGCAATGTCGATACCGTGACGCGCGGCCTCAGCGACAAGGCTCGAAGGTTCGGCGCCTTCGCGCAAGCGGACGAGCGCCCAAAGCAGCGTTGACCGGGTCCCGCTGCGGCAGTGCAGCACAACGGGGCGCTCAGCCTTGGCGAGCACCTCCACCATGGCATCGACATCACCGCGGGTCAGGCTCGCGGCCGTCACCGGGATATGATGGTAGGCAATCCCGCGCGATTCGGCGAGAAGGCGCGCCTCGTCGGCCGGGAGTTGTCCCGGGTCTTCGCCATCCGGGCGGTTGTTGACGATCGTTCGCACGCCCGAATCGGCGAGTGCCTCGATATCGTCGCGGTCGAGCTTGCCCGCGGCGCTCACACCGGGAGCAAGGGCGGCGAGCGGAGGCAAAATGGAAGGCATCGGCGGTTCTCCGGTGCGTTATTCGTGGAGGGTCGCACCATTGCCACTGCGCCGTCATCCAGAAAATCCGCAACGGCCATTTGGCCGAATGGATGCTCGCAATCGGGGCGTTCCCTCAGGCCGCCCAACGACGTGCCTCGTCGCCGACCCGGATCCAGAAGCGCTCGAGGCGGCGCAACGTCCCTGCCGCCTGTTCCAGATCGGGCGCGGCGATCGCGCCTTGCGTCAGGTTTTCGGCGTGCCGCTGGTGCATCTCGGCGAGCCGGTCGCACAACTCGCGGCCCTTTGGAGCCAGCCTGACATGAACCGAGCGGCGGTCGTGCGGCGACCGCGCCTGCTCCACATAGCCGTTTTCGACAAGTTTCTTAAGATTGTATGAGACGTTTGAACCGAGATAGCAGCCGCGTAGCGTCAGCTCGCCTACGGTCATCTCAGCGTCGCCGATGTTGAACAGCATCAGCGATTGCACATTGTTGATGTCCCGGATGCCCAATCGGTCGAGTTCCAATTTCACGACATCGAGAAAATGCCGGTGAAGTCGCTCTACGAGTGAAATCACGTTGAGATACCATTCAATCATGGCCGCCTCGCATGCCATACACGTCGCGGCGTAGTTGACCGGTAAACGGTTAAACTTCGGTTTTTGTTCTGTTAAACTTCGGTTTTCATTTATCGATTTCGTTGCGGCTGAGAAATCGCATGATCCCGGAGAAGTCGCGTGGTCCACCCCCGGCATCGACGTAAAGCTGGTACAAATTGGCGGCGGCCGCGCCGAGCGGGGTCGCCGCCCCCGTCGCGCCGGCCGCCTGCTGCGCGAGGCGTAGATCTTTCAGCATGTTGGCTGCGGTGAACCCGGGCGCGTAATCGCGGTTCGACGGCGCTGCGGGGACAGGACCCGGCACCGGGCAGTAGCTCGTCATTGCCCAGCTCTGGCTGGTTGATCTGCTGCAGATGTCAAACAGCGTCTGCGCCGGCAGCCCAAGCTTTTCGGCCAGCGCGAAGCCCTCGCACACCCCGATCATCGCGGCGGCGAGCATCATGTTGTTGCAGATCTTGGCGGCTTGGCCGCTGCCGGACGGACCGGC
Organism: uncultured Alphaproteobacteria bacterium; assembly: GCA_963847345.1. GTDB lineage: Bacteria > Pseudomonadota > Alphaproteobacteria > ATCC43930 > CGMCC-115725 > DATARH01. Next base: position 292,243 of record CAWJZU010000022.1, on the reverse strand, counting down.
ATGGATGATCGTGCGGCCCATCGCCCGCAGGATCGGCTCGGCCCGCGCAAAAGCCTCGGCCGCGCCGCCGACCATGAATGTCAGGGTGCCGGCCTCGGCGCCGATGGTGCCACCCGAGACCGGGGCATCGATCATTTGCAGACCTTTCGCGGCGGCTCCGGCGGCGACCGCACGGGCGGTCTCGACGTCGATTGTCGAGCAATCGATCAACAGCGCCCCCGGCTGGGCATGCTCCAGCACTCCGTCCGGCCCGAAATAGACGTCGCGCACCTGCGGACCCGCCGGCAGCATCGTGACGACGACCTCGCCCGCCGCCGCGGCCTCGGCCACGCGGGAGACGGCATGCCCGCCCTTCTCGGATAGCGCCTCGACAGCAGCGGCTGCGATGTCATGGCCGCTGACCCGGTGCTGCGCCTTCAGCAGGTTGCCTGCCATCGGCCCACCCATATTGCCGAGCCCGATAAACCCGACCGTCGCCATCCGCGTCTCCTTTCGAATCGAACCGCGAGCAAAACGACCACCCTTGACTAGATCGGGTCGTCGCCGCGCCCCGCTTCGAGACTACATACCATCTTGACCAAGCTCGTATATAAGGACCTCCGCGAGGAGCGCAGACGAAGCGGTTGTCCGCGACCGGGTCTATGTGCGGTGAGATCCCTTTGCGTGACGCGCAATGACGGCTAGTTTCTAGGCATCTAGCCTCACGGAGAACACGCATGTTGCAGATGGCTGGCCGCATGCAGGTGCTCGGCACCGAGACGGCCTTCGAGGTGCTGGCGCGGGCCAACGCGCTCGCCGCACAAGGTCGGTCCATCATCAATCTCGGGATTGGACAGCCCGATTTCCCGACCCCCGAGCACATCGTCGAGGCGGGTAGGAAGGCGCTGGCCGACGGCCATCACGGCTATACCGCCGCCAACGGCATCCCGGCATTGCGCGAAGCGGTCGCCGCTGATCTTTATCGCCGCCACAAGATCGATGTGTCGCCCGACCAGGTGCTTGTCGTGCCGGGCGGCAAGGTCACGATGTTTTTCGCGATCATGATGTTCGGCGAGCCGGGTGCCGAGATTCTGTATCCGAACCCGGGGTTTCCGATTTACGAGAGCGTCATCCGGTTTTCCGGCGCGACGCCGGTGCCGGTGCCGCTCTATGAGAGCAAGGGGTTTTCATTCAGCGCCGAAGAGGTGTTGGAAAAGATCACGCCGCACACACGGCTGTTGATCATAAACAGCCCCGCGAACCCGACCGGCGGGGTCGTGCCGCGGGTCGAGCTCGACCGCCTTGTCGCCGGGCTCGAACGCCATCCGCAGGTTGCCGTCCTAAGCGACGAGATCTACGGCGAGATTATCTATGACGGCGCCGAGCACGTCAGCCTGTTGCAATACCCCTCACTGCGCGAGCGGTTGATCCTGCTCGACGGCTGGAGCAAGACCTATGCGATGACCGGCTGGCGCATGGGGTATGGCGTGTGGCCGAGGGCGGTGTTCCCCTCCGCCGAGCGGCTCGCGATCAACTGCCATTCCTGCGTCAACGCGGCGGCGCAATATGCCGGGATTGCGGCGCTCGAAGGCCCGCGCGAGCCGGTCCACCGGATGGTCCGAGCCTTCGCCGAACGGCGTGAGGTCATTGTCGCGGCGCTGAATAGCCTGCCTGGGGTCAGCTGCGCCATGCCGGGCGGAGCTTTCTACACATTTCCGAACATTTCCGGGACCGGCCATGACGCGCGCAGTTTTCAGAGCCGGCTTCTCGATCAGGAAGGCGTGGCTACGATCGCCGGCACCAGCTTTGGCGCGTTCGGAGAGAACTACATCAGGTTTTCCTATGCCAACAGCCTGGAGGCAATCACCGAGGCGATGGAGCGCATTCGACGTTTTCTTGAAAAGCCGCTGCGCCGTGACGTAGCGGAGGGATGATTTTTTAGGCATTTCTGCTATAGCGTGCCTGTTAAATAGGCGTCAATATCGGCAATAGCCCTGCAGGCCCGGATTGACGAGATTGGCATGGGCCGTGCAGAGAAATCCCATCCGAGGTGGCATTCCCGGCAGGGGAGTTGATTGCGATGAAGAAGGTTGAGGCCATCATCAAGCCGTTCAAGCTCGACGAGGTGAAGGAGGCGCTTCACGAGGTCGGGATCAAGGGCATCACCGTGACCGAGGCGAAGGGCTTCGGCCGGCAGAAGGGCCATACTGAACTCTATCGAGGGGCGGAGTACGTCGTCGATTTTCTGCCGAAAGTAAAAATCGAAGTTGTCATGGAAGATACGATGGTCGAGCGCGCCGTCGAGGCGATCACTGCAGGCGGCGCATACCGGGCGGATCGGAGACGGCAAGATCTTCGTCTCGTCGATCGATGAGGCGATCCGCATCCGTACCGGCGAGCGCGGCCCGGACGCGATTTAGCGCAGTTTTCAGAGTTCAACCAAGTAACGGAAGCGTATGATGGCCGACACCCAGAATGTTCTGGACATGATCCAGGAGCACGACGTCAAGTACGTCGACTTCCGGTTTACCGACCCACGCGGCAAGTGGCAGCACCTAGCGCATCATGTGCGAACGATCAGTGACGATTTCCTCAATGACGGCGTGCCGTTCGATGGATCGTCGATTGCTGGCTGGAAGGCCATCAACGAATCCGACATGCTGCTGGTGCCGGATTGCACGACAGCGGTGCTCGACCCGTTCGCGGCGCAAACCTCGCTCATTCTGTTCTGCGACGTGCATGAACCCTTGACCGGGCAGCCCTACAGCCGCGACCCGCGCTCGATTGCTAAGAAAGCCGAGCACCACCTGATCGCGACCGGGATCGGCGACACGGCCTATTTCGGTCCCGAGGCCGAATTCTTCGTGTTCGACGACGTGCGCTACAAGAGTACGATGAATGGCGCGATGTACGAGATCGACAGCGAGGAAGGTCCGTACGTCACAGCGAAGAAATTTCCCGATGGCAATATGGGGCATCGCCCGTCGGTGAAAGGCGGCTATTTCCCGGTACCGCCGGTCGATGGCGCCAGTGATCTGCGCGCCGAGATGCTGTCGGTCATGCTCGATATGGGTCTCGAGGTCGAGAAGCACCACCACGAGGTGGCGCCGTCTCAGCACGAGCTTGGCTTCGTCTACTCGACGCTGGTCAAATCCGCCGACAACACACAGATCTATAAGTATGTCGTGCACAACGTTGCGCACCAGTACGGCAAGACCGCGACATTCATGCCGAAGCCGATCAAGGGCGACAACGGCTCGGGCATGCACACACACCAGTCGATCTGGAAGGGCGAGCGGCCGCTATTCGCCGGCAATCAGTACGCCGACCTGTCGGAAACGGCGCTGTATTATATCGGCGGCATCATTCGGCACGCCAAGGCGATCAACGCCTTCACCAACCCGACGACGAACAGCTACAAGCGGCTCATTCCGGGCTTCGAGGCACCGGTATTGCTGGCGTACTCGGCGCGCAACCGCTCGGCCTCGTGCCGCATCCCGATCGTTTCGAGCCCGAAAGGGAAACGGGTCGAGGTACGTTATCCGGATCCGGCTGCCAATCCGTATCTGGCTTTCGCAGCGATGATGATGGCCGGGCTCGACGGCATCCAGAACCGGATCCATCCTGGCGACGCAATGGATAAAAATTTGTATGATCTGCCGCCGGAGGAGCTGAAGGACATCCCGACCGTGTGCGGTTCATTGCGCGATGCGCTGAGCGAATTGCAAGCCGATCATGCGTTTTTGATGAAGGGCGACGTATTCAGCCGCGACTTCATCGAGTCGTATATCGAGCTCAAATGGGAAGAGGTGTACAATTTCGAGCATACGCCTCACCCGGTCGAGTTCCAGATGTACTATTCGGTCTGAGCCGCTTCAGACCCGCGGTCGGCGTCTTGCGGCGCCGATCCTGTCACAAGGCAGGGCCGGCGCCATGCCTGCATCCGGCTTCCCTGATGTTCCCTGCGGGCAGGGAAATTTTGGGATTGGTAAGTTCCGGCGAGCAGCAAGCCGTTGGCATCGCTGCCAATTCCGCCGGATTCCCTAACGTCGGATCAGGGAATTTGCGGGGCCGCAACAGGGAACGCAAAGTGCGACAACACGGAATAGCCGCTTCTTCGCACGCTCGCTTCCGACAATCGACGCATTCTCACCCCGGCCCCGCATTCGTAGCGATGCAAAATGCCATGCGAATTGGGCAATTTAATGGGCTGTGCGTCGTTTTCGGGTGCGTCGCGGCGCGATGCCGCAGGCACTGACGAAATGGCGGATTACGCAGCCGCGGGCTGAGCGCCTATCCGTGGCGCGTTGCATTCGCGACAGGTGCGGCTGTCCCCGGCTTTTGGGCGACATGCCGGAGAGGCTGGCGGTCCGCGTCGATTCAGCGGCCCGTCAGTGCCGGCGGAATTTTACTCGAAATGCGGACGCTCGCCGCCCGCATGCACCCAAGGCTGGGCGCTGCCGCAATAGATTTCCATCGCGGGCGTGGCATCCAGGGTGAACCGAATATCCGCAACGATACCGGCGACTCCGGAGAGCATGCTTACCGCCGCCGCCGAAAACGCGAGGACGAATGCTCGTGCCGCGCGATGCGGCACGAGTTGCCGTTTATTTAGGCATTCGTTCGGACCGCTTCCTTTCGACCGGGAGACCGCGGTTGTTGGAAAGGTCCGTTTCATCCGATTTCGACTGCGTTGCGCCGCCTGTGCCTGTAACCGGTGCGCGATCGGTTGAGAACCGGCGGACGCTTGCCCTGGGGCGAACCGCCGGATCCTGCCGCCCACCACTTGGCACGATTCTTGGTTTCCGTTGCGGGGGTTCGCCTCGGCCGCGGTGGCCGCGGGAAGGTCTACGGCTCGCTGAATGCGGAGATAACAAGATGAGAGTGCTTCGTCGCCACGGAAAGCCGGCGCTGGTGGGCGCCGCGCTGTTGTCGCTAACGGCCGCGGCGCTGGCCCAGACCGCCGCCTCGCCGGCTCCTGCCGCCGCCGTGGAAGCGGTGAAGCTGGACACCGGCGACACCGCCTGGATGCTGACCTCGACCGCGCTCGTGCTGATGATGACGATCCCGGGGTTGGCGCTGTTTTACGGCGGCATGGTGCGCAAGATGAACGTGCTGGCGACGGTGATGCAGAGCTTTGCGATCACCTGCCTCGTCACCGTGCTATGGATGGTGATCGGCTACAGCATCGCCTTCACGCCGGAGACCCCGTTTTTCGGTGGGCTCAGTCGTTTCATGCTGGTCGGCATGGGAATCGAATCGGTCAACGACCTGGCCAAGACGATCCCCGAATCGGTCTACATGATGTTTCAGATGACGTTTGCGATTATCACGCCGGCGCTGATCTGTGGCGCCTTTGCCGATCGCATGAAGTTTTCCGCGTTGATGTGGTTCATCGGGTTGTGGTCGGTGCTGGTTTATGCGCCGATCGCGCACTGGGTCTGGGGACCGGACGGGTTTCTCTCCAGCGCCGGCATCCTCGATTTTGCCGGCGGTACGGTTGTCCACATCAACGCCGGCGTCGCCGGGCTGATGGCGGCACTGGTTCTCGGCAAACGGCATGGCTACAAGCAGGAGCCGATGCCGCCGCATAACCTCGTGCTGAGCCTGATCGGCGCCTCGTTGCTGTGGGTCGGCTGGTTCGGATTCAACGCCGGGTCGGCGGTCGCCGCCAATGGCAATGCAGGTATGGCGATGGCTGTGACGCAGATCGCGACAGCCACAGCGGGGCTGACCTGGATGCTGATCGAATGGGCCAAGCCACGCGGCAAGCCGAGCGTTCTCGGCATCATCTCCGGTGCGGTCGGCGGGCTTGTCGCGATCACCCCGGCCTCCGGCTTTGTCGATCCACGCGGCGCGCTGATCATCGGCGTTGCCGCCGGGGCGGCCTGCTATTGGGGCGCGACATGGCTCAAGAACACGCTCGGCTATGACGATAGCCTCGATGCATTCGGCGTGCACGGCGTCGGCGGCATGGTCGGCGCGCTGTTGACCGGCGTGTTGGCGGTCTCCGCAGTCGGCGGCGACGGCAAGTCAGGGTTGATCGACGGCAACTGGTATCAGGTCGTCATCCAGGGTTACGGAATTATCGTCGTCGTGCTGTATTGCGCGATCGCCAGTCTGATCCTGCTGAAGATTATCGATGTCGTGATTGGCTTGCGCGTCGATGCCGATACCGAACGCGAGGGGCTCGATCTCGCGATCCACGGCGAGGTTGTGCAGTAGGGGGAGGGGGACGGGATCGAACCGCTACTTGGTTCGACTCCTGTCCGTCTTGGCGAAACTTGCCCAGTTTTTGGCCGGGGTGCGGCAGCTTTAACACAGACTGGTGTCAATTCTAGACGCAGGCACGGATTTGTCTTTGTTCTCAACCGCAGCGCTCATACAGAGGCAAGAGAGTGCCGATTGCGGTTCAATGAAAAATCGGCTCCGGAGACGAGGGGACAACATGACGCAAAGATCGAGAGGCCGGCTGACAATCGGCGCCGCGTCGCTGCTTGCGGCGGCGGCGTGGCAGGTCGGCACCGCACCGACGGCACTGGCGCAGGTGATGGGCTCCGAACCGAACCTCGTCGCACCTCCGGCGGAGGGCGCGCCCAAGGCGGAGGAGGCGGCCACGGTGTCGCTGACCACGCCGGCCCTGACCGGACCGCTGACTGCGAACCCGGACCCGTTCAACATCGATACCGGCTTCCCGCTCGGCAAGTTCTATTTCGGCGGCGCGATCAGCGCGATGGGGATGGTTCAGAGCCAGCCGGTGCCCGGCAACAATAGTGTCACTGGCGATTTTCCGAGCGCTCTCGTCTGGTTGCAGAACAATGAGGGGCCGCTGCAGTTCTTCGCGATGGCCGGCGGCTATTCGTTTCCGACACTGGGCACGAAGTACTTTCACATCAACAAGATCACCGGAGATACGTTCGGGCCGGTTCCGGTGGCCTACGCCAAGTTTGTCCTGACTGACGAAGTTTCGATGCAGGTTGGTAAACTGCCGACTCTGATCGGCGCCGAATATGGCTTCACGTTCCAGAACATGAATATCGAGCGCGGCCTCTTATGGAACCAGGAGCCGATCGTCTCGCGCGGCGTCCAGGGCAATTACAGCTCGGGGCCGTTAACCGTCTCGCTGTCATTGAACGACGGGTTCTATTCAAACAACTACAGCTGGATTTCGGGCCTGGCCAGCTATACGCTGAACAAGTCAAATACGATTGCGGTCGCCGGCGGCGGTGCCTTTAACGCGGTCTCGAAATCGACCTTCGTCACCCCGCCACCGCAAAACAACAGCCGGATCATCAACCTGATCTATACCTACAATTCCGAACCATGGACGATCACGCCCTATTTCCAATACACGAACATACCGACCAACGTGGATCTCGGCATCGACAGCTCTCGGACCTATGGTGGTGCGATCCTGGCGAACTACAAGATCAACGACAACATAAACATCGCCGGGCGCGCGGAATACATCGCGGCGAGCGGTTCCGGCAACGTCCTTTACGGCGCCGGCAGTTCGGCCGGCTCGCTGACCCTGACGCCGACTTATCAGCTCGGCATTTGGTACATCCGCGGGGAAGCGTCGGTCACGCATGCCTTCGACATCTCCGACGGCGCCGCGTTCGGCAATAACGGCAACGCGAAGACACAGGTGCGCGGCCTGATCGAAACCGGAATCGTATTCTGAGTCAGAGGGCGCCGAGCGCGTCAGCCGACTGTAGCAGCGGAGCGTACGAACTGGCCTGCGCCCGGCGGTGCTCGCGCCACCGGGCCTGACCGAATTGCAGGCTCAGGCCTTCCCGATCTTCGTCTGGACGAACTCGTACAGCGCGCGGGTCGTCGACTTGGCCGTGCATCGAGCGTTTCCGGCGGTGACTGCCTTCGAGAGGACGTCTTCCTCGACTCCGCACACCGTCGCGGCGATCTTAACCGGAACCTGCACCGTCGCCGGGATCTTGCCGACGTCGACCTTTAGGTTCTTCGCGATGTCGTTCGCAACATTCGAAACGTTGACGTCGACCCACTTTATCGAATTTGAATTGGCGTTCTGTGCCTGGGCGGCGCCGATGAACAGGCCCATGCCGAGAACGGCAATCGCGGCATTTTTGCTCAACATTGGATTGGCTTCCCTCGTTGCATCCGTTGCGCCAACGGGATATGCGGGCGCATTCCAAGTTTCAGCCAGGATTGCGACTATCGGTTGACTGCGCCGCCGCGCTCCCGCCGAGATGATCGGCCCGGCGGCCCCGCGAGTTTACTTCTTAGACTGCTCCTCAATCTCGTCGAGAACGGCTTCCGGGACCACGTCCTGCGTGATCTCCGCCAGTTCGGGATCGAGATCGGCATCGATCCCGAGTCGTTCGGCGACCGCCGCAATCATTGCAGCGAGCTTGGTGATCTCGTGCTCGGCGAGGAGGCTGATCTGCAGGTCGAGCTCGGCTCGCTTTTCGGCCGCGGCGGCCATGCGGTTCTGCGTGATCAGCACAAAGGTGGACAGGAAGATCGCCTCGACCGAGGCCGCCATCGCGAGGATCGTGAAGGAGCGATCGAACGGCGGCAGAATCGGGATGAGACCGAGATTGACCACGACCCAGCCGCCAAACAGCAGCAGATGGAAGTAGACGAACACCATGCTGCCGGTGGCGCGGGTAACCGCCTGCGCCAGCCAGTCTTGAAATCCCGCCTTTGCCCCCTCCTGTTCGCGCCGCTTATCCAACGCCCGGATATTGCGTTCGAGCACGGACCCGAGCCGTTTTCGGCCCGTCCAGGGGGCGGCTTCGCGGTCTGTGTCCACGCCGGCCCGGCGAACTCTCGTCTCCGGCTGTCCCGAACTATTCCTTCTCGGGCGTGGCCGATGCAGGTGGGGTCTCGCCGGCGTGAAAATCGAGCGAGACACCGTTCATGCAGTAGCGTAACCCGGTCGGCTGGGGGCCGTCGTCGAACACATGGCCGAGATGCCCGCCGCACCGGCGGCAATGCACCTCGGTGCGGACCATGAAAAGGCTGCGGTCGGATTGCGTTTCGACTGCGTTTTCGAGCGGCGCGTGAAAGCTCGGCCAACCGGTGCGGCTGTTGAACTTTGTTGAAGCCTCGAACAACGGTTGGCCGCAGCCGGCGCAATGATAGACGCCCGGATCATAAGTCTTGTCGAGCGGGCTGGTGCCGGCACGCTCGGTGCCGTGCCCGCGCAGAACCCGGTATTGCTCGGGGGTGAGCCGCCGGCGCCATTCCTCGTCGCTGAGCTTGACCTCGAGCTCCGATTGCGCGGCGTCCTTTGATGCTCTGTCTTTTGATGAGTGGCCACGCCCGCCAAGGCGGCCCAACAGACCCTCTGCCATGATCCCTCGCGAATTGGGGTCGATCAGGCCGTTATATCGTGCGCGGAGAGCCAGACGTGAAGGTGGCCTGAGTGGGACGGCGATGCATTGGGACGGCTAATGAATGCGCTCGCCGGCGCCGGGTACCGGACGCAGCAATTCGGCGGTCGAGCGTGCAATCCAACACCACACGACGCAGGTCAGCTCGTCGTCGTCGCTGCGCAGCCGTTCCGCCTCGCGCTCCGCGATCGTCACCGCGTCGCTGCCGTGGCGTCGCACCAGAAGCAGCGCCGCCTCCCAGATCTTGCGCTCGTTCGTCATCATCATGATGTCATAAATCCCATCGAGGCGGTTCAGTTCCATTGATTCGGACGGTCCGGTTGACGCACCGCAATATTCTCTATATATTGTTGGGTTTCCATAATGTTCTTACTGTATCTGCTTGCTTTAGCCACTGGATGGTGTATCATAAAACCAATCTACAATTGAGCGACATGGCAGATCTTTTCGATCGACCCGGATCGGGGAAGGCGGAGAAGGCGGCGGACAGCTATTCCGCCAAGGATATCGAGGTCCTCGAAGGTCTGGAGCCGGTGCGCCGCCGCCCCGGCATGTATGTCGGCGGCACCGACGAACGCGCATTGCACCATCTCGCCGCCGAGGCGCTCGACAACGCGATGGACGAGGCGGTTGCCGGCTTCGCGACGCGCATCGAGCTGGAACTCGACTGTCACGGGTGGGTCACCGTGCGCGACAACGGCCGCGGCATACCGGTCGATCCGCACCCGCGCTTCCCGGAGAAGTCGGCGCTTGAGGTGATCCTGACCACGCTGCATTCCGGCGGCAAGTTCGGCGGCAATGCGTACAAGACCTCGGGTGGGTTGCACGGGGTCGGGGTATCGGTCGTCAACGCGCTGTCGGACGGGCTCGCGGTCGAGGTGGCGCGCGACCGGCGTTTGTGGCGGCAGCGCTACAGAACCGGCGTACCGCAGGGGCCGGTCGAGGATTGCGGGCCGGTGCAGAACCGGCGCGGCACGACACTGAGCTTTCACCCCGATCCGGTGATCTTCGCCGATGCGGGGTTCCGGCCGGCGCTCTTATACCGGATGGCGCGCTCGAAGGCGTATCTGTTCCGCGGCGTAGAGATCCGCTGGCGCGTCGACCCGTCGCTGCCGCTTCCCGAGGGCGTGCCGCAGGAGGCACGGCTGCATTTTCCGGGCGGTCTCGGCGATTACCTGACGGCGACCTTGGCCGACCGCGATCTGTTGACCCCGCGGCCGTTCATCGGCCAGGCGGATTTCCCGGCGAATGGCAATGGGGACGGTAACGGCGTCGCGGCCGACGGCGGAGCGGGCAGCGTCGAATGGGCGATCGTCTGGGCCGAGGACGAGGAGGACGGGTTCTGTCACTCGTATTGCAACACGATCCCGACCCCGGAGGGTGGGACGCATGAGGCCGGGCTGCGCAACGCGGTGTTGCGGGGCATTCGCGCCTATGCCGAACTGACCGGCAACCGCCGCATCGCGCAGGCGACCTGGGACGATGTCGGCAGCGGTGCGGCGATGCTGCTGTCGGTGTTTCTGCGCAACCCGCAATTCCAGGGGCAGACCAAGGAACGGCTGGCTTCCGCCGAGGCGACGCGGCTCGTCGAGAACGCGGTGCGCGATCACTTCGACCATTGGCTCGGCGCCGACCCGGCGACCAGCCGATTGCTGCTTGACCGCATTGCCGAGCGCGCCGACGAGCGCCAGCGCCGCCGTCAGCAGAAGGAGATGTCGCGCAAGAGCGCGACCCGCAAATTGCGGCTGCCCGGCAAGCTCGCCGACTGCACGCGCGACATCGCCGCTGGCACCGAGATTTTTCTGGTCGAGGGCGACAGCGCCGGCGGCTCGGCGAAGCAGGCGCGCGACCGCGAGACGCAAGCGATCCTGCCGTTGCGCGGCAAGATTTTGAATGTCGCGAGCGCCTCGGCCGACAAGATGCGCGGCAACCAGGAACTCAGTGACATCGTGCTGGCACTGGGTTGCGGTATCGCCAAGCAGTACCGCGAGGAGGCGCTGCGCTACGAGCGCGTCATCATCATGACCGATGCCGATGTCGACGGCGCGCACATCGCCTCGCTGCTGATGACGTTTTTCTTTCGCGAGATGGCGCCTCTGGTTGACAACGGTCATCTATTCCTGGCGCTGCCGCCGCTTTATCGGATGACCCAGGGGGACCTGACGCTGTACGCGCGTGACGACGCCCATCGCGAAGAATTGCTCATTACTGCGTTCCAGGGGCGCGGCAAGGTCGAGATCAGCCGCTTCAAGGGTCTGGGTGAAATGCCGGCGCGCTTTCTGAAGGCGACAACGATGGACCCGGCAACCCGGACGCTGCTGCGCGTGACCCTGCCGCTGCGCGCCGACCCGGCCGCAATCGAGACGCCCGACGAGGGAACCGCGCGCACTGCGAGGCTGGTCGAGACGCTGATGGGCCGGCGCCCCGAACTGCGCTTCGACTACATTCAAAAAAACGCCCGCTTCGCCCGCGACTTGGACGTCTAGCGCGGATCGGCGAGGCCGTGGCGCGATCTGTCGCCGATTGGCTCCGTTCGGTCTGGGGGCATCGGCCAGGGCAGTCGGGATCGAACCGGATCAGGTAGCGTGCCGAATCACTCTCGGCCATAGCGATAGCCTTGCTGAAATGCTTCGGCGGCCGGCCGGTCGGGATGCGCCTGGCAATAGGCGAGGGCCAACCTGCCGATGGTCGGAATTCTGCCGACGTTGATGGTTCTGGACCCGGAGCGCGATGCCTCATAGCCGATATAGAACATCGCGGCGGCGATACGATCGTCGTTATCCAATGCCAGCAGCCCCTCGCAGCCCGCGGACCGTATATCGACGATGCGCTGCTCACGAACCGCGTCAGCCAGCGGGCCCGACGGCGGAGGAGCGGCCGCCTCGGGCGGCGGCGCTGGAGCTGGCGGCGGGGTGGGTTGCGGCGGCGGCGCCTGCACACAGGCGACCAGCAAACCCGACAACAGGACGGCGGCGATTTTTCCGTTCATAGTGTTGCTCCCGTCATAAGAGGGTTTGTCCACGGTAACGGCATCGTACCGGTCGGCGCGGCGTTGGCCGGCGGCGATTGTGTCACTCCCGCGGGAAGGGAATGGCCGGTCGCGCGTCTCGACGATGCCGGCAGAGTCATCCGTTCGGCGCGTTCGATCCTGAAGAGCGGGTCCGGAAGGTCATGGACAGAAGCCGGCAACTGGTTGAAAGCCCTTGCGCTTCGGAAAGCTATACGCTCTTATTGACAGAGATCAACGGCAAAAGACATTCGTCTGTGGTAGTTTGATCAGTTCCCAGTGTTGTGGGCGATACCTTCTCGGAGCCGACCCTGGCGCACATTTACACTGACAAGCGTGTTCCAGCAGTCGTGAGCAGAACACTCCCTGCGGATAAAAATGCATTGAGCGGGGTCGCAGCAATGATCCAGCGTATGCTCTACGCGGTGCCGGTTTCGGTGATCGCGTTGATGGCTGCGCCGGTACCCGCCCGCGCCGCTCTCCCGAGCGACGGGGGCACCACCAGCCAAGCCGCCGCGCCTGTGAAGACCACCACCGATGCGCCGATCATAATTGCCCAGCGTGGCGGTCGTGGAGGAGGTGGCGGTCGTGGAGGAGGTGGCGGGCGCGGGGGCGGTGGCGGCGGTTATCGCGGCGGTGGCGGCGGGCATCGTGGCGGCGGCGGTTACGCCGGAGCGCGCGGCGGCGCCGGAGGCGTCAACCGCGCCGGCAGGGCTGGAGGCGGGTACAATCGCAGTGCCGCGGCCGGGAGCCGCAACTGGTCCGGCGTTTCTGCCAATAATCGCAGTGTCAATTCCGGTAATTTCAACCGTGCGAACGTCAACACCGCGAACATCAACCGAAACGTCAATGTTTCCGGCGGCGGTTACTACGGGGGCGGCGGGTATTATGGCGGCTGGGGCGGCGTAGCGGCCGGCGTAGCGGCCGGCGCTGTCGTCGGTGCCGCAGCAACCGCGGTCGCCACGCCGAATTACTATTATCCAGCTCCCGCTTACCCGGCGGGATATTGTCCCTACCCCAATTATCCGAACTGCGGGCTTTATTAGACCAGGAATGGCGCGAGGCCCCTGCTTATACTGATCGGCGCCGACCTTGGCAGACTTGTCGGTCGCATTTTATACTGGTCGCTGTGTCCGGGCGATCGTGAGCCTATACAAGCCAATCCGAGAGGAAATGCGTTGAGTGAGGCCGCAGAATGATTAAAGGTTTGCTTTACGTGACGCCGATCTCCCTGTTCGGATTGATGGCGTTGACGGCACCCTCGAATGCCGCCGTCCAGAGCGACGGCGGTCACCGCGATCCCGCGGCCGCGTCCGTGAAAGGCACCGATGCATCGATATTGCTGGCGCAGCGCGGCGGCGGTCGCGGTGGTGGTGGTGGCGCGCGAGGCGGTGGCGGAGCACGCGCGGGCGGTGGCGGAGCACGCGCCGGCGCGGCCGGAGGCGGGGCCAATCGCAGTGCTGCCGCCGGGAGTCGGAACTGGTCCGGCGTTTCCAGCAGCAACCGCAGCGTCAACTCCGCCAACGTCAACCGTGCCAACGTCAACACCGCCAACGTCAACCGCAACGTCAACGTTTCCGGGGGCGGCTATTATGGCGGCGGCTACTCTGGTCCGGGCTGGGGTGGTGTCGCGGCCGGCGTCGCGGCCGGCGCCGTCGTCGGCGCCGCCGCGACCGCGGCCGCCACGCCGACCTACGCGGCTCCTACCACATATTGCCCGTATCCCACGTATCCGAACTGCGGGCTTTACTAACGCCGTCGTGGCGGCGCTCTGCAGCATCGCCCGGCAATGAGGACCGGCCGGATGCGACAGTGATCGCACCCGGCGCCGGGTGCAGTGATGCGCGTGGCCCTGCCGGTGTGTGATCTAAATTTGACTGACTTGCCACCGCGGAAAGCGCAGCCTGCTCGCCGGTGCCGTTCGGGCTGATTTACGCATCATAGAAGGTTGGACGCCGCTATCAGTTGTCCACGCTTACTGCGATGGCCGCGGCGTTACCGACCGAAGAATGGCGACATGCGGGACAAGGTACGGTCGCGCAGTATCCAATGGTGGCCCAGCGCCGCGGCGGCGTGGATCACGGCGGCCGCCAGCAACACATTGGCCAGCGTCTCGTGGATGTCCTTTACCGCGATCGCAAAGGCGCGGTCCCTGACCCATGGCGAGGCGATTTCGGCGATACCGAAGATCGGCAGGGCGCGGCCAAGCGCGAATTGCAGGACGATGCCGACGACGGGCGTCGCGATCAGCAGAGCATAGAGGGCCAGGTGGGTCAGCGTCGCCGCGCGCCCAATCCAGGCGCCGAGCGGTGTGGTTTGACGGGGTGGCGGCCGGTCGAACCAGCGCCACGGAATGCGCAGGACCAGAAGCGCTATCACGGCGAGCCCGGCCGAGGTGTGGATGAACAGACCGGTAGACCTGACGGTACCGCGTGGGAGTGCGTCATGAAAGGTGCCGAGGAGCCAGGCGGCCAGCACAGCCGTCACGGTGAGCCAGTGCAGCGCTACGGCAACAATTCCGTACCTTGACGGCGAGTTGCGGAATTGCATGCGGTTTGCCTTTTCACGCAGGATCGGGACGCAGGGTCAGGCTACGACACCGGCCGGAATAGCGGTTTGATCCAGCGCAAATCAAGCGGCGGCGGTCGTGGGGTCAGCTAAGGTCTTCCAGCGCGTCGAGGTTGCGGATCACAATGCGGCGTTTGCCCAATTCCAGCAGCCCCGCGCGCTGCCATGTGCGCAGCTGCTTGTTCACGTTTTCGCGTGAGGCGCCGACGATGCTGCTCACTTCCTGCTGTGATACACGCAGCACAAGAGACGGACCGGCCTCGGCTGCAGCCCCGCCGCCGGATGCCAACTCGACCAACGCCTTGGCGAGCCGGCTCTCAAGCCGCTCGAATAGAGCCACTTCGACCAGTTCATCGGTGCGCCGCAGCCGCTGCGACAGCATTTTGAGCAATCTGATACAAAGATCGGCGCGGTTTTCAAGAAACGGGATGAAGTCCCGCTGATCGATGACCATCAAATGACAATCGCTTAACGCGACGGCATCGGCGGTGCGCTCGCCGCCGTCAAGCAACGCCATCTCGCCGAAGATTTCACCGGCGTTGAGGATTGCGAGCACGGCCTCACGGCCGTTTGGCGAGGTCGTGCTGATACGGACCCCTCCGCCGAGAACCGCCATCATGCTGCGCCCAGGCGAGCCCCTGGCGAAAATCAGATGGCCCGCCGGGTGGTGTTCGAAACGGGCGTGCAGCAGCAGCGCATCGATATCCTCGGCCGACAAAAGGCCGAACAGCGCGTGTCCCTCAAAGAGTTTCCGTGTCTCGTCGGTGATCAGCGCACGCATCCAGCCCCTCTACCGGGAGTAGGATACGCCTGTTCGGCATCGTGGTTAAGCTCGCAATGACGGCAGTGACGACAGCACAGCGGCGGCGCTGTGTTTAGCGCATCGAGTGCTCCGAAGCAGCGCCATCGGACGTGCCCGCGCCTATGCAGCCGACCGCGTCGGGTGATGCGAACCGGCGGGTGAGGTAAGGTCCGGGTTCAGCACCATCGACCGCAGTCTTGCCATCAGGGACTGGCGCAGCGGCATCGGCGCCGGGGGTTGCGCCCACTCTTCCTGCGCGATTTGGGACACCCGTCTGGCTTCGGCCTCCTCAATCCAGCGCTCCATCATCGTCTGTCGCATTTGCTCTCTCCCAGCAGCCGCCGTGGCGATCTGCTGGGTCTAAAGTAGCAGCCGGTGTTCGGTGTTAATGTGACGCGAGTCACAATCGCGCTATTTTTGGTTAATTCTCTGCCTGTTCCCGGTCCCTGCTTGGCTTCGCGCCATTTCAGGCGCGGCCGTGGCCAAAAAGAATTTGGCCGGGACAAAGGCCCGGCCAAGTTTGAACAGGGAGGCTTCACGTCTACGAGACGTAGGGTCCGAAGACCCCTTTCCGGGCGCAAGTCCCGGAAACTTGTTTGGAGCAAATCAGCCCCGAAAATCCGTAGCGATCAAGTATCGCGTGATAAGAATATCCAATTTCTTTCACCCGATCGCAATCGGGAATTGGTTCTGGCTCGTCTGCAAAAACCGCAATGCTATTAACAGGATGTGAAATCGTGCGTCGTCCGGTCGCGGGGAGTACTCAACCGAGCCGCCCTTCGGCCACCTTGCGCAGCAGGAAGTCGCGGAAAACGCTGATCCGTTTCGACGAGCGCAGCTCCTCTGGGTAGACGAAATACGCTTCGTTCGGCGGCCCGGCGCTCTCCGGCAGGATGCGCACGAGTTCGTCGTGCTCGGCCGCGACAAAGTCGGGCAACGAGGCAAGGCCGAGCCCGCTCTTCACGGCTCGCAGCATCCCATAGGTATTGTTGACGGTCAGGATCGGCCGGCGATCGCGCCCGGGGCGGGCGCCGAGATCGATCAGCCAATTCGTGCCCAAAACCGGGGGCCGCGAATCCTCGCCGTAGATGATCAGGCGATGCTCGTCCAGCTCCTCGGGGCGCTGCGGTGCGCCATGTTTTTTCAGATATTCGGGCGCGCCGTAGATATGCACTTGGACGCTGACCAGATGGCGCTGGATCAGGTCCGGCTGGCGCGGCGGCGACATGCGGATCGCGACGTCTGCCTCGCGCATCGACAGATCGAGTTCGGAATCGTCGACGACGAGACTAACCTGAATCTCGGGATAGAGGTCGAGAAACTCGCGGATGCGCGGCGTCAGCCAGATCGAGCCGAACGCCACCGAGGTCGTGATCTTCAGCGGCCCCTTCGGCCGGTCCTTCGATTCGGAAATCAGGCTTTCCGACATCGCCAGTTTGGCGAACACCTCGCGCGCCGTACGGAACAGCAGTTCGCCCTGCTCGGTCAGGATCAGCCCGCGCGCATGCCGGTGAAACAGCGGCACGCTGAGGCTTTCCTCGAGCGCGCTGATCTGCCGACTGACCGCCGATTGGCTCAGATTGAGCGCCTCGCCGGCATGCGTGAAGCTGCCCGCCTCGGCGACAGCGTGAAAAACCCGCAATTTGTCCCAATCCATTGCCATGTTCTTGCCCTCGGGGTTTCTGCCCTTGGGAGGTGTTTTCTCCGGTCCTCCCTCCGCGCCGCGCGCTATTCGGCGGCGCGCGCCGCCGCCCGATCCTCTTGCGCGGCGATGAACTTCTCCGCCTCGAGCGCGGCCATGCAGCCGAGACCTGCGGCCGTGACCGCCTGCCGGAATACCTTGTCCTTGACGTCGCCGGCGGCGAAGAGCCCGGGAACGGCCGTGGCTGTCGAATCGGGCGCGGTCAAGACGTAGCCGTCGGGGTCGAGCGGGAGCTGGCCGGCGACCAGTTCGGTCACCGGTGTGTGGCCGATCGCGACAAAGACGCCGTCGCAGGCGCGTTCGGTGACGGCGCCGGTGCGGACATCGCGCAACCAGACTCCTGTGACCTCGGGCGGCTCGGCGATCCCGACTATTTCGTCCACGACCGTGTCCCAGACGATGTCGATCTTCGGGTTGCGGAACAGCCGGTCCTGCAGGATCTTCTCGGCCCGCAACTGGTCGCGCCGGTGAATCAGGGTGACGCGTCGCGCGTGGTTGGTCAGATAGATCGCTTCCTCTACCGCGGTGTTGCCGCCGCCGACAATGACGACCTCCTTGTCGCGGAAGAAGAACCCGTCGCACGTCGCGCAGGCCGATACGCCAAACCCGCGGAATTCCGCCTCGCCCGGTACGCCGAGCCAGCGCGCCTGCGCGCCGGTGGCGAGGATCACGGTCTGGCCGACATAGCGGTCGCCCGAATCGCCTGATGCGACGAATGGCCGGCGCGCGAGATCCAGCGCGTTGATTTGATCGAGGATAATGCGGGTCCCGACATGCTCGGCCTGCTGATGCATCTGCTCCATCAGCCAGGGACCCTGGATGATGTCGGCAAAGCCGGGATAGTTCTCGACATCGGTGGTGATCGTCAGCTGCCCGCCGGGCTGCATTCCGGTGACCAGCAGCGGCTGCAGATTGGCGCGGGCGGCGTAGATCGCGGCGGTGTAGCCGGCCGGCCCGGCGCCGATGATCAGGACTTTGCTGTGGTGCTCCTCGGCCATGCCGCGCTTCTACTCCGGGAACAAAATCGATTCGACATAACCATATAGCATTTTTCGCCGTTGCGACGACCGGGGCGGGTCGCCGTCGTCCGGATTTCCGGTCAAAAACCAAACATGTGGTCGAGGCTGAACGCGCCATTGCGGCCCAAGAGACCATGGTAACCGAACAATCGGCAGCTCGTATCACGGATGATCGCGTAGGCCCGCTCTCCGGCGCGGGCGCGGGTGTTGGCGTCGAACAGTTCGCGATAGCGGAACAGCCGCGACCCGGAGCAAGGAATCGCCAGAGCGACACGCCCTATCTCGCTGCCGCGGCGGTCGTGCAGGATGATTTCGGTCGCGCTGAGCGAACGCCACGGAAGGGAGGCCGGGTAGATAAGGTGGCAGAGCGTGTCGTAGCAGCCGTCGCCAAGCCGCAGAAACAGCCGGGTCGAGAGGCCCGGAGGCGGCCCGCTGTAGGATTGCGGCTCGCCGCGATAAACCAGCAGTGTGTTGAACACATGCGCGCCGAAGCTGGTTTCGGCGGCGTGCCCGCTAGCGCGATGGCGATAGCGGAACAGCGCGTGCAGCCAGCCGTCGCCATCGCCGCCTTGCGTGAAATCGTAGACCAGCTCGACATGCCCGTAATCGCCCGCCAACTCCTCGCCAAAACCGAGTTCGTCGCCGAAGCGCAACGTGGTCGCATGGTCGCGCGGCACGCGGCCAAGGCGCTTTCGGGCCACTTCGTTCCCGTCGCGGTCATAGACGAGCGCGGCCAGCGGCAATTCCGCCTGCGACAAGGCCATCGGGGTCGGCAGCAGTTCGCTCTCCCACTCGGTTCCCGGCAGGACCGGGGCGGGCAGCAGATACCCCTTGCCGAGCAGCCGGGCGAGATCGGGCAATTCGGGATTGGCGCGCAGATCGGCGCGCTCGACATTGACGTGCGCGATGCGGCGCCGCTCGCCGGCGAGAACCTCGTAGCGCGGTCGGACGACATGCTTGCCGGCGCGCAGCTCGATCTGCCGCGGCCACGCGAGATCCGGCAGCAGCTTCGCGACGTCCACGGCGCGGCTCGCGAACGGGCCGATCGGCTCGGGCAGGGCGGCGACGCGCTCTTCGCCCATCGGGTTGAGGCCAATCGCGCCGGCAGGGATCGGCACCGGATGGCTGTTTTGGATCCACAGGATCACGCGCTCGCCAGGCAACGGCGCCGGCAGCCCGGCGTAACGGTCGGCAGGCCAGGCATTCGCGTCATGCGTGCAGGACAGGCCGCCGTCAGGCTCGTTTCCGGTTTCGCCGAACACGTCGAGCGCGTATTTGACGATGTCATGGCCGGCCGCGCCGATGACATGCAGGAATAGCTGGCCGGCGAAGTCGCCGGTCGCGAAGCGCCGACGGACGTCGCGGCTGTCGATCACGATCGCGGCCCCGGCCTCGCCGCAATCCTCGGTCCATTCGGCGATGACCTTTCCCGAATCGTCGAACAGCGTGAGCCAGCAAGTCACGTTCCCGCGACCGTAGCCGGCCCAGTAATTCGCTGTGACGATTCGCGTATGCAATGTGCCGGTGTCGCGAAAGAAGGCGAAATTGGTTGCGAAGTTAAGCGGGTCGAGATAGACGCGACGATTAGTCAACCGCTCGGCCGGCAGGCGTATCGCGTCGAGGCTGAACAGCGGCGCCGCCTTTGGCAGGAGCAGCGCAATCTGCTGGCTCAGCCGCTCGGCATCGAACGCAGCGATAAAGACACAGCGGGCCCGGCTCGACGGCAATTCGGTTACCGGACGGGCGCGATGCCCGAGCAGTTCGGCGCCGATTCGGGTGATGTCCTGGACGTAGACCGCGTCGACTGCTGCCCGGTTAAAGCCAAAGATCTCGATAAATCCGGCCGCCGCGCCATGCGGATCAACGATCGCGACCGAACCGCCTCTTTCCAGAGAAGCAAGTAGCGCGCGCGCCGGACCCGCCGCGTGCGGATGTGTCAACGCCTTGTACAGTGTGTTGCCGCCGCGAACATTGTCGAAAGTCTCGATGCGCAAAGCCATTCGCACACACTACACCGCGACGCAGCCGCACGCAGCACCGGCTCCGTGGCCGCGTCTTGGGCCGCGCGGTCAGGGGAGTCGCAGCGCGGGTCCCAGCAACGCGCCGGCCCGGAGCGGCAGTTTCAGCCGGAATTGGGTGAATCCGATCGCCACGGCGCGGGTGACCAGGACCGCAACGAACCCGCCGATCACGACATCGCTCAGATAATGCGCGCCGGTCACGACCCGGCTCGCCGCGACGACCGAAGCGAGCGCGACGTAGAACAGTACGTGACGCGGCCACAGGCACCACAGCGCCGTCGCGAGCGCCGCCACCGCCGCGGTATGACCCGAGGGAAACGACCAGTAATCGGCGGCGAAGCCGAGCCAGCTGAAATCGTACGTGCCGTCGGCAAAGAGCAGCTTCGGGCGGGTGCGGCCGAACAGGATCTTCAGCAGATCGACCGCGATGCCCGAGGCGGCGATCGAGGCCAGCAGAAAGGCTGGGACGAGCGCGGCCTGCCGCATTTTGTCAGCCCACGGGCGCAGCCGCGGCAGAGCACCGCCCCACCGCAGCGCCGCAAAGGCAATGCCAAACGTGACCAGATACGGTGTCCCGAAACCGAGCCGCTGGATTGTCTCGGCCGCGGGCTTCCATTCGGAATGCTGTTGCAGGAACAAGGCGAGCGGGCGGTCGATCCAAAAAACCGCCGGCAGCACGACAAGCGCTACCGCGGCCGCCCACGCCGCGAGGCGCCCGGCGGGCGACCCGCACAGCTCCCCCGCGAGACGGCGCGCCGCCGCGGCTCCCCTTCCGGCGGCGTGATAGAAGCGCAACGCCGTTGGGCCGGCGAGCAGGTCGCGGGCGACGATTGCTTCGTAGAGCACCCAGCTCGTCGAGCAGACGATCAGCCCGGCATAAACAACGTCGGACAGGAAATGCCCCCCGGCAGCCATCCGCACGACCCCGACCAGCGCGCCCATTCCGAGCGCGGTTGCGATCGCGAGCCGTCTGCGTCGGCCGGAAGGGAGCAGCAAGGCAAAGCTCACGACGGAGAACGCCAGCGCTGCATGACCCGAGACAAAGGCGCAATTGCGTTCGCACTCCGCGGCCGGCAGCGGCGCCGGGGTGAACTGGCGCGAGCCGCCGAACGTCTCGATTTGGGACGGCCGTGCGCGACCCCAGTGGTCTTTCAGCACAGTATTGGCGATCAGCCCCGGACCGAGGACGGTCGCGGCAACGATGAAAACGAGCGCCCTGCGGTCGAGACGCCACAGTGGACGGCCGATCAGCGCCAGCCAAACAGCGCCGAGTGCGACGATAGCGACGATCAGCTTCGTGATCCACGGGACGATGTCTTCCACGGCGGCGAGCGGCGCCCAGCCGGCCAGCGGAAATCCCGTGCCGGGCGTATAGAAAAGCCCTGTCGCGGCGAGATCGATCCCCGGCACGAGCAGGAACAGAAGGCCGAACAGCAGCCATGTTCCGACAAACAGGGCCGCCTGCTTCATGCGGCGTGTTCCCGTTGCTCGCGTTGCGAGAAGCGTGCTGCAACCAGTTCGCGCAACGCCGCCCCGGCCCGTGCCGTGTCGTCGGGCGGGCGATAGTGCCAGTCCTCGATTTCGCAAGTGAACGGCCGCGTGATGCCGGCCTCACGCATCGCCGCGTGAAATCGCGCGAATTTCGCGTCGCCGCCGGGCAGGTCGATGATGTGCACCGGTTTGCCTGTCGCGGCGGCCTCGCTGACCATCGACACCGAATCGGCCGTGACGATCAGCGCGTCGGCGATGGCGAGATAGGCGTAATAGGGATTCTCACCCCTCCCGTCCCAGACCTGGCCCGGTATTTCGGCCAGCCGCTCGCGCAGCAGCGCCACTCCATCCGGCCCGGTGCGCCGCGACGGCGTCGCTAGGACCGACCCGCCGCATCGCTTGACTGCGGCCGCGATCCGCTCGACGGTTTCAGCGAGCCTCGCTGCGTCGAGCCGATAGGCGCCGTTGGCGCCGCCGATCAGCAGGACGACCACGGGCCGCGGCAACGTCGCGAGCGCTGGAAAGCGCCGCCGCTCGGCGTCGAGAAGTTGCGGCCTTACTCGATGCACCGCCGCCTCGGTGACCAGCACGCGTGGTCCCCGCAGCCGGTCATGCCGCGGTACGATCATCAGGTCGAAGCGGTTCCGCCCGAAGCGCGGGTCCTGGATGTGCGCGGCTATCGTCCGGCCGCCGCTCGCGCGCTTGATCGCCAGCGCTGGGCGCACAACGTTGCGGCCGCAGCCGATAACGGCGTCTGGCCACGGCGGAGTCAAGTGGCGGCCCGATTGCGAGGCGCCCGATTGCGTGACGCCAAGCAGCGGCGCGATCCACAATGACGGTGCGGCCCAAATCCACGGCCGGCGCACCGCGAGCGGCTTTTCAACATACGAAAAACCGGTTGCCTCGGCGACCCCGAGCGTTTGGCTGGCCATGCCTGCCTTGCCGTCGTGCAAAACCCAGACGATTGGAGCCGGCGCAACGATCGGAGGATCAGAAACGGAGTAGGACAGCGCGACCATGCGTCGGGTTTACGGAAACATCGCCGCCGCGGCAAGCCGGGCGGATCGGATCGCGGTGCCGGAGCACGGGGCGCAACAAAATTGCGCGGGCATGGCGAAGCCCCTATCGTCATTGCTCGACGCGGCAAGTCATCATCCGGGATCACGACGAGACAGCGCATGCGCGGGCCAAAGCTGGACCGGATCGATCGGCAGATTCTCGCTCTGCTGCAGAGCGACGGAAGAATGACCAATCTCGAGCTGGCTCGGCGGGTCGGCATCTCGCCGCCGCCCTGCCTGCGCCGTGTTCGCGCTCTCGAGGAAGCGGGGTTTATTCGCGGCTACCATGCCGATCTGGCCGCCGAGGCGCTCGGGTTCGGCGTGACGGTGTTCGCGCAGGTTGGGCTGCGCAGCCAGGCCGAAGCTGATTTGAAGGCCTTCGAGATGCTGGTCGCCGGCTGGCCCGAGGTGCGCGAATCGCACATGCTCGCTGGCGAAACCGATTTTCTGCTGAAGATTGTCGCATTCGACTGGGACAGCTATC
This sequence comes from uncultured Alphaproteobacteria bacterium, assembly GCA_963847345.1. Lineage (GTDB taxonomy): Bacteria > Pseudomonadota > Alphaproteobacteria > ATCC43930 > CGMCC-115725 > DATARH01. Next base: position 268,738 of record CAWJZU010000022.1, on the reverse strand, counting down.
AACGGTTCCTCAGCGCCCGCCTGACCGCCGCCCCCAACGTGGCGCATGTCAAATCCGCGCTGGTTCTGCGCGTCTCGAAATCGGTCCCCGGCGTACCGCTAGACATGCCGCTCGCCGAGGAGGCGCGCGCCGACGGCTGGACCGGCCCGCACCGCGTCGCAGTGGCCAGAAGTCGCTAGCGCGCCACCGCCGCGCCGCCACGGGCTTGGCTCGAACTCGCCGGTCGAAGGGAACAGGGCAACATCGGCCGACGCCGCACCGCGCTCGTCATCACCCTCGACAACGACATGGGGCGAGGCGAATTGAATGTCATTCTTTTGAAATGCTTCTTGAAGATAGCGGAACACGTGACGACGCAGAACGAACGCTTCTCCATTCGGTCTGGCCATGAACTTGACGCGGACGACGAAGGCGGAGGTATCGATGCGGTTGACGCCCTGCGCCTTGAGCGGCTGCAGGAACATCGGACCAATCTCGGGATCGGCTTTCATCTCCAGGCCGACCTGTTTGACGACCTTGCGCAGCCGCTCGAGATCGGTACTGAACGGCACGCGCACCTCCAGCTTCATGATCATCCAGTCGCGGCTGTAATTCGCGACGCGGCGGATCGCGCCGAACGGTACCGTGTAGATGTAACCCATCTGGTGTCGGAGCATCAGCGCGCGGATCGACATCCGCTCGACGGTGCCCTTTCCCTCTCCGATATCGATGTATTCGCCGATCCGGAACGCGTCGTCGAACAGGAAAAAGATGCCCGACAGGATGTCGCGAACCAGCGTCTGCGCGCCGAAGCCGACCGCGATGCCGACAACTCCAGCCCCGGCCAACAGCGGTCCGATATTGACGCCCATCGCCGACACCACGCTCATCAGCGCCATCGCCACGATCGTGACGAACAGGAACATGCGCACCAGCGGAAGCAGGGTTTCGATCCGCGACAAGCCGTGACCTGCTCCCTCATCGCTTACCAATGCGAGCGCGTCCCGCTTCTCATGCGGTAGATGACGGTTGATCGCGATCTTGACGACGCTCCATGCAGAGGAAGCCAGCAGAAGCGTAATGATGATCTGGAACACCGCTTCCATTACCCGCGCGCCGAGCCCGGTCGAGCCGAACTCCGCTGCGTCGAACCCCCAAAGACGCGCCACCAGCACGACCGCCACGACCGCGAGCGCGATGCGGCTGTTGCGCATGATCACGGCCCCGTAAGCGGCGGCGGCGATCTGATCGCTATCCGGCATTGGGGCCGCAGAGCGCCCGGATTCGTCCCCAAGAGTTTCCGTGTCGCCGGGCTCCTGCGAGCGGTCCGCCTCGGTTCGCGCGCCGAAATAGCTGCGCACGACCATGCGAAGCAATCCGTCGATCAGCAGTATTCCGAGCAGGATGCCGAACGTCTGATAAACGTGCGCGGTTTGGCGCTCGCCTGTTAGCAGCCGATCAAAGAAAGCTGCGACCGCGATCGCAAGTACAATGCACGTGGCGAAGACGTGCCAATGGGCGGCAAACAGCCCGCCCAAGTCGTTCCGCCTTACACCATCAGCGGCGGAGATGCCGATCAGACGGGTTATCGAGCCCCGCTCGCTCCAGATCACGACGATGATGCCCCCGGTCGCAACGACCAGCAACAGGAGACCAGCGGCTTGCTGGAGCCGCTCCGGCACGCCGACGTCGTAAAGAAAGGTCGCGACGAGTCCGGCCCCGATAACCAGCGTGACGACCGAAACCAGGGACCAGTAGAGCCGTCGCGCGGCCTTGTTGTCGAGCGCGGGCAGCCGCAATTCGGGCAGGCTCGGCGCCAGCAAAACGCGCAGGCCAATCGCGATCAGCCGAACCAGCACGATGATCGAAAACACGCACCAGAACGCATAGCGGGCCGCCTGATGCCCGTCGTAGATCGCAAAGAACAGCGCAATTGCGACGAGCACGAACACCATGAATTCGAAGAATCTGACAACGGCGTTAACGAGAAGCGCGCCGAGTTGGCCGAATTCCGTCCGCACGTCGAGCGATGGCAGGAACCGATGCAGCGGGCGAAACAATCTCCGCGCAACGGCTTCGCCGCCAACCGCGCCGGCGAAAATCACCGCCAATTCAAGACCAAGGATCCAAATATGATCGGGGTCATATTGCTTGGTTAGGCGCCGCAACAGAAACGGACCGATCTCCGGCAATCGCGGTACCGCATCAAGGACCACCGCCAGCCGTTCTTTCAACATCAGCATGTCGCGCTGAAGCGCATCGAACATCCCGTCAGGCGGGGATAGCGGAGATGGCTCCGCGGCCAATTCGGATGCCGCCAGTTCGGGGGCGGCCAGAGCCGCCGAGGCGGCGCAGAGCCAGATGGCGGCCGCCACAAGTGCAAGAACGCGGGCCGCGCTATTCCTCATGATGCTGCCTCCCACGTTCACGCCGAGAAATCCGGCGATCTATCGGCGGACGTCGATGGGTTGCATCAAAAGGGTTGCCTTGTCGGCCGTCAAGGGCGGGTACAGTCTATTGTGTGGCCCTCGTCCCGCCGCGACCGGCGGCTACAACGCTCTGGGGCCAAGCCCCGTCGCGCCGACCTCGCCGGGTCTGCGGAGCATCTTATCGACCTCGCCCGCGTGCAGTTCCTCGGCATGTATCATCTGTCTTGCATATTCCTCCAGCATCACGGAGCGGCCCTCGACGGCGGAAAGCAGTTCCTTGTAGAGGACAAGCGCGGCGGATTCGTGCTCCATCAATTCGACGAGGATCTTGCCGATATCGTGCTTATGGCTGTCGAGCAGACGGCCGATGCCAAGCGACGGATAACCGCCCAGATGGGTGATCATTTCACCGGCGAGCTGCGCGTGGGTCAGCGACTCGGTGGCCTGCTCGCGCAGCCAGGAAACGATCGGAATGCGGTTGTAGCCATAGACCAGAAAGGAATAATGCGTATAGCGAATCACCCCGGCGAGTTCGCTTTCGAGAATACGATTGAGCAATCCAATCACGCGTTCTTTTTCGATTTCCATCATTTCCTCCTGACCGAATTTTGCCACATCCGGTCAACGCCGTGGCGCGGAAAGTCTCCCCAAAGGCGTGAGCGACCGGCGGTTTAGGAGCTTTGCTGAAATATCGTTCGGCGCCGCGCTCTACACTCGTCGCCCCGCAGGGACGGCGTTGTCGGAGAGAGTCCCCACGCAAATGGGGAGCGGCGGTGCCTCAGGTAGGCGCCGCGGTGGACGCCGCCACCGCTCGCGGGTCAGCCGAACGCGACCCCGACGATCTCGTAGGATTTGTTGCCGCGCGGCGTTGAGACCTCGACGCTGTCGCCTTTTCCCTTGCCGATCAAGGCGCGCGCCAGCGGCGAGGTGACAGACAGCCGGCCGTTTTTGATGTCGGCCTCATCCTCGCCCACGATTTGATAAGTCTGCTCCTCGTCGGTTTCCTCGTCGGCCAGGGTGACGGTGGCCCCAAATTTGATGGCCGAGCCGGACAATTTCGAGAGGTCGATGACTTCGGCGCGTGCCACCTTGTCTTCGAGTTCCATCAAGCGGCCCTCGATGAAGCTCTGGCGCTCGCGCGCAGCGTGATATTCGGCGTTTTCCGACAGGTCGCCATGCGTGCGCGCCTCGGCTATAGCGCGAATGACCGCCGGGCGATCAACCGATTTCAGACGCTTGATTTCCTCCTGCAGACGGTCGTACCCGTTCGTGGTCATCGGGATCTTGTTCATCAGACCGTATCAGCGCCTTCTAGCCGGATAGGCGATCACAGGTAGGATTGCAGCGGGGCGACTTCAAGGCAACCCTGGCGCAGCGCCTCGATGGCCTGGACCGCCGCGCGCACCCCGGCGACGGTCGTATAATAGGGAATATTGTGGGTCAGCGCCGTGCGGCGCAGGCTGAAGCTGTCGGCAATCGCCTGCGCGCCTTCTGTCGTATTAAAAACGAGTTGTATCCGGCCGCTGCGCATCTCGTCGACGATATGCGGCCGTCCTTCCTGCACCTTGTTGACGACTTCGAACCGGCACCCCCGCCTTGCTGAGCCGCCGCGCGGTGCCGCCTGTCGCGACAAGTTGGAATCCCCACGCCGCAAGCTGGCGGCACGGTTCGATCAGCGCCTCCTTGTCGCCGTCGCGCACGGAAACGAAGATGCAGCCCGTGAGCGGTAGGTCGGTGCCGCTGCCGAGCTGTGACTTGGCGAAGGCTCGGCCGAAATCCGCGTCGAGCCCCATGACCTCGCCGGTCGACCTCATCTCCGGGCCGAGGATCAAATCGACGCCCGGGAAGCGGGCGAACGGGAAGACCGCTTCCTTCACCGCGACATGGTGTCGGTCGAAGCGCGAGCGGCGCTTTTCCCCGGGCAACAAATCGGCCAGTTTCTCGCCGGTCATGATACGCGCCGCGATCTTGGCGATCGGTACGCCGGTCGCCTTCGCGACGAACGGTACCGTGCGCGAGGCGCGCGGATTGACCTCGAGGACGTAGACCTCGCCGTCCTTGATCGCGAACTGCACGTTCATCAGCCCGACGACGTCGAGGGCGCGGGCCAGCGCAACCGTCTGCCGCTCGATCTCGGCAATCGTCCCGAGGTCGAGGCTGTAGGGCGGCAGCGAGCAGGCGCTGTCACCGGAATGGATGCCGGCCTCCTCGATATGCTCCATGATGCCGGCGACGTACACCTCGGCGCGGTCGGCGACGGCATCGACATCGACCTCGATCGCGTTCTGCAGGTAGCGGTCGATCAGCACCGGGCTGGCACCGGACACGGTGACGGCGCGGCTGATATAGCGCTGCAAGCCGGCCGTATCGTGGACGATCTCCATCGCCCTGCCGCCTAGCACATAGGACGGACGGATTACGACGGGGTAGCCGATCTGCGCCGCGATCGCCTCTGCCTCCTGCGGCGAGAGGGCCGTGCCGTTCCGTGGTTGGCGCAACCCGAGCCGACGCAGCAGAAGCTGAAAGCGCTGGCGGTCCTCGGCGAGATCGATCGCGTCGGGCGAGGTGCCGAGGATCGGGATTTCTGCCCGCTCCAGAGCTTTCGCCAAGTTGAGCGGGGTCTGGCCGCCGAACTGGACGATGACGCCGAGGACGCGCCCCTTCGACTGTTCGACGCGCACGATCTCGATCACGTCCTCGGCGGTCAGCGGCTCGAAGTAGAGCCGGTCGGAGGTGTCGTAATCGGTGGAGACGGTCTCCGGGTTGCAGTTGACCATGATGGTTTCGACACCGTCCGTTCGGCCGTCCCTTGGACCGGCCTCGCGCAGGCTGTACGCGGCATGGACGCAGCAATAATCGAACTCGATCCCCTGGCCGATACGGTTCGGACCGCCGCCGAGGATCACGACCTTGTCGCGGCCGCTCGGATCGGCCTCGCATTCGGGCGGAGAGAACCCGTCGCCCTCGTAGCAGGAATACATATACGGGGTTCGTGACGGGAACTCGGCGGCGCAGGTGTCGATGCGCTTATAAACCGGGCGCACGCCAAGGCGTTGGCGCAACGCGGTCACCGCCGCCGCTTCGATCCCGGCGAGGCGGGCGAGCCTCGCGTCGGAAAATCCCATCTGTTTAAGCCGCAGCAGCGCGGTCGCATCGTCCGGCAGGCGGCCGCGGCGCACCTGTTCCTCGGTCGCGACGATCTCGCTTATCCGCTCCAGGAACCAGGTGTCGTAATGGCAGGCGGCGTGGATTTCGGCGGTCGAGAGGCCGTGCCGGTAAGCTTGCGCGATAACGAGGAGCCGGTCCGGCGTCGGCAGCGTCAGCGCCGCCTTGACCGCGTCCTTCCGGTCTTCCGGCGCGGCCCCCTCGACGCCGGCGATTGCCACCTCGTCGAAACCGTCGAGCCCGGTTTCCATCGAGCGCAGCGCCTTCTGCACCGATTCGGCGAAGCTGTGGCCGATTGCCATCGCCTCGCCGACCGATTTCATCGAGGTCGAGAGCAGCGGCTCCGCGCCCGGGAATTTCTCGAAGGTAAAGCGCGGCATCTTGGTGACGATGTAGTCGATCGTCGGTTCGAACGAGGCCGGGGTGACGCCGGTGATCTCGTTCTGCAACTCGTCCAAGGTGTAGCCGACCGCGAGCTTGGCGGCGATCTTTGCGATCGGGAACCCGGTCGCCTTCGATGCCAGCGCCGACGATCGCGACACGCGCGGGTTCATCTCGATAATGACGAGGCGCCCGTCGGCGGGATCGACCGCGAACTGTACGTTTGACCCGCCGGTATCGACGCCGATCTCACGCAGCACCGCGATCGCGGCATTGCGCATGATCTGGTATTCCTTGTCGGTCAGGGTCAGCGCGGGCGCGACTGTTACCGAATCGCCGGTATGCACGCCCATCGGATCGACGTTCTCGATCGAGCAGACGATGATGCAGTTGTCGTTGCGGTCGCGGACGACTTCGAGTTCGTACTCCTTCCAGCCCAGCACCGATTCCTCGACCAGCACCTCGTGTGTCGGCGAGACGCGCAGGCCGCCGCGGATCAGCTCCTCGAATTCCTCGGTATTGTAGGCGATGCCGCCGCCCGTGCCGCCAAGCGTGAAGGACGGCCGCAGAATCGCCGGCAGGCCGACATAATCGAGCGCCTCACGGGCCGCGTCGAGCGAGTTGACGAGGCGGCTTTTCGGCGATTCAAGGCCGATCCGGTCCATCGCCTGACGGAACAACTGGCGGTCCTCGGCCTTAGCGATCGCCTCCTCGTTGGCGCCGATCAGCTTTACGCCATAGCGCTCAAGGACGCCCGAGCGCGACAGCGCCATTGCAATGTTGAGCGCGGTCTGGCCGCCCATTGTCGGTAAGAGCGCATCCGGGCGCTCACGGGCGATGATGCGCTCGACGATTTCCGGCGTGATCGGCTCGATATAGGTCGCGTCGGCCAGCTCCGGATCGGTCATGATCGTCGCCGGGTTCGAATTGACCAGGACGATCCGGTAGCCCTCTTCGCGCAGCGCCTTGCAGGCTTGCACGCCCGAATAATCGAACTCGCAGGCCTGCCCGATCACGATCGGCCCGGCGCCGATGATCAGGATGCTGTCGATGTCGGTGCGCTTAGGCATACGCCTCAGCCGTGCCGCCCGTCTGGATTGCGCGCGTTCCGATCCGCCGCTTTTGCATCCGCCATCATGTCGATGAAGCGCTGAAACAGATAAAAACTGTCCTGCGGGCCGGGGCTGGCTTCGGGGTGGTGCTGCACCGAGAAGACCGGCAGGTGTTTCAGCCGCATCCCCTCGTTGGTGCCGTCGAACAGCGAAACATGGGTCGCCTCGACCGTGTCGGGCAGGGTATCGAGATCGACGACAAAGCCGTGATTCTGGCTGGTGATCTCGACCTTCCCGGTCAGACCGTCCCGGACCGGGTGGTTGGCGCCGCGATGGCCCTTCTCCATCTTGCGCGTCGTGCCGCCGAGCGCCAGCGACAGCAGCTGATGCCCGAAGCAGATGCCGAACATCGGTTTCCCGCTTTCGATCAGCTCGCGTAATATCGGTACCGCGTATTCGGCCGTCGCGGCGGGATCGCCCGGCCCGTTCGACAGAAAGATGCCGTCGGGTTCGTGGCGCATGATTTCTGCCGGTGTTGCTGTGGCCGGGACGACGGTAACCCGGCAGCCGTGCGCGGCGAGCATGCGCAGGATGTTGTGCTTGGTGCCGTAATCGACCGCGACGACGTGAAACCGCGGCGTTTCCTGGATGCCGTATCCGGTGCCGCGTCGCCAGGCGGTCTGGCGCCATTCGTAGCTTTGCCCGCAGGTGACATCGAGGGCCAGATCCATGCCGTCAAGACCAAGCCACGCGCGTGCCTCGTCGCGCATCGCCGCAAGATCAAGCATCCCGTCCGGCCGGTAGGCGATGATTCCGTTTGGCGGCCCGTTGTCGCGAATGAGTCGCGTCAGCCGCCGCGTGTCGACGCCGTACAACCCGATGACGCCGTGCGATTTGAGCCACGAATCGAGCGACTGCTCGGCGCGGTAGTTGGCCGGCTCGGTCGGCATGTTGCGGATGACCAGACCGCGCGCCGCCGGAGTGGTCGCCTCAAGGTCCTCGTAATTGGCGCCGACATTGCCAATATGCGGGAAGGTAAAGGTGATGATCTGCGCCGCGTAGGACGGATCGGTCAGGATTTCCTGATAGCCGGTGAGCGACGTGTTGAAGCAGACTTCACCCACCGCCTGGCCGATGGCACCGACACCGCGACCCCAGAATACCGTGCCGTCGGCGAGGACCAGGGCCGCGTTGCAGCCGGGCGGTCGCGGCGGAGGCCAAGCCGCGGTCGGATCGATCATTGCAAAATTTCCAGCAGGCGTCGGCGCGGGCCGTCTTTTGGGGCAGCCCCAATCGCCGGAAAGATAGGGATCGCAGCTTTTTTGTCAACCCGGATCAAATAGAACGAATAGTTATTTCAAGTACTTAAGGACAATCGAGGCAAAATTGCCGCGGCCGCTCAAAGAGGGTAGGCTGCGGCTGACGTCGCAAGACCGCGAGCCCGAGGGCGGGAGGACGCAATGCTGCGCGAGGCATTCACCGAGCGACTCAAGCAGGCGATGCGCGCCAAGGACGCTCGGACTCTGTCGGCCGTGCGGATGATCCTGGCGGCGCTGAAGGACCGCGACATCGCCGCGCGCGGGACCGGGAACCCGAACGGCATACCGGAGCCGGAAATCCAGCGGCTGCTGCAGGGCATGGTCAAACAGCGCCGCGAATTGATCGCGCTGTACCGCCAGGGCAACCGTCCCGAACTGGCCGAGCGTGAAGAACAGGAGATCGCGGTCATCGAAAGCTTCCTGCCGAAGCAGATGAGCGACGACGAGATCACCGCGGCCGCCAGGAAAGCAATCGCCGAGACCGCCGCCGCCGGGGTCAAGGACATGGGTAGGGTGATGGGGGTGTTGCGCGAACGCCATGCCGGGGTCATCGACATGACCCGCGCCGGCGCGGCCGTGAAGCAGCTGTTGGGCTGACGTTGACGTCGCCTCCGTTGCCCGTGCAAAAGAACCGTCATCCACCGGCTTGTCCCGGGGGTCCGCCTCGTGGCGCTGTCTCGTGGATGGCTGGGTCAAGCCCCGCCATGACGAAAATGCTGGCGCGATAGAGCGCATGGCCTTTCCGTCTGGATTTCTTGACGAATTGCGCGCCCGTGTGTCGCTCGCCGATCTGGTCGGGCGGCGGGTGCGGCTGGTGCGGCGCGGCCGCGAGCACTCGGGGCTGTGCCCGTTTCATAACGAAAAGACGCCGTCCTTCTACGTCGTCGAGGACAAGGGATTTTTTCATTGCTTCGGTTGCGGCGCGCATGGTGACGCAATCGGCTTTGTCATGCGCGCCGACAATCTCGATTTTGTCGAGGCCGTCGAGCGCCTGGCCGGCGAGGCCGGGATCGCGGTGCCGCAGCAGACCCCGCAGGAGCGCGAGCGGGCGCAGCGCCAGAAGACGCTGCTCGAAGCGCTCGCTGCCGCGGCCGAGTTCTACGAGGCGCAGCTCTGGGGGCCGGCCGGGCTGCGGGCGCGCGAGTATCTGACCCGGCGTGGACTCGACGAGTGAGTCAATTCGACGTTTCCGGTTGGGCTGGGCGCCGGATGATCGACAGGCGCTGCGGCGTGCTCTCGCGGACGATTTCCCCGAGGCGCTGCTGCGCGAGGCCGGTCTCTTGCGCGTGCCCGAGGACGGGGGCGCACCCTACGACTGGTTCCGTGGCCGCGTAATGTTCCCGATCGGCGACCGCGCCGGCCGCATCATCGCCTTTGGCGGGCGGACGCTGGGCGACGAGCAGCCGAAATACCTGAATTCGCCGGACACGCCGGTCTTCGAGAAGGGACGCAATCTCTACGGCTGGGCAACGGCGCGCGCCAATGCTGCCCGCGAGCCCGCCAGCGCGGTCATCCTCGTCGAAGGCTATATGGATGTGATTGCGCTGCACCGCGCCGGGTTCGGCGGCGCCGTCGCGCCGCTCGGCACTGCGTTGACCGAAACGCAGCTGCACGAATTGTGGCGGCTCGCGCCCGAACCGGTCCTGTGCTTCGACGGCGATGCGGCCGGAAGCCGCGCCGCGCTGCGCGCGCTTTCCCGCGCCCTGCCTTTGCTGCAGCCGGGGCGCAGTCTACACTTTGCTGCGCTGCCCCCCGGCGAGGACCCTGATTCACTTTTGCATGCCGGCGGCGCGGATGCGTTCACGCGAATCATCGCGGCGGCCTTTCCGCTGTCGGAGATGCTTTGGCAGGCGGAGCTGAATGCCGGGCCGATCGATACGCCGGAGCGGCGCGCCGATCTCGAACGCCGGCTGATGGCGCAGGCCGGTCTGATTGCCGACCGTTCCGTGCAGTACGAATACCGCCGGTTTTTCCGCGATCGCCTGTTCGGCGGGGCACGGCCGGACAGGCCGGCGCGGCAGTTTGGCTCGCGTTTCGGCGGCCGTCGTACCGCGGTCCGAACCACTGCGGCGACGGCTGACTTGGCGCCGCCGCTTCCGCCGTTGCCGGGTCGGCGCAACCGCGAGATCGTCCTCGGCATTTTCATCGCGCATCCGTCGCTGATCGATCAGTGGGTCGAGTACCTCGCCGCGATCGATTTCCCTGAGCCGGAGCTTGACAATTTGCGACGGTCGATTCTACAGGTCGCCCATAGCGGCCCGGGGCTTGACGCCCAAACTCTGCGGCAACACTTAGCGTTGTGCGGCCACGCACAGACGCTCGGCGGTCTGGCGATCGCGACAGCCAGGCATGCAGGCTTTGCCGTAGGCAGAGGAGATGATCCTGAGGTGATCAGGCAAGGCCTCACAGAAACCCTCCAGCTCCTGCAAACAGATGGGCGCGGCGAAATCGAGGCGGCGAGCCGTGCGTTCGCGGCCGATCCCTCGGCCGAGAACGCGCGCCGGCTGACCGCGCTCAAGGAGCGGGAATTGCAGGACGGTCCGATCGGCGGGGTCGAGTTGTAGGTCGCGGTGCGCAGCAGGACAAACGCATAGGGTAGGGGCATCGCGCTTCCGGCGGGGCGTGGTGCCTTGAGGTGCTTCAAACGAAGGATGGCGGCATGGCGAGCAAGGCGGTGACGGCGGCGGATACGGCCGAGACCCGGGAAGAAGCGGCTGAGGCCCCGCTCCTCGACTCGATTGCCAGTGCGATCAAGAAGATGGTGGCGCGCGGCAAGGAGCGCGGCTACCTGACCTATGACGAGCTGAACGCCGCGTTGCCGCAGGATCAGGTGTCCTCGGAGCAGATCGAGGACACGATGACGATGCTTTCCGAGCTCGGCATCAACCTAATTGAGAGCGAGGAGAGCGAGGAGCCGGCCGAGGCCGAGGCCGAGGACGGCGAAGCCGAAGCCCGCGGCAACGTCGATGACGACGACATCGGCCGCACCGACGACCCGGTGCGGATGTATTTGCGCGAGATGGGCTCGGTCGAGCTGTTGTCCCGCGAGGGCGAGATCGCGATCGCCAAGCGCATCGAAGCCGGCCGTGACATGATGATCGGCGGCATCTGCGAGAACCCGCTGACCGTTCGCGCGCTGATCGGCTGGCGCGATTCTCTGAATGAAGGCAAGTGGCTGCTGCGCGACATCATCGATCTCGACGCGACCTACGGCAGCGCGCTGGTCGACGAGGCCGAGGCTGAGATGGCCAAGGTGGCAGAGGCCGCCATCGCGGGCGGCGACGAAGCCGCCGGCGCCGTCGACGGGGACGGCGCCGAGCCGGCCGAGCTCGAAGCCGAGGGCGAGGATGGCGACAACGACAACGACAACGAGGAGAGCTCGATTTCGCTGTCGGCGATGGAAGCGCAGCTGAAGCCGGGCATGCTCGCGATGTTCGACGCGGTCGCCGAGGCGCACAAGCGGATCGCCAAGGTCCAGGAGCAGCGCATCACCGCCCTGATCAAGGGCGTCGAGCTGCCGCGCGCGACCGAACGACGCTACCAGAAGTGCAAGGATGAGATCATCGAGCTGCTGCAGCAGGTGCGCTTCAACAACACCCGCCTCGAACATCTCGTCGAGCAGCTTTATGACCTCAACCGGCGCCTCGTCACCGAAGAGGGAAGGCTGCTGCGCGTCGCCGAAAACGCCGGGATCAAGCGCGCCGACTTTCTGCCGCAATACCTCGGCAACGAGCTTGCCGGCGATTGGCTGGAGCGGGTGTCGGAGCTGCCTGGCCGCGGCTGGGTCCGCCTCGCCGAACGCCGCGACGATGTCGAGCGGCACCGCGCCGCGATCGCGCAGATCGCGATGGAAGCGAAGCTGCCGATCGCCGAGTTCCGCCGCGTTGTGCAGACCGTGCAGCGCGGCGAGCGCGAGGCCGGCCGCGCCAAGAAGGAGATGGTAGAGGCGAATTTGCGGCTCGTGATCTCGATCGCGAAGAAATACACCAACCGCGGTCTGCAATTCCTCGACCTGATCCAGGAAGGCAATATCGGGCTGATGAAGGCGGTCGATAAATTCGAGTACCGCCGCGGTTATAAATTCTCGACCTATGCGACGTGGTGGATCCGGCAGGCGATCACGCGCTCGATCGCCGACCAGGCGCGCACGATCCGCATCCCGGTGCACATGATCGAGACGATCAACAAGCTGGTGCGCACCTCGCGCCAAATGCTGCACGAGATCGGCCGCGAGCCGACCCCCGAGGAACTCGCCGAGAAGCTGGCGATGCCGCTCGAAAAGGTGCGCAAGGTCCTGAAGATCGCAAAGGAGCCGATCAGCCTCGAAACCCCGATCGGCGACGAGGAGGATTCGCATCTCGGCGACTTCATCGAGGACAAGAACGCGGTGCTGCCGCTGGACGCCGCGATCCAGGCCAATCTGCGCGAGACGACAACCCGCGTCCTGGCCTCCTTGACCGCGCGCGAGGAGCGTGTACTGCGCATGCGTTTCGGCATCGGGATGAACACCGACCACACGCTGGAAGAGGTCGGGCAGCAATTCTCGGTGACGCGCGAGCGCATCCGCCAAATCGAGGCGAAGGCGTTACGGAAGCTCAAACACCCGAGCCGCTCGCGCAAACTGCGCAGCTTCCTCGATACCTGAGCGGCCCGGTCCTGCCGCCCACACCGCAGCCCCGTGGGAGCCTTCCCACGAGGCTGATTCATTGGAAAACCGTGCCCCCACGCCCGCTCGGTATACTCCGGCCCGGCCCGGACCGCCCGGCGACCCGCGAAATTCGCAATGGTTGCCGGGGCCGACCGGCGGTAAGGTGAGGTGCGCAATCCTGCCGACGCAAGCCTCGCATCGCAAGGCGGCGCGCCATCTTGGCCTAGTAGAGCTATCCTGGCTCGGGCCGTTCTGGCTCAAGGGAGGACAACACGATGCCTCAATTCACGACAGAGAACATCTGCTATCTGAAACACGGCAGCCGCGAGATCATGGCGCGGGTGTTCAAGCCCGAAGGCGCCGGGCCGTTCCCCTGCTACATCGATCTGCACGGAGGCGCCTGGAATAATGGCGATCTCGAAGACCGCACCAGCCTCGGCGAGTACTTGGCGCAACGCGGCGTCGTCATGCTCACGCTGAATTTCCGGCACGGCCCGGACGGCTATCCGACCACCCTCGCCGACATCCATTACGGCATCCGCTGGGCCAAGGGTCATGCCAAGGAACTGAAGATCAACCCCGATCAGGTCGCGATCGGCGGGGCGTCGAGCGGCGGCCATCTCGCGATGCTGGTCGCGATGCGGCCGAACGACCCGCGTTATACGGAAATTCCGGGACCGTCCGGCGTCGATGCCAGCGTCAAGGCCGTCGTGATGCTGTGGCCGGTGATCAACCCGCTGTCACGCTATCGCCATGCGAAGCGGCTGGTCGCCGCCGGCAACCCGCCGGGCTGGGCCGTCGGCATGGACAAGAAGCACGAGACCTATTGGCATGACGAAGCCACGATGGCCGAAGGCAACCCGATGCTGATCCTCGAAAAGGGCGAGAAGGTCGTGATGCCGCCGGCGATCTGGATCCAGGGCCGCCCCGATCTGACGCACGACTATCACGACGAGGATTTGAATTTCCCCGGCAACGAACCCGAGCGCTTTGTCAGCAATTACCGCAACGCCGGCGGCGACATCGAGATCACCTACTTCGACAACGAGAAGCGCAACACCGACACGACGCACGCACCGGCTCTGGACTTCCTGAAGAAGCACCTGAAATAAGCGCAGCCTATGCCCCTCTCCGTCCTCGGGCGGAGAGGGATGCCACCGTGATTTCCTGGCCGACCAGCCGAATTAAACTTCGCTTCGCTCTGGCCCATTTGCACCCGTTGCTCGCGTGCGGTTCGGCATTCAAATAGCGCAGGAGCATCGCTGATGAGTTTCCTGAGCCGACGTGATGCGATCCGACATCTGGCGGTCGGCCTGCTGTTGCTTGTCCCGGCGACTTCCGAGGCGCAGCAGCTTCCGCCCATCGTTGAAAAGCTTGCCAAGACCTATGGGATCGACTTGTTCGGGCAAATCGAAGCGATCCGTTATACCTTCAACGCTCAGTTCCCGGGAGTCGATCATTCCCGCTCATGGATATGGGAGCCGAAGACCGACCAGGTCACCTATGAAGGGAAAGACAAGTCGGGCAAGCCGGTGAAGATCACGTACCTGCGTTCTCAACTCGGCAGCCAAGCCGAAGAAGTAAAGGACAAAATCGATCCGGGGTTTGTGAACGATCAGTATTGGCTGCTTCTTCCTTTCCATTTTGTCTGGGATGGCGTCGCGGTGGAAGACGCCGGCATGCAGAAGCTGCCGCTCGGGGATGGTTCGGCGGAAAAGATCGTCGCAAAATATTCGACGGATGGGGGCTATTCGCCGGGTGACGCTTGGGAGCTTTATGTCGGCCCGGACGATCGAGTTCAGGAAATGGCGTTTCGCCGCGGGGGGTCCGCGAAACCGGGCGTGGTGATTGCGACATGGGCTGACTACAAGAGAGCCGGACCGCTGTTGTTCTCGCTGGATCACCGTGGAACGGCCGACGATAAGCCGCTGCACGTTTTCTTCTCGAATGTGGCGGTAAAGTCAACGGGGTCAAACAATTGGCTGGACGCACAATAACCGGCGGATCGCTATTGGGCTTGCAATGGTAGCGCGGGAACTGCCGCCGGGATACCAAACCTCTTCGAACGATTTTTCGACCTCTTTTTAATACGCGTGTTCGGTGAAGATGGGTTCGATCCGGCCGCCCCAGCGGGTGTGAAAATCCTCGATCAGCTCCTCGGCCGGGGTGCGGCCGCCGCCGGCGATCGTGAACAGCGCGTCGAGATAGTGCGTCTCGTCCTCGCCGCACGGGTCGCGGCGGGCGCGCCGGTGCAGACCCTCGCGTGCGATTTCGAGCATTTCGAGCGCGATGTCGCGCAGCTTGCGGCTGCGGTGTGGCGTCTCCAGCCCGAGCCGCGGTACGTCGCGCCGCATCGCCTCGCGCTCCTCTTCGGTCCAGTCGGCGACGAGATCGCAGGCCGCGTCGAGCGCGGCGGCGTCGTACAGCAGCCCGACCCACAGCGCCGGCAAGGCGCAGAGCCGCCGCCACGGGCCGCCATCGGCGCCGCGCATTTCGAGATAGCTTTTCAGCCTGACCTCGGGGAACGCTGTCGTGGCATGATCGACCCAATCGCCGATCAGCGGCAGTTCGCCCGGCAGCGCCGGCAGCCTTCCGGCCAGGAAGTCGCGGAACGATTGTCCGCTCGCGTCGATATAGTTGCCGTCGCGATAGACGAAATACATCGGGATATCGAGCAGATAATCGACATAGCGTTCGAACCCGAACCCGTCCTCGAACACGAACGGCAGTGTGCCGCAGCGGTCCGGGTCGGTGTCGGTCCACACCAGGCTGCGATAGCTGAGATACCCCGACGGTCGGCCCTCGACGAACGGCGAGTTGGCGAACAGGGCAACCGCGACCGGCTGCAAGGCGAGGCTGGCGCGGAACTTGCGCACCATATCAGCTTCGCTGCGGTAGTCGAGATTGGTCTGCACGGTGCAGGTGCGCAGCATCATGTCGAGGCCGAGTCGGCCCTTTTTCGGCATGTACTCGCGCATGATGCGGTAGCGGCCCTTCGGCATCCACGGTACTTCGTCGCGCCGCGACAGCGGGTCGAAACCGAGCCCGATCATGCCGAGCCCCAATTCGTCGCAAACCTCGCGCACCTGTCGCAGGTGCTCGTGAACTTCCTCGCAGGTATGGTGCACGGTTTCGAGCGGCGCCCCGCTCAATTCGAACTGCCCGCCCGGTTCTAGCGTGATCGAACAGCGGCTGTCGTTCGACAGCGCGATGACATTGCCCTTTTCGAGCACCGGCTCCCAGCCGAAGCGGGTCATGCGCTGCAACAGCGCGCCGATGCCGCCCGATCCCTCATAGGGCGCCCGCTTCAGATCGGCGCGGCGGAACACGAATTTCTCGTGCTCGGTGCCGATGCGCCACTCGCTCTCCGGCTTGCCGCCGCGCTCGTGATACTCGACCAGCTGCCGCTTGTCGGTGATCGGCGGTCCTTGCAGGCTCGACGGGCCAGACATGCGGCTCCCAAAATCCCCGATGGTGAAGAACTTCCGGCGCTCAGCGTTCTCGCACAAGCCGCCAATCTCCGGCGATCGCCTGATAGACCGCCAGCGCGGCAAGAGCGGCGGTCTCCGCGCGCAGGACCCTCGGGCCGAGCCCGACGCGCGTAACAATGGATAGTTTGCTGAGAGCGTCAAGCTCCGTTTCGGTGAAGCCCCCTTCCGGCCCGACAAACACCGCGGCCGGCACCGCGCCGTTCAGCCCGGCGAGCGCCGCCGCGACCGGCTGGCCGGCGCCGCTTTCATCGCACAGGACAAGGCGTCGGTCGGCGGGCCAGTCGGCGAGCAGGCGGCCCAGCTGCACCTCTGGTCGGATCTCCGGCAGCGATATGCGCTCGCTCTGCTCGGACGCGGCGATGGCGATCACCCGCAGCCGCTCGCGATTGACGCGTTCCGACTGCGTGCGCGCGGTTACGACCGGAACCAAAGCGGCCGCCCCAAGCTCGGTCGCCTTTTCGACGACCCATTCGAGGCGGGCGCGTTTGATTGGCGCGAAGACCAGCCAGACATCCGGGCCCGGTTCGGGCCCGCAGCGCTGCTCGATGGCCTTGAGCGCGCCGTCGACTGCGCCGTAGTTCGTCGATACGGCACAGAAACTCGCCGTCGCGCTCGTTGAAGGCTGCGACCGTGGCGCCGGCCGCGAGGCGCAGCACATTGCGCAGCCGGTGCAAATTTTCGTCGGTAAGCGGCACCACCGCGCCGGCGGCAAGCGGCTCCGGGATGTAGAGGCGTGCGACGGGGCGCTCTGAGGTTAACAAGGTCATCGTTTTTGCGCCATTTATGGCCTCTGGACTTGGCCCGATCGCAAGCTACATTAGGGCTGCAGCCTGTCTTCGCAATCCGGGGAAAATTAGCCATGGCAAGCTTGCGCAAAACTCTTCTCGCCGGCGTCGCGGCCATCGGCACCGGCGTCGCCGGTGCCGCGGCCGCGCAAACCTCGCATGTGATGACCGTCCCGGTTCCGGGGGGCGGTATCGCGCAGATCCGCTATGTCGGCGACGTGCCGCCGCGGGTCGTGTTCGTGCCCGCGCCGGCCAGGTTCGACGGCGGGATGCCAGTGCCGTCGGTGTTCGGATATGATTCGCCGTTCGCGATGCTCGACCGGATCGCGGCCGAAATGGATCGGCGGGCGGCGGCGGTGTTCGGCTACGCCGGGGCGATGGCCGATCGCGCCGCTGCCGGCGGGCTTGCCGAGGCCGGATTCGGCGCAATCCCGCCGGGCGGCGAGAGCTATTCCTATGCCTCGACTATTTCCGGCAACGGCGTGTGCACGCAGAGCGTCCGGATCACCGCGCGCGGCGACGGGACGCCGCCGCGGGTCGAGCGGCACAGCTCGGGCAACTGCGGATCGGCGGGGGCGGCGCCGGACCGGTCGGGCATTCAGCCGGCCGCCCCGGTTCCCGCGGTGCCGCCGAAGAACCCCGATCTGATCCTGACGCAGGGCACGGGCGCCAGTCCCTATGCCGGGCTGGTCCGGCAAGTCGCCGCCGCGCGCTGAGAGTGCCATACTGTCATGGCCGGGCTTGACTCCGGCCATGACGGCCGTCTCCTGTCCTGTTAGAGACCCCCGGGGATAAAGCCCGGGGGATGACCAGGTGGGGTCCGTATAGAAAAGGTGCTGTCAGGCCAGCACTTCCTCGATGCCGCGCGCAATGGCAAGCAGGCGGTGGTCGCCGCGATGCTCGCCGACGATCATCAGCCCGACCGGCGCGTCGCCGGGTTGCTGGATCGGCAGCGTGGCGGCGCAGCAGTCGAGAAAGTTGATCGTCGAGCAGTTGCGCAGGATCAAGGCGTTCAACCGGCGGTAATCGGCATCGTCGGCGAAGGAAGCAATCGGCGGTGCGGTGATCGCGACGGTCGGCATCAGCAGCGCGTCGAAGCTGGCGGTCAGCGGTGCCATTCGTGCGATCAGCCCGGCGCGGGCATCGCGCAGCGCGATGTATTCGACCGCGGTCATTCCCTGGGCGCGCTCGATACGGCCGCGCACCCGCTGATCGTAATCGCCACCGCGCCGGGCGATCAGGTCCCGGTGCCAGGCATAGGCTTCGATCGGCGCGAAGCCGCCGGCTGCGTTGATTTTCGGGATTTCGTCGAGTTCGGGAAGCGGCCGGTCGATAAGGCGGGCGCCGGCGCGCGACAGGGAAGAGCAGGCTGCCTCGAACGCCGCCGCCACTTCCGGCGCGAGCCCCTCGAACACATGCGAGCGCGGCACGAGCAGGCGTAATCCATCCACCGGCATCGGCGCGGGGGCGTTGACTGGCTCGCCCGCCATGACCGCGTCGGCTATCGCACAGCAGGCAATGCTGTTGGCGAGCGGGCCGATCGAGTTCGAGCGTCGTCGAGAGCGGCACGACGCCATCGCGCGGGATGCGGCGCTGCGTCGGCTTGAACCCGGCGAGGCCGCACAGAGCTGCCGGGATGCGCACCGAGCCGCCGGTATCGCTGCCGATTGCGACGACAGCCTGCCCGTCTCCCACCGACACCGCGGCGCCGGAGGACGATCCGCCGGGGATCAGGCGGCGGTCGTGGGGGTTGCCGGGCGTGCCGTAATGCGGATTGATGCCGACGCCGGAAAACGCGAATTCGGTCATGTTGGTGCGGCCGATCAGCACGGCACCGGCAGCGCGTAGCCGCGCGACGACCGGTGCGTCGCTGCTGGCGGGTGGCATGTCGTCGAGTGCCTTCGAGCCGGCAAGGCTGACCTCGCCGGCGACATCGAACAGATCCTTGATCGATACCGGCAGGCCCGGCGAGCAGCGAGGCGACGTAGCCGGCCCGGCGCAGGCGGTCCTGCGCATCGGCCGCTGTGCGGGCGCTGTCGGCATAGACCTTCACAAAGCTTCGCACCCCTTCGCCTGCCGGGTCGGCGATGCGCGCCAGCGCCGCCTCGACCAACTCGCGGCTCGATGTTCGCGCCGCTGCGAGATCGGCGGCGAGGCGCAGGACGGTCGGTTTCGCTGCTGCCGGCATTAGGGGTTGGCCTCGACAAAGGCGGCGATCAGCCGGTTGACCTCGCCTGCTTTCTCCATCTGTGGAATGTGCCCGACCGCGTCGAGGATATGCGTGGGCATTTTGCCCGCGAGCGCCTCGGCGTGCGCGACCGGTATGATGCGATCGTCTCGGCCCCAGATGATCTGCGTCGGCGCCGATAAAGCGCCGAGGGCCGGCCGCAGATCGAGCGACTGGCGATCGCCGGCGAACCAGGCGCGCGCGATCGTGTCGAGCGCCGCCTGAACCCCGTCGAGCCGTCTGTATCGCAGCGTCTCCTCGATCATCGCGCGGCTGACCAGCGACGGATCGTGCACGACAGCGGCAAGCACCTGCTGCGCCTCGCGCCGCCGCTGAATTTTCACGTAGCCGTCGATAAAAGTACCGTTTATCTCGGGGCCCAGCCCGGCCGAGGCGATCAGCGTTATTGAGGCGATGCGTTGCGGCATTCGCCCGGCCAGCACCAGCGCGATCGCGCCGCCCATCGAGTGCCCGACAATGTGGAAGCGGTCGATCGCGAGGACGGCTAGCGCATCCGAAACGGCGGCGGCGAAGGTCTCAGCATCGCCGGCTCCGACCTCTTTGACCGAGCCGCCATGCCCTGGCAGATCCAGCGCGATCGCGCGATGTTTCCCGGCCAGCGCCGAATGGTTGAACATCCAATCATTGAGATCGCCACCGAACCCGTGCACGAGCACGATCGGCGTCTCCGTACCGCTGCCGATATCGAGCAGCCGCAACCGTCTTCCGCCCGCCTCGATCTCGCGCGGCGCGATGTCGCCGGCCTCGGTCGCGGCCTCATCCGAGGCCGGCTCGGGTGCGACGAACCCGGCGACAAAGGCGTCGATGTCGCTGTCGGGCACGCCGGACGGCGCCGCGACCGCGAGCAGCGCGCCGATCGGCAATGTCGCGCCGGAAGCGGCGACGATGCGGCGCAACGTCCCCGGCTCACTGGCCTCGAAGACGTTGGTGATCTTGGTCGTCTCGATCTCGAGCAATTCCTCGCCGGCGCGGTAGCTGTCGCCCTCCTTCTTCAGCCAGCCGAGGACCTTGCCCTCGGTCATCGTCAGACCCCATTTCGGCATCGTGATCGGGGTGATCTCGCTCATCGGCAGCGGTCTCGTTGCAGGTGGGTACCCCTCGCCATCGCTTTTCCCGCCGGCCGGGTGAGAGCGGGGCAGGGGAGGGGATTCGGCAGACTCCCGGCCGATTGGTAGCAATAGGCGAGGCCGACGGATAGTCCGGTGCGTGCACGCCTCCCGCCTTCTTCCGTTTGCTCCGATCGGCGAGCCTGCATTAGCCGAGCGGTTTGCGGACTCGCATCAACGCGGCGTCGTGCGGGTCGGCGTGGATCTCGAAGCCGAGTTCGCGGCACATCGCCAGCATCGGCTCGTTTTCGCGCAGCACATCGCCGACCAGTTCGCCGATCGCGTATTGCCGGGCGATCTCGATCAGCCGCCGCATCAGCGCATAGCCGACGCCGCGCCCCTTCCAGTCGCTGCGCACTGCGACCGCGTATTCGGCCTGTAGGCGGTCGGGGTCGGCAGAGTAGCGCGCGATGCCAAGCACAGTACCGCCTTCAGTTGCGACAAGCGCCATCTCGCGATCGTAGTCGATCTGCGTCAGCCGCGCCGCAAGCTGATGCGACAAGCCGCGGATCGGCGCCAGAAAGCGTCGCCGGAGATCCTCCGCGGTCATATGCGCGACGAGATCGTGCAACAGCGGCTCGTCCTCGGGCCGGATCGGGCGCAACTCGATCTCGGCGCCGTCGCGCAGCTGCGTCCGGCCGGCCAGCTCCCTTGGGTATGGCGCGATCGCCAGGCGCGAGGCACCGGGTGCCGTCGGCGCCACCCGGATCCTCGCATCGACCGCGATCACGCCGGCCGCGTCAGCGAGCAGCGGGTTGATGTCGAGTTCGCGAATTTCCGGGTGCTCGGCGGCGAGCCGGCCCAGTCGGATCAGTATGTCGCCGATCGCATCGACAGCCGCGGGCGGCTTGCCGCGATAGCCCTGCAACAGCCGCCACACGCGGGTGCGGGTCATCTGGGCGCGCGCCAGCAGCAGATTGAGCGGCGGCAGCCCGACGGCGCTGTCGTCGATGATCTCGACCGCGCTGCCGCCTTGCCCGAACAGGATCACCGGCCCGAACACCGGGTCGTCGGCGATGCCGGCGAGCAGCTCGATGCCAGTTATCGGTCTGCGCCATCTGCTGCACGAGAAACCCGTCGAGCCGGGCTTGCGGCTGCGCGTTGCCGACGCGGGCAAGCATCGCGACAGCGGCGTTTCGCACGGCGGCAGGGTCGGCGAGCCCGAGCGCGATCCCGCCGACATCCGATTTATGGATGATGTCCGGCGAGCGGATTTTCAGCGCAACCGGGAACCCGACCGCTGCCGCGACGGCGGCGGCCTCATCGGGGTCGGCGGCAATGCGCGAAGCCGGACGTGGGATGCGATAGGCGTCGAGCACCGCTGCGACCTTGGACAGGTCGAGCCATGAGCGGCCCTCCGCGACCGCGGCGGCGATCGCGGTGCGGGCCGCGTCGGGGTCGGCGGTATCGACCTCGGGCCGGCCTGGCGGCGTTTCCATCAACAGCGCCTGATTGTGCTGATAGCGCACGCGGTGCAAGAGCGCGGCGACGGCGTCCTCCGGACGTATCGTAGGTTGGCACTCTTGCCGCGTTGAACAGTGCGCGCGCCGGTGCCGCCGAATGTGCCCCAAGCCAGGCGGTAAACAGATTGCGGCCGCGCCGCGTCGCGGCGGGCAGCGACGCCATCGCCTCGATCACCGCTCGCGCCGCCTCCTCCGGAGCCGCCAGCGCCGTCGGACAGTTCAGCGCCAGGACCGCATCGACCCCCTCATCGGCGAACAACGCCTCGAGTGCGGCCGCATAGCGCGCTCCCGGCGCGTCGCCGATAATATCCACCGGGATTGCCGCGGCTCCAGGTCGGCGGCAGCACCCGGTCGAGCCGCGCAATCGTCGCGGGCGACAGCTCCGCGAGCCGTCCGCCTTGCGCGGCCAGCGCGTCGGTCGCGAGAACGCCGGCGCCGCCGCCATTGGTCAGGATCGCGACCCGGTCGCCGTTCTGCTCGCCGGTCAACGCGAGCGTCTCGACCGCGTCGAACAGCTCGGCCATCGTCGCGACCCGCAGCATGCCGGCGCGGCGAAAGGCGGCGTCATAGACCCGGTCGCTACCCGCCAGCATGCCGGTATGGGATGCCGCCGCGCGCGCACCTTGCTGCGAACACCCGGCCTTCAGCACCAGCACCGGTTTCAGCCGCGCCGCGGCGCGCGCCGCCGACATGAATTTGCGGCCGTGCGTGACGCCCTCGGCGTACAGCAGGATCGCGCTTGTACGCTGCTCGGTCGCGAGCCAATCGAGCATGTCGCCGAAATCGACATCGGCCATGTCGCCGAGCGAGACGACATGGGAAAACCCGATGCCGCGCGGCGCCGCCCAATCGAGCATCGCCGTGATCATCGCACCGGACTGGCTGACAAAGGCGATGTCGCCGGGAGGCGGCGCGAGATGCGCGAAGCTCGCGTCGAGGCCGATGCCGGGGACGATCAGCCCGACGCAGTTCGGCCCGATCAGGCGCAGCAGGTATGGGCGTGCGGCGTCGAGCGTGGCGCGCTGCAGCGCCCCACCTTGTTCGCCGAGTTCGCCGAACCCGGCTGTGATCACGATGGCGGCCCGTGTGCCGCGCGCGCCGAGTTCGGCGACAAGGCCCGGCACCGTGTAGGGCGGGGTGGCGATGACCGCGAGGTCGGGCGGGTGCTGCAGGCTGGCGATGTCGCGATGCACCGGGACGCCATCGAGGCTGGTCAAATGCGGGTTGACCAGCAGCAAGTCTCCCTTGAACCCGGCACGAAGCTAGGTTGCGCGCGACAACCGCGCCCACCGAGCCCGGCCGCTCGCTGGCGCCGATCAGCGCAACGCTGCGCGGCCGGAACAGTTTTTGCAAATTTCGGATCGACATTTGGCTCCGCACCTGATTGCGCATGCCGATGGCGGCGCCGCGCCGGCGCATTGATTGCAATCAAACAGCACTCAGGCACAGCCGTCACCGCTTTTGACGACATCCGCCGCGAGAATCGGTTTCAGCGGAAAAGAAGCGCCACGCCTGCGCATGGGACCCTCCGTTCGCGTGAAGTATCCGTCGCGCCGCTGTGTGATTCCTACTTCGACCAGACAGAGCTGTCCGCGCTCCTCCCGCTTCGCGAGCTGTCAGAGTGCCCGGCAACCGCGTCGCAACGACGAATGTAAGTGAATGCCACCCTGTCGTCCGTAAGTCGCCTTCGTGCCGACGCTATATCGGCACCCCGATGCTGGCCGAAGCAACAAGCATTGATTTGAACCCGAAGCTTCGCCGCTGACTTGTTGATTATAGAGGCTGCTATCCCAGGTCGCCGACCTAAGACTATTTGATGGCTAGCAGTTTCCGCAAATTCAGATGAATTTTTTATGGTTCATAATATCGACCCTGGCGACTGCTTCGAGACCTCGACCGACCTGATGTCCATCGCAGCGATCGCGGCATGTCGCGGCAAGTTGTCGCACATACGATATGTTTGTGAAAATCGCGATTCTGCCCTGATCGTTGCTTTCCAATTCCGTGCCGGCAGTGTTTCGAGAAATATTGAAATTGTATGTATTAACTTCGGAGAAACAATCATTTAACTGGTTCTTAAAAAGGCTGGATTATCGTCGTGCATGAAGAACCTCTATCGAGAGATCCTTTCTAGTAGTCGGCTTACCGTGCTGGCTCAGACGGAAAGGCTCTCGGCACCGGGTTCATCGACATTAGCTCAAAACAGATCGAATGAATGACATGACCGAGATATCAATATTTTCGCCGGATGGCACCGTGATACAGGCGGGCAGTGGCGTCGGTCTGACAACTGCCGCTGGTGTGTGGAGTTTCAGCACCGGAAAAGCGACCACCGGCAATTACATCCTGTTGAATGGTAAGACGCTCGGGTCGTTTGCCGGCGTCGAGCTTAGGGTCGCCAATGGCGGGAAGCTCTATTCGCGCGATATGACCGGGCAGTGGTACGAGTGGTCGGGTGCGAATTGGCTGGCCTGGGTGGACCCGACGCTGGAGTCCACCCCCTCGCCGGACGGCACCGCTGTGCGGGCGGGCAGCTGCGGCGGTTTGGTGACCGCTGATGGGGTTTGGACATTCAGCACCGGGAAAGCCACCACCGGCAACTACATTCTGTTGAATGGACAAACGGCCGGAAACGCCGTCGGCGTCGAGCTCGATGTCGCCAACGGCGGGAAGCTCTATTCGCGTGACGCAACCGGACAATGGTACGAGTGGTCGGGTACGAAATGGCTTGCGTGGGTTGACCCGAAGCTGGCGTCCGCGCTGTCGCCGGACGGCACCGCTGTGCGGGCGGGCAGCTGCGGCGGTCTGGTAACCGCTGATGGGGTTTGGACATTCAGCACGGGGAAAGCCACCACCGGCAACTACATTCTGTTGAATGGACAAACGGCCGGAAACGCCGTCGGCGTCGAGCTTGATGTCGCCAACGGCGGGAAGCTCTATTCGCGTGACGCAACCGGACAATGGTATGAGTGGTCGGGTACGAAATGGCTTGCGTGGGTTGACCCGAAGCTGGCGTCCGCGCTGTCGCCGGACGGCACCGCTGTGCGGGCGGGCAGCTGCGGCGGTTTGGTAACCGCTGATGGGGTTTGGACATTCAGCACGGGGAAAGCCACCACCGGCAACTACATCCTGTTGAATGGACAGTCGTTCGGGTCCGCCGCCGGTGCCGAGCTTGATGTCGCCAACGGCGGGAAGCTGTATTCGCGCAACTTGCAGGGGCAATGGTTTCAGTGGACAGGTGCGAAATGGTCGGCCATTGCCGATCCCAACCTGGTCACCACATCGACCGATCCCGGCGGTACCGGGACAGCGACGCTGAGCGTCGCGCTGGTTTCGGATACCGGCAGCTCGGCCAGCGATGGGATCACGTCGGACCCGACCGTCAAGGGCATCGGTGAGGCCAACACCCTGGTCACGATCAAGGAGGGCGGCGTCACGCTCGGCACGGCGATGGCGGACGGCACGGGGGCCTGGAGCTTCACGCCGGCCGGTCTGGCCGACGGCGCGCACACGCTGAGCGCCAGCCAGACCGATCTCGCCGGCAATACCGGAGCCGCGACGCTGAGCTTCACACTCGACGCGACGGCGCCGGCGATGAGCATGGCCCTGGTCTCCGATACCGGCAGCTCGGCAAGCGACGGGATCACGTCGAACCCGGCGGTCAAGGGCGTCGGTCAGGCCAATACGCTGGTCACAATCACGGAAGGCGGCGTCACGCTCGGCACGGCGATGGCGGACGGCACGGGGGCCTGGAGCTTCACGCCGGCCGGTCTGGCCGACGGCGCGCACACGCTGAGCGCCAGCCAGACCGATCTCGCCGGCAATACCGGAGCCGCAACGCTGAGCTTCACACTCGACGCGACGGCGCCGGCGATGAGCATGGCCCTGGTCTCCGATACCGGCGGCTCGGCAAGCGACGGGATCACGTCGAACCCGGCGGTCAAGGGCGTCGGTCAGGCCAATACGCTGGTCACAATCACGGAAGGCGGCGTCACGCTCGGCACGGCGATGGCGGACGGCACGGGGGCCTGGAGCTTCACGCCGGCCGGTCTGGCCGACGGCGCGCACACGCTGAGCGCCAGCCAGACCGATCTCGCCGGCAATACCGGAGCCGCAACGCTGAGCTTCACACTCGACGCGACGGCGCCGGCGATGAGCATGGCCCTGGTCTCCGATACCGGCAGCTCGGCAAGCGACGGGATCACGTCGAACCCGGCGGTCAAGGGCGTCGGTCAGGCCAATACGCTGGTCACAATCACGGAAGGCGGCGTCACGCTCGGCACGGCGATGGCGGACGGCACGGGAGCCTGGAGCTTCACGCCGGCCGGTCTGGCCGATGGCGCGCACACGCTGAGCGCCAGCCAGACCGATCTCGCCGGCAATACCGGAAGCCGCCACGCTGAGCTTCACACTCGACGCGACGGCGCCGGCGGTGAGCATGGCCCTGGTCTCCGATACCGGCAGCTCGGCAAGCGACGGGATCACCTCGAACCCGGCGGTCAAGGGCGTTGGTGAGGCCAACACCCCGGTCACCATCAAGGAAGGCGGCGTCACGCTCGGCACGGCGATGGCGGACGGCACGGGGGCCTGGAGCTTCACGCCGGCCGGTCTGGTCGATGGCGTCCACACGCTGAGCGCCAGCCAGACCGATCTCGCCGGCAGCACCGGAACGGCGACGCTGGGCTTCACACTCGACAGGGCGGCACCTGTATTGTTCGTAAACCTGATTGCGGATACCGGGATTTCTGCCACCGACAAGATCACCGCGAACCCCGGGATCACGGGCAAAGGCGATGCCAATGCCCTGGTCACCATCAAGGAGGGCATTAAACTACTCGGCACGACGATGGCCGACGCGACGGGAGCCTGGAGCTTTACGCCGATCGGTCTGCCCGAGGGTACGCACACATACGGCATCACCCAGACCGACTTGGCCGGCAATACCGGATCCACAACGAAGACTTTTACCCTCGACAGTTCGCAGTCGAGCCTGCCGTTGGTGAGCGTACTGTCGATCGACCTGGTGTCGGACACCGGCATCTCGGCGACCGATAAGATCACGTCAAACCCGGGGATCAAGGGCACCGGTCAGGCCAACACGCTCGTCACCATCAAAGAGGGCGGCGTCACGCTCGGCACGACGACGGCGGACGGTTCGGGAGCCTGGAGCTTCACGCCGGCCGGGCTGACCAACGGTGCGCACACGCTCACCGCAACTCAAACCGATCTTGCCGGTAACACCACGACGGCGACGCAGAGTTTCACGCTCGACAAGGCGGCGCCCCTAATGAGCATGGCGCTGGTTTCCGACACCGGCGCCTCGGCAACCGACAAGATCACCTCGAACCCGACGATCAAGGGCACCGCTGACGCCAATACGCTCGTCACCATCAAGGAGGGCGGCACCACGCTCGGGACCGTAACGGCGAACAGTACCGGAAACTGGAGCTTCACGCCGACCGGTCTATCGGACGGCCCGCACACGTTCAGCGCGACGCAGACCGATCTCGCCGGCAACACCGGAACGGCGACGCTGAGCTTTACGCTCGACAAAACGGCGCCGGTGGTGAGCATGATGCTGTTGTCAGATACCGGTAGCTCGCCTACCGACAAGATCACGTCGAACCCGGCAGTTAACGGCCTCGGTCAGGCCAACACCCTGGTTACCGTCAAGGAGGGCGGCGCCACCCTCGGCACCACTACCGCCGATGGCACCGGGGCCTGGAGCTTCACGCCGATCGGCTTGGTAGACGGCGTACACACACTTAGCGCGACCCAGACCGATCTCGCCGGCAACACGGGGATCGCGACGCTGAGCTTCACGCTCGATACGAGACCGCCGCAGCCGTCGCAGAGCGGTGACATTGTCGGCTTGCTTTTGCAAAACACCGGCGCCACCGCCGAGCAAAGCGGCTATGTGACGTTCGGCCAGGTCTTCAAACCGGGCGCGATAATGCCCGGCGAGAGCCTCGTCGCGCGCATCGCCGGGGTCGATTACGCGGTGCAGATGGATGTCAAGGCGACCAACAGCGACGGCTCGGTGCGCCATGCGGTTCTGACCTTGAGCGCGCCCGGAATCGCCCTGGGCGGCAGCCTCGCGCTGATGCTCGCGAAGGGCAGCGCGGCGATGCCGTCGCCGGCGGCGCCGAGCGCCGCCTCCCTGTTGGCGAGCGGCTACAATCTCGATGTGGCGTTCACGTTCCGCAATGCCGACGGCACGACCACCACGGACAACGCCTCGGCGGCGGCGGCTTTGCAGGCCGCGATAACCGCCGGCAACGTCCAGCGCTGGCTGACCGGGCCGGAGGTCAACGAATACAGCGTGGTGACGACGGTCAACGGCGGCAAGCTCAAGGTCGAATTCGATATTCGGGCCTATGCCGACGGCACCACCAGCACCGATGTCATCTTCGACAACAGCTGGATGTTCTCCCCGGGGAAATCCGACCTGACCTACGACGTGGCGATCCGCCAGGGCGGTACACAGGTCTACAGCGCGAACAACGTCTCACAGTATCTCTATTCGCTGTGGGATCACCGGGTGGACAGTGCCGGCACGATCAACCCGAATGTGCAGTACGATGTTTCTTATTTGACCGCCGCTGCCGCACTGCCGACCTACGATCAAAGCTATGGCGTCAGCAGTGCGGCGATCCAGACGAATTACAGTAAGCTCAACCCCTCCAGCTCCACCGGGTACGGCAGCACGGGCCCGTTGGGTACCGCGGAAGTACAGCCGGTAATGGGCAACGCCGGCGGTCGGCCCGACATCGGACCGCAGCCCAACTGGGTGGCGCAGTGGGTGCTGAGCCAGAGCAGCACCGCGACTGCAGTCATGATCGCGAATGCGAATGCGTCGGGCAGCATTCCGTGGCACCTTCTTGACGAGAACACGGGCACGCTGATCCGCAGCACAGACTACCCGTATTTCTGGCAAAGTACGGCCAATAGCACCGGGAATCCATACTGGTCACCACAACCGGTCAACGGGTGGCCGACCTACGGGGCAAACGGCGACCCCTGGAAGCCTGACACGGCCCACATGCCTGACCTGAACTATGTCCCCTACTTGATTACCGGCAGCCAATATCAGCTGCAGCTGCTGCAGGCCGCCGCCGACTACGCGATCACCTCGTTCAGCCCGTACTCCAACTACAATGGCTTCACATCGATCGACCCGATGAAGCCCGGTAACGCGGTCTTCATGGGAGTGACAAGCCCGCGCCACGAGGAGCGGGCAATCGCTTGGGGCCTGCGTGAGGTCGCGGAGGCGGCTTACCTGACGCCCGACGGTGATCCACTGAAAACCTATTTCACATCCCAGCTGACCAAGGCGTTGAGCGGGATGGTACGGTACTACATCACCGATCACAGTATGGCCGAATACGGCGATCTGCAGGGTTTTGTTTTGGGCAGCGAGACCGCGTCCGGTGGGCCGATCGTCTCCACGTGGCAGGAGGGTTATATCGTAACCGCGCTGGCGGAGATCGCGGGGATGAACCTGCCGCAAGTTTCCGATGACGCAGTTCGAATGCTCAACTACATGACCAACTTCGTCGCCGGTCTCTACACAAACGGAGAAAACGGATTTGCCCCGGCGAACGGCTCGTCCTACTGGCTTTATCTTAAGGACGTGCAAACGAATGCGCCTTTTACGACCTGGTCCGAGTTTTCGGACGGGAACGTCGTTAATCACCAGATTACCGGATCTCCATACGGCCTCGCCACGCCCAACCCCGAAAAGATCAGCGATAGCATAGCCAAGTATCATATGACCGACGGAGAGGGCTGGGTGATGGTCGGGAAGGCCGCATTGGCCGACCTGATCACTTACACGCAATCGCCGCGTGCAATAGAGGCTTACGGCTACGTCGTGAGCCAAATCGCCCTGGCCTGGGGCGGCGATACCGCCGGGATGGCGGCAATGTACCGGGACAGTCCGTGGTGGAACGTAGCGCCGCGCTTGCCCGACGGAGAATATCTACAAGCGAATCAAGTTCAAGTCGACGTTTCAAACAACCCTTCAGTGACGCTTAGTGCCACGAACCGCGACGCGCTGCTGTCGGTGGTCGGTACCGGGACGGCGACGTTGACCGGCGGCACCGGCAGTATTGATCTGCTGTTCGGTGGCGACGGGCCGACCACGCTTATCGCCGGGACCGGAAACGACTTTTTGTTTGCTGGAAACGGCGCGACGACCTTTATTGACAACGACGGCAATGATTATATGAAAGGGGGGCCGGGGACAGACACATTCACCTTTGCCGACATACACCCCGGACATGACACGATCGTCAATTTCAAGGTGGGGACCGATGTTCTGAAGATAGCGTCAGGCGTAGATGGCACTAGCATTACCAGTGCCACTCAATTGGCCGCTGCTGCCAGCGTAGTCGCAGGCGCTACCGTGTTGCATCTCGGTCCGAACCATGATGTGACGATACAAGGAATAGACACGCCGTCAGCCCTGCTGAGTTCCATCGCTATATTATAATCGCGCACTGAGGGAAGGCGGCACTAGATCCGGCCGAAGGCCTGCCGCGCGGCGACTTTCTCCTCCGGCGGCGAGGGTTTGCGCTTCCGTGTGGTTCGTGCGTATGTGACCGGCGTCCCGGCGCCGCGCGATATCCACGGCGCGCGGCAACCGCTATAGTTGCGGCGACATCCGGCGGCGGCGCAAAATCTGTCTGCCAGGCCGCTCGCCGGCAACCCGGGGAGGAAGACGATGGTCAGCCGCAGGGCCTTTATCTCTATGGCGGCCGCCAGCCTGGTGCTACCCAAACTGGCGTCGGCGCAGCGCGCTGCCTCGGGCAAGGTCGCGCTTTACGCGAATGTCGGACCCGACCTCACGCATTACGAGGTGGATGTGGACGGCATGACGCTGACAAAGCGCGAGACGGTGACGCTGCCGGCGAGCGTGCAATATGCCTGGCCGCACGCCTCGCGCCGCTATCTCTACGTCGCGAGCAGCAGCAGTGCGCCGGGATACGGTCCCGCCGGCACCGAGCATCATGTGACCGCGTTTGCTATCGATCCGGCGACCGGCGCTCTGAAGAAGCACGGCGAACCGATCCCCTTGCCGGTGCGCCCGATCCACACAAGCACCGACATCCCGTCAGAATATATTCTGGTCGCGTTCAACAACCCTAGTTCGGTGCGGGTGTACCGCATCAACCAAGACTTCACGCCCGGCGAGGAGGTCAAGCAGCCGGGTGCGATCGACGCCGGGATCTTCGCCCACCAGGTGCGCGTGACGCCGGACAACAAGCTCGCGATTCTGGTGACCCGCGGTAACGAGGGCACCCCGGCCAAGCCGGAAGACCCGGGTGCGCTAAAGGTCTTCGATTACAAGGACGGCGTGCTCAGCAACGAAGTGTCGGTCGCGCCGAATGGCGGGAAGGAATTCGGACCGAGGCATCTCGATTTCCATCCGACAAAACCCTGGGTCTATGTCTCGATCGAGACCCAGAACGAGATGATGATGTTCCCGCTCGAAAACGGCCGGCTCGCGCCTAAGCCCGCCTTTGTCGCGGGTACGCTCGCCGAGCCGAACAACATTCGGGCGCGGCAGGCGGCCGGCACCGTGCATGTCCACCCCAACGGCCATTTTGTCTACGGCGCCAATCGGGCCGAGCAGACCGAGGACTACAAGGGTCAGAAGGTCTTCAAGGGCGGCGAGAACGGCATCGTGGTCTTCGCGATCGATCAATCGACCGGCGAGCCGAAACCGATCCAGCACATCGAAACCCGCGGCATTCACCCGCGCACGTTTCATATCGACCCGAGCGGCCGCATGCTCGTCGCGGAGCACAATCTGCCGGTCAAGGTAAGGGATGGCGACCAGATCAAGACTGTCGCCGCCGGCCTCTCGGTTCTCCGGATCGGCGACGACGGCAAGCTGGAATTCGTGCGCAAGTACGACATCGATGTCGGCGATAAGACGATGTTCTGGATGGGCATGGTGCCGCTTCCGGGATAGGCGAGGCGTGGACTCGGCGCGGTATTGGTATTCAGGGAGTATTCCGAACCCGGGGGAGGCACTGATGGAAGCGGGTCGGATCGAAAATCTGGCAATCCAGGAGCTTTGCTCGAGCTATTGCCAGACGATCGATGCTCAGGACTCGGCCCGATGGGCCGACTGTTTCCTCCCCAACGGCGCGTTCGAGGCTGACGGCCATGTCGTTCGTGGCCGCGACGCGCTGCGCGAATATGCCGAGACGCACACGCGCGTGCTGCGGGCCGGCAGATGACGTTGAACCATTTGTACGATGTGAATGGCGACCTGCGAAAGGCGTGGCCACCACTGTCGTGCCGATCGCCACGCCGTCAGGTTATTCAGGTTATCAGGTCAGGGGACAGGTCATGTATCACAATGACCTCGTGAAGGTCGACCGGTTGTGGACCGCCACCGCAGCGTCACCATGATTACCTCGTGTCGGATCCGGCTCGACCGGTCAATCTGGCTGACCCCGACGTTGCCGCGCTCGTCCAACAGCTGATCGACAGCGCTAACCAACTCGCCAAGCGCAACTAACTTAGGTCGGGCGGCGGCCGGAGCTTCAGGGCTCGATTGTCGCGTCGGTCCCTCGCGGGCGCGCTCAGCTCAGTGCGACCTCGAAGCCGCGCTTGGTACCGGGGCGGGCCATCATCGCCTCGTACCAGCGCTTGACGTTCGGGTAGTCGGCGAGATCGACCTGATGCCGCTCGTGCCGCCAGGCCCAGCCGAGGATCGCGAAATCGGCTATCGAAATCTCGCTGCCGCCGGCGTACTGCGCTTCCGACAGGCGCTTGTCGAAGACGCCGTAGAGCCGGCGCGTTTCCTTCATGTAGCGCTCCAGGCCGTAGCGGCGGTCCTCCTCCTTCGCGACCTGCAAGAAATGGTGGACTTGCCCCGGCATCGGGCCGAACCCGCCCATCTGCCACATTAGCCATTCGAGCACCGGCACCTGCCGCCGCAGATCGCCCCGGGGCCAGAACTTCCCGGTCTTCTCGCCGAGATAAATGAGGATCGCGCCGGATTCGAAGACGCTGATCGGCTCGTTGCCGGGGCCTTCGGAATCGATGATCGCCGGAATGCGGTTGTTCGGGCTGATGCGCAGGAACTCGGGCTTGAACTGCTCGCCCTTCGAAATGTTGATCGGCTTTACCGTGTAGGGCAGTCCCATTTCCTCGAGGGCTACGCTGATCTTGCGCCCGTTCGGCGTGTTCCAGGTCCACAATTCAATTGGCATCGGCGGGGTCTCCCGTGCATTGCGGCAAAGACTGCGGCGCAGCATTACCGTGTTGGCCGCCCCCCGCAAGGTGCAATCGCCGTTCGCTTGTGGCATGTGCCCGCGCCATCGCGTAGCATCGCGACCAGCCGCATCCAGCGAGGGAGTCCGCGATGGCCGCTGACCCGAACCATGTCATCCTGACTGGCGAAAACCCGTTCATCCGCCTCAGCGCGACCGACGGCGGAGCGCAGACGACAAACGCCAGCTACTGGCGCATCATCACCTGCCCGGCCGGACCCGGCCATGTCCTGTACCTCAAGAGCGAACTGACCGAGAGCCGCTGGCGGATCTATTCCGATAACATCGCGATGGCCCGTTGGCTGCAAGGCACCGTGCAGGGGATGTTGAACGCCGAGACAGCCGACACCTCGATCCCGGTGGTCGACGCCGAGTTCTCGAAGACCGGCGACCCGCGCTATTTCTGGACCGAAAATCTGGTCACGCACGACGAGGCGATCAGCCTGACCTGGTATGACATCGGCGAGCCGCTGCTGATTCACACGAACCCCGGCGAGGGCGGCCGCAAATATGGCGTTTGCACGCTGCTGATCCCGGCGCTCGGAGCCAGACTTGCCCGCAACGGCGTCGAGGCTGCCGGCAGGCCCTGGCCGATGACACGGGAAGGCCGTCCGTTCAGCACCTGCGCGCTCGCGTTCTCGGAAAGCTGGACCGAGTCAAGGTAGGAAATCCCTGACGCGAACGCCCGCCGCCGCCCTGGTAACGACCAGCGCCGGTCGCGGCACCCGGCGGTTACCGGGGAGGCCAGGGCGGCAAGAACCGCATGGCCTGCCGGTGTGCGCGGGTCGCCATTGAGCCGAGCGCCCTAACCTGCTAAAAGAAAATATTAAGCGCAATAGACGAGAAGAAGAAGGCCCTGAGCCTGCCCGGTCCAGATTTGGGCTGTGGCACGAAAGCGGTTCGCGTGCGAAGGCGATGCGCAGGGTGTGAATACTCCCGGGCGACGGCATTCGGAAGAAGGACAGAGATCGATGCGCTACATTGGCAGAGGGCGGCGGCTGGCGCGCGGCGCCCTGGTCGCTGCGGCGGTGATGGCGTCTGGCGGGACCGTACAGCGTGGCGATTGGACCTCCGGATCTTGGGGACCACAATTTTGGACGCCGACGGCCTGGGCCAAGGACGGGCAAGCTTTTCTCGAAAAGGCGCAGGCTTATATCGCGAAGGGAAATTTCAGCGCCGCCGAGATCGAGCTGCGCAACGCCGAGCGCGAGGCTCCGAAGGACGCTCAGATCCGCGCGCTGCTGGCGCAGGTCTATCTGAACCTCGGCAACTTTGCTTATGCGGAGCGCGCGGCCCGGGCCGCGCGCGATCTCAATGCACCGGAGGCCGAGTACGTCCTGACCCTCGCTGAAGCGATGCTGCGGCAAGGGAAGCTCGCCGACATCCCCGGTGAAATCAAGCCGGGAAACCGCCCGCCGGAACTCGAGAGCAAGGTCAGGGTGGCGTTGGCGTTGGCGGCGGCCGCGCAGCGCGACCCGGCGAAGGCCGAGTTGCTGCTCCGGCAGGCGGTAGCGCTGGATCCCAAATCCGTAGGGGCCAAGGTTACGCTCGCGAAAGCGCTGATCAAGACCAAGCCGGAAGAAGCCGAGAAGATTGTCGACGACGTGCTCGCCGCGGAGCCGAAATCGGCCGATGCGATCGCGCTCAAGGGCGAGATGCTGGCGCTACGCGGCGACGCCGACGGCGCGATACAGCGGTTCGGCGAGGCGCTGGCGGCCGACCCGGGCAACATCGGCGCCCGTCTGGCACGTGCCAATCTTTACCTGAATCGGGGCGACTACGCCGCCCTCGATAAGGACCTTGAAGCGGTGCTGAAGGCGGCACCGCAAGATTTTAGGGCCAACTACCTGCGCGCGCTGGAATATGTCAAGAAGCAGGACTTCGCCGCCGCCGACCGGATCCTGGAGCGGCTCAGCCCGGGTTTTGCGAATTTGCCGAACGGATTTTATGTCCAGGCTTTGACCAAATACCGGCTGCAGCAGTATGCGCAGGCGGCTGAGGCGATCGACAAATTCCTGGCGCGGGTTCCGGGAAACTCGGCGGGTGCACGCCTCGCCGCGACGATTGCGCTGAGCAACGGCAAACGCGCCGCCGCGGCGGAATATCTGACCTCGTACCTGCGAAAGTCGCCGCCCGATGCGGCGACGCTTGCCCTGCTCGGCAAAATCTATGCGCAAATGGGGAAGCCGACCCAGGCTCTCGAGCAGTTCGAGAAGGCGGTGGCGCTCGCTCCGAATGACATCCCGCTCAAGGCGATGGTCGCGAGCTCGAAGATTGATGCTGGCGCCAGGCAAGAAGGTATCGAGGAGCTGGAGAATTTATTTGCGACCGATGCCGGCGAGCAAGTGGCGGGGCCGCCGCTGGTGCTGAGCGAGCTTCGTGCCGGTCATGCCGACAAAGCCGCCGAGATCGCCGAGAAACTGGTGGCGGAGAAACCTGATCTCGAAATTTATCAGGTTCTTCTCGGGCTGACGCGCGCCGCTCAGAAGAACTATCCCGCCGCCGAAAAGATCTTCGAGGCTATAGTCAAGCGGAATCCGGATTCCGCGCCGGCGCGGAACAATCTCGCGCAAGTGTATATTGCGGCTGGCCGCGTCGAGGACGCGAAGAAGATCTACCAGGACGCCCTGTCGCGAAAGCCGGACGATAGCTCGGCGCTGCTCGCGCTTTCCGATATCGCAGCCCGCGATAAGAAGTGGGACGAGGCGATCGGATATGCCGAGAAGGCACGCGTCGCGGCCCCAAAGGACCCGGCGCCCGGCATCAAGCTGGTGAACATCTACGGGGCGCGTCAGGATTGGACGCACGCGAAGGCGCTGGCCAGTGAATTGGCAATGCTTTTCCCGGACAACGCCGCGGTCGCAGAGATCCAGGGGCGTATTCTTGTCGCTGCCGGCGATCGCGATGCCGCGGTGGATCCGTTCCGGCAGGCTTACGAGGCTGCCCCGAATTCCGAGCCGATCTTTCAGCGCTATCTCGGTGCGCTGGTTGCCGCGAAACGGTTCCCGGAAGTCCGGACTGTCCTGCAAGCGAGGCTCGCCAAGGATCCAGGCAGCCGGACGCTCAAGGAGCAGCTCATTCGGGTCGAGGCCGAAATCGGCGGAATCGAGGCCGGGGTTGCCAAGGCGCAGGCCTTTGCGAAGGAGGATCCCAGTAGTTCGGTATACGACCTGACCGCCGCCGATTTGTATGCGCGGAATGGGAAGCGGGCGGAAGCGGTCGCGCTATTGGAAAAATCGACGGCGGCGCACCCGGGCGATTCATCGATTGTGGTCGGGCTGGCGCACCTGTACGCAGCGGGTGGTGATATCGCCAAGGCCGAGGCGCTCCTTGCTGCCCGTGTCAAGGAACGCCCGAACGATCTCGTCCTGCGGCGGGGGTTGGCAGACCTGTATCTGCTGGACAAGAAATACGACGCAGCCGCCTCGGAGGAGACGTTCATCCTCTCGGAGCGGCCAAATGATGTGGTCGCGCTGAACAACCTCGCATGGCTCAATCAGCAGCGCGGCGACTTGGGAAAGGCACGCGAATTGGCTGAAAAAGCGGTGGCGGTCGCGCCGCCGACCGCGCCGGCCACCGGGATGATCAAGGATACGTTGGGCTGGGTCTTACTCACGCAGGGCGATGTCCAGGCGGCCTTGCCTCACCTCGAGGCGGCGAGAGCGGCTTTGCCGGGGAATCCGGAAATTCAATATCACGTCGCCGTCGCGCTGCAGCGTGCCGGGCGCGCATCCGACGCGCGCGCCATGTTGGAAAAGCTGCTGAGTTCAGGTGTGTCCTTCACGAGCAAGGCGGAGGCGGAAAAGCTTCTCGATGAGCTGAAGCGCGGCTAGAAGGCAAAATCCTTATAATGTCTTGCGTGTCCGGTGCCCGCGCGCCAGTGCGCTGGCTGTATCAGAACGGTTCGACGCCGGACGCGTTCGGGTGGGCACTATGGCTGTCCCCCCAAGAGGCTGCTCTGACCGGAGCTTCTTCGGTTCGACGGGATCGCGACAACGTGCAGGCGTTTGATGCCCGCTTTGATCTGCCGCGGCGGTGCCTATTCGCCGCAGCTGCACAGCCGCTTGATAGCGTCGACGTAAGCTTTCGTCTCCTGGTAAGGGGGGACGCCGCCATACGCTTCCACT
Organism: uncultured Alphaproteobacteria bacterium; assembly: GCA_963847345.1. Lineage (GTDB taxonomy): Bacteria > Pseudomonadota > Alphaproteobacteria > ATCC43930 > CGMCC-115725 > DATARH01. The sequence continues at coordinate 231,254 of CAWJZU010000022.1, read as the reverse complement.
GTTCTTTCCCCAGCGTTGTATGCTGCGAGAGCCAGCGTCAAGTTGCCGTTATATTTGTCTATCAGCAATCGCAGATATTTCGCACCCGCATGGACATTCTCGCGTGGGTCGAAGCGGTCTTGAACTCCAAACCGCGCCGCAGTCTCGGGCATCAGCTGCATCAGCCCCGCGGCCATCTTTGGCGAAACGGCGCGCGGGTCGAAGCCGGATTTGACTAGGACCACCGAGTGTAGTAGACGCGTGTTGATCCCGAGTTGTTGCGCGGTCTCATCAATGACGCTACGAATTGCCGGCGGGGCCGACGCGCGCGGATGGATCGTTCCGAATGCGTGTCGCGTGGATGCCGCGGGCGGACAATCCCTCGCGGGAGCTGGCGTTACACGCGAAATCAGCTGCAAAAGATTTGTCGCTTGCGCGATACCTCGGTCCGCCGCCTTGCGCAGCCACATCGCCGCGGTCCGATCGTCGCGAGCCACCCCGCGTCCGTTCAGATACATCCAGCCAATGCCGTAGAACGCCCGCGGATCGCCGTGCCGCGCCGCTTCGCAGTACAGCATCAACGCCCGCCCGTAATCGCGCGGAACCGACAGCCCGCTTTCGTATTGCATGGCCAGCGCAACGGTGTCGCGACCGGCGCTTTTCGGACCGGCGTCCTGCGCCGCGACGGCAGAGAGTGGGTCACCGTATACGGCTGCAACAAGCAGGATCACGCGCCACGAGCGAACTTTCACGCCAGCCACCGCTCCTTCCACGCTTGGAACATCAGAACCGTCCAGAGCGACGCCTGAAAATTCCGCTTGCCGGCAAGGTGCTCCGTCCAGCGTTGGCGGATCGCCGTCGAGTTGAGAATACCCTCTCTCTCCAAGCGCCCAGGATCAAGCAGGTTCTCGGCCCAGCCGCGCAGTTCGCAGCGAAGCCAGCGGTCGAGCGGCACGGCGAAGCCCTTTTTCGGCCGATCAACCAGTTCGCGCGGTACATAGCGATGAAGCACGCTGCGCAACAGGCGCTTTCCGATACCGCCGGCCGCCTTCATTTCCGGTGGCAGCGACCAGCTGAATGCGACCACGCGGTGGTCGAGCAACGGCACGCGCGCCTCGAGCGAGACGGCCATCGAAGCGCGGTCGACCTTGGTCAGAATGTCGTCGGGAAGATAGGTCAGCGTGTCCAGATACTGCATGCGCTCTACGAAATCGGGCACAAGCGGTCGTATCCGCGCATCCTCTAGCAGCCCCGGCCGCTCTCGGGCGCCTCTGACAAGGGATGCCGGATCGGCCCATTGGCTCACAATCTGACGGTAGAAGGCGCTAGCCTCCGGTTCGCCGGCGAGGACCCCGGCAAGCTTGTGCATCTTGTTGCCGAATTGCGCCGGGCGGCGTTGTTCGGGGATCGCTTCTGCAACCGCCGACCAGGCGGAAGGTGGGAGCGCCAATATCCCGCGAGCGGCGAGCGCGCGTAGCGGTCGCGGCGTCGCGTCGATCGCCTGCCACAGACCCTGACCGCGGAAGTAACGTGTATAGCCAGCGAACAATTCGTCCCCGCCATCGCCGGACAACGCTACGGTGACATGTTGGCGCGTCATTTTCGACACGAGATGAGTCGGCAGCTGCGAGGAGTCAGCAAAGGGTTCGTCGTACATGTCGGCCAAAAGGGGGATGACGTCGAGCGCGTGGCGCGGTTCGGCGTATAGTTCGGTATGTTCCGTCCCGAGGTGCCGGGCGACGGCAGCGGCATCCTCGCCTTCGTTGTACTCTTTCTCGTGAAAGCCGATCGAAAACGTGCGTACGGGCCGTGTGCTTTGCGTCTGCATCAGCGCGACAACTGTCGACGAATCAATCCCGCCCGACAGAAAGGCGCCGAGCGGCACGTCGGCGACCATGCGGCGCCGGATCGCGTCCCGCAACAGCGTATCGAGTGCATCGGCGGCCTCGCCCTCGTCGCCGGAAAACCGGTTGCTCTGGCCCTGGTGGGCGATTTCCTGGAGCGACCAATACGGCGTGACCGCCGGCGGGCCGCCGGCAGAAGCCTGCAAAATCGTCCCGGGCGGCAATTTGTAGACGCGGCGATAAATCGTATCGGGGGAGGGCACGTAGCCGAAGCGCAAGAACGACAGGAGCACGTCGCGATCGAGCTCCGGTTCCCAGCTCCGATCGGCACGCAGCGCCTTGAGCTCTGAGCCGAACAGCACTCGCCCATCAAACTCGGCCCAATAGAGCGGCTTGATGCCGAGACGATCGCGCACGAGGTAGAGAACCCGCTCGCGGCGATCCCAGAGCGCCATCGCGAACATGCCGATCAGGCGTTTGACGGTCGCTTCGACGCCCCAGACCGCGGCTCCCTCGACGATTGCCTCGGTGTCGCTATGTCCGCGGAATCGTCGTCCAGCCGCCTCGATCTCCGGCCGCAGCTCGTCGGCGTTATAGACTTCGCCATTGTAGGAAATAACAAAGCGGCCGCAGGACGATACCATGGGCTGCGCCCCGGCCGGCGATAGGTCTATAATCGAGAGCCGCCTATGTCCGAGGGCCAATCCGGCTTCCGGATCAAGCCACACGTCCCCGCCATCGGGACCGCGATGGACGAGCGTATCCGTCATCGCCTTCGTGACAACGGCAAGCGCATCCGGGGCCATTCGTCCACGCTGCTCCCACAGCCCCGCTATTCCGCACATCGACGAGCCCCTCAGCTACCGAGCCGCTGTAGCAGCATTTTGGCTTGATCGCGTTCGGTGAAGGTGGCGTCCCCGTCCTTGAGCACTCGACGAAGTACGGAAAGCGCCTCCTCCTTTCGGCCTGCGGTCGCAAGCGCCTGCGAGAAGTGGATGCCGATGTCAGGCCGATCCGCGGCCTTGTCCCAAGCCGCTTTCAGTGTGCCGACCGCCTCCGCGGATTGTCCTAACTGCAGTAAAATCACGCCAAGCGTGTCGAGGAATTCGACTGACCCCGGTTCCAATGCCGCGGCCGAGCGAGCGTGCGGCAGCGCCTCCTGCCAACGGTCCAGCCGCATCAGTACCCAAGCGAGATTATTCTGGAAAATCGGATTTTTCGGTTCCCACGCAGCGAGCTGGAGATATTGCGCATGCGCGTCAGCGAGGCGTCCGGCGTTGACCCACATCTCGGCCAATTTTTTGCGGGTTTCGTTGTCTTCAGGATGCGCCTCGAGCCAATCCGTCAGGCTCTTTGCCGCTTGATCGGTTTCGCCGTGGCGCAGCTGTAGCTCGGCCTTGCGGCGGCGGGTGGCCCCCTCCCTTAACGCTTCCGCGCGAGCAGCGGCCGCGGAAGCGTCGGCAGAGAGGCCTTGCCCGCGGGCGATAATCGACGCGGTTTCGAGCAACTCGGCATCCTGCGGTTTGAGACGCTGCAGCTCTCGTATGAGATCGCTCGCCTGGGCGAACCGGTCATGGAGCGCGAGCGCGCGGGCTAAAACCAATTTTGCCGTGGTATCTTCGGGAGCTAGGCTTACGGCCTGCGTTGCCTCATTGACCGCCGGCCATTGCGGAGTGTCGGGGGTGAATTGGGCCAGATATGCCCTGGCTAGGCCGGTGTGCCCCGACGCGAGATCCGGGGCGATGTCGACCAGATTTTTGAAGATCGACAGCGCGTCGCCGGCCTCCCCGAGCGCAAGTTGCGCATTGCCGGTGATTTCAAGCAGAGCAGTATTCTGCGGAAATCTTTTCAGCGCTTCTGTCGCGCTGGCGAGAGCCTTTTCACTCTCGCCGACGCTCAATTGGAGGCGCGCCAGCGCCACCGCTATGTCAGGGTCGGAGGCCGCAGCCTGCATTCCTTTCAACAATATCGCTTCGGCTGTTGCCGCATGGCCGGTTTTGGCCTCGAGTTCCGCGAGCGCGACATACGTTTCGGTGTTTCCAGGATTTGCGTCGAGGACGTCCTGGAAATACCGGCGGGCTTTGTCCGGTCTGCCGGCTGCAAGCGCCAACTTTGCGAGGGTATCGTTTGAGCCTATATCGCCGCGCCGGATTTCGCGGGCTCGCAACAGCGCCTCTCGCCCCGCCTGCAGGTTGCCCTTGTTCAGATAGACGGCGGCGATCAAGAGTTCGCCAATCGGCTCGGATGGTTCGGCCACTTTCAGCCGTTCAGCGGTCGCAAGCGCTCGGCCATAGTCCCCTGTCTGCATAAAGGCGGCAAATAGCGAAATTTCCGGCAGCGACGCCGCAGGATAGGTAGCGGCGACCCGCTCCAGATTCTTCGATCGCCCCCCGAGTATCGCCGGCGGCAATTTCCAGGATGCCAAGCTGTGTCCGCATTATTCCGTTATCTGGCTCCTGTTTCAGGGCCAGGCTCAAATAGCGACGGGCCGTCGGCATGTCGTCATTGCGCGCCGCCGCCTCGCCGATCAGCTGCAACAATTCAATATCGTCGGTCGCGTCGTTCTTGACCGAACCCAACGTGCTTTCTGCATCGGCCCCGCGCCCGAGCCGCAATTGGGTGGCGGCCAGTAGTTTACGCGCCGTGATATCTCCAGGGTGCTCTAAAATATAGGCGGACAAATAATAATAAGCCTGTTCATAAGCTTTCAACGCATAGCTCGACGCACCCGCCATCAGCCGGGCACGCTCGAAGCCTGGAACTCTTGCCACAACGACCGCAGCATTTGATTGAGCAGTGGCATAGTCCTTCTGACGGAATGCGGCCAAGGCGCGAACGTAATTCAAAAGGGGGTGCTTTGGAATGTCGCGCAATTTTGGGTCGAGCAGGACCGTGTCGACGTTCGATATCGCCTCTGAGAGCTTATCTTCGGCGACCTGAATGGCGGCAAGTTGCCCTCGTATCGGTTCGTTCCAGGGCGCAAGCTCGAGCATACTTCGATAGATCTGCTCCGCGGCCCGGTATTCGCCAGCAGCAAAGGCAATATCTGCCTCGAGCTGTCTTACTTTTCGGTCGCTCGGCGCAACGCGCGACGCGGCGGCAAACAGGTTTCGCGCTTCATCGATATCGCCTCGATCGATCGCCAGCCGGCCTGCGATGGCCCGCACATCGACCGAACGCGGATCCGCGGCGAGTTCATCCTCGAAGGCTTCCTGGGCGGCAGCTCTCTGGCCAAGCATCCCCAACGCGCCGCCGCGGTAAGCGAAAAGGCTTCCCCTGACCGGACCCGGGAGATCCTTGGGAAGATCGGCCGTGTCGTCGACAACCTCCTGATAGTTCTGTGCGATGAATTCGGCCTGCACCCACAACTTGACGATTTGTCGCTTATCGATCCCGTCATCGCGCACCCGCGTCAGCAGCCCCAGCGCCGCGTCACCGCGTTCGAGGTCGAGATAGATTTGCACCGCCAGCAAGCGCGCCGGGACGTTTTTGGGTTGCTGGGCGAGGGCGGCATCGAGTGTTATCGCCGCTCCATGAATGTCTCCCGCTTCGCGCATGGCGGCAGCCTGGGCTACAAGCTGTTCGACGGGCTCACGACAACCAGCCATCCCGAGCAACACAGCTATCGCCAGCGCGGCAGCCGAAAAAGCGCGCCTTCCCGCTTGTCGCGCCGGGCGGATCACCGCGTCAAAGCTGCGAGCCATCAACTTCTAATTTCAGTCGTTTGGTTCGATGCGCCGAACGGCCGCGATCCTGAAGGGTACGCTGTACCGGCGCAGCCGCCGTAAGCTGCCCGGCCGGCATCGCCTATATACGGCAGAGCCCCTCAGACTACCCGTTTCCAGCGTAGCCATCCCAAAAGAAGAAGGCCTGACGCAAGGATTGCGAGCGATGCCGGTTCGGGGATTCGAGTAACCGCGAACAGACCAGCCCTGCCGCACGCGCGCCTCGTCGGATTCCAAGCGCAGCCATCGACCGCGATATAGGGTGTTCCTTTCTGCCCATTCGACGTGAACTGCTGCAACAGCTGATGGACATCGGTGATCGAGGTATCTTTGCTGATCGTGAACGACAGTTCCTGCAGGCTGCGCGGCTCCTGCGCCCCGCTCGCCGCCGCTGCATTATTTACGTACCCGAAGGCAGCCCAATGGCAGTCTTTTGCTTTTGCGGTGCAGCCAGGGGCCGAACTCCCGTACCCGGAGTGAAGGGGGGTCGGCACTCCGACGGTCTTAAAGTTGCCGATAGTCAGCCCGCCGCCGACATTGTCGGCAGAACCGACCACGCCCGGAAAACTGGTTTTCAGTATTCGATGCGCGCTCGCCAGGTTGACGTCGATCGTAACCACATTCGCCGACAGAGTTAGGTCCACGGTCCCGAACTTTCCGGTCCCGATGAAGTTGCCGTCGGTCAGCGTGGGGCTGCAGCTTGTGCTAGAGCAGAATCCCGCCGACGCCTGCCCGTGCGCGACAACCCATACCAAACCCGATATCGCAAGGGTGGTGAGGACCCATGCTGCGCGCACCGCGGCTCTGGGGAAGATTGTTCGCATCATATACACGTCCTTTGTATACCCCAAAAAGCGATCCCGGTCAATAGTCGTGTACGGCGTCTTTGAATATGCAATGCCGTGTCCACTTTAGGCACGCATGAAATTTTTAAGGAATCAATCGAATCCGAAGAACTGCCTGAATTGATCGAATGTCGCTGCGCCTGCCGGAAAATGTAACGCTGCCGACAGTTGGTGGCAATCTTCTATTCGTTGTTCCGTGATATATTATTCCGTGATATATTATCAGAAGCGCGAGCAAGTGACATTCACCCGAGGAAGCATCGATCCGCCACATCCGAGGGCCGACATTGAGACGCGCCCGCGTGATCAGCCTCGCGGCCGGCGGCGGCCGATCAGACGGCCGGCCCGATCCCGATGTGGGCCGTCAGTTTGAGATGCAGTCAGTCTGGGATACTGCATATGCGACGTCAGCCATCGGTATCGCGGGCCGTCGCGATTTAATCTTTCTTAACGTCTCCTGTTACCGTGCTGTTACAGACCAGTCCAGCAACAGCGAGGTCGTAACAGCCCACAAGATGGGAAAAATACCCCTGTAGGCTGTTGCGGCGACACGGAAATTAGGCAGCGACATGGCGGATATCGGGCGGAAAGGAGGCCTCTGTCTCCAGGGCTTGGAAGACGACGCGCGGTACCTCGACACCTGTATGCCGGGCGTGATGCTGCGCCGACAACAAACAGTTGCATTCCAGCGTAACTTGGCTTATTCACCCATCGGTGCTCAGCCGGGTCGGCTTTGTTAACCACCGGGTCAGCTTTCTTAACCTCAGCTAGGTCTGATGGGCGCGCCGCCATGATGCTCAGAGTGTTTCGACACTTCATCCCCGCTTCGGTTCTGTTGCTCGCGGTATGCGAGGCAATGCTTATCTTTTTCGTTTGGAATTTTTCTTTATTTAATGGGATCGACGTGGTTCCGAATGCTCATGCCGTCACTGGTGAGCCGGCGCTCGGTTTGGCGTTGCTGGCCGTTTGCGTCATGGCGCTGAGCGGCCTCTATCACAATAAGGCGTTTGCCGACTACCGCATCATGGCGATTTAGATTGCCATAGCGTTTGTCGCACTGTTGGGCATCGTAATCGTTTACCAGCTGTATTTTCGGGCGACGCTCGATGATTTCGCCAGATCCGCCTGGAGCTTCCCAAAAACCGCTGTGTCGACATGGTTGGTGTGCATTCTTGCTACCCGGATCGCCTTTTCGCGGCTCGCCGACCTCGACCTCCTGAAACGACGCGTCGTCGTGCTGGGCACCGGCGAGAAGGCGGCGCGCATCGCCGCTCTGGCCGCGGCTGGGGCCGACCGGTATTTCATCCCGGTCGCCTATTTACATTGCGGCGGCGAGAGCAGCATCGCCGCGACGTCGCGTGTCGATATTCGCGGCAAGGGGGCCGATGCCATCGTTGATTGCGCGCGCGGCCTCGGCGCGAGGGAGATCGTGGTTGCTGCGGACGATTGCGACGGCTTGCCGGTAACCGAATTGTTGCGCTGCCGCGCGGCCGGAATACGCGTCAGCAATTATATGGACTTCATAGAGCGACAGACCAAAACCGTCGATCCAGATGCAGTGCAGCCGAGTTGGCTTATTTTTTCAGACGGCTTTCGTAATTCACCGCTGGCGAACTTGTCCAAGAGATGCTTCGATATCGTGTTCGCGCTGGCTTTATTGCTTTTCACTTTGCCGCTGATGGTCGCTACGGCACTGCTGATTGTGCTCGACAGTAAGGGGCCGGTTTTCTATAGACAAGAGCGCGTAGGTCTGAACGGGCGGCAGTTCTTGGTGACCAAGTTCCGCAGCATGCGTGCCGACGCGGAGCAGGATGGCTCGCCGCAGTGGGCCGCGCGGCAGGACGCGCGGGTGACCAGAGTGGGGGTGCTGATTCGTAAGCTCCGCATAGACGAACTGCCGCAACTGCTGAATGTTCTGCGCGGAGAGATGAGTCTGGTCGGGCCTCGGCCGGAACGTCCGTGCTTTGTTGCGGAGTTCACCAGGCAAATTCCGTTCTACGCGGAGCGCCATTGCGTCAAACCTGGGATTACCGGCTGGGCGCAAGTCAATTATCCGTACGGGGCGTCACTTGAAGATGCACGCAATAAGCTGGCCTACGATCTGTACTATGTCAAAAATAACGGGCTGTTCCTCGATCTGATCGTAGTCTTCCAAACGGTTCGGGTCATTCTGTTCGCCGACGGGGCGCGGTAGCCATAGGTTGAGAATGGATCTCGGCCAGCTGATCTACGCCGCATGTAGTATCGCGTTTACCGCGCTGATCGTCCTGATGCTGCGGCGGCGCGTCAGCGGCCCCGGTATCGCGATACTGGCCGCATGCATTCTGACAGTCGCCTGGAGCGCGAATCTGGCGCTCGCCGGACTGCTGCCCGGCGGCGCGGGAACGATCCTTGACGGATTTCGGTTGCTTGCGTGGCTGATTGTGCTCGGAATGTTGATCGGAACGCGCGATCAACGGCGCGGCCGGTCGCTCTCTTTACCATTCGTCCTCACTGCCGGCTTTTGCGTGGCGGTCGCGATTTGCGACACTTCTTTGGTCTTTATTGAGCCATCCGTTGACGACCGTGCGCTGCGCGGCCTGCACGATCTGCTGCGCGTCGGGATCGGCGTAGCGGGTCTGCTCGCGACAGAGAACCTGCTGCGGAATGCGGAGCAGGCGGCGCGGCGGGGGATTTGGCCGCTTTGCTTGGCCTTGGGCGCGACGTTCGCCTTCGAGCTGTTTTTTTACGCCGAGCGCCTGATGATGCCCGGAGCCAGTTCGGTCGCCGCTGCGGGCCGCGGGCTGGTCGGTGTCTTTGCAGTGCCGCTGCTCGCCGTGGCAATGGCGCGAAACCGCGATTGGCGGGTAGATATCCACGTCTCGCGCACCCTGGTCCTGCACACGGCAGCGCTTGTCGCAAGCGGTGTATTTTGCATGTCGCTCGCGGCGGTTGGCCTGCTGGTGCGCGAGTTCGGCGGTGCTTGGGGTCCACAATTTGAGCTGTTGACGCTGGTCGGGAGCGCCATCGTTCTGGTCGCCGTCCTCGGGTCGCGCGATCTGAGGGTGCATTTGAAGCGGTTCGTAGCGCGGCATTTTTATAGCCATGGGTTCGATTACCGGACAGAGTGGCTCCGTTTTGTCGAAACCGTGTCGCAGGCGGGCGCGCAGGGAGATACCCTCCAAGTGCGCGTTGTCAGGGCTCTTGCTCAAATTGTGGACAGCCCGGCCGGATCGCTTTGGTGTTCGCAGGACGGGCGTGCCTTTTTCCCAAGCGCGGCTTGGAACCAGTCGCTCGAGCGTGACCTGAAACTGCCCGCCGATCATGTGTTTTTCGCCGGTTTCCGCGACGGATCCTGGATCCAGGAGCGGCCGGCGGCAGAAGGCGTGGCGTGGCCCTTCGATCCGACTAGCGGCTGGGTTGCGATCCCGTTGGCGCATGGGGACGCATTGATAGCCTTCGTAGCACTGGCTGCGCCGCCGAACGGCTATCGTCTCGATTGGGAGACGTTCGACCTGCTTCGCGCCGCCGGGCGGCAGGCGGCCAGCTACCTCGCCGAGGAGCGCTCGACGCGAGCGCTTATCGACAGCCGGGCGCTGAACGATTTCAGCAAGCGCTTCGCCTTCGTGGTTCACGATTTCAAGAATTTGGCCAGCCAACTCGGGATGGTCGTTGCGAATGCGCGCCGCCATATGGATAATCCCGAGTTTCGCAGCGACATGCTGGAGACTCTTGAAAGCTCTGTGGCGAGAATGAGCCGCTTGATCGAGCAAATCCGGGTTGGGGCACGACAGCCACCACCCCAAATAATTGAACCTGATGTCGTGATCGCCGATCTGGCGCGGGAGCTGGAGGCACTCGGAACTCCGATCCAGACGCGGCTGGATGCTCGGGATTGCAAGGTGGAGATCGGCCGGGACCAATTCTGTTCTATTTTGTCACACCTGATCAACAATGCTCGCGATGCCACCCAAATCCCGTCGGAAGTGGTTGTCGCGTCCTATAAACTCGGCAACCAGATCACAATTGATGTCGCTGATACTGGTCCCGGGATGGAGGATGAGTTCATCCGCGAGGAGTTCCTGCGTCCATTTCGCTCGACGAAATCGGGCGGAATGGGAATTGGCGGTTACCAAATTCGTGAAATGTTGCGGGTAGCGGGCGGAGAACTGGAGGTAATCTCCGCCAAGGGCGTCGGAACGGTTATGCGCTGTATGTTTCCAATGCACAATGATACACAGTTGGTGCAGTCCGCAGCATGAACGATCCATTACCGATTTCGGAAAATCTGTTGGTCGTGGAAGACGACGAAGGGCTTCGCCGTCAGTACAAATGGGTTTTTCCCGAGTTCCGGCTGAATCTCGCCGGGTCGCGGGAGGAGGCCCTTGCGGTCATCCGCCGGCAGCCGATCTCGGTTGCGATTGTCGACCTCGGGCTGCCACCCAACCCCGACGAGGCGACCGAAGGCCTCGCGACGCTCGGCGCCATTCGCGAACTGTCGCCAGCGACCAAGGTCATTATCGCCACCGGCCAGACGGATCGGCAGTATGCGTTGCGCGCGGTCGAATTGGGCGCGTACGATTTTTATGAAAAACCGATCGAGCCGGACATTCTTCGCCTGATCGTCAGCCGGGCGCGCAATCTATTCGAGCTCGAAGCAGAGAACACGCGCCTCGCCGGAATTCGGGATGCCTCGCCGATCGAGGGCATTATCGGAAGCAGCCCGCAAATCCAATTTGTGTTGCGTACGATCGAGAAAGTCGCGCCGACCGACGTTTCGGTATTGCTTTTGGGCGAAAGCGGCACCGGCAAAGAGCTTCTCGCCCGCGCGATTCACGCGCTGAGCCCGCGCGCGAAAGCCCCGTTTGTGGCGCTCAGCTGCGCGGCCATTCCCGATACGCTGTTTGAAAGCGAACTTTTCGGGCACGAAAAAGGGGCGTTTACCGGCGCAGTGAAGCAGACGATCGGCAAGATCGAATCCGCGAACAACGGAACGCTGTTCCTCGACGAAATCGGCGACGTGCCTCAGCCAATGCAGGTCAAGCTGTTGCGTTTCCTGCAGAACCAGGTCATTGAGCGAATCGGCGGGCGCCGTCCGATCCAGGTCGACGTGCGGGTGGTGTGCGCCACGCACCAGAATCTGGCTCAGCTGATTGCCGAGGGCCGGTTTCGCGAGGATTTATTTTATCGGATCAATGAGGTTTGCGTGCAGGTGCCCTCGTTGCGCGAACGGGTCGGCGACGCGGCGCTGCTTGCAAGCTACTTTCTCCGGCGTTTCGCGGCGGAATTCAAGCGTCCTCCCCGTGCCTTTGCGCCCGGTGCGCTTGCGGCTATCGAGGCTCATCCCTGGCGGGGTAACGTGCGGGAACTCGAAAACCGGGTCAAGCGGGCAATTATCATGGCCGCGGGTTCTGTGATCGGCGCGTCGGATCTTGAGCTTGAAGATGCCGCCGAACCGCAGCCGTCGCTGGATCTGCGCGAGGCCCGGCTGCGCGCGGAGCGGATGGTGTTGCAGCAGGCGCTGGTGTATTCGAAGTCAAACCTGTCGCAGGCGGCCAAGCTTCTCGGAATCAGCCGTCCGACTCTTTACGATCTGATACGGCAGCATGGGCTCGCAGTCGATGCCTGACGCGCGCGCCGGCATCTCTTCGGAATTGGTCGAGCCGATGGCGGTGTCATGCGAACCGGACCATCAGTCAGCGGGGGGCCTCCTGATGCGGCGCGGGAGCGGTTGCCATGTCTCGCAGCAGTTCCTGCAGCTCGGTTGACAGCTGTGCCCGTGAGCCGGCAGGCAAATTACCGCGCGCCGGTGACGATACGCCAATAGGGGAGACCGCAGTCAGCCCCGCGGCAATATCTTCGAGTTTCGTCGCGGCAGCTGTTACTGCCGTCGTCGCTGCGCGAAGCTCGCCGGCGATGTCTGTGACATCGGCCGGTGCCGCGGAACCGCCCTGGAACGTCTGTTCTGGCGTCTGACGCTGCAAATCGTGCTGAATTTCGGAAATACCGTTACGCAGCCGGTGGACGGCACCGGCCAGTTCCTTGATCGCCTCCAGCGTCGCGCGGTCGCGTTGGCGCAGCTGTTCAACGAGTTCCGCGGTCGGCGATCCTGGTTCGATCGGGCGCGTCCGCAGGTGCTCGATTATCTCCTGAAGCATTTGCGTATCACGACCGGTCGGAGAAGCCGCCCAGGAGGCAGGCGTGCGCAAAGCCGCTACAACGGTCGTCGTGAGCCAGCCGAGCACCCCGGCCAGGATCGCTATGGCGCAAGCAGCCAAAGCGAGCGACGACGCGATTGCCACGGGGACCGAAAAAAAAGGCTCTGTCGTGATACCGATGGGCAGCAGACCCAACGCAAGCAGTACGAAAACCGCACTGATATATTGCGTGATGCCAAGCCGCAGCAAATAGCGACGCGCCCAATCCAGCCCGATTTGGTCGGATGCCGCGTCGCCCAGCTCGCGAACGGCTGCCGCGGTGCTGAGCAACAGCGCCGCGACACTGTAGACGCCCAGCCAAACGACCGTAACTCCCGGCCAATAAGCCTGGAACAAAGAAGAAGCGGCGGCGGTCTGAGACTGCACTGCCCCCGGCAGGAAAAGCGCCGCGGAGGCGATGGTCGCCGCTACCGCGCTCGCCACGATAATGTGCCAGGCTTGCATCGCTGCCCCCGTTCGAGAAGAGGATCGATTAACTTATGCTAACTATAATTCTACCGCAAACGGTGCGGAATGCTTCCGTTTCGCCTGCGGTGGAGTTGGCCCCGATCCTGGGCGGGCAATAACACCTTATGCCGTTGAGACAAATTGGCGTGTGACCGGCCTGCTCCGCATGCGATGATAGAGCTTGGCAGCTTGCCGCTGCAGGCCAAGCCGCAGGCCGCGCGCCGTCCGGGGGTTTGCCGCGGTGATTCCCCATCGCTGGCGCCGTCGCGGCAGCCAAAGCCGCTTGTAGGGGTCATCGCCCCGCCCAAAATTGATTTCCTCAGGGTGGTCCTGCTCGAGAACCCGTTCGACCATTTCCATTGTCAGCAGTGTGCCAAGCGACAGCTTGTCGAGGCGGCTGTCGTGTGCCAGTTTGTAGATCACGGCGCGTCCCCGCCACACAATCCAGAACTGGGCTGCCGCCGGCAAGGCGTCGATATAATAGACGCCCATGCGCAGGGCGCCCAACCCGGCAGCGAGCCGAATCAGGGCCGGCATGAAAGGCGGGAATGCTTCGGGTGTTTTCCAGCTCGCCGCGTAGACGGTGTCATAGTCGGCGATTGCAGCGTCGAGACCGGCCGGCTCCGAAAAGAAGGTCGCGGTCAGGCGCCCTGTCGCGGCGAGACTGCGCCGCTTGCGGCGCCACGTGCTGAGCAATTGCGAGGGGCGTCCGGCAAGGTAGTCCCTGAAGCTCATCCCGCCGGTCGTCTCGAACCATGTCCCGGCGCCGGAGGTGAGTTCGACAAGAAAGCCGGCGCGCCGCAAAGCGCGCATAAGGGCGCCATGGTCTTTCTCGGGAAGATCCAGTTCGAGCAGCCGGATGCAGTCCCAACGCGGTCTGTCGGCGAGGATTTCGCCGGCAATAGCGCCTAGCGCATCCTCGAGGGCGGCGTTGGAGGCGCTGATCGGCCCGTGCTCGACGCTATAAAAATTGGCGAGGCTCACAAGCGAGAACGGCTGCTGGCCGACAGCTTCCTGCAGTAGCACCGCGGACGAAGAATTCGGGCGCTCGTCGGTGTAGACGCGAATTTCGGCGCCGGTTTCGACACCAAATCGTGCCATCAAATCGTACCATTGCGGCAGGGCAAAGAAGCTCTGCTGCGGGCTCTCCGCAAATATTCTGTCCAGCCCGGGCGGCGGTCGGAGAAAGTCGGGGTTCTTGTAGAGCGGCATCGATCGAGGGTAGCCTGGATGCGGAAATGGATGGTTAAAAATTGCGAATCCTGACGTTCACCAGTTTATACCCGAGCACTGCGCGGCCGACGCACGGGATCTTTGTCGAAACGCGGCTGCGCAAGCTGGTTGAGAGCGGCGCCGTGTCGGCCCGGGTCATTGCCCCGTGTCCCTGGTTCCCATTAACGTCGGCAAAATTCGGCGCGTATTCGACATTGGCCCGAACTCCGCGGTCAGAGACTCGCCACGGTATCGATATCGACTATCCGCGTTTTCCGTTGCTGCCGAAGATCGGCATGAGTTCGGCGCCACTGTCGATAGCTGCGGCACTTCTGCCGCGGTTGCGGCGGCAGATCCGCGACGGCCGAGATTTCGACCTGATCGATGCTCACTATTTCTACCCGGACGGGGTGGCCGCGGCGTTGCTGGGCCGAGCGCTGCACCGCCCGGTCGTCATCACGGGTCGTGGAACCGATCTCAATCTGATATCAACCTATGCCGTTCCGCGGCGATGGATGCAATGGGCTGCTCGACACGCGGCCGGCCTTGTCACGGTTTCTGTTGGCTTGAAGCGGCGACTGGTCGCGCTGGGGGCAGCGCCCGAACGCGTCCGTGTTTTGCGCAACGGGGTCGATCTGGCCGCGTTTCGCTCCCCCGCTGACAGGGAGGCGACCCGGCGCGCGCTCGGTTTCACGCGCCCGACGCTGCTTGCGGTTGGCAATCTGATTCCGCTGAAGCGCCACACGCTGGTGATCGAAGCACTCAGTTATCTGCCTGGGGTGGATCTCGCGATCGTCGGCGACGGCCCCGAATGGCCGCGCATCGAAGCACTGGCCCGCCGGCTCGGCGTTGTCGATAGGGTTCGGCTGCTCGGTCGCGTGCCGCAAGAGAGACTGCCCGAAATTTATGGCGGCGCTGATATTCTCGTGCACCCCTCGCTTCGGGAGGGCTGGCCCAACGTGCTGTTGGAGAGCATGGCCTGCGGCACGCCGGTTCTGGCCGCGGATTTCGACAGCGGACACGAGATCCTTGGCGAGCCGGAAGCCGGGCGCATTTTTGCGGAAGCAACGCCGACCTGCCTTGCAGCGGCAATTGCAGAGCTGCTTGCGGCGCCGCCGCATCGCGAGGCAACCCGTCGCTATGCCGAGGGCTTCGGCTGGCGGGCGACGACTGCCGGGCTGCTTGAGCTGTTCGGGCAGATCTGCGGTACGGTGCCTAACGCCGTGCCGTTACCGAACGCGTCACCCGTCCAGGCTGAAGGCGGACAGGGCGACGGATTGGCGCTCCGATCCTGAACGCACGACTCCTGCTGACAGGGGCGCGAGCCGTAGCTTTAGTCAAGCGCTGACCGGCTCCGCAAAGGGATCGAAAACGACGATACCAGCCGGTTGTCGTGCCGATAAAGCCGATTCCGACGAAAACCGAGGGAACAGTCGGCCAGTAATCATCTTGCTGCAGGCAAGGCAGTCCTTCCGCGTGTCGTTATTTTCGACCCTAAAGTTTTATTTGAAATCACTACAATATTCGGCCCTCGACGTGATGTTACCTCCCACGTTTAAGGGATTTTTGAACAGCAGCTCGTAACTTCCTCGTCTCCCAACTGAATATCAGCCGCGGAGCCGGCGTTACGGTATGCGGATTTTAACTTTTACTACATTATACCCAAGCGCCGCACGGCCGACGCATGGGATTTTTGTCGAAACACGGCTGCGCAAGCTTGTCGAGCGCGGCGCGGTCTCCGCCCGGGTCGTTGCGCCGTGTCCCTGGTTCCCGTTCGCGTCGAAGAAGTTCGGCGCGTATTCGGCTTTCGCGCAAACGCCGCTTACCGAGACGCGTTACGGCATTGAGATCGACCACCCGCGTTATCCCCTCCTGCCGAAGATTGGGATGAGTACGGCGCCGCTGGCCATATTCGCCGCGGTGCTGCCACGGCTGCGGCGACAGATCCGCGACGGCAGGGATTTCGATCTGATCGATGCGCACTACTTTTACCCGGACGGCGCCGCGGCGGTTCTGCTGGGCCGGACACTCGGGCGTCCCGTCGTCATCACGGCTCGCGGTGACGATCTCGATTTGATTTCGAATTATGCGGTTCCACGGCGTTGGATCCGCAGCGCGGCCAGACACGCGGTGGGTCTGATCACCGTTTCAAACGGGTTGAAGAGGCGGCTTGAGGCGCTGGGTATCGCGTCCGACCGCATAAAAATGTTACGTAACGGCGTCGATCCGACCGTCTTCCGTCCCTGCGACCGAGTGGAGGCGCGGCGTGCCCTCGGCTTTGTCCGCCCGACACTGCTTGCCGTCGGCAACCTGGTCCAAAAAAAGCGGCACGCTTTGCTTGTCGAAGCGCTGGCGCAATTGGAGGGCATTGATCTCGCTATTATCGGTGACGGACCCGAACGGACCCGCATCGAGGCGCTGGCCAATCGACTGGGAGTCGCTAAACGCCTGAGGCTGCTCGGCCGAATGCCGCAGGAGAGATTGCCCCAATTTTATGCTGCGGCAGACCTTCTCGTTCATCCCTCGTCGCGCGAGGGCTGGCCTAACGTGCTTTTGGAAAGTATGGCTTGCGGCACCGCGGTAGTGGCCACGTATTTCGACGGGCTTGCCGATATCATCGCCGCGCCGGAAGCAGGGCGCATCGTGATGCGGGCTACTCCGACGGGCCTAGCCGACGCGATCCGAGAAGTTCTCGCCGCGTCGCCGAAGCGGCAGGCGACCCGCCTTTACGCCGAGGGTTTCGATTGGCGGGTTACAACAGACGGACAAATCGAGTTGTTCCGTGACATCTGCAATCCCGGTAATAGCGCCGTACCGGCATCAAGTCCGCCCGGCGGACCGGGCGACCGCGGGGTGGATGCCACGTTCGTAATTCGACCCTGATCGCGAGGTCTCTCTTACCTGCGAGCAATTCGCGTGTGCAGGGAGGCGGCGACCCGCTCCGCGGTCTTCCCGTCCCACAGCGCCGGCGGTCCCCGACGCGACCACCGCCCGCCGAGCACATTTTCGATCTCGCTGCCGATCATCGCGACCGGCACCAGGCGATTGGTCCCTTCGGAAATCGTAATCGGACGTTCGGTCGTGTCGCGCACGGTCAGGCACGGAATGCCGAGATAGGTCGTCTCTTCCTGAACGCCGCCTGAATCGGTGATCACCACGCGCGCTCCCGACACCAGGCTCATGAATTCGATATACCCCAACGGCTCGATGACGATAACGCGACCGAGCCGATCCAGCAGGCCAAACTCGGAAAGCCGTCGGCGGGTCCGCGGATGCATCGGAAACACGACCGGCAGCTTGTCCGCAACCAACGAGATCTGAGCGACGACGGTCGCCAGCATTGCCGGGTTGTCGACATTGACCGGCCGGTGCATCGTGACCACCGCATAACCGTGTTCAGTCAAGCCGAGTTCCCGGCTGTAGCAACGCTCGGCGATCGGTCGGCGCAGCATCTCGAACGAGTCGATCATGATGTTGCCGACACGTTCAATTTTTTCCTGCGCGACACCTTCGCGCCTCAGATTATCGTCGGCATCGGCCGACGGTGTCCACAGCAGATCGGAAATCGCGTCTGTGACGAGCCGGTTGATCTCTTCCGGCATTGTTCGATCGCCGCTTCGCAGCCCGGCTTCTAAATGGGCAAGCGGCAGGCACAGTTTCTTTGCGACGAGGGCGCAAGCGGCGGTCGCGTTGACATCGCCGACGACGACGACCCAGGACGGCGGGTGCTCGATGCAGACGCGCTCATAAGCCAGCATGACGCCAGCCGTCTGCTCGGCATGCGTCCCGGAGCCGACGCCAAGATGAAGATCGGGAGACGGCAATCGCAGCTCGTGCCAGAACACGTCGGACATCTGCGGGTCGTAATGCTGGCCGGTATGGATGAGTATCGGTCGCGCCCAGCCCGCCTTCCGCAACTGATGGAAAACCGGTGCGATTTTCATAAAGTTCGGCCGCGCCGCCGCGATCAGATGGATTTCGTCCAAATGAATTTCGCTCAATTCGAGATTGCTCGGAGGGCATTGGCCAGACGAATTTCGGCTCGATGGATTTCGAGCGCCATTATCGCGTCGCCCCTTTGCGGCCACGCACCAACCGATCGTAAACCGGGCCGTAGCGGGCGACACTATGCGCCCAGCACCGCTCGGTTTCGACGTATTGAAGGGCCCGTGCCTGAACTCGCTTCCAGGAAGCTCGGTCGTCAAGCGCCGCGAAAATTCCTTCCGTGATATGGCGAGGGTCGCCGGGCGGGAACAGATAGCCGGTGTCGCGGTCGCGAATGAGTTCGCGATGACCGCCAACATCCGAAGCGACGACAATCCGCTCCTGCGCCATCGCCTCGAGCGGCTTCAGCGGGGTCACCAATTCGGTCAATCGCATGGAGAGGCGTGGAAAGACCAGGAGATCCGCCAGATCGTAATATTGCTGAATATCGGAATGCGGCACCCGTCCGGCGAAGACGACAGAGCAGTCGCGGCCGAGTTCCGCCGCCAGCCTGCGAAGGTTTGCTTCCTCCGGTCCGCCGCCGGCGAGCAGCACCGCGATTTCCGGATCGCGCCGCCGCAGATCGGGGACGGCGCGCAACAGCAAATGCAGTCCCTCGTAGAAATAGAACGACCCAAAAAATCCGATGACCGTCCGGCCGGCCAGTCCCAGCTTCTTGGCCAGATCAGCGTCCGGACGACCGCGCCCGGAGAACGCGTTCCGGTCAACCGCGTTCGGGATGACCGTGACCTTTTCGGGCGGAATACCCCGGCCGATAACGTCGCGCGCCAGCCCTTCGCAGATCACCGTGACCGCGTCGGCGCGCTGCATTAAAAAAGTCTCCAGCCTCCGAGTCGCATGGTAGCGCAGATCGGGCTTGCCATCGGGGCTCGTGCTGGTCCTGGCGTCCTCCCAGAAGGCCCTGATCTCGTACACGACCGGAAGTCGATGCCGCCGTCCAACGCGGATCGCCGGCAATCCGTTCAGTATGGGGGAGTGCGCATGCAGGATATCGGGCTTGACGTCCTGGATGATTTCGTCAAGCCGACGCCCGAGATCGCGGATGATCGCCAGCTCGCCCGTCGCGGGCAGCTTGGCTGCCAGTCCGGCCGGCTTCGTGGTGCGGAAGAACTCCCAGTCGCCGACCTGCTCGCGCCTCGGCGCCGCCTCCTGTACCGGGGAGAAGCCGTCATGTTTGCCGCTCGTCACGAGCACCGGCTCCCAACCGAGAGCGCGTTGCTGATTGATGATCCCAAGGGTGCGATAAACATAGCCGCTCTGCAGCGGCAGCGAATGGTCGAGGATGTGAAGTATCCGCATTTTTACGAAAATTGTATTGGCCATAGCCGATACGAGCATAGCGCACCTTATCAACCAATGACAGTCTTAAATTTGAAGTTGTTCGACGTACTACACAACTGCTCCGCAATACGGTCTGGAGGCTCACCAATGCAAAAGCGGCGACGAAGATCCGCGCCGCTCCCGGTCAGGAAATCGGCGCATCTGCGCCGACCGGACAGCCCGGTCATCGGCGCGAATGCCCAATCTCGGGGAAGTCACAGCGCCATAACTACTTGACTCGGTGCGCGAAACATGACATCGCAGTATCCGCTTCCGGCATTTCAGGATAGGGCTGGGGCGGCGCCGGAATGCGAACGGCGTTAGGAAAATCTGAACTCTCCCGTCGCTAAGCTCATTGAAGTAAATTCCGTCATCAAAAGGACGCCGTGACGGAACAGAGTGGGGCTTCGTCCGTTCGGCTCGTACCTTTCCGAACCTTGCAGATGGTTATCTCGAAGCTGCAGAGGGATGTGTGTGGCTGTGACATGGCCGTACTGTTGGCTCTTTGTGCGCCGATCCCGGTTGCTGCCCGGCGGGGGTGAGCGATGAGCCGATATCTGATCACCGGCGGCGCCGGCTTCATCGGCTCGCATCTCGCCGAGTCGCTGATGGCGGACGGTCACGCAGTCCGGGTGCTTGATAATTTTTTCAGTGGGCGGGCCGAGAACCTCCCGGCCGGGGTCGAGCTGATCCGGGCCGACGTAACGCGGCAAGAAGCGGTCAGCGACGCGATAGAGGACGTCGACGGCTGCTTTCATCTCGCAGCGATCGCGTCGGTTAAATCCTGCCGCAAGGATTGGCTGCGTAGTCATGTCGTAAACCTGAGCGGCGCGATCACGGTTTTCGACGAGGCGCGCAAGGCGCAAAGCCGCAGCGGACGAAGTGTGCGAGTCGTTTACGCGTCCTCCGCGGCGGTCTACGGCAATTCCAGCCAGATCCCGATATCCGAGGATGCCTTGACGGGCCCGGTCAATGCGTACGGTGCTGACAAGCTCGGCTGCGAGATGCACGCGGCGATCGGGGCCCAGGTCCACGACCTGGCGGTGGTTGGTTTGCGGTTCTTCAATATCTATGGCCCCAGGCAAGACCCCAATTCGCCCTACTCCGGGGTCGTATCGATCTTCTGCCAGCGAATACTCGATGGGGTTCCGATCGAAATCCATGGCGACGGGACCCAGGTTCGCGACTTTGTTTATGTCGATGACGCGGTGAGCGCGTTGCGTCGGGCAATGCGACTGGCTGTCCCGCGACAACCGCTTGTGTTCAATGTGTGTACCGGTACTGGGACGCGCATCGGCGAGCTGGCGCGGACCATTGCGCAAGTTCGCGGCGTACCGTTTGCGCCACGTTACGTTCCGTCCCGGATCGGCGACGTGCCGGTGTCGATTGGCAATCCACGCAGGGCGCGTCGCGGTCTCGGCTTTAGCTCCGAAATTGCACTGGCGCAGGGATTGGCGCGAACGCTGGCGGCAATGCCGTTGGAAGCGTGCGAAACCGGCTCCGCCGGATCGTGGAGCCGCGCCGGTTGATATCGGCACGAGAAATCGCGCGATGCTGCGGGCGATGCCCTGTCAATTCCTTGATTGTCCTCGGCCGGATGTCTTGCGTCGCAAGCCGCCCGCATCGCCGCAACGGCCTATTCCAGGGTTGAGTTTGAGCTCGGAATTCGGTCGTTCGATCGAAATTCGTCGCGAGGCGCTGCCTCCGCTCTCCGTTCTTGAAGCCGAGTGGCGCGAACTCGAGCGCGTTGCCACGCCGTCGTTTTTTACCTCGTGGTATTGGATCGGAACGTTCCTGACCACTCTGCCCGAAGGCAAGCGGCCCGACCTGCTGCGCGGTTCGCTACACGGCGAAACGGTGGCGCTGGCCCTGCTTGGCGCGAAGTTGGTGCGGCGGCGGCGCGGCCTGATCCGCTCGCGCGCTCTCTTCCTGAACGAAACCGGCGATGCGGATTACGACTTGACGATTGAGCATAATGGGCTGCTTGCCTTGACGCGATATCGCCAGGCTGCGATGGACGCTCTGATCGGATGGTTCACCGAAGACCGCGCACACGATGCGGACGAACTATACGTTAGCGGATTGACGCAACCGCTGCCCGGCACTGTCGTTGTGCGCCACGGTCTCGACCGGAGGCAGACCGAAGTGCCAAGCTACTGGGTCGACTTGGATCGCCTCGCGGCGAGCGATGGCGAGCTTTATCCGGTGCTCAGCAGCAACGCACGGCAGCAGCTACGGCGCGCGATCCGGTATTTCGAGAGGTTCGGGCAGCCGCGGCTCGACCGCGCGGCGCATCCCGGCGAGGCGCGGAGCTTCTTTGCGGAGCTTAAGGATTTGCATATTGCCACGTGGCAGAGCCGCGGCAAGCCGCACGCGTTCAGTCGGCCCTTCTTCGAGGCGTTCCATCATGAGTTGATCGATCGACATGTCGCGGACGGTGCGGTTCAGGTCCTCAGAGCGAGGGCTGGTTCTCGCTTGATTGGTTACCTTTACAATTTTCGGCTTTTCGATCGCGTGTACACTTATCAAAGCGGATTCGCGTATGACGACGCGGGGGCACGTCCCGGCGCGGTTGCTCACGCACTCGCGATCCGCGATGCGTATCATTCCAGCGCATCCGTTTACGATTTCCTAGCGGGCCGCAACAGGCTTAAGGAGAGTTACGCCACCACCAGCGCTCCGATGTTGTGGGAAGTTATTCAGCAGCCACGCCTGGGATTTCGAGCCGAGCGCCTTGCGCGTAGCGTCAAGCACCAGCTCGAAGGCCGACTCTCGGCCCTTGCTCATCGTAAAAAGATGTTGCCTGTCCGACGGCAAGGCGATAGGGATGCCGCCGCATCCCCGAAAACTTCCGGGCGCGAAACTCTGCCGGTAGACTCTAACTGAACGGTCGCTGTTCATGTCTATTCTGATAACAGGCGCCGCCGGCTTCATCGGGTTTCACGTGGCTAGGAGCTTGCTCGACCGCGGCGAGCGGGTAATCGGAATTGACAATCTTAATGATTATTACGATGTGTCGCTGAAAGAGGCGCGTTTGGCAAAGCTGCGCGAACGTGGCGATTTTGTTTTTGCCCGGCTCGACGTCAGTGATCGCGACCGCATCTTTGATCTGGTCGAGTCGTATCCGGATCTGCGGGACGTGATCCATCTCGCGGCGCAGGCCGGGGTGCGGCACTCGCTTAAGGATCCGTACTACTATATCGAAGCCAACGTGATGGGCACGCTGGTGATGCTGGAGGCAGCACGGCGGGTTCGGGGCTTGCGGGGATTGGTCTACGCCTCATCCTCCTCCGTCTATGGCGCCAATACGAAGCAGCCGTTCAGCGTCGACGACCCGGTCGATCATCCGGTATCCCTCTATGGCGCGACCAAGCGCAGCTGCGAACTGATGGCCGAAAGTTATAGCCGGCTTTATGGGCTTGCGATCACGGGATTGCGGTTTTTCACCGTGTATGGGCCATGGGGCCGACCTGATATGGCGGCCTACCTGTTCACGCGCGCGATCATGGCGGGAGAGCCGATCCAGGTCTTCAATGAAGGCCAGATGGCGCGCGACTTCACCTATATTGATGACATCGTCGCCGGCGTTATCGCCGCGGCCGACCGGCCGGCTGCGTCAGGCGAACACCGAATCTACAACCTCGGCAATCATCGCCCGGAGCATTTGCTCGACTTTATCGGAGTGCTCGAGCGGTTGCTTGACCGGACTGCGACAAAGAGGTTGCTGCCGATGCAGCCTGGAGATGTGCCGGCAAGCTACGCGGATATAGAAACGGCCCGCCGCGACCTCGGGTTCGAGCCGAAAGCCACGATCGAGACCGGACTTGCTGCGTTTATCGAATGGTATAAGCAATATCACGGCATGACCTGAGCTGGTTTATCGGAACGGTGGCGGTTTGTTCTTTCCTGAATCTTTGCATCAAGGTCGGTTCGCAAAATGGAACGCGGATTTGCTGTCATCGGGCTCGGGTATGTCGGGTTGCCGGTCGCTATGGCGCTGGCGAAACAGTTCGCTCCGGTGATTGGATTTGATGTTTCGTGCCGCCGTATCGGCGAGCTGCGCGATGCGTACGACCGTACCGGCGAGGTTGCCGAAACTGAGCTGCGCGCGAGCAGTTTGATCTTGTCAAGTGACCCCGATACGCTTAATCAGGCGAGTTTTTTCGTTGTTACGGTGCCGACGCCGATCAATTCGGCCCGTCACCCGGACCTTTCCCCTCTCGAAAGCGCGTGTGCCCTGATCGGTCCGCGGTTGCACCCCGGTTCGGTCGTCGTTTTCGAATTCGACCGTCTACCCCGGGCTGACGCGAACCATTTGTGGACCGTTACTGGCAAAGTCTTCCGGTCTCCGACAGGGTGTCGACTTCAGGCTCGGCTATTCGCCGGAACGGATCAATCCCGGCGACCGCGAGCATCGCCTCGAAACAATTATAAAAATCGTTTCGGGAGAGGACGATGATACATTGGAGCGGGTTGCGGCGGTGTATGGGCGCATCGTCCGCGCAGGCATCCATCGGGCGCCGTCGATCGAGGTGGCCGAAGCGGCCAAAGTTATCGAAAACACTCAGCGCGATCTTAACATTGCCTTGATGAACGAGCTTGCTATCATTTTCGATCGGCTTGGAATCTCGACCCGGGACGTACTGAAAGCCGCAGGAACGAAATGGAACTTCCTGCCTTTCACCCCGGGGTTGGTCGGCGGCCACTGTATCGGCGTCGACCCCTATTACCTGACCGCACGGGCCGAAGCCGTGGGTTATTATCCGGAGGTCATTCTCGCCGGGCGGCGGATCAACGATGGCATGGGCGGATATATCGCGCGGCGCCTCGTCAAGCTGCTGATCGCCGCCGAACGCCCGGTCAAGGGCACCAAAGTCGGTATTCTCGGTATCACCTTCAAGGAGAACGTTCCCGACCTGCGCAACAGCCGCGTTCCGGATATTGTCATGGAATTGCGGGAATTCGGTATCGAACCGATGATTTCCGATCCGCACGCCGATGCCGGTGCGGTGCGGCATGAGTACGGTCTTGATCTTGTCCCGTTGGAAAAGCTAGCGGACCTCGACGCCCTTATCATCGCCGTGCCGCACGCAGCTTATGCCGAGCAGGGTTGGGACAGGCTTGTCCGCAATGTCGCGCCGGGCGGAGTTCTGCATAGACGTGAAATCGGCAATTCCAAAAAACGACGTGAAGGCGGAGGTTCATTACTGGAGCCTCTAGGCCGCGTTTCCAACGGAACCGATCGTATCAAAAAGCCAGTATTGGAAAGTCGCATGAAGCCGTCATTCATCAACCACCTCGTCTGCCCAAATGACGGCAGCCGCTTGAGCCTCGAGGTTCATCAAATGGATGGTGAAGAGGTAAAAGAGGGATTACTACGTACGCCTTCTGGACGCACGTATCCAATACGTACCGGCGTCCCCAGATTTGTAGCCGACGACAAGTATGTAACTACCTTCAGCCGGCAGCGTCGATATGTCAGAACGCATTTCGATACATACCGGCAGGAATTCGATTACACCGACGCCGCAGAATTGTTCACGCGCTCAACGGGATTTAACCTCTCGAACCTCGGTGGACTAACGCTGGATGCCGGCTGCGGTTACGGACGCTTTTTGCGCGTCCTATCGCAAGCCGACGGAGAGGTGGTCGGGGTTGATTTGAGTAGCGAGACAGTCGAGCTTGCGTATGATTTCGTCGGTCGAAATAGAAATGTGCATATCGTACAAGCAGATCTAGGTCAGTTGCCGTTTCCAGAGCGCCACTTCCGTCGCGCCTTTTCGATCGGGGTGCTCCACCATACGCCTGATACCAAATCGTCGTTTTTCAAGCTTCTTCCTTATCTTGAAGAAGGCGGGGATGTTGCAATCTGGGTCTATGCACCGGAAAAAAAGGTGGCCTCAAACGCGTGGCGAAAGCTGAGTATGCGACTGCCTCTCGGCCTGGTCTATGGCTGGTGTATCGTCAACGAATTGCTGTTTGTCTGGCCTCGCTCGCTGCGTAGGGGCGGTGGGCGATTTTACTCGGTTGTCCCCGGAGGTAGTCTCGGCACACCATTCTGGCAGCGAGTGATGGGCGATTTCGATGATCTGACCCCCCGTTATGCGCATACGCATACCGCTGCGGAAGTCGTCGAGTGGTTTCGCCATGCCGGCTTAATCGACATAGAGCCATTGTCACGCGCGACCAGTGTTCGGGCGCGTAAGCCGCGTTCGGAAGCCCTACAAGTTGCCAACTAAGGGTAAGTCGCGCAAAACGGCGCTCAATCTGAGGACTCTCGTCCGATCACGCCGCATAAGCGGTGACTGTACAGAACGGGACGCACTTTCTTGGCAGGGAACGGCCCGACGGACCAGAGTTCGCAGGCTGGCTGTGCCCCGGCACTGCGTAACCGCTCTTTCACCATCGTTCCGGCCTTCGTCGAGAACATCGTCGAGGTCGTCATCGGGTCAATTGCCACAAGTACCGGGACTAATTCACTTTCGAGCTAAGCCTAATAATTCAGCGAATATTGGCCGTGAAAAAACAACTGAATAGGCGGAATATGCGGTGACGCCGACGATTATAAGCAACATTAACGAATTAACAGGATTGATACCCTCGGGAAGTGAAATCCGTACCATCAATACAATAATGTACATCACCAGAGACCCGACCAGCGGCGATAACAACGGTCGCATCAGTGACGCCGATGAGGTGTTAGTAACACGACCCACCCGGCAAAAAAGATTCACTAAATTCACCGGGTATGCGACAGCCCAGGCACCGCAGACGCCCAACAAGCCCCAATGGCTGCCGATAAAAAAAGCTGTGGGCAACAGAATGCTCGCGAATACGACATTTTTGAAGCTTGCAGCAAACTGTCCAGTTCCGATGAGGAACGATGGTACTAGAAAGCCGATCGGTCGTAATACCATCCCTAACGCGAGAATGGCCAATGGTAGGGCTGCGTCCTGCCACTTCCGACCGAGAATCACATCCGTGATCTGTGTCGAAGTGGCCGAAATCCCAAAAAATATAGGGAACGTGACAAAGGCTAGTAAACGTATTGCCTTATACAAATATTCGATCGCCGCCGTCGAATCTTTCTGAACCTGAGCAAAGGCCGGAAAAGCAATCGGCCGAATGACCCGCGCTAGTTTGTCACCTGGTAGAGCCGCTATGTCACGCGCTACAGTGTAAATGCCGAGGGCTTCGGGGCCGAGGATCTTCCCGACGATAAACAGGTCCGCGGTAGAAAAAAAGCTACCAAGGACGTTTTCGCCTATACGCAATCCGCCGGAGCGTAGAAGGTCGGAGATCTCGCGGAAAGCAAACCGTGGCAGTGACATAAACGGAGAGGCATAAAAAAATAAGATGAGGCGACAGAAGCTGTCAAATAGAAAACCCGCAACTAACGCCCAAGCGCCGGCGCCGGCTGCGGCCAATGCAAGCACCAGCATTCCAGCTGTGACGCCCGAAATCAACTCGCCTCGTGACACCGTTCTGAGATCGAGCTGCTTCTCAAGCATTGCGCGGGGAATTGTTTGAAAGGCGAGCAGGATGAATATCAGACTGGTGGCTTGGACCAACGGTATCACGCGGGGCTGCTCATAGAACAGCGCTGCCGGGTAAGCGGCAATAAATAGCAATACAAGGCATGCACCGTTGACAAGTAAAATCATGCCGAAGAGGCTGCGCAGGTGCGCATACGAAATTTGTGGACTTTGAATGACAACATCCGCAAAACCGCCGTAGCTGAACGCCTGTACCAATCCAAGAATGGACATGGTCATAGCCATGAGGCCGTATTCTTCCGGCTGCACGAAGCGAATGGTGGCCAGCGTCAGAGCCCAGGTTGCGGCTTGGGCGATAAGTCGCGTCCCAGCGGCCCAACCAAGTGCGGACCGCACTCGGTACTTCAATTGCGCAGCTTCATGCATAGGATCGAATTTAAACCGCCTTTTGCTACTGTCAAGCTTAATGGTTGTGCGACGTTCGCGCCGGATCAAGTGTCGTCGCCTTGAAAAAGCCGGATTTTGGCTATAATTAGCAAGTGCGTAGCTGGTGGTGCAGTAGTGTGGTGTAGCGTTATTCGGTGCGGCAATCGAATACGGATCGGGGGCAGTATGAAAAGTTGGACGACAGTTGGTAGAGGGGTCGACCGTACCTGACGGAGAATATGGGCCAGCACAGGAAGCGGCAGCGCGAGGGATTGGATCAACATGCGCGGATTGATTTTGGTCGTTGTTTTTTTTACATTGCTTCCTGTGGTGTTTAAAAGACCGTATGTTGGGATTTTGATGTGGTACTGGATTTCATTGATGAACCCGCACCGTGTCGTTTACGGATTTGCTGCGGATGTGCCCTATGCTATGTTGGTAGCAGTTGCTACACTAATTTCGTGGTTGTTTCTGCACTCCGGGGAGCCGAAAGCGCTATTACGAGACCGGACGACTTTTCTGATTATGGCGCTGATGATTTGGATTTCGGTGACGACACTGGGTGGCGCTGGGGGAGCAAACGATAGTGTGAGTGTCTGGGTAGAATTGGAAAAGATGCTTTTGATGACCGTAGTAGCGTATATTTTAACGAATACGCGCGAACGCCTGGATCAGCTGGTTTTAGTATGCGTTTTGTCGGTGGTTTTCTATGGATTTAAAGGTGGAGTTTTCGTGCTTTTGACTGGCGGAAGCCATCGGGTCTACGGACCGGCGGCGTCTAAAATCGCTGACAACAATGATCTTGGCGTGGCGTTGACGATGATGGTACCATTGCTGATTTATATAGCTCAGCGGTATACGCGGCCGTATCTGAAATGGCCAATGCGTGGGCTCATCGGGTTTACGGTAATCGGAGATCTTTTTACCTACTCGCGGGGTGCGCTGCTTGCGATCGGGGCGATGACCTCGGTATTGTGGCTTCGCACGCGTCATAAGTTGGCGATCGCGGTGCTGGTTGTGGGTGCGACGGTAGCGGTACTCGAATTTGCTCCGGCCGCATGGTTTGCGCGTATGCAGACGATCGAGAGCTATGGTGAAGACGCGTCGGCTCGAGGAAGGCTATTTTTTTGGCAGTTGTCCTGGGCCGTAGCACTGCGGCATCCAATCACGGGCGGAGGATTCAACTGGTCGTACAATCCGTACTGGGTTAACAAAGAGGTTGCCGGAAGCGGGTTACCGCCTCTCACAAAACCGCGAGCACCGCACAGCATTTGGTTCAAAATGTTGAGCAATCACGGCTTCATCGGTCTGGCGCTGTTTGTTGGTCTTTTTGTAGCGGCGTTTCTAAATGCTCAGTGGCTGATCAGGCGGACGCGCGATAATGTCGAGCTGGCGTGGGCGAATAACTTCGGACGGATGCTGCAGGCGTCGCTGGCCGGTTTCGCGGTAGGTGGCAGCTTTGGCAATCTGGATATGTATGATGGGTTCTATGTGTTGGTGATAATGGTCGCCGCCGCGCGGCGGATCGTTGCGGCCCAGCTGTCGCGCCAGCAACAGGCTGTTAGCAAGCCGATCGGGGCTGCGGTACCGGCGGTAGCTGTAGCTGATGCGCGCGCGTCTCCGCCGCTGGTGCGGACGTGATGGACGGTTTGCGCGGGGGATGGACGGTCCGCGCACGGGATGGAGAGCGGCCCGCGGTGAAAGGATCGACCGCTTTTTCGACCGGATGAGCTCCTTGCATGAAACAGCACGCAGGCGACGGAGGCTCGAAATCGGCAACTGAGCGCGATATGCCATTATTGCCGAACGCCGCAGCGCTCAATTCGTACGTACTAGACCTTGCTTGCGATCGTAGGCCGCTCGGCGCCGGATGGGTTCGCGTGGGTTGTGCTTTCATTATATTTTTTAAGGTATCCGGAAACGCTGGAGCTCCGCTTTCACGCGTCGCTTGGAAGCCGCAAAGGTCGGGGCAGGCGAGCACGCTTATCGAGCCGATATTGGTTTCTCTCGCCGGGCTCCGCGGTAGGTGTGCTCCTCTGCGGGAAATCGGCCCGCCCTGACTTCGTCGGCATACTCGCGCGCTGCGGTCCGGATCTCGTCGCCGAGCCGGCGGTAGCGCTTGACGAATTTCGGCGTGAACTCGGCGAACAACCCAAGCATGTCGTCGGTCACCAGGATCTGCCCATCGCAGGAAGGCGAGCCGCCGATGCCGATCGTCGGGATCGCGACCGCCTCGGTTAATTCGCGCGCTACGCTCTCGGCCGTGCCCTCGATTACGAGCGAAAAGGCGCCCGCGTCGGCGACGGCAACCCCGTCGCGCATAATCTTATCGCGCTCCGCTTCGGCGTGGCCGCGCGAACGATAGCCGCCGAGTGCGTTCACGGCCTGCGGTGTCAGTCCGACATGACCCATCACCGGGATGCCGCGGCGCACAAGGAACGCGACCGTTTCGGCCATCTCCTCGCCGCCTTCCAGCTTGACGGCGGCGCAGCCGGTCTCGGCCAGCACGCGGGCGGCGGCGCGGAATGCCTGCTCGGGCGATTCCTGATAAGAGCCGAACGGCAGATCGACTGTAATCAGCGCATGTTGGGTCGCGCGCACGACGGCGGCGCCGTGTGCGATCATCATATCCAGCGTGACCGGCAGTGTGCTGTCAAAGCCATACACGGTCATCGCTAGACTGTCGCCGACCAGCAGAAGATCGACCTCGGGGTCGAGGTGCCGCGCCACCGACGCGGTGTACGCGGTCAGACAGACGATCTTGTCGCCGCTCTTCCGGGCCTGGATCTGGGTTACCGACAGACGTCTCGGCCGGTTCTGAACGCTCATTACCCGCTCGCCATGCCGCAATCGATACGTGACAGGATGGGTCTCTGCGACGTTGCGGGCAAGCCCGCAGGTCCGTAGGCTGGTCTCTCAGCACGGATATTTCGGAATGAGGTCGCGTAATGGGCATCGTCGTCGCGATTATCGCACAGGGCAGCATGGGAGCCGGGGTCGGCAAGCGGTTCCATGAAAGCGGGGCGGAGGTGCGTACGCTGTTGTCGGGCCGCAGCACCGCCAGCGCCGAGCGAGCCCGCATCGCCGGGATGCAACCGATGCCCGAGGAGCGGGCATTGCTCGACGGTGCCGATTTCTTTCTGTCTATCCTGCCGCCGGGAGAGGCGGAGAGCCTGGCACGTCGACTGGCGCCGGCGCTAACCGCGCTCGCCAGGAAGCCGATCTATGTCGATTGCAACGCGATCAGCCCGCAAACCGCGCAGCGGGTCGCGGCGATCATCGCCCCGACCGGGGCGAAGTTCGTCGACGGGGGTATCATCGGCGGCCCGCCGAGGCCCGGCTACAGCCCGGCGATCTACGCGTCGGGGCCGGCGGTCGGCGAAACGGCGGTGCTGCGCGACTGGGGGATCGACTGGCGCTGCATCGACGGACCGGTCGGCGCCGCGTCGGGCCTCAAAATGTCCTATGCCGGGATCACGAAGGGCATCACCGCGCTCGGTTCCTCGATGATGCTCGGCGCGGCGCGGTTCGGCTGCGCCGAGGCGCTGCTTGCCGAGCTTAAGACCAGTCAGCCCGACATCCACAAATATCTCAGCGCCAGCATCCCGCGCATGTACGATAAGGCGTATCGCTGGGTCGCCGAGATGGAGGAAATCTCCGATTTCCACGGCACGTATAAGCCGGCCGCCGACATTTACGCCGCGATCGCCCGCCACTACGAGGCGCTGGCCGCGGCCGAAGCGGAAACCGCGCCCGGCCCCGACAATCCGATAAAGACCCTCGACAGAGTGCTCGGCCGGTAGCGCATTTCGGCGTTCGCCGCCCGCGCGGCCGGGAGGCGCGAGTGACGCCTCCTCGCGCGCGGGCAGCGCATTAATGGCCTATGCGGGCAAGCACCAGCTGTAGCGGTTCATCAGAAATCTTGATGATGCCGACCAACGGGTCATCGAGCTCGAGTATCAGGAAAATCGCCCCGGCGGCCGACAATGCGCAAATCAGGAAAATGGTCATCGAGGTGGGGTTCACTGGCGCGAACAGGCCGAGACCGGTGAAGATCACGGTCAACCACATGATCAGCACGATCAGGAAGGCTACAGGAATCGAGCGACTTACGTGCGACACAAGGAGAAAGCGCGAACGATTGATTTCCGTCATCAGCTGCAGCCCCTGAACGCGCAGCGTGTGATCCATCTCTGTTCCGGGGATCAACCGGCTTATCCGGTCATGGAGTGCCTCAAGTTGTAATGCGTCCGCGCGAAACCCGATGGCTGCGACGTCCTTAGCCGGCCAGAACCGTTCGATTGCCTCCATTACAGCTTCACGAAGCTGTGACCGGGCCGCGTTGGCGTCAGGTCCGTAATACGCGAGCACGCGATCCAGTAAAAGAATATCCGCCGATAGCTGTATAAGCTCGTTGCTGCGCGAGTCATACGACACCTTCGCCGTCGACAGCAGCAAACTCAGCACAAGCGCGCTGAGCGTGGCGACAAGCCCCAACGCCACCTTTGCGATGTCCTTAACGTCGGGGCTCAAATGGTGCTCAGGTAGCCGCGAGCGCAAGAACATACCGAACAGCACGCCACACAGCGACAGCACAACCAGGCCGACGCTGATTGCGATCGAGCTCATGCCCGGCATCTCGCCCGAGGTTTCGGCAGATCCTTCATCCCACTGCTATTCCGCTTGAACATAAGTCGACAGCAAATCCGAGGAGGCGATCAGGGCGAACATTTATTTTTCCACCGATTTGTATGGAGATTGCAGCGTTCCGGTCTTGTAGGCCGGCGGGTCGAGGATAACCTGCACGCCGGGCTTCGAGAATTGTTCGAGGTCGCTTCCCTTCACCCCCTGGTACTGGATCGTCAGGATGCGCGGCTCGGCCCATTCGCCGTCGGGGCCGAATTTGATGTCGCCCATGATCGTCTTGAAATTATTCGCGTGCATGTACTCGGCGAGCTTTTCCTGGTCGAGCGACTTCGTGCCGTTGACCGCCTGCTCCATCACCTGGAATGTGGAATAAACGAGCGGCGGTACGTAATAGCCGAGCGGGTCGGTGC
The DNA here is from genome assembly GCA_963847345.1 of uncultured Alphaproteobacteria bacterium. Taxonomy (GTDB): domain Bacteria; phylum Pseudomonadota; class Alphaproteobacteria; order ATCC43930; family CGMCC-115725; genus DATARH01. The sequence continues at coordinate 198,701 of CAWJZU010000022.1, read as the reverse complement.
CGGCCTCCTTGGCGCGCGTCTGATAATCCTGGATGAATTCATCGACGCCGGGAAATTTCATCGTCGGCTCGTGCACGAACAATTCGTAATCGACGATGCCGTTCAGCCGCTCGCCCATCTGCTGCTTGATCGAGCCGTATTGCAGCCCGATAATCGGGCCGCCGAACATTTTCGCGGTCAGTCCCTGCTCTTCGACAGCGCGCAGAATGCCGGCGCTGTCGGCCGGGTATGACGCTACGAATACAAGGTCTGGGTTGGTCGCCTTGATCGCGCGCACGATCGGCGTGTAGTCGATCGTGTTCGGCGGATAGTTCCTGTCGTAGACGATCTGCAGTCCGGCCTTCTTGGCGTGCTCGCGCGCCCCGGCCATCGCGTTCTTCGAGAATTCGGCGTCGGCGCCGGTCATCGCGATCGTTTTCGGTTTCGGGTCGATCGTCATCGCGGCGGTGAAATAGCCAGATGTGATCGCCTCTTTTCCGTGCGGCCCGTACGGCATGGTCTGGAAATAACGCGGGTAGTGGAACTCGTCGTTGACCGCCAGCGCCAGCGTGTTCAGCACCATCAGCTTGCGCTCCATGAAGAGCGGCATCGCGGCGGCGCTGTAATTGGTGCCGGAGGCAATAATCAGATCGACCTTGTCGACATCGAGCAGCTTTGTATAGATGCCGGGGACCAGCGCCGGGTTGCTCTGGTCGTCATAATGTATGAGTTCGACCGGCCTCCCGAGCAGCCCGCCTTTCTTGTTGACGCGGTCGGCCCAGATCTGCGCGGTCAGCAGGAATTGCCGACCGCTCGCGGCGCTGCCGCCGGTCTCTTCACAGCTGAACCCGATCCTGATCGGCTCCGCCGCCCTTGCCGAAATCGTGGCCGCGAGCAGCAACAGCACGGCGCAGGCCAGCGCCTTGATCGACATTTCTTCCCTCCCTTCGGGTGTTCACCGCTGCGGTTCCGCCGGCGCATCGACCGGCTTCCAAAACCGCGAAATAAAGCCGCGCCGATCGACGGCGAGCGGCTCGCCTGACGTGGTCCGCCTTCGCCCCATCACAGCGCCAGCGGTAGATCGTGTCGTGTCCGGTGACGTACATCGGAATGAAATCCGACCCCGGATGCTCGGCGCACCATGCGTCAGTCGCCGGAAGATCGCGGCTTATATTCGCCTTGTCGCAGGGCAGGTTCGCGCCGAGATTGCAGACCAGCGTCCGCCCGTCGTCGCAGCGGTACAGGGTCGAGCGCGCGACCTGCTCCGGCGGCATCGCCTCAAGCCCGAACAGCCGCACCGCCGCCGGGGCCGAGCGATTCCGGTATCGGCCGCGGCACGTCGTCGGTTGCGTCCCCGCGACAAAGCGGCTGCGGCGAGTCGGCGAACACCGGCGGGCCGGGCAGCCCCAGCAGCGAGACGCCCAGAGCCGTTATCGCGGCGACAGAAAATATCCGGCGTCGCCACACCGCCCGGGTCATCCGGTGGCCCGATGTCAGAGATACACGCCCTTCATCCCGCCGGCTGGGTAGCGGGTGCCGGCGGCGGCGCCGACCGGCACGGCCTCGGCGATGCTGTCGATCTCCTCCTGCGTCAGCTCTACGTCGAGCGCGGCGAGATTTTCCTCCAGCCGCTCGATCCGCTTCGTGCCGGGGATCGGCAGCACGTCCGGTCCCTGCGCCAGCAGCCAGGCCAGCGAGAGCTGCGCCACAGTGCATTGCTTGTCGGCGGCGATCGCCTCGACCCGCTCCACCAAAGCCCGGTTCTTCCGCAAATTCTCACCCTCGAAACGCGGATGGCGGGCGCGCGTGTCGCCGGCGGCGAGGTTCGCGACATCGGGCACGACCCCGGCCAACAGGCTGCGGCCGAGCGGCGCGTAAGCGACAAACGAAATGCCGAGATCCTTGACCGCCTCGCGCGTCTCGGTCGCCTCCTCGCGATAAAGCAGCGAGAATTCGCTCTGCACGGCGGCGATCGGCCACACCGCATGCGCCCGGCGCAGCCGCTCCGGCCGCGCCTCGCACAGCCCGATAAAGCGGACCTTGCCGCGCTCGACGAGCCGGCTCATCTCGCCGACCGTGTCCTCGACCGGCACGTCGGGATCGACACGGTGCTGGTAATAAAGGTCGATCACCTCGAGGCCGAGCCGCTTCAGGCTCGCGTCGCAGGCCTGCCGCACGTATTCGGGGCGGCCATTGACCCCGTTGGCCCCGCCGGGATTCTGCGTCTGGCCGAATTTGGTGGTGATCACGAGGCCGTCGCGCCGTTTTCCCTTCAGCGCGCGCCCGATCAGTTCCTCGTTCTGGCCCCAGCCATACATGTCGGAGCTGTCGAAATGATCGACCCCGAGATCGATCGCGCGATGGATCAGCTCGATTCCGGCCTGGTCGTCGCTCGTCCCGTAGGTGCCGGACAGCGACATGCAGCCGAGCCCGATCGCCAACACCTCCGGCCCGTCCTTTCCGATCCGCCGTCGCCTGCTTTGTGCGCTGTCGCTCATTCGATCCTCCCGCAAGTTCGCGCGCACCATAGCGACCTGCGAAGTTTTTCGACAACCGCGAAGACGGCGCTATGATCGCCTTGGCTTAATGAAAGCTGGCGGAGAGGAAACCATGGCGGACAATACGCATGTTTATGTCGGCGTCGCCGGTACGGTCGGCATGACGCATAGCGGCAATCTGGGGGGAGTTTTCCGCCAGGCGGCCGGCGACAATCGCTGGGAGAAGCTCGGCGGCGGGCTGCCGGAGGATGCCGAGGTGCACGCGGTCACGGTGCACCCGAACGATCACGACACGATCTATGTCGGCAGCACCAAGGGCATCTACCGCAGTACCAATCGCGGCGGCAAGTTCGAGAAGCTGAACGTGCCGGGCGACCCCGACACCTGGTCGATCCTGGTGCATCCGAAGGACCCGAAGCGGATCTATGCCGGTGCCACCCCGGTCCACACCTATCGCAGCGATGACGGCGGCGACAACTGGAAGAAGCTTGCCGATCCGGGCCTTCCCGACCGGGTCATCATGGCATTCGCCTGTCGCGTGATGCGCCTCGACGTCGATCCGAATTCGCCCGACGACGTCTATGCGACGCTCGAGGCCAACGGCGCGATGCGCAGCCGTAACGCCGGCGAGAGCTGGGAGGATTGCACGGCCGACCTGATCCGGTTCTGCGAGGAGCCAAAGTACCGCAGCCGCATCGGCAGCCAGACCGAGATCGAGGGCATGCTAGACGGCCACGCGCTGGCGTGCAGCGCGGCGGCGCCCGGCACCGTGTTCCTTGCCAACCGCATGGGGTTGTTCCGCAGTAGCGACCGCGGCGAGCATTGGGAAGACATGGAAATCGGCCGCTTTTCGCCGCTCACCTATGGGCGCGACATCCGCACCTCGCCGCACGACCCGAAGGTGCTCTACGCGGCGCTGTCGCCGGCGGCGCGCTCGACAGACGGCTCGGTATGGCGCAGCGACGATGTCGGCAAGACCTGGCAGCGCTTCGACCACGACATTAAGGCCGACGCGACGATGATGGGCGTCACGATTCATCCTCGCGACCCGAACCAGGTCTACGCGGTCTCGCGCTGCGGCCAGATGTTCGGCACGCGCGACGGCGGCAAGAACTGGACCGAAAGCAAGCTGCCCGAGGGCGTGCGCGACTGCTACTGCGTCGCCGCCGGCTGACGAGGTAACAGCGTAGGGGCGGATAAGCGGAGCGTAATCCGCCGTTTGGCGGTGCCCACCGTTTTTGGCGGAATGCGCTGTGCTAATCCGCCCTACAATTCTGAAAGGCAGCGCAGGTCGGACGATTCCGGCGGAAGTCCTGGTTTAATCCACCGCTTGCCGCGCCATCGGACTTGATTGCTGGCAAGAGTGATAGCTTTCAGGCAAATTTTAGGTGTCGCAAAATTTCACTGTATTGGGGCACCGCCTGAAGCGCAGGCCGATGCCGTGGCCTACGAATCGAGCGGCGCCAGATCGTCGGCCGTGAAGTGGTACGTGGTGTTGCAGAACTCGCACGTCACGGTCGTCACCGGGTCCGCGCGCATCTCCTCGATGTCGTTCCGCGGCAATGACCGCAGAATGCCGGCGATGCGCTCGCGCGAGCAGCGGCAGCGCGCCTCCAACGCCTGCGTCTCGAACACCCGCACGCCGTCTTCGTGGAACAGCCGGAACAACAGGTGGCGTGGCGACAATTGAGGATCGACCAGCTCGTCCGGGGTGGCCGAGCTCATCAGCACCATCGCGCGCCGCCAGCCATCCTCGACATCGTCGGCGATGACCTTGTAGCCGCCCTCGGGCGGCACCCGCTGCAGCATCAAGCCGCCGGCCCGCCACGCGCCGTTCTCGCCTGAGCGCGCCACCGACAATTTGATGCCGGCCTGGATCTGCTCGGACTGGCGGAAATAATGCTGGGCGCATTCGGCGAGGTTCGATCCGGTCAGCTCCACAATCCCTTGATAACGCTCGGTATGCTCGCCCTGGTCGACGGTGAACGCGATGTACCCGGAGCCGACCAGCTCCGGCACCGACGGGCTGCCTCCGGCCTGGCGGACGACGGGCGCCGGCACCGCTTCGAGCCGGTCACGGTCATATTGCGCATAGCCGCGCATCGCGCCTTCGGTCGAGACATCGGCGACGATCAGCTTGATTGGCCCGTCGCTCTTGGTCTGCAGCGTGAAGACGCCGTCGTATTTCAGCATCCCGGAGAGCACCACGGCTAGGGTGATCGCCTCGCCGAGGACCGCGGCCACCGGCTCGGGGTAGTCGTGCTGCGACAGGATGCGATCGACGCTCGGGCCGAGCCGCACCAGCCGCCCGCGCAGCGCGAACGGATCGATGCGGAACGGCTGAATCAGATCGTCAGGTCGTGTGTCGATTTCAGAACGCAAATGCAACTCCGCTTTGATAGACGCTCTCCCGTATCGCAGGAGCGGAACGGGCATCGCGAAGCGATGCGCAGGTGTGGAGGCCCTAGCGGACAGCCGCCGACAATTGGCGCGCAGCTCTGCCGCGGTGACGCGGGAGCATTACAACGTCACGCAAAGCACCACGCCAGAATGCCCTTTTGGGCATGCAGCCGGTTTTCCGCCTCGTCCCAGACGACCGATTGCGGGCCGTCGATGACCCCCGCCGTGACCTCCTCGCCGCGCTTGACTGGAAGACAGTGCATGAATATGGCGTCGGGTTTGGCTTTTGCCATAAGCGCTTCGTCGACCCGGTACGGCGCCAGCAGATTGTGCCGGTTCACCGCGTCGTCGGTCCCCATCGAGACCCACGTATCGGTGACGACGCAATCGGCGCCGCTTACCGCCTCCGCCGGCTCGCGGAACAGCCGCACGCGGGCGCCTTCGCGCTGTGCCCAATCGATGACCGGCGGCGGCGGGCGCAGTTCGTCGGGGCAGGCTAGGCGCAGCTCGAAACCGAACCGAACTGCGGCATGCAGCCAGCTGACCGCGACGTTGTTGCCGTCGCCGCTCCAGGCGACAACGGCATCGGCGAGCGGTCCCTTCTTTTCCTGCAGCGTCATCACGTCGGCCATGATCTGGCACGGATGCGACGCGTCGGTCAGCCCGTTGATCACCGGCACGGTCGCGTTCCGCGCCAGTTCGTCGAGCTTTTCGGCTTGGTTCGTGCGGATCATGATCGCGTCGGCATAGCGCGACAGCACGCGGGCCGTGTCGGCGATCGTCTCGCCGCGGCCGAGCTGGCTGCTCCCGCTATCGAGGACGATCACGTCGCCGCCGAGCTGGCGCATCGCGACCTCGAAACTGACGCGGGTGCGCGTCGAGGGCTTCTCGAAAATCATCACCAGCGTCTTCCCTTCGAGCGGCCGGTCGCGCCGGCCGTTCTTGTAGGCGAAGCCGAGATCGAGCATGTGGCGCAGCTCGGCCGCCCCGTGCCGGTCGATATCGAGGAAATGCCGCGGCGGGCCGGGCTCCCGTCCGCCTCCGAGCGGCAGCGCACCCGGTCGCATGGTCCCTGGGGGCGCCAACCCCAATGGCGCCATACTGGGCGACGCCGCCCGGATGCGGCTTACGCTGCGGGCCATTCGCGCGCCACCTTTTCGAGGAGGCCGACAGCTTCATCGATCTCGCTCTCGCCGACAATCAGCGGCGGCAGGATGCGCAACACGTTGTCGCCCGCTGTCAGACACAACAGCCCCTCGCCGCGCAGCTTGGCGACGATATCGCCCGCCGTCACGTTGCAGCGGATGCCGAGCAGCAGCCCCGAGCCGCGTAATTCGGCGAAGAGCTTGGGGTGATCCGCGACAAGCCTGTCGAGCCGGCCGCGCAGCACCCGCGCTGTCCGGTCCACCCGCTCGAAAAAGCCGGGCTCCAGCATCACGTCGAGAACCGCATTACCGCACGCGACCGCCAGCGGGTTGCCGCCGAACGTCGAACCGTGCGTTCCGGCGACCATGCCGGACGCGGCCGTTTCGGTCGCGAGACACGCCCCGATCGGGAACCCGTTACCGAGCGCCTTCGCGACCGCCATAATGTCCGGTGGCACGCCGGCCCATTCGTGCGCGAACAGCTTTCCGGTCCGCCCCATGCCGCATTGCACCTCGTCATAGACGAGCAGCAGCCCGAATTCGTCGCAGATCGCCCGCAGGCCCCTCAGGTAGTCCTCGGAAGGCGCGCGCACGCCGCCTTCGCCCTGCACCGGTTCGACCAGGATCGCCGCAGTGTGCTCGGTGATAGCAGCCCGCATCTCGTTCAGATTGTTGAAGGCGACGTGGTCGAAACCTTCCATGACCGGGCCGAATCCGTTCAGATACGCCTCGGCTCCGGCCGCCGCGAGGGTGGCAAAACTGCGGCCGTGGAACGAGCCGTGACAGCCGATTACCCGGTAACGCTCGGGATGGCCGATATGCGACTGGTATTTGCGGGCGACCTTGATCGAGAGCTCGACCGCCTCGGCCCCCGAATTGTTGAAAAACACGGTGTCGGCAAAGCTGTTTGAGACCAGCCGCTCGGCCAGGCGCTGCTGCCCGGGGATCTGGAACAGGTTTGAGACGTGCCACAGTTTTCGGGCCTGCTCGGTCACCGCATCGATCAGATGCGGGTGGCAGTGACCGAGTGAGGTGACGGCGATGCCGCTCGTAAAATCGAGAAATTTGCGGCCGTCCACGGCATAAAGATAGCAGCCTTCGCCCCGCTCGGCGGCGACATCCCACCGGGCGTAGGTCGGCATTACGGGTGTAATCACGGGCGTTCTCCAGCGCGACAGATTTGACGATAAGTCGGATCAGGCGGGCGTGTTCGACCCAGCTATCGTCGTCGTCGCCTGGCGCGCAGCCATGCTGCCGCTGCTGCTGTTTCGGACCGGCCCTTGTTGCCGGGATCGCGCATGTGTCACTCTCCTCGCCACGGCAGGACGGCCAAGCCGTACCCGCCGCATCATCGAGCGGGAAAGCGGCGAAGTATGGTGACCGGCCGGGTGCCTGTCAATTCACCCCGGGTTGTTGTCTACCGCGGCAGTTGGCTGGAGCCCATCAGGAACTCGTCGATCGCGCGGGCGCATTGCCTACCCTCGCGGATCGCCCAGACGACAAGCGACTGGCCGCGCCGCACGTCGCCGCCCGCGAACACCTTCGGCACCGAGGTCTTGTAGTCGAATGTATTGGCCGCAACATTCCCGCGCGGGTCGAGCGCAATGCCGGCCTGCTCGACGAGCCCGGCACGACGCGGTCCGAGAAACCCCATCGCCAGCAGCACCAGATCGGCCTTAAGGCGCAACGTGCTGTCCGGGAGTTCCCGCATCGTCCAGCGGCCGTCGCTTCCCTGGGTCCATTCGACCCGCACGCATTCGAGCGCCTCGACACGTCCGTTCGAGCCGAGAGCGCGCTTTGTCAGCACCGCCCAGTCGCGCTCGCAGCCCTCTTCGTGCGACGACGAGGTACGCAGCCTTAGCGGCCAGTCAGGCCAGACCAGCGCTTTGTTCTCGTGCTCCGGCGGCTTGGGTAAAATTTCGAGCTGTGTGATCGACAGTGCGCCCTGCCGGTTTGAGGTGCCGATGCAGTCCGAGCCGGTATCGCCGCCGCCGATCACGATCACATGCTTGCCGGCCGCGGTGATCGTGCCGTTCGGCGCCGCCTTGGCCTCGTCGTCGCCGGCAACGCGCTTGTTTTGCTGCGGCAGGAACTCCATCGCGAAATGGATGCCGGCGAGATCGCGCCCGGGCACTTCCAAATCGCGCGGCAGTTCGGCCCCGCCGGTCATCGCCAGCGCGTCGTATTGCGCCAGCAACTCGCTGACGGCAACATCGGCCCCGACCTCGACGCCGGCGCGGAATTCGACCCCCTCGGCCGCCATCTGCTCAACGCGGCGGTCGATCAGCCATTTTTCCATTTTGAAATCGGGGATGCCGTAGCGCAGCAGCCCGCCGATGCGGTCGGCCTTCTCGAACAGCGTGACGGCGTGCCCGGCGCGGGCAAGCTGCTGCGCACAGGCCATCCCGGCCGGCCCGGAGCCGACCACCGCAACCCGCTTGCCGGTGCGCCGCTCCGGCACAACTGGCGCCGCCCAACCCTCGTCCCAGGCACGATCGACAATCGCGCATTCGATCGTCTTTATCGTGACCGGATTGTCCTCGATGTTGAGGGTACAAGCCGCCTCGCACGGCGCCGGGCAGACGCGACCGGTGAATTCCGGAAAATTGTTGGTCGAGTTCGAGCGCGATCCAGGCTTCGCGCCAGCGGTCGCGATAGACCAGATCGTTCCAGTTCGGGATCAGGTTGTTGACCGGGCATCCCTCGTGGCAGAACGGGATGCCGCAATCCATGCACCGCGCCGCCTGCGCCCGCAGCGCCGGCTCGGGCAGCGGATGCACGAACTCGCCCCAACTCTGCTTGCGCACCGCCGGCTTTTGATAACCGCGATCGGCGCGTTCGACCTCCAGAAATCCGGTCGGCTTACCCATCAACATGCCCTTGGAAATGCTCGGCGCGGAGCCGGTCAGTATCGCTGACTTATGTCCGATATTGCCGGAGCCGCAGCCAATCATCAACGGCGACGCAATCAACCGCAGGCGCAAACCACCCACTTCAAAGTTCGCGCGCTCTGGCGGCGTATTGCTCCCGCGACCGGCCGCTAACGGAAGACGAGCTTTGCGACTGCGAACATCGCGCCGACGATCGTGACGATGTTGACGACCAGCGTGCCGAGAAATCAATCCGAAGACGCGGTTCAGGATGTCCGCCTTCATCGCTTCGCTTTTCGCCTCCAGGCGCAACTCGGATTACCGCAACTCAGCCAGATCGGCCTTGACGTCGGCCCGCAGTTCGGCGAGATCGGCCTTGGTGGCACGTTCGGCGCCCTCGATTCCCTCCTGCACCGTCGCGATAACGGCTTCGGCCTACGAGCCGGTAAAGCCGGCCTCGCGCAGCCGTTTGGCGAACTTCAGCGTATCCATCGACATCGCTCGCCACCGCGACCCGGCAACGATGTCGTGAGCGGTTGCGGCCGCGTCTTCATCGACGCCTTATTCCGCCGCCGCCATCCGCGCCGTGTCGCGCTCGGTGCGCAGCTCAAGCAACGCGCGACGGTAATCGCGCGGCGTCACCTTGACGAACGACGCGACGATATTGTCCCAATCGTCGAGCAGGCGGCGGGCGCGGGCGCTGCCGGTATAGAGCAGGTGGCGTTCGATCAGGATGCGCAGCCGCTGGCCGTCGAAGCGCAGCGGGTCGCCCATGCCGTTGTCGCGCACGCTCGGCGCGCGCTGGCGTGGCCGGTCGGCGTCGTCGGCCTCGCCCTCGTCCCAGGTCACCAGTTCGAGATCGACCCCGGCGAGGTTGCAGACATTGCGGAAGCCGCCGCGCGGGTCGTAGACATAGGCGATGCCGCCCGACATGCCGGCCGCGAAATTGCGCCCGGTGTCGCCGAGCACGGCGACGACGCCGCCGGTCATGTACTCGCAGCCGTGGTCGCCGGTGCCCTCGACGACCGCGACGGCGCCCGAGTTCCTGACCGCGAAACGCTCGCCGGCGACGCCCTCGAAATACGCTTCGCCGGCGATCGCCCCGTAGAGCACGGTGTTGCCGACGATGATGTTCTCGGTCGGCTCGCGCCGCGCCTCCTTCGGCTGGCGGACGATGACGCGCCCGCCCGACAGCCCCTTGCCGACATAGTCGTTGGCGTCGCCGAACAGTTCGAGCGTGACGCCGTGCGCCAGGAAGGCGCCGAAGCTCTGCCCTGCGTTGCCGTCGAAGCCGCGCCCAGATCGTGTCTTCGGGCAGGCCGGTGTGACCGTAGCGGCGGGCAACCTCGCCCGACAGCATCGCGCCGACCGTGCGGTGGACGTTGCGGATCGGTTTTTCGATCCGGACCGGATCGCCGCGTTCGAGCGCCGGCGCGGCTTCGGCGATCAGCTCGTTGTCGAGCGCCTTGGCGAGCCCGTGATCCTGCCGCTCGCAATGATAGATCGCGACCCCGGGCTTGGCCGGCTGCTGATACAGCAGACGCGACAGATCGACCCCTTTTGCCTTCCAGTGGTTGACCGCTGGGGCCATGTCGAGCCGATCGACCCGCCCGACCATCTCGTCGAAGCTGCGGAAACCGAGCGTTGCCATCAACTCGCGCACTTCCTCGGCGACGAAGAAGAAGTAATTGATGACGTGCTCCGGCTGCCCGGTGAATTTCTTGCGCAACACCGGGTCCTGCGTCGCGACCCCGACCGGGCAGGTGTTCAGATGGCACTTGCGCATCATGATGCAGCCGGCGGCGATTAGCGGCGCCGTGGCGAAACCGAACTCGTCGGCCCCGAGCAGCGCGCCGACGACGACGTCCCGCCCGGTCCGCAAGCCCCCATCGACCTGCACCGCGATGCGGCCGCGCAGGCCGTTGCGCACCAGCGTCTGTTGCGTCTCGGCGAGACCGATCTCCCACGGCGAGCCGGCATGCGTCAGCGAAGTCAACGGGCTCGCGCCGGTACCGCCCTCGAACCCGGCGATCGTCACGTGGTCGGCGCGCGCCTTCGACACGCCGGCCGCAACGGTACCGACCCCGACCTCCGACACGAGTTTTACGGACACGTCGGCCCGCGGGTTGGCGTTTTTCAGATCGTGGATCAGCTGCGCCAGATCCTCGATCGAATAGATGTCGTGGTGCGGCGGCGGCGAGATCAGCCCGACCCCCGGCGTCGAATAGCGGACGCCGGCGATCGTCTTGTCGACCTTGCGTCCGGGCAATTGCCCGCCTTCGCCGGGTTTGGCGCCCTGCGCCATCTTGATCTGCAGCACGTCGGCGTTGACCAGGTACTCGGTCGTGACGCCGAACCGGCCGGAGGCGACCTGCTTGATCGCCGAGCGCATCGAGTCGCCATTTGGCAGCGGCTTGAAGCGCTCGGCCTCCTCGCCGCCCTCGCCGGTGTTCGACTTGCCGCCGATGCGGTTCATCGCGATCGCCAAGGTTGTGTGCGCCTCGCGGCTGATTGAGCCGAAGCTCATCGCGCCGGTCGAGAAGCGCCGCACGATATTGGCGGCCGGCTCGACCTCGTCGAGCGGTACCGGCTGATCGGCCGGGCGGAACTTCATCAGGCCGCGGATCGTCAGGAGGCGTTCGCTCTGGTCGTTGATCGACGCGGCGAAGGCCGTGTAATCGGCAGACGAGTTGCCGCGTACCGCGTGCTGCAATTTGGCGACGGTGTGCGGCGTCCAGGCATGCGCTTCGCCGCGCAGCCGGAACGCGTAATCGCCGCCGAGGTCGAGCATCTCGCGATAGAGCGGGTCATCGCCGTAGGCCCGCGCGTGGCGAACCAGCGCCTCCTCGGCGATCGCTCGGAGATCGGCACCCTCGATCGTCGTCGCGGTCCCCGTAAAGAATTTCTCGACAAACTCGCTCTGCAACCCGACAGCGTCGAAGATCTGCGCGCCGCAATAGGACTGGTAGGTCGAGATCCCCATCTTGGAGATGACCTTCAGGATGCCTTTGGCGAGCGCCTTCAGGTAGTTCTTCTGGGTCTGTTCCGCCGAAATGCGGCAGGCCGTTTTCGGTGCGGATCTGTTCCACCGTCGCAAAGGCCAGATACGGGTTGATCGCCTCGGCGCCGTAGCCGGCCAGCACGCAGAAATGGTGCACCTCGCGCGCCTCGCCGGTCTCGACGACGATGCCGGTCCTGGTGCGCAATCCCTGCCGGATCAGGTGATGGTGCACCGCCGAGGTTGCGAGCAGCGCCGGGATCGGCACGCGCTCGACCGATACGGCGCGGTCCGACAGGATCAGGATGTTGTGCCCGGCCTGGACCGCCGCGGTCGCCTCGGCGCACAGCCGGTCGAGCGCCGGCGCGATGCCGTCCGCGCCTTCCGCGGCCGGCCAGGTGATGTCGAGCGTGTCGGTCTTGAATCGGCCGTCGACCAGACGCTCGATATTGCGGATTTTCGCAAGCTCGGCATCGGTCAGGATCGGCTGCGCGACTTCGAGCCGGTGGTGCGTGCCGACTTCGTGGCCGAGCAGGTTTGGCCGCGGCCCGATCATCGAGATCAGCGACATCACCAATTCCTCGCGGATCGGGTCGATCGGCGGGTTGGTGACCTGCGCGAAATTCTGCTTGAAGTAGTTGTAGAGCAGCTTCGGCCGGTTGGACAGCGCCGCGATCGGCGTGTCGGTGCCCATCGAGCCGACCGGGTCGTCGCCCTCCTGCGCCATCGGTTCGAGGTAGAACTGAATGTCCTCGGTCGTGTAGCCGAAAGCCTGCTGCAGATCGAGCCGGGTCGAAGGGTCGTTCGGCACGGCCGGCACGGTTCCCTCAGGCGGATCGGGAATCTCCTCGAGCTTCCACTGCGTCTGCTTCAGCCAGGAGTCGTAAGGGTGCTCGGAGGCGAGCTGCCGCTTGATCTCCTCGTCGCCGATGATGCGGCCTTGTTCGAGATCGATCAGCAGCATCTTGCCCGGTTGCAGCCGCCATTTGCGGACGATCTTCTCCTCCGGGACCGGCAGCACGCCGCTTTCCGAGGCGAGGATCACATGATCGTCGTCGGTGACGACGTAGCGGGCGGGGCGCAGACCATTACGGTCCAGAGTGGCGCCGATCTGACGTCCGTCGGTAAAGGCGATCGCCGCCGGCCCGTCCCACGGCTCCATCAGCGCCGCGTGGTATTCGTAGAAGGCGCGGCGCTGTGGATCCATCAGCGGGTCGGCCCACGCCTCCGGGATCAGCATCATCATCGCGTGCGGCAGCGAATAGCCGCCACCGATCACCAGCAGTTCGAGCGCATTGTCGAGGCAGGCGGTGTCGGATTGGCCCGGGCCGATCAGCGGCACCATCTTTTCGAGATCGGCGCCGAGCAATTCCGACGACATCGCCTGCCGCCGCGCCGCCATCCAGTTCGTGTTGCCGCGAACCGTGTTGATCTCGCCGTTGTGGCATATAAACCGGTACGGATGCGCGAGGCGCCAGGACGGAAACGTGTTCGTCGAAAAGCGCTGGTGCACCAGCGCTAGCGCCGACACGGTTAGCGGATCGCGCAAATCGTCGTAGAAGCTCTCGATCTGAGGCGCGAGCAACAGCCCCTTGTAAACCACGGTGCGGGTCGAGAAGGACGGCATATAAAGCTCACGCAGTGCCGGCATGCCGCGCTCGTCGGCGATGCGGCCGACGCTGTTGAGCACTTGCTTCCGGATGGTGAGGATCTTCCGCTCGAATTGGTCCTGGTCGGCAATCTCGGGCGCGGCTGCGACGATCGCCTGCGCGATATACGGCATCGTTTCGATGACCGTCTTGCCCAGACCGGTCGTGTTAACGCCTACCTCCCGCCAGGCAACCAGGGTCTGCCCCTCCGCCTGAACGAAGTGCTCGAAATGAGCGATTGCGACGGCGCGCACGGCTGCTTCCATCGGCAGAAAACACATCGCCATCGCGTAGCGGCCCGGCGGCGGCAGTTCGATGCCGCGCCTTCCCGGCCCAGTCACGCAGCAGCGCGTCGGGCATCTGGATCATGACGCCGGCGCCGTCGCCGACCAGTGGATCGGCCCCGACCGCGCCGCGATGATCGAGATTGACCAGGATTTGCAGCCCGCGGCGGATAATATCGTGCGATTTTCGGCCCTTGATATTCGCGACAAAGCCGACACCGCAGGCGTCATGCTCGTTGCGCGGGTCGTAAAGGCCTTTTTCGCGTGGCGATACCATCCTCAGTGCTCTTTCCGCGGCTGGCTTTTGGGTATATTCCCGGGCCGTAGTCTCCCCTTCGGCGAACGCGGGCCGCGATTCGCCGTCTCGCCACTATGCATCACATCTGGCGCGAACGCGAATTGCCGCTGCCGCCGGCGCCCGCTATATTGTGTCGCAGGTAGGACAGCAACGGTGACCTATTGCGATCGATGAGCACATCGCTCGGCATGATGGACCTGGAACCCAGCGCATCGAGATGCCGGCGGTGTTCCGCAAGGTCGGTTGGGCGCGGGCTAGCGGCGAGCATCTTGCGGAACGCAGCCAACTCCGCATTTGCCCTCTTTCGAACCGGCACGAAGATGCTCCGCCGTCGCAGCGTTTTGAGGTTAGCTGACTGCGGCCGGCGCCCTTAGTTGGCTGCGGTCGCCGGCGGCAAGGCGCTCCAGGGCGTCCTGCGCGCGGCTGATCACACTCTGCCAGTCCCCCGGAGCGGGCTGGCGAAACTGGCGCAGCGAAGGATACCAGGGACTGTCGTCCCGGTTTTGCAGCCAGCGCCAGCAGGTGTCGAAGCGGTTCAACAGCCAAACCGGTTTGCCGAGCGCCCCGGCAAGGTGCAAAACCGCCGTATCGACGCTGATGACCAGATCGAGGTTCTCAATGAGTGCCGCCGTGTCGGCAAAGTCATCGATATCCACTGTGAAGTCATGCACCTCGATGCCCGCGGGCGGACGCGTTGCCTCGGCCGCCGGCGGGCCCTTTTGCAAGGAGATGAACTGCACCCCCGATATTCCGCCGAGCGGCGCCAGGGTGTTGAGAGTGATCGAGCGGCGCCGATCCCAGTCAATCTGGCCCTTGAAATTCCCACCCGCCCAGCACAATCCAACCCGCAGGCCGGCAAGTTCCGCCAGCCGCTCGCGCCAGCGGCCGATATCCGCGGGCTCTGCCGTGAGGTAGGGCGTTGTCCCCGGAATGGTTTCCAGAGTGGTGCCGAGCGCATGCGGCAGACTCGTCAACGCGCACCAGAAATCGACGGAGGGCGGTTGGTCTCCCGCGTGAATAATCTCGATTCCACCGCGCAACCGGGATAGCAATCGCACCAGGGGATCCTGAACAAAAAGAATGGTCCTCCTGGCGCGCGCGGCAATCTGCGGGACATAGCGGCAGAAATGCAGCGTGTCTCCAAACCCTTGATCGGCGACCAGTAGAATGTCGCGATCTCGGATCGCTTCACCGCTCCAGCGCGGCACCTCCAAAAGATGGCGCACCCTGAGCTTGGGATTGTTCAGCAGACGCCATTCAAATTCCTTCCAACCTTCCTCCAACTGCCCGTCCAGCAATAGCGCGCGGCCAAGAAACGCCCGCCACTGGGGCGTCTCCGGCCGCAGACGCAGTGCTATGCGGCAGCTCGCCTGGGCTTCGGCAGGGCGCCCAAGATGGTAGAGTATGTACGCGAGCGTACAATGAGCGACCGCATCCTCCGGCCGCAGGCGCAGCGCCGTGCGCGCGCATGCTTCGGCTTCGTCGAAGCGTCCCTGGCAGTCGAGCACGCGCGCGAGTTCGGTATATGCGCCGGCAAGGTCCGGCTGCAGACGCAACGCCTTACGTAATCCTGGTTCGGCCTCCGCCGCACGCTCCAGAAACCGCAGCGTTCTGCCGCGGTTAACCAATGTCTGCGGGATGTCGCTCCTTATCGCGAGCGCACGATCATAGCAGTCCAGCGCTTCCTCGTAGCGTCCCCGGTCGGCGAAGCGAATGGCGCGTCCACTCCAATAACTCGGCTGCCGGGACTCATACGCATATTTGATGTTCTTCCAGAGCAGGCTGGGAAGATATTGGGGATTTCGTGCGTGCCGCAGAACACGCTCAACCTGCACAGCCATATTACTCCCACCTCCCAATTCGTTCTTTCGAAAAGAGAACTGCCGCGGATCACTCTTATAAACGGAACTCATTGGATCGCCGAGTCCGCTATGATGTCGTTTTCCGGCGGTGTGGAGGCTTGCGAGAGCCACGTCACCGCCCGCTCGAAATCCGACCGCAGCGGGCGTATACCCGCGTTCCCCGCAGTCGGCGCATCCGGGGTGCGTCATAAGCGCCGTTCAGCCCGATTTCCACCGATCCGACAAAAAAAAGCCGCGAAGCTCTGGTTGCATTGAACAGTCCACGATGGTGTTATCGCCCATGGCTGCCCCGCTGCATACGAACCGCGTCGATTCGCGGCGCTGGTGCGGCCTTTTGCTCGCCGGCTTGTTTATCGCCTGCGCGCTGGCCGGGCTCGCGCAGGCTCAGCCGAGAGCGGCGGAGGGGGTACCCGAACCGGTCTTTTTCCGGATCGGCACGGCCGCGACCGGCGGCAGCTTTTTCGAGATCGGCGGCATCCTTGCCAGCGCGGTGTCCGGTCCGACGGAGGGACCGCCCTGCGGTCGCGGCGGCACCTGCGGCGTTCCCGGTCTGGTCGCTGTCGCGCAGGCGACATCGGGGTCGATCGGCAATCTCAGGCTGATCAATCGCGGCGACATCGAGTTGGGTCTGGCGCAGGCCGATCTCGCCGGCTGGGCCTATGACGGTGTCAAGCTATTCTCCGAGGGAGGCCCGTTGCCGGAGCTGCGCGCGATCGGCAGTCTGTTTCCCGCCGTGGCACACCTCGTCGTCCGGGCCGAAGGTCCGATCCGCTCGCTGGCTGATCTCAAGGGCAAGACGGTCGCGGTCGGCGAGGCCGGCTCGGGCAGCGCCGCCGACGCGGCCGTCTTGTTCGAGGCGGCTGGATTCAACAAGGACGAGGTCGTTCAAAAAAATCTGCGTCCTGGACCGGGGGCGGCCGAAGTTAAGGCCGGAACGATCGACGCCATGTTCATCGTGGGCGGCGCCCCGGTTCCGGCGGTCCGCGACCTTGCCGCCAGCATGCCGATCCGACTGATCCCGATCGAGGGCGAAATCGTCGAGCGGCTGAAAAAGGATTTTGGCCGCTACCGGCTGACGGTGATTCCGGCGGGCGCTTATCCGGGGGTCGATACACCGACCCCGACAATCGGCTTCTCTGTGCTGTGGCTAGTCAACAGCCGCATCGATCCTGATCTTGTCTACGCGATAACCAAATCGTTGTGGAACCCAGCCACGGCAAAGCTGCTGAGCGTGGTCGAACCGGCCGGCAGCGAGGTTCGCCTGGACCGCGCGCTCGACGGGCTGTCGGTCCCGCTGCATCCGGGCGCGGCGCGCTTCTACCAGGAAGCCGGTCTGCCCGTGGACAGCACCCCGCCGCCGCCCGAAGCGGTAAATAGCCAGAGCGGCGCGAAGGCAATCGCACGCGACGAGCGCGGCAACGATACACTGTCCAATCCCGAGGCGACCAAAGCGAAGGAACCCTGATCAGGATGAGCCTGCTAGAAATTTGGCGCGACTATTGGTCGCCGAAGGAGGACATCAATACCTCGCCGCACGTCTCCGACGAGGTCAAATACACAACCTGCTACATGTGCGCCTGCCGCTGCGGCATCAAAGTCCATCTGAAGGACGGTGGCATCCGCTACATCGAGGGTAACCCGAAGCACCCGGTCAATCGCGGCGTTATCTGCGGCAAGGGCGCCTCGGGCATCATGCAACAGTACTCGCCGGCGAAGCTGACCAAGCCGCTGCTGCGGGTCGGCGAACGCGGCGCCGGCGAGTTCCGCGAAATCGAGTGGGACGAGGCGATCGCGACGGCGCTGTCGTGGCTGGCGAAAATCCGCGACGAGGACCCGCGAAAACTCGCCTTCTTCACCGGACGCGACCAGAGCCAGTCATTGACCGGGTTCTGGGCGACGCAGTTCGGCACCCCGAATTTCGCGGCGCATGGCGGGTTCTGCTCGGTCAACATGGCGGCGGCCGGCATGTACACGATCGGCGGCAGTTTCTGGGAATTCGGCGAGCCCGACTGGGAGCGCACCAAGCTGTTCCTGATGTTCGGCGTCGCCGAGGACCACGATTTCGAACCCGATCAAGCTCGCCCTATCTGGCCTCAGGCGGCGCGGTGCCAAGTTCATCTCGGTCAACCCGGTGCGCACCGGCTATTCGGCAATCGCCGACGAATGGCTCGGCATCCGCCCCGGCACCGACGGCCTGTTCGTGCTGTCGCTCGTCCACGAACTGCTGCGCACCGACCATGTCGATCTCGCGTATCTCGGCCGCTACACCAACGCCGCCTGGCTGGTGATCCGCGACCCCGGCGCCGCCGATGACGGTCTCTTTGCCCGCAACGAGGCCGGCGACCCGCTGATGCTGACCGCCGCCGGCGAGCTCGCGAGCGCAAAACAGCTCGATATCGAGGCACGAATCGTCGGCGAGGCGACATTGCCCGACGGAAGGCGCGCCGTGCCGGTGTTCCAGCTGATCGCCGAGCGCTATCTCGACCCGCAATACGCGCCGGACAAAGTGGCGCCGGTCTGCGGCATCCCGGCCGCGCGGATCCGCTCTCTCGCGGCCGAAATCGCCCGCGTTGCGTTCGAACAGGAAATCGAGATCGCGCAGCCCTGGACCGACTGGGCCGGCCGTCGCCACGAGACGATGCGCGGTCGCCCGGTCTCGGTGCATGCGATGCGCGGCATCTCGGCCCATTCGAACGGGTTCCAGACCTGCCGGGCCTTGCATCTGCTGCAAATCCTGATCGGTACGATCGATGTGCCGGGCGGCTGGCGCTACAAGTCGCCGTATCCGAAGCCGGCCCCGCCGGGCCCGAAACCGGCCGGCAAGCCCGGCGGCATTGTCGCCGGTCAGCCGCTGCCCGGTGCGCCCCTCGGCTATCCGATGGGGCCGGAGGACCTCATTATTGGCGATGACGGCACCCCGGGGCGGATCGACAAGGCGTTTTCGTGGGACGCGCCGATCGCCGCGCACGGCCTGATGCACCTGCTGATCCGCAATTGCTGGAAGGGCGACCCGTACAAGATCGACACGCTTTTCATGTACATGGCCAACATGGCATGGAACTCGGCGATGAACATCCCCGAAACGTTGCGCATGCTGACCGACAAGGACCCGACGACCGGGGAGTACCGCATCCCGCGCATCATCTATTCCGATGCCTATTACTCGGAGACGGTCGCCTACGCCGATCTGATCCTGCCCGATACGACCTATTTCGAGCGCTGGGACTGCATCTCGCTGCTCGACCGCCCGATCGGCGGCGTCGATGGTCCGGGTGATTCAATCCGCCAGCCGATCCTTCAGCCCGACCGCGACGTGCGCCCGTTCCAGGACGTGCTGATCGAACTCGGCGCAAAGCTCGGGTTGCCGGCCTTTGTCAATGCCGAGGGCGGGCCGCGCTATCCCGGCGGCTACAAGGATTACATTGCGCTGCACGAGCGCACCCCCGGCATCGGCCCGCTCGCCGGCTGGCGCGGCGAGGACGGCAAATCGCAGGGCAGGGGCGCGCCGAACCCGAAACAGCTCGACCGCTATGTCGCGAACGGCTGCTTCTGGAAATACGAACTGCCGCCGGAGCAGCTCTATTACAAGCACGCGAACAAGGCCTATCTCGAAACCGCGACCGCGATGGGCCTCATTGGCGCCCCCGAGCCGATCGTCCTGCAGCTTTATGTCGAGACGTTGCAGCGCTTCCGTCTCGCGGCGAAGGGACACGGCCCCGCCGTGCCGCCGGAAAAGGACCGCGCCCGCATTGAGACCTATTTCGACCCGCTGCCGTTCTGGTATCCGCCGTTCGAGGAAGCGCGCATCGACCCCGGCGGCTTCCCGCTGCACGCGATCACACAGCGCCCGATGCAGATGTACCATTCCTGGCATTCGCAGAATGCCTGGCTGCGCCAGATTCTGGGACAGAACCGGCTGTTCATCAACCGCGCGACGGCCCACGCATTGGGCCTCGACGACGACGATTGGGTCTACGTTTCGAGCCATTCCGGCCGGATCGAGGCGCAGATCAAGCTGATGGACGGGGTCAACCCGAACACAGTGTGGACTTGGAACGCGATCGGCAAGCGCAGCGGCGCCTGGAATCTTTCTCCCGATTCGCCCGAGTTCACGAAAGGTTTTTTACTCAACCACCTGATTTCCGACCTGCTGCCCGCGCCGCGGGACGGCGCCGCCGACGGTCTCGCCAATGCCGACCCGATCACCGGACAGGCCGCCTGGTACGATCTGCGCGTCCGCGTCGAGAAGGCGCCTGCCGACGACGCCGGCCACAGCGCGCCGCGCTTCACGACGCTGCATCATCCGGCCTCGCTGCCGTCGGCCCCCGACATTCTTCGCTACGGCGGCGCTGTTGCCGGCCCGCGGGGCGGCAACTCGCGTCAGCGGGGGACGCCGTGACCGATCTGCCGCGCCCGGTTCCCGGTCAGAAAAAGCTCGGCCTCGTCATCGACCTCGATCTCTGCGTCGGCTGTCATGCGTGCGCGACCGCGTGCAAGGAATGGAACACGTCAGGTCACATGGCGCCATTGCCCGATTTCAACGCCTACGAAGACGGCGCCTGGGGTGTCTGGTTCAACCGCATCCATTCGTTTGAGGAAGGAGGTTCGCACGGGGCAGGGGAGGGCGCCCGCACCGTGCATTTCCCGAAATCGTGCCTGCATTGCGAGGACGCGGCCTGCGTTACGGTCTGTCCGACCGGCGCCTCGTACAAGCGGGCCGAGGACGGCATCGTGCTGGTCAACGAGAGCATCTGCATCGGCTGCAAGCTGTGCTCGTGGGCCTGCCCGTACGGCGCGCGCGAGTTCGACTCCGATGAAGGCGTCATGAAGAAATGCACCCTGTGCATCGACCGCATCTACAACGAGAACCTCGGGGTCGAGGAGCGCCAGCCGGCCTGCGTCATGGTGTGCCCGACCAAGGCGCGGTTTTTCGGCGATCTGGGCGACCCGAATTCGGCCGTCTCCGACCTCGTCGCGACCCGAGGCGGCAAGGATCTGATGCCCGAACTCGGCTATCGGCCGGTCAACAAATACCTGCCGCCGCGCCGTAACCGGCACATTCCCGACTTCGCCGCCGCGGATCTTGCCGCCGCTGGGGCCGAGCCGGAATCGATCACCCCGACCAGCGGCCTCCTGCGCTGGGTCGACCGCCTGCTGTCGCGATAGGGGCTTGTCCAACCGGCTCCACCGCCTATGTAAGTCGAGTTGCTGAATTAGC
>CAWJZU010000022.1:0-172500 GCA_963847345.1 uncultured Alphaproteobacteria bacterium | reverse complement strand
CAAAAGTCGGGGATGACCTGTGGCTAGGGGTGAAAGGCCAATCAAACTCGGAAATAGCTGGTTCTCCGCGAAATCTATTGAGGTAGAGCGTCAGGCGCTCACCGCCGGGGGTAGAGCACTGGATGGGCTAGGGGGGCGCGAGCCTTACCAAACCTAACCAAACTCCGAATACCGGCGAGTGGAGCCTGGCAGCCAGACGGCGGGTGCTAAGGTCCGTCGTCGAGAGGGAAACAGCCCAGACCGCCAGCTAAGGTCCCCAAGTCGTGGCTAAGTGGGAAAGGATGTAGGACGACCAAGACAACCAGGAGGTTGGCTTAGAAGCAGCCATCCTTTAAAGAAAGCGTAATAGCTCACTGGTCTAAATCAAGTTGTCCCGCGCCGAAAATGTAACGGGGCTAAAGCCACGCACCGAAGCTGCGGATTTCAGAAGACAGGGATCAGGGATCAGGTATCCAGAATACAAGGTATCAGTCATCAGGAATCAGAAGTTCTGATCCCTGATACCGGTGTTCTGATTACTGAAACCCCTGATGCCTGATCCCTGTCTTCTGGAGTGGTAGCGGAGCGTTCCGTAGGCCGGTGAAGGCGTGCCGCGAGGCATGCTGGAGGTATCGGAAGTGCGAATGCTGACATGAGTAGCGTCAACGAGGGTGAGAAACCCTCGCGCCGAAAGTCCAAGGGTTCCTGCGCAAGGTTAATCCGCGCAGGGTTAGCCGGTCCCCTAAGGCGAGGGCGAAAGCCGTAGCCGATGGGAATGGGGTTAATATTCCCCAGCCTGCCGGGGCGCGACGAAGGTGATAAGCGTGTCGTCCCTTATCGGATTGGGGCGGCTGTGGCCCACTTCCAGGAAACAGCGCCGGCATATAGACCGTACCCGAAACCGACACTGGTGGACTGGTAGAGCATACCGAGGCGCTTGAGAGAACGGTGTTGAAGGAACTCGGCAAATTGCCCCCGTAACTTCGGGAGAAGGGGGCCCCGTCTCTGGGCAACCAGGGGCGGGGGGCACAGACGAGGGGGTGGCGACTGTTTACTAAAAACACAGGGCTCTGCGAAGTCGAAAGACGACGTATAGGGTCTGACGCCTGCCCGGTGCCGGAAGGTTAAGAGGAGGGGTGCAAGCTCCGAATCGAAGCCCCGGTAAACGGCGGCCGTAACTATAACGGTCCTAAGGTAGCGAAATTCCTTGTCGGGTAAGTTCCGACCTGCACGAATGGCGTAACGACTTCCCCGCTGTCTCCAACACCGGCTCAGCGAAATTGAATTCTCCGTGAAGATGCGGAGTACCCGCGGTCAGACGGAAAGACCCCGTGCACCTTTACTACAGCTTTGCAGTGGTGTTAGGGATCGTATGTGTAGGATAGGTGGGAGGCTATGAAGCCCTGGCGCCAGTTGGGGTGGAGCCATCCTTGAAATACCACCCTTACGGTCTCTGACATCTAACCGCGGCCCGTGAACCCGGGTCCGGGACCCTGCATGGCGGGTAGTTTGACTGGGGCGGTCGCCTCCCAAAGAGTAACGGAGGCGCGCGATGGTGGGCTCAGGCTGGTCGGAAATCAGCCCTCGAGTGCAATGGCATAAGCCCGCCTGACTGCGAGAGCGACAGCTCGAGCAGAGACGAAAGTCGGCCATAGTGATCCGGTGGTCCCGCGTGGAAGGGCCATCGCTCAACGGATAAAAGGTACGCCGGGGATAACAGGCTGATGACGCCCAAGAGTCCATATCGACGGCGTCGTTTGGCACCTCGATGTCGGCTCATCGCATCCTGGGGCTGGAGCAGGTCCCAAGGGTATGGCTGTTCGCCATTTAAAGCGGTACGTGAGCTGGGTTTAGAACGTCGTGAGACAGTTCGGTCCCTATCTGCCGTGGGTGTTTGAGACTTGCGAGGCGCTTTCCCTAGTACGAGAGGACCGGGAAGGACGCACCTCTGGTGTACCGGTTGTGGCGCCAGCCGCACCGCCGGGTAGCTACGTGCGGACGGGATAACCGCTGAACGCATCTAAGCGGGAAACCCTCCTCAAAACCAGGTCTCGCTTGAGAGCCGTGGTAGACCACCACGTCGATAGGCCGGAGGTGGAAGCGGGGCAACCCGCGCAGCTGACCGGTACTAATCGCTCGATCGCGCTTCGAGCGCCCGCACCCAGCGGCAAGGATCATGTTCAGAAAACAAAAATCAGAGGTCAGAAATCAGAAGGCGGCAAGCCTCTTCGACGCAGACACGCACCCAACTCGCTTCATCCGCAAATCGGCGGAGCTCGCAGGTCGCACGGAACCGCAATGTTCTGATCTCTGACCTCTGATCTCCGACCTCTGGAAAGCCTGGTGGCCATAGCGAGGGGCAAAACACCCGATCCCATCCCGAACTCGGCCGTGAAAACCCTCAGCGCCGATGGTACTGCGTCAGATAGGCGCGGAAGAGTAGGTCGCCGCCAGGCCCGCCTCGCAACACACCGCCCGGCCCATCGCGGGGTGGAGCAGCCCGGTAGCTCGTCAGGCTCATAACCTGAAGGTCAGAGGTTCAAATCCTCTCCCCGCAACCACCTTCACGCATAACCTCAGTAGCTTACCAGCCACGCCCGAAGCCACCCCAGCTTCGGGCGTTGCCATGTCCGACCGGTGTCCGAAAATCGCCCGTCCGCAAGTGTCCGAAATCTGTCCGCGCGCTCAGTCCAAAAAGTCCAAAAGGGCGCGAACAAAAGCATCCGACCGCGACAAGAGCTCCCGCAGATCTCTCGAAAAGCGTGCTGACCATCGCATTGACGAAGACTGCCGAGTTGCAAAAGCCGGCCCGGAAAATCGAGGTCAAGCCGGCCGCGTGATTGCGGCCGCTATTATCGTGGCCGTGGCAGCGAACATTCGCCCGCTGCGCGTATGAGCGGCAAAGCTCGCGATACCGCCGTTCAGTATATCGTTGCGACGGCACAGCTCGGTGCCGGACGCAGCAAGGCGCCCGACCCCGTCGCGATGCCAAAGCGCATCTCAGAGGGAAGGCCTACATCGCTCCCGAGAAGCAATAACGGAAGCAACTGAGTTGATCGGGCCCGACACTGCAAACGCCCAACACCACAAACGTTGGAACACGCTCGCGCGAGGATGATCGAATACGTCGACCGAAGGGGAAGGTTGCTCCAAACGCAATAAAACGCGCCGGAGCCCGGATTGACCTGAATCAATTCTCGGCAGCCAAAAATCGGCCACGGTGGTGCCGAAATCCTGGAAGCAGCACCATGACCCCCAGATCTCCCTATGTCCGTTGGTTTGCCGATTTGCGGAATACCGACGTCCCCGAGGTGGGCGGCAAGAACGCCTCGCTCGGCGAACTCTATTCGGCACTCGCGCCAGAAGGCATCCGCGTCCCCAACGGCTTTGCCCTGACCGCCCACGCTTATCGCGACGCATTGACCGCAGCCGGAGCATGGGAAGAACTGCGCGCATTGCTGTCCGGTTTCGACCATCGCGATGTCAGAGCGCTTGCCGAGCGCGCCGGGAAAGCGCGCCAGATCGTCTACGGTGCGACCGGAAACAGCGGTTTACGCGGCCATATCCAGGCCGCCTATCGCCGGCTCGAACGCGAGTGCGGCGGCAATGTCGCGGTTGCGGTGCGCAGTTCGGCGACCGCCGAAGACCTGCCGAATGCGAGCTTTGCCGGTCAGCACGAGAGCTTTCTCAACGTGCGCGGCGAGACCGCTGTGTTCGAGGCCTGCCGCCAGTGCTTCGCCTCGATCTTCACTGACCGCGCGATCGTCTACCGGATCGATAATGGCTTCGACCACTTCAAGGTGGCGCTGTCGGTCGGGGTCATGAAGATGGTGCGCTCCGATTTGGCGGCGAGCGGGGTCATCTTCACGCTCGACACTGAATCCGGTCTCCGCGATGTCGTGTTCGTCACCGGGTCGTATGGTCTCGGTGAAAACATCGTCCAGGGCAAGGTCGACCCCGACGAGTTTTACGTTCACAAACCGACTTTCCGCCAGGGCCATCGCGCGGTGCTGCGCCGCACGCTCGGCACCAAGGATATGCGCCTCGTATTCGGGCGCGGCAGCGGCGACGCCAGCACCCGCAACCGGCCGACCCCATCGCAGGCGCGCCGGCGGCTTTGCGTCACCGACCCCGAAATCCTGGAATTGGCCGATTACGCGATCCGCATCGAGGACCATTATTCGCGGCTCGCCGGCCGGCCGATGCCGATGGACATCGAGTGGGCCAAAGACGGTCGAGACGGTAAGCTCTATATTGTCCAGGCACGACCGGAAACGGTGGCATCACGGCGAAGCGCGGAAAGCTTCGAGACTTACGCCCTGAAAGGCGAGGGAAAGGTCCTTGTCACCGGCCGCGCAGTCGGGGAGAAGATCGCCGCTGGAGCGATGCATGTCGTCGCCGACCGGGCCGATCTCGCTACGTTCCGCCCCGGCGAGGTATTGGTCGCCTTATCGACAAGCCCGGATTGGGAACCGGTGATGAAAACGGCCGCCGCGATTGTCACCGATCGCGGCGGACGCACCTGCCACGCCGCGATCGTCGCGCGCGAACTCGGCGTCCCGGCCGTGGTCGGAGCCGAAGGCGCGACCGCGACATTGAAAACCGGCACAGAGGTGACGGTCAGCTGTGCCGAGGGCGAAGCCGGCAAGGTATATGACGGCAAACTGCCGTTCGAGGTGATCAGCGTCTCGGCCGAGGCGGTCCCGCGGCCGCGAACCAAGATCATGGTGAATCTCGGCAACCCCGAGCTGGCTTTCCATACGGCGATGCTGCCGAATGACGGGGTCGGGCTCGCCCGCATGGAATTCATCATCAGCGAGCATATCGGGGTGCACCCGATGGCGCTGGCCGTTCCGGACAAAATCGCCGCGAACAAGGAACGCGCGGCCATCGCGCGGCTGACGCGGAGCTACGCCCGGCCGACCGATTATTTTGTCGAGCGCCTGTCCGAGGGGGTCGGCACGATCGCTGCGGCGTTCTGGCCGAAGCCGGTCATCGTGCGCCTGTCCGACTTCAAGACGAATGAATACGCCAGCCTTCTTGGGGGCAGCGGGTTCGAGCCGGAGGAGGCGAACCCGATGCTCGGCTTCCGTGGCGCATCACGCTATGCACATCCCGCCTACGCCGCCGGTTTCGGGCTCGAGTGCGCCGCGCTGAAACGGGTGCGTGACGACATGGGCCTGACCAATCTGCGGATCATGGTGCCGTTCTGCCGCCGCGTGGCGGAAGGCAAGCAGGTCATTGCCGAGATGGCCAGGCACGGCCTCGTGCGCGGGGAGAATGGCCTCGAGATCTACGTCATGTGCGAGATCCCGAACAATGTCATCGCGATCGACGCTTTCGCGGAACTGTTCGATGGGTTCTCGATCGGCTCGAACGACTTGACGCAATTAACCCTGGGGGTGGATCGCGATTCCGCCATTGTTGCCTTCGATTTCGACGAGCGCGACCCGGGTATGCTGGAGATGCTCCGGCTTGCGGTGACCGGCGCCAAACGCAACCGGCGCCATGTCGGGATATGTGGCGAGGCGCCGGCCAATTACCCGGAAATCGCCCGGTTCCTCGCCCGGCTGGGCATCGACTCGATCAGCGTCAACCCGGCCAGCCTGTTGCGGACATTCACGATCGTACACGAGGCCGAACAAGCCGCAGCGAGCGCGCTCGCCGCAAAATAGCCGGCTTCATGAATAACTTCTTCGGGAGTACTCGAAATGTCGGTAAAGATTGCTATCAACGGTTTCGGGCGCATCGGACGCTTGGTTTTGCGTGCGCTAGTGGAGAACGGACGAGATGATCTGATCCCGGTTGCGATCAACGACCTCGGAAGCGTCGAGGCCAACGCGCATCTCTTCCGATACGACAGCGTGCATGGCCGGTTCCCGGGACAGGTCATGGTCGATGGCGATACCATGTCCATCCGTTACAATGGTCGGACTTTCGGCCCGATCAGGGTTTCCGGCGAAAAAGACCCGGCCAAGCTACCCTTCGGCGATATCGATGTGGTGCTGGAGTGCACGGGCCATTTCACGAGACACCACGATGCCGCCCAGCTGATCGCCGCTGGGGCGCGGAAGGTGCTGGTCTCCGCGCCCTGCGAGGGAGCTGACGCGACAATCGTCTATGGCGTCAACGAGAAGACAATCACCCGCGATATGACGGTGATCTCGAATGCCTCTTGCACAACAAACTGCCTGGGTCCGATGGCAAAGGTCCTGCACGACGCCTTCGGCATCGAGCAGGGCTACATGGTGACGATCCATGCTTACACCGGCGACCAGAATACGATCGACACGCTCCATAAGGATCTCCGCCGGGCCAGAGCCGCCGCGCTTTCGATGATTCCGACCAGCACCGGAGCCGCGCGCGCGATCGGATTGGTGATTCCCGAATTGAAAGGCAAGCTCGACGGGGTCGCCATTCGGGTGCCGACGCCCGACGTATCGCTTGTCTCGATGGATTTGGTTTTGAATAGGCGGGCGACGGTTTCCAACATCAACGAAGCAATGAAGTCAGCAAGTCGAGGATCGTTGCGCGGCATCCTCGATTACAATACCGAGAAGCTGGTCAGCGTCGACTTCACCCACGCTGCGGCGTCATGCATCTTTGATGCCACGCAAACGGCGGTCCTCGCCGTCGGACTCGTCCATGTCATTGGCTGGTACGACAACGAATGGGGGTTCTCCTGCCGCATGCTGGACACCGCCGCGCTGATGGGTCGGTTGTAGAAAAGCGGTAGAATGGCCGCAATAGAAAGGAATATCGGCGCATTGCTGCGCGCGACGATGCGCCTGAGGCGGCGGTACTACATATGTGAGCGAAAAAAAAGCCACGCCCCGGTTTCGTAGCCTCGATGATTTCGATGTCGCCGGTAAACGCGTCCTGGTGCGCGCCCCTCTGAACGTCCCGGTCCGCGACGGCAGGGTGACCGATGCGACCCGCATTGAGCGGCTCACGCCGAGGCGGCCGGGTAAATTCGGCCGCCGGTGGTGGCTTGCTCGAATGGCTCGAAGCCGCCAACTCCCGGCGTCGCGGCTGTGACTGCAAGGAGGGTAGGAGACTATCCTCTTTCGGACGTCGATACTTTGGACAATCTGTTCTAATCTCGCATTCGCCGGATGAGGCTGTGATTTTGAGCGCTTCGAAGGCGGTTTTGGATTAAGATTTCAGCATCTTACTGGTAGCCAACCGGGGCAGCAATGGCGGACCCGACGGGTGAAGCGGATAGAAGCGCGCTGCGGCTCGATTTCGATCGCCGCTTGATGCTCCAATTTCGCGGTTCTACAATTACCTCCGATGCGGGACTGCTGGCCTACCGTGAACTGGACGACGCGCTGCATCTGACCGCTACGGCTACAAATGCACTGGCCGATGCGCGCACCGGTAAGAACGGTCGGCATCAGTTATCGGGCCTTCTGCGCCAAGCCCTGTTTGGGCGGCTGGCTGGGTACGAAGATGTGAACGACGCCGAGCGGCTGTGCCGTGACCCGGCAATGCGTTGGGTAGTTGGGGACAGGGCGATCAGCGGATCTGCCGCCTCGGCCAGCCAAATGGGCCGCTTTGAGACAAAGTGGTTGAGCCGGCCAGAGAATCTTACCGCTCTTACCAATCTGCCCGGTCAGTGGACTGACAAAGTGCGCCGGCGGCGAGGGATGAAGACCGTCATACTCGACATGGATTCGAGCGAAAGCCCGACCTATGGCGAACAGGAAGGCAGCGCCTATAATGGCCACTTTGGCTGCACCTGCTACCACCCGCTCTTCGTGTTCAACCAGTTCGGCGATGTCGAACGGTGTGCGTTGAGACCGGGCAATGTGCACAGCGCCGATGGTTGGCGTGCCGTGCTGGAGCCGGTGATTGCTCGTTACCGGGGCATCGTGAAGCATCTGTATTTCCGGGGCGATGCAGCCTTCGCGAATCCTG
Organism: uncultured Alphaproteobacteria bacterium; assembly: GCA_963847345.1. Taxonomy (GTDB): domain Bacteria; phylum Pseudomonadota; class Alphaproteobacteria; order ATCC43930; family CGMCC-115725; genus DATARH01. Next base: position 164,601 of record CAWJZU010000022.1, on the reverse strand, counting down.
AGATCTACGAGTTACTCGAAGCCGAGGGTGCCAGCTACACGATCCGGCTTCCTGCCAACCAGGTCTTGCAGGATAAGATCGGACATCTGCTGAAGCGCCCAGTTGGGCGACCGCCCCACGAGGTACGGCGCTATTACGCCAGCTTCCGCTACCAGGCGCAGAGCTGGAACAAGCCGCGCCATGTCGTGGCCAAGGTCGAATGGCATCCGGGCGAGCTATACCCGCAGGTCGGTTTCATCGTCACCAATTTGGCGCGGTCTGCCCGGGGTATTGTCGCCTTCTATAACCGGCGTGGCACGTGTGAGCAGTATATCAAGGAAGGCAAGAACGCAGTCAAATGGACGCGGCTGTCATGCCGGACTTTCGCCGCTAATGCCGTGCGTCTTCAACTCCACGCGCTGGCCTATAATCTCGGGAACTTCATGCGCACGCTGGCAATGCCCAAGACGGTGGAGAGGTGGTCAATGACCAGCCTGCGCGAGAAGCTGATCAAAATCGGCGCGAAGGTCGTCAGTCACGGCCGATACGTCACGTTCCAGCTCGCCGAGGTCGCAGTGCCGCGACAGGTGTTCGCCGAAATCCTGTCGCTGATCGCCCGACTGCGTGCCCCGACTGCGCCGGCATGAGGGGGCAACGGGAGCAAATGTGGCAGGGGGAAGGTCGAAGTGTGCCCTGATGCAGGCCGCGCGATGCGCTCCAGCCCTTTGCGGCGGAAAGCCCACCGATTTGGCCGCCGGCACAGCCGGCCACCGATTGAATTTCCTTGCAGCGCGCCTCAACGGGACGGAAAATTCCACAAAACGACCGGCAATCCGGCGAATGTCGGATGAAAGCTCATTATTGTCTGCTACGATCCGTTTCTGTTCCGGCAACGATGGCACCGGTATCTTGAGCGCGAACAACCTTTCTTCCTTAGCCGGACACGGTTTGTGGTTCCTTCGCTCGCACGTCGGCAGAGATCGATGAAAGTTTCCGTGCGCGATAGCCAACCGAAGAACTCTCCATATAGCCGGCTATGATCAATGTCGAATAGCGGAAAGTCATTTGTTACCAAAGCGCCTTCGAGCGACCGCGGAATCAAGCCCGTGGCCCCATGCCGCGCATCGATCCGAGACGCAATAAACTGCCCAGCATGGGTAACAAATCGCCGACCGGCCAGATCGGCACCTAAGACGCGGCCGCGCTCGTTGACGCCTTTACCCCATAACCGTACCGTGACCTCACGATATTCTCGGTCCGCAACGGGCTCGACCGTCTCGTCTGATCGGCGTAGGAGTTCTCCGAGTGCGATCGTGGACCAGTTAGTCATTTTGCTTGGTGTTGCGCCAATCGCTTTTGGATTGCGCCCATAATCTCCGCGATGCGTGCTTCCTTCGCCAAGATATTGGCGGCGATCTCCGCGGGTGGTAAATGTACCGCACTCTCCGTCGCATGGGGATTCTTCCGATCGAGACTGCAACCGTCCGCTAACAGGTCTTGGGCCGAAACCTTCCAAGCGCGGTCGGTCTCCTTACGCTCTCTAAACCAATCGAGACATGGAGCAAGTTCATCAAATTGAAGGGGTGCGGTCTTGGTATAGCTTCTACGTCCCTCTGGTAACGGATGTTCATAATACCAGACCTCCTTAGTCGGTCCCGATCGATCAAAAAATAGAAGATTCGTCTTTATCAGAGTGTATAGCGCAAAGACTCCAGTTGGCAGGCGGACGATTGTGTAAAGATTGAACTCCTTTAGAAGCTCTTCTTTGATACGGGCACACACTCCCTCGCCGAACAACGTGCCGTCGGGAACGACCACTCCGGCGCGAGCTGGCTCACCGGCCAGTGTTGGCTTTCGGTGGAGCTTGCGCATGATCAGCTGGTGGAAAAGGACTAATATATCATCGGCTTTCGCCAGGACGGTGGGGGAGAGCCAAAAAGTCGAAATTTGGCAATCAGCACGTATATATGAATAAATTTCGAAATATCATCCTCGGCATCCTGCCTTAGTGAATTGGCATATAGCCTCGCGGCTACCTCCATAAATTCTCCGTATAGCTGCGAGCGTTGCTCTCTGATCTGAGCCAGCAGATCGGCGCGCGCGCGGCGGTGCTGACTGAGCCGGGTCGTCACTATCGATGTCAGTGCGCCAATTGGCTGACCCCGCGACAAGCCCTAGGGCAGTGAAATATGCAGCGTCCATCGTGCTCTCTTTGAGGAAGCGACGTTGAGATAGATCAATGCTCCACTCCTTGAAGGGCAGGATGATTAAATTGCTATAGCGTATTGTAAGATGCCTTGCGAAGCACCGCGTCAGCACAAGGATGTCGGGTGGGCAAAAGCCCTTTTACGACTGATCACGCCAAGCTGATCCTCGGAGAAATGGTCTATGACGATGGCGGACACCACACCTTCGACTAGCCTCGACCGGCGGCCGCAATCCCCGGCAGACAGCAGGGCGCCCGAGCTTCCGGCCGTGCCGAAGACTGGGGCAAAACGGAAGAAAGCCCCGGCATGGTTGATCGCCGTGGCCTGCATTATGGCGCTCGGCGGTGCGGGCGCATGGTACTGGTGGCAGCAGCAGCTGCATGCGTTGCCCCCTTACATTGCGAAGGCAAATGGCCGTCTCGAAGCGGAGCAGGTCGAAATCGCGGCCAAATACCCGGGGCGGATCGCTGCCGTTCTCGCCAAAGAGGGAGACATGGTCACAGCGGGAACGGTTCTCGCGCGCATGGACACCGCCGAACTCGAGGCGCAGCTGCATGCCGCCCAAGCTCAGGTCCGAAAGGCTGAGCACGAGAAGACCCAGGCGGAGGCCGCTGATCGCGCAGCGTGCAAGCGAGCGGGTGTTCGCCGCGCAAGAGATTCAGCGTACAGCCGCGCTGGTTCAACGAGGATGGTCGACCAGAGAACTGCTCGACCAGCGGCAGAAGGAGTTGAGGGTCGCCGAGGCGGCTTATAACACGGCGATTGCCAGCCTGGAGGCGGCCAAGGCGCAGATCACCGCGGGGCAGGCAGAGGTCGCGCGGCTGAACGAGCAAATCAAGGACGCGACCCTTGTTGCCCCGGCCAGTGGCCGCATCCAGTACAAGCTTGCGCAGCCGGGGGAGGTCCTGTCGTCGGGCGGCCGTGTCCTGACCCTCCTCGATCTCAGCGACGTATACATGACGATCTTCGTGCCGGCGCGTGTCGCCGGCCCCCTCGCTCTCGGCGACGAGGCGCGTGTCACGCTCGATCCGCGCCCGGGATATGTCTTCCCGGCGAGAGTGACATTCGTCGCGACCGAGGCACAGTTCACGCCGAAGACGGTGGAGACCCCCGAGGAGCGCGAGAAGCTGATGTTCCGGGTCAAGCTCTCGGCCGACCCCGAGCTTCTGACGCAGTACAAAAACGCAGGTAAGACAGGGATACGCGGCATCGGCTATGTGCGGACCGAGCGCGAGGCTTCCTGGCCCGATAGCTTGGCGGTAAAGCTGCCATGATGGCGGCGGTTGCCGCGCGCGTGCAATCCTTGTCGCACCGGTATGGCCGGACCGTCGCGCTCGATGATGTAACCCTTGAGATACCGGCCCGGCGCATGGTCGGGCTGATCGGACCGGACGGCGTCGGCAAGTCCACGCTGCTCGCGCTAATCTCCGGTGTGCGCCGGATACAGGAAGGCGGGGTCTTCGCGCTCGATGGCGATATGCGCAACCCGGGGCATCGCCGTTTGAGCCTGCCTCGCATCGCCTACATGCCGCAGGGCCTCGGGCGCAATCTGTACCCGACCCTGACCGTATTTGAAAACCTCGATTTTTTCGGCCGCCTCTTCGACCAGCCCAAAAGCGAGCGCGAATGGCGCATCAACGAACTGCTCGCCGCGACCGGCCTCGATCCGTTTCCGGACCGGCCGGCCGGCAAGCTGTCCGGCGGGATGAAGCAGAAGCTCTCGCTATGCTGCTCGCTGATCCACGATCCGGACCTGCTGATTCTCGACGAGCCGACCACCGGGGTGGATCCGCTGTCGCGACGGCAATTCTGGGAGCTGATCGACCGTATCCGCGAGCGGCGGCCGCAGATGAGCGTCATGGTCGCGACGGCGTACATGGAAGAAGCGGAGCGGTTCGCCTGGCTCACCGCGATGGACGACGGCCGCGTTATCGCCACCGGCTCACCCGAGGAATTGCGGGCACGAGGCAACGCAGCCACGCTCGACGACGCGTTCATAAATCTGCTGCCCGAGGCGAAACGCGCCGGCCATAAGGCCGTTATCGTTCCGCCGCGCCGCACAACCGGGGGTCCGCCCGCCATCCAGGCGGACGGACTGACCCAACGCTTCGGTACGTTTACCGCGGTCGACCACGTCAGTTTCCGCATCGAGCGCGGCGAGATCTTCGGGTTTCTCGGGTCGAACGGCTGCGGCAAGAGCACGACGATGAAGATGCTCACCGGCTTGCTGCCCCCGACCGAAGGCGAAGCGCTGCTTTTCGGTCGTCCGCTCGACGCCGGCGATATGGCGACCCGCGGGCGGGTCGGCTACATGACGCAGGCCTTCTCGCTTTATGGCGAACTTACCGTCCGGCAGAATCTGGAACTGCATTCTCGCCTGTTTCACCTCCCCGAGGACCGCAGAGAAGCCCGCGTTCAGGAAATGCTCGAGCGGTTCGATCTGCTCGGCGTTGCGGATAGCCGGCCCGACAGCCTGCCGCTGGGCCAGAAGCAGCGTTTGCAGCTTGCCGTTGCGATCATTCACCAGCCCGAAGTGCTAATCCTCGACGAGCCGACTTCCGGAGTCGATCCGATCGCCCGTGATTCCTTCTGGCAGTACCTGATAGGCTTGTCGCGCGATGACGGCGTGACGATCTTTCTCTCTACCCATTTCATGAACGAAGCGGAACGATGCGACCGCATCTCGCTGATGCACGCCGGCAAGGTTCTCGCCGTCGGGACGGCGAAAGAGCTTACAAAGCGCCGCGGTATGGACAAGCTCGAGGACGCGTTTATCGCCTATCTCGAAGACGCCAGCGGCGTACAATTGGGAGCGAAGCCAAGCGAGGCTGAGGCATCTCCCGCACCGATCCGGCCAGCAATCTCGCCGGCAGCTGAGACCGCGCGATTCGATTTGCGTCGGCTGTGGGCGTATGCGCGCCGGGAGACGATGGAAATCCTGCGCGATCCGATCCGGCTCGCATTTTCGCTCCTCGGCCCTCTCATCTTATTGATGACTGTCGGTTACGGCATCTCGTTCGATGTTGAACACCTCGCCTTTGCTGTCTTCGACCAGGACCAAACAACACAGAGCCGCGAACTGCTCGAAAACTTCTCCGGGTCCCGGTATTTTGGCGAACATCCGGAAATTACCAACGAAACCGAGTTCGACCATCGGCTCAAGAGCGGCGAGCTGAAGCTGGCGATCGAGATCCCGACGAATTTCGGCAAGGATCTGGTGAGGGGCAAGCGGCCCGAAATCTCCGTTTGGCTGGACGGCGCGATGCCATTCCGCGCCGAGACGGCGAGCGGCTATGTCGAGGGGCTCGCGCTGACCTATTTGTCCGATCAGGCCGCCAGGGGCCATATCACAGGGCTCCAGGCTTTGCCGATCAATGTCGAGGAGCGCTTTCGCTACAATCAAGCGTTCAAAAGCGTTTATCAGACCATCCCTGCCACAATCATGCTCGTGCTGATCCTGATCCCGGCGATGATGACGGCAGTCGGAGTCGCCCGCGAAAAGGAGACCGGGTCGATCGCCAATTTCCGATCGACGCCGATCACACCCATCGAATTCCTGCTCGGCAAGCAACTGCCCTATATCGGCATCGGTATGGTCAGTTTCCTGATGCTTCTGCTGGTGGCGGTATACCTATTCGGCGTGCCGGTAAGAGGATCGCTCGCGGCGCTGATTGTCGGTGTCTTCGCCTATGTCGGCGCGACCACGGCGTTCGGCCTGCTCGTCTCGTGTTTCACACCGACGCAGATCGGCGCGATTTTCACGACAACGATCCTGACCATGGTGATCGGGATAAATTTCTCGGGACTGCTGGTCCCGTTTTCGTCGCTCTCGGGAGCCGCCCTCTGGATCGGCCTTGGTTTCCCGTCGGGTTGGTTCACGCAGATCAGCCTCGGAACCTTTACGAAGGCCCTCGGGTTCGAGGAACTCTGGGCTGACCTCGTGATGCTGTTTGTCTTTGTGCTGGGGTTCGTCGCCGCGGCGACTGTCATCCTGCGGAAACAGGAGGCCTGATATGGGCCTGGGTCTCGCCAATGTTTTCCGGCTCGGCATCAAGGAGCTGTACAGCCTGCGAGCCGACCCGATCCTCCTGGTGATGATCGTCTATGCGTTCACGTTTGCGGTTTATGCACAGGCGACCGGCGCGAAGACCGAAGTGGAACATGTGACCGTCGGCATTGTCGATGAAGACGATTCCGAACTCTCGCGCCGGATAGCCAGCGCGATCCTCGAACCACAGTTCAAGCCCGCCGTCCAGTTAACGCCCGGCGAGATCGATCCCGGCATGAATTCCGCCCGCTTTGTGTTCGTGCTCGAAATTCCCCCCAAATTCGAATTCGATATCCTCGCCGGCCGGCGCCCGACGGTGCAAGTCAATGTCGACGCAACCGCGCTGTCGCAAGCCGGCATCGGCGCCACTTACATCCAGAATATCATCCAACAGGAGGCTATAAGCTATCTGCAGCGTCGTGAAGGGACGATAACCTCTCCGATAAATCTCGTCATGCGCACCGTCTTCAACCCGAACCACAAATCCGAATGGTTCCTGGCGATCATGGCAGAGATCAACAACATTACGATGCTGACCGTCGTTCTGACGGGAGCGGCGCTCATTCGCGAACGCGAACACGGCACGGTCGAGCATCTGCTGGTGATGCCGGTCAAACCGGCCGAAATCATGCTCGCGAAAATCTGGGCGAACGGTCTTGTCATCGTTGTGGTCGCTGTGCTCTCGCTGTGGCTCGTGGCGCATGTCGCGCTGCAGGTGCCGCTCGCCGGATCGATCGTGTTGTTTATTGGCGGTGCTGTCCTTTACGAAATCTCGGTCGCGGCGCTCGGCATTCTGCTTGCGACCTTCACCGGCACGATGGGCCAGTTCGGTTTGCTGGTGGTCCCGGTGCTGGTTATTCTCAACCTGCTGTCAGGCAGTGCGACGCCGCTGGAATTGATGCCGGACTGGCTGATAGAGGTGATGAAATTCACGCCCACCCCGCATTTTGTCAGCTTTGCTCAGAATGTCCTGTATCGCGCCGCCGGTCTCGACATCGTCTGGCCGCAACTGGCCGCTCTCGCCGCCATTACGGCGGTGTTTTTCGGCGTGTCGCTGGTGCGCTTCAGGAAGACGCTGGCGAGCTTCGGGTAGCAAGCGGTGCGCGGTCGTCGCGAGAAGGATGTTCAGCGGTGAATGTGATCGGGAGCTGTGCAGCGGTAACGGCGCCATCATTTACCGGCCGGAGCTTTCCGATGGGCGCCGCCGTCCTGCCTGGCGGCGTCAGTCTACTACATTCTAGACCAGGATCGCGCCATTACGCCAGTGAGCTGCGCCGCACCCAGCGGGGCAACAACAACGCCTATTGCCAGGACAACGAAATCAGCTGGCTCGACTGGAGCCTGCTCGACCGGCGGCGGGATCTCCATCGGTTCGCATTTGCGCATCGAGCTCGACTACATGGATCGGCTGCGCCGCCGCGGCATCGTCGAACGACGCAGCTGCCAATCGAACAGGTCTTCGCCAAGCTCAATGCTCTGCGGCGCAAAACCGACCCGCGTACCGTCGAGGCTAGCTGGCGCGGGATCGGCGCCCTCCTCGACCAATTCACCCCGCGCGAATGCGCCAACCACCTCGCCAATACCGGCTACGCTTCAACCTAAAAAGATCACGCCCTAAGAACCGTGCCCTACTCGGCCGCCTTGGCAGTTGGAACCGCCCGACGGCTCTTTTTGGCAGCGCGGTATTCGTCGAATTTCTGCAGGACGACAAAAAACGACGGCACGAACAGCACCGCCAGACACGTCGAGGCGATGATGCCGCTGAGCACGCTGATGCCGAGCGAGATCCGGCTTACCGCCCCGGCGCCGGTCGCCAGCACCAATGGCACGACACCGAGACCGAAGGCGAACGAGGTCATCAGGATCGGCCGGAACCGCATGCGCGATGCGTCCACGGCGGCCTCAAGGATAGACTTGCCGTGAACCACGCGGCCCTCGCGGGCCATCTCGACAATGAGAATGCCGTTCTTCGCCGACAGTGCGATCATCAGGATCAGGCCGATCTGCGTATAGAGGTTATTGGCAACCCCAAGACTGGTTAACGCAATGACTGGCCCGAGCAACGCCAGCGGAACCGCGGAGAGCACCGCAAGCGGCAGGATCCAGCTTTCATACTGTCCGGCAAGACAGAGATAAACCAGCAGCACCGAAAGTCCGAACAGGTAATAGAGCTGGTTTCCGGTCAGCTTTTCCTGATACGACATCGCCGTCCATTGATAGCCGACATCGCTCGGTAATGTATTTTTTGCGACGTCTTCCATGGCGGTGATTGACTGGCCGGAACTAGTGCCGCGAGCCGGCGCGCCGATGATCGTCGCCGAGGGATAGAGATTGTAGAGGGTGACGAGCGACGGGCCGACCTCGGACCCCAGGCTGGCAACCGCGCCAAGCGGCACCATCTGGTTGTCACGGCTGCGCACATAAAAATTCAAGAGATCGTCGGGTCGCTGGCGAAATTGAGATTCCGCCTGTGTATAGACCTGCAGCGAAAGACCGAACTTGTTGAATTGGTTTACATAGGTCGACCCGAGATACGACGATAGGGCGGAGAACACGTCGCCAACCGATACGCGCAAGGTTTCCGAGCGAGCCCGGTCGACGGTAACCGTGACCTGCGGGGCGCCGGGACTGAATGTCGTCAATACGCGCTGAAGCTCCGGATTCGCGGCGGCTTGTTGAAGCAGCTGCTGCGTGACCGCATTCAGCTTCGCATAGTCAAAGCTGCCGCCCAGCAACTCGAGTTGCATCTGCAAGCCGCCTGCGTTGCCGATACCTTGGATCGGCGGCGGCGGAACTACAAAAAGCTTGCCGTCGGGCGCCGCTTCGAGCGCCTTCTGAAGATGCTCGGCAATCGACAATATATCCGTATGCGTCGCCTTGCTGCGCTGGTCCCACGGCTTCAGCACGACAAAGCTCACCCCGGCGTTGGGCAGGTCGGCGAAATTGTCGAGCGCGGACAGGCCCGAAATCGCGATGACGTTCGCTACGCCCGGCGTGTCGAGCGCTATCTTTGTCGCCCCATCGAGGGCGGCGGTCGTGCGGCCAAGAGCCGCTCCGTCCGGCAGCTGCGCCACCAGCATCAGATATCCTTGATCCTCATTCGGGATGAAGGCGGTCGGCAACCGCGCGATGCCCCAAACGCCGACGCCCGCCAGAGCGAGGCCGATCAACACCATGATGCCACTGCGCCCGACCATCCGGCCGATCAGCCGTGCATAGCCATTTTCCGCTTTCGCGTAGACCCGATTAAAACCGCGATAAAACAAGTTGCGTTTCTCTGGTGGGACTGGCTGACGCAGCCACAGCGCGCATTGCGTTGGTTTCAACGTGGCGGCGTTGACTGCGCTGATCAGCGCGGTTACCGCGATCACCAGGGCAAATTGCGCGAACATCTGGCCGCTCAGCCCGGGAACGAAGGCCGACGGCAGGAACACCGCCATCAGTACCAGCGTGATGCCGATGATCGGCGCGAACAGCTCGTCCATCGCCTTGATCGCGGCGTCGTGGCTGGACATCCCCTGTTCGATGTACTTCGACACTCCCTCGACGATGACGATCGCGTCGTCGACGACGATGCCGATCGCCAGAATCAGCGCGAACAGAGTCGAGAGGTTGACCGTGTATCCGAGCGCCGCCATCCCGGCGAAGGCGCCGATAATCGTGACCGGAACCGTCGTCGCCGGGACCAGCGTAGCGCGCAGATTCTGTAGGAATACGAGGATGACGATCAGCACCAGCACGCCGGCTTGCCACAGCGTCTTGTAGACTTCGTTGATCGAGTTCTTGATGAAAATCGTTGTGTTGTAGGGAATGCTGAATTGCAGGCCGGGCGGAAACCGGTGCGACAGCTCCTCCATCTTCGCGGCTACGACTTTGGCGACATTCAGCGAGTTGGCGTCCGGGGTTTGATAGATCGCGATACCTGCGGCGGCCTTGCCGTCGAGCTTGAAGTCCTGTGAATAGGTCTGGGCCCCCATTTCGATGCGGCCGACATCCCTGACGCGCACGAGGCGGCCGCCCTGCGCCGTCTGATCCTTTATAACGATGTCGGCAAACTCGCCCGGATCACTGAGCCGCGACACGATGTCGACGGTATATTGGAAATCCTGATCCTTGGGCGCGGGCGGCATACCGACCTGACCCGCCGCGACCTCCTGGCTTTGCTGCCTGACCGCGTCGATCACATCTTGCGGCACAAGCCCTAAGGACTGCAGTTTTTGCGGATCGAGCCAGATCCGCATTGAGTATTCGCCTGCCCCCATTACCAGGACGTTGCCGACCCCCGGGAGGCGCGCCAACTCGTTGACTAGGTTGATCGTGGCGTAATTCCACAAATAGAGCGCGTCGTACTTGCCATCCGGCGAAGACAGCGTGACAAATTCCAGAATCGACGGCGATTTGGCGCGGATCGAGACCCCTTGCGCCTGGACCGCCTGCGGCAGCTGCGCCAGCGCGTTGTTCACACGGTTCTGCACCAGAACCTGATCCATGTTCGAGTCGGACCCGATCTCGAACGTCACAGTCAGCACGTAGGTGCCATCGTAGGCGCTGGTCGACTGCATGTAGAGCATGCCGGGAACGCCGTTGACCTGCAGCTCGATCGGCAGCGCAACCGTATCGATAACGGTTTGCGCGCTCGCCCCCGGGTAGCGCGTCGTGACCTGAACGGTGGGCGGCACGATATTCGGGTACTGGGCGACCGGCAGACGGAAGAGGGAGATCGCTCCGATCAGCACGAGAACGATCGCCAGCACATTTGCCAGTACCGGGTGCTCGATAAAGAACTTCGATATCATTGCGGCGTTCCCGGCGGCGAGATTGCGGTCAGCTGCGGCACCACCTTAATGCCTGGGCTGGCACGCCACAAATCGCCGACGATAACCCGATCGTCGGCGTTCAGCCCCGAGGTGATCGCGCGCAGGCCGCGAAATATCTCGCCCAGCTGGACATAGCGTTTTTCGACGATGTTGTTGTTATTGACGACGAGCAGATAACGGCCGCCTTGATCCTCTTGTAGCGCGCGGTCTGGCACGAGCAATGCGTTGCGCGCGCCGCGCTCCATTGGCAGGCGGATTCGAACGAAGAAGCCCGGCAACAGATCGCGGTTTGGGTTCGCGAGTACGCCGCGCAGCAGCATCGTTCCGGTCGCGGGGTCGATCCCGGGTGACACGTATTCGAGGGTCCCATGAAGAGAGAATTTGCCCTCGTCCTTCAGGCTCACCTCAATCGGCACTTTCAGCAGCTGGGCCAAATCCAGCCGTTGCTGGTCCAGGTTTGACCGGATCTTCAAGACGTCCTGCTCGCTCAAATTTGCGACGACGTAAATCGGGTCGAGTTGCACGATTTCGGCAAGCGCCGCCTGCTGGCCTCCCCCTCCCACGACATTGCCGGGGTAGATCAGGGCCTTGCCCATCTGGCCGGTGAACGGCGCCCGAACCTCAGTATAGCCGAGATTCAGCTTGGCGAGGGTGACCTGGGCCTCGGCGCCGATCAGCTTGGCTTCAGCCGATGCCTGCTCGAATACCCAATGGTCAACTTCGACCTGTGCGGCGGCCTCTTTTTTCACCAACGCCTTGTAGCGCGCCACCTCGGTGCGGGCGTAGACGAGCGCCGCCTTGGCGGCCATCACCTGCGATTGCGCCTGAAGCAGCTGCGCCTTGTATTGATCCTGCTGGATCTTGAACAGCAAATCGCCTTCCTTGACAAAAGCTCCGTCATGGAAGCTTTGCTCCTCCAAATAACCCTCGACGCGCGCAATGAGCTTTACCGACCTGACCGATGCCGCGTTGCCGGTCAGCTCGACGTAATTCGTTACCGCCTCCGTTTGGGGCTTGATCACCGGTACCGTCGGCGCCGTGCCGTTGGTCTGCGCCTGTGCCGGTATCAGCGCGGCAGCGGGAATCAGGAGGGCCAGCCAGATGACGCCGCGCAGCGAGAAGCGCGCGTGGTTCCGACCGGCCGGCGTGTCACGATTACCTCTCGTCACGATCGCATCCTGAATTTTCACGATCAGTCCTCACCATTCCGGCGGTCGCACTGTGGGACCGATATCCTCGGATGACGGCAGACCCGGTGCGGCTGGTTGCGGTTGTCCAAGGGGCGGGAGCACATTGCCGTAATTGGTCCGCTGCCGCATTTCCTCGCGTGTCGCGGCCGGTACGAAATCATTGCCTTCGCGAATCTGCCAGCCGCCGCCAAGCGCCCGGAACACCTGCGCCAGACCCTTCGAAACATTGCCTTCGGCGACAACAAGGTCGTTCTGCGCGGTATAAAGATTCTGCTCGGCGGTCAGAACGGTGGTGAAATCGCGCGTGCCCAAATTGAATTCGATCAGCGCGATATCGAGCGCCGCCAGCGCTGCGGCGACGCTCTTGCGCAGATAGGCGACCTGCTTTTGCGAATTGTAGAATAAAGCGAGGCCGTCCTCGACCTCCTTTTGCGCTTTCAGCACCGTGTTCTGGTAATCGACTAGCAGGCCCTGCAATTTCGCGTCCTGCACGCGCACCGTGTTGGTGATCTGGCCGTAATTGAGAATGTTCCAGCTAAAGGACGGCCCGAACCCGAACGCGATGCCCCGGCCGGTGAACATGTCGGCGAGCGTTGAAGCGCCTATTGTGCTGGCGGCCGCACCGAACGAACCGGTCAAGCTAAAAGCTGGGAACAGGTCTGCTTCGGCGATGCCGATCTGGGCGCTCTGCGCCGCAGCCGCCAGTTCCGCGGCGCGGATGTCGGGCCGGCGCCGCACGAGATCGGCCGGGATGCCGACAGCAACTGTACTGGGAGGAACCGGGATCCCCTTCGATCCGGCGAGCAGCCGGTCGAGCGATTCCGGCGGCATCCCCAACAATACGCGCAACGCGTTTAGGCCCTGATCGAGCTGGGTCTGTAGTTGCGGGATCGCCGATTCGGTTTGTCCGAGAACGTTCTGCGCCTGATAGACGGAAAGCTTGCTTGCGATGCCGCCGGTAAACCGCGCCTCGGCGATCGCTAAGGCCTTCTTCTGCTTGATGACATTCTCGCGGGCGATCTCGATCTGCTGCTGCGTCGTGCGGACGCCGAGATAGGCCATCGTCACGTCGCCAAGCAGCGTCACCAGGACGTCGTCGTAGGTGGCGATCGAGGCGAGGTAGGCGGCGTCGGCCGAACTCGACGCCGCGCCGGAACTTGCCCCAGAAATCGAGTTCCCAGAAAACCGCGGCCCCGAGGGTGTCACGCCAGAAATAGCGCTGGGAGAACGGGGCCGAAAACGGATCGGTGCGACTTTCTCCGAAATAGGTGAGGCCTCCCGTCGCCTGCTGCGACTGCGGGTAGAACTCGCCAATTGCGACGCCGAGGGCGGCGCGCGCCGCGATGACGCGAGTGCCGGCGCTGAGCAGGGTCAGGTTCTGGGCGTATGCAAGATCGATCAGCTGGTTCAGCACCGGATCATTGAATGACGTCCACCAGCTTCGATAATCCTCGCTCCCGGCGAGAATCGGACCTCCCTGCTTGAGAAATCTCTCCGCTACAGGAGCAATTGGTTTGCGGAAATCGGGGCCGACCATGCATGCCGCAAGCGGTGCCAGGACGATGGCCGCCAAAGTGCTGCGCGAAACCCCGGACGCGCGTCTACTGGCAGCCGAAAGAATCCCACCGCGCGCCTCATCCCTCGCCGACCCGTTTCCGCAACCAGAGGTTTCAGTCAAGCACGCGGCGCGTCAAGCCCCTTAACGCAGGTAAAGTCCCTCAACGCCTTTGGACGACCGCCGAGGGCGATCATAGCTCGTCACTATTCAACTGACCATTGGCAGCGTCCGATCGGCGTTATTTCCGGTTCAGGACGCGGCCGGCGATCGCGTCGAGACGGCCCAGCAATGCGGGGTCGCGGTTTTCGGGAGCGGTGATCAGGGCGTTGTCGAGCGCACGGTCGCATCCCTGGCGGCACGGCCCGGAATGGCTGGCCAGCAACGGTAATACCTCCCGCACCAGCGCACGGGCGCGCGCGGCATTGGCATCGAGCACCGACAGGATCATTTCAACCGTGACCGCCTCGTGGCCGGGGTGCCAGCAATCGTAATCGGTCACCATCGCGACGGTCGCGTAGCAGATCTCGGCCTCCCGGGCGAGCTTGGCCTCCGGCATATTGGTCATCCCGATCACATCGCAGCGCCAGCTGCGGTAGAGTTCGCTCTCGGCCAGCGTCGAGAATTGCGGACCTTCGATGACAAGATAGGTGCCGCCGCGCTTCACCGATGGACCGACGGCCGGCGCCGCGGTGGCGATCGCGTCGCCGAGGCGGCTGCAAGCCGGGTGCGCCATCGAAACATGCGCGACGCAGCCTGGACCGAAAAAGCTTTTGTCGCGGGCGAAAGTGCGGTCGACGAATTGATCGACAACGACGAAATCGCCGGGCGCGAAATCCGCGCGCAGACTGCCGACCGCCGATAACGAGACGATATCGGTCACGCCGCAGCGCTTCAGCGCGTCGATATTGGCGCGAAAATTGATCGCCGAGGGCGGCAAGACATGCCCCCGACCGTGCCGCGGCAGAAAGACGACTGGCTGTCCATCCAGTGCGCCGAAACAGAATTCGTCCGAGGTCGGGCCAAACGGACTTTCAACCCGGCGCCAGACGATATCGGACAGACCGTCGATCCGGTAAAGCCCGCTGCCGCCGATTATGCCAACGACGCGGTCGGTCATGGCTCGGGCCTCGCGGGGGGGGGGCGTCGCGGCGCCGACCCGCATCAATGGCGAATGCGCGACCAGATCTTACGCTTCGCGGCGTAGAAGACGCCGGTCGTGACCAGCAGGAACAACATGACCTTGAAGCCAATGCGGTGCCGTTGTTCCAAGTTCGGCTCGGCCGCCCACATTAGGAACGACGCGACGTCGTGCGCCATTTGCGGGACCGTAGCGGGCGTCTTGTCGGCGAACGTGACCTGGTCCGGGCTGAGCGGCGGCGGCATCTTGATCTGATGACCGGGGAAATAGGCGTTGTAATACATCCCCTCCATCAAGTGGAAACCGGGCGGTGGCTCGATATACCCGGTCAGGATCGCATAGACGTAGTCGGCGCCGCCCTCGCGCGCTTTCGCGATCAGCGACAGGTCGGGCGGCAAGGCGCCATTGTTGGCGGCCCGGGCGGCCTGGTCGTTCGGGAACGGGCCGGGAATGCGATCCGACGGCCGCGCCGGGCGTTGGAACATCTGGCCGGTGTCGTCCGGCCCGTCGGTCACCTGCTGCGGCCAGGACGCGGCAATGCCTTTGATCTGGTCCTCGGTGTAGCCGAGCGCGGCGAGGTCGCGGAAATAGATGTACTGAAGGTGGTGGCAGGCGGAGCAGACTTCTTTGTAGACCTGGAAGCCGCGTTGCAGCGCCGCCCGGTCGTAGGTGCCGAAGACGCCGTCGAACGACCAGTGCTGTTCCGGCGGTTCCGGCCTCTCCTCTTGGGCGCGCGCCAGCGGGGCGGCGGCAATCAGGAGGAGCGAGGCGACCACGGCGCCGACCGCAAATGTTCGCATGTCAGGCTGTCTCCGCGCCTGCGGCATGGGCCGGTTGCGCCGCGTCGGGCCCGAGCACGGCGGCGCCGATGCTCAGCGGCAGCGGGCGCGGCGTTTCGAGCTTTCCGATTAGCGGCATCAGTATCAGGAAGTGGACGAAATAATAGGCGGTGGCGACTTGCCCGAGCGTGACGATCGCGCCCTGCGGCGGTTGGCTGCCGACATAGCCCAGCACGATCGCGTCGATCACCAGGAACCACGAGACGATGCGGTAAATCGGCCGGAACCGGGCGCTGCGCACCGGCGATGTGTCGAGCCACGGCACCGCGAACAGAATCAGTACGGAGCCGAACATCAGAATGACGCCGATCAATTTGCCGGGGATGCCGAGCACGTCGAAGGTAATCGACCGCAGGATCGCGTAGAACGGCAGGAAGTACCACTCAGGCACGATATGCGGCGGCGTCACCATCGGGTTCGCCGGAATGTAATTGTCAGGGTGCCCCAGTACGTTCGGTGCGTAAAATACAAAGATCGCGAACACAAGCAAGAACACGCACAATCCGAACATGTCCTTGACCGTGTAGTACGGGTGGAACGGGATCGAGTCCTGCGGCCCGCGCCGGTCGATGCCGAGCGGGTTGTTCGAGCCGTGCTGATGCAGCGCCATCATATGCAGGAACACGACCGCGACGATCACGAACGGCAGCAGATAGTGCAGCGAGTAGAACCGGTTCAGCGTCGGATTGCCGACAGTGAAACCGCCCCACATCAGCGTCACGATCGGATCGCCGATTAGCGGAATCGCCGAGAACAGATTGGTAATGACGGTCGCCGCCCAGTAGCTCATCTGTCCCCAGGGCAGCACATAGCCCATGAAGGCGGTCGCCATCATCAAGAGCAGAATGACGACACCGAGCATCCACAACAGTTCACGGGGATATTTGTACGAACCGTAGTACAGGCCACGGAACAGGTGGATGTAGACGACAAGGAAAAACATCGACGCGCCGTTTGCATGAATGTAGCGCAACAGCCACCCATAATTGACGTCGCGCATGATCCGCTCGACCGAGCCGAAGGCGAGATCGGCGTTCGCGGTGTAGTGCATCGCGAGCACCACGCCGGTTGCGATCATGATGACTAGGACGACCCCGGCCAGCGAACCGAAATTCCACCAGTAATTGAGGTTCACAGGCGCCGGGTAAGTGACGAGATCGGCGCGGATTGCCGTAAAGATCGGTAAACGGTAGTCGATCCACCGAATCGTTCGCCCGGTTCTGGTGTCCGGCCATCCCGCGGGATGGACGACGGTTCCCTCGGCCTCGGGCGTGCCGCCTGAAGTTCTTGCCATCGCGTTCCTAGCCGATCTTGATCGCCGTGTCGGCGGTGAATTCGTATGGCGGTATGACGAGATTTAACGGCGCGGGCCCCTGCCGGATTCGCCCGGACGTGTCGTAGACCGAGCCGTGGCAGGGGCAGAACCAGCCGCCATACGAACCCCGGTCATCGCCGGGGTTCTGCCCGAGCGGGATGCAGCCGAGATGGGTGCAAACCCCGATCATGACGAGCCATTCGGGCTTCTTGATGCGGGCCGAATCCGGCTGCGGGTCGCGCAAATCCGCGACGTTGACCTGCTGCGCCTTTTGAATTTCTTCCGGCGTGCGGTGATCAATAAAGATCGGCTTGCCGCGCCAGGGCACTGTCAATCGCTGACCCACCTGGACCGGCGACAGATCGACTTCTGTGGTTGCCAGCGCCAACGTGTCGCGTGCCGGGTTGAGCGTGTCGATGAACGGCCAGACCGCGATCGCTGCGCCGACGGCGCCCAGCGCGCTGGCTGTAAGAATGAGAAAATCGCGGCGTGTGCCGCCGTCATGGGCCTCATCAAAGTGCGAGTCCGCCGTGTCGGCCATCCAATACCCCGTGTATCCGCTGCTTACCCCCCGGCAGCCCCCCGCGAGAGGAAGCTATACGCTTGAATCAGCCGAACTATGTGACAGACTGCCGCATAAATTGGCGGCAAACCGGCTGATCGGCGCGTTGTTACGATGCCGCCGCCCGGTATTGCAAGCCCCCGGTATTTGGCGTTGTGGGACTGCCGTTGCGTCTTGCCCTGTTTGAGCCGGACATCCCGCAGAATGCCGGCGCGCTGTTGCGTGTCGCGGCGTGTTTTGCCGTGCCGATCGACCTGATCGAACCGTTCGGGTTCGTCCCGGACGACCGCCGGATCCGGCGGGCGGCGCTCGACTATGCCGCGCGGGCGACGATTTGCCGCCACGCTTCGTGGGAGGCGTTTCTCGCCCGACGGGGCGCCGAGTCCCGCCTGGTGCTGTTGACGACGCGCGGCAGCGAGAAACTGCACCGGTTCGCGTTCGCCGCCGGGGACACGCTGCTGCTCGGCCGCGAAAGCGCCGGCGTGCCGGAGTTTGTTCATCGGATCGCCGACGCGCGGGTGCGGATTCCCCTTCGGGCCGGCGCACGCTCGTTGAATGTCGCGGTTGCCGGCTCGATCGCGCTTGCCGAGGCGCTGCGCCAGACCGGCGGCTTCGACGCGCTGTGCGGCGGGTTTGACCGTCCGGGCGAACAAGCCGATATCTAGGAGGCGAGGTTCCCCGCCACATTTCACGTACGCGCATGCCGCTCGACATTGCCTACAGCGTCTGCCCGCACGATTGCCCGAGCGCCTGCGCGCTGGCGGTCGAGCGCATCGACATGGCACATATCGGCCGGGTGCGCGGCGCTGAAGGCCAGTCCTACACGCAGGGCGTCGTGTGCGCCAAAGTCGCCCGCTACGCCGAGCGCCAGCACCATCCCGAGCGGCTGTCCGTGCCGCTGCGGCGGGTCGGCGAGAAGGGCAGGGGGCATGACGCGTTCGTCCCGATCTCCTGGGACGACGCTCTCGACGAGGTCGCCGAGCGGCTGATTCGCGCGGCGCAGCGCCACGGCTCGGAAGCCGTGTGGCCGCATTACTACGCCGGCACGATGGGCCTGGTGCAGCGCGACGGACAGCACCGGCTGCGGCACGCGATGCGCTATTCGCGGCAGAATTCGACGATCTGCGTCGCGCTGACCGATGCCGGCTGGCTCGCCGGGGTCGGCGCGAAGCGCGGCGCCGACGCGCGCGAAATGGCCAGGTCGGACCTGATCGTCGTCTGGGGCGGCAACCCGGTATCGACCCAGGTCAATGTGATGACGCAGATCGCAGAGGCGCGCAGGGAACGCGGCGCGAAGCTCGTCGTCATTGATCCATACCGCACCGGCACGGCCGAATTGGCCGACATGCATCTCGCCTTGCTGCCGGGCACCGATGGGGCGCTCGCCTGCGCCGTCATGCATGTGCTGTTCAAGGAAGGCTACGCCGACCGCGCCTATCTGGCGCGCCACACCGATGATCCGTCCGGGCTCGAAGCCCATCTCGCGACCCGCACGCCGTCATGGGCGGCCGAAATCACCGGGCTCGCCGAAGCACAGATCGTCGAATTCGCGCGCCTCTACGGCGGCACGAAGCGCAGCTTCGTCCGGCTCGGCTACGGCTTTACGCGGCAGCGCAATGGGGCAATGCAGATGTTCGCCGCCAGCTGTCTGCCTGCGGTAACTGGTGCGTGGCAGTACGAGGGCGGCGGCGCGCTGTATTCGCAGCACAACATCGCCCGGATCGACCGCACGCTGATCGAGGGCAGCAATCTGGTCGACCCCGCCACCCGCATCCTTGACCAGTCCCGGATCGGGCCGATCCTGTGCGGTGACAAGCGCGACCTCGGCAACGGGCCGCCGGTTACGGCGCTGTTCGTCCAAAGCACGAATCCGATGGTCGTGTCGCCTGATTCGGCGCTCGTGCGCAAGGGATTCGCCCGCGACGATCTGTTCGTCTGCGTGCACGAGCAGTTCATGACCGAGACCGCGGCGATGGCCGACATCGTGCTGCCCGCGACGACGTTCCTCGAGCACGACGACATCTACACGGCCGGCGGCCACACGTTTTTGCAGATCGGTCGCGCCGTCCTGCAGCCCTATGCCGAGGCCCGCTCGAATCACGATGTGGTCTGCGGCTTGGCGAAGCGGCTCGGTGCGAGGCACCCGGGCTTTGAGATGAGCGCGTTCGAGATCATCGAGCAGACGCTGCGCGCGAGCGGCTTGCCCGGGCCGGAGGCGTTCGAGGAAGGGGTCTGGCTCGATTGCTGGCCCGGCTTCGAGACCGGGCATTTTCTCGACGGGTTCGGCCACCGCGACAGGAAATTCCATTTCCGGGCGGACTGGCGCCCGTTCGGGCCGGAGCACGAACGTATGCCGGCATTTCCGGACCATCTCGCCGTGATCGACGAGGGTGGCGCGGAGCGGCCGTTTCGGCTCGTGCCGGCGCCGTCGCGGTCGTTTCTGAACACGAGCTTCAACAACACGCCGTCCAGCATTGCCCGCGAGGGGAGGCCGACCGCCTTGATACATCCCGACGTGCTGGCCGGGCTTGCGATGCGCGACGGCGGCCGCATTCGCATCGGCAACGACCGGGGCAGTGTCGTCGTTCATGTCCGAGGCTTCGATGGCATGCAGAAGCGCGTCGTGATCGTCGAAGGGCTGTGGCCGAACCATGCCTTCGAGGAGGGAATCGGCATCAACCTTCTGACCAGCGCCGACCCGGGCCTGCCCGGCGGCGGCGCCGTCTTTCACGACACTGCGGTATGGCTGCGGCCGGCGTGATGAATGGCTGCTATGGTGAATTCCCTGCCAGCAGGGAATTAGCAGGGAGAATAGCGCCGGTGCTGCCGGATGCGGCCTCTAAGTTATTGGAATCGTCTGAGAACGCCGCCGCAGCGCGGCGTCGGAACAGAGAATTGCGGAGCGTCGAGCAGGGAAGCGGTCGCGGGGATCAGGGAAAAAGGACGGAGGTTCACCCAACATTACTAAAGCAGCAAATTGCTTTTTTGTAATATATGGTCTCCCGCGCGTTTGGCAAGAGAGGGTGAGAGAGACGGCTGGTGTCTCGGTTTAAATTGTCGCGTCACGATCTTCGGCCCGCAATTGCCGCGGATTCCGTTGCGGGATCGTCCCGTATCACGGCGGTTCCTGTTGAATCGATCCGAGGCGCGACCCATGGTCCCCGCTTCCGCCGGGAATGCGTTAGGGTAGTGAACATGATGGATCGAAATCGGATCGCTTTGGGCGGCTGAACGTGGCGGAGGAAAAGCCCCAGCTCCCGATCGAATCCAGATCGGCCGAGGTCGATGCTTTTCTGCGCGACTTGCGGCGCGCGCCGCCCTCGCGCCCATTGGGCGGTCGCGGCCGGCTGATCTTCGCGCTCGACGCGACGGCGAGCCGCGAGCCGAGCTGGGACCGCGCGTGCCGCATCCAGGGCGAGATGTTCGAGGCGACCGCCGCGCTCGGCGGGCTCGACGTCAAGCTCGTCTATTACCGCGGCTTTAACGAATGCAAGGCAAGCCGCTGGATGACCAACGCCGGCGAACTGCACCGGGTCATGCGTGCGGTCCATTGCGTCGGCGGCGAGACGCAGATCGAGCGCGTGCTGGCGCATGCTCTCGCCGAAACAAAGAAGCAGCGGGTCAATGCGCTCGTCTTCGTCGGCGATGCGATGGAGGAGAATGTCGATCGGCTGTGCCGATTGGCCGGCGAGCTTGGCCTCAACGGCGTGCCGATCTTCCTGTTTCACGAGGGCAGCGATCCGATCGCCGCAAAGGCCTTTCAGCAAATCGCAAAACTGTCGCGCGGCGCCTATGTCAGGTTCGATCTGGCGAGCGCGGAGAGGCTCAAGGAATTGCTCGCGGCCGTCGCGGTTTACGCCGCCGGAGGCTATCGTGCGCTAACCGCCTACGGCGAGAGGAAGGGCGGCGAGGTGCTGCGCCTGACGGCGCAATTGCGTGAGTAATGCTGTACCTGATCGGCGGCGTCGTCCTGCTGTTTGGGCTGATCCTGCTCGGGCGGGCGTTCGTCAACGCCGAGCCCAGGCAGCTTGCGCGCTTTGTCAAATGGGCTGCTATCGCGCTCGCCGCGGCGGCGATCGTCGCGCTCGCCGTGTCGGGCCGGCTGTCTATGCTGCTGGCGCTGGCCGCCGGCCTCTTTCCGCTGCTGCGGCGGCTGCACTCGGTCGTCGGCGGTCTGCGCGGACCGTCGGCCGGGGCCACCTCCGAGGTCGAGACGTCTTACGTACGCATGAGTCTCGACCACGACACCGGCGCGATGACCGGCACGGTGTTGCGCGGGCGCTTCGCCGGCATGCGGCTCGACGAGCTGCGCCGCGCCGATCTCTTGGCGCTGCTGCGCGAGTGCCGAACCGCCGATGCGGAGGCCGCGCGGCTGGTCGAAGCCTGGCTCGACCGCACCGACCCGGAGTGGCGCGACGATCTGCGCGGCGAGCGTGCCGACGCTGGAGCGCCGCCGCCGCGCGGTGGGGCGGATATCACGGTCGACGAAGCTTATGCGATATTGGGGCTGCAACCCGGCGCCGACACCGCGGCGATTAAGGCGGCGCATCACCGGCTGATGAAGCAGCTGCATCCCGACCACGGCGGGACCGACTATCTCGCCGCCAAGATCAATCGGGCCCGCGACGTGCTGCTGAACCTTTGACAAAGATGGACACAGTGCGAACAAAAGTCGGGGTTGAGCCGTTCTGGAGATGGCGCAGCCGTCCGACCCTTCAACGTCACTCCGGCAGGGTTGCCCATAAGTCGGCGGCTATTGGAAAAGCGAGGATCTGAATGCGACAGCGCATCCGCAAGGCGGTGTTTCCGGTGGCCGGGCTCGGCACGCGCACACTGCCGGCGACGAAGGCGATGCCGAAGGAGATGCTGACGGTGGTTGATCGGCCGCTGATCCATTACGCGATGGAGGAGGCGAGGGCGGCCGGGATCGAGCAGTTCTACTTCGTGACCGGCCGCGCGAAAAACGCGATCGAGGACCATTTCGATGTCGCATACGAACTCGAGGCGACGTTGCACGGCCGTGGCCGCGATGAGTTGCTTGACGAGCTGAATTCCTGGCTGCCGGCCCCCGGCGATGTCGCCTTTACCCGGCAGCAGCGCCCGCTCGGGCTCGGTCACGCCGTCTGGTGCGCCCGCAACCTGGTTGGGGACGAGCCGTTCGCGGTGCTCCTCGTCGATGATCTGATGGTGGGCGACCCGCCTTGCCTGAAAGAAATGGTCGACGCCTACGAACAGACCGGCGGCAACATCGTCGCGGTCGTCGAGGTGCCGCGCGAACAGACACGGCGCTACGGGGTTCTCGACGTCGTAGCGGAAAGAGGCAAGCTGGTCCAGGCGAGAGGGGTCGTCGAGAAACCCGATCCGGCCGACGCGCCCTCGACATTGACGATCATCGGCCGCTACATCATCCAGCCCGAGATTTTCGCGAAGCTGGAGGACCAGGAGCCGGGTAGCGGCAACGAGATCCAGCTGACCGACGGGCTCGACAGCCTGATCGCCGCCGGCCAGAAGTTTCACGGGTTGCGCACGGATGCACGGCGCTACGATTGCGGCGACAAGCTCGGTTTTCTCGAAGCCAATGTCGCGCTCGGACTGCGGCATCCGACGCTCGGCGCCGAGTTCCGCCGCATCCTGACTTCCTATCGCTGATCGGGACCGCGCCGATGCCGCATCGCTTTCATCCGACGATCCTGCGCGAGTACGACATTCGCGGCGTTGTCGGAACGACGCTGTTTCCGGCCGATGCGCGCGCTTTGGGCCGCGTATTCGCGCAGATTCTCGACGCGGCCGGCGGTCGGAGAGTCGCGGTCGGGTATGACGGCAGGCTGACCTCGCCGGAGCTCGAAGCGGCCCTGGTCGAGGGGCTCGCCGAGGGCGGCGCGGATGTCATCAGGATCGGCCGCGGGCCGACTCCGATGCTGTATTTCGCCGCCGCGACGTTACCGGTCGACGGCGGGCTGATGGTGACCGGTTCGCACAACCCGCCGGACCACAACGGCTTCAAGATGGTGCTGCGCGGCAAGGCGTTTTTCGGCGAGGCGATCCAGCGTCTCGCGGGTATGGCGGAGGCGCTCGGCGACCCGGACCGTCCGCGCGGCCGGATCGAGCAACGCCATGTTTTCGACGATTACGTTATCAGGCTGGCGCAAGATTACCGGGCCGGGCGCGGGCTGACGGTGGCCTGGGATTGCGGCAACGGCGCGACCGGTGAAGTCGTCGCCAGCCTCGTGAAGCTGCTGCCGGGCCGCCACGTGCTGCTCAACGAGGTGATCGACGGAACGTTTCCGGCGCATCATCCCGATCCGACGATCCCGGAGAACCTGGTACAGCTGCAAGAGGCCGTCGCCGCCGAACGCTGCGATCTCGGCATCGGGTTCGACGGCGATGGCGACCGGATCGGGGTCGTCGATTCGCGCGGCCGCATTCTTTGGGGCGACCAGCTGTTGCTGGTGCTGGCGCGCGACGTGCTGCGCCGCAACCCCGGCGCCCCGATCCTCGCCGACGTCAAGTCGAGCCAGGTCTTGTTCGACGGGATCGCGGCCGCCGGCGGCCGGCCGGTGATGATGCAGACCGGGCACTCGGTGATCAAGGCGCGGCTTGCCGAAACCGGCGCGCCGCTCGCCGGCGAGATGAGCGGCCACATCTTTTTTGCCGACGGGTATTACGGGTACGACGACGCGGTCTATGTCGCGGTGCGGCTGCTCGACATTCTGGCGCGTTCCGACGAACGGCTGGAGGCGATGATCGACAAGCTGCCTGTTGGTGTTCAACACGCCGGAAATCCGCGTGGAGTGCGACGAGGCGCGCAAATTCGCGATCGTCGATGAGGTCAAGGACCGGCTGCGGCGGCGCGGCGCCGAGTTCAACGATACCGACGGCGTGCGCGTGAAGACGCCGGACGGCTGGTGGCTGATGCGCGCCTCGAACACGCAGGCCGTCGTCGTCGTGCGCGCCGAAGCGAGCAGCGAAGCGGGGCTGGAGCGGCTGAAGACTCAGCTCGCCGCCGAGTTGGCGCCGAGCGGGCTCGCGCTGCCGGAATGAAAGAGGCGGCCATTCCGGGAACGGCGTCCCGAAATGGCCGCGAAGAGGGAACTACTCCGCCGCCGCCCTCGGCGCCTCGACGAATTGCGACAGGTAGCTGTTCCGGCGGCGCAAATTCTGCCGGTACATCTCCTCGAACTCGGCTTCCGGGAAGGAGTGCGTCGAGGGGCGCGCCATCAGCGCCTCGGCCCACGCCTTCAGCCGCGGGAATTTCTCGATCTCGCCGATCTTGCGGATACGGTCGAGGAAGAAATAGCGCTGCAGAAACGGCGCATATGCGGCGTCAACCAGCGAATATTTCTGCCCGTTAAAGAACGGCCCGCTGCCCTGCGTCTCGAGCGCCTTTTCGAGCCGGCCGAACGCCTCGGGGATTTTCGCGATCGCCGCCTTGTACGCCTCCTCGTTGGCGGCATAGGCGCAGCCGGTCACCTGCGATGCAAAGGTCGGGACGTAGTCGGTCCAAGCGCGGTTGCGAGCGCGCGCGACCGGGTCGGCCGGGTGCAGCCGCGGTTCGATCGTCTCGTCGAGATATTCGTTGATCGCGTTCGACTCGAACAGCGAGATCGTGTCGTCAACCGTCATTGCCGGCACCTTCTTGTGCGGCGAGATCGCGAGGAACCAGTCCGGCCGATTGTCCGGCTCGATATGGCGCAACTCGAACGGCGTCCCCTTTTCGCGCAGCACGATCGCCGAGCGCTGCACCCAGGGGCAGGTCTTGAAGCTGACCAGCATGTATTTCGCCATGAATTCCTCCCAACGGCGGTTGAATGTCGTCAGCATGGCACGCGCCGCCGCCCTGCCGCAACCAGCCTCACCTAAACCATTGCCGCAATTCGATGCCGTAGCCGTTCGGATCGCGGATCTCGGCGCGGGCGTAGGTCTCGGTGACCATCGGCCCCCAGACGATTTCGACGCCTTTCCCGTTGAGGTATTCGGCGGTTCGTCTGCATGTCGTCGACTTCGAGCGCGATCATGCGATAGCCGAGATGCTCCAAGCGGCGGCGCCGGATCGACCGGCACGCCCTCGAACGAGACCAGCTCGGCGACCGTGCCGCCGAGATCGAGATAAGTCAGATTTACCGCCGCCCCGCCGGGCAGATCGACGCGCTCGCGGCCCTTCACGCGGAATCCGAGCACGTCGGTATAGAACGAGGCGGTTTGCTCGGGCCGGTCAGTGACGATCTCGATATGGTCGATCCGCTTGAACATGGGGGCTACTCCGTGTCCTATGCCGCTTTGGCGAAACGCAGATAAAGCTGCTGGCCGAGCGCCCGCAGCGCGATATCGGCCTTCGCGCCTCCTACATTCGTCGCCATCACGATTGCGAAATCCGAACTCGGCTGCAACAGGATGTAGGCAAGGTTCATCTCGTTCGAGCCGCCGTGGAAAATCAGCGGTTCCGGCGCGAACGGCAGCGACACGGTGCCCCAGCCGAGCCCGTACTTCCCGGGCGGCGGCGTGCCGGGCTTGGCGTCGGGGCGTGGCGGTATATCGACTACCGGCGTGTGCATCTTGCGCAGTGTTTCGGGCTTGACCAGCGCCGGGCCGCGCTTCCCCTCCCCGGCGTTCCACCCGGCCCATTTCGCGAAATCGAGGATCGACAGGTGGACCGTCCCGGCCGGGCCGAGCATTTCGGGATTGTCGCCATTGGGGCCGGCCAGCATCGCCTTCAGCTTTCCGTCCGGGAGCGCCCGGTGCCCGAGCGGCGCGTCGATGCGGCCGAGCGACGTCTGCGGTCCAAACCCCGCGGTCGCAAGCCCGAGCGGGTCGAAAATTCTCGTCGCGACAAGTTGTTCCCAGGTCGAGCCATAGAGGCGCTCGACGATGGCGCCGGCCAGCACATAGCCCATGTTCGCATAGGCGAAATGCTCGCCGGGTGGCGACTGCAGCGGCATCGCCACGAGCCGTTCGACGATCCAGTATCGCATTTCGTCGAGGTTCAGCGCGGTCTGCGCGTACGAGTTCGAGCACCAGCTTGTCCTGCGCGTCGTTGTCGCTGGGGATGCCGCTGGTATGCGACAGAAGCTGCTCCAGACGGATACCGCCGACCTGCGGCGCCATCTTGCCGGTCAGCTCCGGGAAGATGTCCGCGACCGTCGTATCCCACCGCAGCTTGCCTTCTTCGACCAGCATCGCGGCGAGCAGCGCGGTCATCGCCTTGGTGTCGGAGCCGATATGAAACCGGTCGTCTATTGTGACCGGGATGTTCGTGCCGACCCGCCTTGTTCCGACCGCGCCGGCCGCGATGATCGCGCCGTCCTTGACCACGGCGGCGGCGAGAGCGGGCAGGTCGTATTGTGCGAGATAAGGCTCAAGCATGCCATTAAGTGACGCCGGTTCCTGCGCCGCCGCCGCTGTCGCCACGCCGCGCAACGCCGCGCCGGTCAGCAGCGCTGCCAAGCCGGCGCTCTTGATGAGGTCTCTGCGATCCATTTGCGCCTCCGAACAAACCGGCAGACGCCGCCGGCCCGATCGTCTATCACTCGCGCCGATGCCATGACACGATGAAACCAGCAGGTGCGTAATGCCGGGACCATTGCACGGCTATCGTATCGTCGATCTGACCTCGAACGTCTCGGGGCCGCTGGCGACGATGATCCTCGGCGACCAAGGCGCCGACGTGATCAAGGTCGAGGCGCCAGGCGGCGGTGATTCGACCCGCTCCGGGGCCAACCGGCGCGGCGGGTTTTCGGCGAGTTTCCTCAACAACAACCGCAACAAGCGTTCGATCGTGCTGAACCTGAAGGAGCCGGCGGCGCTCGACGCGCTGAAGCGGCTCGCCGCAACGGCCGACGTGTTCGTGCAGAATTTTCGCCCCGGCGTCGCCGAACGGATCGGGGTCGGCGAGGACGCGATCCGCGCCGTCAAGGCCAACGTCGTCTATGTCTCGATCAGCGGCTTCGGCGAGAAGGGGCCCTATGCGCAGGCGCCGGCATACGACCCGGTGATCCAGGGCTTTTCGGGTCTGGCGACGATCCAGGCCGGTTCCGACCGGGAGCGCCCGCGCCTCATGCGCACGATCCTGCCCGACAAGCTGACCGCGATCACCGCCTCGCAGGCGATCACCGCGGCCCTTCTGGCGCGCGAGCGAACCGGCCAGGGACAGCACATCCGCCTGTCGATGCTGGAGGCGGTCGTCGCCTTCCTGTGGCCGTCGGACATGTCGGGGCAGACCTTTGTCGGCGACGAGCCGCCGGAGCAGGAGGCGGCAAGCGCGATCGACCTGATCTACGAGACCGCCGACGGCTACATCACGGCGGCCGTCGTCACCGACCGGCAATGGCAGGGCTTGACGCGTGCCCTCGACAAGCCGGAATGGCTTGAGGACGCGCGCTTCAAGACGCCGGCGCTGCGGTCGCAGAACATCGATGCGCGGCTGCAGATGACGCAGGACGTGCTGATCGGCGGCAGCTCGGCCGAATGGCTGAAGCGGCTGACCGAGGCGGATGTGCCGTGCGGCCCGGTGCTGACCCGCAACAATATGATCCGGCACCCGCACGTCGCTGCCCTGGAACTCCTCGAGGAATACGCCCACCCGACGGCCGGGCGGCTGCGTCAGGCGCGGGCGGCGGCGCGCTTTTCGGGAACCCCGACCGCGATCCGCCGCGGCGCGCCGATGCTCGGCGAGCATACCGACGCGGTGCTCGGCGAGACTCGGCTATACGGCGGCGCAGATCGCCGGTCTGCGGGCCGAAGGCGCGGCGGGGTGAGCGGCGTTTTAGCAGAGTCCGATCGTAATGGCGCAATCCGACACCGTCTTCGCCGGCTCGATCCCGGCGCTCTACAATCGCTATCTCGGACCGCTGATCTTTGAGCCGTATGCAGCCGATCTGGCAACGCGGGTCGCGAGCGGGCCGGCCGCGCGGGTTCTTGAGACCGCCGCCGGCACCGGGATTCTGACGCGCGCGCTGGCGGCCTCACTGCCCGGCGCGGCCGAGATCGTCGCGACCGACCTCAATCAGCCGATGCTCGATTTCGCGGCGGCGCAACCGGGTGTCGAGCGCGTGCAGTGGCAGCGGGCGGACGCGCTGTCGCTGCCGTTCCCGGATCGGTCGTTCGATGCCGTCGCCTGCCAGTTCGGCGCGATGTTTTTCCCCGACAAGGTCGCGGGGTATCGCGAGGCGCGACGCGTTCTGCGGCCGGGCGGGCGGTTTGTGTTCAGCGTCTGGGACCGCATCGAGGAGAACGAGTTTGCCGATGTCGTGACGGAAGCGGTCGCGGCGCTGTTTCCCGGCGACCCGCCGAGTTTTCTCGCGCGCACGCCGCATGGCTATCACGACATCGAGAGAATCGGCGCCGAGCTCGGCGCGGCCGGGTTCGAGCGGATCGATATCGCAACCGTCGCGCGCCGCAGCCGCGCCGCCTCGCCGCGCGACCCGGCAATCGGCTACTGCCAGGGCACGCCGCTGCGCAACGAGATCGAGGCCCGCGATCCGACCCGTCTGGCCGAGGCGACCGATACCGCTGCCGCCGCGCTCGAATCGCGCTTCGGTGCCGGCCCGATCGACGGGAAGATACAGGCGCTCGTGATTACCGCCTCACGGTAGGATTTCGCAATGATCGACTTCTATTACTGGCCGACGCCGAACGGCTGGAAGATCAGCATCATGCTCGAGGAGTGCGGGCTCGAATACCGCACGGTCCCGGTCAATATCGGCAAGGGCGACCAGTTCAAGCCGGAATTCCTGGCGATCAGCCCGAACAACCGGATGCCGGCGATCGTCGATCATGACGACCCGAGCAGTCCGGATGGCGGTCCCGTCAGCGTTTTCGAGTCGGGCGCGATCCTGCTGCATTTGGCCGAGCGCAGCGGCAAGTTCATGCCCGACGGGACGCAAGGCGCGCAAGGAGGTCATGGAATGGCTGTTCTGGCAGGTCGGCAATCTCGGGCCGATGGCCGGACAACTTTCCCATTTTGTCAATTACGCCCAGGGCGAGCACCCGTATTCGCACCAGCGCTATGCGAATGAATACAATCGCTGCCTCGGCGTCCTTGAGCGGCGGCTAAACGGACGTGAGTTCATTGTCGAAGAATATTCGATTGTCGATATGTGCTGCTGGCCGTGGGTGCTGATCGCAAAGCCGCTTGGCCAGGCGCTCGACGAGTTCCCGAACGTCGCGCGCTGGCGCAAGGCGGTGATGGACCGGCCGGCCGTGCGGCGCGGCGTCGATCTCGGCAAGGAATGGCGCCGCTCGGCCCCGCCCTCCGACGAGGAACGCAAAATCCTGTTCAACCAGACCGCCCGCGCCGTCCTCGACCGCTGAGCACATCGGAGGAAACAACCATGCCAGAAAACCCGCGCTGGAAGCGCCGTCCGGCCGGCTTCGACCTGGGGCGATTGGGGGCCTGACGACCAGCTCGGCCGGCTGAACCTGCTGACCCCGGACAAGGTTCTGAAGGGGGTCGCCGAGGTCAGGGAGGGAAAGACCTTCTGCCTGTCGCTGCCGCTGGATTATCCGGGAAAGACTGTCGTCAATCCGCGGCGCAACCCGCCGGTGCTGATGCCGACCGAGCGCAACGGCATGCCGAACATGACCTATCCGCTCAGCCGCGACGACCCGAAGCACCTCGATGTGATCTGCGACGACCAGGTGCTGCTGACGCTGCAATATTCGACGCAGTGGGACAGCCTGGCGCATGTCGGGCAGCTGTTCGACGCCGACGGCGACGGCGTGCCGGAGATCGTCTTCTACAACGGCTATCGCGCCGGCGAGCACATCGCCGGGCCGGTCGAGTACCGCGACGGGCAGGTCGTCGAGCGCGCCGGCGGGCATCTCGGCGCGACGGCGCTGGGGATCGACAACATGGCGGCGCACGGCATGCAGGGGCGTGGCGTGATGATCGATCTCGAAGCGCATTTCGGGCGCGGCGAGAAGCTGGTCTCCTATGACGAGCTGATGCGGGTCATCGAAGCCGACAAGGTCGAGGTCGGGGAAGGCGATCTCGTCTGTCTGCGCACCGGCTTTGACCGGGTCATTCTCGGGATGGGCAAGGACCCCGACCCGGCGGTCGTCAAGGCCAACCCCGGCGCCGCGCTCGACGGGCGCGACGAGCGGCTGTTGAACTGGATCACGAAATCCGGGCTGGTGGCGCTGATCTCGGACAATGTCGCGGTCGAGGCGCTGCCGTCGCGGCCCTGCGAGGGCGAGGACCATTGCGCCTTTCTGCCGCTGCACGCGCATTGCCTGTTCAAGCTCGGGGTCTATCTCGGCGAAATCTGGCTGTTGTCCGACCTCGCCGACTGGCTGCGCGCCAACCGCCGGTCGCGCTTTCTGTTGACCGCGCCGCCGCTGCGCCTGCCCGGCGCGGTTGGGTCTCCGGCCAACGCGCTCGCGACGGTTTAGCATGACGCAGCCTGCTGCATTCCGGATGCCGCGGCCTCGGTGACGGTTCGATACGGGCGGTGCCGCGGACGGTTGTTCTAGCGATGACCGAGCGCCGCCGTTCGGCCGGCTGGGTACGCGCCGCGATTGCGCTGGCCGGGTTGCTCCTGGCGGTCGGGCTCGGTTGGTATGCGCTGCCCGCCGCCGGCCTTGCCTTGCTGTTCGACAGCTGGGTCGTTCCGGCTGTGGCGTTGCTGCATTTGGTGCAGCAGGCGCTGTGCGGGATTGCCTGGCAACGGCTGGTTGTGCCGCCCCGCCCGTCGCCGTGGGCATTTTTCCGCGCCCGGTGGGTGCGGGCCTCGGTTGCCGCTCTCGTCCCGGTGTCGGGGGTCGGTGCGGCGCTCGTCGGGCTCCGGCTTTCCCGGCGGGCCGGGCTTACGATGGATCACGCGGTCGCCAGCCTGACGCTGGACGCGACCATTGAAATGATCACGCAGGTGATGTTCCTGGGGCTCGGTTTCGCGCTTCTCCTCGGGCTCCGTCCGCAGGAGGAGATTTTCTGGTGGAGCGTCACGGTCCTCGCGGCGGCTTGCCTGGCAGTCGGGCTGTTCGTTGTGGCCCAGCGCGGTGGCGCCATGAAACTCGTCGAGGCGGGCCTCGCGCGCCTGGCGGCTCGGTGGCCGAGCTGGTTGCCGCTGGCCGAGGCCCGGCTGCATGATCGCCTGATACAGCTGCACCGCCGGCACGGGGCAGCCGTTGTCGCCGGGTCGTTCCATCTGGGCGCCTGGCTGCTTGGCGCGGTTGAGATCTGGGCGGTGCTCTATGCGGTGGGCAAACCGGCGGGGCCAGCGGAGTGCATCATCGTTGAGAGCCTGAGCATGGCGGCGCGCAGTGCCGGTTTCTTCGTGCCCGGTGCACTCGGTATACAGGAACTCGGGCTGGTGATCGTCGGCGGGTTGGTCGGCCTGCACGCCGACACCGCGATGCTCATCGCGGTCGTCAAGCGATTGCGGGATGTCGCGATCGGGGTGCCCGGTCTGGTCATCTGGCAGTTCGTGGAAGGACGTCTGTTTCCCACGATGAGAACGGACCGTGGATCACAGCCAAAAATCGGCTGCCAACCCGTCAATCGGAACCGCGGATGAGTGAACGGCTTTGCGCGAGCGATCCCGCCGCACGAGCGGGCGGTATGGCGTATGCCTGTCGCGCCTGGGCATCGGCAAGCGAATTCGATCGCGGGTTCCCGGATCCCGAACCGCGCCGCGTAAGGTGCAAAGCGCCTGGACTCAACCTCGGCATCGATCCGATACATGTCCAGGCGGGGCTGTTTGGCGCTCCGTGCGGCAAGCGATTCCGCTTGCACGACGGCGTTGATTTGAGCCGCCGCTTTCGACTCGAGGCTGATCCGAAAATGCTCATACAAATGCTGCACCGCGCGCACCGGGTCGCTGATGAGGTCCCGAAAATGAATGTGAAAGATCGGTTCGGCGAACGGCTCCTCATCGGCGGCCTGGATCATCAACTCGGTCGCGTTGGACCAGCGCTCACATTCCTGCCGGGCCAGCGCGAATCGATCCAAACGCCTGCTGAACGGGCGTCGGAGCACCTCCGTCAGTCGAAGAAGAGAACTCAGCACCTGAAGCGGGTCGCGATGCACGAACACGAACTCGAGCATCGGGATAAATTTCCCGGATCGCGGAGAGAGCGAAAATATGGTCGGGACATTTCAACACCCAGCGTCCGCCGCCCTGCTGATGTTGTAGATGTTGCAAAAAACGGCGGTGAAACCGATACGCATCAAGGTGCCCTGCATCATCGAGCCAGCGGCGATAACTCGGCACGGAATAGGTTGTGTCAAAGCGCAGACTGGCAAAGACATGCGCGTTGATTTCCGAGCATTCCTGCGGGGAGATTGCCCGGATCGGGTGCATTCTTCGGAAGCCGGGGGCCAGCAATTGAAACATTCGGAGCTGACGGTCGACGCTGCGCCGCCGAGTGTCGGGGTCGCCCCGGTTCGCACCGTTCGGATAGGGATGGATTACCTGCCAGACGCGGGGAGCCAGGTTCGCGGGGTCCGCGGCCAGCAGAGTGTGCAGGAATGTCGTACCCGAACGCGGCAAGCCGGTAATAATGATCGGCTGTTGAATTCGCGCTTGCAGAATTTGTGGTGCCCGTTTCTCCTCATGCCGGAATCGCAGAAGGTTCGTGAGGAAACGGCGGATGTCCCAGCGCGTCCCGAAATAGCCGAAAAGGCTCAAATCCGCCTCTTCCCGGCACGCGCGCAGCAACACGTCCAGCCCCTCGCGGAAGCGCATGTCGCCGAAATCGTCCATGCCGGCGCGCCGACAGGCATCCTCGATCAGATCGTCCGGGCGTAATGAATGACGCAGATTATCGATCATAAGTTAATCTCTGCCGCTCGCGAGGGCCGCATGCCTGCATACCGTATTCGCAACCTTAACGCTTATGTCGAACAGGCCTCCGGGGCTGAGCCATTTGCCGCAGCGGTCCCGCGGAACCGCGGATCGAGACGAGCCCGCGGGCCACAACCAAGCCGCGATTGGTACGTTTCAGTCACAACGAACTGACCATGCGAGGGCTGATCGGCATCGTGGCGATCCTCGTGTTCGCTTGGGTCATAAGCGAAGACCGCTTCCGCGTACCATGGCGGCTCGTCGTGTCCGGGGTCGCGCTGCAAGCGGCGCTGGCGCTGCTGTTTCTCAAATTTCCGCCGGCTACCGCGTCGTTTCTTCTGCTGACGCATGCGGTCGAGGCGATCCAGAAGGCGACCGAGGCCGGCACCGGGTTTGTCTTCGGGTATCTCGGAGGCGGCGAATTGCCATTCGCCGAGAGCCGGCCGGGCGCGGCCTATATCTTTGCGTTTCGCGCGCTGCCGATGGTGCTTGTCGTCAGCGCGCTCGCGACGCTGCTGTTCTATTGGGGTGTCCTGCAGCGCATCGTGCAAGTCTTTGCGTGGGTGTTGCGGCGCTCGGTCGGCGTCGGCGGCCCGCTCGGGCTCGGCGCGGCGGTGCATATCTTTGTCGGGCATATCGAGGCACCGCTGTTGATCCGGCCCTATCTGGCGACGCTCGAACGCGGCGAGTTGTTCGCGTTGATGAGCTGCGGCATGGCCGGCATCGCCGGCACGGTTATGGTCCTTTACGCTGCGCTGATCGGCCCGGTCATTCCCGGCGCGCTCGGCCATATCCTGACCGCCGCGGTCATCAGCACCCCTGCCGCGCTCGCGATCGCGGCGCTGATGGTGCCGTTTCGCCCGGACCCTTCCGCCGGCTCGCGACTTGTGCTCGACGACCCACCGGTCAGTTCGATGGACGCTGTCGCCAAGGGCACCCGCGACGGCATCGTGTTTCTGATCAACATCATCGCGATGCTGATCGTGATGATCGCGCTGGTCAGTCTCGCGAACAGCATCCTCGGACTGCTGCCCGAGATCGGCGGCGATGGTATATCGCTGCAGCGCCTCTTCGCCTTCGCGTTCCGGCCCATCATGTGGCTTATCGGCATTCCCGGACCGGAAACCGCGACGGCGGCGTCGCTGATGGCGACAAAGACCGTGCTTAACGAGTTCATCGCCTATGTCGATCTGTCGAAGCTCCCACCAGAAGCGCTGAGCCCGCATTCACGGCTGATCCTGACTTACGCGCTGTGCGGCTTCGCGAATTTTGGCAGTCTCGGCATTCTGATCGGCGGCATGGGCGCAATGGTGCCGCAGCGACGCGGCGAAATCGTCGAACTCGGGCTGCGTTCGATCCTCTCGGGTACGCTGGCCACGTGCATGAGCGGCGCCATCGTTGGCATGCTGATGTGATCGGCGGTCTTACCCTCGGGTCTTCCCGAGAGCGACCCTTCAATCATCTGTTGTGTTTGCGTAGTTGGCTGCCGCCTGTCTCGGATCGTGGCCGCGCGGCCGTCGCAAGGCGTTGGCTCCCAGGCCCACGACAAGGCCCAAGCAGAAGACAGCCGCCAAGGCTCGCCAATCTCTGATTGGCACGAAACGCGTGCCGCTCTCGCTGATTTCAATGAACCCAGCTGGCTTGGCGATCAAACCGCCGCCGCCACCGCTTCCGGAACCGTTGTCCTTGCCACGTTTTTCGCCGATACCGCCGCCGATCCCATACGAAATCCGTGCGATGGGCACGATGACGCGGCCTTCAGCTGCGACAGCTTCACCAAATACACTGCGGACGGTGGCATTGGCTCCCAGCAGCGAAGCGATTGTCTCAACCACCGACATGATGCGTTTGATCGCTCCGATTTTGGATCAGCAGTGACGGTCACTCCGCCGCTGCCATCTCGCGCCGGCCGAGGCGCTTCAGGCAGTGGTCGATCCACAGTTTGGTCAGCTTTTCCTGCGCGCCGTTCTGTGACAGACGCTGGCGCAATGCCGGGAAATCAACACGGTCCATGTCCTGGTCCTGGTTGAAGCACGAGAACACGACCGTTTCGGTGTCGCTCGCCGGGTCGTAGTGGCGCTGCAGGCACTGCGCGCAGATCTCCTTCATCATGCACTGCATCGGCGAGTTGATCGACGCGATCGCACGGTGGTTCGGGCGGAAATAGCGCCTGAGCGCGGCGCGGCGCGCCTCGGCGACCGCGTTCATCATACCGTCCGAGCCAATTGCGATGATGCGATCGACCGTGCTCAGGGGGATCTCGACCGGCCCGAGCGTGCCCTCGCCATAGGCCTCGATCGCCGCGACGATATTGCCGACAAACGCCATATCCTGCGGCCGGCCCGGCGCGAAACCGGGCGCCTCGTCGCAGCACCAGACGACCGTATCGGCGGCGCGCTCGATATCGGCGATCTTGTAGCGGTCGATGATCTTCTTGTAGCCGGCGAAATAGAGGACGCGCGAGCCGGCCGCGCGCAGCGCAGTGCCGATCGAGAACAAGACGGCGTTGCCGAGACCGCCGCCGACCAGCAGCACCGTCTCGCCGGACGGCGTCTCGGTCGGCGTGCCGGTCGGCCCCATCAGCACCACGGGTTCGCCCGGCTTCAACAGCGCACAGAGGTCGGACGAGCCGCCCATTTCAAGGACGATCGTCGATAACCGGCCGCGCTCGCGATCGACCCAGGCGCCGGTCAGCGCCAGCCCTTCCATTGCCAAGGTCGTGCCGTCAACCCGCGGCGCCATGCGTCTCGTAATTCTGCAGGCGATAGAACTGGCCCGGTCGGAAGGCTCGCGCCGCCATCGGCGCCTCGACGACGACCTCGATAATCGTCGGGGTCAGCCGTTCGACCGCGTGCACGCGGGCGCGCAGCTCGTGGTCGAGCCGCGCCTTCAGCGCGGCGGGGCCGGGCAGGGCAGGCGGGCGTTTTGCGAGCATGCGGCTGATCACCGGATAACCCTGCTTGGTGCCGCCCATCGCCTTGACGACATTGCCGGCAAAGCTCGGATGCAGATCGCCCCAGAAGCTGACGGCGCGGCCGTCCGGCATCACGCTGGTCAGCACGCGCACCGCTTCGGGCTTGGCGACCCGCTCCGGTTCGGCCGGATTGCCGTCCTCGTCGAGCGCGCGGAAATGGCGGCCGTCGAGCGCGACGTGCTCCGGATCCTCGCGCGCCAGCACCGTATTCGGCTGCGTCCCGGCGGCGACCAGGATCGTGCGCGCCGGCAGGACGACTTCCTCGCCCGGCATGCTGATCCGGCTGCGGCCGATGCCCGCCAACCTCCGCCGGCGCATGCCGGGTCATCTTGAGCGCGGCGGCGTGCCCGAAGACATCGACCTCGACCTCGACCGGGGTCAGCATCTCGGCGAAGCGGATGCCTTCCTCCATCGCCTTCGCGACTTCCTCGTGGTTGAGGGTATAGCTCGGCGCGTCGATCAGGCGGCGGCGATAGGCGATCGTGACGCCGCCCCACGAATCGATCAGCTTCGCGAAGCCTGGCGCGCGACCCTCGCGGGCCGCGGCCTCGCGCTCGGCCCGCAAGGCTCGGGCGTGCGTGATGAATTCCTCGGCGGTGTCGCGCTCTATGCTGTTCCACTGGTTGCACACGGCTTCGACGCCGCGTTCGGCGACCAGCGCCTCGTAGCGCGCGAGGAATTTCTCGACCTGCACCTCGTAATAGGCCAGCGCCTCGGTCGCCGTATCGATCGCGGTCAGCCCGCCGCCGATCACGACGACCGGCAGACGCACGGTCAGATTGGCGATGCTGTCGGTCTTGGCGGCGCCGGTCAGCTGCAGGGCCATCAGGAAGTCGGAGGCCTGCCGCACGCCGGGCGCCAGTCCGTTCTTCATTGGAATGACGGTCGGCCGCCCGGCGCCGGCGCATAGCGCGATATGATCGAAGCCGAGATCGAAGGCGCTGTCGATCGTCAGCGTGCCGCCAAAGCGCACCCCGCCATACATTGCGAATTGCGCCCGACGTTCGAGCAGCAGCCGGACAAGCTTCAGAAAATTCTTATCCCAGCGCACCGTGATACCGTATTCGGCGACGCCGCCAAACCCGGCCATCGTGCGCTCGTCGAGCCGCTCGTAGAGGGCGGTGATGTCGCGCACCGGCGCGAATGGCACGCGCCCGCCGGTCGGCGCAACGCCCGAAATTTCCGGCGGCAGCGGCTCGATCTTCAGCCCGTCGATCGCGGCAACGAAGTGCCCGTCATTGATCAGATGGTGCGCCAGATTGAACCCGGCCGGTCCGAGCCCGACGACCAGCACCTTGTGGCCGGATTGCGGCTTCGGCAGTGGACGGCGCAGATCGAGCGGGTTCCACCGGGTCAGGAGGCCGTAGATCTCAAAGCCCCAGGGCAGCGCCAGCACGTCCTTCAGCGTGCGGGTCTCGATCTGCGGTATATCGACCGGCTCCTGCCGCTGATAGATGCAGGATTTCATGCAATCGTTGCAGATGCGGTGCCCGGTCGCGGCGCAGAGCGGGTTGTCGACCGCGACGATCGCCAGCGCGCCGATGCTGTTGCCGCGCGCCTTGACGAGGTTCATCTCCGAGATCTTCTCGTCGAGTGGGCAGCCGTTCAGCGTCACGCCGAACACGCTCTTGCGGAACTTGCCGTCCTTCTCGCGCAGCCCGGTGCGGCAGCTGTCCTTCTGCTGATTGTGGCACCAGATGCAGTAATTTGCCTGGTCGAGCGCGCCGGCGAGGTCGGTGCCGGGGTCGGTCAGGCCGAACCCGTCGCGCGGCCGCCAGTCGTCCTCGGGCAGACGCCGCATCGTCACGCCATGCCGCACGATCGTTTCGGCCGGCACCAGGTGGTGCATGTCGAGCCGGTGCGGCACGCGGAACAACAGGCCGCGTCTGTGCCGGGCGCGTCCGGCCGGTGACAGCGTCGCCCAGGCGGCGTATTCGAGCGCGGCGCGCAGCGGCAGTTTGTGCGCAGCCTCGTCATCGAGCCAGCGCGCGGCGGCATTGGCGTAACGCAGCTCCCACGCGACCGCGCCGGCCCGCGTCGCGAAATCGCCCGGCGGCCCGCCGATCAGGATGGTGAGTTCGTCGCCCAGCTTGTGGCCGTTCAGACGCGCCGCATCGGCCTCGTTGATTTCCTTCACGGCGCGGCGCTGCACGAACAGGCGCTTTATCGAATAAAGCGGCGCGAGTTCATCGTGTCGGGCCTGCAAGTCGCGGATGTCGGCCGAGATGCCGAACAGTTCGCCGATGAAGTCTTCGACATGCGGCGCGAGATCGACCAGCAGGTCGGATTCCGCCTTGCGGTCGAGCGCTTCGGGATCGGCGCGCGCCGTCATCAGGCGGTCGTGCAGCGCCACGTCGCCAGAAGCGAGTTGCGCGACAAACGCGCGGTCGAGGCGGATCAGTCCCTCGCGCTCGTAAAGATCGGAAAACGCGAGCCCGTGTTTCAGGGCGAGTTCGGTCATGAGCGATTTGGTACGTGAATGAGGAATTCGGAGCCACCCGGCAAATCGCCGCGACGGTGCTGCAGCGGGCTGGCGGGACTTGCTGCTAGATTGTGCTGCACGACTCGGAATGAAAGCCGGAGTCCGGTTCGGCTTGACGCCGATCTGCCCAAGATCTCGCTCAGATCTCGATCGGGAAGCCGGTCGAGATAAGACAGTGGTCGAGGATGAAGCGGCCGCGATCGGGCAGGCGCCGCCCGCTCGCGAAGCGTTCGAGGGCAGCGGTGATCGCTTGCGGCTCGCGCGCGGGCCCGGTGGGCAGGTACTGGATCAGGTTGTCGCGAAACCCGTGCTTCGTGACGTAATAGGTGTCGAGGCCCCGGCTGCGCGCCACCGCGGTCTGCGTCTGGGCCATCGGCCGCACCGCCCGGTTTGTCGCGAAATCGGCCCAGTTCGTTGCCATGCACCCGCCGGGGGCGAGCGCGTCGATGCAGCGGCCCCAGAACTCCTCGTCGAACGGGGCGGGACCCCGCGAATCGTACAGATCGACGAGCACGATGTCGAAGTGCCGGTCGTTGCCGGCCAGAAACCGATGCGCGGTTTCGATGACGACCGGCTGGCTCAAATAGAACCAGCGCTTGGCGATCGCTGCCACGGCCTGATCGGCGTCGACGAGGGTTGGCGCGCATTCGGAGACATAGGCGCGCATGAAGCGCCACATCGCAGCGCCGCCGACCCCGAGCAGCAGCGCCGTCACGGGCCGTTCGCAGAGCGCGAAAGCGAGCGACATCAGCCGCTCGTAATGGAACACCAGATGCGCCGGGTAGAGCAGGTCCATGCTGGACTGCTCGGTCAATTGCGGCGCGTCCGGGTCGCTGGCGCCGAACGAGGGGCCGAACGATCCGAGCGTGCGGTAATGGCGCGGACCGCGGTCGAAATCGACCACAAACACCGAGGCTCCGAACGCCGGCGCCGGACGCAGGATGCGCAGCCGCGATCCCGGGCCGAAGTAATCGGCGATCAGTCTCCGAAGCTCGGCGTCGTCCCGAGTCGCCAGCATCAGGCGGCGACACGCTCGGGGAGCGTAGAGACGGTAAGCGCCGCCATCGCGTCGGCAAATCTCCGCGGCGCTTCGTGCCCGCCCACCGACAGATCGTAAACGCCGCGTCTCACCCGGATGAACCAGCCGTAGACATTGCGCTGCAGGATACGGGCGGTGCTCACAACGCCGCTCGTTGCGCGGAGTTCGGCTAACGGGGTCGGACCGGTCTCGGCGAGCACGCGGACGAGGCGCAGCGCGTCCTGGCGGTAGGCGGTGACGAGCGGACGTCGGCTCGATCCTCCGGTGTTGGGATCGCCGGCACGCCGGCCGAACTCGGCTAGGAGCCGGTGCCTGCGATGCCGCGCCGCGCGCGGCCGGTATGGCGCGGGCTCCTCGACAACCGCAACCCTGTCGCGGCTGATCACGAGCAGCCCGAGCCCGACGCGACGGCACAATCGGCGGATCGCCGGCGCCTCGGGCGATAGCCCGCGCGCTTTGCGCGTTGGGCGCGGCACCGCGAGGTAAACGCGCTCGCTGATCGCCAGCCGGTCGATGCCCTGGAGCAGGAGCGCGAGCGTGAAGCGCAGCTTCAGCTCCACGATTATCGGCGGCTCTTTACCGCGGTCATCGCCCCGGTCGTCGACATGGCGGGCGACAAGATCGCAGCCGCACACCTCGCCCTTGACTTCATAGCCGCGGGCTTCGAGGAAGCGCTTGACCGGCCCATATAGCGCGGCTTCGCCGCCCGTCTCCACTGCCATCCCCCTCGATCGTACGACGACGCGCTTCAGCCGCGCGGGAAATTCAGCTCTACCATGACGTTGTTGTTGTCCGGAATGAACAGCTGGTCGATCGGCGGCTGCGCAATGTGGTTTTCGCGGTATGCGATATTCTTCCGTTCGAGCTTGGCCTTGATCCCCTCGAAGTCGGAAGCGAGAAACGCGAAATGATCAAATGGGCCGGTGTCGCCCGACGGACCGCCGCCGATCGCGTTCTCGCGGGGCACGAGGTGCACGACCGGGACCGGACCGCAGTAGAGCCAGTAGCCCGGGAAACCGAGTTCCGGCCGGAATCCCACTTCGAGGCCCAGAATCTCGCGATAGAAGTCGCGGGTTGCGTCGAGATCGTCGGTCTTGACCGTGACATGATGCAGCGCGTTGATCGGCATTTCGACGTCCTCTCGTGACGGTTTGGTTACCCGCGGCAAGTATATCAATCCTTCGCGGCGGCGCCTGCAACCGTTGTCAGCATCGATGCCAATCCCGCCCTCGTCAGTAACCGCGTGGAGTGCTAACCTTTCTGAGCGTCCGGGCAGCTCGGCGCAAGGAGTACACGGCGATGAAGGTCTCGTTTTTCGAAACTGGCCGTTACGCGGTCGGGCCCGACACGCCGCGCCAATGGCCGGTGCCGCCCGCCGCCTACGACCCGGCGCTCGGCGCCCAGGCGTTTCACGGCATGGTCGAGCGCGCCCGGTTTGTCGAGAAGCTCGGCTTCGACTGGATCAGCCTGTCCGAGCACCATTATTCGCCACGCATCCTGACCCCGTCGCCGCCGCTTTCGGCCGCGTTTCTGGCGAGCCAGGTTGATACGATCAAGATCGCGCTGTTGGGTCCGATCGTGCCGGTTAGCAACCCGATCCGGGTCGCCGAGGAACTGGCGATGCTCGACACGATGCGTCCCGGCCGCTTCGTGTTCGGACTGTTGCGCGGCACGACCAACGAATATCTCAGCTACGACCTGAACCCGAAGGAAGCGCGCGAGCGCACCGACGAGGGCATGGAGCTGATCCTCAAGGCATGGAGCGAGCCGCAGCCGTTCGGGTGGCAGGGGCGGTATTTCAAATACCGCACCGTGTCGATCTGGCCGCGGCCGCAGACCGAGCCCTATCCGACGACCTACGCGCTCGGGGTCAGCGCCGAGGCGGCCGATTTCGCGGCGCGGCACCGCATCGGGCTCGGCGTCTCCTACGGCACGGTCGCGCTGATGGCTCAGTCCACCGGGTATTATCGCAAGCGCTGCGCCGAATATGGTTGGGAGCCGGGGCCGGACGACATCATCTGGCGCGCCAATATGATCCTCGCCGAGACCGACGATGCGGCCGATGTCGCGCTGGCGCGGCGCAGCGCCAATTCGCAGGCGCCGTTCCCGATCAGCCCGGGATTGCGCAGCGCGCTGATCGAGCGGGACCAGCGTAATGTCGGCGGCCAGCAACGTCCGGCCAATGTCGGCGGCGTGTTGCCGATCAGCTTCTGCGGCGGCCCTGACCGCATTGTCGATCAAATCCGCCAAGCGCGAGAGGAGATTGGGGCCGGCGTGCTCGACTTGTCGCTGGCCGATCCCGGCACCGCCGACACCGACGCGATGATGGAGTTGCTCGATCTGTTCGGCCGCAAGGTGTTGCCGCGCATTCGTGAGATTTGACCGGAGGACGCCACGTGTCGGACCAGCAACAGAATGCGGCTTCTCCGGGCGGCTCCTTCCGCGAGGGGTTTGTCGAGGCCGACGGGTTCCGCATCCGCTATCGCGAGGCGGGGCAGGGGATGCCCCTCATGCATCTGCATGGTGCCGGCGGCTTGCGCCTGAACGCGGCGCACGATCTGTTGGCGGCGCGGTACCGTGTTATTGCGATCGAGATGCCCGGTTTCGGGTTATCCGAGGAGAACACCCGGACGCGCACGATGCCGGAATTGGCGGCAACGATCGTCAAGGCCGCTGATGGGCTCGGCCTCGACCGCTTCGATCTGATGGGAACCTCGTTCGGCGGCAAGGCCGCTCTATGGCTGGCGGTCCAGCATCCGGAGCGGGTCCGCGCACTGGTGCTCGAGGCCCCGGCCGCGATCCGGCCGTCGGGTACGGCGCCGGCTTCCGGAACCCCCGAGCAGGTGGCGGCCCGGCTCTACGCCCATCCGGAGCGCATGCCACCGCTGTCGGCTGTCGATCCGGACGTGCAGGCGAAACAGCTGCGCTTGGTCAAGCGGCTGATCGGCCCCAACCGCGACGCCGAGCTGGAAGCGGCGATGCGCCGGCTCAGCACGCCGACCTTGGTCTTATTCGGGACGCTCGACCGGGTGATCCCGCCCGAGATGGGTCGCCACTACAAGGAGCTGCTGCCGAGCGGTCATCTCGTGCTGGTGTATGACGCCGGGCACGCGATCGGCGCCGAGCGGCCCGAGGCATTTGTCGAGGTCGTGACCGACTTCCTCGATCGCCACGAGGCGTTCCTGATCAGCCGTACCGAAACAGCGATTCACCCCTGAGACTTACCCCGGAGACCGGCTCACCCGCCGGCGATGAACGAGCGAAGCGAAGTCGCCTCGAACTCGACCTCGTCGAGCCGGTTTTTTACCAGATCGCCGATGCTGACGATGCCGCACAGCCTGCCGTCCGTGACGACCGGAAAATGGCGGAATCGCCGGTTCGTCATTTCCGCCATCAACACCTGAACCGTATCGGCCGGATCGCAGGTGACGACGTCGCGGGTCATGATCTCGTCGACGGTGCGTGACAGCAGCGCCGCCCCGTATTCGCCGAGCGCGGTCACGACGTCGCGTTCGGAGAGCACGCCATCGACGCTGTCGCCGTCCTCGCTGACGACAAGCGCGCCGATATGCTCCCGGTTGAGCATCCCGACCGCCTCGGCCATCGTCGCGTCCGGCCTGATCGTTGCGACCCAGCTTCCCTTGTTGCGCAGAATCGTCTCGACGTTCATTGGATATCCTCCTGAACGTGGACGGCTGCCATCGGCCATGCCAGACAGCCGCGTCTGACACCAATGATAGGACAGGATGTCGCACCCCGAAAGGGCTGCGATCATCAGCCGAGCGAGTGGATGATCTCGCGATAGGCAGCCTCGGGAAAGGCCTTCAGGGTACGAGTTCGCACCGAACCCATTTGCGCCAGCACCAGCGAGAAGCGCGCCGCGACGGCGTCATCGGGCGCGTCATAAACCAGCACGAGATCATAGTCGCCGAGGGTCATGTAGATCGAGCGGAACTCGCCGCCCATTTCGGTCAGCGACTTTTTAGCGGCTTCGAGCCGGCGCGGCGATTCCTTGACGTTGCGGGCGCCCTGGTCGGTCCAATTCGCGAGCATCACATAGGTCGGCACGGCGCACCTCC
Organism: uncultured Alphaproteobacteria bacterium; assembly: GCA_963847345.1. GTDB lineage: Bacteria > Pseudomonadota > Alphaproteobacteria > ATCC43930 > CGMCC-115725 > DATARH01. Next base: position 120,595 of record CAWJZU010000022.1, on the reverse strand, counting down.
CTCAGTGGCGGGCGAGGCGTTGTCCGCCTAAATCCGCCCGAATGCTCCAGAGTAGCGCAGTCGCGGAACCGGTCTAGTCGAAATCCTCGGACAGCGCGGCGCGGACCGGCTCGGGCATCGTCGCCATGTGAGCGTAATTCGGGTGATCGAAGCCGACCAGCACGCGGGCGCCGGGCACCTTGAAATCGGCAATCTGTGCCGGCGAGAACGGGAACCGCACAAACTGGACTGACGACGCCTTGCCGTCCGGGCTCGTGTTCTCGCGGGTCGGATCGGGCTCGCCGCGGATGCTGTCGCCGCCGATCTCGACAAAGACATGGTTTTCGATGCCGCCGAGCCGGGCCAGCTCACGAGCGCGCCGCACAGCGTCTTCAATTTCGAACATGACCGTGGCGACGAGCTCACGTCCCCGAGGAATCAGCGGGTTGTAGGCTTCAAGTTCATCCTTAATCTGAGCTTCGCCGCCCTTCTCGATGTACAGCATCTCCTGGACTTGCTGCCACATCGTGTCGAAATTCTCGAAATAGAACGTTGCGTACGGGCCGACCTCGACACGCCGGCGCTTCTTGATCTCGGAGATTTCGGCACGGCGCTGCCGGCGGATCTTCGCGTATTGATCGAGCGGCAGGATGTCGGCGCGGGTCAGCCGTCGCCGGGTCCCGGATTGCGGCGTGGTCATCGCGTCCTCCCGTTCATCGCCTCGCGGGGGGTTCGAGGCTCGTCACGATCCCGTAGGCGCGTGCGAGCAGCTCGATCGGGTGTTCGGGTTGGGCCGGCAATGGTTCGTCCTTGGCCTGCATCTGCATCCCTCGCAGGATGTGCATCGCGGCGAGCGGGCATTCCGAGGCGATATGCGGCTTCGGATCGCGCAGCGCCTGGCGAAACACCGGCCGGCCCACCTTTAGTGCGGTTTCGAAATTGCCTTTCATGACGCCCCACGAACCGCCATGACCGGAGCAGCGCTCGATCACGCTGACCGGCGTCTCGGGGATGAGGCGCAGCATTTCGGTCGCCTTCTGGCCCATATTCTGGGCCCGCGCGTGGCAGGCGATGTGCAGCGTGACTCCGCCATCGAGCGGCTCCAGGCCCGGCGCGAGCCCCTCGGTGCGGGCAATGTCGACGATGTATTCGGCGGCGTCGAACGTCGCCTCCGCCAATTTTTTGACCGCGGAATCATCCGGCGCGATCAACGGCCACTCAAACTTGAACATCAGCGCGCAGGAAGGCACCAGCGCGACAATGTCATAACCCTCGTCGATATAGGGACCGAGTGCGGTTGCGACCTCATGCGCCGCCTTAGCGACCTTGGCGAGATCGCCGGCCTCCAGTTGCGGCATGCGACAGCAGCCGGGATAGACAGCCTGCGTCTCCACCCCGTTGCGAGCGAGGACGGCCTGCATCGCCTCGCCGATGCTCGGGTTGTTGTAGTTGACGAAACAGGTCGCGTAGAGCACGGCCTTGCGCCCGGCGGCCGGGGCGCTCGTGTCGATCTCCGGCGGGTTGCGGCGGGCGCGCGCCACAAAGGTGCTGCGGTTGTATTTCGGCAGGTCGGCACTGCGATCGACATCGGCAATCTTTTCGAGGATCGGCCGGGTCAGGCGGTTGTCGCGCTTGCTGCCCCAATTCGCCAGCGGCGCCAGAAAGCGCGCGAGCGTTCCATTGCGGTCGGTTTTGCCGAGTTCGCCGCGGGCCCAACGCACCCGCCCTTCGTTGTGCTCAACCGCCCGGTAGCGCAGCATGACATGCGGAAAATCGAGGTCGAATTCGTGCGGTGGCACGTAGGGGCACTTCGTCATGAAGCACATGTCGCACAGCGTGCAGGCGTCCGCGACCTGCTGATATTCGGCGACGGGTACCCCGTCGAGTTCGCCGGTCGAGGAATTGTCGATCAAATCGAACAGCCGCGGGAACGCGTCGCACAAATTGAAGCAGCGCCGGCAGCCATGACAGATATCGAAGATGCGCCGCATCTCCGCCTCGGTCTTCTCCCGGTCGGTGAAATCGGGATCCTGCCAGCGGATCACGTGACGCGTCGGCGCGTCGAGACTGCCTTCTCGCATCCGATTCCTCTGCCGGTATGTTTCCGGACTGCTCGCCCACCTGCCATTGTCGCGAACGGTCGGGGGGCGGAGGCTGATGTAAAAGGGCGCGAAAGCCGTCGCCCCCGCGCCCCTGCCGGTTATCGCTATTCCCGCAACCTTTGGTCCTGGAAAGCGGACTGGGTCTTAGGCCAGCGTGTCGAGGGCGCGCTGGAAACGGCCGGCGTGTGACTTCTCGGCCTTTGCCAGGGTTTCGAACCAGTCGGCGATCTCGTCGAAGCCTTCCTGGCGGGCGGTGCGCGCCATGCCCGGATACATGTCGGTGTATTCGTGTGTCTCGCCGGCAATCGCGGCCTTCAGATTATCGCCGGTGGCACCGATCGGCTGACCGGTTGCCGGGTCGCCGACTTCTTCGAGAAATTCGAGATGGCCATGCGCGTGGCCGGTCTCGCCTTCGGCGGTCGAGCGGAACACCGCGGAAACATCATTGTATCCTTCGACGTCGGCCTTCTGTGCGAAATACAGGTAGCGGCGGTTGGCCTGGCTTTCGCCGGCGAATGCTGCCTTCAAATTTTCCTCGGTCTTCGAACCCTTCAGAGACGCCATGCTTCCCTCCATGCTGCGCGAGCGGGCCGTGCGGCGAACAGGGTCGGAAGCCTGCGCCTCACGCTCCCGGCCGCCTAATGCCGACCTGCTATGTATGGGGACCCGCCGAATACGAGTCAACCGTTCTTAGAACGATTCTAACCTATGGCGATGGCGTCGCCGGATCGCGGCGGATGCGGATGATCACGTCGACGCGACGGATCTCGGCCCCCTCTGGGCGGCTGCGGCAACTGGCCAACCATGACCAGCTCGCCGGGTATATCCTGCAAGCGGCCGGTCGACTCGCAAAAGAAGTGATGGTGATCCGACACATTGGTATCGAAATAGGACCGTCCGGGTTCGACCACGACCTCGCGCAACATCCCGACGGCGGTGAATTGGTGCAGCGTGTTGTAGACGGTCGCCAGCGAGACAGGAATCGCGTGGGCCTCCGCCTCGCCGTGCAGGTGCTCGGCGGTTACATGGCGATCGACCCCCTCGAACAGCAGGCGGGCGAGAGCAAGACGCTGCCGCGTCGGGCGCAGCCCCGCCGCGCGCAGACGCTCAGCTAAATTAGGGCACATCGGCGGCACATTCATGACGCTGATATAGGCGCCGATGTGAGCGAAATAAAGACTCTGGAAGCCGTCTCAATCGCCGGTCTGCACGCGTTCCACCAGTTCCCGGACGGTCGGGACATACCCGTTCGCGTAAAACGGGTCGCTAGCGAAGCGGAAAGCGTTGTGTCCGGCAAACATCAGCTGGAATGCGACATCGTCGGAGTGCCGGATCGCCTGCAATGTCTTCTGGATGCAGAAGCTGCGCGGATCTGCCTTCTTGCCGGTGGAACCCTGCTCGTTCTGCGCCCAGTTGGAGAACTGACAGGCGCTGAGACACCCCATGCAGTTGATCTGGTCGTTGCGAATTTCGAGCGCCTTTGCCGGGGTAACGAAGATCAGCGTCGAATTGGGCGTGCGCAGCGCCTCGGTAAATCCCTCGGCTACCCAGCCTCTCGCCGACTCGCGGTCATGCGGGGTCAGATAGACGAGGCGGCCACGGGCGCCGACATGAAACGGCGCGACGTGCTCGCCAACGGGCTCGACCGCATAGGCGACCTGACGCTCCGAACGCTGCTGCAGCTCCTGAAGGAAGCCGTTGCGCACCGCGGACGAGTAAAATCCGGTCGGGCTGAAGCGGTTGAGATAAACCTCGCCTTCGCGCAGCGTCACCAGCCTGGACTTCCAGGCATCGGAAATCGGGCTCTCGCGGGTCAGCAGCGGGCGCGTGCCGAACTGGAACGCGACGGGACCGAGCTCGGGATTGTCGATCCAGTCCCCCCATTCGCGCAGATACCACACCCCGCCAGCCATGAAGATCGGCGTCTCGGCGAGACCGAATTCGCTCATCAATCCGCGCAATTCGCGGACCCGCGGATAAGGCAGCTCCGGCTGTTCCGGATCCTCGATGTTGGATAGCCCGTTATGGCCACCGGCCAGCCACGGGTCCTCGTAGACGACGCCGCCGAGCCAGTCCCGAAACTTGTGGTAGGCGCGCTTCCACAGCGCGCGAAACGCGCGCGCCGACGATACGATCGGATAGTAGTAGATGCCGTATCGCGCCGAGATCTCGGCGATCTTGTATGGCATGCCGGCGCCGCAGGTGACGCCGTGAATCAGGCCGCGCGCACCTTCGAGCACCCCATGCAGCACCCGCTCGGCGGCCGCCATTTCCCACAGGACGTTCATGTGGATGCGGCCCTGACCGTTCGAGCGCTCATACGCGACGCGTGCCTGATGGATGCCGCCCTCGATCGCGTAGGCGACCAGTTCCTCGTGGCGCTCGCGCCGGGTGCGGCCGTGATAGACCTGCGGGATCAGCTCGCCGGCTTCGCCGTAGCTGTCGGCGTTCACGCCGGAAAAGGTGCCGACTCCGCCCGAGGCGGCCCAGGCCCCCGAACTCTCGCCATTCGAGATCGAGATGCCCTTGCCGCCTTCGACGAGCGGCAGCACCTCGCGCCCGGAGATGACGATCGGATTGAGCGGCTTCACTGAACGGCTCCCTGATGTATCGGCGGCGCCAACGGCGTTGGTCCTGTCGAATGATTTACTGCGCCGGCCTGCGAAATCATATCGGGCATATCCGAGAAAACGGAAGTCACGCCCCATGCGAACAGCAGGTTGGCGCGCGCCGGGTCGTTGACCGTGTACGCTGCCACCAGGTATCCAGCCGCGCGGATCTCGGCGACGCGCCGCCTCCGCAGCCGCCAGTGCTCGACCCCGATCACAACGCAATCGAGCCGCTTTGCGATTTCAGCCCAGCCGCTCGGCACGGAGCGGAACAGCACGCCGCGCCGGACCTGTGCCGCGAGATCGCGAAACGCCGCGATCGCGGCCGGCAGAAAGCTCGATACGAAGAGGGGAGGCGGCGCCGGACCAAGCCGCTTCACGGCGCCGGCAACGGCGGCGGCGGTCGCGTATTCGCGGCCGGGATCAGCCTTCATTTCGATGTTGACCCCTAGCTCGAGTTCGGCCGCAAGCGACAGCGCCTCTTCCAAGGTCGGTACCCGTTCGCCGGCGAAAGCCGGACCGAACCAGGAGCCGGCATCGCCTCGGCGGATCGTCGCAAGGCTCTGGCTGGCCACCAGTCCGGTGCGATCGGTCGTACGGTCAAGGCGAGCGTCGTGACACAAGACCGTCGCGCCATCGGCGGTCAGCCGCACGTCGAATTCGACCCAGGCGCAGCCGAACGCCTTCGCGCTGCGCAGCCCCGCCAGCGTGTTTTCCGGCGCCCGCGCCGCCGCGCCGCGATGCCCGATAACCGGCGGAAGTTTGAATGAGAGGGGCGACGAGGCGGACTCTGGACCTAGCGGGCTCAAGAGGCGAAATCCACGACAGTCGATTAGAAACTTCACTCCAATAAGGTTTTTACCCACGGTCCTGATCCGCGGGAAAAGCCGGAACCCGTTTTGATCTCTCGATTTCTGGTTCGGGCCCCCGCCGATATTTGCACGACGTACGCTCGGCCGACGATTACACTGCCGCCGGTTCCCGCGCCTCTTCATTCGTACGGCGCGACGGGCCGAGGTCCTCGCCAGTCTGCTGATCGACCTGCCGCATGCTGAGCTTGACCTTGCCGCGGTCGTCGAAGCCGAGCACCTTGACTTTTACCTGGTCCCCCATCTTGACAACGTCCGACACCTTGCCGACTCGTTGCTGTGCCAACTCGCTGATGTGGACGAGGCCGTCGCGCGATCCGAGGAAATTCACGAATGCGCCGAAATCGACGACCTTGACAACCTTGCCTGGGTATATCACGCCGACTTCGGGTTCGGCGACGATGCCGCGGATCCAGTCGATCGCCGCCTTCGCGGCATTGCCGTCGACCGCGGCGACCTTGATCGTGCCGTCGTCGTCGATATCGACCTTGGCGCCGGTCGTCTCGACAATCTCGCGAATGACCTTGCCGCCGGAGCCGATGACCTCGCGGATCTTGTCGCGCGGGATCGAGAATGTCGTGATCCGCGGCGCGTTGTCGCTGACCTCCTCGCGCGCCCCGGTCAGGGCCTTCGCCATCTCGCCAAGGATGTGGCGGCGTCCGTCCTTCGCTTGATCGAGCGCGACGCGCATGATCTCTTCGGTGATCGAGGTGATCTTGATGTCCATCTGCAGCGCCGTGACGCCGCGCTCAGTGCCGGCCACCTTGAAGTCCATGTCGCCGAGATGGTCCTCGTCGCCGAGGATGTCGGTGAGCACGGCGAACCTGTCCGGCTCCTTGATCAGCCCCATCGCGATTCCGGCAACCGGGCGCGGCAGCGGCACCCCGGCATCCATCAAGGCGAGCGACGCGCCGCACACCGAAGCCATTGATGACGAGCCGTTCGATTCGGTGATCTCGGAGACGACGCGGACCGTATAGGGGAAGCTGTCCTTCGGCGGCAGCAGCGGTCGCACGGCGCGCCAGGCGAGCTTGCCGTGGCCGATTTCGCGCCGCCCGGGCGACCCCATGCGGCCGGCCTCGCCGGTCGAGTACGGCGGGAAGTTGTAGTGCAGCATGAAGTTCTCGCGGTATTCGCCTTCCAGCGCGTCGATAATCTGCTCATCCTGGCCGGTGCCGAGGGTGGCGACGACCAGCGCCTGCGTCTCGCCGCGCGTGAACAGCACCGAGCCGTGCGCCCGCGGCAGGATGCCGACCTGACAATCGATCGGCCGCACCGTCTTGGTGTCGCGGCCATCGATCCTGAGACCGTCGCGCAGAATCGCGCCGCGCACGATCTCTTTTTCGATGTCCTTGAACAGCTTGAGCGCCAACGCCCGCTCTTCGTCGCTGTCGAACAAGGCGACCACGCTTTGCCGGGCGGCATCGAGGCGCTCGCTGCGCTCCTGTTTGCCGCGTTCGCGGTAGGCAGCATCGATCCGCGGCCCAATCTCGTCGCGTAGCCGGGCGGCGATCGCGTCCTTGTTGGTTGGCGGCGCGGGCAGGGTCCACGGGTCGCGCGCACAAGTCTCCGCCAAATCGACGATCGCCTCGATAATCGGCTGGAAACTCTTGTGCCCGAACGTGACCGCGCCGAGCATGACGTCCTCGGAAAGCTCCTTGGCCTCCGATTCGACCATCAGCACACCGTCGCCGGTGCCGGCGACGACAAGGTCCAGCTGCGAGCGCGGCAGTTGGTCGAGGGTCGGATTCAGCACATATTCGCCATTGATGTACCCGACGCGGCAACCGCCGATGGGGCCCATAAACGGAATGCCGGACAACGTCAGCGCTGCCGAGCAGCCGATCATGGCCACGATATCCGGGTCGTTCTCGAGGTCGTGGCTCAGCACGGTGCAGACGACCTGCGTCTCATTGAGGAACCCCGGTACGAAGAGCGGCCGGATCGGCCGGTCGATCAGCCGCGATACCAGCGTTTCCTTTTCCGATGGCCGTCCCTCGCGTTTGAAAAAGCCGCCGGGAATCTTGCCGGCGGCGAATGTCTTTTCCTGGTAATTGACTGTCAGCGGGAAAAAGTCCTGGCTGGGCTTTGCCGATTTTGCCGCGACGGCGGTGCAAAGGACGGTCGTTTCGCCATAAGTTGCCAGCACCGCGCCATCGGCCTGGCGGGCGATCTTGCCGGTCTCCAGCACAAGGCGACGGCCGCCCCACATCAATTCCTTACGAAATACTTGAAACATCCGTTATTTCCTTCCAAACAGGCCGATGGAGCGGCGGACAAATTCCGCGCGCCATCCGGCGACGGGCCGTCCCGCCGCCGCGAAGATCGCTCCCCCGCGATACGCACGCATATGGCGACTTTCGCGCCGCCCGCAATGTACGGGGCAGCTCCATCGCGATAAGAACGTCCTGCGCAGGCCGGGGCCTGCGATTCCGCCTCAGCGGACAGGCGGATTCCGGCTTCGGCGTGGAGCTTGCCGCGCCGGTGGGCGTCAACTCGGGGCTGGAACTCAGCGGCGCAGGCCGAGGCGGCCGATCAAGCCCGTGTAGCGCTCGGCGTCAACGCCCTTCAGGTAATCCAGCAACCGGCGACGCTGTCCGACCATGACCAAAAGCCCGCGCCGGGAGTGAAAATCCTTTTTGTGCGTGCCGAGGTGGTCGGTCAGGTTGCGGATGCGTTCCGACAGGATCGCCACCTGCACCTCGGGCGAGCCGGTATCGCCGGTATTGAGTGCGTATTCGCCGATCAGCGCCTGCTTGCGCTCGGGGGTAATCGACATCGGGTTTTCCCTTCTAACGATTGATGATGCGCACCGGCCGAAGCGCGCCATCCTCGACCCGCGCCAGCGCGACAATGAGATGATCATGCCGCGCGCTGACGATCGCCCCATCCTCGATCCGATCGGTATGGCTCGGATCGGCGGAAGGAAGCTCGCGCAGATCGTGCAGCGCAATGCGCTGCCCGTGGCGCAATCGAGCCGCTTCGGCTGCCGTCACGGCGAGCGCCGGGATGTCGTCCAGCGCCGTCTCGATCGGCAGCAGATGCTCGGAAGCGGCGAGACTATGCCCCAGCGCCACGGCCCGTTCCAGCGAAATCGCCTCCGCCTCGGTGAAACGCCCGACCTGAAGGCGGCGCAGCTCGGCGATGTGGCCGAGTGTGTCCAGTGAAGCGGCGAGTTCGCGTGCCAGGGAACGGATATAGGTTCCCGCGCCAACGGAGGCCTCGAAATCGGCGTGGTCAGGGTCGGGTATGCCAAGCAGCTTCAGCTCGGCGACCTCGACCGAACGCGCTGCAAGCTCCGGAATCTCGCCGGCGCGGGCGAGCGCGTAGGCGCGGGTCCCGGCAATTTTGATCGCGGAATAGGCCGGCGGAAGCTGCAGGATTTTCCCGGTAAAACCCCGCAGCGCCGCAATAACCGCTGCGGCGTCCGGTCGCGAAGCGCTTTCCGCAACAGCTTTCCCGTCGCGGTCGTCGGTGTCGGTCGCCACTCCCCAGCGGATGCGGAAGCGGTAGCGTTTGCGTCCGGCGACCGCGAATCGCGCGGTCTTCGTCGCCTCGCCAAGCGCCAGCGGCAATACCCCGGTAGCGAGCGGGTCGAGCGTCCCAGCGTGCCCGACCTTCGCGTCGGTCGCGCGCTTGACGGCGGCCACGACCCGCGCCGAGGTCATCCCGGCCGGCTTGTCGATGACCAGCCAGCCATGCAGCGCCCCCCTCCTGCCTTGCACCGTAATTCCCGGGTCCAGCCCGGAAGGAGATGGGCTGGGGAGGCGGCTATTCCTCGTCATTCTCGGAAGGCGCGGCGAGATCGCGCTCGACCTCCGGGCGGTGCAGCAGTTCCGAAATGCGGGCGGCGCTGTCGAACGCAGTGTCGTAGGCAAACGCGATGTTCGGCGCCTGGCGCAATTCGACGGTGCGCGCCACCATCGCCCTCAGATACGGCGCGCTGCGCTTGAGGCCGTTCATGATCTCGTCGGCATTGGTGCCGGCGAGCGGCATCACATAGGCGGTCGCGTTCTTCAGATCGGGGCTGACCCGTACCTCGGTCACGGTGATGTTCGCGTCGCGCAACGCCGGGTCGCGTAGTTCGCCGGGGCGCAGCAGCAGCGCCAGCGTATGACGCAGCTCCTCGCCGACCCGCAGCTGCCGCTGGCTCAAGGGGCGTGGTCCGCCTGTATGCCCGCCCGAATGATCGTTATCACGGCGTTTGGCCATCGTCGTGCCAATCACTCCGGCCGCACCAGGGCGTGGCGTTTGCGGCCGGCGCTGAGCTTGATGTGACCTTGGGTATCGAGATCGGCAAGCGAAACCGGCGTCGTCTCGCCGCTCACCACCTTGTCGTTGATCCGGGCGCCGCCGCCCTTGATAAGCCGCCGCGCGTCGCTGTTCGAGGCGGCAAGCCCGGCGCGGGCGAACAGCTCGAAGGCCGGGACGCCGCGTTCGAGAGTGTCGCGCGGCACTATGACTTGCGGCAGCTCGCCGCCGATCGCGCCGGACTCGAACACTTCGCGCGCTGTCTCGGCAGCGGCTTCGGCCGCCTCCCTGCCATGAGCGAGGGCGGTCGCCTCGGTCGCCAGCACCTTTTTCGCCTCGTTGATCTCGACGCCTTCGAGAAGCTCGAGCCGCACGATTTCGGAGAGGGGCAATTCGGTATAAAGGCGCAGAAAACGCCCGACATCGGCGTCCTCGGTATTGCGCCAGAATTGCCAGTAATCATAGGGCGACAGCCGCTCGGCGTTGAGCCAGATCGCGCCCTGCGCGCTCTTGCCCATCTTCGCGCCCGACGCGGTCGTCAACAGCGGTGTCGTCAGTCCGAACAGCGTGTACCCGCCGCTGCGGCGGCCCAGGTCGACGCCGGCGACAATGTTGCCCCACTGGTCGGAGCCGCCCATCTGCAATTCGCACCCCATGCGCCGCGCCAGCTCGGCGAAATCGTAGGCTTGCAGCACGAGGTAGTTGAATTCGAGGAACGACAGCGGCTGGTCGCGGTCGAGCCGCAGCCGCACGCTGTCCTGCGTCAGCATGCGGTTGACAGAGAAATGCCGGCCTACGTCGCGCAGAAACGGGATGTAGCGCAGCTCGTCGAGCCAGTCGGCGTTGTTGACCATGACCGCACCGGTCGGGCCGTCGCCGAATTGCAGAAACCTGGCGAAAACCTTGCGGATCCCGGCCATGTTGCTGCGCGATCGTCGCGTCGTTGAGCAGCTGGCGCGCCTCGTCCTTGCCCGAGGGATCGCCGATCTTGGTCGTGCCCCCGCCCATCAGCACGATCGGCTTGTTGCCGGTCTTCTGGAACAGGCGCAGCAGCATGATCGACAGCAGATTGCCGATATGCAGGCTGTCGGCCGTGCAATCATACCCGACATAGGCGGTCAGCGGTCCCGCCAGGAGGCGTGCATCGAGCCCGGCAAAATCGGTGCATTGATGGATATAGCCCCGCTCGGCGGCGGCGGCGAGAAAGTCGGAACGGTAGGTCGAGGGCGACATGGCGGGGTCAACTAACACAAATTCGCGGCATGCGGTGGGGTTGATGAGCGGCACCTCACTCGACGGCATCGATATCGCGGCGCTGTCGACCGATGGCGAGCACGAAACCGTTTTAGGACCGGCGGAAACGTTCCCGTATCCCACCGAGTTCCGCGAGAGGCTCCGCAGCGTGCTCGGCGGCGGTGGCCCGCAACCGGAGATCGCTTCCGTCGAGGTAGAACTTACCCGCCTGCATGAGGATGCCGTGCGTCAATTTCGCAAGCGGTTTCCACAAATAGCGATCGACCTGATCGGTTTCCACGGGCACACGATCCTGCATCGTCCGGAGCAGCGCTGCACCTGCCAGATCGGCGACGGCGGACTTCTGGCGCGGCTGACCGGGATCGACGTCGTCTGCGATTTCCGCGGCGCCGATGTTGCCGCCGGCGGGCAAGGGGCACCGCTCGCGCCGCTGTACCACGCCGCGCTCGCCGCAAGTCTGGCGAAGCCGGTCGTGGTGCTGAACCTCGGCGGGGTCGGCAATTTGACCTGGATCGGCGACGGACCGGACGAAATCCTCGCATTCGACACCGGGCCGGGCAACGCCTTGATCGACGACTGGGTGTGGCGGCACACCGGCCGGGCGGCCGATTTCGACGGCTCGTTTGCGCTTGCCGGGCGGGCGTCCGAGGCAGATGTCGCGCGCTTTCTGTCGCATCCGTTCTTCGCGCGGAAACCTCCGAAGTCGCTCGATCGCGACGATTTCCGCGACGCAACGCCGGTTGGTCTGTCCGTTGAGGATGGCGCCGCGACGCTGACCGAGATGACCGCCGCCGCTGTCGCCGCCGCCGTCCGTCACTTCCCGGCGCCACCGCGCGAATGGCTGGTCTGCGGCGGCGGACGGCGCAACCCGGCGATCATGGCGGCGCTAGCGCGCCGACTCGGCGGCGTCTCCGCGTCCGCAGTAAGCCCCCACCCCAACCCTCCCCCGCCTGCGGGGGAGGGAGAGGCCAGCGTTGCTCTCTTAGATCCTCCTCCGCAAGCGGGGGAGGGCAGGGTGGGGGTATCGGTCCGCCCGGTCGAAGCCGTGGGCTGGGACGGCGACGCGCTCGAAGCACAGGCTTTCGCCTATCTCGCCGTGCGCTCGCTGCGCCGCCTGCCGCTCAGCCTGCCGACAACAACCGGAGTGCCGCATCCTATATGCGGCGGCCGGTTGTTTCGCGCCCGGTGAGCAGCGCGGTCAAAAACGCGGCAGCTCCGGGTGCGGCAATTGCCCGCGATGGACATGCAGCCGGCCCAGTTCGGCGCAGCGGTGCAGCGTGGGAAAGACCTTGCCGGGATTGAGCAGCCCGTCCGGGTCGAAGGCGCATTTCAAACGCTCTTGGTGCGCGAGGTCGGTCTCGTTGAACATTTCTCCCATCAGGTCGCGCTTCTCGACCCCGACCCCATGCTCGCCGGTCAGGACGCCGCCGACCTGCACGCACAGACGCAATATGTCGGCGCCGAACGCCTCGGCGCGCTCGATCTGTCCGGGCTGATTCGCGTCATACAGGATCAGCGGGTGCAAATTGCCGTCTCCGGCGTGGAACACATTCGCGACGGCTAGCCCATACCGCTCGGACAACTCGCGCATGCGCGCCAGCACCTCGGGCAGGCGGGCGCGCGGGATCGTGCCGTCCATGCAGTAATAATCGGGCGAGATGCGGCCGACCGCCGGAAACGCCGCCTTTCTTCCCGCCCAGAAGGCGAGCCGCTCGGCCTCGTTCTGGCTCGCTCGGATCGACCGGGCGCGGTTGGCGCGGGCGATTTCCTCGACGCGGCCGATCAGGTAATCGACCTCGGCCTCCGGTCCGTCGAGCTCGACGATCAGCAGCGCCTCGACATCGCGCGGATAGCCGACATGGACAAAATCCTCAGCGGCATGGATCGCCGGCCGGTCCATCATCTCCATCCCGCCCGGGATGATGCCGGCGCCGATAATCGCGGCGACGCAGCTTCCGGCGTCCTCGGTCTCGGCGAAGCCGATCAGCAGCGCGCGCGCGGTCGGCGGCTTCCGCAGGATGCGCACCGTGACTTCGGTAACGACACCGAGCAGCCCCTCGGAGCCGGTCAGGATCCCCATCAAATCGTAGCACGTCGGCATCGAAATGCTTGCCGCCGAGCCGCACGATCTCGCCGTCGATCAGCACCACTTCGAGGCCGAGCAGATTATTGGTCGTCAGCCCGTATTTGAGGCAATGAACGCCGCCTGAGTTTTCCGCGACATTGCCGCCGATCGTACAGGCGATCTGGCTAGACGGGTCGGGCGCGTAATAAAAACCCTCCCCGGCGACCGCGTGGCTGATGCCCAGATTGGTGACGCCCGGCTGCGCGATGACGCATCGGTTGTCGTAATCGATGTCGAGGATGCGGTTGAACTTGCCCATGCCGAGCAGCACGCCGTCGGCCAGCGGCAAGGCGCCGCCCGAAAGCGAGGTACCGGCGCCGCGCGGCACGATTTTGATCCGCTCGTCGCGGCAATAGCGCAGCACTGCGGCGACTTGCTCGACGGTGGACGGCAGCACGACAACCAGCGGCGGCTGGCGGTAGGCGGTCAGCCCGTCGCTTTCATAGGCGCGGCGCTCGGGCTCCGAGACGATGACACCCTCGCCGGGCACAATCTGCCGCAGCGCGGCGGCGATTTCGTCGCGCCGGGCGATCACCGTTTCGTCGGGGGCCGGCATCTCCATCGCCGAATTCTCTCACCCCGGCGCTCCGGGCGCCAGCCGTTTGGGACGCCGGAAATCCAAGCCGGGCGTCGGCGCTACGCCGTCGCGTTGCGCATTTCGCGGACGCGGTCGTGATTCGCCTTAAGTTCGGCATATTGCCGTTCGACGACCCGGCGCGCGTCGCCCGGCAAATCCTGGGCCAGCGCCTTTTCATAGGAACGCTTCGCCACATCCTCGCCGCGCTCGCATTCGTCGAGGATCGCGTGGTCGCTCATGCCGGTGATCGAGCTGCGGATGCTGACCCAGAAGCGATGAATCGTGCCGCTGGTGGAACTGCCGCTCTCGGGGTCGCCGCCCATTTCGCGGACTATATGTTGCAATTGCCCGACGGCTTCGCGGCAACGCTCCGCCTTCTGTTCGAAGAACGCCTTCAGGTTCGGGTTCTTGACGGTGTCGGCGCACTGGCGGAAGCCCTCTTCGCCGTCCCGGCTGGTCTCGATCAGGTCGTTCAGCGTCGCGATAACGTCGTCGCGGTCCATTGCCCTTTTCCTTTGCCGGCGAGCCGCACTCCGCGCGGCCCCATGTCTTGGCTTCCTAACGCCGTGAAGGGAACGGTCGATCCAAGAGCCGGGTTGGTCGGCCACTCTGAGGCAAGCCGTCAGATCAATAGGCTGACCGAAGCGGCGACGAGAACGGTGAAGGTCAGTGCGACACCGGCCTGTCGGAAGCGAAGGTTTTCGGAGGTCCGAGACACGCCCCAGGCGTGAAGCAGCCGCCCGACGAGCAAGCAAAGGCACATCGCGTGCAGCGCGAAGGCCGAGGCGCCGCGCAGCTCCGCCATCGCGAGAAGCAGCAGCGCGAACGGCACATATTCGGCGAAATTGGCGTGAACCCGGATGCGGCGTTCAAGATCCGGCGTGCCGCCGCTGCCGATCGTGATCTGATAGCGTCCGCGACCCCGGATCACATGGATTGAAAGCACCACGAACAGGAGCGCCAGAACCGCCGCGTAAAACGGGACAATAGAGAAATTCATGGCATTCCCGTTCGACGGAAAGGCTCAAGCTTGATTTATCCCGTCCGGTGCGCCCGCCAGGTCCCGGCGCCGAATTGTGTGCGGTTGACGATGCCCTGGTTCTGGTCGCTGGCGGCGCCGAGCAGCACCGTGCCCTCCATCTCGCTATCCATGACCCGACCCTCGAAGCGGTATGAGATCGTTGCCGCTTCGTGGCGGCCGGCGAACGAGAACTGGATGCGCCCGCCGTCGATCTCGCCGCTGACAGGTCCCTCGAACTGCGCCGAGCGCTGGCGTCCCGCGATATCGCCGCCGGTCTGTTCGAGCGCCAGACGATGCATCCGCACGCCGTGCATGAAGGCGACGCGCAGCTCCCATTCGCCGGCGACTTTGGGTGCAGGCGCACGGGTCGCGGGCGGCCGGTTCGTCAGCGAGGCGCGCAGCGCCACGACAATCGCGTCGCCGACCTGTGCCGCCTCGCCGGGCTGCAACTGGAACGGGTCGATTGCGAGCGAATTGTCGGTCGCGCTGTTGTCGTCGAGCATGATGCGCGGTTCGCCATCGAGCACCGCCTGCCGCAGGCCAAGCCCGTCGAGCGGGAACCGCGGCCGGTCCCACACCACCTTGAGCCGCGGCACTTTGTCGACGCCGCTCGGCTCCAGCAGCTCGCCGCGCACCCCGTCCAGCGCCCCGAACCGCTCCGCGATCGTCGCGAGGTCGCTATCCCATTTCCGGCGTTCGGCGGCCTCGTCACGCTCGCCGAACCAGTATTCGAGCGCCGCGACGACGCCGACAATGTCCTCTTTCGAAACCTTCATCGGCCGGCCCAAGGCCTGATGCGGCGAGCCGTTGCGCCAGGCGGCCTCGACCAGAGGCTTGCTGCCGAGCAGCAGCCCGCTGGTTTGCGGGCCGCGCAGGAACTTGCCGCCGCTGTAGATGACAAGATCGGCGCCGCGCGCTAGCCACGGGCTCGGGCGCTCGATGTGCTCGGAAGCGGCATCGACCATGATCGGAATGCCGCGCGGTCTGCAGACCGAGGCGATCTCCTCGAGACGCACCGCCGACAGGTGCTCTTGCTTGCCGAGCAGGCAGACCATCGCCACCGGCTCGTCGAGGGCGCGGTCCAGCTCCTCGCGTGTGTCGATCTCGACGATATGGCATCCGATCATACGGACGGCTTGGTCATAGGCGAATCGCTGCTTCGTCGGGATGATGACGCGGTTGACCATGCCGTCGGTGAACGGCAGCCGCACCATCTTCACCGGGTCGTTGCCGGCGACGCAGGCGGCCGTCCCGAGCGCGACGGCGGCGGCGCTGCCGCAGGTCACGATGCCCCATTCGGCGCCGGTAAGTTCGGCGATGCGCCTGCCGGCCGCCTCCATCAGCTCGTCCAAATTGACGAACCGACGCGAGGCGGCGTCGATCGCTTCGCGCACCTGCGGCAGCATCAGGCTGCCGCCATGCATCGTGCGCACGCTGCAGCAATTGATGAACGGGCGCACGCCGAGGGCGGCGTAGGGATCGGCGGTCGGTACAACGGCAGGCATGTCACCTCCGATGACAGCAATGTCTAATTGTAGCAGCGTTTGTCGCGGTCTGCGGCGGTCTTGGAACCGGCCGCCGCGCATGTCGCGGTCACGGGCGTATGTACGTCCGAACCCGAAACTTCTCTTCCGGCTGCGGCGGCACGAAATATGCCATTACCGCGTGGAAGGTCGCATCGTCGACATGACCCCAGTAGATGCCGGGCGGTTTCTCATCATTCCGTCTGTGAATATTACCGAGGCACTGGATATCGGTGGCCTCGACAACGTGCAGGACATGATCCGCACCGGCTTCCTCGAAAATAGCGCGCACCCACCGCCTGCTTCTGATCGTATTGCCGGCAAAGTCGAAGACGACGGAGACGCCAAGGCGCAGCAATTGGCCGGCGAGAGGCCCGACTAGCGCGCGGATTTTCAGGGATGCGCTCGCGAAATCATCGAGCGATCCTATGTGGAAGCCGAGCGTGTCGATCCATTCATCCTCGCAGAACACAATGGCCGGCAAGGTTCGCCCCAACTCGCGGGCCAGCGTCGTCTTACCGGCACCCGCCTTGCCGCAGATGAAATGAAGCGTGGCCATACAGTCCTATTTACATTGCGGCCTCTGGGGCGGCGAGTCTCCCGGTAGGGGCATTTTCACCCGGTCGCATCCGGCTCCTCCGCAGAGCTACGCTACCGGATCATCGGCTCGGGCGCGGCGGTTGTTGATAGATGGCCGCAACGGGCACAAATCATCTCGATGACCGGCTTTACCCAGCCCGAATTGGCGCTCGTGCTGTTCTCCGGGGGGCAGGATTCGACGACCTGCCTGACCTGGGCGCTGGCGCGCTTTGCCGCCGTCGAGACGATCGGCTTCGATTACGGCCAGCGGCATCGGATCGAGCTGGAATGCCGGCTGCGCATAGCGGAGCGGCTGCGCGAGAGATTTCCGGAGTGGCGCGACCGGCTCGGTGAGGACCATGTGATCGATCTCGGCGTGTTGGAGCGGATCAGCGACACGGCCTTGACCCGCGACAGCGCGATCCAGTTCGCGGAGAGCGGGCTGCCGAACACGTTTGTCCCCGGCCGCAATCTGCTGTTCTTCACCTTTGCGGCGGCGCTCGGCTACCGGCGCGGCATCAGGCATCTGGTCGGTGGCATGTGCGAGACCGATTATTCTGGCTATCCCGATTGCCGCGACGACACGCTGAAGGCGCTGCAGGCGACGCTGTCGCTCGGCATGGATCATCGCTTTGTGATCCATACGCCGCTGATGTGGCGCGACAAGGCGGCGACCTGGGTGCTCGCGCGGACCCTCGGCGGCGTGCCGCTCGTCGATCTGATCCGCGAGGAGACGCATAGCTGCTACAACGGCGACCGCGCGCACCGCCATGATTGGGGCTATGGCTGCGGCTCCTGCCCGGCCTGCGAATTGCGCCGGAGAGGGTGGGAAGCATTTGTCGGAGAAGCATGACTTACGCCGTCAAGGAAATCTTCTACACGTTGCAGGGGGAAGGGGCGCTGACCGGCCGGCCGGCTGTGTTCTGCCGGTTTTCCGGGTGCAATCTGTGGTCGGGGCGCGAGGAGGACCGGGCCGGCGCGATTTGCACGTTTTGCGACACCGATTTCGTCGGCATGAACGGAACCGCTGGCGGCCGCTACTCCGACGCCGACGCGCTCGCCGGCCAGATCACCTCGCTGTGGCCGAAGGGAGCGCCGGGCCGTTTCGTGGTCTGCACCGGCGGCGAGCCGCTGCTGCAGCTCGATCCGCCGCTGATCGCGGCGCTGCATGCAGACGGTTTCGAAGTCGCAATCGAGACCAACGGCACGATTTTGCCGCCGAGCGGCATCGATTGGGTTTGTGTCAGCCCGAAGGAGGGCGCATCGCTCATCGTGAACTCGGGCGACGAACTGAAGATCGTCGTGCCGCAGGCCGGGCTAGACCCGCTCGCTTTTGCGGGGCTCAACTTCCGCCGCTTCTCGGTGCAGCCGATGGACGGTCCGGATCGCATCAGTAACACCGAATGGGCGATCGCCTTCTGTCTGACACACCCGCAATGGCAGCTCAGTCTTCAAACGCACAAGATGACCGGCATACGCTGACGGACGCCGACCTCGCCGTGAGCAAGAGATTGGGTGCGTCCACAGGTCTACCGGGCCGGGCTGTCTCGACCCGAGCCGTTTGGTGGGCGATTGCCAGCGTAGGACACGACCAGTCCAAGCCTCTTGAGTGCCTCCGCCGGGTCCTTGATCTCGCCTAGCGCGGCCAATGGTATTTTGTCGGGTGGGTTGACCGTGATTCGCAGCGGGCCCTTTGGCTGCGTGTAGTCCTTGACATACCCGGCCAGGGCGTCGAGCACCGCCGTCGCCGCGGCCCCCTGTCCCGGGCGCAGGCTGTCGAGTATTTCCCCGGTCAGCGCCGCAACCTTCTCGGGATCGATGCCGCGCGCCCGCGCTGCCGCGGGCAGTACTGTGCCTAGCAGCGAGCGGTCCTCGAAAACGAGGCTCGCCGTGCGCAGCGACGCCGATTCCGCCGCGTCCGCATCGCTGGGATCGACCCCGTCGAGCGTCAGCGAGAGCTCGATGCGGGCGAGACCGTGCAAATCGAGTTCGAGCCGGTTCAGCGTCATTGTCTGCCGCTGGGGATCTACTCGGTAATCGAGTTGAAAATCCGCCGTGACGGTGTCTCTGCCGGTCAGCTCGCGTATATCGAGAGAATCGAACGATTTCGAGTTGATAGAGATGCCTTCGACGCGCAGCTTGGCGAAATTTGGTGTCTCGTTGCTTGTGTAGGAGGCGAAATCGAAATCATCGACCGTAACGCGTTCGATATGGATCGGTTCGGCGTTGACGCCCCCGTCGCCTCGGCAGGTGGTGTGACCGTGACGCCTTCCAGCACAAAGCCGTTGTCGCCCAGCCCTTTACCGCTATCGTAGGTCAGGATCCCGGGCGATGCGTGGCGGAGCATTTCCTGAAACCGGCTCAGCCCATCGGCGCGGCCGGCGCGCCGGCGCGGCCAGCAACAGACCGGCGGCGGCGGCGGCCAGAATACGCCCTCTGCTCATGAAGTTCCCCAGCTGCGGTGTACGGGCAATCTGGGAACCGTTGCCCCCTCCCGCAATGTGCCGCGGCGGGATGTCGGTCGTTACCGGCCCTACGGCGCGGCGCCCGTGCGCGTCTCGTCGACGAAGGCTTCCGTCGCGGAGTCGATTGCCCGGCTGGCGCGGCCGCGCGGCGCATGTACGTAAAGGTCACGGCCGCGCGCGGCTCCGGCATGCGTTCCCGGAGGCAGCGGGATCTCATAAGCGACCGGCCGGGCATGGTCGGCGAGCAGCAGCTCGGAACGATATACGCTGTTGAGCTTGAACAGGCTTTTGACGAAGTTGGTCTGGCCGCGCAGCAACAGGCGGGTCGAAAGGCCGATCACATCCCAGGCGCTGCGCCAATCGATGTGCTTGGCGTAGATCGCGCGCTGCGTCGTCATCAGCTCTTCGTAGAATTCTTCGAGCGGCAGCCGCGTCGGCAGCACCGCGTGCTGTATGTCGAACAAGCGGTAGTCGCGCGTCTGCAGCCGGCGCTCCTCGGTCAGCCAGCTCTCGGTGCCAGGATAGGGCGTGTTGATGCTGATATTGATGATCTCGGGCTGTTCGAGGCACCACTCCCGCAGCACGCGGAACCGTTCGCGATCCCAATCCGGATCGACAATCAGGTTGATCGCGAGATTGATGCCGAGCGAGCGGGCAAACTCGAGCGCCTCGAAATTGCGTCCGAGCGGCACGCGCTTGCGATATTTCTTCAGCCCCTCGTCGTCGATCGCTTCGAGCCCGAGAAACATGTAGGCGACGCCGAGCCTCCTCCAGAAGCGGAACACCTCCTTGTTGCGCAGCAGCACATCACCGCGAGTTTCTAGGTAGTACTGTTTCCTGATGCCGGCGCGAGCCACCGCATCGCCGAGTTCGAACCCGTGCCGCTCGTGAATGAACGCGACATCGTCGACGATGAAGACGCCGGGCTCGCGGATCGCGCGGAGATCCTCGACGACCCGTTCCGGGCTGACGAGCCGATAGGAGCGGCCGTAAAACGTCCAGGCGCTGCAAAACGAGCAATCCCACGGACAGCCGCGCGAGAACTCAATGGACGCGCACGGATCGAGCACGCCGAGAAAATATTTGCGCCGGTGTCGCAGCAGATCGCGCGCCGGCAGCAGCGTGTCGAGCGAATGGACAAACCCGGGCGGTGGTCCCTCGCCCGAGGCAGTTACCGCACCCGGAATATCGGCGAGATCGCCGCCGGCTTCGATCGCGGCGAGCAGCAGCGGAAACCCGGCTTCGCCCTCGCCGCGCAACACGCAATCGACCGCGCCGGCGCCATGTTCGAGGATCGCCGGCGCGACGAACGAGGCGCTGTGCCCGCCGACGCAGACCACAACGCCGGTCAGCCGCGCCTTTATTGCTTTTGCAACGTCGAGGATTTCCGGAATATTTGCCAGGTAGTTACAGGAAAACGCAATTACGTCCGGCCGCCAGGTCTCGACCAGGCGTAGAAGATCGCTGTGCGATTCGACCTGCAAGTCGATCAGCCGGACGTCATGGCCGGCGTTCCGTGCCGCGGCGGCCACCAGCTCCAGCCCGAGCGGTTCGAGCCGCAGAAATATTTTCGTGTACATCAACGGACCGGGATGGACGCCGAGGATTTTCATGCCGGCCGCAGCCTTTCCGCAATGGATACCGCGTCGAGATTGCGTCGCCAGCGGCGATCCTGGCAAGCAATAACCCGACGGTGTTGCTTTAGATTGCTGGAAAAGCGCTCCAGCGTATCAGCAATCTCCGCAATGTGAGCGCGATTGTCGCACTCGCGCCGAAATCGTTTCTGCTGTGCCAACTCCCACTACCGGCTGGCGAACCTGGAAATATCGGAGTATCGCAAAGCACGCCGCCGCTGCGGCAAGATGCTTCAACGTGTGCCCGCTTACAACGCCTCCGGCCGAACAGATTGCCTCGTCGGTGAATTCAAACAATTTGGCGATAGCATATAGCATAATTGCAACAACCCAGTAATATGAGGCGGTGTATTTGGCAGGGTAAAGGGAAAATAACAGTATCGCTGCAAAAGCGGGGAGGAACTGTACCCAGAAATAGAGCCGCAAATCGTCGGTCCAGAGCCACAGAAACAGACTGAACACGCCGGCGGCGAGGGCCGGCCACAGCAGGACGGCTCCGGCCGGCTCGCTGATGCGCTCTCCGACAATCAGCGCGAGCAGGGCGGCGAAGCTGAACGTCATAGGCAGACGGTCCCAGAACAAGGTACCGTCGTTCGGATCCAAGTGATAATAGGACGAGCCGATGCCGGTAAGAAAAACGCCCAGGAAGAAGACGACTATCGCCGCCTCGCCATGAAACCGGCGTAATCCGGCCGCGCCGACCACAAGGAAAGGCAGGTTGGAGACCACATTCCAGAAATTGGGTATTCCGAAAATCCTACGCTGGTCGGCAAATTGGTGATAGTCTTGATCTTGCGGGATCGCCGGGAGTAGTAGCAGCCCTGCGAGGGAGGCTATGGTTAGACCGGAGAACGCCAGGACAGGAAATGTTTTTCTCAAGACCGATCCAATCAGTGTATAGCACGATTAGCGTGGAGAAAACCTGGTGACTGGCACGAAAAGGTTTCCCGGCGCGATGGCCAGGAAAGAGCGCGCCATCGGACGCAAATTCGCGATCATGCTTGCTGTCGTTTTCACCGTTGTTACGGTCTCGCCCGAGTTGGGCAATGCTCAGGGCCGCGGCGGCTGGCACGGTGGCGGTGGTTGGCACGGCGGTGGTGGTTGGCACGGCGGCGGCTGGGGTCGCGGCCCCGGCTGGGGCTGGCGAGGCGGTTGGGGCCGGGGTCCCGGCTGGGGCTGGCGAGGCGGTTGGGGCCGGGGTCCCGGCTGGGGCTGGCAGGCCGGCTGGGGTCGCGGCGCCGGCTGGGGCTGGGGTCCCGGTTGGGGCTGGGGCCAGCCAGTTGCCGCCTGGGGCTGGGGTCCCGCCTGGGGTTGGGGCCAGCCCGCCTGGGGCTGGGGCCCCGGTTGGGTGTGGGTGCCGGGCTGGGGTTGGGTCTGGCGATAGGCCCTGCTGCAAGCTCCCGTCTGGAACGATTGGCAATTGAGCAGGCGGAGTTCTTGTCCCTTGACGTCGAACCGGAAACGGAATGGAGTAATGTGAAATGGCCGATCTCGTGGAAATCGCCTTTCCTTCCGAGGAAAAAGCGGAGCAGGTTCGTCAGAAGCTGCTCGACATGCAAAAGGAGTATTTGATCGAACTGGGCGATGCTGTCATAGCGGCGAAGCAGCCGAACGGGCATATCAAACTCAATCAACTCTTTAGTCCCACCGCCTCGGGGGCAGTATCCGGAACATTCTGGGGTGCGCTGATCGGGATGATCTTCCTGATGCCATTAGCCGGCGCCGCAATCGGTGCGGCTTCCGGCGCTCTGGGCGGCGCTCTCACAGATGTCGGCATCAATGATCGTTTCATGAAAGATGCCGCGCAGCATCTGCAATCCGGCAACGTCGCCCTTTTCCTTCTGATACGAAAGATGACGACCGACAAGGTCTTGGCGGCTTTGCAGGGTGAAGGGGGGACGGTGATCCGTACATCCTTCGACGAAACCAAAGAGGAGGCTTTGCGCGCGGCGCTAGCAGGTACGGGTGGGCCGGCTGCCGCGCCCGTCGGTTAATGCCGCGGGGCCGCTTCAGCACCGTCTCATCGTCCGGAGATCCAAATCCAGCGCCGCCCGTCCCACCGCCAACGTCCTCGCGACCAACACCAACGGCGAGGCCCAGGCGGAGGCGGCGGCCGCATCTCGCTGCGCGGCGGAGGCATCGGTGGACGCCAGGGGGCAGGTTAAGCCTATGCACTGCGGACCGTGTAACCAATAATCCCGAACGCACCGAGCAGAATACTTCGTCGATCCAGCATCTTGACTCCTCTCTCCTGCCTTTTCAGTTCATCATCCCGCTCCGGGTCCATACGGCAACCCGAGCATTTCCCAGGCGAGGAACAAGAAAGTCCAGACGACCGAGATCGCGACGCAGTAAGGCAGCATCATTGCCACGATGGTGCCCACGCCCGCATCCTTCTGGTAGCGTTGTGCGAAGACGACAATTAGTGCGAAGTAGGGCATCAGCGGCGACATGCAATTCGGCGGCGAATCGCCGACCCGGTAGGCCGCCAACACAATTTCGGGCGCTATGCCGAGCTTCATGAAGAGGGGCACAAAAATCGGGGCAAATATCGCCCACTTGGGAATCGCGCCGACAATCAAGACGCCGACAGCGCCGGTAATAGTGATTAATCCCAACAATAATGGGATCGTGCCGAAATTCGCGTGCTTGAGTGCGTCGCCCAGATCGACAGCTACCGAAGCAGTCGTTGATTCGATTTTGTGGGTTTGCGGGTTGACAAACTCATAGGAGACCGACGTGCCCGCCAAATAGAGAAAATGCGACAATAAAATGACTGCGCCGGACAAAAATAAAGAAAATCACAGCCGGATGCGGAACCTTATTACCGACTCGTTCGATGCTACCCAGCACTTTTTGAAGGAACGTTTCTCGGTAATGGAAACGATAGGCCTCGGCTCACTCATTGGTCCAACGCCTCCCAACCGCCGATGCGGACCACCATCGCGGGGCGAAGAGGAAATGTTCGTGAGGCAGGCCGAAGCGCGCAGCGGGCGAACCGCTGTCGCCGTATTTGTCGCTCCGTCCCGTGTGCCGCGTATCGGAAATCGCCGCAATGACCACGGTCGATGTGATGACCTCCCGCTTTGCCACTGGAGACAGCAAGGAAGAGGCAGCTACCTTCGCATATAAAACGCTGGCGCTGCCGATGCTGACGGGCTCGTTGGTCACGGCCGCCGGATTCATACCGATAGGTTTTGCCAGAAGTTCGGCGGGCGAATATACGTTTTCAATTTTTGCCGTCGTTTCCTACGCACTGCTTCTCGTCCTGGTTCGTCGCAGTTATCTTTGCGCCGCTGCTCGGCGTGATCATACTTTCCAAACCGAAAGCAAAATCACCTGAGAAGCCCGGCGTGATTGTCAGCTATTTTCGCGGATTTCTGGTTAGTGTCATGCGGGCGCGCTGGGTGACAATCGGTGTGACGCTCGGATGCTATGCCAGCGAAGGCGCGGCCGAGAAACTCGACAGCCTCCTTGGGGGCGATCCGGATGTCGAGCGCTGGAGCACCTATGTCGGGCGCGGCGCGATCCGTTTCTATCTGCCGCTCGACGTGCAGTTGTCGAACGACTTCTTTACGCAGGCTGTGGTCATCGCCAAGAACGTGCCGGCGCGCGAACGGCTTCAGGGAAAGCTTGAGAGGGCGCTGGCCGAGGATTTCCCCGGCGCCGTGGCTCGTGTCGCGCCGCTGGGGCTTGGCCCGCCTGTCGGGTGGCCCGTGCAGTACCGCGTGAGCGGCACCGAAATCAGCGAAGTGCGCGACATTGCATTGCAGCTGGCCCGAATTGTGGGAGCCGACCCGAATGCGCGGCACGTCAATTTTGACTGGATGGAACCGGCGCGCATGGTCCGCATCCGAATCGACCAAGACCAAGCGCGGTTGCTGGGGCTGAGTTCGCAATCTATCGCCGCCGTGATGAACAGCGTCGTTACCGGCACGGCCGTGACGCAGGTGCGCGACGGCATCTATCTGATCGATGTGCTGACGCGAGCGACCGACGAGGAACGCCTCTCGCTCGCGACGTTGCGCGGCTTGCAGATCCCGCTGTCGAACGGGCGTACCGTTCCGCTCAGTCAAACAGCCAGTTTCGATTTCGCTCTGGAATACCCGTTGATCCGACAAGGGCGGGCGCTTCCGTCGCTTCTGTCAGCAGGAGCAGCACGGCGATTCGCCGGTACCGATCCCTAGTAGTAGGGGTATGAAAACCCATGATACGAGTCGTAATCAGGGTAGTAGTAAGGGCTGTCGTAAAGAAATCGATATGAGTACGGGCTGGGCGCAGCCGGTTCAACAGCGAGCCCACCAGCAAGAAACCCCCAGCCCCAGCCCGGACCATACCACCCGAAACCGCCATACCACCTGGCGGGCCCACCTCCGCGCCAGCCGCCAGGTACGCCACCGTGCCAGCCGCCAGCATGGCCATGACCGCTGCCCGGCGCACCGCCAGCGCGTCCCTGGCCGCCTGTCCCGCCACCAGCGCCGCCATGCTGCGCATCTGCTGGATCTGCCGCCACGGCAAATAAGGCAACAGCGAGAAAGACAGTCATCAACGCTTGCCCGAGCCTATGGGTCAATTTCGGAGCACTCATATCTGCCCTCCGCTTTTTGCGAGATCACTTGGTCAGCGCCTGATTGGCTCTCCTTCCGGCAATGATGCTTTGTCTATGGAGCTGACGGATCGAAAGCGCCGACTCGACCAATTTCCTCGAGAAGAAGCTGCTGAGCTGTTGAATCAACGGCACGTTTGGCGCAGGCCGCCGGGTCCATAACTGAGCGGCATTGGCGAACAAGAAGCTTACGCCAAACCGAAGCCCGTAGCTTCTACGACGAACCGCCTGGCGGTATCGAGGCAGGAAAACGTCAGCTCGTAGCACTCGACTCCGGCAATCCAGCGGACGAGTGCGCGAACGTTTCTCTGGTCCAAGCGCTGGCGCAGCGCCAGGCATTCGCCCATCAGGCGGCCCAGAGCCGCGGACCGCTCGATCGGCTCAAGCCGGGTTTGCGCGTCCGGATCGTATCGCGGAAAGATGATGTGACTGACGGGAGCCGCACTCTGTTCCGCTGTATTTTCCGGCGGCGGAATGTAGCGTATCACCTTCTCGTCGACGCGGACATGAACCGGCAGCGATAATAGTTGCGGACAATAGCGGGACATCAAATCCCAACCTGTGCTCTTGATGCACATCGCTAGAGGCACGGGCGGAACACGAAAGGTCCCAGGTTCGATCAGGGCCACTTCGTCGGAAAAATACAAGAACCCGCGATCGACGAGGGCCATGGTAAGCGAGGATTTCCCGCTTCCCGCGGCGGCGGGCAGAAGAATACAGCTTGCACCGGTTCCGACGACTCCGGCGTGGAGGTAAAACAGGAAATCGTGGCCATTGATGGCGGACTGCCACAACGCCGCCTTCACGATCGGCGCCATGCGGGAAAGCCGGCGCGCGCGCCCGATCGGCGCACCGTCCCGGTAGACGTCGCTCAAAAGATGCCCGCCACCCAACAGCTTGGCGCTGATGTCCATAACAACATCCGGTGTGGCGTGATCGTCCGTCGCGAGATGGCCGATGACCGAATCGACAAGACGCACCTGCGCCACGTGACCGAAGCGGATAAGGGCACAGGTCTCGAGCAGGCGATAGCGCCGTTCCGCCGCCGGTTCAAAGGAGCGATACGGCGCGCACTCGGCGGCCTGGCGCGCCGCGGAGTTGTTGTCTTCGGCGGTTTGGTTTGCGGGAGCGGGCGCGGCAAGCCCGTCCTGCACAACTCCGCACGACCGAAGGGCATCGAGCGTCGTCGCTACCCATTGTTCGGCCTCGTCCGCAGCCGCGAGACCCTCTGTCGTAAAGACATGCGCAAGTTCGGCAGCGGGGGTTCCGTTGTGCAATTTTTCAACCAACAACGCCGCTGTTCGATTGAGTCCGACGAGGTGCTGCATCTCTTCGGAAAAAACAATCGCATTACCGTCGAGCGGCAGGAGCGTCAGATCCGGCCGCAGCCTCATGCTTCCGCCCTGAGAAAACGCGGGATCATTGCTCGTTGATCTTCCCGGTACGCTCGGCGATGGTCGCGAAGAACGTTCTTCAGCTCGGCGCGCCCTATATCACTTTCGGACTTAACCGACTATTGTTTTGCGCTGGGCGGCGCCTCGGGCGAGGGTCATTGGGCTCGATGACAAGCTGCGGGCCGGCAAAACGCGGTTCGTCGGTCGCGGTGATCGCCGGCGATCACCGCGCCTTCCCGGCTCTCGGCGGCGCCGAACTGCCTTAACCGGCGGGGCCGGTAATTGAATGGTTCGCTGAACGGCGGGATCAGTAACCTTCGCGCTCCATGCGCTTGCGCAAAAGTTTCCGGTAGCGGCGGACCGCCTCGGCCTTTTCGCGGGCGCGGCGTTCCGACGGTTTCTCGTAATTGCGCCGCAGCTTCATTTCCCGAAACACCCCTTCGCGCTGCATCTTCTTCTTCAGGGCTCGGAGAGCCTGATCGACATTATTGTCGCGAACGAGGACTTGCACGGGCGCTCTTCTCCAGCCGTTAAACGCGTCGGGTGGGCAAAACGCTTATCATGTCGTGCGGTTCCTGGGAAGTCCGGCCGATCGGCGGTGCCGCAGGAATCCGGCGCTACAGAGCCGGAGACGGACTTGAGGGATATTCCGGATTTATTGCCGCCGCCGGTGCGCGATCGAGCGGCGCATCGCTGGGGCAACGGAATATTCATAAACAGGCCTTGCAGCACGGCAGCCATGTCCAGGTTGCGACTGCTCGCCAAGTCGCCCATATGGCTCGCCGACTTTCATCGGCTGCAGGTGCATCGTGCTATTTTCGGTTGACTGGCGTCGGGTTCTCTCGGCTTGGGCGCTCGTGTTGATCCTGCTCCTGGCGGGTTTCGCGGCGGTGGAGCTGGCGCCTTCGCGCTGCTTGGCGGAGGCTACCAGCCCGCATCTGCGGGGCGTCAGAATTCCGCAATTCGACCCCTTCGATCTCGGGCCGCCGCCGTTCGAGCATTCGCAAAGTGGCGTGATCGAACAGCGATAAACAGGCGGAGGTCTCTCCCGCGGCAGCGAGTGGAGCGCGATCCTCCTCGATCTGCATCCGGTCGACAAAGCCGGAACGCCGATGGCGGCATGCCGGAAGCCGGCCTCGCCTGGAGTAAACATCCCGGTTCGCGAGGGTTCGGCGCGGGCGTAAGCTATGGGTCGATATGGCGCCGCCGTTGCTTTTATTGCAGGATATCAGCCTGACATTCGGCGGGACGCCGTTGCTCTCCGGCGCGCGTCTGGCTGTCGCTGCCGGTGACCGTATCTGCCTGGTCGGGCGCAACGGCTCCGGGAAGTCGACGCTGCTGCAAATCGCCGCCGGGCTCGTCCAGCCCGACGCCGGCGAGCGGTTTGCGCAGCCGGGCGCGACGATCAGCTATCTGCCGCAGGAACCGGACCTGACCGGGTTCGCCACGACGTTGGCCTATGTCGAGGCGGCGTTCGCGGCCGGCGCGGCGGACCGACATCGCGCGCTTTATCTACTCAAGGAGCTCGGCCTCTCGGGCGAGGAAAATTGCGCCGCGCTGTCTGGCGGTGAGGCGCGCCGCGCCGCGCTGGCACGCACATTGGCGCCGCTTCCCGACATCCTGCTGCTCGACGAGCCGACCAACCACCTCGACCTGCCCGGCATCGAGTGGCTGGAGCGCGAGCTGATCCAGATGCGCGCCGGCATCGTGCTGATCAGCCATGACCGCCGGCTGCTCGAACATCTGTCGCGCACGACCGTATGGCTCGATCGCGGTATCACCCGCACGCTCGATCAGGGTTTCGCTGGGTTCGAGGCGTGGCGCGACGCGATCCTCGAACAGGAGGAAAGCGAAACGCACAAGCTCGGCCGCAAGATCGCGATGGAGGAGGATTGGCTGCGCTATGGCGTCACCGCCCGGCGCACCCGCAACCAGCGTCGGCTTGCCGAGTTGCACGCGCTGCGCCGCCAACGGCGGGAGCACCGGCGCGCGGCCGGTTCGGTTCGCCTCGAAGCGACGCCAGCCGAGATGTCGGGACGGCTCGTCGCGGAAGCGGCCGGGATCGCGAAATCCTATGGCGGGCGCCCGATCGTGCGGAATTTTTCGACGCGGATCATGCGCGGCGACCGGGTCGGCATCATCGGCCCGAACGGCGCCGGCAAGACGACGCTGCTGAATATGTTGATCGGGGTCTTGCCGCCGGATACGGGCGAGGTGCGGCTCGGAGCCAATCTGGCGCCGGCGATCCTGGACCAGCGGCGCGAAACCCTCGATCCGGAACAGACCCTGGCGGAGGCGCTGACCGGCGGCAGCGGTGATACGGTCACGGTGGCCGGCCAAAGCCGGCACGTCGTCGGCTATATGAAGGATTTCTTGTTCCGTCCGGAGCAGGCCCGCACCCCGGTCGGCGTCCTGTCGGGCGGTGAGCGCGCCCGGGTTGTTCTGGCACGCGCCTTTGCGCTCCCTTCGAATCTGCTGGTGCTCGACGAGCCGACCAACGATCTCGACCTCGAAACGCTCGATTTGCTGCAGGAACGCCTGGCCGATTATCCGGGGACGGTGCTGCTGGTCAGCCACGACCGCGATTTTCTCGACCGCGTCGCGACCTCGGTGATCGCCAGCGACGGCGGCGGGCGCTGGATCGAATATGCCGGCGGCTACAGCGACATGCTGGCGCAGCGGGGCGCGGGGCCGGCTGTCGGTTCCGTAAAGCCGGTCCGCCCGACACCGAGCGCCGAAGCAACGCCGCAACCGGCCCGTCCGCGGCGGATGACGTATAATGACCGCCGCGCGCTGGAACTGCTGCCCGAGCGGATCACGACGTTAACGCAGCGGGTCGAGGCGCTGAACGCGGCGCTCGCCGACGCGGATCTTTACGCGCGGGACGCCGGCCGGTTCAACGCCATAACCTCGGCGCTGGCCGCGGCTCGCGGCGAACTGAGCGCCGCCGAGGAACAGTGGCTGCGCCTGGAAATGCTGCGCGAGGAAATCGAGGGGAGTTGAGGCGCAGCGGCGTGGGTCCTGATTAGATCGGGCGGCACTGAGTTTGACAATATCTCTCGGGCGTACCCCCACCCAACCCTCCCCCGCTTACGGGGGAGGGGATTGCATCTGCGCCCTTAGGCTACTGCAGTCGGGCGATCCCGAGCGCTTCGCCGAAGCGGTTCGCGCAGTCGAGCGGGTTGCCGTATTTGCGGTGCGTTGCGGTGTGATGCGCGCAGGCGAGCAGCAGCCGGTCGCGGTCGTGGCCCTGGTTCTTCGCCCAGTCTTCAAGCAGGACCTGCCCGATTTCCTGGTTGTGCGGGTCGTTGCCCATGCGGCAGGCGAGCAGCGCCAGACGCTGCGTCAGCGGTTTCGTATCGGCGCCGCTTTCGAGATAGGCCTGCGTCCAGGCGGCGCTTTCCGGACCGTTGAGCGCCAGCACCGCCGCATCGACGCGGTCGAGAATCTGCTCGGGCATCAGTCTGTCGGCGCCGGACGGGGCGCGCACCGTCACCGGTTCGGCGTCTCCGATACCCTTCTGATGCCACGCGGCGCGGTTCAGATACGACGCCGCTGTTATCAGCAGCTTGACTTGCTGCTTGTGCTCGAAATTGTCGAAGAACCACGTCATCGAGTTCAAATACTCGAAGCAGTGTTGCGGCAATGAAAAATTGTTCTGGCCCTGCGTCTCCAAGATCACCTGCGCCGAGGCGATCTGCAGCGCGTCCAGGAGGCGCCGCGGGCTCTTGCCGGCTTCGAGATATTCGCACAGCAGCTTGAGGAAACCCGGCTCGGGCTCGCGGATGATCGCGCGTTCGAGCGCCTGAGCCTCCTCGCGTGACAGCGGATCCTTGTTGTTGGCCAGAATCGTCAGTTCCTCAGGCGAGGCGCCGCCGTACGGGATCGCCGAAACGGCCTGCTTTTCGAGGAAGATTTTGACGATGTTGCAGGCCATCTCGTAGGTCGAATACCAGCGCGGCCCGACCGCGATGTCGAGCGCGCCGGCATAGACGACGTTGTGCGCGTTGTCCCAGCCGAGGAAATTGCCGAGATCGACCGTCGCACGGGCGCGGAACGCCTTGTGGCCGGTCGTGTAGGAGCGGTTGTAGAGGGCGCGGTCCTGCACATCCATCAACCCGGCATGGCAGAGCTGGGCCAGCACCTCCTTGCGCTCGGCCGGGTTCTCCATCAGCCCGAGAAACACGCGGTAGGCTTCGAGCACCTGGCCACGATGCACCAGCGTCATCCAGTGGTCGAGCCGTTCCTGCAAGGGGCCGTCGAGCCGCTCCGGCTGCTGGTCGGGCCAGACGATTTCCGGCATCGGCGGCGGTCCCGGCGGCATCGTCCAGCCCGGCGCGCGCGCGTAATGTCCCGGCGCCTTCAGGATCTTCTGGTTCCAGATATCGAGCCCGGTGGGGATGTACCAGATCGTCTGCGCCAGCGGCAGCGCGGCGCAATCTTCGGGCACCATTCGCGTAAGCTGTGACGCGGCGCGGGCCGACAACAGGCAATGGTCGTTATTGACGAAATTGACGTAGCCGTCGTCGATTTGCTCGTGATACGGCACGTGCGTGTACGGCGCGTGGATGCGCACGGCCTCGGCGACGATTTCGCGCATCGGCCGCCGCGTTCGCACCAGATCGTAATACACATCGCTCGCGCCCTTCTGGTCGCGGTCCAGTATCCGTTCCTCGAGCTTGGCGTACAGCGCTTCCGGCTTCGGAGTGTTGACGATCGCGCCCTGCATGTCGTTGGGCATTGCGGCTCCTGTTGTTCGGCTGTTTTATTCGGCCCGGCGGGTCCGCCCACCTCTGGGCGGAAGCCTGAATGTTATTCAGGATAGCCCGGTGCGCGGTATACGGCAACGCTGCCGCAGCGGTTTCGGTGCGGCCGGGGGCTGTCATGCTTGCCGCGAATGGATAGAGTGCGGCGACCCAGCTGGTCGGAGGCAGGAATGCGGCACGGGTGGAAATTGGCGGGAATCGCTTGCTGCATTGTCGCCTGCATCGTCGCGCGTCCAACCGTCGCGCCGGCCGCGCCACCCCTGGTCCCGTCATGTGACGAATACAACCCGTTCGGACCGGCGCGCATCGGCGAGGTGACCCTCAACGCGACAGATTTCGCGGACGCGGACGGCACCGAGATGCTCAGCTTCATCGAGACCGAAAGCATCGGCAAGGTCGATGTCGAAGTCGTCCGGGCGATCCCGGCCAGCATCGTTCGCACCGTTTCGGCGGTGCCGGATATCAGCATGATTTCGCCGTATTTCGGCGAGCGGCTGAAAGGCATCAAGGTCGCGGTTTCGCTGACAAAGACAAGGCAGCCGGTCAGCATCGTCCTTAAATTGCGCCAGGTCTGCGCCAGCCACTTCCGAAATACGTTTCTCTATTACTGACGCGGCGGGATCGGCGGACCGGGCGGGGACCAAACGGCATGGGCAGGGGTAAGAGGTTGTGGTTGATGCCGGTGCTGCTCGCCGGAGCGCTGATTCGGCCGGCGCTGGCCGACGATGTCGGGTGCCTCAGCACGACATTCCGCTTTCTCGGGCCGAACGACAAGGTGTGCGTCAGCGGCTTCGACGACCCGAAAGTGCCCGGCGTCGCCTGCCATATCAGCCAGGCGCGGACCGGCGGCATCAAGGGCGGGTTGGGGCTTGCCGAGGACCCGTCGCGGTTTTCGATCGCCTGCCGGCAGATCGGCCCGATCACGATCGACCCGAAGCGGCTGCCGAGCGAGGAAGAAGTCTACAGCACGAAAACCTCGATCCTATTCAAGAACACGCACGTCTATCGGATGTTTGACGACAAGCGCAACACGCTGATCTATCTCGCAATCAGCGACAAGATCATCGAAGGCTCGCCGCAAAGCTCTCTGTCCAGCGTGCCGATCATGCCGTGGGGGCGGTAAGGCCTCGGT
The DNA here is from genome assembly GCA_963847345.1 of uncultured Alphaproteobacteria bacterium. Taxonomy (GTDB): domain Bacteria; phylum Pseudomonadota; class Alphaproteobacteria; order ATCC43930; family CGMCC-115725; genus DATARH01. Next base: position 87,709 of record CAWJZU010000022.1, on the reverse strand, counting down.
TGAGAGGTGCTGGGTCATACAGCCCTAGCGCAGATAACGCTTCTCGGCCGCCTTCATCGCCGGGACGCGCTGAAGATCGAAAATGTCCTCGACCGTGGCGATGCGCTTGTCGATTTCGTGAATGCCGCCGTCGCGGCGGATCGCGGCGAAGATGTCGCGCATCGCGGTCACCGCGGCCCGAACCGCGTGATTGGCGTAGATCATGATTCCGATCTTGCCGAGCGCGCGCGCCCTCGCCTCGGTTAGCTCGGGGTAGGCGGTTGGCACGATCATCAGCGGGATCGTGCCGGGCCAGGCATTCGCGAAGGCGACGATCTCGTCCGGGGTTTTGCGCTTCGAATGGATCAGCAGGAGATCGGCGCCGGCCTCGGCATAGGCGGCGCCGCGCCGCAGCGCCTCGTCGATCCCGAGATCGGCGATCAGCGCCTCGGTGCGGGCGATAACCAGCAGGTTGTGACCGGCCACGGCGGCGCGGGCCGCCTCGATCTTGCCCTGGAACTCCTCGACGCGCACCAGCTCCTGCCTGGCGCCGGCGAGGAGAGACGTGTCCTTCGGAAACGTCTTGTCCTCGATCACGACACCGGCCGAGCCCGCGCGCGCATAGGCGCCGACGACATGGGCGACGTTGATCGCGTTGCCGTACCCGGTGTCGAGATCGGCGACCAGCGGAATCGCGACCTGGTCAATGATCGCGCGGGTCATGTCGAGGTGTGTTGTGAACGACAACAGGCTCGCGTCGGGCACGCCGTAGGCGGCCGAGAGTTCAAAGCCGCTGGCCCAAATGCCGTCGAACCCGGCCTCCTCGGCAAGCCGCGCCGATAACGGGTTGTGCGCGGCCATCAGCGTCGCAAGTTCGCCGGAAGCGACCTTTTCCCGCAACGCGTTCGCCATTGGCGCTCCTCCAGGGTCTTGCTCCGGACCGCCGGCATGCCGGCCAGAGTCCGGCGGTCCCAAACCTAACTCCGGTTGAATTCCGGCATCACCTCGCGGGCAAACAGGCGCAGCTGTTCGATGAACTCGTCGGGCGGCAATCCCTCGGCCCAGTGGATCATGAAGTCCTCGAGGCCCGGATACTTCGCCTCGACCGACTTGATGCCGTCGATTATCTGGCCCGGTGTGCCGCAGAACCAGGCCTTTTGCTTGACGCCTTCGCGCAGTGTGGGGATCGTCGCCGGTGCGCCGGGCATGCCCCAGGTGCGGCCCTGCTCGTCGGCGTAACGGACAAAGCCGAACGGCGCGAACCATTTGTAGCGCTCGTCGTGCGCCGCCTCGCAATTGCGGATCGCCTGTTCCTGGCTGTCGGCGATATAGATGCCGGCGCCCCACACCATGTCCTGCCCGAGTTGGACCGGGCGGTTGTGACGGTGGCAGGCATCGTGAAAGGCCCGGATGACGTCGTCGAGGATCTTTTCGCCGTTCAGCGTCACCATCGCCTTGAGACCGTACTGCGCCATCATGTCGATCGTGCGCCCCGACGCGATCGGCATGAAGATTTCGACCGGCAGGTGCTTCGGCCGCGGCACCATCGTGACCTCCTTCAGGTCATAGCCGCGATACGGCACCGGCGGCGGCACCTCGAAATATTTGCCCTTGTGATGAAAGCTCTCCTCGTTGAAGCACTTCAGCAGCAGCTGCAAGCCTTCCTCGAAGATCTCGCGATTGGCGTCGGTGTCGAGCAGCGGCCCGTTGAGGCTCTCGACCTCGCGCGTGTGATAGCCGCGCCCGACGCCCATCACGACGCGGCCGTCGGTCACGATGTCGGCCATCGCGTAATCCTCCGCGAGCCGCACCGGGTGCCACATCGGCAGGATATTGAAGCCGCAGCCGAATTTGAGCCGCTTCGTCTGCGTCGCGAGCCACAGCCCCCATTGGATGAGGTTGGGGATGCACTCGTAGCCTTCGTGCTGGAAATGATGCTCCGCCGCCCAGAAGCAGTAATATCCGAGTTCGTCCATGACCTGGGCGACCCGGCGCGAGGTCTCGAACACCTCGGAGAGCCGCTCGTTCGAGTAGCGCCGCTCGTTGGCCGGAGTGCCGTCGAGCCCGATATTGTCGAGCTCGATCTGCCCGACATAAAGGGCGTGAAACCGCTTGATCATTGCTGCCGTGACCTCCATCCGAGCGGATACGTGAACGCCGTGCGAAAAATCTGACCACCGCGCAGGCTTGCGTCAATCCCGGTTTGCCGCCTTATCCGCGACGAGCGCCGTCCTCGACAAGCGCAAGGGGCATGCCCGAAACGCGCGCAGTCGCCTCGCGCAGCAGCCGCTTCAGTTCCGGCAGTTCCTGCTCGAACCGGTCGATCGGCGCGCCGATCAACAGGCCCGCGCTGACGCTGCCATCGGCGTTGAAGATCGGTGCCGCGACGCCCGCAGCGCCCGGCACGGTTTCGCCGATGCTGATCGCGAAGCCATCGCGCCGGATTGCCGCAAGCCGCTCGCGCAGCGCCTCGCGGTCGGTGATCGTGCGCTCGGTCAGTTTTTCGAGCCTGGTGGCGCGGATATAGGAATCGGCCCAGGCGGGTTCCTGGTAGGCCAGCAGCATCTGGCCGCCGGCCGAGACGTAGAGCGGCCGTGTCGTACCGGTCGGCACCGTGTAGCGCACCGGGTTGGGGCTGTCGATGATGTCGGCGTAGGTCATGCGCTGCGCCGTCCGGTCGAGCACGACCAGAAAGACCGTCTCACCGCTTTTTGCTTGCAGCTCTTGCAGGATCGGGCGCACCAGATTTGGGAAGCGGCGGATCGCCAGGATGTCGGCGGCGAGGCGGAACGCTTTCGGGCCGAGACGATAGAGGCCGCGATCGTGCTCCATGTAGCCGAGCGCCACCATCGAGCGCAGCAGGCCGAGAAGGCTGCTTTTCGGCGCGGCAATCGTCGCGCTCAGTTCGGCGAGGCTGATCCCCTGTTCCGATTTGGCGAGCGCCTCGAACAACGCGACCAGGCGGGTCGCGGAGCGGGCAACCGAACCGTCGCCGCCGGCCGCCGCGATGACCTCGGACGGCTCCTGGGGGTTCGATTCCTGGCGCTGTTGTGGGGTTCTCAACGCGGCAATTGCCTCTCTGGGAATGCATTTGCCCGCACACTTAGCGGCTGGCGCCCCTCCGCTTCAACTCGGCGCAATTCGCGATCGCGGCAGACGGCGCGCGCGGGGACTGCTAGACTCGCTCGCAATCGATATCCGATCGGAGAAAAACGATGGCGCCGACGCTTGAAGCCGAAACACGCGCGGACACCGCTTCCGGGGTGCGCGTCGAGGATGTCGAATATCAGCGCCAGGGCGGGAGGGCGCTGCTCGCGCGGCTGTATCGCCCAGCCGGCGCGGGACCGTACCCGGCGGCAATCCAGGTGCATGGCGGCGCCTGGGTGCACAAGGACCGCGCCGATAACGATTTCATGGCGCGGGCGCTGGCCGAAAGCGGCATTCTCGTCGCATCGCTCGACTTCCGGATGCCGCCCGAGGCCGGCTACCCGGCCTCGCTCGCCGACATCAATCTCGGGATACGGTGGCTGAAGGCGCGGGCGCGCATGTATGGCAGCCGGCCGGACTGGGTCGGGATGTTCGGCACGTCGAGCGGCGGGCATCAGGTGCTGCTGGCGGCGATGCGCCCGGACGATCCGCGCTACGCTGCTGTGCCATTGCCCGAGGCGCCGGAGGTCGATGCGCGCGTGGCCTATGTGATTTCCGGCTGGGGCGTGCTCGATCCGCTGCTGCGCTACCATCTCGCGAAAAAGGCCGGCAATGGCGAGCTGGTCGAGAACCACCACGCCTACTGGCGCGATGAGGCGACGATGAGCGAGGGCAGCCCGCCGGCGATCCTCGACCGCGGCGAGAAGGTGTATCTGCCGCCGGCGCTGGTGTTCGGCGGTGACGCCGACGAATGGGTCCCGGTCGAGACGATGCGGCGGCTTGTCGAGGGCTGGAGGAAGGCGGGAGGCGAGGTCGAATTGGAGCTGTATCGCGGCGCCAATCACGGCTTCATGACCGGCAAGCCAAATGCGCCCTATGCTCACCCCGCGATCGAACGCATGAAGGCGTTCATCCGCAAACATACGGGATGAGGGCCCTAGAAGGTGGTAGGCGAGCGGCGGATCGAGTTCGGGCAGAATTCGAACCAGGTGTATGGACACCTTCCGCCATACCAGCTGGCTCGGTCCGGATCGGTCTCGGTCTGGATCGGTATTTGCCCCGGTTTGAATTTGCATCGCCATCATGCCGTGGTTCGAGACGCGCTCCGTCGGAGCCGCTCCTGGGCATGACGACAATCCCTGATGGCAATGAGGTAATGAGGAAGAACCTCATCGCGAGCGACCGTCTTGGCGTTTCGGCCTTGGCGTTTCGGCCTTGGCGTTTCGGCCGGGGCGACACCGCCGCCATCTGCCGACGACGACACGAAATTCGCCGCATTGCGGGAGTATCAAGCAATTGGTGGCGTGGGTCGGAGCGATGGCGGGCGGGTGTTCCCTGTTCTTTTGCTGCAGAAGCCACCCTCCGCCGCCCGGAAACCCCGGCGGAGCAAGGGGTTGCGCGAACGTTTGCTGTTCATTTCCTGCAGAAACAGCAAAAGCAGCGAACCGGCACAGGCGACGGATCGGAAACGGGCGCTCGCGCCCTCGAACTTGCTTCGCGGGAAGCCGCCGGATAGGAAATGCGCTTATAAATGGATAATTGACCACCGTTGCATCGCCTTCCTCCGCGATTCCGGAGCCGCCATATCTCATGCCGACACATCCAATCCGCGAAGCCCTGTTCGCTCGTTTGCTCGCGCTGACGATGCTGCTGTTCATGACGGCGTGCGGGACACCAGCCGCCAACACCGAGTCCGACAATAACCTGGCCGAGGCCGGCTTCGTCGCGAAGAAAGCCAATACCGCGGAGCGAATGGCGGCGATCCGGGCGTTGCCGCCGCACCAATTCGTCATGCGCACTCATAACGGTCAGCCGAGATACCTTTATGCCGACCCGACCGGATGTAGCTGTATTTTTGTCGGCGATCAGACAGCCTATGATCGGTATCGGCAACGGATGGCAGCGGCACAAACCGCCACTGACGACCAGGTCCGCGCGATCCTCAGCAGCTCGCCCCTGCCGGGCGAGGCGGGGCTCTAGAGGCGCTTAAAAAAGGGAGTTTGTAATGCAGGAAAACCGGGTAAAGCGGATCATGCGCGATGGCGGGCTGGCGCTCGGGACGCATGTCGGGGGTATTGCCGACCCTCAGATCGTCGAGATCATCGGCCTCGCGGGGTTCGACGCCGCCTTTATCGATATGGAGCATACCAGCTTCGATCTGCACGACGTGCAGGCCTGCGTGCTGGCGGCCGAGCGGGTCGGGATCACGCCGATCGTGCGCACGCCCGGCTTCGACCCGGCATTCATCCTGCGCCTGTTGGACATGGGCGTGCAGGGCATCCAGGTGCCGCATGTCTCGGATCCGCAGACCGCGCGCGAGGCGGTTGCGGCGGTGCGCTATCCGCCCGACGGCGATAGGGGCATGGCCGCGGGCAGCCGCGCCGCCGATTTCGGCAACGTGCCGCTGCTCGACCACATGGCGAAGTCGAACCGCGAGATCCTGCTGGCTTGCATGATCGAGGACATGGAAGCGGTCGAGCGCATCGACGAGATCGCCGCGGTGCCCGGGGTCGATCTGCTCGCGGTCGGGCCGTCCGACCTGTCGCGCTCGCTCGGGGTCAGCGGCCATCCCGACCACCCGCGCCTCGTCGCCGCGATTGACCGGGTGCGCGAAGCGGTCAAGAAGGGCACCGGCTGCCGGCTCGCGCTGCCGCTCAACCATGCCGCCTTTCCGCGCAACGCGGCGCAGCTCAAGGAACTCGGCGCCGGCTACACAAATTGCGCGCCGACCCCGGAGACGCGGTTGCTGCAGCTCGATGCAGCTTCAGGCCGCCGAGCAGCGCAAGCTGCTGGGCTGACCGGCCGGCGCTGCTAGGCGGGCTGCGCCGCCCGGCTCCTGAGCAGCGCGAGCGCGGCGGCGATGTGCTCCGGATGCGCGGAGGCATGCTCGATCTCCCACAACCAGGGCTCGCCGTCCGGGGCGTAGTGGATGACGAGGTCGTCGCCCGCATCCTCGCCGCCGATTTGCGCGTCGCCCTCATCGTCATTACCGGGCCACGGGCGAAGCTCGATCGCCATCGTGTCGGTTTCGGGACGATAGCTGATAATGGGACCGTCGCTCATATTCTGAAATTTCGATCGAAAAACGCGTTGTGCACGGTCTCGGCATCAGCCTCGACAATGACCCGCAACCAGCGCTGCCGTGCTTCGACCCAAACCCAATGTCTCCAACGGCCATCCGGCTGCGCCGAGCGATAGGTGGGCCGTTCAAGCGCGAATTTCACGTCGTCGAGACCGATTGCCTGACGATCCGGCCGTTTCATCGCCTCGACGAAGTAGGCGGTTCGCCAAAACGGTGGAGGACCGAGGCGATTGTCATTGGCAGCTCGGTCACCAGCCCCCATCGACGCCGATCGCCTGTCCCGGTCACGAAGGCGGCTTCATCCGAGGCGAGATAGGCGATCATCGAGGCGATTTCGTCGGGTTCGCCGAAGCGGCCGACGGGGATCGCCTTGGCGCGCTCGCGGAAGCCGATTTCGAGATCGTCGCCATATTCGCGGCGGTTCGTGCTGATCGCGCGCGAGGTTCGGATCGGTCCGGGGCAGACCGCGTTGACCGTGATCCCGAAGGGCGCGAGGTCGAGCGCCAGCGATTTCGTAAACCCGACGATCGCCGCTTTCGAGGCGGCATAGGTCGCGCGCTTTGCGCCGGGGCGGAACGCGGCCTTTGACGACACGCTGACGATGCGGCCCCAGCTTCGCCTTGCGCATGTGCGGGACGGCGGCGCGCGACATCAGAAAGGCGCCCTTGGCGTTGACCCCCATCGTCAAGTCCCAGGCGGCGACCGGCACATTTTCGATCTCGTTGCGGTCGGCCCCCTGCGGCGCGCCGGCATTGTTGACGAGGATGTCGAGACGGCCGTATTGCGCGATCACCTCCTCGACCATGCGGTTGGCGTCCTCCTCGCGGCTGACGTCGCCGAGAGTGGCTGACGCCGTGCCGCCGGAACCCCGGATTCGTTCGACCAGCGTGTCGACGCCTCCCCAATTCGCGTCGGTGTCCTCGGGCGCGTTGAATTCGTTCGCGACCCCGGTCGGGCGCAGATCGGACACGACGACTGCGATTCCCTTGGCGGCGAGCGCGCGCGCCGTCGAATTGCCGATGCCGATGGGCTTGCCGCAGCCGGTGATCAGCGCAACGCGAGTCGGATGGGGCATGGTTCTCACTTTCTCCCGTTAATGCCGTGCATAGCGAAACACATAGTCGGTATTGTATGATCGAACAAAGAGTTGCTGATCCTTCTCGACGAGATGCTCCGCAGCCGTGCGCAGCGGCACTTGACGCACCAGCCGCCCATCGGCCTTGTTCAGCACGTTCAAAAAGTCCTTTTCCGCCGTAAAGCCATATCCGGCAATTATCGCATCGCCTTCGATGACGAAGTTACGCGCATTGCTCACGAGCGGCTGGGAATGCCACAAAAGCCTGCCAGTGTTCAGGTCAATAGCCGAGAGGTAAGCGTTATACCCATTCGATTCCCGGGCGTAAGTGGGGTGCGCGTGTGACACGTACAGCGTCTTTCCGTCGACGACAGCCCAATCGGCGGCCATCCGGACCGCCGAATCCGTCGCATTCTCGAATTGATGCGGCCAAGCGAACTGCGAGAAATCGAAGGCGAAACGGATCGCCCCGTTTGCCGGGTCGATCCCAAGCACAAAATCTCCCTCGGAGAAATTCTCGCCGTAAATCGCGATGACGGGATCCCCGCGAATTGCTTTGACGATAATCCGTCCCTGCAGCTTTGTCGGAATCGTCGACGGCAGGTTGCCTTCGCTGCGCATGAACGGGTTGGGCACCCGATACTCGATCTGGTCGAGATGGTTGTCCACCCACCACCGCGCATCGTCGGTGATCTGATTGCGGGTTTCCGAAACTTGCACGAGCCGCAAGGTCGTGTCCGGCGCCGCACGGACAGACGCGTCGCGGACGTATCCCGATGGTGGCCGGGCGATGGTGCGCAGCGAAATTGGGGTCGCAGCCGGTTGCGGCGTCGGCGCGGGGGGTGGCGTGCCGACAGCGGCCACTGCCGGCGTCGGCCGCGGGACCCTGAACAGGAAATCCCCTTCGGCGAAGTTGGGGTCCTGTAGCCTGCCCTCCTGCGGCGTCAGATTGACCCCGGGCATGCCCAGTACGTGGTTGCGCAGATATATGTTGATCTCGGCCGCCGAGACGACGCCATGCCGTGCCGGATCAGCCCCGCCATCCAGCGCCGACAGCAACAGCTTTGGGATCGGGCTATGCGCCGGGACGCGCTCGTCGGCTCGCCCGGCGGTGATGATGTTGCGGGACGGCCTTTCCATCAGCCGCGCCACCACGTCCGGCGTCAGTTCTGGCGGTGGCGCATCGCCCGCGCGGGCGAGAAAAATCGTTCCGGCGAAGCAGCTGTCGAAAACGATCAGTATGTGCTTGGCGAGAACTTCCGCCAGGGGAACTCGAACTTCCATCATTGACATGGCCATCGGGCGCGCCGCGTCGTAGCCGTTTACGATCGTCGGCGTGTCGACGCCTGTGATGTATCCACGATTCTCATTGTATTGAAGAATGGGTTCCGTATACCCGTGCCCCGCGTAATAGATGAACAAGCGCGCGTCGCTGTTATTGCCGTAGCGACGCAGGAATTCGTTGATTTGCTGGCGCAAGTCTTGGATTTTGAGATTCTTGACGACCTCGACTGTATCGAAATGCTTCTTGAGACCCTTGGCCAGATCATCGAGTTGTAATGGGACGTCGTCGAGGGGAGGCCAGTACAGGTATTGCGAATTGCCGATCAAAAGCGCGTGGCCATGGCGCAGCGGATCGGTAGAGGCCGCTCCGCGTTGCGCTGCGGCCTGCCACGACAGCAAGATAGCCGCAGAAAGAATGGCGGCGATAACCAGCCGATGGACCACGCTATTTGCCCTTTAGAAGCATCCCGAGCAGCTCTGGCGAAAGCTGGTCGTTCGTATAGCGGCTCGTCTTGCCGCCGGGCTCGATCACAAACACCATGTTTCCGGGAATTTTCGGGTCGCTCGAGATGCTGGGCGGCTGTGTTCGGACATCGACCACCACGCCGCCATAATAGGTCTGGCGAAGTGCTTCCCGGACCATCTGGTACACAACCGGCACCGCCATTGCCCCGGCGATGATTAATATGATCGGTACCGCGCGCTCCGGGGGAGCCCGTCGGGCGAGTTCCTTCGCCTCTTCGGAATGATCAGGCGCTATGCTCAGATTGCGCTGCGCAAGCATAGGTATCGCAGAGCGCACGCTATCGTCGACTCGAATGCGGACGGTTACCGTGTCACTTTGTTGGCCAAGCACGCGCCGGGAAAATGCTGCGACGCCAGTCAAAAGCAGAACCAGATGAAATGAGCGACGTGTCAGCGCGAGCACGCTCATCGCCCCGGTGTTCCTTTCTGCTGGCGGCATCGCGTGGCTTGCCGGCGGTACGCAGATTTTACTGCAGGTCTGCACCTGCAGCTTGAATGCGCCTGCATTTTAGCTCTGCCGGCCGAACGTGTCACCGATTCGCAACCCGGCCGGGTTGCGCTCCTTGCTCCGGTGGGGGATCTCTTAGACCGGTCTTGTGCCCTTGAGCTGCGTCCGGTGCATCAAGCGGCGGGCGGCGGGGTCGAACGCGTCGCGGCGGTGCATCGCGCAGCGATTGTCCCACCAGACGAGATCGCCGACCCGCCATTCCTGCTTCCAGGTAAAACGGTCCTGCTTCGTGTGTTCCCAGAGGAAATCGAGCAGCGACTCGCTTTCCGGGACCGGCAGGCCGACGATGTAGGCGTTGATCCGGCGCCCGAGGAACAGGCATTTCTTGCCGGTCTCGGGATGCGTACGGACCAGCGGCTGTCTCGCGCCGGGTACTTTCGAAACATCCTCGACGGTCTCGAAACCCTTATGCGCCCGGCCGCCGCTGCTGTGCGTCGCGGCGTGGATCGCGGTCATGCCGTCGATGCGGTGTTTGATGTCGGCCGGCAGGGTGTCGTAGGCCGAGTACATATTGAGGAAATACGTCGCGCCACCAGCAGCAGGCGGCGGGCATTCTAGCGAACGCAACAGGCTCGCGGCCGGCGGCACATCGACAAACGACGAATTGGTGTGCCAGAACGCCTCGCCATCGCCGAGCCCGCCGATCGGTTTGCCATCCTCAAGAATGTTCGAGATAACCGAAATCTCCGGCGGTATCTCGGCCTTGCGGCCACTGGTCTGGGTTTCGATGCCGTATTGCTTTTCGATCAGCTTCGCCGGGTTGAACTCCAGCTCGCCGAACTGGCGGGTGAACGCCATGTGCTGTGCGTCGGTTATCTTCTGGTCGCGGAAGCGCACGACCAGATGGTCGAGCCAAGCCCGGCGGATCGCGTCGCGGTCTTCGGTGCTAAGCGGCTGCCGGATATCGACCCCGGAAATCTCGGCGCCGCAGCCAGAATTCTCGAAGGGAGTGACGGTAACGGTCATCGCGCTTACTCCGCCGCTTCGTCGAGAGCCTCGACGCCGAAATCGTTGATCGAAACGCGCCAGTGTATGCGGTCCTCCTCGGGCGGGTAGTCGCCGGCCGCCTTGTGGTAAGAGCAACGGTTGTCCCAAATGACGATGTCGCCCTTTTCCCATTTGTGGTGGTACTCGGCGTCGGGGGCGATCATCCGGTCCTTCAACTCAGCGATCAGTTCGTCGGTCTCCGTTCGATCGACGCCGACGAAATCGACGATCTTGCCCGGGTCGAAATACAGCGACTTGCGGCCGGTCTCGGGATGCACGCGGACGATCGGGTGATAGACCGGCGTCCAGTCCTGGTCTTCTGGGTTGAGCAATTTCGACCCGCCGCGCCGCCCGCCATACGAGAAAGCGCCGATCACGCCGTCGAGCCGGTCCTTGAGGCGTTGCGGCAGCGCGTTGTAGGCCGCATAGGCGTTCGCGAACATCGTGTTGCCGCCGCGGCTCGGCACCGCCAGCGCATAAAGCTGCGTCGCCTTGAACGGCGCCTGGTTGTAGGCCCCGTCGGTGTGCCAGCCCTCGGCGCCGCGCCGGTAGATTTCGTCGCGCAGCTTTCCGCTGGCATCGTATTTGTTGACGCCGAGCATCGTGATCTTCGGGTATTCGGAGTGCCGCGTCGATTTCGACGGATGCGGCGTGACCGGGCCGAAGCGCTCGCTGTAGCGGATGAAATCGGGGATCGTCAGATCCTGGCCGCGGACGCACATGACGTTGCAGTCGAGCCACGCCTGGTAGATCCGGCCGAACGTGTCATCATCCATCGTCTTGACATCGATCCCGCGGACCTCAACCCCGATCTGCGGACCGAGGCGGCGAATTTCGAGCATCATTTCCTCCCGGCAAAGGCGCGTGCCGACAGTGAATACCCGAACGAGGCTATTGACAATTCGCGATCGCGGGACGCGGCCCCGCATTGACAACATGGACATCGGGGGGCACCGCCGGCAGGCGTTCCGCAACGGACTTCGTTAACGCCATGCGGGCCGCCGGCCGGCCCGCCCCAAAATATGCGTTCAGCTCGCTTCCCTCTTGGCTGGCCCGGCATTCGCGCCAGCGTCGGCGATCTTCTCGTGCTCCTCCGCCTCTCTCAGCAAGCGAGCCTTGACGATGCGGCTGGGCGTGCTGGCGGCCAGGGCACGGCAATGCGACGCCTGCCTCCCGTGAAAATCGGGAACTTCCCGTGGCAGGGCCGGCGGCAGAACTCTAAACTTGTTTTGCATCGTGCATCTCCGCGGATCGTAACGGGGCCGGAGCCGCGCCGGATGGCGGCTGAGCCAATTTGCGGGGTTGCTGTTAAACGTGAGTAAAAACCAGCTTATTCCAACAGAACTTTTGTATGCGAAAATGACGACAGTCGCGTAATGCAATGGTTGAATTGCGTCGGACCGGTGGAAGCGGCCGTAGAGCTTGCTTGGCGCGCCGGAACCGGCCACGGCAGCCGCGTGTTTCTGCGAAAGCTTCTGGTCGCGGCCATTTTATTTCAAGTCACAGGCGGCCGCCTCGTTTGTCGAATCCCGGAATGAGTATTCGGTTTCGGGGGTGCGATGAGAAAACGGTCTCCGCGGATTATGTCGCGCCGTCTGCGACTGACCGCTGGCGACCCTGCAGCGACGGTGCCGCAGGCCAGTGGTGCGCGCGTTTTGCCGAGATTTGGCGGGGGATACCGGGATGACATGGCGCGGCTCAACGATCGATCCCACCAACGACATCGCGGCCGGGGCGGTGCTCGAAGCGTTCGAGGCGGCGCGCGTCGGCGGCCTGCCTTCGGTCGATTGTTATCGCGCCGGGGTAGAGGCGTGGCGGCGCGTGCATCCGGATCAGTCGGCCGAATACGCTGCGAAGCAGGCGGTCGCGGTGATTCTGGCCGCCAAGGTCAGCCTGCGCGTCGAGGAATGAACAGGCTTGGCCGGCCTCGGATCATACCGGTTGTCATATCGCTTGACGGCGGCGTCGCGTCGGATTTCTGCTTCCGCCGATGCCCGATTCTCCCCGAGTGACCCCCGCCAAGGCCGCCGAGCACGCCGCGCGCGAGGCGCGCTTGGCCGCGGCGTTGCGCGATAATCTGCGCCGCCGCAAGCAACAGGTGCGCAACCGCGCCGCCGATCGCGATGCGGCGGACACGCCGGCGCGACCGTGCGACCGTCGGCGGGAGGATGCCGGCTCTACGGGTTGAGCGGGACGCGGCTCTCGCCTAAAAGCAACCGGGATGACGAGCGCGGCCGCGACCGGTGCAAGCGCGGTCCGACGACGCCGCCGGGAGCCGAGAACAATGGATAGAATTCTGATCCGCGGCGGTGTGCCGCTGTCAGGCACGATCCAGATAGGCGGGGCCAAGAACGCCGCCCTGCCGCTGATGGCCGCAAGCCTGCTGACGGCCGAGAAGCTGGTCCTGACCAACGTGCCGGACCTCGCCGACATCAGGACGATGGCGAATTTGCTGGTGCAGCACGGGATCGGGATCGCGCTGGCGGACAGCGCGCCGGGCGAAACCGGGCATGTGCTGGAAATATCGGCGCGGCACATCACCTCGACGACGGCTCCCTATGATCTGGTACGCAAGATGCGCGCCTCGGTGCTCGTGCTGGGGCCGCTCGTCGCGCGCTGCGGCCGCAGCCGTGTATCGCTGCCAGGCGGTTGCGCAATCGGCACGCGACCGGTCGATCTGCACTTGAAGGGTCTGGAGCGGCTCGGCGCCGAGGTCACGCTGAGCGAGGGCTATATCGAGGCGCGCGCTCCCCGAGGGCTCCGCGGCGCCGAATTCGTTTTCCCGAGCGTCTCAGTCGGCGCCACCGAAAACCTGCTGATGGCCGCTACGCTGGCCGAGGGCGAGACGGTGCTGATCAACGCGGCGCGCGAGCCCGAGATCACCGATCTGGCGAATTGCCTCGTTGCGATGGGCGCGTCGATCGACGGCATCGGCACCGACCGTCTGACGATACGCGGCGCCGGCAGCCTGCATGGCGCGCGCCACCGGGTCGTCCCGGACCGGATCGAGACCGGCACCTATATGATGGCGGCGGCGGCGACCGGCGGCGAGGTGCGTCTTGACGGCGCCCGACTCGACCACGTCGAGGCCTTGCGGCGCGCGCTCGACGCGGCTGGCATCTGCGTCAGGGAGTGCGGCGGGGGCGGGGCGATCGAGGTGCGCCGCGACGGGAGGCTCGGCGGGGTCGATGTGATGACCGAGCCCTATCCAGGCTTCCCGACCGATCTGCAGGCGCAGATCATGGCGCTGATGGCGACCGCCGAGGGCGCCTCGATGGTTACCGAGACGATCTTCGAGAACCGCTTCATGCATGTCCCTGAACTGGCGAGGATGGGAGCCAACATCACCGTGCATCAGGCCTCGGCGCTGGTGCGCGGGGTCAAGCGCCTCACCGGCGCGCCGGTAATGGCGACCGATTTGCGCGCCTCCGTATCGCTGGTCATCGCCGGCCTGGTCGCCGCGGGCGAGACAATCGTCAACCGCGTCTATCACCTCGACCGCGGCTACGAGCGGCTCGAGGAAAAGCTGTCGGGCTGCGGCGCGCGGATCGAAAGAGTGCGGAAATGAAGCAAGGCGGGGCGCCAGCTGCGCCGCCCATCCAGAAGGCCTCGATGCCGCTGCGGCTGCGCGCCGAGGACGCGGAGGACCTCGCGGTGATATCAGCCTGCTTGCAGGACGCGCTCGTCGCGGTGCGCGATTTCGCCTACGATCCCGGCGCACGGGTCTTCATAATGGCTGCGAACCGCTTCCGCTGGGAGGGTTGCCGCCCGGGCGCCGGGGCCGGGGTCGAGGAAAATGGGCGGTTTGAGCGGACGCTGTGCGCCGTCACCTTCGATGACGTCACCGCCGCCGCCTATCGCGGGTTTCACCGCGGCGAGAAAGATCGCATCCTGTGTCTGCTGGCGGTACGCTTGGCGGAAGAGGCCGGGAACGTCACGCCGGACGTGACGATCGAGCTCGACTTCGCCGGGGACGCCGGGATTCGGCTTAACGCCGCGGTGCTGCGCGTTCGCGCCCGTGATTTCGGCGACCCCTGGCCGACGCCGTGGCAGCCCGGCCACGAGCTGCCGGCCATGAGTTGAGTGGGGCGGTATGATGTCTGCCGAACCGCTAATCATGGCATTGCCGAACGGGCGCATTCTCGGCGAGTTCATGCCGCTGTTGCAGCGCATCGGCGTCGTGCCGGAGCCCGCGTTCAGCGATCCGGCGAGCCGGCAGCTGCGGTTTCGCACCTCGGACCCAGCGCTCGACCTGATCCGGGTGCGCAGCTTCGACGTGGCGACGTTCGTTGCCTTCGGCGCGGCCCAGCTCGGGGTGGCCGGCAACGACGTGCTGATGGAATTCGACTATTCCGAGATCTACGCGCCGCTCGATCTCGATATCGGGCATTGCCGGATGGCCGTCGCTGCACCGACCGAGTGGGCGGGACACGAGGACCCGCACAGCTGGAGCCATCTCCGCGTCGCAACAAAATACCCCGAGGTCACGCGCCGCCATTTCGCGGCCCGCGGGGTGCAGGCCGAATGCATCAAGCTGAACGGCGCGATGGAGCTGGCGCCGCTGCTCGGCGTCTGCCGCCATATCGTCGATCTGGTGCAGACCGGCGCGACCCTGCGCGCGAACGGCCTGATCGAGATCGAGCATATCGCCGATGTCAGCTCGCGCCTGATCGTCAGCCGGCCTGCACTGAAGACCCGGCCGGAAGAGGTTGGCGGCTGGATCGAGCGCCTGCGCGCGGTCACCGAGCGGCCGGGGCGGCTGCGCGCGGTCTCATCCGCATAACGGTTGATGAGCGGTCATGGCCGAGACTCTCAACACTCGTGATCCCGGCTTCGCGGCGGCGTTTCGCGCGCTGCTGGCGGCGAAGCGGGAGAGCGCGGCAGATGTCGACGCCGCCGTGGCGCGCATCATCGACGATGTCGCCGGGCGCGGCGACGCAGCGCTGGTCGAACACACGAACCGATTCGATCGCGTCTCGCTGGCGGAAGGGCAGCTCCGCCTCGCCCCGGACGAGATCGTATCCGGCGCCGCTGCCGCCCCGCCCGACACGGTTGCCGCGCTTCAGGTCGCGGCCAAGCGGATCGACCTCTTTCACCGGCGGCAATTGCCGTCGGATATCGATTATCGCGATAGCGCCGGGGTGCGCCTCGGGCAGCGGTGGCAAGCGATCGAAGCGGTCGGCCTCTATGTGCCCGGCGGTACCGCGGCGTATCCGTCCTCGGTGCTGATGAACGCGATCCCGGCCAAAGTCGCCGGCGTCGAGCGGCTCGCGATGGCGGTGCCGGCGCCGGACGGCGTGCTGAACCCGCTGGTGCTGGCGGCGGCCCGTCTCGTCGGCATCGACGAGATCTACCGGATCGGCGGGGCGCAGGCGATCGCGGCACTGGCTTATGGGACGGCGACGATCGCGCCAGTCGACAAGATCGTCGGCCCCGGCAACGCCTATGTCGCTGCCGCCAAGCGGCGGGTTTTCGGTCGGGTCGGGATCGACATGATCGCCGGGCCGTCGGAGATCCTCGTGGTCGCCGACCGGCACAACGATCCGACCTGGATTGCCGCCGACCTCTTATCCCAAGCCGAGCACGACGCGGCGGCGCAGCCGATCCTGATCGCCGACGATGCCGGGTTCGCCGCTGCCGTCGAACGCGAGGTCGAGCGCCATCTGCGGACGCTGCCGCGGGCCGAAACCGCGCGCGCGAGCTGGCGGGACAACGGCGCGGTCATTCTGGTTTCCGACTGGGACGAGGCGGTCACGCTGATCGACATCATCGCCCCGGAACATCTCGAACTCGCGGTCGAGGATCCGGATCGGATCGCCGCGCGGGTTCGGCATGCCGGGGCTATATTTCTCGGCCGTTACACGCCTGAGGCGATCGGCGATTATGTCGCCGGTCCCAACCACGTTCTGCCGACCGCGCGCAGCGCGCGCTTCGCCTCCGGGCTCGGGGTTCTCGATTTCATGAAGCGCACCACGCTGGTCGGCTGCGATCCGCGCAGCCTGGCCGTACTCGCCCCGTCCGCGATCAGACTTGCCACAGCCGAGGGGCTCGACGCGCACGCGCTTTCGCTGACGCTCCGTCTGGGCGCCCCGGGAGGACCGGATGACGCCGGGGACACCTGATCCGACAATGCGCATCGCCGAAATCGCGCTTGACGAACACTCTGTTCTGGCGCGCAGCGAGGCCGTCGAAAACGAGCGCGCCGCAGCGATTTCCGACCTGCTGAAGGACAATTATTTCGCGCCGTGCTCGGGGCTCGTCGGGCCGTTCGCGCTGCATCTCGCCGTCGAGGAAAACCGCCTCGTCATGGATATACGCCCGCTCGCCGACGCTTTCGAAGCTGGGGCCGGCGAGACGATCATGCTGGCGCTCGCCCCGTTCCGCCGCATCGTGAAAGATTATTTTCTGATCTGCGAGAGCTACTACAGGGCAATCCGCGATCGCGGCTTTGCGCAGGTCGAGGCAATCGATGCCGGCAGGCGCGCGCTGCACGACGAGGGCGCCGAACTGCTGAAGGAACGCCTGGCCGGCAAGGTGGCGATTGACCACGCGACAGCGCGCCGGCTGTTCACGCTGCTCTGCGTCCTCCATTTACGCGCTTGAAGTCGCTGGCAAGGCAGGTGATCAATGGGTGTGGCCGCGTGGTCCGGCTGGTGTCTAATTGCCGCCGAGTTGACGGAAAGCCGCGTCGTTCATAGATTTTGTTCATGCGGAGATCGGGCAACACACCAGATGGGCGGCAGGTCTGACACGGCCGCGGTTCGGATGTCAGCCGTGGCGAGGACATGAGGCGCGGTGAGCGGAGCGACCAAGTGGCGGCGGCATCGCCGTTCACCGAACTGAACGAGCGCAGCCGCGAGATTTTTCGCCTGATTGTCGACGGTTACGTGCAGACCGGCGAGCCGATCGGCTCGCGCACGCTATCGCGGATGCTGGGGCAGAACCTGTCGCCGGCGACGATCCGCAACGTCATGGCGGACCTTGAAGAGGCGGGACTGCTGTACTCGCCGCACACTTCGGCGGGCCGGCTGCCGACCGAAGCCGGGTTGCGGCTGTTCGTCAACGGGCTGCTCGAACTCGGCAATCTCGCCGAGGACGAACGGCACAACATCGAGGCGCTGTGCGCGGCGCGCGGCAGGAGCCTGGCACAGGCGCTCGAAGAGGCGACTTCGGCGCTTTCGGGGCTTTCGCATTGCGCCGGCGTCGTCGTCGTGCCGAAGCAGGAACGGCCGCTGAAACATATCGAATTTGTCCACCTCGGCCCGGGCCGCGCCCTGGTCGTGCTGGTGACCGAGGACGGTATGGTCGAGAACCGGGTCATCGAGGTGCCACTCGGCGTGCCGCCGGCGACATTGATTGCGGCTTCGAACTACTTGAACGCGCGGCTCGTCGGCCGCACGATCGAGGAGGCGCGCAGCGAAATCGAGGAAGAGATCGGTTCGTACCAGGCGCAGCTTGACGAATTGACGACCCGCGTCGTCGCGACCGGCATCGCGAGCTGGGCAGGCGGCGACGGCGAGAGCGCGCTGATCGTGCGCGGCCAGTCGCATCTGCTCGAAGACGTGACCGCGCTCGCCGATCTCGAGCGGCTGCGAACCTTGTTCGAGCTGCTGGAGACCAAGGGGACCGTGCTGCGCCTGCTCGACGCCAGCAGGCAGGCGGAAGGCGTCCAGATCTTTATCGGAGCCGAGAATCATCTGTTCGGCGTCGCCGGGTGTTCGATGATCATCGCGCCGTATCAGAACAGCCGCGAGCAGATCGTTGGCGCAATCGGCGTGATCGGCCCGACGCGGATCAACTACGCCCGCATCATTCCGATGGTGGACTACACCGCGAAGGTGATCGGCCGGATCATAGGCTAATTTAGGGTAGCGAGGTATGATCGAAGAAAAGGACGAAGCGACCGGGGGCCCGTCGCGCGCGGCCGCGAACGACCGGGATGCCCGCCCTGACGATGTCGCCGCGGCCGAACTGCCCGACGAGGGCGTCGCGGCCACGACGGATGACCGGCTCGCCGCGATCGAGGCTGAACTCGCCGAGACCAAGGACCGGCTGCTGCGCGCGCTCGCCGAGACCGAAAATGTGCGCCGCCGGCTGCAGCGCGAGCGCGACGAAGCGCGGAAATACGCCGCGAGCGACTTCGCGAAGGACCTGTTGTCGCCGGTCGACAATCTGCGCCGGGCGCTCGACGCGATGCCCGAAGCCGAGACAACCGACCCGCGCGCCCGGAGCTTGCGCGACGGCGTCGCGGCGACCGAGCGCGAGCTGTTGGCCGCGTTCGAACGGCACGGTCTCAAGCGGATCGACCCGAAGGGCGAGCGCTTCGACCACAATTTCCATCAGGCGATCTTCGAGGCGGAGCGTCCCGACGTGCCGGCCGGCACGGTTGTCGAGGTATTGCAACCCGGTTACGTGATGCACGATCGGCTGCTGCGCCCGGCGATGGTCGGCGTCGCGAAAGGCGGCGTGAAGGCCGATACCGACAAGGCGGGCGGCGACGCGGCGGCCTGATCTATGCCGGCGTTGCAAGCCGGCGTTCGAGGCGGGCGAAACCCATGTCGGTGACGATCGCGAACAGCGCGACCAGCACCGCACCCTGGATCACATAAGGCAGCTTGTTCGCCGGCGAGCCCGTCGAAGATCGGCGTCCCCAGGGTCAGCGCGCCGACCGTCGAGCCGATCGTCGCGGTGCCGATCGCGATCGTGATCGAGACCCGCACGCCGGCGAGGATCGCCGGGGCGGCGAGCGGCAGTTCGACCTTGTAGAGGCGCTGCCAGGGCGAGAGGCCCATCCCGTCGGCGGCCTCGCGTACCGCTTCCGGCACGGTTTCAATCCCCGCCATCGCGTTCTGCACGATCGGTAGAAGGCCATAAAGGAACAACGCGACCAGCGTTGGGCGCGGTCCGAAGCCGATTGCCGGGACGGCGAGCGCCAGCACCGCCGCCGGCGGGAAAGTCTGGCCGACTGTCGCAAGAGTGGTAATCAGCGGCCGGAAGTCTTGGCCCGCCGGCCGGGTCGCGAATACCGCAAGCGCCACGCCGATCGCCGTTGCCGCCGCGCTCGCCGCGGCGACAATCCCGGCATGCGACAGCCAGAGGGAAAAATAGCTGCTGCGGTCGAAGACCGGCGGCGTGACCCCAGGAAAGGCATAGGAAAAGAGCGGAGCGAGCGCCGGCATCCCCAGCAGCAGCCCGAAGAACAGCACCGCCAACCAGAGTAGCGTGTTAGACCGAATTGCGACGAGATCGCTTCGTTTCGCTCGCAATGGCAGCAACGGAATTGTCATACCGAGGGGCGCCGCGACGAAGCAATCTCGGCGGAACAAGCCCTAGCGAGCGCCGCGGCCGCCACCCAGACCCTCCACCGCCAGCGGGGAAAAGAGTCTCCCAAGCCTGGATTAACCCTCCCCTGATCGCGGGGGAGGGCAGGGTGGGGGTTGACCCGCTTCACCGTACCACGTCGTTCAAGGCAATCGCGCCCAATGGCCGCCCGGACGAATCGACCACCGGCAACCGATCGGTATGCCGCGCGATCATCATGGCAAGCGCGTCGCGCAACGAGGCGTCGCCGCGTAGCGGCTCGCCGTACGCCGTCTCGCCGGGCCGCACGCGCTCGGCGACCGCGCGCAGCCCCAGCAGCTTGAGGCTGCTCGTCTCGCCGCCGACAAACTCCGCGACAAATGCACTCGAAGGTCGCTCGATGATCTCGATCGGTGTGCCCCATTGCGCAAGCCGGCCCGTGTCCAGCACGCCGATCACGCTTGCGAGAAGCAGCGCCTCGTCGATGTCATGGGTGACGAACACGATGGTTTTCCGGGTTTGACGCTGGATGCGCGACAGCTCCTTCTGCAGCGCGGCGCGGGTGATCGGGTCCAGCGCCGCGAACGGCTCGTCCATCAGCAGGAGGTCGGGGTCGGCCGCCAGCGCCCGCGCGACCCCGACCCGTTGCTGCTCGCCGCCCGACAGCTGATACGGGTATTTCGCCCGATACGTGTCGGGATTGAGCCGCAACAGATGCAGCAGTTCCTCGACCCGCTCGCGGACGCGGTGACGCGGCCAGCCCAGCAGCCGCGGCACCGTCGCGATATTGTCCTCGACCCGCCAATGCGGGAACAGACCGACCGACTGGATTGCATAGCCGATGCGGCGCCGCAGCGCCTCGGGCGGTAGACGGCGCACATCCTTGCCGCCGACCCGGATCGCGCCGGAATCGAACGGCACGAGCCGGTTCATCATGCGCAAAATCGTCGATTTGCCGCATCCCGAGGGACCCAGCAGCACGCAAAACGCGCCCCCCGGCACGGTCAGCGACAGCTCGTCCACGACGCGGCGATCGCCGTAGGTTTTCGTCACGCGCTCGATTTCGATCATTGGCTCGGTCATCGGCGCGCCGCTGCCGTGGTCAGGAGCTGCAGCAGGAAGTCGGCAGCCAGCGCCAGCGCGATCGTCGGGAGGGCGCCGAGCAGGACCAGATCGGCGGCGTATTGGCCGAGACCGGCGAAGACGAACGTGCCGAGACCGCCGGCGCCGATCAGCGCGGCGACCACCGCGAGCCCGATCGTCTGCACCGTGACGATGCGCAGCCCGGCCAGCAGCAGCGGCGAGGCGAGCGGCAATTGCACGTGACGGAACAGCTGCCCACGGCTCATGCCCATGCCGCGCGCCGCATCGACGATGGCCGGATCGACCCCGGCGATCCCGGCCACCGTATTGCGCACGATGGGCAGCAGCGCATAAAGGATCAGCGCGATAATCGCCGGCGCCGGGCCGATCCCGGCGACTCCGAGCGCAGCGAGAAACGGTGCCGCCGTGGCCAGTGCCGATAGCGGTACGATCAGGAGGCCGAACAGCGCGATCGATGGGATCGTTTGCAGCAGGTTGAGCACCGCGAAAATCGCCCCCTGCCAGTGCGGGCGGCGCGCTGCCGCGAGCCCGAGCGGAAATCCGATCAGCACGGCCGGGATTACCGAACCCGCGACGAGTTCGACATGTCGCATCAGTGCGGCGGTAAACGACGTCTCACGGGTGCGGTACTCGCGGGCGAGGGACAGCGCGTCGAACAAGCCGGCCTGCGCCATGATCGCGAACCCGGCGATAAGGACGGCGAGGATTGCCAGGCGCTCGCCCGTTCCGGCGCCGGCGCGCTGCAAGGCATCGATTACCGCGAGCGCGGCGGCGCCGGCGGCAACCCAGAATGCGGCACCAAGCGACACCCGGGCCAGCACGGGGGAGGACGCAGTGAGCGACGCGGCCGCTTCCCCAGCGGTTGCCATCACGAGCAGCAGCAGCACCGCCGCGAGCACGGAGGCGGTGCGATACAGCGGACGGCTCGGCGGTGCCAGCGCGGTCGCGAGCAACGCGACTCCGAGCGCCACGATTGCCACGCTCAGCCGCCGGTCGGCAGCGGCAAACAGCCCGATCGGCTTCCCCGAGAGCAACCGGTTCGGCGCCACGGTCACAAACCCGCTGCCGGCCCCGGCAGCAGCGGTGGCGGCAAACAGTAGCGGCAGCACCCGATTGTGGATCACGGCAGCAGGTGCCGCGAGTGGAGATAGTCGCGCGCCACGGCGGCGGCATCCTCGCCGTTGACCGCGATGCGGGCGTTCAGCTCCTGCAACGTCTCCAATGTCAGGCTGGCGAATACCGGATCGAGCACCGCCGCGATCTCGGGGTGATCTTTCAGCACGGAATCGCGCACCACCGGGGCCGGCGCGTAGACAATCTGCGCGCCCTTGTCGTCGCACAGCGCGATAAGGCCGAGCGCGGCGAGTTCGCCGTCCGTGCCGTAGGCCATCCCGGCATTGACACCGGAAATGCCCTCGGCCGCCGCGCGCAATGTCGCCGCCGTGTTGCCGCCCGACAAGGTCAGCAGCTGGTCCGAGCGCAAATGAAACCCGTAGGTCTTCTCGAAGGCCGGCAATGCCGCCGTGCTCTCAACGAATTCCGCCGAGGCCGCGAGTTTCAGCCGTCCTCCATCCCCAAGCCACGCCGCCAGATCATCGAGGCATTTCCTTTCCGGGAACCCAGGCAGGTCGTCGCGGATTGCGATGACCCAGGTGTTGTTCGCCGGCGCGGGCCGCAACCACACGAGACGGTTCGCCTTCCAATCCAGGTCTTTGACCGTTTCATACCCGGCGGCCGCGCTCTTCCATGCCGGATCGGCCTCGCGATGGAAGAAAAAGGCGCCGTTGCCGGTGTACTCGGGATAAAGGTCGATCTGCCCGGCCAGGATGGCGGCGCGCACGATGTTGGTCGGCCCGAGCTGCATTTTGCGCTCAATCGGCAGTCCGCGGGCTTCTAAAGCCTCCGCGATCATGTTGCCAAGTAGAGCGCCCTCGGTGTCGGCCTTCGACGCAACGACGACAGGTTTTCCGGATCGGGCCGGCTCCGCGGTCAGACCAACGGCCACGCCGGTGATGCAGAAGCTCGCGAGACGCAGAAACCAACGGCGCGTCCCGGCATGAGGCCGATTGTCGTTGCGAGTGAAGCGAAGCAATCTCGTGCCGTCTTTGACTGATTCAGGCGAGATTGCTTCGTCGCTGCGTTCCTCGCAATGACGATGCGCTTCGCGGCCGGCGTCAGAGCGGGATCGCGAGCAGCGTGTCGATCTGGCGGCTGTCGAGCACGACGTCCTTGCAGGCGAACAGAAATCCGGCATCGCCGCGCACGACCGAGTCGACATAGCGACCGGCCGCGAACAACGTCATCGCGCCGTCCTGCATCGTGCGCACGACCACGAAACTGGCTCCGACTGCGAGCGCGCCGTCTTGCTCACCGGCGATGTGGATCCCCGAAACGATATGCCGATACCGCTGCGGCTCGTAGATATTGGCCTCGCGCAGCGCGCTGACCCGGTCGTGCAGCATGTTTTTCGAGGTCGCGTAGATCAGCCCCAGCGGCAGCCCGGCTTCGTAATTCTCGGCCGAAATGATCCGGTAGCGGCAATCCTCGATAAAGAACTCGGGCCAGCGTTCGAGCGCGTCGGTGTCGAGGCAGTCGGCATAGGCCGTGTACAGATCCTGCAACTCGAGCCGCCGTGCGATTCCGGCGAGGTCCATCCGCTCACGCCTCCATCATGCCCCGCCAGGCGTGCCAGAAGCCGCGCACCGAAGCCTCGGTCGCGCGTGTCTCCTGCAATTCGTGGCCGAAGCCTCCCATCTCGATAACCGAGCACTCGCCCTCGGCACCGGGGAGCGCGCGCTGGATGAAGCCGCCGACCGCGCCATCCTCCATCGACACATAACCGGCCGGCCCGACCAGATTCGCCTGCTGCAGCCGGCGCTCGGTCATCGCCGCATCGTCGTCCTCGAACCCGATATAGGTCCATTGCAACTCGGTCCGGTCCGGCCCTTTCGGCAGCACGAGACGCAGCGCGATCGAATTCTGAACCTGTTGCAGCACGAAGTTGGGAAAGACGCTGAGGATCTGCAGCGTCACGCCGTCACCGATTTCGTCCACTGAATCGAGCAAACGCGGGTCCTTGAGACGGTAATCCTCATGCAGTGAATGAATTCCGGCATAATGCTGGTCGGCGGCCGCGCTGTCGGTCTTGCCGCGCGTATAGCTGGCGTGGTGGCCGCCCAATTCGGCGATGTGGACGCCGCCCGACGAAGTTAGCCGGCTGATGCGGAAAGTCGCGAAAAACGTGTGCAACAGGCTCGCGTGATACGTGTCTTTGGTATTCTCAACATAGAGCTTCCAGTTGTTGTGCAGGATCTGCGAGGTCGTTCCGAGAATTTTCGGCTTGCCGCGCATGACCCGGCCGATCTTCGACCCGATCAGATTGCCGATATAGTCGGGCAGGGGAGGGGCCTCTTGCGACAGCGTGCCGAACACCAGCCCGGCAAACTCGGCGGTGCGGAGTTTTTTCAGGCCGTGATCTTCGAGGCTGAAGCTCTCCGGCATGCCGCCCTTGCCGCCGACGCCGCGGCGGAACGCGACGCTCGTCAGATTGCCCGCGAGGTCGTAGCGCCAGGCGTGATAGACGCAGGTCAGCCCGTCCTTGGCGTGGCCGCGCTGTTTCAGGCAGACGAGATTGCCGCGATGCGCGCAGCGGTTGATCATTGCATGGATTCCGCCGTCCTCGCCGCGGGTCACGATGATCGGGGTCTCGCCGAGAAAAATCGTCTTGTAGTCACCCGGTTCGGTCAGTTCGTTGGCGACGCCGAGATATTGCCAGGCCGGCCCGAGAAAGATCCGGTCGCGTTCGGTGCGATAAATCTCGGGGTCGGCGAACACGCGATAGGGAACGCGCGCGTTCCCCTGTTGCGGCCATTCGAGCGCATGCTGGTCCATCGCTTGACCTCAAGGCGAAACCTGTCGCCGCTACGCGACAGCGTGTAGAGTATGCGCAACCGATGGAGTGCGCCAGATTATCGGCGCTGAGCGGGTCGGGCGCCGGCTCGCGGCGCTCGTAGCGGTCGAGGTCGTCGGCTACTGATGTTGGAGGAAATTCACGGTTCGGATCGGATTTTCCTGTGGGAGCTGCGGGCAGTCGCTCGGGGACGGGCTGCCGCTCTGCGAATTGCCGATGCCGAGTGTTCCGTCAATCAGTGTAGCGGCGCAAATCCTGCAATCGGAGGACGCGATGAGCCCCGGCCTCGCGCGCTCAGCATCCGGCGTGCCTCGTCTGGGCGGCCCGCGCCGATATAGGCCTGCAACAGCGTAAACTCCACAAGGTCGAGCTGGGCGCGGCTGCCGCCGATGCGTTCGAGTTCGCCGGCGATCGGTTCGAGGGCGTCGATCGCCGCCGAGAAATCGCGCCGCTCAAATG
The DNA here is from genome assembly GCA_963847345.1 of uncultured Alphaproteobacteria bacterium. Taxonomy (GTDB): domain Bacteria; phylum Pseudomonadota; class Alphaproteobacteria; order ATCC43930; family CGMCC-115725; genus DATARH01. Next base: position 62,349 of record CAWJZU010000022.1, on the reverse strand, counting down.
CGGCAAAGCCTGTTGACACCGCCGGGACAAGCGGACCCGATGGATAGCGGCCGTTGCGGGCGAGTTCGTCGATCTGCCGGGTACGGGCCGCCAGTGCAGCGGCGTCGCCGGCAACGGCCTGAGCCAGCACGATGTGCAGGTCCGAGAAGGCGGCGCCGGCGCGCGGGAACGCCCCGGTCGCGAAATCGTGTATCATGCGCCATGCCTGGGCGTCGCGCGGATGCCCGGCCAGTTCCCAGCGCCACAGGAACGCGACGGCGTCGTTGACCTTGCCGCGCGGCGGCCCGCTATGCACCTCGGGGGCGAAGGCCTCGTGGAACAGCCGCAACGCCGCCGCCGCGTCGCCGGCTTCGAGATGGCCGAGCGCGAGATGCCAGCTCAGATGGCTGTACAGGGCGCCGTCGCGCGGATAGGTCGGAAGCCAGGACGCCAGAAAGATGCGGCCGGCATCGGTATCGCCCATCTCATAACACAGGTGCGCGCTTGCATGTGCCGCCCAGGGGTTTTTCGGATTTTGCGCAAGGGAGCGTTCGATTTTCGGGCGGGCGGCGTCGCGCTGTCCGTTCTCCGAGAGCGCCATGCCGTGATGGGCGGTGAACCACCAATCGTCGCCGTAGCTCGGGGCCAGCCTTTCGAGCAGTTCCAGCAGCATGCGCTTCTGCCCGGCGCGGCCGGAGCTGCCGATCAGTCCGTTGGTGAAGGCGGTGGTGCCAAGCGCCACGGCGTCGCGCGGCCACGCGTCAAGATGCGCGAGCAACGCGGACAGCGCGGCCTCCGCTTCGCCGGCCACGAGCAGATCGAAAAAGGCGACATGACTGGCTTCCCGCGCCGAGAGAGCCTGGGCGTGGGCTTTGGCCGCCGCCATCGAGGCGCGCGCCGCCGCCGCGTCACCCCGCTCGAGCAACAGATGCGCCTTTGCGGCATGGGCCAGGGCAAAGCCGGGATCGGCAGCGATGGCGCGATCGAACGCCTGGAGCGCGCCGGGGTACATCGTCAGCTTCGCGCGGCAGCCTTCGACATACGCGTCCCGTGCGGCGGTCGAATTTGTCGACACCGGAAGTCCGTATCCGTCCGTCAGCATGAGGGTCCTCGTCAGGAAATGTGTTGCGCGACGGGCGGCGATAGTTCGCCAGTGGCCGGGCGCGGCGCGATCCCGGCCAGCGCGCCCAGGGAGATCGGCTTGTACGGCGCGCGGGGGCGGAACGCGCCGACCTCCGCGATCGGCACGCCACGGGCGCGGGCAATAATTCCGCTCGCCACCGGACCGCAAATGCGGCCCTGACACGGGCCCATGCCGCAGCGGATGAAGGCCTTGACCTGGTTCGGCCCCTGCGCGCCGAGGCGGACGGCGCGGCGGATCTGGCCGGCCGTAACCTCCTCGCAGCGGCAAACGGTGACGTTGTCTTCCGGGCACAGCACAGGGTCGGCCGGGCGATAGAGCGCATCGAGAAACGGCCGGATCGCGACGGCGCGAGCGAGGGCGGCACGTATCGGCGCGGCCTTGCGGTCGCGCTCCGCCGCATCGATGCGGCCCAGCAGATGCGCCGCGTCTAGCGCGGCGAGTCGTCCCGACGGCACCGCCGCCGCGGCTCCAGCGATGCCCGCCGCGTCGCCGGTGATTGTGACGGTCGGCAGGCTAGTGCGGCCCCATTCGTTGACCGCCGGACGCCAGCAAAGCTGCGCGTCGTCCCAGACATGGGCTAGCTGCAGCGCGAGGCTGATCTGCGTGTTCGGGATCACCCCGTCATGCAGCAGCAGGAGATCGGCGGCGATGTCGCCGCCGTTCCAGGCCACGCCCTCGATGCGTCGCCGACCCAACGCGCGCAGCCCCTGGACGCCGCGTTGCACCGGCACCCCGCGCCGACGCAGCGCGGCGATCATCTCCAGCCCCTTGGCGAGATCGCGCCGCCCCGCCCACCAGCCGCCGATGTGCCGCGCCGCGACCGCGTAGTTCACGCGCGGGGTCGTTTCAAGGACCATCAGCGGCGGCGCGCCGGCGCGCGCCAGCTGGATCGCGGCGAGGTAGAGCAGCGGACCCTGTCCGGCGATAACCGTCCGGCCTGCCGGCACCAGATCGGCGGTTTTCAGCATTATTTGCGCGGCGCCCGCCGTCATGACGCCCGGCAAGGTCCAGCCCGGGATCGGGACTGGCCGTTCGATGGCCCCGGTCGCCAGCAGGATGCGGCGGCAGGCGATCGTCTCGCTGCCTTCCCGCGCGACGACAGACACCGAGCCGCCGTCCTGGGCGTCACCCGGATCGATATGCCAGACCGTCGTTCCCGGTCGGTATTGCACCGGGCTGGCGCGCAGCGCCGCGGCAAGCGGGCGGCCAGCGAGGTAATCGGCGCCGATCGGCGAATTTCGCCCGCCGTCCGCGCCGGCGCGCTCGATCGCGCGGTAAATCTGGCCGCCGGGGCTGTCCTGCTCGTCGATCAGCACCGTGTCGAGCCCGAGCTCGGCGGCGAGCACCGCCGCCGCCATGCCGGCCGGTCCCGCCCCCACCACCACAAGATCGGCGAGCGCGCGATCGGCGGTCATCGCGACGGGTCGAGGCGTCGCCGGCCGCGCTGGCGGCGGATGCGCATTCCGGGCTGGACGGCGACCATGCAGCTCTGCCGGTTCGGCACGCTGTCGATCTCGGCGAGGCAGTCGAAGCACACGCCCATCATGCAATAGGGCGCGCGCTCGCCGCCGCCGACCGCGGTGTCGCGTATGGATGACAGACCGGCGACGAGCACCGCCGCAGCGGCCGATGCGCCCCGCGGCACGCGGACCGTGCGGCCTTCGACCTCGACCGCCACCGCAGGTGCCGCCGCGTCAGGCCGCAGCCGGAACATCGAAGCGCTTGGCCGAGAACGGCGCCATCATCGGGTCGAGCGCACCCGCGGCAACCATCGGCGCGAACAGATTGGCGTGCGCCCCGGCCAGCGTGACCCCGCTGTGGCAGTTGGCGGTAAACGCGCCGGGATAGCGCTGGGACTCGTCATAGATCGGCAGCCCATCCGGCGGCATGACGCGCAGCGCCGCCCAGGCGCGCACGATCTGCAATTCCGCCAGCCACGGAAAGGTCCGGACGGCGCGGTCGGCGATCGTCCGCATCACCGCCGGGTTCTGGCCGGTGTCGAAGCCGACCTCCTCCTCGCTGCTGCCGAGCATGATCGTGCCTTCCGGGGTCTGCCTGATGCTGCCGAGCGGGAGCGGCCAGGCGCGGCTGGTGCGCTCGGTCACCAGGATCTGGCCGCGCTGCGGCCGCACCGGCGCGCTGAGCCCGAACAGCGGCGCCAGCATCGCATTGCCGAGACCGGCGGCAAGAACGACTTTAGGCGCTGCGATCGTCTCGCCGCCGGCTTCGACCCGGAAGTCTCCCGGCGCGGCCTCGGCCCGGGTGATCGTGCAATTTGGCAGATACGTCCCGCCCGACCCGGCAAAAACCCGGTGCAGCGCATGGAACAGCGCCAGCGAGTTGACGTGACCATCATACGGGGTCCACGACGCGCCGCTGACGGCGGCGCCGAGGCCCGGCAGCATCGCCGCCAGTTCGTCGCGCTCGATCATGCGGTAGTCGAAGCCGAAATTCCCGGCCTCGCGCCGCATCTGCTCCATCATCGCGAGGCGCTTGGCGACCTCCTCGTCGCCCAGGCACAGCTGCAGCCCGCCGTTCTGTTCGAGCCCGATCGCGACCCCGGTGCGCTCCTCCAAATCGGCCGCCAGCGACGGCCATTCCGCCGCCGAGGCGCGGGTCCAGCGCTGGTAATGCGGCGCGCCAAGCCCCTTGGTCTGCACCCAGACGAGCCCGAAATTGCCGCGCGAGGCGCGGTAGGCGACATCGCCCTCGTCGATCAGCGCGACCTTAAGCCCGCCGCGCCCGAGCCCATGCGCAATCGCCGTTCCGACCAGCCCGCCGCCAATCACAATCGCGTCGAAGATCCGCATCGCCGCAATCCCGGGCGGTATGCCCCACGACCTACGCGCGGGATCCGTGCCTCACTCGGCGGCCATCTGGCGCCGTGCGGTCCTGGCGCGAGCGAGCATCTCGGCGGCGTTGCGGTGGAGGATTTGCTCGCGCGCTTCCTCGCCGATATCGGCCTCCTCCAGCGCCTTCCTGGTCCAGTCGACGCCGAACGCGGTGCCGTCGGTGCCACACACGATGCGGTCGGCGCCATAGAGCCGCACCGCCGCCTCGATCGCGTGCGGGCCGAACGAGTTGCAGTCGACGTACACCCTGGCCTTACGGACGCGCGACGACGGCAGTTCCTCGTCCGGCGTGTCGAGCAGGCAGCGGTGATCCATCCGCTCGACCTCGTAGGGGAGATTGCCGCCGAGGTTGTGGACGACGACCGTCACGTCCGGGTACGAGGCGAGCAGGTCGGTCAGGCACAGCGTCACCATCACCGACGAAAGGCTCGCCTGCATGTCGAGCGTGCCGTTGCGGCGACGCGCGTTGTCGGTGTCGTTCGCGACCTTCGGGAACGCGTCGCCCGGGCGAGGGCCGTGGTGGATGAACAGGACCGCGCGGTGGCGGTTCGCGGCTTCGAGCAGCGGACGCATCGCTTCAGCGTCCTTGCGGGTCAGCAGATAATTGCCCGGCAGTTGCGCTCCGATCATGCCGGGGAGGGTGAGCGCCCGTTCGAACTCGGCGGTCGCGGCCGCCATGTCCGTCAGCGGCAGCGCGGCGAACGCGGCGAAACGGCCGGGGTATTTGCGGCAAATCGCCGATAGCCCGTCATTGACGCTGCGGCACAGCTTCAGGGACTCTTCCGCCGGCTGCGATTCGATCCAGCAGAACGAGCCGAGCAGCGACAGGACGCTCGTCTCCACCCCCTGGCGGTCCATCCGCGCGAGATGAAAATCGAGTTCGTCGAAAGCTTCGGCGAGCTTCTGCTCGCCCATGCGCGGGGCCTTCAGCACCTCGACGCCGTCCGGGTTGCGCACAATGCGCGGTTCCCGCGTGCGGGCGCGCAGCGCGTCGGCGATTTCGGCGGGCCGCCAATGGGCATGCATGTCGATCATCGCAGTCATGGCTGTTTCCTCCAGGATGCCTTGTCGCAGCTTAACCCTGGATCAGCCGGCAGCAAACTCTAACGATGACGCGGCGATCAGAAGTCATCCAACAAGCCTGCCGAACCCCGGCCGGACACCCGCATATGCGCCGCCGGGCAGCCGCTTAGCAACCATGCGGCGGCATCTCGATGCGCAGCCCTAACCTGCGCAGTTCTGATCGATCACATCCGCCAGGTTCTTGCCTTGTACCTCCGCGGCCTTCTGCCCGCGGCGGATCGGCATCCCCTTCGGTACCGTCACATCCAGCGGGGGTGTCGCGATCCGGCTGGTCTTGGTGACGAAGTAGCCGTATTTCTCCTTGCGGAACGCCGAGCAATCGATATCTCCGCTGGCTTTCTCCTCGGCGGCGCTAGCCGATGCCGCGAGTAGCAATACAAGCGCTGCCGAGCCCAAAGTTACGAGCTTCATCTTCATACCGACCAACCTCGTTACCTATTCCCCCATAACGCTCGCTTGTGGTCCTCAGCGCATCTCGCCGGGTCGATTTCGACGGCGCTTTTTGCCACCAGCCCCGCCGACCGTCGTCGAGGGTCCGGGCCGGGTGCGGATGTCTTCATGGCATGCCCGCGGCCGGAAGCGCGCTCGCCTCCGGCCGGCAAAGCAGGGGCTATTGCGCCGGCACGACGCCCGGCTCCTCGCTGGCCACCACCGCCTTCGGAATGCGCAGCCAGAACAGCGAGATAATCGCGGACATGATCGCGAAGGCAGCGAGCGCATACAGGCCGCCGGCATAGCTGCCGCTGAGCGTCTTGGCCCAGCCGACCACCGAGGGTCCGAAAAAACCGCCGAGATTGCCGAGCGAGTTGATCCAGGCGATGCCGGACGCCGCCGCCGCGCCGGTCAGAAACATGGTCGGCATCGACCAGAACGGGCCCTTGGTGCCGTAGAACCCAGCCGCCGCGATCGACATGCCGACGATCGACCACCAGGTCCCGATCGTCAGCCCGGCGACGATCAGCCCGAAAGCCGACAGCACGCAGGTCCAGAACAGCGTCCAGCGCCGCTCGCCGAGCCGGTCCGACAGCCAGCCGCAGAACACCATTGCAATCGCGCCGCAGGTATAGGGGATCATCGTCACCCAGCCGACCTGCATATTGCTGATGCCGAGTTCCTTGATGATGGTCGGCAGGAACAGCAGCATACCGAGGCTGGCCGTGACGATCCCGATATAATTCAGCGACAGCAGCAGGACTTTCGGATCCCAGAACGAGCGCAGGATGCCGACCCCGTGCGCCGCCGCGATCTGCCGGTGCTCGCCGGTCATGCGGTTTGACAGCCAGGAGCGCTGCTGATCGGTCAGCCAATGCGCCTGGGACGGCGCGTCGGTCAGGTAAAAGAACGCGACGACGCCGATCAGAACGGTCGGGATCGCTTCGAGGATGTACATCACCTGCCAGCCATGCAGACCCCACAGCCCATCGAGGCCCAACAGAGCGGTCGAAACCGGCGCGCCGGCGGCAACCGCGATCGGCAGGGCGAGCGTAAACCCGGAATTGATGCGCGCGCGGTAGGCGTCGGGAAACCAATAGGTGAAATAAAGCACGAAACCGGGAAACAGACCGGCCTCGGCCAAACCGAGCAGGAAGCGAATGGCCATGAAGCTGTACGGACCGGTCGCCAGGGCGGTGCACCCGGAAATGATTCCCCAGGTCACCATGATGCGGGCGATCCAGATCCGCGCCCCGACTTTTTCCAGAATGATGTTACTCGGCACCTCGGCCAGCACGTAACCCCAGAAAAAAGCGCCTGCCGCCATGCCGTAGAGCGCCGCGTCGAGACCGAGATCCTTGTTCATCGTCAACGCGGCGAAGCCGACATTGATGCGGTCGAGATAGCACATGAAATAGGTAAGCGCCGCGAACGGCAGGATGCGCAGATACACCTTGCGCATCGTCGTTTGTTCCAACGAACGAACCATGGTCACTCCTCGGGCAATCTATGCCGCTTTCTTGGGCGCCGAAACGTAGCGTGCGCCAAGCAGCTTGCAATGCCGTCCCAGCGGCGATGCCGCCTTTGTGACCAACTGCCGCAGCCGTGAAACCGATCCATCAACTCACGTTTGTGCCGCGACGATCGGCTCACACGGCAGGCGCGTGTTGCGGCCCGCCGCCGTTCCGAGGTCCGCCCTGCCGCTTTTCGCGCAAAGGGAAGGTGCGGTGCGGCTGGTGCTTCAGCGCTGCAGCCAAGCCTGGAAGAGTGCTTCTTTGCAGGGCTCGGAAAGCTGGTGAACATTTTCCTTCATGCAGGCCTTGATGCGACCGCCGCCCGGTGGAACCTGACTGCAGAACCGAGCGATATCAGGCTTGCAGGCTTGCATGGTTGCCCTTGCCGCCTTGCTTTGCGCCATGGCGGTGGACGCCGACAGCAAAAGGATGACGGCGGCAGCCAGCACTTTCAGCCGAAACATGATGTGTCCCCCGTACGCTCATTGTGAACCTGCTACGCACCGCCGAGCCGACCCGTATTTGGCGTAAGCCGTGCGAATTCAAGCTTTCCTTCGCGATACCAGCTGCTGAAAGTCACCGAACGCTGATTTGCATCGACAATGCGATCTGATGCAGCTGCTAAGATAGCGGACGCCAAATATCGCTCTGTCAAGCTTCTGACGCATAGCTTCGTGCAATACTGTGCTGCTCGAATGGATCGTGGTCGTCACGCCGCTGCAGCGGCTCCGGATTCAGCCGACGGTGAGGCGTTCGCGACCCTTTCCACCCGTCCGAGCGACAACGACAAATGTCGGGGAGATGCCGGATGAAGATCGCGTCATTCAACGTCGAGAACCTGTTCGAGCGGGCGCGCGCGCTCAATTCGAACGAATGGACCGAGGAGCAGGGGACAGATCCGTCGCGCTGGTCGGCTGGACGCGCGGCGCTGGATGCATACTCGCAGCTCAACGCGCTGCTGCGCAAAGACGCCTACACGGCAGACGATAAGGACCGGATCATTGCGTATTTACGCACGCTCGGCCTCGAGAAGAGCGACGAGAGCAAGCTGGTCATATTGCGGCAGAATCGCGGGCGGCTCGTGCGGCGGCCGCGGACGGGCGGCATCGAGATTATCGCGAAAGGTCGTGACAGCTGGATCGGCTGGCTCGACCTGAAAAAGGAAGCGGTGGACGAGGTCGCGACGCAGAACACGGCCCGCGTTTTGAAGGATGTCGATGCCGATGTCGTCGTCGTGATCGAGGCCGAGGACCGCATTTCGCTCTGCCGTTTCAACGAACAGGTTATCGAACGCGTCGGCGGCGCCCGGTACGAGCATATCATGCTGATCGACGGTAATGACGAGCGCGGGATCGATGTCGGCCTGCTGACGCAGCGCGGCGCGGTGATCGAAAGCGTGCGCAGTCATGTCGACGATCGCGACGGGCACGGCACGGTATTCAGCAGGGATTGCCCCGAATATCGGATCAGGCTGGCCTCCGGGGAGACCCTCGTCGTGCTCGCGAACCATCTGAAGAGCAAGGGGTACGGTACCGCGGCCGCGTCGAATGCGCGGCGCCTCGCGCAAGCACGGCGGGTGCGCGAGATCTACGACCAGCTGCGCGCGGACGGAGTCGAGCATATCGCCGTGTGTGGCGATATGAACGACACGCCCGACAGCGCGCCGCTGTCGCCGCTGCTGTCGGACGGCTCCGAGCTGCGCGATATCAGCGCCCATCCCGGCTTTGACGACGGCGGGCGACCGGGCACCTTCGGCAACGGCACAAAGTCGAACAAGATCGACTACATCCTGCTGTCTCCGAGCCTGTTCGCGAAGGTCGAGAGGGGAGGCATTTTTCGCAAGGGCGTATGGGGCGGCAAGCATGGCACCCTGTGGGAACACTATCCGGAAATGAGAAACGCCGACGACGCGGCATCCGACCACGCCGCCATTTGGGCCGAGATCGACATCTGACCGGCGGTCGCGACCGTAGGCTCTACGGCTCGGCCGCGCGCCGGGTTCAGCGGAGCGCTGCGGCGATCGCCGCGCCCAAGTCTTTCGTCCCGGCGTTGCCGCCGAGATCGGGGGTGCGGGTGCCGCCTTCGGCCAGCACCTCGGCAATCGCCCGCTCGATTGCCTTTGCCGCCGCGCTCTCGCCGAAATGGTCGAGCATCATCGCGCCGGACCAGATCTGTCCGATCGGATTGGCGATGCCGCGGCCCGCGATGTCGGGAGCCGAACCATGCACCGGCTCGAACATCGACGGATAGTCGCGCTCGGGGTTGATGTTGGCGGACGGCGCGATGCCGATTGAGCCGACGCAGGCCGGCCCCAGATCCGACAGGATGTCGCCGAACAGATTGGAGCCGACGACGACGTCGAACCAATCGGGATGGCGCACGAAATGCGCCGTCAGAATGTCGATATGGTACTGGTCGATCTGGACGTCGGGGTACTCGGCGGCGATCGCCGCGAAACGTTCGTCCCAATACGGCATCGTGTGGATGATGCCGTTCGACTTCGTCGCCGAGGTCACGTGCTTCTTGCGGGTGCGGGCCAGCTCGAACGCGTAGCGCATGACCCGGTCGCAACCGCGCCGCGTAAAGACGGCCTGCTGCATCGCCATTTCGAGATCGGTGCCCTCGTACAGCCGGCCGCCGATCGATGAGTACTCGCCTTCGTTGTTCTCGCGCACGACATAAAAATCGATATCGCCCGGCGCGCGCCCCTTCAGCGGCGACTCGACGCCGGCCATGAGACGCACCGGGCGCAGGTTGATATATTGCTGAAAGTTGCGGCGCAGCGGGATCAGCAACCCCCACAGTGAAATGTGATCTGGCACCCCGGGATAGCCGACCGCGCCGAGAAATACCGAGTCGAACGGCCGCAATTGGTCGAGCCCGTCTTCCGGCATCATTCGGCCGGTTTTCGCATAGGTTTCACAGCTCCAATCGAATTCGCGCCATTCCAGGCCGAAGCCGTAGCGCCGCGCGGCGGCTTCGAGCACCGCAATCCCCTCGGGCACGACTTCACGCCCGATGCCGTCGCCGGCGATAACCGCAACACGATAGTTGTTCGCCATCAGATTTACCTCCGGTCGAGAAACGTAACTTAGGGCCAACGCGCCGCCGGTTTGAAGCAATTGCGGACCCTGGCCTTACAGAGATTTTGCTCGGGTCGTGAACCCGGCCCGGTACATGCCGTTAAGAGGGTGCGCGCTTTGAGGGACGTGCACGCTATAGGAACATCCCAGACGAGGGCCACGAAAATGCCGTTCGACGGTGTCGGATTTATCGGTAATGAGTCGGTGCGCAAGATGGACGAGGTGATCGATCTGCTTGGCACGCCGGACAAATGGTGCAAAGGCGCCCTGCGCAGTCATGACGGAAGGTACTGCATACGCGGTGCGGTGCGCGCGGTCGATGCGGCCGATGCGCTGGAGCCGAGAATCCTGGAAGCGATCGGCCAGGTTGCCGGCAAGCGGTTCCGCCGCATCGAATCGTTCAACGACCACCCGAACACCAGCCATGAGCAGGTGCTCGCCGTCCTGTACCGGGCGCGCGAAAACCTCAGCTCGGGCCATACCGGGATCATCGGCGAGCGCGTCGCGCAAGCGCCTTCGCGGTTCGCGACATGGCGGAGCGCCGTTCTCGGCTGGTTAGCCGCCTGAGCTTGCGGCGTTGGCACGGGCGGGACACCTTCCGGCGCCCGAAGGCAATTCCTTCCGGGTCTGTTTGAGGGCCCGGTGGCGCGAACGTTAGCGCTACGCCTCTCGGCTATCGGCTGGCGACCGGCGGCGCGCCTCGGCCAACAGCCGGACGACGTCATCGTCGGTGGTCTGCGTGAAATCGCGATAGTGGGCGCCAACCGCGTAGAACGGCTCGGGAGTGACCAGGCAGACGATCTCGTCGCAGTCATCCGCCAGTTCCGCGAGGCTGTCGGCGGGCGCGACCGGTACCGCCAGCACCAGCCTCGCCGGCTTGCTGTCCGCGATCCCGCGCAGCGCCGCGCGGACCGTACCCCCAGTCGCGATACCGTCATCGACGACGATCGCCGTGCGGCCTTCGACCGCGGTGGCGGGCCGGTCGCCGAAATAGCGCCGCCGCCGACGCTCGATCTCGGCCAGCTGGCGCTGCTTTTCCTGTTCGATGTAGGCGTCGGATGGCCTTATCTGTCGGATCACGTCCGCGTTCAGCACGACGTGCGGATCGCTGCCGTCGACGACGGCGCCGATCCCCAGCTCCGGGTGTCCCGGCGCGCCGATCTTGCGCACGATCAGGACATCGAGCGGCGCACCCAGCGCCTTGGCAACCTCGAAGCCGACCGGCACGCCGCCGCGCGGCAGCGCCAGCACGACCGGGTCGCTATACCGCTGGCGGGCGAGGGCCTCGGCGAGCTGCCGACCGGCATCGCGCCGATCGGCGAAAAGCGCCTCGAAAGTGGGCATGTCATGCTCCTGCGTCCCCGGCGAGATATCTTCGAAACCAGCGGGTCGCGTGACGCTGCACCTGCGCGAGCGTCCCCTCCTCCTCGAACAGATGATTGGCTCCAGGAACGATGACCAATTCCTTCGGCCCCGTCAGCCGCTCGTAGGCCGCGCGGTTCAATTCAATGACCTGGATGTCGAGGCTGCCGACGATCAGCTGGGTTGGCGCGGTTACGCGCGGCAGCGCGGTTCCGGCCAGATCGGGGCGTCCACCGCGCGAGACGATCGCCCGCACCGGAGAACGCGGCGCCGCCGCCGCGAGCAGCGCTGCCGCAGCGCCGGTGCTCGCGCCGAAATACCCGATCGGCAAATGAGCTGTTTCCGGCGCGGCAACGCTCCAATCGGCGGCGAACGACAGGCGAGAGGCGAGCAACGGGATGTCGAACACATAGGCGCGGTCGCGTTCTTCGTCGGGGGTCAAGAGGTCGAGCAGCAATGTCGCCAGGCCGACATCGCGCAGCGCAGTGGCGACCTGGTTGTTGCGCGGGCTCAATCGGCTGCTGCCGCTGCCATGCGCGAAGATAACGAGCCCCTCGGCGTCCGCCGGTACGCCGAGCAGCGCTTGCAGCCGCGATTGTCCGAAATCGATTTCGATATTATCCGGGACATCGACCACTGGCGTTCTCCATTTCGTGTCCGCGCTGCCCCTGAAACCCGCATGATGCAGCCCGGTTCCGTCACCCGAAAAATGCATCGCCCTGCTCGACGCAAACCGCAGGACCATCGTACCGCCTTGACGATACGCCTGTTCAACGCCCTCTTGACGAGCGTGGGCGAGGCGGGGCCGATTGCGGCCGTGCTTAGCCTGGAAAGGCCGCAGATGCCGACAAATGCGATCGAGGATAATCGCCGGACCGCGTCTCGGCGCCGGCGCCGCCATTTCCTGCGTTTCCGGGACACCCCCCGAAACACGCCGGCCGCCAAGACGCTGATCATAGCGCTGCTGTGCCTGTTCGTCCTGGGAATCCCGGCGGCGCCGGCTGACGACAAGCCCAAAAAACCGGCAACCGACGTAGCGGCAAGCGAGCTGCCGTCCAAGGTGGAGACGCGGCACTCGATCCAGACCGCGGCCGGGAAGCTCGACTACCGCGCGATAGCGGAGACGATCAAACTGACGAATCCAAAGGGTGAGCCGACGGCGTCGATCTTTACAGTGTCCTACATCGCCGACCCCGCCGCCGCTCCGGCCCCGCCGACTGAGGCTGGCTCTACCGAGGCGAGCTCCGTCCGCGAGCGGCCGGTGGCGTTCGTCTTCAACGGTGGTCCCGGTGCCGCCGCGGTGTTTCTGCATCTCGGCGCGCTCGGACCGCGCATCCTAGAGACGCCGCCGACCGGCGCGATGCCGAGCCCGCCGTTCACGCTCGCGGACAATCCGAACACCTGGCTGACCTTTACCGATCTGGTCTTTGTCGATCCGGTCGGCACCGGGTACAGCCGCGGCCAGGGGAAGCCGAATGAGAACGGAAAGGAGGACAACCCGGACAAGCCGTTCTGGGAGGTGCGCAGCGACTTGCGCTCGCTCGCCGCCGTGGTACGGCGCTGGCTGACGCGGCACGATCGCTGGACCTCGCCGGTTTTTGTGGTCGGCGAGAGCTATGGCGGGCTGCGCGCTGCGGCGCTCGGGCGCGTGCTGGCAAAGGAGGTCGGGGTCGCGGTCAGCGGGTTTGTACTGGTCTCGCCGGCGCTCGACATCGACCTCTTGCACCCGGACATCAGCAACGTGCTGGCCCCGGCCCTGCAGCTGCCGAGCTACGCCGCGACCGCCGCTTCTTTTGCCGAAGGCTCGCCTGTGGAACGGGCCAGGGCCGCCGAGCGCTTCGCGATGGCCGATTATCTCACAGGTCTCGCCGCGATGACCGGCATGCCGGATGCCGGGAATCCGCTGATCGAGCATACCGCCGCGCTGATCGGCCTGCCCATTGAAACGGTCCGGCGCGAGCGCGGCCGGGTGGACCCGCACACCTTTGCACGCGAGTTGCGCCGGAATGAACGGGAGATCCTGAGCGTCTATGACGCCACGGTGGCGCGGCCCAGCACCGGCGATCCGAGATCCGACAGTGCCGGCGACCCGGTCCTCGACACATCGGTCGTCTCGATGACCGCCGCATTCCAGAGCTATGCGAATGGCGAACTCGGTTATCGCACCGAACAGCCCTATCGCGTGCTGGCGCGCGACGTGTCCCGCGGCTGGGATTGGAACGCGGCCCGTGGCGAGGGCGGGCTCGGGATCGCGCTCTCCTCGCTGCAGGATACGCTGCTGCTTCTGCCGCGGGCGAAGGTGTTCGTCGCGACCGGCCTCTATGATCTTGTGACTCCCTATTTCGCGACGCGTTGGCTGCTCGATCAGCTCTCGGTGCCGGCCGCCGCGCGCGAGCGTATCGAGTTGCGGGTCTACGAGGGCGGACACATGATGTACTTGCGGCCGTCAGTGCGGGCAGCGCTCGCTGCCGACGCGGCGTCTATCTTCGCCACAGGACCTCGCTCGGTCGGAGGCGGGCCGGCGCCCTGACCGGACCCCGTACCGGGATCATCGGGTCGGAACGCGCGCAGGTGCCCCGCGATCGGACGCGTGAGCGCAATTTGCTGCCAATCATGATCCCAGGCGGCACGTATCGGGACGGGAAGCGCCTCTACCAAAGACAAAGACATGCCGACCTTCAGCAGAACTTATCGGCTACTGAGGTGTTAACGTCGCGGCATCGGAGTTGCCGGTGCCGTCAACGCAGGACGGAGTCATCTCGATGAATACGGTATTGAGCGGAGTAGCCCTTGCGGCGATCCTCGCGCTCGCCAGCCCGGCTTGGGCGCAAGCGCCCGGCGCACAGCCTTCACAGCCGGAATCGACGAATGCCTCGACGCCGGCTGCAAACAAAGCGCAGGCCGCCCCGGGAACGCACGCCGGTAAAATCTCGCACAAGAATAACACGCATGCCGCGACGCACCCCAGCGCCAAGAGCCACCGCGCGGCGCACGCCGGTGCGATGCACCGGACGACCACGGCTCGCGCGGGCGGCAGCGGCCCGACAGACAATGTCGCCAATCAGCTTAACCGTGACGAGGCTCAGAAGCTGACCGGGAGCAGCATGCCTCCGATGGGCGACACAAATATGGGAGCCCCGAATCAGCCGCCTCCTATCCGGGGGCAGTAACCGTATCGAACGACGACAAGCGACGCGATCGGCGGCCGTTGCCGCCGATCCGCCATTTCGAAGTTATCGGTGTTCTGTGCACGGCGGCGCGGCGCCGGAGGCCGAGCCCGGCACGCCCAGCACCAAGCAGCGCCAGGGAGGACGGCTCGGGGGCCACGAAGAGAATGTTCGGCCCCCAATTGAGCAACCAACGCGAAGCCCGTCATCCGCAACGGATTGCGTCAGACGCGCTTTGCTGCGCTCAGCCCATCCTACAGCCTCGCTGCGACATCACACCGGCCGGTCGCCCTTGACGGTGACCCGGTTGCCTGAGCGGGTGTGCGGCCAGTAATCCCACATCGCGTGGTGCTGGACGCAGCGATTGTCCCAGAACGCGATCGCGTTCTCGCTCCAGCGGAAGCGGCACTGGAACAGCGGGTTGGCCATGTGCTCGTACAGATAACGCAGGATGCCGTCGCTTTCGTCGCGCGGGATGCCGTTGATGTAGCGGGTGAAGCCCTTGTTGACGTAGAGCGCCCGGCGCCCCGTGACCGGGTGCGTGCGCACGACCGGATGGTCGGCGTAGGGATAGCTCTCCTTGTCCTCGACGCCGAAATTCTTGTACTGGCCGCGATAGTGCTCGCCGTTGTGCCGCGCCGTCAGGCCTTTCAGATACGCCTTCATGCGGTCCGATAGCGCCTCATATGCGGCGTACATATTGGCGAACAGCGTGTCTCCGCCGCGCGGCGGGCATTCCCTGATATAGAGGATCGAACCCATCGGCGGCTCCTCGTCGCACGATACGTCCGAGTGCCAACCCTCGCCATTGGCGCGGAATGAATCCTTGTCGGCGTGAATGATCATCAACTCGGGGTGGCCGGGTTCGGACGGCGCCGCCGGGTGAATGTGCAACTCGCCAAATTTGCGGCCGAAATCGAGGTGCTGCTCCTGTGAGAGATGCTGGTCGCGGAAGAAGATGACGAGGTTCTCGGCGAGCGCGCGATGGATCTCGTCCATCTGCCGGTTCTGACGGCTCGCGCAGATCGACCTTGCCGATCTCAGCCCCGATGATCGGCGTCAGCTTGTCGACGGTGATCGATTCATAGGGCGATTCCTGCGGCGTGTACTTGATCCGCGGGCCGCTGAAGCTGCGCAGCGAACTCTGCATTACGTTTCTCCCATCGAAATCTCGTTGCCTCGTCCTCGATCGGCGCGCCGAGGGCGAGCACCGGGCGGTTCAGCGACTGTATACTGCGGTTTGTGCGGCGGGTCTCGACTTGTGTAACCACGTCGCGCACCACTCCCGACTTTGCCGACAGCTCGGGCCGGGGCCAGCCGCAATGGCCGGACCGCGCCAGGGGCGGATGCGTGCCCCAGGAGCGGATGCGTGCCGTTGAGTTCGGAGTTGACGACCACGACCCACACTATCGCCTCGACCGGGCAGTCGCGCTCGGTTGCGAGCTACCGCGAGCGCCGCATCTTTCAGCACAATCCGTCTCGACATCGGCGCCCTCGTCTGTGTCATCTGCGCGAAGGCGATCAGCGGAACATGCCCCTAAGATGCGATTCTAAGACGGCCGCCTGTGGCCACTCGCACAATAAGCTGATGTGTCCATCCGGACGAACGACACAAAGTGTTGGCCCATCGCCGCCAAAGAGCTTGTGGCATAACGCATCCTTGTCGACCACGATTTCAGCCGATGGTATCGTTTCGAGGTGCCAGTGTTCGCCCACGACGACAAGGAACCTGCAGCCATCGTAGAGTTGTACGATAGAGAGAATCTCACCAGCGATCCGAGACAGATGTACCGGCTCGGCGCCACCGGCGATCAGCAGGATCGTGGGTTCGAGGTTGGCGACAAGGGCGTGCAAGCTGGTAAATCCATGGGGTCCAAGCAATCCGTCGATATTCTCGATCCGGCATCCAGCGTTCTGCGGCGATGCCGTCCCGGTTCGAGTATCTTGAATGATCGCGCTTTGCGGATAGCAAAAGCCGATCTCCGTATCGCCCATTGCCGCCAGCGCCCTGCCGCTCGTAGTGGCGAGAAACGCGTATAGCTCTGCAAGTTTCTCTCCACTTGCGTCGGTCATCCAGCCATATGCTTTATCACCGGATGCGACGATGTCGCGATCGACCGACTGGCGTTCTTCGGCGTAGGAGCGCAGCAAAGCGTCCGTTCCTTTGCCGGCCGCGACCGCAGCAAGCTTCCAGCCGAGATTGTGCGCATCATGGATGCCGGCATTCATGCCGTGGCCCTCCATCGGGTTGGACGCGTGAGCCGCATCGCCCGCCAGCAGCACGCGTCCGATCTGGAAGGTTCTCGCAAGGCGCGAGTGTGAGTGGAAATACTGCGGCGAACCGGGATCGTGAAACTCCGCGCCGGGACTGATCAAGCGAAGCTTTGCAACCACGGCGTCAGGAACATGCTCGCTCGGCTCGTCGGTCCGAAAGTAGATGCGCCATTTATACGGGGCCAACGGAAACGGCACCACGAGCGGCGGATCGAGCTGGGCGCAGGCCGTATCGCGCGGCTGCTGCCAATTCTCCATCCGCGTGTCGAAAACGCCCCAGAACTCCTCGTAATCCCTGCCATCGAAAGCGTCACCGATCGCTTCGCGCACGGCGCTGTGATAGCCGTCAGTACCGACGACCCAAGGCGCATTAATGGTTGTTTCACCCCCATCTGAGGTTCTCAACCCGACGGCGACGCGCCCATCTTCCTCAGAAAGGCGAACGAACTCTGTGCCGTATTCAACACTTCCCCCTAATCGACGCAATTCCTGCGTTAGAATAGCAATCGATACTGATTCGGGAATTGACAATATGTTCTGATAGGGTGAGTTGACGTCTTCAAAACCATATCCGCAAACCTGCCGGCCTTTTGAATAGAAGGCGATGCGCCGAACCCACTCTCCCGCCACGATAAAGCGCGTGACGAGACCAAGGCTGGCAAGTACCTCCAGAGTCCGTTGTTTGACGAAGATCGCCTGACTCCACCCTCGAGGTTCGGCAAGCTGATCAATTAGCCGGACGGGAATTCCCCGCCGCAGAAGTTCGATCGAGAGAACAAGGCCGGTTGGGCCGGCGCCGACTACAAGGATCGGATCGCGGTGGCTCGATTGCAAATTGCCGTTTGCCAACATCAGTCCCCCGCCACGTCCAGTCCAAATCAGCAGTGCCGCAACGGCATCGATCGGCGAGACGATCTGTGACCGAAGATCACAATTACTCGCTGAAAACGCGGCGGAAAATCGTATCGACGTGCTTCAAATGGTATTCCGTATCGAACAGCCCCTCGATCGTCTGCGCCGGTAAATACCGCGTGACCTCGGGGTCGGCTTTGAGCCGGTCGGCGAAGCGGCCCTCGCCACGCCAAGCCGCCATCGCATGCTCCTGCACGAGGCGGTAGGCGTCCTCGCGGCTCATCCCAGCCTGCGTCAGCGCCAGCAGCACGCGCTGCGAGTCGACGAGACCGCCCAGCGACTCCAGATTCTCGCGCATGCGTTCGGGATAGACGACGAGCCGGTCGACCAACCCGGTCAGCCGCGCCAATGCGAAATCGAGCGCGATCGTCGCGTCCGGCGCGATAATGCGCTCGACGGCGGAGTGGGAAATATCGCGCTCGTGCCACAGCGCGACGTTTTCGAGCGCCGGCGTCACATGCGAGCGGATCAGCCGCGCAAGACCGGTCAGGTTCTCCGACAGCACCGGGTTGCGCTTGTGCGGCATCGCCGACGAGCCCTTTTGCCCGGGCGAGAAATACTCCTCGGCCTCGCGGAGTTCGGTGCGCTGCAGATGCCGGATCTCGGTCGCCAGCCGCTCGATTCCGGCGG
Organism: uncultured Alphaproteobacteria bacterium; assembly: GCA_963847345.1. Taxonomy (GTDB): domain Bacteria; phylum Pseudomonadota; class Alphaproteobacteria; order ATCC43930; family CGMCC-115725; genus DATARH01. The sequence goes on along the minus strand of CAWJZU010000022.1, from coordinate 43,917 downwards.
CGATCAGCGCCAGGGTCATAAAAAACGCCGCGTGCCGGTCGCGCGGGATCACCTGCGTCGAGATCGGCTCGGGCACGAGGCCGAGCTTTTCGGCGACGTATTCCTCGACGAACGGGTCGATATTGGCGAAGGTGCCGACCGCGCCGGAAATCGCGCAGGTCGCGATCTCGCGCCGCGCCGCGACGAGGCGCTCGCGGCCGCGGGCGAACTCAGCCCAATGCCCGGCGAGCTTCAGCCCGAAGGTTGTCGGCTCGGCATGGATGCCGTGGCTGCGCCCGACGGTGGGCGTGTATTTATGCTCGACGGCGCGCCGCTTCAGCGCGTCGAGCAGCCGGTCGAGATCGTCGAGCAGGATGTCGGCTGCCTGTTTCAGCTGCACCGCGAGACAGGTGTCGAGCACGTCGCTCGACGTCATCCCCTGATGCATGAAGCGCGCCTCGGGGCCGACATGCTCTGCCACATTGGTCAGAAAGGCGATCACGTCGTGTCGCGTTTCGCGCTCGATCTCGTCGATCCGCTCTACTTCAAACGCGCCCTTCTCGCGCACGGCCCGCGCCGCGCTCTCCGGAATGATGCCGAGCTTCGCCTGCGCCTCGCACGCATGGGCCTCGATGTCGAGCCAGATGCGAAACCGGTTCTCCGGCTCCCAGATCGCCGCCATCTGGGGCCGGCTGTAGCGCGGGATCATCCTGTTGTCTCTCCGCTTGCTAAGTCGCCTCCCGGCTCACGATCTGGAGAGGCCAACATCGTGGCCTTCAGCAAATCGTCGTGCTGGCGGCCATACACAGCCCCTGCCTGGGGTTACCGAGTATACCACTGCCAAGCAGGCGCTCAAATTTCGTCGCCTCGAGCAGGCCAAGAGGCCGGACATGGTCCTGTTTCGATGCGCATGAAATGATTCCTTGCCGTTAATGGTCCACCTCCCCATGTAACTTCGGTTAGAAAAACCATACGAAAGGATAAGGCAATGCCATCCTGGAGACTGTGCTGGCCGGTTCCGAAGGGCAGCGTAAAAGAAGACATCAACACCCCTGGTGGCAGGCACCATGTTTGCGTCGATCTAACGGTGCCTGTTCTAGTGGACCGTCACCCGCCACACATTAACTGGACCCACCCTAGCGTAAGCGTCTATGAAGCTCGGCAACTGCAAACGCTGGCGGCAATAGACGAGCTTGCAGAGAGCCTTCCCGACCATATCTCAAGTCAGATTCTGGAAATTGTCTCCATAAACATGCGAGAGTTAGGTAAAAAGATCGGCGAAGGCTCCGAATTAACGCGCCAATAATACTCGACGGCGCGCTCTGCCGCCTGTATTCCTCGGTCCCGAACCGTTCGTAAAGCCGGCGCGCGGCGGGGTTCTCGCTGATGACAGCATCGCGTCATCCGAAGACGGCCGCCGCGCTTGGTAGGTCATTCTCTTCTGTCCCCGCTCACCGGGTCGCCATCCTGCTGCGCCAGCAGCTTGGCCATCAACACGTCGTCGTGATAGCGGCCGCGATATTTCGCGGCGCGCTTTTCTAGCCCGTATTGCGTGAACCCGAACCGCTCGTAAAGCCGGCGCGCCGCCGCGTTTTCGCTGACGACGGTCAGCTCGATCAGCTCGACATGCGCACGGGCATGCTCGATGACCGCCTCGACCAGCATTGCACCGACACCGGTGCCGCGCGCGTGCGGTCTGACATACATGCCCCAGAGCATGCCCTTATGAGCATGCTTCGGACCGGGTTGGACATAGAATCCGGCAACTCCCAACGGCTCCGAGCCGCGGAAGGCAGAAAACACGGCCGAGCGGGCCAGCCTGTCGGCGAAAAAGGACAGCGGCTTCCCGCTTTCCTCCTCGAAGGTGCTGACGAACGCGTCTGGTTCGTCGCGCAGCGCTTCGAGGCGAATGGCGCGGAACAGCGCGGCATCGGCCGGTGACAGGCGGCGCAGGGTGATTGCGGGCTCGTTCACGCCACCCCGCTTTGCGCAAGAGCATCGCGTTCCTCGCCATAGCCGAGCGCGGGCAGCAGCGAACGCATATGCGGCGGCACCGGCGCCGTAACCCCGATCGGCGGCTTCGTCGGATAAAGCGGCAGCGTTATCGCGCGGGCGTGCAGCTGCATCGAGTGATCTTCCGGCCCGCCATAGGCCGGGTCGCCCACCACCGGACATCCGAGCGCGGCGCAATGGACGCGGATCTGGTGCGTGCGTCCGGTGCGCGGCCGCAGTTCGAGCCAGGCGCGCCCGTCCGCCGCGCCGAGCACGCGGTAATCGGTGACGGCGTGCTGGCCGTTTCGGTCCACCACCATGCGCCAGCCGACCGTGCCGCGCGGCTGTTTCGCGAGCGCAACATCGATCCGCCCCTCAGGCTCGCGCGGGACGCCCGAAACGATCGCCCAATACACCTTCTCGACCTGTCCCTCGGCGAACAGTTTTCCCAATCGACGCAGCGCCTTCTTGTGCCGGCCGAGCACCAGACAGCCCGAGGTGTCCCGGTCGAGCCGATGCGCCAGCGCCGGTGGTTCCGGCAGGCCGAAGCGCAGCAGCGGAAACCAGTGTTCGAGGTTCGCCCCGCCGCCCGGTCCGGCATGCACCGGAATCCCGGCCGGCTTGTCGATGACCATGATCAGGCCGTCGCGGTAGAGGATGCGATCGACAAGGCCGGCCGGGCGATCAAAAGCCGAAGCCCGCTTTCCGCCTCCCGCTGACGCGGCGTTCTCCCTCCCGTGCATGCGGGGGAGGGTCGGGGTGGGGGCTGATGCCGGTCTTGTGGCGTTCATCAAGCGGAAATCGTGCTCTCCGCGGTAGCATGCAAGCGCTGCGGCCCAGACTGTGGTCCATCATCACCCAAGCAGAGATCGAGGCCCATCCGGATGACCAACACACCGCTCACTCCCGCGATCGAGACCTACCATTTCGCCGATGACGGCACCGTGCCGAACAGCGCCTTGCCGCTCGTCGTCTACCGCGGCGCCCTGCCCGACACCGGCGACCGGGCCGCATTCTGCGAACAGATGTTTGCGCGTAACGGATGGCCCGATTCCTGGCGCGACGGCATCTACCCGTATCATCACTATCACAGCACCGCGCACGAGGTGCTCGGCATCGCGCGCGGCAGTGCCCGCGTGAGGCTCGGCGGTGAGAATGGGCAAAGCGTCGAATTGAACGCAGGCGACGTCGTCGTGATCCCGGCCGGGGTTGCGCACAAGCGCGAGGCGGCGAGCGGCGATCTCTTGGTAATCGGTTCCTATCCGCGCGGGCAGGACCCGGACATGTGCCGCGCCGAGCCGGCCCAGCACGAACGCGCGAAACACGACCGCGCCGCCGCCAAGATTGCAACCGTGCCGCTGCCCGCTTCCGACCCGGTCACGGGCAGCGCCGCGCCACTGCTCAAATGCTGGCAGGCCTCCGCATGATGATCCGTGTCAGCTTTGGTGCGCTGCGCCTCGGATAGCTCCGAGTTGGCGAAATCCTTACGGTCGTCACTTCGACCGGACGCGACACGCCGCCATCGGACGACGAAGACGCAAAATCCGCCATATTTCGGGAGTATCCGATAATCGGGTCCCGGATGGGTCGGAGCGAGAGCGGGAAGGCGTTTGCTGTTCTTTTGCTGTTAAATTCACCTGTCGTTACCGCGAAACCCGTGCGATGCAAGGGGTACGACGGCGCGTTTGCTGCAGATTCCCTGCAGAAACAGCAAACCGTGGCCGGAACAGGGAAAAAAGCAGCCAGTCGTGCCCCGGAATGCAAACCGCTGCAGCGCCGGAAGGCGGCAGTGGATCGGGCCGCTCGGAGCTTCGGAGTGGCATGAAAACACCGAAAACGATCGCGCCCGACAAGCTCGATTTTGCAGCGCTGATCCGCCCCGGTGAGACGGTCGGCTGGGCGCAGGCGACCGCCGAGCCGGTGTTGCTGACCCGCATGCTCGGGGAGCAGGCGCCCCGCGTTCCCGCCGTTCCGCGTCTTCTTCGCGCTGACCTTCTCATCCGATTTCCCGGCCGGCCTGCCGGACGTCGTTGTGACCGCGTGCGGCGGCGCCGGTGCCGGCAGGCGGTTCTTCGCCGACAACGCCGCGAACGTGATCCCCGCCAACGTCTCGAACCTGGCCGACCTGATCGCGGCGGGACGGCCGCGGATCGAAATCGTGCTGCTGCAGGTGACCGGCCCGGACGGGGACGGCCGATACAATGCCGGGCTCGGCATCGAATACCTGCGTGAGATGATGGAGGGGGCGCGGCTGGTAATCGCGCAGCTCAACCCGGTGCTGCCGTGGACGAACGGCGATACGCTGATCGAGCCGGACCTGATCGACATTCTTGTCCCGGCCGAGCACCCCATCCTGGAACTTCCGGCGCGGGCGATCGGAGCCGTCGAACGCGCGATCGCCGTTAACGTGGCGCGCCTCGTCCCGGATCGCGCGACAATCGAGCTTGGCATCGGGCTGATCCCCGAGGCGGTTACGGCGTCGCTCGGCGACAAGCGCGGTCTCGGCATCCATTCCGGTGCGATCGGCGACGGCGTTGCCGATCTGATGACAGCCGGGGTTGTCGATAACCGTCACAAGGAAATCGACCCCGGAGTCACGGTAACGCTGATGCTGATGGGCACCCGCAGGCTTTATGATTTCGCGAACCTCAACGAGCTGATCCGGATACGCTCGCCGCGCTACACGCACGACGCGCTCGTGCTTGGCAATTTCCGGCGCTTTGTCGCGATCAATTCGGCGCTCGAAGTCGATCTGACCGGGCAGGTCAACGCCGAGACCGCGCAGGGGCGTAATATCGGCCTGACCGGCGGTCAGATGGATTTCGTGCGCGCCGCCAATCGCGCGCCCGCGGGCCGCTCGATTATCGCTCTACCCGCGACAAGCCGCGACCGGCACTATTCGCGCATCGTCGCCCGGCTGCCGGACGGGGTCGTGACAACGCCGCGTGCTGATGCCGATTGCGTCGTCACCGAGCACGGCATCGCCGAATTGAAAGGCCGCACGCTGGCCGAGCGCGCCGAAGCGATGATCGCGATCGCCGACCCGGCGTTCCGCGGCGAATTGCGCCGCGCCGCCGAGCGCCTGCTGTGATCATCAACGCCGGCTATCGGCGCCGGCGGGGACGCGCGAGAACCGGAGCGACGCCGGTCGGCGGCTCGATGCCCGGGAGCGCGGCGGCGAGTTGCTGTCGTTCCTTCTCGAGCGCGGCTATCGCCGGTCCCAGCGCGGTCGCCTCCTCGAACCGGAAAGACGACATCGCAATGTCGTGCCGATACCGCAGCCGGGCAAGCTCGCGGTCGATCCTGGCCAGCCGGGCGCGGCGTGCATCCAGAGCCCCGTCGCGCATCGTGCGGTCTTCAGCCCGGGTAGGCGCGGCGTCCGTGGTCGCGCAGCCACAATCGTACCAGATGGCGGCGGCGCTCGGGCTCGGCGAAATCCTCGAACTCGGTGCGGGCGTGCCCCAGCACGCGATTATCGACGAACTGCATCTGTCCCGGTTGCAGGTCGAATTCGGCCGGCAGGTCCTGATCCTCGAACAGGTCGAGCAGCGCGGCGAGCGCGGCGGCGCCCTCGTTGTCGATCGGCTCGCCGCGCAACGCATAGCCGCCGCGGATCTGGTGCGCGCTGAAGCGGGCCTGCACCTTGTCGCCATCGCCGTCGGCGGTAAAGACAGGGGCCGAGAACACCGGCGGCTCGCCGGGATGGAATTCGCGCTGCCGGTCGAACCAGAACGGCCGATAGAGCCGCGGCAGCACCTCCGGGTGATGCGCCAGCAGGATGTTGTGCAGCGTGTGAAAGCTCGCGACACGGCTATGGCCGCCCCGCTGCGCCGTGCGCAGACAGAGCAGCCCCAGATACTCGGGCGGCGTCGCATTGTAGGAGTTGTCGGTGTGGAATTTCAGCTCGATATTGGTTTGGTCGGGTCGCACACCGGAGCCGGGCAGGGCCTGTTGGCCGGTATCGATGACATCGTAGATCAGCTTGCCGTTGAGGCTTTGCGCGACCGGCCGCGCCACCATCGAGGCCAATAGCCAATAGACCGCGATCGCCGCCTCGGCGCCGATCTCATCGAGCGGCAGCCTATCGACGATCGCGAAGCGTACGCCGCGCCGCAGGATCCGGGCCGCTTCGGCCATCGCGGCGCGGCAGGCCGGCATCTCGAAATCGTCCGGGCGACGCACGATTGTCGGCAGCGGGAATTTCCGCAATTCGTCGGCGATTCGTCGAATCTCGTCGAGGCACGCGCCGCTCAGCGGGATCAGGTAGTTGTCCTTGTGCAAATCGTCGCGCCGCCAGGCGCTCGCGCCGGTGATCCTGGCGCGCACGACCGCGGGGTCTGCTGTCATTGAGACGGTCATGCCGGTCTCCCTCGCGAGGTGAGCCGGTGATAACACAATGTCGGACCCGCCGTGGCAAGCCGCCCGTTCACCTCGAAGTGCGCCCCTCAGGGGCCGCCGCCGAGCGCCGCGGTCTGCTCGATGATCTGTTCCGAGCCGTCCCAGATCATGCGCAGTGCGACAAAGGTGATGATGCCGAGCCCGACCCAGGAAATCCACGGATAGCGGTTCAGCAGACGCGCGACGAAGTTTGACGCGATGCCCATCAGCGCGACGGACAGCACCAGACCGACCACGAGGATCCAGGCCGCCGACTGGTGCGCGACCCCGGCCACCGCCAGTACGTTATCGAGCGACATCGACACGTCGGCGATGACGACCTGCAGCATCGCCTGGCCGGTCGTCTTGCGGCGGGGCGCGGGCGGATCGACTTCATCCGGCGCTGCCGGCGCGTCCGGCGTCGAGGGCGCCGGTTTCAGCCCGGAGCAGGGCGCCGCGGCCAGCGCCGGCGCCTCCGTCGCGGCCGCGTTTCCGCCGCGGATTTCGCGATACATCTTCCACGACACCCAGAGCAGCAGGATGCCGCCGGCCAGCGTCAGGCCGATGATCTCGAGCAGGTGCATCGTCAGCCCGGCGAACAGGATGCGCAGCACGGTCGCCGCCGCGATTCCGGCGAGGATGACGCGGTGGCGCTGCCGCGCCGGCAATCCTGCCGCCGCCATCCCGACTACGATCGCGTTGTCGCCGGCGAGCACGATATCGATAATGACCACCGATATCAGCGCGCTCAGATCGGTCATATCCAGCAGCACGCCCGCGACATAAGCACGGACCGAAGCAGCGTCGAGGGCAGCGGATGACGCGATTCTGGCGGCAGCGACCCGACGGGCGGCCCGCCGCCCGGCTGGCGGCGTTCAGCGCGGCGGCGTTTCTTGTAGTCGGCGTGCAGACGCCGTTCTGGCCGGTGTGGCTCGCCGGACACGGTCTCGACGCGCGGCAGATCGCGTTGGTTTTCGCCGCGGCAATCTGGGCCAAGGTTGTCGCGACGCCGTTGATCGGGGCGCTGGCCGACCGGATCGGACACCGCCGCGTCGTAATGGCGACGCTGGCCGGCATTGCCTGCATCGCCTACGCCGCCTTGTGGCCGGTGCGCGGATGGGGGCTGTTGCTGGCGCTCAACCTAATGGCCGGGGTGGCGCAATCGGCGCTTCTGCCGCTCGGCGACGCGGTGACGCTGGCGGCGGTGCGCGAGCGCGGGCTCGATTACGGCCGCATCCGGGTGTGGGGATCGTTGAGTTTCGTTGTCGCATCGGTCGGCGGCGGTGCGGTGCTCGCGATCATCCCTGCGGTCGCGAGCGGCCCGGACAACCGGGTCCTCACGCTGGTGCTTGTCGCGTCATCAATTCTGATCGGCACCTGCCTGGCGATGCCGTCGAGCGCGGCCGTACGAGGCGTGACCGCCGGGACGATGGGCGCGGGTGCTTCGCGCTGGAACGCGATCCGGCAGCTTCTATCCGACCCGCGCTTCTGGCTGCTGGTCGTCAGCGCGTCGGCGCTGCAGGCCAGTCATCAGCTCTATTACGGGTTTGGAACGCTGTATTGGCGAGGACTCGGAATCTCGGACATGGTCATTGGCGTTCTGTGGGCCGAGGGCGTCATAGCGGAGATCGCGCTGTTCTGGTTCGGCGCGCCGATTGTCGCGCGGGTCGGCCCGCTCGGGCTGCTCGCGCTCGGCGGCATCGGGGGAGTTGTCCGGTGGAGCCTCATGGGCCTGATGCCCGGCCTCCTCGCGGCAGCGCTGTTGCAACCGCTGCATGCGCTGACCTTCGGGGCCAGCCACCTCGGCGCGATGTACATGCTGGCGCGCAGCGTGCCGCCGGGCGCCGCGGCCAGTGCGCAGTCGCTGTATGCGGCGTTATCCGCCGGGCTCGGCAGCGGCCTCGTGATGCTGGCCGCCGGCGCGCTCTACTCAGCATTTGGCGGGCAGGCCTATCTGTTCATGGCGCTGCTGTCAGCGGGCGGTCTGCTCGGGGTCTGGCGGCTGCGGCGCGTTACGAGCACTCAGCCGACCACCAGCTCACGCGCGAGGCCGCGAACATCCATCTCGTAATCGAGACCCTGCACCGGCGGGCGCGCGTAGTGCCAGGTCAGGCCGGCCCCGGCCGCGCCTCGCCGGACGATCTCATCGGCGAGAAATGGGTGGATGTCGTAGACCGTATAGACCTGCGTCGCGGTGACGTCGGCCCAACCGAACCCGAGCGCCGTCATGCGGCGCTCCATCTCGGCGTGGACGAAGTGTGCCTTCTCCCGCATGCCGTCCGGCGATTGGTCGCCAAGGCGGATTACGGTGTAGCTCCCGCCGCCGTAGTGCGCCTCGCCGCTGCCCGCGCAGACAAAGCTCGGGGCCGCATCGCCATTACTCGGCACGGTGTAGCTGAAGGCGTGGAACGACGGCGTCGCGGGCGGCTCGATCTCGGGGCAGACATTCGAGCGCGCCACTGGATTTACCTCGTCGCGGAAGATGCCCCACCTCTCCAGCCGCTGCACATAATGCCGGTTGAACGCGACGAACCCGGCGTCGGTGAACTGCGCCGGCGAGCGCAATTCGCAGGCGCAGAAGGCGAACGGCGGCCGGCCAAGCCGGTTGAGGTGCGCCTCGATCGCGTCGAAGCCCTCGGCGAGCGGCACCGGCCGCGCGAAACGGGCGCGCTCGATCCGAAAGCCGGGCTCGGCCGCGACCCCGCCGGAATACTGAAAGGCGTGCGTCAGGAAGCGGTATCCGCCGGGGATGAAGGGTCGTACGGTTGGCATCGGCAGTAACTCCCGTAAGTCGCACGGCTAGCGTAGCATGGTCCCGACCTGCGCTTCTCGGCTCGTTTTCGGCTCGATTGGCCCGGCGGGCACTCCCGGCGCATGCGAAAACAGCTTGCGGCGTGACCGGTTGACGGGGGGCGGCGAGCAGGTTGTACTCCCGCTCCGGCGAGGGCACGCCCGCGCGGTAGACAGGGGAGGGGGCCAATGACCATCGAGCGGATGCTGAGCGAGGAGGTTCCGGCCCGAGTGCTGGTGGCGCGCGTGCTCGCGGAAGCCGGGATCGAGTACGTCTTCGGCATTTCCGGCGGCCATACCGGGCGCATCGTCCAGGGCCTCGCGCAGGTCCAGAACCAGGTGCGCATGGTCACGGTGCGCGAGGAATCGCTGGCCGGCGTGATGGCCGAGGTTTACGGCCGGCTGACGCGGCGGCCCGGCGTCATGATCGGGCAGGGGCCCTGGGTGCTCGGCAACGGGCTGATCGGCACGCTCGAAGCGTTCCTGTCCGGGTCGCCGATGCTGCTCTTGACTGATTTCAGCGACGCGCCGCGCTTTACGCTGCACGCGCCGTATCAACAGGCGACCGGAGATTACGGCAGCTGGGACGCGCGGCGCGCGTTTGGCGGCGTCACCAAGCAGGTAATGCAGGCGCAGGAGCCGATCGCCGCCGTACAGGCGACGCAGCTCGCGATCAAGCACGCGATGGCGGGGCAGCCTGGTCCGGTCGCCGTGCTGTTTGGCCACGACGCGCTGGCCGGGTCGGTGGCGCCCGATTCCCAGCCGGTGCTGTACCCGACCCGCTACTATCTGCCACCGGCCCCGCCGCCGGCCGACCTGGCGCAGGTCGCGGCGGCCGCCGAGCGCGTTCTCGCCGCCGAGCGCCCGGTCATCCTGGCCGGCAACGGGGTGCGCATCGCGCAGGCTTACGACCAGCTGCGCGAGCTTGCCGAAGCCGCGGGGATGCCTGTCGCGACAACGGCTGCCGGAAAGGGCTGCTTCGCCGAGACGCATCCGCTGGCGTTGGGCGTGTTCGGCACGTTCGGCACGCCCGCGGCGAATGCCTGCGTTGGCGAGGCCGATCTGGTCCTCGTCGTCGGCTCGAAGCTCAGCCCGAGCGATACCGCCTGGGAGAACACCAAGCTGCTCGACCCGACGCGGCAGGTTTTTGTGCAGATCGACATCGAACCGCGGCATGCCTCGTGGAATTACCCGGCCGAAACCGTCGTGCTCGGCGACGCCGCGCAGATCCTGGGCCAGCTCTGTGCTGCGGTGCGCCCTAGCGCGGATGGACGGGGCGAGGCGGCACAGCAGCGGGTCGCGCAGCACCGCGAGGCGCAGGGCTTTTTCGATGCCCCGGAATACGACGCGGACGACAAGCCCATCTTGCCGCAGCGGGTCATCGGCGAGCTGATGCGCAACCTGCCGGAGAACGGGATCGTGACCTGCGATGCCGGCGAAAACCGCATTCTGATGACGCATTTCTATCAAACGAAGGCGCCCGGCGGGTTCCTGCAGGCGGCCGGCTCGGGTCCGATGGGGTTCGCCATCCCGGCGGCGCTGGCGGCCAAGCTCGTGCATCCCAACCGTCCGGTTGTCGCGGTCTGCGGCGATGGCGGGTTCGCGATGACGATGAACGGACTGATGACGGCGCTCGAGCACGATATCCCGATCGTGGTTGTGGTGTTCAACAACCGTGCGCTCGGCTGGGTGCTGCACGGTTCCGGGCCGTTTGCTGCTGAATTCAACGATTTCGATCACGCGGCGATCGCCCGCGCCATGGGCTGTCGCGGCCAGCGGGTCGAGGACCCGGCGGCGCTCGGCCCGGCGCTTCAGGAAGCGCTCGGCGCCCGCGTGCCGACCGTGCTTGACGTCCGGACTTCGCTCGCGGTCTCGTTCGCGGACATCACGTCGCCGCTCGCCAGTGAGGCCAGTCCGCGCCGACGGTGAGCGCCGTTCGAATGATAAGCGCGCCGTTAACCTTGTTGTAACGTGGATTCGGTAGAAAAATCGGAGTGCGAAGGGGCTTTCGGTATAGGGTTGGGCGACGACGGACTTCCGTCGTGGCATTATGGCGCCATGTGTCCATTTCGTTGCCGGACGAATCTGTGCGTGCCGACTGCAATAGCGTGCGTGGACCGGCATCGAGCGCGAGTTGGATGATAGGGATTCGGCGCGGATCGCGCGGCGGCGATCGTATCAAAATTTACTTCCTGGCCCGCCGCCAGGCTCAATCGAGTTATCCGGATTAAGCAAGTGTGGTTGGTGCTGCCGTGAGCTTGGCCCTGAGTGAACAAACGACCGTCGTCCACCCGCTCGACGGCGGCAACGACGGAACCGCCCCGTTGCTCGACGCCTTTATCGTCGCGGCGCGGCATCGCGGGGTGCACCTGTCGCGCGAGCAGGTCCTGCGTGACCATCAATTGAAATCGCCGGAAATCACGGTCCCGCAGATGCTGCGCATCGCTCGGAAGGCGGGAATGCGCAGCCGTTCGGTGCGCCTGCGCTGGCAGGATCTGTTCAAGATGGGAACGGCGCTGCCAGCCATCGTGATCCTCCGGAACGGCTCGGCGATGGTCCTCCTCGGCGCTCGGCCCGGACGTGCCGGTCAGCCTGACACGGTCGTCCTGCTCGACCCGGCCGGGGACCAGGACGCGCCGCTGACGCTCGACGAGGCGCGCTTCAGCGCTGCCTGGGACGGCGAAATCGTGCTGGTCAAGCGCGACTATCGCCTGCGCGACGACGACCGTCCGTTCGGCATGGGCTGGATCATCGGCCAGCTGCTGCGCGATCGACGGATGACCCGCGATCTTGCGATCTGCGCGATTTTGCTCAGCGTCCTGGCGCTCGCACCGATCGCGTTCTGGCGCATCATGATCGACCGGGTCATGCACTATGGCAGCCTCAACACCTTCACCACGCTTTGCATCGCTTTCGCGGTGCTGGTCGTGTTCGACACCGCGTTCGGCCATCTCCGCCGCCACATGGCGCTATTCTTGACCACGCGGGCCGATGTCAAGATCTGGAGCCATATGTTCGATCGGCTACTGAACCTGCCGATCGACTTTTTTGAGCGCACGCCGACCGGCGAGATCGTGCATGACATGTACGAGATTTACAAAGTGCGCGCGTTCTTGACGAACCAGCTGTTCGGGACCGCGCTCGACGCGTTCGTCCTCGTCGTATTTCTGCCAATTATGTTCCTGATCAGCACGATCATGACGGCGGTCGTGCTGACCCTTTGTCTGCTGATGTGCCTGCTCGTAGTCGTCCGCCTGCCGGCCGTCCGGCGCAAGGTCGGGGCGGCAATGCAGGCCGAAGTGGACCGGGGCACAATCCTGGTCGAGGCGGTGCACGGGATGCGGACGATCAAATCGTTGGCGCTGGACCCGCAGCAGCGGCACCAATTCGATGTGCGGCTCGCGAAAGTGGCCGAGCGCCGGTTCGACGAGGGGCTGACGACGAACTGGATCCAAACCCTGATGCACCCGCTCGAAATGGCGATGCAGGCCGGCATCGTCGCGGTCGCGGTGTATCTGGCGATCACCACCAAGGACCCGGTCTATGTCGGCGCGATCTTCGCGTTCATGCTGATGTCCCAGCGAGTCGCCAAGCCGATTTTGCAGGCGGCGCAATCGATCGTGCAGATCGATGAGGCGCGTCGGGCAATCGCAAAGTGCGCCGCGATCATCAACCGGCCGCCCGAGGCCGGCCGCTCGGGGCAGGGCATCCGCACCCCGATCGCCGGCCGGATCGCGTTCAGCGATGTAACGTTCCGCTATCCGGGAGCCGTGTCGCCGGCGCTTGATCGGGTGTCGTTCGAAATAGAAGAGGGCACCGTGTTCGGGATCGTCGGGCGCAGCGGGTCGGGGAAGACGACCGTGACCCGGCTGCTGCAAGGGCTGCACAGCGAGTATAACGGTCTGATAAAGATTGATGGCAATGATCTGCGCGAATACGATATCGATCACCTGCGCTCCAGTATCGGCGTCGTTCTGCAGGAAAATTTCCTGTTCCGCGGAACGATCCGCGAGACGATCGCGGCCGCCAAACCCTACGCCAGATTCGAAGAGATCGTCCGGGCGGCGCGGCTCGCCGGCGCCGAGGAGTTTATTGAACGTCTTCCCGCCGGGTACGAGACTTTCATCCAGGAGGGGTCGACCAATCTGTCGGGCGGTCAGCGCCAGCGGCTGGCCATCGCCCGCGCTTTGATGGGGGATCCGCGCATTCTGATGCTGGATGAGGCGACCAGCGCGCTCGATGCGGAGAGCGAGGCCATCGTCAATGCCAACCTGAAACGGATCGCCCAAGGCCGCACGCTGATCGTGATCTCGCACCGCCTCTCGTCGCTCGTGCACGCGGACCGGATTCTCGTGCTCGAGGGCGGCGCCGTGTACGCCAGCGGCACGCATCAGGAGCTGCTCGAACGCTGCGACATCTATGCCGGTCTGTGGCATTTGCAGCACCGCCACCTCACCCCGAAGGCCGTATCGAATGAGATCATTCCGCTCCGCCCCAAAGCCGCCGAGTAAAGCGGCGCCCGACACGGTCGTCCGCCTTTTTCAATCGGAGACGGCGGAGATCCTCGAGGCGCCCGAGCCGACCGGTATCCGCGCTACGACGCTCGTGGCGGCGGCGCTGGTCGTTGCCCTCGTCGTGCTGGCGGCGATTACCCGGCTCGACCGCGTCATCGAGAGCGTCGGGGGCGAAATCGTCAGCACAACGCCGACCGAGGTGCTGCAATCGCTCGACCCGGCGCTGATCAAGACCATCAATGTGCGGGTCGGCGATCGGGTCAAGGCCGGGGACGTGCTGGCGACGCTCGATCCCACCTTCGCCTCCGCCGATGCCGACGCGCTGCGGCTGCAGGTCGCGAATTACGATGCGCAGATCGGCCGCGCCGAAGCCGAGCTGGCGCGACAGACATACACTCCGCCGATTGCGTCCGACGCTGCGGCCGCGCGTTACGGTCAAATGCAGGAGGCGCTATTCGCACAGCGCAAATCGCAATACGACGAGCAGATGCGCGCGTATAATTCGCAGATTGCGCAATACCGGGCGACGCTCGCCAAGCTGAAGGACAACGAGACGCGCTACGCCGACCGCATGGAGCTCGCCAAGGAGGTCGAACAGATGCGGGCGACGTTGGCCGCGGCGCAAGTCGGCAGCCGCCTCAACCTGCTTGCGGCGACCGACCAGAAGACCGAGTTGCTGCGCAATCTTGAATTCAATCACAACAGCCTGCTCGAGACCGAGCATCAACTCGATGCGGCGGTGGCGACCCGCGACACCTTCGCCCAGAAATGGCTTGCCGATACTTCGCAGGAGCTCGTTACCGCGCGTAACCAGCGCGACACCGCGCGCCAGCAGCTCGAAAAGGCGCTGCGCAAGAAAGACCTCGTGCGTCTGGCAGCGAGCGACGACTCGGTCGTGCTGCGGATGGCGAAGCTGTCGGTCGGCTCGGTGCTGAAAGATGCCGAGCCGCTGATGTATCTGGCTCCGCTGAACTCCCCGGTCGAGGCCGAAGTACGCATAGCGCCGCGCGATATCGGGTTCATCCGCCCCGGCGATCCGGTCAAAATAAAGCTCGACGCCTTCGACTTTGTCGAGCACGGCATGGTGAAGGGGACAATCAGCTGGATCAGCGAAGGAGCCTTCATGGTCGATGAGCGAACCAGCCAGCCGACCACGGAGCCCTACTACAAGGCGCGCGTCGCGCTGACCGACACGAATCTGCGCGACGTTCCGGCCGGGTTCCGTCTCATTCCCGGCATGACGCTGACGGCTGATGTGCATATCGGCACGAGGTCGATCTTGACGTATCTGGTCAGCGGCGCCGTACGGCACTTCAGCGAGGCGATGCGTGAACCATAAAGTCGGCGCGACCCGGCCGCGTGGGCCGAGCCGGGCCGTGCGTCGGGGGTTGGCCGCCGGCGCCGCGGGCGACGTCGCGAAGGCCTTCCGGTTCTTCCGGCGGGCGGCCGTTTCCGGCGACGCGGAAGGCGCTTATCGGCTGGGCCTCATGTATCTGCGAGGCGAAGGGCTTGTCGCCAGCCTCAGCGACGGTGTGGTCTGGCTGCGGCGCGCGGCCGAGCAGGGGCATGGAGAGGCACAACACCAGCTGAGCCTTGCCTATCTGCAGGGCGGCAAAAACTTCGCAATCGCGCGGTGGTATGATGCCGCGGCGGCAATTCGCGAGGATCTCGCCGAGCGAAATCGCGACCTGATTTTCCCGAACGGCTTTACGGTCGAAGCGCAGCCTGCGGAAGCCTTCCACTGGTGTCGAGAGGCGGCGGAACAGGGCTTAGTCGAGGCCCAGGCGCAGCTCGGGTTTTTGTACGCGAGCGGCATCGGCGTTGATCGCGACTTCGCCGAGGCGCGGCGGTGGTATGCGCTCGCGGCCGAGCGCGGCCATGCCCGAGCCGAACTCGGTCTCGGTGTCATTCACGAAAATGGACTCGGCGTCGCGGCCAGCCCCGAAACGGCGGCAGAGTGGTACGAGCGATCCGCCGCGAAGGGCAACAGCGATGCTCAGATAGCGCTGGCGCTGATGTGCGACACCGGCCGGGGTGTTCCGCCGGACCCGGCGCGCGCCGCCGCGCTGCTGGAGCAGGCAGCCGAGCGCGGCCATCCGCGTGGACGCCACCACCTCGCGCTGCATTTGCTGGATGGGAACGGCGTCGCGGAAAATCGCGTCATGGCGGAAACGCATTTGCGGCAAGCCGCGCTCGCCGGTTACAAGCCGTCGATGGTCGCGCTGGCACGACTGTATGGCGATGGCTTTGAAGCGGCGCAATGGTGGCGGGCGGCGGCCAATGCCGGCGATCCCGAGGCGCAATTTGCGGTGGCGGTGAGGTACGCGCGCGGCGAGGGGGTTCCGCAGCGGCTCGACGACGCCGCCCGCTGGTTCGAGAAGGCGGCGGAGCAGGGTCACGCAGCAGCCCAGTTCAACATGGGCATTTGTCGACTGACCGGCTCCGGGGTCGAGCGTAATCTGGCGCTTGCCGCCGGCTGGTTTGTCCGTGCCGCGGAGCAGCAGATGGTGCAGGCGGAGATCCGCCTCGCGCAGCTGCATTTTACCGGCGAGGGGGTGCCTCAGGACCATCGCAAGGCCGCGGAATGGTTGCGCCGCCCGGCGGCGGCCGGCCACAGCGAGGCCGAAACATTGCTCGCCGGTCTTTACCTGAGCGGCAGCGGAGTCGCGCCCGATCGCGCTGAAGCGGAACGGTTGCTTCGCTCCGCCTCCGGCCGCGGCTACGGCCCGGCCTTGTTGCAGCTTGGCCATCTCTGTGCCGCCGATCGAGCCTCGCCGGCGAAGCACGAGGAGGCGATCCGCTGCTATCGCGCCGCCGCCGAGCAGGGCGTGCTGGCGGCGCAATTGATCGTGGCGCGAAACCTGCTCGCCGGCCATTGGGGCGAACGCAAGCCCGACGAGGCTGCGGTGTGGTTTCGCAAGGCGGCCGAGGCCGGCCACCCCGGGGCGCAATTCCAGCTCGGCGTGATGTATGGCGCCGGGCAGGGAGTAGCGGTCGATCCGGCTGCATCAGCCGCCTGGTATCGCCGCGCGGCGGAGCAGGGCGAGCGCGCCGCGCAATACAACCTCGCGGTCATGCTGCTGCGCGGAGACGGCATCGAGCGCGACCCGGAGGCGGCGTTCGAATGGCACCGCAAATCGGCCGAGCAGGGGCTACCGGAGGCGCAGACCGCGCTCGGCGATATGCACCTGAAGGGGATTGAAGTCGCGGCCGACCCCGAGGCGGCGCGCGCGTGGTACGAAAAGGCGGCAGCGCAAGGACATGCGCCGGCGCAATCGAGGCTCACCGCGCTGCGCGGACCGGTTGTCGTCGCGACGGTCCAGCCGTTGCAAATGCAGGCGCGCAGCGGCGGCGGGTAAGGCGCGACCATGGCGCTGCCCGACAAGGACCGGCTGACGATCTGTTTTGCCCATGTAGCCTATCAGCTGCACGAACGCTTTTCAGCGCTCGGGACCGGTATCGGCAGTTTTGCCGTGCGTGACGCCGAGTTGTTGGAGGGCCGGCTGGCCGAGGCGGATGTGCTGGTGATCTCGGGACTGTGGCGCGACGCGCTTCTCGAACGGGCCCCCCGGCTGCGCTACATCCAATCGATTGGCGCCGGCACCGACCAGTTTCCGCACGAGGCGCTGGCCCGCCGCGGCATCCGCCTGGCGAGCGCGCGCGGCGTCAACGCCCGTGCCGTCGCCGAGCACGCGATGGCGCTGATCCTGGCGATGAGCCGCCGTCTGCCGGAGGCGCGCGATAATCAGGCGCGGCGCGTCTGGCGCGGCATGATCGGCGATCTCGCCGGGCGCGAGGACGAGCTGGGCGGCAAGACGCTGCTGATCATCGGTCTAGGCGATATTGGCGGCCGTCTTGCCGGGCTCGCCAAGGCATTCGACATGCAGGTCGTCGGGCTGCGCCGCGATCCGGCTCTGGGGGCCGGCGCGGCCGATGCGGTGCATCCGATGGCCGCCCTCGGTTCGTTGCTGCCGCAGGCCGATTTCGTCGCGCTGACCTGTCCGCTGACGCCGGAGACCGAGCGGTTGATCGACGCCGCGGCGCTCGGGCGGATCAAGGAATCCGCCTATCTGGTCAACGTCGCGCGTGGCCGGGTCGTGGACGAGGCGGCGCTGATCGAGGCCCTGTCGGCGCGGCGCATCGCCGGGGCGGCGCTCGACGTCACCGTTGAGGAGCCGCTGCCGCCGGCGTCGCCGCTATGGGGCATGGGGCACGTGCTGATCACGCCCCACACAGCGGGGGAAACCCGCCGCTACGAGGACAATGTGATCGAGATCCTGCGCGACAATCTCGACCGGCTCTGGCGCGGCGAAACCGAGCTGCGCAACCAAGTCGTCTGATTGCCGCCCGTTCTCGGCAGTTTGGCCATTTCCCTGTTTGGCAGGGAATTTCTTCGCGACGCAGCCGACAAGCCATTGGGAATTATGAAAAGCTAACGCGATGTGCAGGGAAATCCTCGGCCCGGTGCAGGGAAGCAGTGCGACATATCAGGGATTCGAAAGCGTTATATCAGGGATTTACCGGAATTTGCGGGGCCGCCAGAGATTTGTCGGTTAGAACTAAATAAGAACATTGGTTCGCGCGTTCAACCCCTGGCTCGGCGCCGCAGGTGCTGCCGCATGGCGGTGTTTTGGCTCCGTCGCGATGGCGGGCGTACCTCGAGACGCTCCATTCGGAACGCTCCCCGGCATGGCGCAAGTCTGAGGTGGCATTGAGGAAGGGTGACACAAGTTACTGATAACATTTGGAAGACCATCATTCCGGGAGCCAGCGGCACATCATCTCAAACCACGCGCGGTGCCCCGCTTGGCAAACCCACGCGGTATCGGGGAGCGGTTGAATTGCCGCCGCTGCGGCAAAGGTGTAGAAGCCGGGCTCGACCAGTCGAGGCTTCGATCGATGACACGCCGCCCGCACCCTCTCGTGTTGTGCATTCTCGACGGCTGGGGCGAGCGCGACAATGGCGCGGACAACGCGATCGCGCGCGCCAAGACGCCGGTCTGGGACGCGCTGAAGCGGCGCTGGCCGCACGCGACCCTCAACGCCAGCGAGCATTATGTTGGGCTGCCTGACGGGCAGATGGGCAATTCCGAGGTCGGACATACCAATCTCGGCGCCGGCCGCGTCGTCATGCAGGACCTGCCGCGGATCGACCGGGCGATCGCCGACGGTTCGCTTGGCCAAGCTCCCGATGCTTTGCGGAGTTCATCGACAAGGTACAGGCGACGGCGGCGCGGCGCATGTCATCGGGCTGTTGTCGCCGGGCGGCGTGCATTCGCACCAGAATCAGATCGCGGCGCTCGCCGGTATCCTGGGCGATGCCGGGGTTCCGGTCGCGGTGCATGCGCTGCTCGACGGGCGCGACACGCCGCCGAAATCGGCGGTCGGCTACCTTAAGAAGTTCCAGGAAGACATTGCCGAACATGGCGATATCCGGATCGCGAGCGTCGCCGGCCGGTATTACGGGATGGACCGGGACAAGCGCTGGGACCGCGTCGCGAAGGCGTACCGGTTGCTGAGCGAGGGTGAGGGCGAACACGCCGTTGATCCGGTGAAGGCGGTCGAAGCGGCCTATGCGCGCGGTGAGACCGACGAGTTCGTGCTGCCGACCGCGATCGGCGAGTGGCACGGCATGCGGGACGGTGACGGCGTACTGTTCGCCAATTTTCGCGCTGACCGCATCCGCGAGATCGCCGGCGCGATGCTCGATCCGGAATTTGCCGGCTTCGACCGAGCCAGGATCATCAAATTCGCGGCGGCGGCGGGTCTCGTCGAATATTCGGCCGAACTCAACCGGTTTCTCGCGACGCTGTTTCCGCCATATGACCTGAGCGGCACGTTCGGCGAGGTGATCGCCGACGCCGGCATGAAGCAGCTGCGCATCGCCGAGACCGAGAAATACGCGCATGTGACGTTCTTTTTCAACGGCGGCCGCGAGACCGTGTTTCCCGGCGAGGAGCGCATCCTGGTGCCGTCGCCGAAGGTCGCGACCTACGATCTGCAGCCCGAGATGTCGGCCCCGGGGGTCACCGACAAGGTGGTCGAGGCGATCCGCTCCGGCCGGTTCGATGTGATCGTGCTGAACTACGCGAACACCGACATGGTCGGGCATAGCGGGGTGATCGACGCCACGGTCAAGGCGGTCGAGACCGTCGATCGGTGTCTAGGGCGGCTTGCCGAAGCGGTCGAGGCGGCCGGCGGCACGCTGGTCATCACCGCCGATCACGGCAACGCCGAGATGATGCGCGATCCCAAAACCGGCGAGCCGCATACCGCGCACACGCTGAACCCGGTGCCGTTCATCGTCGCCAACCCGCCGGGCGCGGTGGCGCGCATCGAGCACGGGCGGCTGGCCGATGTCGCGCCGACCCTGCTCGACATTCTCGGGCTCGAAAAGCCGGCCGGTATGACTGGGCATTCGCTGCTTGTTACGGATCAAAGGCGTGCCGCCGAGTGAGGCTTTCCGGCGGATGCTTCGCGCGGCTCGGATCGCCGTCGGCGCAGCGTTGCCGGTTGCAATCACGGCGGCGCTGAGTATTTCTCACGCGCCGGCGCAGTCCGACGCTCCGGGCGCAACGTCATTCGGGAATGCGGTGCTTCCGCCTCTGCCTGAGCTTCCGAACACGGTGGCGACGCCGAAAACCGAGTGGGTCCCGCTGGCTCTGTCCGGTGCGGCGACCGCGGCACAGCCAGCGCGAGCGCCGGCTTCGGCTGCGGGAATCCCGGAAAGCGGCGCCGGTGGGTCGGAGGCGGACGGGGAGGCGGCTGCGCCTGCCAAACAACTCGCCGCTTCTCGCCGGGAGGCAATTGACGCGGCGCGCCGGACACAGGAAGCCGAGCGTGCAGTTGCCGCGATCCGGCACGAAATCGACCTGCTCCGCAGCGACGCCGACGCGAGTTGGCGCGACCTGGCCGAGAGCCGCGACGAACAGGCTCGGCTGCTGGGCGCGATCCTGCATCTCGCTCACAGCCCGGCACGCCCCGCTGATGGCGATGCGTCGCCGGTCGAACGGCTGCGTGCCGCGGCGCTGATGCGGGAAGTCGACCCGGCGCTGCGCGCCCGCCTGCTCGCGCTGACCGCCGAGATCACGCGGCTCGACGCGCTGCGCAAGCGGATCGACGCCGAGACGGCCGAGGAAGCGGCGGCGCGGCAGGCGCTCGCGGGCGCGCGCGAACGCCTGGCGGGCGCGGTGGCGCGCCGGAACGCGTTGCTCAGTGCGATGGCGCCGCCGCAGGGCATTGACGCCGCGCTGCGGATCGCCGATGCGGAACGCGAGGCGAAAACTGTCGCCGATCTGATCAACCGCGTCGAGGCGGCCGCGGAAAGCAGCGGCAAGCAGCCGCAACGGAGCCGAACCGGTGGGGCCCGCAGAAAGCCGGCGCCGCTCTTACCGGCCGACGACCCGACCCGGCCGGACGATCTGCGTTCGCTTGCGCAAGAACCGGGTCTCGGGGAGGCGGAACCCGCGCCATCTGCCGGGCCGCGACCGGTGGCCGAACAGGGCGCCGCGCCGTCGCAGCCGCTGCTCGTCCCGCCAGTGGCCGGGACGATTGTGCATCCCGGCGGCGAGCCCGGCGCGCCGGCGGCGCCAAACGACGGCCTGAGCCTCAAAGGGGCTCCCGGCGCTACGGTCGTCGCGCCGTTCGACGGCAAGATCGTCTATGCCGGGCCGTTCCGCGATCTCGGGCGCGTCTTGATCATTCGGCATGATCGCCGGTATTATTCGGCGCTGGTGGGGCTCGGCCGGGTGGACGCGAAGCTCGGTGATTGGGTCCTCGCCGGCGAGCCGGTGGGCGCGATGCCGGACACCCCTACCCTGCGCTCCGGCGCGCAAGCGCGGGAGTTGGACGAGATCGATCCTGGCGGGTTGCTGTATTACGAGCTGCGCCGCGACGGAAGCCCGGTCGATCCCCAACCGTGGCTGGCGAGTGTCGGGGACGGGCCCGACGAGCGAAACGGGGAGCGGAAGGTGAATCAATGAAGCAAGTCGGGCTGATCGCGGCGGCTGCCGGGGCGGTTCTTCTCGTCACACTGGGTCAGGGCGCCGGTGGTCTGAGCGCCCAGGCGGCGGAGGCGAATACAGCCGACACCTACAAGCAGCTCAATCTGTTCGGCGATGTGTTCGAGATCGTCCGTTCCAACTACGCCGAGGACGTCAAGGACGACACGCTGGTCGAGGGCGCGATAAACGGGATGCTGACCGCGCTCGATCCGCATTCGAATTATCTGAACGCGAAGAACTTCACCGATATGAAGGTGCAGACGCGCGGCGAATTCGGCGGGCTCGGCATCGAGGTCTCGATGGAGAATGGCCTCGTGAAGGTCGTGTCGCCGATCGACGATACGCCGGCCGCGAATGCCGGATTGAAGCCCGGCGATCTGATCACGCATCTCGACGGCACTCAGGTGCAGGGTCTGACATTGCCCGAGGCGGTCGAGAAGATGCGCGGCCCTGTTAACAGCGACATCACGCTGACCGTGCGGCGCGAGGGGCGCGAGCCGTTCGACGTCAAGCTGACCCGCGCGATCATCAAGATCCGGTCGGTTCGCTCGCATCTCGAGGGCAAGGATATCGGCTATATCCGCATCACCTCGTTCAACGAGCAGACCGACATCAACCTTAACAACGCGATGAAGAAGCTGAAGCAGGAAGCCGGCAAAAAGCTTGCCGGGATCGTGCTAGACCTGCGCAACAACCCGGGCGGTCTGTTGGACCAGGCGGTTGCCGTTTCGGACGCGTTTCTCGATCGCGGCGAAATCGTATCGACCCGCGGCCGCCGCTCCGAGGACGCCCAGCGCTATAACGCGCGGCCCGGCGACATTGCCTCCGGGCTGCCGGTCGCGATCCTGATCAACGGCGGTTCGGCCTCGGCCAGCGAGATTGTCGCCGGCGCGCTGCAGGACCACCATCGGGCCGTTGTCATGGGCACCAAGTCATTCGGCAAGGGGTCGGTACAGACGATCATTCCGCTTGCCGGGCGCGGCGCGATGCGGCTGACGACGGCCCGCTACTACACGCCGTCGGGCCGCTCGATCCAGGCCAAGGGGATCGATCCCGACGTCCAGGTCGAGGCCGCGAAGATCGAGAACGCGAAGAAGCCGGACAGCGACAAGCAAGCTTCCGCCAAGCCGGACGACAAAACCGGTAAGTCCCTGAACAAGACTGGAAAGGCGGACGACAAATCCAAGAATGACAACAAGTCCAACAACGACGAGGATGCGGCCGAGGAAAAGTCGGTCGATCCGTCGCTGATCGGCACGACCGAGGATTACCAGTTGGCGCGGGCGGTCGACATGCTGCGCGGCATCTCGCTGTTCAACGGCCGCGTGATCAACTGAGCGGGGCGGATACGGGGCTGGGTTCCGCCGGGCCGCGGCGCGCGGTGAGCCTTTCCGACGGCGAGTTGCCGCTCTACCGTCCCGGGGTCGGCATCATGCTGGTGAACCGGGAAGGCTTGGTGTTTGTCGGGCGCCGCATCGGTATGCCGGCGGGGCTGGCGGCGTGGCAGATGCCGCAGGGCGGCATCGATCCCGGCGAAACCCCGCGAGAGGCGGCTTTGCGCGAGCTGCGCGAGGAGGTCGGCACCGACAGGGCGGAAATTCTCGGCGAAACCCGGGGGTGGCTGCATTACGATCTGCCGGAAGAGCTCGCCGGCCGGCCGTGGGGCGGGCGCTGGCGCGGCCAGCGACAGAAATGGTTCGCGATGCGCTTCACCGGCGAGGACAGCGACATCGACATCGCCGCCGACGGACACCCGGAATTCGACGCCTGGGAATGGGTCGCGGCCGAGCGCCTGCCCGAGCTGATCGTGCCGTTCAAGCGGCCTTTGTATGTCGCGGTGCTCGACGAGTTGGGCCGGTACTGCGGCGGCTCGCGTTCTCTGGACAATTCGGCCTGAAATAGGCCGCGCCGCCGACCACTCCACCGCGTCGCCGGGCAGGCGGCCGATGATATAGTGCCGGCGCGGAAGCGGAGAGGGCGCCTCATGCTGGATACGAACAGGCTCGGCAGGCTGGTCGATCAATGCTGGGGCGACGATGTCGTTCCGACGCTGGTCGAGTACATCAGGATCCCGAACAAGTCGCCGTCGTTCGATCCGCAATGGGCCGAGCACGGCTATATGGACGATGCCATTAAGCTGTTCGAAGGCTGGGCGCGGGAGCGGATCGCATTATTGCCCGGCGCGACGCTCGACATCGTCCGGTTGCCCGGCCGCACGCCGCTGATGCTGATCGAGGTGCCGGCCAGCGGCGCCGGAGCGGGCGGCGAGGCCGATGCGGTGCTGCTATACGGCCATCTCGACAAGCAGCCGGAGATGGTCGGCTGGGCCGAGGGATACGGGCCGTGGACGCCACGGATCGAGGGCGACAAGCTCTATGGCCGCGGCGGTGCCGACGACGGCTACGCAATGTTCGGGGCGCTGACGGCGCTGCTCGGATTGCGCGACCAGCAGGCGCCGCATGCGCGCTGCGTCATCGTTATCGAGGCCTGCGAGGAATTGGGCAGCTACGACCTGCCGCACTACATCGAGCATCTGGCCGACCGGATCGGCCGGCCCTCGCTGGTGATCTGCCTCGATTCGGGCTGCGGCAATTACGACCAGCTGTGGATGACGACCTCGCTGCGCGGCATCGCGGCCGGGACGCTGACGGTCGAGGTGCTGACCGAAGGCGTGCATTCGGGCCACGCCTCCGGGGTCGTGCCGTCGAGCTTCCGCATCCTGCGAACGCTGCTGTCGCGCCTCGAGGACGAGAGCGACGGTGCGATCCGGCGTTCCGAGCTTTATGTGCAGATCCCGCCGGAGCGCATCGAACAGGCGCGCGTCGCGGCGTTGGCACTCGGCGACACGGTGTATACCGAATATCCGTTCGCGCCCGGGGTCAGGCCGATGGGCGACGACCTCACCGAACTGGTGCTGAACCGCACCTGGCGGCCGCAGCTCGCGGTGACCGGCATCGACGGGCTGCCAAAGCCGGGGGACGCCGGCAATGTGCTGCTGCCGTACACGACGGCGAAGCTGAGCCTGCGGCTGCCGCCGACCCTTGACGCCGCAGCCGCCGGGACGATGCTGCAAAACCTGTTCGAAAAAGACCCGCCGTATGGCGCACGGGTCCGCTTCGCGCCGCAGGCGGCCTCGCCCGGATGGAACGCGCCGGCGCTCGCGCCGTGGCTCGAAACCTCGCTGGCGCGCGCCAGCGAGAGCGCGTTCGGCGCGCCGCCGGCCTATATGGGCGAGGGCGGCAGCATCCCGTTCATGGCGATGCTCGGCGAAAAATTCCCCGAGGCGCAGTTCGTCGTGACCGGCGTCCTCGGCCCGCATTCCAACGCGCACGGCCCCAACGAATTTTTGCACATCCCGACCGGGCGGCGGATCACGCGCGTTATCGCGCAGGTACTGGCGAATCACGCCGCACGAGGGGCCTGACTGGGCCGCATTCCCCAAGGCGCCCACGCGAACGCGATCTTCCAAGACCAGCTCGCAGCCGGAACGTGCAGGCGTCCGTGCGATTGTACGCGATTCCTACCGCTGCCGCTTGGCAGCACGGCCGACGGTATGAAATGTCAAGCCGGTGGTCAGAAAGCCTGCCGCAATAAGCAGGTGCACGACGATGATCGCTCCATACCACACCCAAACACCTGCCGCGGCGCAGAAAATCGTCGTCCACATTATGCTGAGATACAGCATTGTCTGGAAGCGCTGCACAGGCGGTATCTCGCGCAGCGGGTTCGTGTTTGGGTCCATGATTGCGCGATAAGCGGACAGCATAGCTCGCTCCATTTCATTCAGGACGGGGTTAGTCCGAACTCCGCAAAGTCCAAGTCGGGAGGGTCGCCGGTTTCGTAAAAAAGGCCGAGCCGGCAATTGCTGACCCGGCCCTGCCCATCGTCAGTTGCCCGGCGGCACAAGCACACTGTCGATGACGTGAATGATCCCGTTCGACGCCGCAATGTCAGCGGTGACGACGTGGGCGTTATTGATCATCACGGAGTCGCCCGAGGTGTGAACGGACACCATCTTGCCGCTGACCGTCTTGGCTTCGTCGAGCTTGACCACGTCGGCTGCCGTCGCGACGCCAGGCACGACATGGTACGTCAGGATCGCCGTCAGCTGCGCCTTGTTCTCCGGCTTTAGCAGATTCTCGAGAGTGCCGGCCGGCAGCTTGGCAAAGGCAGCGTCGGTCGGCGCGAATACCGTGAACGGACCAGGGCCTTTCAATGTTTGGGAAAGCCCGGCGGCGTTGATCGCCGTCGCCAGCGTCTTGAACTGACCGGCCGACGCGGCGGTGTCTACGATGTCCTTGTCACCGGTTTTCGCGAACGTGCTCCCGGCGGCCAAGGCCATGCCGACCAAGGCGGCTGCCGCTATCTTCATAACAGGTGATTTCATCGTTCAATCTCCTCGTGAGTTGCCGAGGAGGCCAAACTGGGCCGCCTCGTTCGAGGCTCCGGATCGAGCCCGTGTTTTGAAGTAGGTGAAAATCTATTATCATGCAATGATATTTTATCCAGGAGACTGTCGATTCTCTCTGTGATAAAATATCCGCTGCTGGCGTGACCCTGGGGAAAACAGATGCTGTCCGACACCCTGGTCGAGGGCCTAAACCGCTATGAGATCGGTTCGAAACTGCGCGCGCTCCGTGTGCAGAAGAAGCTCGGCCTGGTGCAGCTCGGGGAGCATACCGGTCTGTCGCCTGCGCTGTTGTCGAAGATCGAGCGGGGAAACCTGTTCCCGACGCTGCCGACGCTGCTGCGCATCGCAATGGTGTTCGGCGTCGGCCTTGAACACTTTTTCGTCGAGACCGAGGACCGCCCCTCGGTTGCGGTCACTCGAAAGAAGGATCGATTGCGCCTGCCCGATCGCCCGTCGGAAGAGGCGCCATCATATTTCTTCGAAAGCCTCGATTTTTCCGCCAGCGATCGGAAGTCAGACATTTTTTTGGCGGAATTCCCCCGTTCGGCAAAGCCCTCGGAGCCACACCAGCATGCCGGGACGGAATTCATTTACGTGATCAACGGCGGGCTAGTCGTCACGATCGACGGAAAGGACGTCGTACTCGGCGAGGGCGATGCGGTGCACTTCGACGCCAGCGCTGCTCACAGTTATCGGCTCGACGACCCGCAGAATTCGTCAGCTGCAATTGTCGTCATCACCCCTGACGCTGCCTGATCCGCGAACTTGCACTCTGTTATCAGAAGTAAGGGTCGAGCGAGTTCCGTGGCGGTAGCCTAGAGAAAATGAGCTGATGAGGCTGATCCGGGCGACCTCAGGCGGGGCGGCTGAAAGTCCGAAATCGGCTGTGGGACCATTTATTGAGTACATAGCCTAAACGACGCCTTCTTGCCGAAACGCCGCGATTTCGGCTTCCGTGTAGCCGGCTTCGGTGAGGATTTCGTCGGTGTGTTCGCCGAGGAGGGGTGGGGGGCGGGTGATGCCGCCGCTATCGTGGGCGAGGCGGAAGCCGGAGCCGGCGAGACGCAATTCGCCGTAGGGCGCCTCGATTTGCTGCATCACGTCGCGGTGCGCGAGCTGCGGGTGGTGGACGATCTCGGAAATCGGCCAAATCGCGGCGCACGGCACGTCCGAGGCGGTCAACCGCTTTTCCCAGTTGCGCGCGCTGTCGGCGGCGAGCGCCTCCTCGATGATCGCGCGCAGGGCCGGCTCGTTGCGGCTGCGGCTGGGCCAGTCGGCGAAACGCGGGTCGGTGAGCGCGTCGGGGCGGCCGAGCGCGGTCATCAAGCTGGAGAACTGCTTTTCGGTCATCACGGCGAGCATCAGGTCGCCGTCGCCGGCCTTGAAGCGGTTGCCGGTGACCTTGCCGGTCGAGGAGAGATTGCCGAACTGGCGGTGCCGGTGGCCGGTGACGGTGTGTTCGGCGATCTGCGGGGCGATAAACGCCAGCGCCGCGTCGAGCATCGCGACATCGACGAATTGCCCCTCGCCGGTATGGCTGCGCTGGAACAGCGCGCTCGCGACGGCGAAGGCCGCCGTCATCCCGCCGATCGTGTCGCACAGCGCGAAGCCGGCGCGGGTCGGGCCTTTGTCCTCGTGGCCGGTGATCGACATGATGCCGGACATCGCCTGCAACTTGCCGTCGAAGGCGGCGGTGCCGCGCTCCGGGCCGTTCTGGCCGAAACCGGAGACGGCGCAATAAATCAGCTTCGGGTTCAGCGCGCGCAGTGCCTCGTAGCCGATGCCGAAGCGGTCCATCACGCCGGGCCGGAAATTTTCCCAGACGACATCGGCCCGTTCGGCGAGTTTTTTGACGATCTCGACGGCCTGAGGCTTGGTCAGGTCGAGGGTCAGGCTGCGCTTGTTCGAGTTGATGCCGAGATAGGACGGGCCGAGGCCCTTTTCGGCCCATTCGCGGCTGAGCTGCGAGTGGCGCATGTCGTCGCCGGCTTTGGGCTCGATTTTGATCACGTCGGCGCCCTGCAGCGCCAGCTGATAGGTGCCGAACGGCCCCGCGACATAGCGCGTGAAGTCGAGAATGCGGATGCCGGCAAACGGCTTTTTCAGGGATTTGTCGGACATCGGGACGCTCTCTTGGGCTTATTGGATGCAAGCGATTGTATTCGGATGGCGGACCGCCCGAAAGCGGCGCGCCGGTTGCCGGGCAAAGGCGATGGGTTTCGCTTCGCTCTACCCATCCTACGGATTAAAGTCTCGCCAGACGCGGAGCCAGGAGGACACGAGTGGCGGAATTAGCTGAAACTGGGCCGAACCGGAACCCAACCGACAATCTCTGGGAAGCGATGAGCACGATGCGGGCGATGCGCCGGCTGAAGCCGGACCCGGTGCCCGACGAGCTGATCAACCGGATTTTGCAGGCCGGCCAGTATGCGCCGTCCGGCGGCAATACGCAGCGATGGCGGTTTCTCGTCGTCAAGGACCCCGACATCAAGAAGCAGGTGCAGGTCTGGTATAAGCGCCTGTTCGACGAGTCGGTCGGGCCGCGCTATGCGTCAAGCGCGCCGCCGCCCGGCTCCGACCCGGAGCGCTACAAGCGCCAGCATGCCGCGGTCGAATACCTGACCGATCATTACCACGAGGCGCCGGTGTGGATCGTCGCCTGCCTCGAAGCCGGCGAGAACCCGGGGCGCACCGCCGGTTCGTCGATCTACGGGGCGGTGCAGAACATGTGCCTGGCGATCCGCGCGCTCGGTCTCGGCACGACGCTGACGACAAGGCACACCGGTTACGGCAAGGAGGTCGACGCGATCTTCGGCCTGCCGCCGGGCGTCCAGTCCTATGCGATCCTGCCGATCGGCTGGCCGATGGGCCGGTTCGGCAGGCTCGGCCGCGGGCCGTTGAAGGATGTCGTGTTCCAGGACAAGTGGGGCCAGCCGTATCCGGGGCTGTGACCAGGGCGAGGGGAGGTGAGCGATGCCGCGAGTGCCGCCGATTACCGGCAAGGATGATGTTCCGGCCGAACATCAGCATGTCGTCGATGACGTGCTCGGGGTCTTCGGCCGGATACGCGGGCCGTTCAGCATGCTGCTGCACAGCCCGAAACTGGCGAGCAAATTGCTGCCGATGGTGCCGTTCAACCGCGACGAGACGATCGTCGAACCGGGCCCGCGCTTTGCCGCGATCCTCGCGGCGGTGCGCGAGAGGGAAGGCGCCTATGTCTGGGCCGCCCAGGTCGCCGCGGCACAGCGCGCCGACGTTCCGCCGGCGATGATCGACCTCATCAGGGCCAAGGGGGATCCGTCCTCGCTGCCCGCCGACGAGGCCGATGTCATCACTTATGTTCGGCAGCTGATGCGGACCAACCGCACCGACAAGGCGGTGTTCGATCGCCTCTTGGAGCGGCACGGCGTACCCTGGCTCGTCGAGTTGACCGCGATCGCGAATTACTATGCGATGCTGTGCGGTGTCGTGAACGCGTTCGAGGTGGACCCGCCGCCCGACGGAGACAGACTGCCGGCGGCGGGTTGACGGCGGGCCGGTCGGAGCGGGCCGGCTGAGGCGCGAGGCTGAAGCGAGGTCACGATGCGCGCGGGCATTCGCGGCTATTGGCTGCCTGTACCCGCGTCGCCATGTTCTGCGGCAGGCGGATTAGTGCAGCGCTAGACGGCATGGTGGCATGTTGGTGCGTGCCGGCCTACCTGCTTTTCTAGGACTGTCCGCGCGTGTATAGGCTAATGACGAATTGTATTCCGTTCCGCACCGCCGTCTTTCGCGACGGCGGATGCCGCAACCCGGGCCGCCATGTTCTTTGATCTCGGTTGGTCGGAAATGCTGGTGATTGGCGCCGTTGCGCTGATTGTCATCGGCCCGAAAGAGCTGCCGAGCGCGTTACGCACCGCCGGTACCTGGGCCCGCAAGGCACGCAGCATGACGCGGGAACTGCAGGGCAGCGTCGAGGAGATGATCCGCGAGGCGGAACTCGACGAAGTGCGCAAGGGGCTGAAAAAGGCGCTCGACTTCGATGTCAAGGGGCAGGTCCTGAACACGGTGGACCCCAGCGGCGAACTGGCCGACAGTTTGAAACTGCCCTCGATACCGGATTATTTCAGCAAGACCCGATCCACGCCCGTGGCGACGTCCCAGGGCTTGCCGGTTCTGACCCCCCCGCCCACGATGATCGGGTTCGATGAACCGGCCGCCGGGGACAGCACGCCGGCGCAGTCGAGCCAAAAGCCGGATGAGCCCGCCGCGTCGAGGGTGTAAGGTCGCGCATGGCTGACGACAACGAGGAGGACGAACTCGAATCCGGTCGGATGCCGTTGATGGACCATCTGATCGAGCTGCGTAACCGGCTCATGTGGGCGGCCGGGTCGGTCATCGTTGCGTTCCTGATCTGCTATCAATTCAGCGAATACATTTATCGTTTTCTGGCGCAGCCGCTGGCCAATATCTACGCCGGGCAGCCTGACCGGCGGATGATTTTCACGGGACTGACCGAGGCATTTTTCACCTACATAAAGGTGTCGTTCTGGGCGGCGATCTGCCTGTCGTTTCCGATCATCATGATACAGATCTGGAAATTCGTCGCGCCGGGTCTGTACAAGAACGAACGCCGCGCCTTCATGCCCTACATGTTTGCGACGCCGATACTGTTCCTGACCGGCGCGGCGCTGGCTTATTTCGGCGTGATCCCGGTCGCGTTCCGGTTCTTCGTCAGCTTCGAAACGCCTAGAATCGACGGCTCGCTGCCGATCGTCGCCGAACCCAAGGTCAACGAGTATCTGTCGCTGGTCATGACGCTGCTGTTCGCGTTCGGCGCGGCGTTCCAGCTTCCGGTGCTGTTGACGCTGATGGCGCGGGCCGGGCTTGTGACCGCAGCCGGCCTCGCCTCGAAACGGCGCTATGCGATCGTCGCCATGTTCGCGGTCGCGGCGGTTCTCACGCCGCCCGATGTGATCAGCCAGGTCAGCCTCGCGGTGCCGCTGATCATCCTTTACGAGGCGTCGATCTTCTCCTGTAAGCTCGTCGAAAAGGCGCGAGCCAAGCGCGAGGCCGAGTTCGACGCCGAGTTGGCCGGAACCGGCAAACCGGCCCCGGGAGAGTAGGTCGGGGCGGTCGGCGGCGGGTGTGCCTCCCGAGCGAATGATCGGCGGTATGCGGGGCGCTGGACAGCAGCAGCACAGCGCCTATCCTTCACGGGTAAGAACAGTTTCGTCATCGTCGGGCTCGCTCCCGGCGATACCGGCCAGATTTGGCACGGCACTTGCGTTCCGGCCAGGAGAGCGGGAGACAGCGGCGATGAGTGGAAGGATCGAGGCGCGCCTCAGGGAGCTCGGGATCGAATTGCCGGAGCCGACGGCGCCGATGGCCAACTACGTGCCGTTCACCGTCGTGGGCGATCTGGTATTTATCGCCGGGCAGATCAGCCAGTGGAACGGCGAGCGCCGCCATGTCGGCAAGCTCGGCGCCGGGATAACGATCGCGGAGGGGCGCGACGCGGCGCGGCTGTGTGCGCTCAACCTCCTGACGCATCTGC
Source organism: uncultured Alphaproteobacteria bacterium (assembly GCA_963847345.1). Classification (GTDB taxonomy): domain Bacteria; phylum Pseudomonadota; class Alphaproteobacteria; order ATCC43930; family CGMCC-115725; genus DATARH01. Next base: position 12,315 of record CAWJZU010000022.1, on the reverse strand, counting down.
GCACCGCCTGCGGCGGCGATGTCGACCGCGTCAGCCGCGTCGTGCAGCTGCGCGGTTTCGTCAATTGCACGCCCGAGTTCACCGATATGCCGCAAGTGGTCAACGGCGCGTCGGATCTGATGGTCGAGATCTTCGGCGATGCGGGACGCCACGCGCGCGCGGCGGTCGGCGTCGCGTCGCTGCCGGGCGGCGTGGCGGTCGAGGTCGAGGCAATATTCGAGATCGGCTGAACGGGCGGAGGGCGGCGGTGAACGAGGGGGCCGAACCGATTTCCGTGACCGTGCACGGCGCGATCCGAGACATCCCGGCGGCGGAATGGGATGCCTGCGCCGGCGACATCAACCCGACCGTGTCGCACGCTTTCCTGAGCATCCTCGAAGAGAGCGGCTCGGCGACCGCGCGCGCCGGCTGGGCGCCGCAGCATTTGGCGGTCGGCGGGCCCGGTGGGCGGCTGGTCGGCGCGGTGCCGATGTACCTGAAGAGCCACTCCTACGGCGAGTATGTGTTCGACTGGGGCTGGGCCGACGCTTACGAACGGGCCGGCGGACGCTATTATCCGAAGCTGCTCTGCGCGGTGCCGTTCACGCCGGTGCCGGGGCCGCGGCTGCTCGTCTCGCCGCACGCGCCGGCCGAAACGCGCGCGCATCTCGTTGCCGGCATGGTCGAACTGGCGCGCCAGCGCAAGCTGTCGTCATTGCACGTCAATTTCCCGGAAGCGCGCGATTTCGAGGCGTTTGAACAGGCCGGTTTCCTGCCGCGTATCGGTCAGCAATTCCACTGGACTAACGACGGCTATCGCGATTTCGACGACTATCTGGCCGCGCTCAATTCCCGCAAGCGCAAGGCGGTCAAGAAGGAGCGCCGCGAGGCGCTGGCCGGCGGCATCGAGATCGACCTGCTGACCGGCACCGATTTGACCGAGCGCGCGTGGGATGCGTTCTACCGGCTCTATCTCGGCACGACCGACCGCAAATGGGGATCATCCTACCTGACAAAGCGGTTTTTCTCGATGCTCGGCGAGCAAATGCCGGACAAGGTCGTGCTGTTCATGGCGCGGCGCGGCAAGGATTACATCGCCGGCGCGTTTAATATTCTGGGGCGCGACACGATCTACGGCCGCAACTGGGGCGCCCACCGCGAATATCGCTTTCTGCATTTCGAATGCTGCTATTACCGGGCGATCGAATTCGCGATCGAACGCGGGCTGAAGCGGGTCGAGGCCGGCGCGCAGGGGCCGCACAAATTGCAGCGCGGCTATCTGCCGGTGCCGACCTACTCGGCGCACTGGATCCCCGACCCGAGTTTCCGCCGCGCCGTTGCTGCGTTTCTCGACCGCGAACGGGACATGGTCGAGCACAAGATCGAGCAGCTCGCCGAATTTTCTCCGTTTCGCCACGCGGACGCCGACCCGCCGGAATAGCCGGTGTGCTTGCTAATCGAGCGCAAGGGTCAGTGCCTTGAGGTAGCCGGTCTCGGGCAGGGCCGGATGCACCGGGTGGTCGGGGCTGGCGCCGCTATTGCGCAGGATGCGGGCGCTGCGCCCGGCATCGGTGAGACCGCGCCGCACAGCGTCGGCGAACTCGGCAGCGCCGACATTGTGCGAGCACGAGGCGAGGAACAAAAACCCGCCTGGCGCGGTCAGTTGCGCGGCGAGGCGCGCCAGCTTGCGATAGCCGCGCAATGCCGCGGGCACATCGCGCTTCGAGCGCGCGAACGGCGGCGGGTCGGCGACGACGATGTCGAACCGCTCGCCGGACCCGGAAAGCGAGGCGGCCTCGGCGAACACGTCGCCGCGGCGAAACGCGCAGCGCTCGCCGACGCCGTTCAGCCCCGCCGATGCCTCGGCGAGGGTCAGCGCCGCCTCGGAGCGGTCGATGCCGAGCACCGTTTCGGCGCCGCGCATCGCGGCGGCTACCGCAAAGGCGCCGCCGTAGCAATAAAGGTCCAGCACCCGCGCGCCGCCGGCCAGCGCGGCGATAAAGCCGCGATTGTCGCGCTGATCGTAAAACCAGCCGGTCTTCTGCCCGCCGACCAGATCGGCCCGAAACAGGACGCCGTTCTCGTCGAGCGTTACCGGCCCGTCGATCGCGCCTCGCGCGATCCCGGTGTAGAGCGGCAGCCCTTCGAGGCTCCGCGCCGGGCTGTCGTTGCGCAGCACGATCGCCTCGGGCGACAGCAGCCCGCCCAGCGCCTCGACCACCAGGGGCAGCAGGCACTCCATGCCGGCGGCGTTGGTCTGGACGACCAGCACCGACCCGAACCGGTCGACGACGAGGCCCGGCAGCCCGTCCGCCTCGGCGTGCACGAGGCGGTAATAGGGCGCCGGATAAAGGCGCTCGCGAATCCGCAGCGCCCGCTCGATGCGGCGCGAAAAGAACCGGGTCGCGATCGTCCGGCCGGCGTCGCGATCGAGCAGCCGCGCGGCGATCAAAGCATGCGGGTTGAACAGTGCGACGCCGAACGGCCGCTCGTCGGAGCGGCGCAATGTCACCAGGGTTCCGGGCGGCAACGCCCTGGCGTTGGCGTCGATCGCGATCTCGTTCGAATAGACCCACGGATGCCCGCCTTCGGCCCGGCGATGCGCTCCCGGCAGCAGCGCGATTTGCGGCCTGATCGCCGGGTCGTCCGCCACCGGGCTATCGCGTTCGCCGCCGATTTCTTCCGCGATGCTCGCCACCTGCGTGCCCGTGCCGTCCGTTGCAACTCGCGGCGCGACCCGCGTTCGGCCCGGTCCGACGAATTACGAAAAGGTGGGGGCGCTGGTTCGGCAGGGCAACGGCGCTGCAGCGATCGGGGCCGCCGGCGCTTCCGGCGCTTGACTCTAGAGCGCGCTACCCAATTTCGAAGGCGTGTGATACAGAATGCACGCATCCTGGCGGCTTACGGCCGCCCGCGACTGCCGACCGGTGTGACACGGTGGGGGATCGTCTAACGGTAGGACAGCGAACTCTGACTCCGCCAGTCTAGGTTCAAATCCTAGTCCCCCAGCCACGCGAGGCCGCGCGGCGCAACCTGTTTGCCTGTATCGAACAAGTACAATCGGCGGCGGCTCCAGTCGGCCGTCGGCCACATCGGTCCACGGCGAACAGATCCGCTCTGGGTTCGCCCGGTTGACGCGCCGCTGTTCTTCCGGGCGCCTTCGGCACAATGCACGGTGTCGATTCGCCTCGCGTAAGGTTTTAGAGTCGAGAGCCCGGCGACACAGTTCGGACCGATGCAATGCACGCGCAACTGCTGACCGCCCCGAGCCGCCCGCTTACTGCAGCGGAGGTGCCGGAACCGCGTCCGGCGCCGGGGCAGGTGCTGCTCGCGGTGCGGGCGTGCGCGGTCTGCCGCACCGATCTGCACGTCGTCGACGGCGAGCTGCCGAACCCGAAATTGCCGCTGATCCCAGGGCACGAGATCGTCGGCACCGTCGTCGAGAGAGGGGAGGGGGTGGATCGGTTTGCGATCGGCGACCGGGTCGGTGTGCCGTGGCTCGGCTGGACCTGCGGCGTCTGCGCGTATTGTCGCGCCGGGCAGGAAAACCTCTGCGATAACGCCCGCTTCACCGGTTACCAGATCGACGGCGGGTATGCCGAGCTGACCGTCGCCGACCAGCGCTATTGTTTCGCGATCGATCCGGCGTTTGGCGATGTCGCGGCGGCGCCGCTGCTGTGCGCCGGGCTGATCGGCTACCGCACGTTGCGTCTGGCCGGCGACGCGCGGCGGATCGGGATCTACGGGTTCGGCGCGGCGGCCCACATCCTGGCGCAGGTTGCGCGCTACCAAGGACGTGAGGTCTACGCATTCACGCGGCCGGGCGATACGGCGGCGCAGCTCTTCGCCCTCCGGCTCGGCGCCGCGTGGGCTGGCGGGTCCGACGAGACGCCGCCCGAGAAGCTCGACGCCGCGCTGATATTCGCGCCGGTCGGGGCGCTCGTTCCCGCGGCCCTGGCCGCGACGCGCAAGGGCGGCACGGTCGTGTGCGGCGGGATCCACATGACCGACATTCCCGCCTTTCCGTACCGCCTGCTGTGGGAGGAACGGGTCGTTCGCTCGGTCGCCAACCTTACCCGCCGGGATGCCGAGGAATTTCTCTCCCTCGCCCCGGCCGCCGGCATCATGACGACGACGCAGACCTATCCTCTCGCTGAAGCCAACCGCGCGCTGGCCGATCTGCGCAGCGGCGCCTTGCAGGGCGCCGCGGTACTGGTGCCTTAAGTCGGGAGCCCGGAGACACCGCCGCAACCTCGAGGGCGGAACACAATCTTCGCGCACCGTCAGGCCGCGTCAACCCGAGGCTACGGCTGACCGACGCATATCCCGATTCGAATTTACCTGGGCAAGTCTGGGCCAATCATCGGCCATTTGCCCGCCCAGGGTTGAATTCCAATGGCGCGGCCGCGCGCTTCTTAACCGTCCGCCTCGCGGACTTGGCGTTTCCGTGCCGTCTGCCGGATAATGAAGCTTGACGTTCATGTAATGAACGCCGTAAGCCTTGCTCGGGGATTGGAGGGGACACCCGGAGCGTGAGCGAACCCGACCGGGACGGCGGCGACCCCGAGATCGTGCTCCGGCTGCTTAGCTCGATCGAGCGCGACAGCGCGATCACGCAGCGAAAGCTGGCCGGTCATCTCGGAATCGCGCTCGGCCTGGCGAACACCTACCTGCGGCGCTGCGTACGCAAGGGCTTCGTCAAGGCGACCCGGGTGCCGTTAAATCGCTACGCTTATTATCTGACACCGCAGGGCTTTTCGGAAAAAAGCCGGCTTACCGCCTCTTATTTCGCCGCCTCGCTCGACTTTTTCCGCCGCGCCCGTGGCGACTGCAGGATGTTGTTGGTGCAGTGCGCCGCCGATGGCTGGAGCCGAGTGGCGCTATACGGCGCCGGCGATCTGGCTGAGATCGCGATCCTGAGCGCCGGTGAGGCGGGGATCGAGGTGGTTTGCGTCATCGACGAGGAAAAATCGGGACGGCGTTTGGCCGGCCGGCCGATCGTCGCTGATCTGGAGGCGGCGCAGTTAGCCGCCGGCGCCGGCGGGCTCGACGGCATCATCGTTACCGATACAACCGCGCCGCAGCTGAAGTTCGATGCCTTGCTGGCCAGCGCCACTGCGGGCGGGCTAGCCGCGGGTAGAATTCTCGCTCCGGATCTGCTCGGGATTTTCTTGATGCCCGCACCTCAACCGCCAAGCGTGGCGAGCGAGGAGAAGGTTGCCCAATGATCTCGCGGTGGGTCGTCTCGGTGCGGTCCGAAGCCGAAGAAGACGTTCGCAAGTCGGTTGCGGCAGTAGCCGAACGCGGCCGAGCCGGCGTATTAAATCGCATGGTTCGCCCGAGCTTTTGGATGCAGGCTGCGCGCCGAGCCCGTGGTGGCACCAGTCGGAGCCGCCTGAATCCCGGGCGTTATCAGTGCCAGATGGAATGTTCGTACGAGGCTTTCGGGTGAGACATGGTCACCTGGGCCGACGTGTTGGGCGAGGGGGAGTGTTGGCGATGAACCGTCAGGTGCCGCAAGTTCCGGTTGCTGTGATCGGCTGTGGCTATTGGGGAAAAAACCTTGTCCGGAACTTTGCCGAGCTGGGGGTGCTGGCCGCCATCAGCGATCCCGACGTAGGTGCCGCGGCGAAGTTGTCGGAGCGCTTCGAAACGCCGGTTCACAGTGTGGACCATGTGCTCAATGATCGATCGATTGCCGCGGTCGCGATTGCCGCTCCGGCGGCGCACCACGCGTCTCTGGCGCGCGCCGCGATTGAAGCCGGCAAGCATGTCTTTGTCGAAAAGCCTCTGGCCCTCACGCTCGTTGAGGCCGAACGCCTCTGCCAACTCGCGGAACAGCGCGATCGATGTCTGATGGTGGGCCATCTGCTGCAATACCACCCGGCGTTTATTGCTCTGCGCGACCTGGTAAACCGAGGCGAGCTGGGCCGGCTGCAATATCTTTATTCGAACCGGCTCAACCTCGGGAAGGTTCGGCGCGAGGAGGACATTCTATGGTCGTTCGCGCCGCACGACCTGTCGATGATTCTCTCGCTCGTCGGGCAGGAGCCGACCGAAGTCAGCGCCAGCGGCGCTTATTTTCTGCACCGGACGATCGCCGATGTCACGACGACGCATCTCGCCTTTCCCGGCGGCGAGCAGGCGCATGTGTTTGTTTCCTGGCTGCACCCGTTCAAGGAACAGAAACTCGTCGCGGTGGGCGACCGCGCGATGGCCGTATTCGATGACAGCCTCGCATGGAGTGAAAAACTGCAGGTCTATCCGCACCGCATCGACTGGCGCGAAACGATGCCGGTGCCGCTGCGCGCCGATGCGACGCCGATCGAGCTCGAAGAAGGCGAGCCGCTCGAATTCGAGTGCCGCCATTTCCTGGAGTGCGTCGCGACCGGGGCGCGGCCCCGTACCGACGGACAGGAAGGCCTGCGCGTGCTGCGCGTGCTGACGCGCGCCAGCGAGTCGCTCAAGGCCGCCGCGCCGCGCGGCACCCCGGTCCCAGCTCCGGCCGCCTTCCCGGGGGTGCAGATTCACCCTTCGGCATTCGTCGACGAGCCGTGCGAGATCGGCGCGGGAACGCGCATCTGGCACTTTGCGCATATTCTGCCGCGCACGCGCATCGGCCGCGACTGCTCGTTCGGCCAGAACGTGATGGTCGGCCCGGACGTGAAAGTCGGGGACGGCTGCAAGGTGCAGAACAACGTATCGATCTACAACGGCGTGACGCTGGAGGACGGCGTGTTCTGCGGACCCTCCTGCGTCTTCACCAACGTCAACAACCCGCGCGCCGAGGTCGAGCGCAAGGACGAGTTCCGTCCGACCCTGGTGAAGCGCGGCGCGACGATCGGCGCCAATTCCACGATCGTTTGCGGCCATACGATCGGCGAATACGCCTTCATTGCCGCCGGCGCGGTCGTCACGCAGGACGTACCGGCATTCGCGCTGATGGCCGGGGTGCCGGCGCGGCGCATCGGCTGGATGAGCCACGCCGGCGAGAAGCTTGGCCCTGATCTCGTCTGCCCGCGTACCGGCCGGCGCTATCGCGAGGCAGGGCCCGACCGCATCGAGGAGATTGCGTAATGGCGGATGGATCAACCGTTTCGGTCGAGCCGATCGAGTTCATCGACCTGAAGGCCCAGCGGCGGCGCATCGGCCGCCGCATGGACGAAGCGATCCGCCGGGTCGTCGATCACGGCCGGTTCATTCTCGGACCCGAGGTCGCCGAACTCGAGCGCCAGCTGGCCGAATTCTGCGGCGCCAAGCACGCGTTGAGCTGCGCCAACGGCACCGACGCGCTGGGGCTGGCGCTGATGGCGAAAGGCGCCGGTCCTGGGCAGGCGATCCTGGTGCCGTCATTCACCTTTGCCGCGACCGCCGAAGTCGTGGCGTGGTTTGGCGCGACGCCGATTTTCGTCGATGTGATCGCCGATACGTTCAATATGGCTCCCGCGAGCCTCGAAGCGGGCATCGCGACCGCGCGCCGGCTCGGTCTGACACCGGCCGGGGTAATCCCGGTCGATCTGTTCGGGCTGCCGGCTGACTATGACGAGATCCTGGCGATCGCCGCGGCTCACGAAATGTGGGTGCTGTGCGATGCGGCGCAGAGCTTCGGGTCGGAATACAAGGGCAGCAGGATCGGAACGATCGGCGACCTGACGACGACGAGCTTTTTCCCGGCCAAGCCGCTCGGCTGCTATGGCGATGGCGGCGCCGTTTTCCTTGATGACGACGCCACGATCGAGGTGTTGCGCAGCCTGCGCGTACACGGTCAGGGGAGCGACAAATACGACAATGTACGCATCGGCATGAATGCTCGCCTCGACACGATGCAGGCCGCGGTCCTACTGGAAAAACTTGCGATCTTCGCCGACGAGATCGCCGCCCGGGACCGTGTCGCCGCGCGCTATAACGCATTGCTGGGCGATCTCGTCATCGTGCCCGAAGTGCCGGCCGGGCTGACCAGCGTCTGGGCCCAATACACGGTGCGGCTGCCGGCCGGGTGCGACCGCGACGGGGTGGCCGCGCGCCTCAAATCGGCCGGCATCCCGACCGCGGTTTATTATCCGAAGCCGCTGCACACGCAGACCGCCTATCGGGACTATCCGAGAGCCGGCAATGGCTTGCCCGTATCGGAGCAGCTGTCGGCCGAAGTGCTAAGCCTGCCGATGCACCCCTATCTCGACGAATCGACCCAGGAGCGCATCGTCGCGGCAGTGAAGAACGCCATCGCCTGGTGAGGCGGCGCGCCGCCCCACAAAAACGGATTGCTGAACTCGAACAGCAGATGGCGTTGTTGGTGCTGAAGTCGGGGCTGCCGCAACGGATTGGCGGCAGCACAGCGAAGGCTTGGCTACGACACCATCTGCATCGGTCTTTACCCGAGCCCGCACAGCGGCGGGCGGTCGAGGCGGTGGCGCCGGGTTGATCGCCCGCGAGGCCGCCGCTGGCGCTTGCTGTGGCGTGCCGTGCACGAAGCCGACATCATCTATCTGTATTTCGGCGAAACCCTGTTAATGCCGCGCCGCATCCCGGACTGCGGTCGGGCAAGGCGCTGGGTCCGGCGGCTCTAGGCGCGCGCGGTCTGGGGAAAGGACCTGCCGCTGCTGAAGGCGGTGGACAAGCGGCTGGTCTTCAGCTTTCTCGGCGATGACGTCAGGCAGCGCGCCTACACAGAATAGCGTGCGATATCTCGATCGCGAAATTCTCCAACGGCATCGCAGCGGGTGGCGGAGGGGACGTCCGTCGAATACTCATGAAACTGTCATAGAATTCAGTACGTGACAAAGCGGAGTTCTGGTTGTTCCCCCATTCGTTCCCCCGCTGAGGCGGCGCTTGCCCAAAAGAAGGCGACACCCACTACCGCGCTATGTACCTCACGCATAGCTCGAAAAACATTCGCGGGGTCCGGTTACAATTCGGCCACGCCGCCGACCCCGGCCCGGCGCTCGCGGCGTCGGCGGCGGACGGTCGCGAGACTTCGTAATCGCCGGCCAGCGACGGCCAAACCTATTATCCTTTTGTTAACCGCTACAGACTGCTATTGCTGCCTTCAGTAGATTTTGAAAACCGCGCACATGAGGGGGCAGGGATGCGGCGTTCTGCTGCAGTACTCTCCATTGCCTTGTCGCTTGCTGGTTGCATAGCCCAGCCAGCAACGCGAAGCCGTGCAGGCTGGCGTGACCTGTGTTCAGGCGGTTTACGCGTCGCCGGAAGCCGCACCGTATCGCGCTCATGCTCCGGAACATCTGTTGAATGCATCTCTGGCGCAATTGCGGATCCCTCCTACCCAGACTCCGACAGAAGTCGCGTCGATAGAGGCAATTCATCCGAGAATGCGGGCATGCTTGAACGAGTTCATCACTAAGTTGGACCAGCCGCTAGCGCCCGCAATTCTCCAATCTACCGCCGCGCAACGAGTGAATCAGACGATGATCTAATAAGCCTGATTTCAGCATCGGCTCACTTGGGGCGAAGCGATCCGGCGCGGACGCGATCGCGCTATCGCAGGGCAAGAAGCCGTGTTGAATGAGGAAAGGCGCATCGCGGCCGAGGACCAGGCCCGCGCGGAAGCCCTGAACAGCGCACTCGTCGGCCTCGCTATCATCAACGCCGCAAGCCAGCCGAAAGTGACCTTTCCGCCGGCAGCGGTGGTCATTACTGCTACAATTACGGGTCATACTCCTACTGCCCGTGACCGATCGTCCCTCTGTAAACCCGCATTCGCCGGATGAAACCGCGATTTTGAGCGCATTGGAGGCGGTTTTCGGATAAGAATTCAGCATCTTAGGGAGAGCCGACCGGAGCTGCGATGGCGTACCCGATGGGTGAAGCGAACAAAGGCGCTCTGAGGCTCGATTTCGACCGTCGTCTGATGCTGCAGTTTCGCGGCTCTACGATTACCTCCGATGCCGGACTGCTGGCCTACCGCGAACTGGATGACGCGCTGCAGCCTGACCGATACGGCTGCCGAGACGCTGGCCGACGCGCGCACCGGCAAGAACGGTCGCCATCGGTTGGCCGGGTTGCTGCGCCAATCGGTGTTCGGGCGGCTGGCCGGCTACGAGGACGTGAATGATGCCGAGCGGCTGTGTCATGACCCGGCGATGCGCTGGGTAGTTGGCGACCGGGCAATCAGCGGGTCTGCCGCTTCGGCCAGCCAGATGGGCCGCTTTGAGACAAAGTGGCTGAGCCGACCGGAGAACCTCGCTGCGCTCGCCGATCTACCCGGCCAGTGGATCGACAAGGTGCGCCGGCGGCGAGGGCCGAAGACCGTCATACTCGATATGGATTCGAGCGAAAGCCCGACCTATGGCGAACAGGAAGGCAGCGCCTATAATGGCCATTTCGCCTGCACCTGCTACCACCCGCTATTCGTGTTCAACCAGTTCGGCGATGTCGAACGGTGTGCGCTGAGGCCGGGCAACGTGCACAGTGCCGATGGCTGGCGCGCGGTGCTGGAGCCAGTGATCGCGCGTTACCGGGGATCGTGAAGCATCTGTATTTCCGAGGCGATGCAGCCTTCGCCAATCCTGAGGTATACGAGTTTCTTGAAGCCGAGGGTGCCAGCTACACGATCCGGCTGCCTGCCAACCAAGTCTTGCAGGATAAGATCGGCATACTTGCTCAAGCGGCCAGTCGGACGACCATCGCACGAGGTACGGCGCTACTATGCCAGCTTCCGCTATCAGGCGCAGAGCTGGAACAAGCCGCGCCATGTCGTAGCCAAGATCGAATGGCATCCAGGCGAGTTGTACCCGCGCGTCGGATTTATCGTCACCAACCTGGCGCGGTCCGCTGAGGGCATTGTCTCCTTCTATAATCGGCGCGGGACGTGTGAGCAGTGGATCAAGGAAGGAAAGGGCGCGATCAAATGGACGCGGCTGTCCTGCCGCACCTTCGCCGCCAATGCCGTTCGCCTTCAGCTCCATGCGCTGGCCTATAATCTGGGCAACTTCATGCGCACGCTGGCGATGCCGAAGACGGTGGAGAGGTGGTCGCTGACCAGCCTGCGCGAAAAGCTAGTCAAGATCGGCGCGAAGGTCGTCAGCCATGGCCGTTACGTCACCTTCCAGATGGCCGAAGTCGCGGTGCCCGACAGTTGTTCGCCGACATCCTGTCGCTGATCGCCCGGCTACGGGCGCCACCCGCGCTAGCATGAGCTGCGGACGGATCGTGCGGCGGGCGCCTATAGGAGAGGTCTGTGCCGGTGTGCCCAAATCACGGCAATGCAGCGCTTTGGCGCCCTCGAGTCGGCAACTTCGAGCACGCTTTGCTCGCGGCCAGCGCAAATTGCCGTTGCTCAAGGCGATCAAAGGCACGATCCCGGCCGAAGACAACCGCAATCCGGCGAATGTCGGAATTAACGTACCTATTTTCCGCTCGGGTTAGTAAATCAGTTGAGGGCATCTTCCAGTGAGCGAGTTCTGGAAACTCGGATGCGGGGGCATTAAATCTAGAGCAAGAAAAGCTTGCCCTTGAACGAGAACGACTTCATTTTGAGCGCCAGAAGACTGCGGCAGAGATTAGGCTTAAGCGTCTTGATGTTGACAAACGCCGAAACACCTCGTGGAAAGAGGCATTTACGAACCCTCTTACTCTAGCTATCGTTGGAGGATTTATTGGTATAATGACAACTGTTATTTCCAACACGCTAACAATGCGAGCAAATATTGCGTCTGAAGCAGCGAAAAGTACGCAGGCGCGAGAACCGCAAAGCAAACTCTCCAAACAGATCTAATCAAGAAATTTGTTGACGGTCCGGTGCCGACAGTACGGGAAAACCTACGATTTCTTGCCGATGCAGGCTTAATACCTGACTTCGCTGATGATATTCGTGCATACTTAAAAGCAAATCCCGAGGCTGCGCCTCAGGTCACTACTGAACGTGGGGAATTATTCAGTTCCTTGGCGGCAGGCCCAGAGGGAGCAAACAAGCCTGATCCGGCGCGTGTAGCTATAATGAAGCAATGCTAATAGAACTGGTTCAGCCAGCACCGAGCAGTATCACGGTGTGGTCTCGAAGCGCTAGCGCCGAAGAAATTAAAAAAGTGCGTGAATGCATCAACAAAAAGTCGGCGGAAATCTTGAGTTGAGACGTACGGAATAAAGGTTTTAGTCTTACTGCGTCAGGAAATTGCCAGCTTTGAACGTGCCTGTCCGAGCTACCCTGAGAGCGATCAATTGCTGAGTTTGGAATTGATGCCGAAATGGAGGAGGTCCGAGACAGACGACCCACCGGTCGATTAATAGCGATACAAATAAAAACTGGCGTATCGTACTTTCGTGGCACAGGCAACACCATACATTTTTATGTCTCTGCCGATCATTTGAAATATTGGG
>CAWJZU010000021.1:0-91941 GCA_963847345.1 uncultured Alphaproteobacteria bacterium | reverse complement strand
GGCGGCTCTATATGCCATGCGGCAATGCACGCTCTTTGGCTGCGGCGCGAACCGGGCTAATCTTGCCCGACAGTCGAACAGTCGATAGGTTCTGGTGCCGCATGCGTTATGCGATCTTTCTTGTTGTCCTTGTGCTGGCGGCCTGCACCGAGGCGACCGCGAGCCGTGTCGACGAGCGAACCTTCAAAATACAAGGGCCTGAACTGGGAACGGCCTCCGATGTCCCGAATCAGCGCCTTGCCAACCGGCTATGCCCAAGAGGCTATCGCGTGCTCGATACGCGGAGCAACAAAGGCGGCACGGACCGGGTGACGGATTCGACCGACATCATGACGACCTGGACGATCCGCTGCATCTAGCGCCGCAAGACCCGGGCGAGGACGCGGAAATTTCGACCGCGCCGGCGGAGCCCATCGCGGGCGATCGTTTGCCGTCAGCGCGACGGCAAGTCTATAGCGCCATTGCCCTCAGGTTTTCGATGGGATCTGGGGTAATGATGACAGGAATCCGCGTGCGCTCCCATTCAATCTGAAACGTTGTCGCCGCTCCGCGCAGTAGAGGCGGAAGCGAATTCGTGTGTTGAAGGTGTCCCGTGCTGCCGCAACGGGTTGAGTCCTCCGACATTATCCTGGGCTGACTTGGCGGACGGCCTCGCTCTCAAAAATCGTCGAGTTAATCGGGAACCCCCGGAAAATTACCGGAGTTCTAGCGAAAGAAAGACGGTGCGCGCGGGCCGATCCGCGCATTGCAGCACGGACGCGATCCCTGCCGGGACGCGAGTCGTACTCGCCGGCGGGAAATCGCGTATCGTTCAGCGGAGGGTGAGATGTCGACAACGTACACGACAATGCGCCGACCAGCGCGCGAAAACTTCTGGCAGGACTGGGCCAATGCCGTCCTCGCGGTTTGGTTTTTTATTTCCCCGTGGGTACTGCAATTCGGCGCGAGCGCGCCTGCTGCCACGGGGGAAGCGACGACAACCGGCCTTCTGGGCTCCGTGCACGCGGCCGCGTGGAACGCCTGGGTGCTGAGCGTGATTGTCTTCCTGGTGGCGATCTCGGCGATCAGCCGGATGGATTTTTGGCAGGAATACGTCAACATCGTGCTGTCGATCTGGATCTTCATCGCGCCTTGGGTGCTCGGCTTCGCGATGCTTACCGGTGCGGCATGGGACCACTGGATCGTCGGCGTGCTGATCTTCCTGTTCTCGATCTCGGTCTTGTCGCGGGCGCGCCAAGCCAGGACAGTCACCGCGACGGCTCCTGCCGACAGACCCGTTAACCGGCCGCCCGGAGCGCTCTGACCGCTCCGGTTGCGATCGGTCGTGAGCCATCACTCTAAGCGGGCGAGGCTCAGTCAGGTGCGGCGCTGATCAGTGCCGCCCCTGCGCAATGCTTTCCAAGCTTTTCTCAAGGTTCGCGGAAATCAGCAAGAAAGAAAATTGCGACCCCTTCGAGCTTTAACAAAATTAAAGAATGGTGCTTTCGCTCCGTTTCCGTCGTTTCCGGAGTTGGAGCCCATTGTTTCAGGCATGAGGAACCAAAATGGCGAACACTGTTAGCGATTTCTTCTGGAAGCGGCTGTCGGAATGGGGCGTGCGGCGCATTTTCGGCTACCCCGGCGACGGTATCAACGGGTTGATCGGAGCGCTTGCCAGGGCGCAGGACAAGCTGGAATTCGTCCAGGCGCGCCATGAAGAACTCGCGGCGTTCATGGCCTGCGCCCACGCGAAGTATACCGGTGACATTGGTGTCTGTCTCGCGACCTCCGGGCCCGGCGCGATTCACCTGCTGAACGGACTTTACGACGCGAAGACCGACCACCAGCCGGTGCTGGCGATTGTCGGCCAGCAGGATCGTCTCGCGATGGGCGGCCACTACCAGCAGGAGGTCGATTTGATCTCGCTGTTTAAGGACGTCGCCGGCGACTACGTCCACATGGCGACCGCCCCCGCCCAGGTGCGACAGCTGATCGACCGCGCCGTCCGCATTGCGAAGGCCGAGCGCACCGTCACCTGCATCATCATGCCGAAAGACATCCAGGAAATGGATGCCGTCGAGTCACCGCCGCAAAAGCACGGTGCGATCTGGACCGGGATCGGTTACGAGGCCCCCGAGATCCTGCCGACGCAGGCAAGTCTCGAACGCGCGGCGCGCGTGCTGAACGAGGGCAAGAAGGTTGCGATTCTGGTCGGCGCCGGCGCGTTGAAAGCGACCGACGAGGTGATCGAGGCCGCCGACAAGCTTGGCGCCGGTGTTGCGAAGGCGCTGCTGGGTAAGGCGGCGCTGCCCGACGACCTGCCGTTCGTGACCGGTTCGATCGGGCTGCTCGGGACGCGGCCGAGCTATGAGATGATGGTCGGTTGCGACACTCTGTTCATGATCGGGTCTCGCTTTCCGTATATCGAGTTCCTGCCGAAAGAGGACCAGGCGCGCGGTGTCCAGATCGACATCGACCCGAAGATGGTCAGCATCCGGTATCCGATGGAGGTCAACCTGATCGGCGACAGCGCCGCGACGTTGCGCAAGCTGCTGCCTCTGCTCGAACACAAAAAGGACCGCTCCTGGCGCCAGCAGATCGAGAAGAACGTTAAGGAGTGGTGGCAGACCCTCGAAAACCGCGCGATGGTGAGCGCCAATCCGCTGAACCCGCAGCGCGTCTTCTGGGAGCTCTCACCGCGCCTGCCGGAGAACTGCATCATCGCCTGCGACACCGGCTCGGGGACGAACTGGTTTGCACGCGATCTCAAGATACGGCGCGGCATGATGGCCTCGGTTTCGGGCTCGCTGGCGACAATGGGTCCGGGCATGCCGTATGCGATCGCGGCCAAGTTCGCCTATCCCGAGCGGCCGGTGCTGGCCTTGGTCGGGGACGGCGCGCTGCAGATGAACGGCATGAACGCGCTGATCACCGTCGCGAAGTACTGGAAGCAGTGGCGCGATCCTCGATTTATCGTGCTGGCGCTCAACAACGAGGACCTGAACCAGGTGACCTGGGAAATGCGGGCGCAAGCGGGCGATCCGAAGTTTAACGCGTCGCAGCAGCTTCCCGACGTGCGCTACTCGCAATACGCTGAGGAGCTGGGGCTGAAGGGCATCTTTGTCGACAATCCAGACCGGGTCGCGGCGGCCTGGGAAGACGCGCTGGTCGCCGACCGGCCGGTGGTGCTCGAGGCCAAGGTCGATCCGGAAGTCCCGCCGTTGCCGCCGCACATCAGTTTGAAGAACGCCAAGGCATTTACCTCGACGTTGTGGAGTGGCGATCCGAAGGAGGGATCGGTCATCGTGCAGACGGCCAAGGAGCTGGTCGCCGACCTGATGCCCGGCAAGCGCTGATCGCGTCCCTATGGGCTATCGTCTAAAGCGGACAGGGGCACCTCGGGACCACGCCCCCTGGACCATCCCGACGCAACCGATGCCTCGCGAGGCGTCGGTTGCGCGCCGTATCGGATGGGTCGTCGCGGCGATCGGGCTGACGGCGGTCGCGGCGGTCGGCGCCGTCCGGGTGGTAGAGCGCCGCGATGAGCCGGAACCGGAGCGCGAACGCGAACAGGTCGAGGCGGCCCGCGAACTCGGCGGGGCAGCGGCGGTGCTTGCGCTAAGCGTGCTTGCCGACAGCGGTCTCGAGCATTACCGCGGGGCCTACCACAATCCGGCGATGTATGTGGCCCCCGGCGCGGCTGCCCTGTCGCTGGCCAACAGCGTTCACATGACGCTGCGGCCCGAGGTGTCGAGCAACGGACGCCTCGCGCTGTCCGGATTGACTCTGAGCACTGGCCTCACCGGGCTCGCCTTTCATCTCGCGAACGTCGCCAAGCGCGATGGCGGCGTGAACTTGCTGAACCTGTTTTACGGAGCGCCGTTGCTCGCACCGGGAGCGATCGCGATTTCCGGGTTTGCCGGGATGGCGGCGGCCCGGCTTGTGGCCGAGGCCGAACATGGCTCGCCGCCAACGCTGCTCGGGCTGCCCGCCGGAAAGGTGGTTGGTCTCGGAGCCTCGTTTTCAATGCTCTCCACGACCGCGGAAGCGGCGCTCTTGCATTTCCGGGGCGCCTTTCACGATCCTTTCATGTTTATCCCGGTGACGTTGCCGCCGGTCGCGGCGCTGGTGCTGGCGGCCGCCGCTTTCCTCCCGCGCTTGCGCAAACCGGCTCGCGTGCTGCTGCAGCTGACCGCTGCGGCGGGCGTCGCCGGCTTCGGATTCCATGTCTACGGGGTGAGCCGCAACATGGGCGGTTTCTACAACTGGAGCCAGAACATCTTGAATGGGCCGCCGATCCCGGCGCCGCCGTCCTTCACCGGCGTCGCGCTCGCCGGTCTCGCGGCGGTCCGGCTGATGGAGGCGGGATAAGGGAATCGAATGAGCGAGGGCTTTAGCAACCCCTACCCAACCTACAATGTGCTCGATAAATGGGACACGCCGTCGTGGAACGACCAGACCCGGGCGGTTGTCCGCAAGCGCCTCGAACAGGTGCCGCCGCGGCGGTTTTTTACCGAGGACGAGTGGGAGATGCTGCATGCGATCTGCGGCCGCCTGATCCCGCAGCCCGACCGGCCGACCGACCCGGTGCCGATCGTTCCGTTCATCGACGAACGGCTGCATGAAAACCAGGGCAACGGTTACCGTTACGAAACCATGCCGCCGCAGCGCGACGCCTGGCGGATCGGCATCCGAGGGATCGACGAGGAGGCTCGCGCCCGTTGGCGGTGCGGGTTTATCGAATTGCCGGACAATCTGAAGGACGCGGTGCTGCGCTCGGTGCAGCACGGCGACACGCTGAGCGACGCCTGGCGGGGGATGCCGGCAAAGGAGTTCTTCAGGAGCGTGCTGTTGCACGAAGCGGTCGGCGTCTATTACGCGCACCCGGCGGCGTGGAGCGAAATCGGCTTCGGCGGGCCCGCCTCGCCGCGCGGCTATGTCCGCATGCAGGCCGACCGGCGCGACCCGTGGGAGGCCATCGAGGAAGAGGCAATCGAGCAACATGAGCGATAGGCCGCGTGCGACGGACGGGCGCGCTCCCGACCCGCTGCATCGCGGCGGGTGGCTGCCGATGCGCTGCTGGCGCGACGAGGACGAGGTCGATTTCGCGATTGTCGGGACCGGGGCGGGCGGCGGGACCTTGGCCTGCAAGCTGGCGGAGTACGGGTTTTCGGTGATCGGGTTCGACGCCGGCCCGTTCTGGCGCCCGCTCGAGGATTTCGCCTCGGACGAAAAATCGCAGGACAAGCTGTTCTGGCTCGGGGAGCGGATCACCGGCGGCGACAACCCGATCCAGCTCGGATCGAACAATAGCGGGCAGAGCGTCGGCGGCAGCACCGTGCATTTTCAGATGGTGTCGCTGCGGGGCCGTCCGGAGCGCTTCAAGGCGCGCTCGAAGCTCGGATACGCTGTCGATTGGCCGGTCGATCCCGAGGTGATGTGGCGCTACTACAGCGAGGTCGAGGAGGCGCTGAAGATTTCCGGCCCAGTCAATTATCCGTGGGGGCCGAAGCGGCCGCGCTACCCGTACCGGCAGCACGAGATCAACGCCGCGGGCCAGGTGCTGGCGCGCGGCTGCGAGGCGCTCGGCGTCGCCTGGGCGATGACGCCGATCGCGACGCTATCGGCGCCGCGCGGCGCCGCGCACCCCTGCGTCTATCGCGGGTTCTGCAAATTCGGCTGCTCGACGAACGCGAAGCAGAGCGCGCTGGTCACCTGGATCCCGCGCGCGATCCGCGCCGGCGCCGAGATTCGCGACCTCGCGATGGTCGGGCGCATCGAGATCGGAAGCGACGGCCGGGCCGCCGGAATCCACTATCACCGCGACGGCAGGTGGCGGTACCAGCGCGCAAAAAACGTGGTGGTGGCCGGCTATGCGATCGAAACGCCGCGCCTCTTGCTCAATTCGGCTTGCGACAAGTTCCCGGACGGGCTCGCGAACAGCAGCGGCCTGGTCGGGAAGAATCTAATGCCGCAATCGAACCACGCGGTTTATGGAGAGTTTGAAGAAGAGATCCGCTGGTACAAGGGGCCCCCGTCGCTGGCGATCACCGAGCATTGGAACTACACCGATCACGGCAAGGATTTTCCCGGCGGCTACGTCTATATGAGTCAGGGTCCGCTGGCCGTCGAATGGGCGCGCAAGATCGGGCCCGACCGTGGGCTGTGGGGCATGGAACTGCGCAATGAAATGGCCAAGTACAATCACATGGCCGGGTTGAAGATCGTCGGCGAGGTGCTGCCGCAGGAAAAGAACCGGGTCGAACTCGCCGACGAGACCGACGAATACGGGCTGCGCATCCCGCACGTCATCTTTTCGTATGCCGATGACGATAAGAAGCTTTACCAGCACGCGATCGCCTTTATGACCGAAGCGCTGAAGGCCGCAGGCGGCCGCGATCTATGGGCGGACGAGGATACTGCTCATATTGCCGGGACCTGCCGCATGGGGACGCATCCGCGCGACAGCGTCACCAATGCCGACGGTCGCACCTGGGACATCCCGAATCTGTGGATCTGCGACGGTTCGCTGATGCCGACCAGCCTGGCGGTCAATCCGTCGCTGACGATCCAGGCCAATGCCTGCCGCATCGCCGACCGCATCCGCGACATGGGAAGGCGCGGCGAATTGTAATACCGACCGGCCGCACCGGAATTGCGGCTGCGCGGCACGCCGTTACGTGTCAGCCAGGGCGCAGTGCCAAGCGATTGCGGCGCTTTTTGCGGCGTTGAAGCCGGCGGGACGGTGCGACGATGGCCGGTCCGGGTCCCGGCGGCTGGCATCATACCAAATCGACCGGGCGCCGCCGCTTCGCGCCCCCAATTATCACCGCATCGTCAACCGACTTGCGGAACTTTCCCGTGCCCAACACGCCAAAGCATCGATCCGGCGACGACGCGATCAGCGGTCAGCCCGAGGCAGCGCCCGATCTACCCCGCTCCGAACCCGAGATCATCCCGCCCGGCGTCGATTTCCGACCGGGGCCGAACGGCGAGACCGGCTTCTATACACACCGTAGCATCCGCATCCATGTCACGCGGCCGGGGCCGTTTGGGATCGCGGCGATTGTAATCGGCGCCGGGATTGTCGGCGCGCTCGGCTTTCTATTGCTGCTCGGCACGCTGCTGATCGGCGCCGCGGCGGCGGGGACGCTGATCGTGGTCGCGCTGGTCGCACGGCTGCTCGCAAGGTTCAGGGCTTAGGATCAAAGATCTTTTGACGAATCCCCAGATCAGGTCCGGGGATGCTCCATAGCTACGGCACGTCGCCCCCCGGTTCCCGCTTTCGCGGGTACGACGATTCATCTTGAAGCGACTATGCTCCAGAACCCCCGCTGACCGAATGATCGGTTTTCTCCGGGAGTAAACGGTGGAGTTCTCGGGATGGAGCGTGGCTTGGTTGCGTCGGAATCAGCGGCTGGTGGGGTTTGGTGCTGCCTGCATTGCCGGGGGACGCTGAGCTCGGACGACTTCCTGCTTCGTTGCCATGCTTGCGGCAAGCGATACCCTGTTGCGGCCGGAATTCCGCTCCTCGTCAGGGAGGCCACGAATTACTTCCACGGCCAGCGCGCGGCGCTCATGGGCGCGGCACGCGAGGCAAGACGGCGCCGGGAGCTGCTCGACGACGAGCGAATCTTCGCCGGGTGGGCCGAGGCGAGTCTGGAGCGGCAACGCGACGTATTCGAGACCGAAGCGGCGCAAGCCGAGGCGCTCCTCGCCCTGATCGGAATACCTGGTTCGCAGACCGGGCTCGACGACGACGCGGACGAAATGCACGCCGTGCGGCCAGGCTGGGCTTTCGAGACCATGATGCCGTACCTTTTGCGGGATTGGAGCGGCGCGCCCGAGCTGCGCGACACGAGTTCCCGGATCGGCGACGCGCTGCGGCGTGCGTTTCCCGATCCGCGCGGCAGGTCAGTCGTTTTTGCCGGCTGCGGCGCCGCCGGATTGCTCGCCGAATTGCCGCCGGGTTTCGCGCGTGTGATGGGATTTGACCTGACGCTCCCGATCCTCGCGGTGGCCCGCCAATTGCTCGACGGGATCACTCTGAAACTTCCCCTGCCGCGCGTCTTGAATGAAGCCGGCCGCGTCTCGCTTCGCAGGCGTGATCGTCGGTCGGGTAAGTCTGCTGTCGAGCTCCTGGCGATGGATGTTCTCGACACGGCCTTTCCCGATGGTGCCGTCGATTGCGTCGTGACCGCGTTTCTGACCGATATCCTGCCCGATCCGCGCACTCTTGCCGGCGAGGTTCACCGGATCCTTTCCGAGAATGGTGTCTGGATCAATTACGGACCGTCCGGCAACAATCTGAAAGCGCTCTGGCGCTTCGATCAGACCGAAGGCGCATCCTTTTTCAATTCGGCCGGCTTCGAGGTGATCGAGGCTGAAGCGCGTCGTGGGACCAATCTCGATATTACAAACCTCTGTCCTTCGGTCAGCTTCCGCAACGTCGTGTGCTACCTGACCGCGGCGCGGAAGGCGGGGCCGCCGACGCAAAGGCTCCGCGAAACACCGTCCGAGCCGGGCGAGCTTGCGCCGCTCGTGCCGCAGCATTTCCCCGGTGCACATCTGACGCATCCGCTGGAAATGCCGGAAGAGGCCAAGATTCTTTTTCAGCACGAGCGCGTCTCCGGACGGAGCGAGAGTTGGCAAATCGGGGGCAGGGCCGCCCGTGCCTTGATGCTTGTCGACGGCAAACGGACCGTCAGCGACATCGCGGAGCTGCTAAACCGGCGGAAGCCGCCGCACCCGATCGAGGAGACGCTGCGCATCTTCGTTCGGTTCTTCGAAATGGGCTTGCTGAACTGGCGCGAAACGACGCGCGATACGAGTTAGAGCGGTGCCATCTGAGATTCGCCGCTTCGCCATTTCATCAAAGGATCCGACGTAGAAAACCGCCTCCCCGAGGGGAGGCGGCAGGCGTTTTCCTCTTTACCCGGCTGATTTACCAGTGTCAGCCTCTTGGCTATTCTGTTTACTTCGCTGCGTCGGCGTGCTTTTCGGCTTGCGGCTCCGACACGCTGCATTCGTTGCATTTCGGCTCGCTCAGCCAGATCGTGGCGAGATCCTGGTTGATGTAGTGGCTCGGGCTGATCTTCCAGCCATGCACATAGCTGCGCAGCGGCACGCGGCGATACCACCACAAGAGGAACGGGTCGTGCGCTTCGGTGGCGTGTTCGTTGACGAGGGCCAGCATGGCCTGGTGCTGTTTCTGGGGGTCGGTTTCGTGCAGCACCTTCTCGTAGAGTTCAACCTCTTTCGGGTCTTCGAAATTGCCGTACTGCGCCGGGTAGTACGAATTCGGCAGATAGGGTTGGATGTCGATCACCGGATTGACGACGTCATGGCAGTTGGCGCCGATATTGACCTCGTAGTCTCCGCTGCGCCGCGCCGCGAACCATGGCCCGGTCGGGACGACGCGCTGCGTCGCGTGCACCCCGATCTTGTTCCATTGATCGATGACCCAGATGCCGACATATTTGTATGGCTGATCGACATTGCGGTTGAGCAGCTCGATTTGGAGATTTTCGGCACCGGCCTCCTTCAATAGCCGCCGTGCTTCCTCCCGGGACTTCTTTATATCGGGCCACAGACCGGGTATCTCCTTCATCTCCTCCTTGGTCGGCGCGAGCGGAGAGCCGGGGAACACGATAGTGCCGACGGTTTTGACATTGGCGACTTCCGACAGGGACGGCGCACTGCCCCAGCGGTCTATCGCCAGCGACAGGGCGCGACGCACTCGCGCATCGTCGAACGGCTTCTTCTTGTGATTGATTTCAAGACGGCTGCCGCAATTCCAGTCGCTCTCCATAATTTTGATCTTGTCGCCGAGTTCCTCCTTCAACTCGTTTATCGCCGAGGGTGGATAGCCGCGGAATTCGGTTGCGGCACGGTCGGCGCGGATCGCGTCGATCTGCGTTGCCTGCTTGGCAGCGTAAATTCCCTTGAAGCCGTCGAGATATGGCAGCCCCTTGTGGTAATAATTCGGGTCGCGCACGCCCTCGATCGACTGGCCGATCTCATACCCGGTGAACTTGAATGGGCCGGACCCCATGATGTTCTGCTCGTACCAGTGCGGGTCCTTGTCGAGAACCTTCTTCTGATAAATGAAGTTGTACGGACTCGCCAGCGCCGGCATGAATGCGCTGGTCGGGAATTTAAGGTGAATGACGACCGTGTGCGGGTCCGAAGCTGCAACATCCTTGACCATCACGAAATTCGTCGAGCGCGGGCTGAGAACTCCTTTCGGCGGAAACATGATCATGTCGAGGCTTTTCGCGACGTCCTCGGCGGTCATCTTGTCGCCGTTGTGGAACTTCACGTCGTCGCGAATCTTGAACGTATAGGTCTTCCCGTCATCGGTCGGTTTCGGCATTTCGGTGCAGAGATCGCACACGAAATCGGTCGTCGAGGACGGGTTCTCCGGGTTGATTTTGACCAGCACGCTGTAGAACGGGGCTATGCTGTGGATTACGGCATAGGTGGCTTCGCGGTGGGCGTCGAAGCTCGGCAGCGAGGCAGCCGGAATCATGTAAACGAGCGTGCCGCCGTATTTCGGGGTCTCCGCCGATTTGGAGTTACCGGCGGCCCGCCGGCGCGGCGGCGATCAGAGCGGCCCCGAGCGCCGCTGCAGTTGAACGTACCACTCCCACGAAACTCATGCGTTCCTCCCGTTCGCAATCTTCGGGTCTCTGCTGGACCCGGCGGACGCAAACACGAGAGAGGCAAAAGCGTTCGTCGCAACTTCGGATAAATGCCGCTTTAGATAAGCGGGGTAATACAATCCTTCCGGCGGCTTAAACCACCGGAAAGGATGTCGCCCTATCCCGGCAGGTCGGAGTTTCTTATTTGCTTTGCGCCTCAGCCCGCTTGTCGGCCTCCGGCGGGTGGTCGGTGCAGGCACCGCATTGCGGCGCGGACAGCCAGACCGTCCCGAGATCCTGGTTCATGTAATGGCTCGGCCCGATCTTCCAGCCATTCACGTAGGAGCGCAGCGGCACGATGCGGTTCCACCACAACAGGAAGGCGATGTGCGCCTCTTCGTCCTGCAACCGCTTGACGAACTGGAACATCAGCTCTTGTTGTTTTTCAAGATCGGTCTCGCGCAGCATCTTGTTGTAGGTGTCGAGAAGCTGCGGGTCTTCGTAATAGCCGTAGTTGCGCGAGTTGACCGAGGCCGGCAGGTAGGCCGAGACATCGGCCGCGGGATTGACGATGGCGTTGCAGTTGCCGGCCAGCCCGACGCTGAATTCGTCCTTATTACGCAGGGCCGCGAACCACGGCCCGGTGGGCACGACCTTCTGGGTCACATGCACACCAATCTTGCTCCACTGGTCGATCGCCCAGGTGCCGTTGTACATGTAGGGTTGGTCGACGTTGCGGTTCAGCAACTCGAAACTCAAATCCTCCTGCCCGGCTTCCTTAAGCAGGCGACGCGCCTCGGCGCGCGACTTCTCGATATCGGCGTCGTAGCCGGCGAGGCTCATCAGCTGGTCTTTGTTTGGCGCCAACGGCGAGCTTGGGAAAACCACGCTGCCGACGGTCTTGACGAGTGCAATCTTGGACAGCGCCGGGGCGCTGCCCCAGCGGTCGAGCGCCAATGTCAACGCCCGACGCACCCGCACGTCATCGAATGGCTTCTTGGTATGGTTGAACCAGATCAGCGACCCGCAATTCCAATCATGCTGCTGCATGACGATCTTGTCGCCGAGATCGCTTTTCAGCTGGTTCATCGCCGAGGGGGGGTAACCGCGGAACTCGCCGGCCGCACGGTCGGCGCGGATCGCGTCGAGCTGGACCGCCTGCTTCGGAGCGTAAATCCCCTCGAAGCCGTCCAGGTAAGGCAGCCCTTTATGATAGTAGTCGGGGTTGCGCACACCCTTGATCTTCTGGCCGACTTCGTACCCGGTAAACTTGAACGGACCCGAGCCCATGATGTTGGTCTCGAACCAGTGCGGGTCCTTGTCGAGGATCTTCTTTTCGTAGATCCAGTTGTAGGGGTTGGCGAGCGCAGGCAGGAACGAGGTGGTGGCGAATTTGAGATGGATTACGACGGTCCTCGGGTCCGGCGCCTCGATCTTGTCGACCATCTCGAATGTGCTGGCGCGCGGGCTCAATACGCCCTTCGGCGGAAAGGCGATCTTGTTGAGGCTGGCCGCGACGTCGTCGGCGGTCAGCTGATCGCCGTTGTGGAACTTGACGTCGTCGCGGATCTTGAAGGTGTAGGTCTTGCCGCCGTCGGTTGGCTTCGGCATCTCGGTGCAGAGATCGCACACGATGTCGGTCGGCGAGCCGGGGTTGAGCGGGTTGATGCGGATCAGCGTCGAGTAGAACGGCGCCGCCGAGTGGATGGTGGCGTAGGTTTGCTCGCGCTGCGCGTCGAAGGTCGGCGGCGCATCCGCCGGAATCATGTAAGTCAGCGTGCCGCCGTATTTCGGCGTTTCCGCGGCCACTGCCGGCATTATCGCCAGCGCCAGGCCGAGCACAGCCAGCCACAGACGTCTCATTGCCGCCTCCTCCCGTTCATTTCAGGCCCGCTGTGCCGCGGGTCCCTGGCGCGATAATAGAGGAACCGGCCGCGGATGTCTTGTTACCTTAAAGGAGGGGCAATCCCCGCGTCGGATGTAGCCTGTTAATCCGCCGCGGCGGGTTTCGGGGCCGGTGGCCGGTAGCCGCTCACCTCGGCGCCGTCGCTCGGGGACAGCCGCATGAAGCCGAGCGCCGACAGCAGCGGCAACAGGCCGATCAGCACGAAGACGATGCGGAAATGCCCGGTCGCGACGGGTTCGGACCCGGATACGACCGCGAGCAGCGCCGCCCCGATTGCGACCCCGAAACCGCGCGCCAACTGCTGCGCGACGCCACCGAACCCGGTGGCGCGGCTCAGCATCTCCGGCGGCACGTCGGCATAGCTGATCGTGTTCAGCGCCAGATATTGGATGCTGCGCACGCAGCCGGAGGCAAAGACGATCAGCACGACGACCCATACCGGACTGGCGGCGCTCAACAGCGCGAACCCGGCGGTCACCGCACCCGACAGGAGGGCGCCCCCGACCAGGGCGCGGCGGAACCCGGTCAGGCGCAGCAGTTGGCGCGACAGGCTGCGCACTGCCATCGCCCCGAACATCGACGAGAAGGTCAGCAATCCAGCCTCGGTGGCGCTGCGCCCGAACCCGACCTGGAACAAGAGCGGCAGCAGAAACGGCGTCGCGTCAAGCCCGACCCGGCACAGCCCGCCGATCACGGTCCCGATGTTGAACGTCTTGATCTGCAGCAGGTCGAGGTCGAGCACCGGGGCCGGGCTGTGCCGTGCGTGGTGCCAGTAGGACAGCAGCATCACCGCCGCCATCGGGAAGAAGACGACGCCGAGCGCCATCGGCAGCACCGGGTGCCCCAAATTCTCGAGCGCCAGTTCAAGCATGAACAGCGCCACCCCGATGATCGCGAACCCGACCAGATCGAACCGGGCCGGCGCCGGCGCCCGAAAATCCTTGAAGAACCACAGCGCCAGCGCGCCGCCGAGCACCCCGATCGGGATGTTGAGAAAAAAGATCCAGCGCCACGAGGCGTAATCGGTCAGCACGCCGCCAATAACCGGCCCGACCATCGGTCCGATCATCGACGGGATCGTCATCCAATTCATCGCCGAGACCAGCGCGGTGCGCGGAAAACTCCGCAGCAGCACAAGCCTTCCGACCGGCGTCATCATCGCTCCGCCGAACCCCTGCACGACGCGCATCGCGATCAGCATCGGCAGGTTGTCGGCCATCCCGCACAGCGCCGAGCCGCCGGCGAAAATCAGCACCGCCGCGCAGAACACGCGCCGCGCCCCGAACCGGTCGGCGATCCAGCCGCTGACCGGGATGAACACGGCGAGGCTCAACAGATACGCGGTGATCACCAGGCTGAGCCGCAGCGGCGTCTCGCCGAGACTCTTCGCCATCGCCGGGATCGCGACGGCGATCATCGTCGAATTGAGCCCCTCCATGAAAAAGGCGCAGCCGACGATCAGCGGGATCAGGATGCGCAGCCGCGGCTCGGCTTCGGTCGCAAACGAGGCGCTCGGTTCGCTCACGCAATCGTTCCTGGGTTTCGCGGGCTCTTATGATAGGTGAGAACGGTCGCGGAGGAACGGACCGGATGCAGCGAAGGCGATCGGCGCCCGGTGAGGGCGGCGCGGAGGAGAAGCCGATCGACGCCGCGCTGCTCGAGGAATGGGCGCTGGCTTATGTCGGGCGATACGCCAGCACGGCCGAGCATCTGCGGCAGGTGCTGCGCCGCCGCGTCCGCCGCCGGCTCGCGCTTGGCGGAGCGGGCGACCGGGAGGACGGCGCGGCGCCAGGCAAGCTGATCGACGCGCTCGTCGCACGCTACCGCAAGACCGGGCTGGTGAACGACGCCGCCTATGCCGCGGGCCGTGCCCGGCGCGGCGTGACCCAGGGCCGCTCGCTGCGCCGCATCGCCGCCGGTCTCGCCGCGAAGGGGGTCGGCGCCGCCGATGCCGCCGCCGCGATCGCGTCGTTGCGCGACGAGACGGCCGACCCGGACCTCGCCGCCGCCATCGCCTTCGCCCGCCGACGCCGCCTCGGCCCGTTCCGCACCGAGGGGCGGCCGCGCGAGCCAGCCGAGCTCCCGATGGCCGAATTCCGTCGGGCCGAACTCGCCGCCTTCGCCCGCGCCGGCTTCACCCGCCGCACCGCCGAAGCCATCCTCGCCTGCCCCGACCACACGGCCATCCAGGTCCTGCTCGCCGGCGAAGACGACGAAGGCCACAGTTCGAGCTGACCAACGTGAAGGGTATAAGGCAACATTGTTCGACGAACGAAAGCGATTCCGCCGGTGCCGACAGGCGGCCAACGGTACGGCGGAATGCAGTGGGGAGGATCATCGTGCGCAATTATCGCAATCTTGTCTCGATCGGGATCTGCTTCTGTCTGCTGGTGCTCGCCGGTTGCAGCGCGCCGCCGGCTGAAAGCGGCCCGCCCCTCTCGGCCCCATCGCTGCAGCCGGGGATGGCGCGCGTCTGGGTTCTACGCCAGCCGAACCCACCCGGCGGCAACGTCGCGGGAGCGGATCCGATCGTTTATGCCAATGGCTCCGCGATCGCCCAGAGCGCGCCGGGCACCGTGTTCTTTCACGATTTCCCGCCGGGAACCTACCGCTTTACGGTCCAGCCCTACGGCACCCCTGCAAATCTCGTCGACCCCCTGCAACTCGCTCCCGGGATGCAAGCCTATGTCCAGGTCCAGGCGGTGGCCAATTGGCAAGAGGGCTCCACCGTCGGCGGCGCCAGTTTTGCGGTGCTGCCAATGTCGCCATCGGAGGCCCAGGCGTATATGCGCGACATGGCCAATCTCGGCCCGCGCTGATCGTGAACTTCATAAAGCCGAGTTCGCCGCTTTCGCCCGCACCGGCTTCTTCCGTCGCACCGCCGAAAACGTCTTCGCCTGCCTCGACGAGGCGGCAGTTCAGGCCCTCATCGCGGGCGACAACCAGGGCAGCAACGGCTCGATTAGGATAGGCTGAGCAACGGAAAGCCCTTGCTGTCGGGCGGTCGCCAGCCGATGCGCTTCCCCGGCTTCCAACCGAAGTCGCAAGAGAAGGGTTATGGAAAACAGCCGGTAATCGGCTCTCCGAAAAATCAGCCCGGGCGCCGGATGGCCCGCACCAGGGCAGTGACCGACAGGAGAATGGCGGCAACCATGACCCCGGTAGCTACAAGCCCGGCCGGCGTCGTGCGCGCCGTCACACTGAGTGACACGGTATTGCCGAACCGAAACTCCACGCCAGCCCGCATCTCCTCAGGATGTGCGGCGGCACTTGCGTACTGCCCTTCAGCCTGTGTGACCGGTTCCTGCATATGACATAACGGGATTCAAGAAATTTGACGCGGGGTTCGTCAACAGAGCCTCTAACTCATGGCTATCCCAACATTTGCAGCCTTTGGCAAGTTGCATGAGCGTTGCGCTCCTCGGCCTGCCGCCATCGCGGCTCGCTCCGCACCGGCGCGCGTTCACGCGAACCGAATGAGCGCCATTGGGCGAACTCGCCGCCTTCGCCCGCGCCCATTTCACCCGCCGTACGGCGGAAGAAGCCGTCCTCGCCTGCCCCGACGAGATGGCGGTCCGCGCGTACTCGCGGGCGACGACGGTTCGGATTTGTAAATACGAGTTGTACGAATCGTAGGTTGGGCTGAGCAACGCGAAGCCCATGCCAGCAGGGAATTGTGGGCCAACCGTCGGGGTGGCGGTTCGGGTCAGAACTCGACCGAGTAGCCGCCGTCGACCGGGATGGCGGCGCCGGTCACGAAGTCGGAGGCCGGGGCGGCGAGGAAGACGGCGATGCCGGCCATGTCGGTCGGTGCGCCCCAGCGGCCTGCCGGGGTACGGCGCAGGATGCGCTCGTGCAGCCCCTCGACCTGCTGGCGCGCCGCGATCGTCAGCTCGGTGTCGATCCAGCCCGGCAGGACGGCGTTGACCTGGATGTTGTCCCGTGCCCAGGCGGTCGCGAGCGACCGGGTCAGCTGCACGATCGCCCCCTTGCTGGCGGAATAGGCCGCGGCATAGGCGGCGCCGAAGATCGACATCATCGATCCGATATTGATGATCTTGCCGCCGCCCTGCTCCTTCATGACCGGGTAGGCCGCCTGGCAGCACACCAGCGGCCCGGTCAGGTTGGTGTCGAGCACGGCGTGCCATTCCGCGACTTCGTAGTCCTCGGGCGGCTTCCGTATCGACATGCCGGCATTGTTGACCAGGATGTCGAGCCGGCCGAAGCGCTCGACGGCGCGCCGCACCATCTGCCGGCATGAGTCCGGATCGGCGACATCGAGCGGAATAAAGGCGCTCGCCGGCCCTGACGCCGCGAGCCTCGTGACCGCGTCCTCCGATTTCTCGCGATTGCGAGCCGCGACAACGACAGCGGCGCCCGCCTTCGCCAAGCCCTCGGCCATGCCGAGCCCGATGCCGCCATTGCCGCCGGTAACGATCGCGACGCGCCCGGAAAGATCGAAAGGGTTCATGGCTACTCCGACACGGCGCGACTCCCGCGAGCGCCGAGCCGCAATTCTGCGGTAAACCCCGACACGCCCGCAACCGCCCGTCGGGCGCCGAGTGCGTTCACGGCGTCTTATGCAGCGGCGCACCACGCCGGGGGATCGTGGCCTCCGAGCCCCCGCCGGGGTGCGTGTCGCGACCCTCAGTCGGTACCGGCCGACTTGCCGGCGAGCGGCATCGGCGGCGCGTCCCGTTCGGGTATTTTCGGAGCCGTCTCCTGCATTGCGCGCCGCACCTTTCGAAACAACTCCCGCGCGGCGCGGCGGGACGCGATGGCGGCCC
The DNA here is from genome assembly GCA_963847345.1 of uncultured Alphaproteobacteria bacterium. GTDB lineage: Bacteria > Pseudomonadota > Alphaproteobacteria > ATCC43930 > CGMCC-115725 > DATARH01. The sequence goes on along the minus strand of CAWJZU010000021.1, from coordinate 74,626 downwards.
CCGGTACCGATATAACTTCGCGGCGGCGGCGTAGGCCGTGTCCGATTGCCTCGCCGATCCGCTCGACCACGACTTCGGCGAGATTGGGCGCGGCTAACCGGGCGGCGCAGCGCAGCGCAGCAATACCCGGGACGACGACCATCACCGTCACACCGTCGGCGGAAAGCCGTCGCCGCAGCGCCGCCCCGCGCTCAACCAGCGCCGAGCGGGCTGCCAGCGCGGCCGCGTGGTTCGGCGTGCGCGCTGCGCCCGGCAAGTCCGCTCAGCAGCACCACCGAACCGCGCCCGCGCCGGCGCATCGGCTCGGCGAGCGCCGCGACCACATCCATTGCGGCGCCGAGTTCCGTGTCGTCTAGACCGCTTCTATCGGCGACCGCGGCATCGACCTGGACCAGCAGGTCGTCGATCGGGGCCCGCCGATCCACCACATCCAGGAAGCCGAAGATCGCATCCGCGGTCGCCCCCCCGGCGCAAAAGGTTTCGACGAACGCGCCCCGATGCCGGCAATCGATGCCCGCCCGATCCAGGACGGCCGCATCGGCGCCGATCAGGACGATGCGAATCCCGGGACCGGCATGCGCCCGCGCCAACGCCAAGCCCAAGCCGTTCGACACGCCGGCAACGACCACCGTTCGCACGGCCAGCCGGGGCGGGCGCGCGGCGAAATCATCCGCCGTCAGTCGCGGGAGCGGATACGGCCGGTTTTCCAGCCGATCGATAAACCCGGCTACTGCACAGGCTTGCGAGGCGCGCTCGTAGTACCCGCCCTTGACCTGCGTCGTGCCGACGAGCGCGCGCAGGAACGCTGCCATCAGGTCCGGGTCGGGCGGGGGCGGCGCATCCCAAAAGCGATCGAGCGGCGCCTGGCAGGCCAACCCCGGAACGTCGAAGACTGCATTGCCGAGGGCCTTCACAGGAACGCCGATATACAGAGCCGTAATGCCGATCGTGCTGTTGATCGTGACGACCCCGGCGGCATTGCGCAACAGCTCGGCAGGCGTACCGCCGGGCAGCGAGAGGACGCGGCCGCCGATGCCGAACTCACGCGCCAGCCGGGCAATGACCCGGTCCCAGGCAATCAGCCCGTTATCGAACGGGTGTGCGACAAAAACCAGCTCTCGACGACTGCCGCTGCGGGCGAATGAGGCGATGATTTCGCGCACCGCCTCGCGGCCATCGCGGAACGGGGAATGCGCGCGGATCTGGTAGTCGGTCGCCAGCTGCAACGGCACCAGGAAATAGGAACCGGGAGCCTGCTGCAGACGGGCCTTCTCGGCATTTGCCCCGCATTCGGTAAACAATCGCCGGCCGCGCGAGCATAGCCAGCCGACATACTCGGCAAACGGGTGGACAATGCTGTGATAGCGATAGCGCGGGAATAGCAGACGCCCGAAGACGAGGCCGCAATTGTAGGCGATGTCGAGCGTCGCGATCTGCCAGAAGGGGGTCCAGAACCGCGGCTCCAAATCGGGGATTTCCAGCTTCGCGGCGAGCGCGCGGATCGCCTCCGGGTCGCGCGGAAAGCGCGAATACGTCGTCATACCGTCGTATTCGAGCGTGATCCAATCCGGCCGGACATAGCCGAGATCGGTCGCGAATACGGCGATGCCGCGGGCCCGCGCCTCCTCGGCCGCGACGATGTGATACGGCCGGCGATCCCCGTGCAGGACGAGATCGGTGATCTGATGCCGATCGAGTTGCGCCGCGACGAAGGCGCGCCAATCGTCGAACGGTCCGCGGAAATTCGTCGCCGGCAGACGCCAGAACAGTTGATCGCCAAGATGCAGGTTGATGCGGTGGACGCGGTGTCCGCGTGCGATCAACGCCCGACCGAGCCGATCGAAAAAGGTCGAGATTGGACCTTGCAGAAATAGAAATGAACGGGACTGCGGCGGCAGCGCGCTCCGCTCGATATCGAATTCGGCGTAGCTTCGGTACCCGTCCATGTCTAGGCCCGGTCGAAAGCCGACACCGAGCCGCAGGGCCGCCACCGCTGACGTCCCAGTCCGAGGCAGGCGAGTAAATCTACTGACCTCCAGTAAAAAAGCGGTTTACGCAGCCCGAATGCCGGGAATGCCCACAGGTCGAACCCGGCCCAGGGAAGGAATGGGTTGCGGCGGCCCATCGCCCATATCTCGACACGAGTGGTCGGTCGCGCGCTTGGCCCGCGTGCGTGAAACCCGAATGTGTCGGCGACGACGAGTGTGTTGGCCGGGACCGCGATTGCCTGCGGCGGAGGCAGTCCGAGCGCGGCGAGTGCATCAGGCGCGATCGCGCGCACCAGCTTCTGCGGGTCTTGCGGCCGCCCGCCGCTGGCGTCGATCGCCATCCGGCGCTCCCACTCGACGCGCTGCGGCGTCAGGATGTGCGATCCCGGCACGTAGACGAACGGCATCGCGTCCGCCGCGACATCGGTCAGGAACAGCCAAGCCTTGACGGTCGGGTGGAATGTGTCCGTGTGGAGATCGGTCTGCGGATCGGGTGTCCCGGCGCGGGCACCGCTGAGGATCGTCTGCAAGTAGACCATCGGCCTCGCCGACGACGATCCGGCATAGCTGATCAGATTGCGGTATTGCGGCGACCCGAGCAGGTGCTGGGCGGCCGGCACCCTGTCGAGCACGCTGGGGTCGAGCGCGATATGGCGGGTGATCGTGTCGCCTTCGGCCATCTCGCGCGCCGGCGCGCGCAGAGCTCGGACCTGCGCCGCAAGCGCCTCAAAGATGTGAGCCGGCAGGAAGTCGCGCTTGACGATGAACCCGTCGCAATCGAGGCGGCGGCGATCCTCTTCCGGGATCAGCCGTGCGAGGCGGCGGCGGCGCGCCTGCGAAAGCCGGTAAGCCGCGGCAACCCGCGCCGTGTGCAGCCCGTGCTCGTTGAGCCAGAGATTGCCGATGACCGGATTGCGGGCGAAGAACTTTTCCTGGCTGAAGACCTGAGCCATCCAAAACGGCATCAGGAAGGCTTGTCGCAACGACGACAGCATTACCGTTTTGCCCCCACGCCCGCTTCGCCCCAAGTCACGCGGATGAGCAGCAAAGCTACCCCGGTGCCGAAGCGACGAGAGCCGGACGGCACCGTCCAAAATAGTGCAAACTCCGTGCCGAAGCGCGACCTGATGGAGGCTTGGCACGAGGCACCACGCAGTCAGGCGACTTGCCTGCCAGCACTAAATCTCGAACGGGACAGATTTTCCCAAACACACGGGCCCAAGGCTGCTTGCTGCAACCCGAAGCCACAACATACGATATTGTCGGTTGAGCAGTTTGTCCAGGGTTTTTCTTCTGCGTGTCTGACCCAGGACTATACACCAAAGTTTAGCATGCTAGCTCCTAGCAGTCAGATGACGCGCAGGTTTCGCAGTTCGGCAATTTCGACCTGAGCGAAGCCGAGTTCGACCAACACTGATTCCGTGTCGGCGCCCATCATTGGCGGCGGCGTCTCGATGCTCGGGCCACCATGCGCGAATTTGAACGCTGCCAGCGGCACCGCCAGCGGCCCCCCGATCCCCGGCGCAGAATCGAATTTGTGGAACACTCGCCGGGTCTCGAAATGCGGGATCGGCGAGGGCCTCGGCCATCGTGCGGACGCGCGCGGCCGGCACGTGCCGCGATTGGAAGTAAACCTCCCACTCGTCGGCGGTTTTTGTTTTGATGATTTCGGCGATGATCGCCGCTTCGCGCTCGCGGTCGGCGAGACGCGCCTCGTTGTCGGTCTTGATCATGTCGGGGCGCTCGACGGCGCGCCAAAACCGCGCCTGCTGCCGCAGATTGCTGGCGCCGATCATCACCATGCCTTCCCTGGCGTCATAGGCGCTGTTGGTCGCGTAAGGCTGCTTGTTGCCGTGCGGTTTCGGCTCGGTGCCGTTGCGGAAATACCCGGTTATCAGCGAGGCCTGCATCATCATCGCGACGCCGAGCATCGCCAGGTCGATATGCTGGCCCTGGCCGGTGCGCTCGCGCTGGAATAGCGCCGCGGCCAGGGCAAAGGCGCCCATCGTGCCGGTTGCATAATCGACTGCGGGTGCGCCGATCTTGATCGGATTGACCTCCTCGGTCCCGGTCGCGGCCATGATGCCGGAAGTCGCCTGGATCACGTGGTCGTAGGCGGTCTGCTCGCGCCTGACGCCGTCCTGACCGAACGCCGAGATCGAGCAGTAGATCAGGCGCGGGTTAATCGCCGCCATCGCCTCGTAGCCGAGGCCCAACGCCTCGAACGCGCCGGGCCGGTAGTTCTGCACCAGCACGTCGGACGTGGCGGCGAGTTTCTTCAGGATTTCGCGCCCGCGTTCCTGCTTCAGGTCGAGCGTGATCGATCGCTTGTTCGAGCCCTGCGTCAGAAACCCGGTGCCCATCAAAGCGCGGTTCAGCGCGCGGTCGGTGCCGCTGTCGCGGCTCTGGTCCGGGTCGTCAGGATGCTCGACCTTGATCACGTCGGCGCCGAGCACCGCCAGCTGATAGGCCGCGAACGGTCCCGCGAGCACGTGCGTGATGTCGATGATGCGGATCCCCTCGAACGGGCGGGTCATGGCAGGCTCTCCGCTCTAGGCCGTGAAGGCTTCTCTGGTCTCGGCGCGGCGCCGGGCCGGTTTCGTCACGGGAAATAGCGTCCGGAATCGATCACGGCGGTCTGGCCGGTCATCGTCTCGGTGCGGCACATTGCGACGACCATATCAGCGCAATCATCCTTATCGGCCGGTTTTTTCAGCAACGCCGTTGCCGCCGAGTTCCGGATTTGCTCCTCGCGCAGATTCGCCGTCGCGCGGGTGCCTTCGAGAAGACCCGGCGCGACGCAGTTCACCAGGATTTGCGGCGCCAGCGCCACCGCCATGCAGCGCGTCAGGTGGATCAGGCCCGCCTTCGACACCGCGTACGCGATCGAGGAGCCGGTCGGACCGACCCCCGACACCGACGAAATATTCACGATTCGGCCCCGATCCTGCGCCTTCATGATCGGCGCGACCGCTTTCATCAGCCGCATCGGGCCGGTCAGGTTGACCGCGATGATCTTGTCCCAGACCTCCATCGTCAGGCCATCGAGATCGGCGAACGGGATCGCCTTATTGTAGGCGGCGTCGTTGACGAGGATATCGAGACGCCCGAAGCACCTGGCCACGTCTTCGATCGTCCGCTCGACGGCCGCGCCGTCGGTGACGTCACACGCGAAGGCTGCGGCGTTGATTTGATGCCGCGCGGTCAGCTCTCGCGCGACGCCTTCGGCCTCTTCGCGGCTTTGCGCGTACACGACCGCGACATGGACCCCCTCCCTGGCCAGCGCGTGGCAGATGCGCTGCCCGAGACCGCCATTGCCGCCGGTCACGACCGCAACCGCGCCGTTGAGGTCCATCGCTTCTCTCCCGTTTGCGCCGTCCAGCAGCAGCCGTGCACTACCCGGGCGCGCAGTTTGCTACCGCCGCCGGGCGACAGGCAAGCATCATCCCGACGACGTGGCCGCCTTCAGCCGTGTGGCCAGTTCAGCCGGATCGGGTCGCTTCCGTCCCAGTTCAGCGCGGCCTCGCGAACCTGGTCGAAGATGCGCATCCGGGTCGGCGTCGCCTCGGCCATCTCGACGATCGTGCCGGGGTGGCCTTCGTTGAGGAAATATATAAACGGCCCGCGCGGCGTGTCGCCTTCCTGGCCGATCTGCCAGCCGCTCGCGAGCGCCCGCTGCCGGATCTCGTGGTAATTGACTGGCCAGCTCGACCAGTGCTGCATCCCCTCGTGGCCGGCTGCGAGGAAATCTCGATAAAGGCTGGGACTTTGGCAGCGCTGCTGGATCAGCTCCAGCTGTACGTCGCCGGAATTCGCCAGCGCGACCGACATGTCGATATCGTAGACCCGTCCCTTGTAGCGGAACTCGCTCAGCGGCAGCCGCTCGGCATAGAACCACGGACCGACGCCGCACACCTCGGCCCAATGCCGCATCGCCGCCTGGATATCGCGGACGACGATCCCAACCTGCCGCATTGGCCCGAACAGTCGGCTCATCGCCATGCTCCTTCGAAAACCGAAATTCGCGGGGGTAAAATCGCGATACAACGTGCTAGAGGCTCGATCCCGGCGAACGGGGCTCGTAGGGATCGATCATGACAGGTATTTTTGGCGGATGAAAACTCAGGTTCGCGTGCGCCATTCGAGGCGCATCCTCTGCGTTTTCCCTCGCTATGCGCCATCCTTCGGCACGTTCCAGCATGCCTACGAGCTGACCGACGGCGTGCGCGCGTTCATGCCGCCGCAAGGAATCCTCGTGGTCGCGGCCTATCTTCCCGAAACCTGGGAGGTCCGCCTCGTGGACGAAAACATCCGGCCGGCAACGGCCGGCGAATTCGCCTGGGCCGACGCGGTTTTCGTCAGCGGCATGCATGTCCAGAAGCAGGAGATCATTGGCATTGCCCGCCGCGCGCGCCACGCCGGCAAGCCGAGCGTGCTCGGCGGCCCCTCAGTATCGGCCTGTCCCGAGGAGTATCCGGAGTTTGACTACCTGCATCTCGGCGAGATCGGCGATGCGACCGATGCGCTGATCGCGGCGCTCGACGAGACCGCCTCGCCGCCTCAGTTACAGCGCCGCTTCGCGACCGCCGAGCGCCTGCCGCTCGCCGATTTTCCGGTCCCGGCCTACCGGCTGATCGAGGGGAGACGATATTTCCTCGGAAGCGTGCAGTTTTCGAGCGGCTGCCCGTATCGCTGCGAATTCTGTGACATCCCGGCGCTGTACGGTCGGCAGCCACGACTCAAGCAGCCAGGGCAGATTCTCGCCGAGCTCGACGCGATGCTCGATGCCGGCATTTCGGGCGCGGTCTATTTCGTCGACGACAATTTCATCGGGAACAAGAAGGCGGCGCGCGAGCTGTTGCCGCATCTGATCAACTGGCAGAAACGTCGTGAGTATCCGATCGAGTTCTCGTGCGAGGCGACACTCAACATCGCGCAATGCCCGGACATCCTCGCGATGATGCGCGAAGCATGTTTCCACTCGGTGTTCTGCGGCATCGAGAGCCCCGAGCTGGGCGCGCTCGACGCAATGCGCAAATCGCATAACAGGGTGATGCCACTGCTCGATGCGGTGGCGACAATCAACGGCTACGGCATGGAGGTCGTCTCCGGGATCATCCTCGGTCTCGATACCGACACTGCCGCTACGGGCACCAGTCTGACCGAGTTCATCGACCGCTCGCACATCCCGGTCTTGACGATCAACCTGCTGCAGGCCTTGCCAAAGACGCCACTGTGGGAACGGTTATCGGCTTCAGGCCGGTTGAATTTCGACCCGCAGCGCGAATCGAATGTCGTGTTCGCGCGGCCCTATCGCGAGGTCCTCGAGACATGGCGGGCCGCGATCTGCCACGCCTACCGCCCCGAGGCGCTGTTCGCGCGCTACGAATGGAATCTGCGCCAAACTCACCCGAATCGGATGAAGCCGCCGCTCACCTTTGCGCGACTCCGCCCCGGGAATTTGCGGCGCGGCATCACGCTGCTCGCCAAGATCGTCCTGCATATCGGCATTCGCGGCGAGTACCGGTGGGTTTTCTGGCGGTTCGCCGCGAAGGCGCTGCGCGCCGGACGCATCAAAGAGCTGATCGGAACGTCGCTGGTCGCGCATCACTTGATCCGCTTCGCCCGCGAGTGCACCGAGGGCCGACAGAACGCCGCGTTCTACGCCGACCGGGTAAAGACCGTCGGCAATGAACGCGCGGCGGCCTAGCTGAAATGCCCGGCCCGCTCGGCATCATTGCCGGTAACGGCGGCTTGCCGGCGCGGCTGATCGAGAGCTGCCGCTCTGCCGGACGTGAGGTCTTCGTTCTCGCGCTGGAAGGCGAAGCCGACCGAGCGGCGGTCGAGCGCGTACCGCATGCCTGGTGCCGCCTCGGGGGAGCGGCGACGGGACTGGACGTGCTGCGAGCGCACGGGGTCGGCGAGCTGGTGCTGGCCGGCGGCGTGCGCCGTCCCTCGCTCGCCGCTCTGCGTCCCGATTGGCGCGCCGCCAAATTTTTCGCCAAGGTCGGCTATCGCGCGCTCGGCGATAACGGGCTGCTGTCGGCGATCGTCAAGGAGCTGGAACGCGAGGGTTTCCACATAATCGGCGCCGACAACCTGCTGGGCGACGCCGATCTCCCGGAGGGAACCCTTGGTCGGGTGCAACCCGATGCGCTGGCCGTAGGGGATATCAAGCGCGGGATGCAGATCGCGCGGGCGATCGGGGCGCTCGATATCGGGCAGGCCGTCGTCGTGCAGCAGGGGCTGGTGCTCGGGGTCGAGGCGATCGACGGCACCGACGCGCTGCTGCGCCGCGTTGCCGCGCTGCGCCGCGATGGGCCCGGCGGCGTGCTGGTCAAGGCCGAGAAGCCGGGCCAGGAACGCCGCGCCGACCGCCCGACGATCGGCCCCCAGACCGTTGCATTAGCAGCCGAAAGCGGGTTGCGCGGCGTGGCGGCGCAGGCCGGCGCGACGATCGTAATGGACCGCACCGAAACGGTGCGCCGCGCCGATGCCGCCGGCCTGTTCGTCGTCGGGGTGGAGCCGGATTGACCGATTTCAGCCGGCATACGCTCGACCCGAGCGACATTCGCCGCGGTGACTGGGTCGAGCGCTGGCTGCCCGGCTGGGCCGAACCTTACGCGCGCCTGGCGCGAATCGACCGCCCGATCGGCACTTGGCTGCTGCTGTTTCCGGCCTGGTGGGGGATCGCGCTGGCGGCGCCCGGATGGCCCGACCCGGTTCTGCTGCTGCTGTTCGCGGTCGGAGCCGCGGCAATGCGCGGCGCGGGCTGCACGCTGAACGACATCGCCGACCGCGACTACGACGCCAGGGTCGCCCGCACGCGCCTCCGGCCGGTGGCGAGCGGGCGGATTTCCGTTGTCCGGGCGCTCGTCTTTCTGGCGGCGCAGCTCGCGGTCGGCGCGGCGGTGCTGTTCAGCCTGAACCGGCTCGCGGTTCTGCTCGGACTGGCGGTGCTGGTGCTGATCGGCACCTATCCGTTCATGAAGCGGATCACCTACTGGCCGCAGCTCTTTCTCGGGCTCAATTTCAACTGGGGGGCGCTGATCGGCTGGACGGCGGTAACCGGATCGCTCGGCCGGCCGGCACTGCTGCTGTATCTCGGCGGCGTGTTCTGGACCCTCGGCTACGACACGATCTACGCGCATCAGGACAAGGAGGACGATGTCAGGATCGGCGTCAAATCCTCGGCGATCGCGCTGGGCAGCCGGACTCGGCCGTTTCTGTTCGCGTTCTACGCCGGCGCCGTGCTGCTATGGGGGCTGGCCGGCGCAACAGTGGGGCTTGGGCTCACGTTCTGGGCGGCGCTGGCGGCGGCCGCGTTTCAGCTGGCATGGCAGGCGGCGCGGGTCGATACCGACAACCCCGCCGATTGCCTCGGCAAATTCCGTTCGAACCGCGCGGTCGGCTGGCTGGTCTTCGCCGGCATCGTTGCCGGTCATTTCGGCTGATTTATTCCATGCCGGTTGCACCTGGGCTGCCGGTACGACAGGCTGCGCGCCCTTCGTAGATCAACAAAGGCAAGCGTATGGTTAGACGTTCGGAAGGACGTGTCGCGCTGGTCACCGGCGGCGCCCGCGGCATCGGAGAGGCGACGGCCGACCGGCTCGCCGAAGACGGCGCCGCGATTGCGGTCGCCGATCTCAACGTCGAGGGGGCCGAGGAAACGGCGGCGCGCATCGCGTCGCGGCACGGCGTCAGGGCGATCGGCCTCAGAGCAAATGTCACGCTCGCCGTCGAGGTCGAGGCCGTGGTGGAGGAGATCGTGCTGCGGCTCGGCTCGCTCGACATCCTCGTCAACAATGCCGGGATCATCCGCGACAATCTGATCTATAAGATGACCGACGAGGATTGGGACGCGGTCTCCGCCGTGCACCTCAAGGGAGCGTTTTTGTGCTCGCGCGCCGCGCAGCGCGAAATGGTCCGGCGTGGCTGGGGCCGCATCGTCAACCTCTCGTCGGTATCGGCGCTCGGCAGTCGCGGCCAGACCAATTACGCCGCGGCCAAGGCCGGGCTTCAGGGAATGGCGAAGACCCTCGCGATCGAACTGGGCCGCTACGGCATCACCGTGAACGCGGTGGCGCCCGGCTTGATCGACACCGAAATGACCCGGTCGGTCGCGGCGCGGCTCGGACGCGACCTGGAGGAATGGCAGCAGGAGATGGTGCAGCAAATCCCGGTGCGCCGCCTCGGCGTACCGCGGGACGTCGCGAACGTCATTGCCTTCCTGTGCAGCGACGAGGCCTCGTTTGTGTCCGGCCAAGTGATCTACGTCGCCGGCGGTCCGGCCGGGTAGCCGACAAATGGCGGCGGGCGCGATCGAGATCCCGACCTATGATTTCCTGACATTGGGAGAGACGCTGCTGCGTTTGTCGCCACCCGGCGTCCAGCGCCTCGATCAGGCGGGCGCCTTCGATGTTGGAATAGGCGGCAGCGAACTTAACGTCGCCTGCCTCTTGGCGCGGCTCGGGCGCCGCACCGCGTGGGTGTCGCGCATACCCGACGGACCGCTCGGCCGCATCGTCGAGGGCGAGGCGCGCCGGCACGGCGTCGATACGAGTTTTGTCCGCCATATAGCCGGCGCCCGGCTCGGGTTGATGTTCTTCGAGAGCGGGCCGGCGCCGCGCAATGCCCGGGTGATCTACGACCGCAAGCAATCGGCCGCTTCCGAAATGGCATTCGAGGATGCGCCGTGGGAGGCACTAATCGCGGCCAGCGCCCGCGTGCATCTGTCCGGCATCACGCCGGCGCTCGGACCGAGTTGCCGCGCGCTGGTCGCGCATGTCGCGCAGCTTGCCACGGCGGCCCGCAAGAAGGTCTCGTACGACTTGAACTTTCGCGCGACGCTGCAAAGCCCGGCCGACGCGCGTGCGATGCTGGAGGCAATCGCCCCGCATCTGGAGCTGTTCGTCGTCGCCGAACGCGACGCGCGTGCTGTCCTCGGGTTCACCGAGGAGGCCGAGGCGCTCGGCGCCGCGATCGCCGCCCGCTACGGAATGCCGCTCGTCGCTCTGACCCGTGGGCCTTCAGCCCCCGGAGTTGATCCGGGAGCGCCGGGGTCGGAAGCGGGCGACCTGTTGTGGGCGCGCGACGGGGTCCGCCATGCGCCGCGTTATCCGGTCGAGATCGTGGACCGCATCGGCGCCGGCGATTTGTTCGTCGGCGGTCTTATCCATGGTCTGCTCGACGGCGATCCCGATCTGGCGATCCGCCTCGCTTCCTACGCCGCGGCTATGGCGCTCGCCACTCCCGGCGACATCAACCATTTCGGGCCGGAGGATCTGGCGGCGTTCGAGGCTGGCGTCACGGCCGGCTTGGTGCGATAGCGAATTCGGGCGACACTATGATGCGCCGCGGACCGAGGCAGCACATGAACAGCGACCCCAAGATTATCGTCACCGATGCGCCCGACGCGGAGGCGACGGCGTTCATTGCCGAGAGCCTTGCCGGGTACAACGAATCGCGGGCCGGCTTCCGCGATTTCCGGCCGCTCGCGATCCTGGTCTCCGATCCCGACACCGGCGCGCTGATCGGCGGGCTCTACGGACGCACCTCGCTCGGGGTCATGTTTATCGACCGGTTCTTTCTGCCCGAGCATCTGCGCGGCAACCGCCTGGGATCGCGCCTTTTGGCGATGGCCGAGGCCGAGGGACGGCGGCGCGGCTGCACTCTGGCCGGGCTGTTCACACTGCAGTTTCAGGCGCCCGGGTTCTACCGAAAGCAGGGGTGGGACATCGCCGCCAAGCTCGATGTGCCGCCGCCCGGTGCGACCCGTTATCTGATGACGAAAAAGCTCGTCTGAGTGCGCCCCGGCGGCGCGGCGGTCGCGGGCTCTCGTCGCGGCCTCAATGCGACAACAAGACCGGAACCGTCATCGATTCGAAGATCGTGCGCGTCGCTCCGCCGAGCAGCAATTCGCGTACCCGCGTATGGCCGTAAGCGCCCATGACCAAGAGATCGGCCCCGATATCGCTAACCCGCGACAGCAGCGCGTTGCCGGCGCCGATCCCGCCCGACGCCGTGCTCTCGACGCGCGCCTTGACACCGTGGCGCGCGAGATGAACGGCGACATCCGCCCCGGGCACGTCGCCATGAGCCCTGCGGTCTTCGTCCGGATCGACGCACAGCACCGTCACTGTTTCAGCCCCGGCGAGCAGCGGCATCGCGTCGTGGACCGCGCGGGTCGCCGCACGGCTCGCATTCCAGGCGACCAGCACGCGGCGGGCGGATACCTCGAACCGGCCGGCATACGGGACCACCAGCACCGGGCGGCCGACGGCAAGCGCCACTTCCTCCGGACGCGGATGAAACAGGACAGCCTCGGCATTGTCCGGGTCGGTCTGGCCAAGGACGATCAGATCGACATAACGGCCGTGCAGCGCGGCGCCCTCTGACGGATACCCGGCAACAACCCGCCACTCGGCCGCGAGCCCTCGCTTGCTGGTAACCGCCTCGAACGAGGATCGCGCCGCCTCTTCCCGCTCGGCCATTCTCGCGGAAAACTCGCGATACAGCGGGTCGAGCAGCGAGCGATCGAAATGATCGAAATAGCCCCCGGCAACCGGCCCCGGCGGCGTCAGAGCGGTATGCAATCCGATCAGATGCGCCTGGAAGCGCTCGGCCAGCGCCGCCGCAAGCTCAAGCCGTGCCGTGCCCGCCGGCGAGGTGTCGACCGTTACCAGGATGTCCTTATAGCCCATTGCCCTCTCCTCGGGCCTGTCGCCCGGCACCGGCGATATTGGACATCCGGCGCAACCCCGCCTTGATGCAGGTCAAGCCGCTCGACGGGGGGCAAGAGCCGCGCGGTGCCTCGGCTACCAGGCCGCGTCGAGCAGCTCGCGGACGACCGGGGGGCCGTCGATCTTGCGCGGATTTGTGTGGATCCAGCGGTCGTGCATCGACAACTCGGCAATGCGGTCGAGCTGCTCGGGTTTGACGCCGACATCGCGCAGCCGGGTCGGCAGCCCGAGACCGGCGATCAGGGCGGCGACGACATCGGCCGCCGGATCGCCGGGCAGGCCCAGCGCCTCGCTGACCAGCGCCTGACGATCGGGGTTGACCGGCGCGTTGAAACGCAGGACGTGCGGCAGCATCACGCACGAGGTGTAGCCGTGCGGGACATGCGCGGTGCCGCCGAGAACATGCCCGATGCCATGGCTGGCGCCCTTCGGCACGCCGGTCTGCGACCCGATCATCGACATCCAGGCGCCGAGTTGCGCCTCGAGCCGGGCGTCGAGGTCGAGCGGGTCGGCCTTGACGCCTGAAAGCCCGCGGCCGAGCAGGCGCAGAGCGTGAAACGAGGCGCCTTCGGAGATCGGCTGGCATTGCGGCGAGCAGATGTCCTCGACCGCGTGATCGACGGCGCGGATGCCGGTCGACAGGAACAGCCATTCCGGTGTGTGCACCGTCGCGCGCGGGTCGAGCAGAACCGATTTCGGCATCATCAGCGGATGGCCGTAGCTCTCCTTGACGTTCCGCACCGTATCGGTGCAGCCGGCCGATGCGGTGTATTCGCCGGCCGACAGCGTCGTCGGGATCGCGATCGTGCGCACCGCAGGCGGCTTCGATTGCGGGCGCACGATCGTGCCATCGGCCCCGACCCGGTTGCGGTGCTCGTCCAGTTGCGCCGGGTCGGCGATATCGTTGCCGAGGCAGAATGCGACCATCTTCGCCGCGTCGGTCACCGAGCCGCCGCCCAAGGTGACGAGCAGGTCAGCGCCGGCGGTGCGCGCCGCGTTCGCCGCCTCGACGACATCGACGCGCGGCGTGTGCGCCCCGATCCGGGCAAACACGCCGGCCAGCCGGTTGCCGAGCGCCTGGCGCACCTGCCCGACCAGGTCGGTGTCGCGGTTCAGGGTGCCGCTCGCCAGCAGGAACACGGAATTGGCGCCGCTCTGCTCGACCTGCTCGCGCAACGCCTCGGCGAACGGGCGGCCGTAGACGACGCTCTCCATCAGCGGGAAGCGATAGGTGCCGGTCAGCATGAAACCCTCCGATCTGCGGCCGGGTCTCCCGGCTTAACGCGCCAGATAGCCGCCGTCCACCGGGATGGTTACACCGGTGATGTAGCGCGCCATCTCCGAGGCGAGGAAAACGGCCGGGAGCGCCATGTCCTCGGGGGCACCAATCCGGCCAAGCGGGATGCGTCCGGTAAAGTTCGCCATGTAGTCGGGGTTCTGCCGCGCGTCGGCGTTGAACGGCGTCGCGGTGAACCCCGGGCCGATCGCGTTGACGCGGATGCCCATCGGGCCGAGCTCGATCGCCAGCGCCTTGGTCAACAGCCGCACACCGCCCTTTGACGTCGTATAGGCCGCGGAATTCGGCAATGCGACGAACGATTGAATTGAGCCAATATTGATAACGGTCCCCTTGGTCTCGCGCAGCTGGTCGAGAAAGCCCGTCACCATATTGTAGAGCCCGTCGAGATTGACGGCGAGCGTCTCGTCCCAATCGCGGCGCGTATTGGTGTCGGTCACCTTACCGCGGCGGATGATGCCGGCGTTGTTGACGAGCACCGATATCGGGCCGATTTCAGTCCGCACCTTGGCCGCCAGCTCGTCGCAGGCGACCCGGTCGGTAACATCGCAGGCAAGACCGACGGCGTTCCCGCCGACCGTGCGCGCGACGCGCACCGCGGCGCCGATATTGATGTCAACCGAAACGATCCGCGCGCCCTCGCGCGCCATCGCGACCGCGATCGCTTCACCGATGCCCGATCCGGCCCCGGTCACCAGAGCGATCGACCCGACAAGCAAGCCAGGCATTTTCCCCTCCGGCTTCGTAAACGACCCCTCTCCCGCGGTGCGGGAGAGGGTAGATCGGCTATATCGCCTGCTGCTGGGCGCGCAGCGCGCGGCGCTTGGCAATTGTCGGGGCCTTAGGGGCCTTCAGCGGATCCGCGGCCCGTCCGCTCGGTCCCACCGTGTCGGGAAGGCTCCAGACCCACTCGTCGCCGCCTCGCATGTAATTGCGGTTGGTTTGCGCCGGGTTGCGGTTGACCAGCGGTCGCGCATGGAGCGGGTGCGTCATGCTGCGCACCTCGTGCTCGATCTGGAACAGCACCTCGCCGGTGTCGAGGTCGATAATGTCCTCGAACCGATACTGATAGCGATTGCTCTCCTCGGTGATGAGGTCATGCTTTTTCAGCTTTTGGTGCGGCGTGCCAAAATCCTCGACATAGACCTGCAGGTGGTGCCCGTCGAATTCGGGCAGCTTCCTGTCGGTCTCGCGAAAGATCAGCTCTTGCTTCAGACCGACCTTGACGTGCGCGGTTTTGTCGTCGCTGTTCTTTTCGACATCGGTGAGCGCGCCCAGGACCTTTCGGTAGAAGCGGGCGATGCGTTTGGCAGTGCCCTCCGGAACCATGAATTCGACGTACGGAATGCCAAGGTTGATCTTGCCGAAGCGCTCCTCATCCGGCTCGTAAAAACGAAACTGGTTGCCCCACGGGCAGGTCGCCTCGACGTAGTCGTTATGCTCCGTGAACGAAAATTTACTGTCAGCGAGATTCTTTGTGACGCTGGCAAACCGGTCGAGCAGCTGTTCCCGGCTCGGCGTCACGATCCCGATGTGGCCGCGGAACACCAGCGCGTCGCCGGTCGGCAGATGGAACTGGCTCTGGCCGATATTGATCCACATGTTGTTGGTACCGGGATTCAGATACGGATCGCGTGTGAAGCCGCACCCGGCCAGGTAAAAGTTGCTCGCCGGCCCCTGATCCGGGATTTCGACATTGAGATGTTCAAGCATCGTGATGTTGCCGAGATTTTGAGTTTCGCGATCAAATTGAGCAGACATTTGGTCCTCCGAACTTGTCCAAGTCCCTTTCGAGGCCAACTTCCGGGCTGGCGGATCCGGCAGCACGATGCCGTGATCTGTTTCGGCCGGGTGCCGGCGGGAAGCGCCGCCTCCATGCGGTCGATCAGAACAGGTTTTCGAAGCGCTCGTCTACCGGAACCCTGTAGCCGTCGGCGAGGCGGTTGGTTTCGTTAGCCATCGCGACGACGGCAAGCAGCTCGCCGAGCATCTCCGGGGTCATCCCGAGCCGCTTCGCCGCCGCCCCGTGCGACGCCGTGCAATACTGGCAGCCGTTGCTGACGCTGACCGCCAGATAAATCAGCTCCTTTGTCAGCGGATCGAGCGCACCCGGGGCCATCACCTCCTTCAGGCTTTCCCAGGTGCGCCGGAGCGTCGGCGGGTGATTCGCCAGCGCCCTCCAGAAATTGTTGATCCAGTCGGTATTTCGGCTCGCCTTGATGTCGTCGAACACGGCGCGCGCCTCGGGACCGGCTGCGCTCTCCTCGATCAGCGGCACGGTAGGCATGCTTTATCTCCCGATCCGGTAACGGTGGAGCTCGCCGCCGAGCCGCCCGCTCAGAAATAGCCCGAGCATGCGGAAATCGCCGGCCAGCGACCGTATCGGGTGCGAAAAAGTCGCCGGCCGGTTGCGCTCGAACACGGCATGAGCGAGCCAGGCCGGCGCGTAGCCCGCGACCGGGGCGGCGGCCGCCCAGCGCCAATCGGCCTTCGCCACGGCCCACCCGAGGAAACCCAGCGCTGCGAGCGTGCTGGCGTAATGCACCGCGCGGCAGCGCGGGTCGGCATGCGCGGCCAGGTAATGCGGCCAGAATTCGGCGGTGGGTCATGGTCAAAGCGCGTTCATTGGCGGACGTTGCGTGCGACTGTCCGCGGGTCGCTTGTAATGCCGCTCCCGGCATCGTAAGTCAGCAGACAACCTCACGAACAGCTCCAGCCCCGGAGAGTGCAAGCCATGGGTTTCAAGGTAGCGGTGGTCGGCGCGACCGGCAATGTCGGGCGCGAGATGCTGTCCACTCTCGCCGAGCGCAATTTTCCGGCTGACGAGGTCATCGCGCTGGCCTCCTCGGCTTCGGTCGGCAAGGAGGTGTCGTACGGAGAGGATGACATCCTCCAGGTGCAGGCGCTCGACAATTTCGACTTCAAGGGCATCGACATCGTGCTGTCGTCGCCGGGCGGCAAGGTGTCGGCCCAGTTCGCGCCGCGCGCCGCCAAGGCCGGGGCGGTGGTGATCGACAACACGTCGTATTGGCGCATGGACCCGGACGTGCCGCTGGTCGTCCCGGAGGTTAATCCGCAGGCGATCGCCGGGTACGAGAAGCGCGGCATCATCGCCAATCCGAATTGCTCGACGATCCAGATGGTTGTCGCGCTGAAGCCGTTGCACGACATTGCGCGGATCAAGCGGGTCGTCGTCGCGACCTATCAGTCGGTGTCGGGCGCCGGACGGGCCGCGATGGATGAGCTGTTCGGTCAGACCCGCGCGGTTTACGTCAACGACCCGATCAAGCCGGAACAGCTGACAAAGCAGATCGCGTTTAACGTGATCCCGCATATCGACGTCTTCATGGATGACGGCTCGACCAAGGAAGAGTGGAAGATGGCGGTCGAGACCCGCAAGATTCTCGACCCCGACATCGCGGTGACCGCGACCTGCGTGCGCGTGCCGGTTTTTATCGGGCACGCCGAGGCGGTCAATGTCGAGTTCGAGCGCCCGATTTCCGAGGACCGGGCGCGCGCCGCGCTGCGCGATGCGCCGGGCGTTGTCGTTCTCGATCATCGCGCCGACGAGGGTTACGTCACGCCGGCCGAGGCGGCCGGCGAGGACGCGGTTTATGTTAGCCGCATCCGCCGCGATCCGACCGTGGCGCATGGGCTCAATCTGTGGGTGGTCTCCGACAATCTCCGCAAGGGGGCGGCGCTCAATGCGATACAGATTGCCGAGATTCTTACCGCCGAGCATCTCGGCGGACGGCGCGGCTCCGGACGGCACAACGTTGAGCCGCTGCGCCGGAGGGCGGCGAACGCGAATACATGAAGCTGTGGCGTCCCGGTGTCTCCTTTGCTGATGTCATCATTCCGTGGGCCTTCAGCCCACGGACTGCTCCGTGGGGAATGCCGGAAAACCTGTATGCGTCCATCCAGGTGGCTAAGAGATCGCGTCTAGCCTTCGGTACGACGATTTTGAACATGCGGTGCAAGGGGTCCCGATGAACGGGGCTTCGCAGAAAAATGAAGTGACTACAGAGGAGGCTGAGCGCCGAACCACCGCGGTCGAAATCATCACGCCGGCGCGTATTCCCGGCATTGAGCTGCCGCCTGCCGGCGACGTTTTTCTCGGGCGCCGGATCACGCCGATCACGCGGCGCCGCATCGAGAACTTCAAGGCGAACCGACGCGGGTTCTGGTCGCTGTGGATCTTTCTCGTGCTGTTCGGTGTGACCCTGTTCGCCGAATTCATCGCCAACGACCGGCCGCTGTTCGTCGAATACGACGGGAACTGGTATTTCCCGGTGGTGCGCGACTATCCGGAGACGATGTTCGGCGGCTTTCTGCCGACGGCCGCAGATTATCGCGACCCTGCCGTCAAGGAGCTGATCGACAAAAAGGGCTGGATGCTGTGGCCGCTGATCCCGTTCGATTACCGCGCGATCACCGACGCGCCCGGCCCTTACCCGGCGGCGCCCTCGCCGACCGACTGGCTCGGCACCGACGATCAGGGCCGCGACGTGCTGGCGCGGCTAATCTACGGTTTCCGCATCTCGGTGCTGTTCGGGCTGGCGCTGACGCTGTTCTCGTCGATCGTCGGGGTCGCCGCGGGGGCGGTACAGGGCTATTTCGGCGGCCTCGTCGATCTCGGCTTTCAGCGCTTTATCGAGATCTGGGAAGGGCTGCCGGTTCTCTATCTGCTGATCATCCTGGCGACTTTTGTCGAGCCGAATTTCTGGTGGCTGTTGGGGCTGATGCTGCTGTTCTCGTGGACGGCGTTGGTTGGCGTCGTGCGGGCCGAGTTCCTGCGGGCGCGCAATTTCGATTACGTCCGCGCGGCTCGCGCCCTCGGGGTTTCAAACCCGGTGATCATCTGGCGGCATGTGTTGCCAAACGCGACGGTGGCGACGATCACGTTTCTGCCGTTCATCCTGAACGGCTCAATCACGACGCTGACCTCGCTCGATTTTCTCGGCTTCGGGCTGCCGCCGGGCTCGGCCTCCCTGGGTGAATTGCTGGCCCAGGGCAAGACAAATCTGCAGGCGCCGTGGCTCGGGCTCACGGCGTTCTTTGTGCTGGCGCTGATGCTAAGCCTCTTGATCTTTATCGGCGAGGCCGTGCGCGACGCGTTCGATCCGCGCAAGGTGACGATGTGACGGCGGCGGTCCGGATGATTGATTCCCAAGTCATATGAGCCTGCTCGAAGTCCGCGATCTGAGCGTCACGTTCGGTGGCTGGCGCGGCGCGCACCCTGTCGAGGCCGTCAAGCGCGTCTCGTTCACGCTCGATCGCGGCGAGACGCTGGCGCTGGTCGGCGAGAGCGGCTCGGGCAAATCGGTGACGGCGCTGTCGATTTTGCAGCTGCTGCCCTACCCGGCCGCCTCGCACACGCCGGAAAGCAGCATCCGCTTCGCCAGCGACGAGATGGTCGGGGCGGCGCCGGTGCGGCTGCGGCAGGTCCGCGGCAATCGGATCGCGATGATCTTCCAGGAGCCGATGACCTCGCTGAACCCGCTGCACACGCTCGACAAGCAGATCGCCGAGGTGCTGCTGATCCACAAGCACATGTCGGCCGCGGCGGCGCGCACCCGCACGCTCGAATTGCTGCGCCTGGTCGGCATCCGCGACGCCGAGAGCCGGCTCGGCGCCTACCCGCACCAGCTTTCCGGCGGACAGCGGCAGCGCGTCATGATCGCGATGGCGATCGCCAACGAGCCCGACATCCTGATCGCCGACGAGCCGACGACCGCGCTCGACGTCACGATCCAGGCGCAGATCCTCGACCTGATGCGCGAGCTGAAGGATCGTCTCGGCATGGCGCTTCTGCTGATCACACACGATCTGTCGATTGTGCGCCACATGGCCGAGCGGGTCTGCGTGATGACGCAGGGCGAGATCGTCGAGGCCGGCCCGACCGGCGAGGTGTTCGCGCGGCCGCAACACCCGTACACAAGCCGTCTGCTGGCGGCCGAGCCGAAGGGCCGGGTGCCGCCCGCCGATCCGGCCGCCCCGGTCGTCATGAAAGGCGAAGGGGTAAAAGTGTGGTTCCCGATCCGCCGCGGCCTGTTCCGGCGGATCAAGGGCTACGTCAAGGCGGTCGATGGGGTGTCGCTGGCGGTGCGCGCCGGTGCCACCTTGGGGGTTGTCGGCGAGAGCGGCTCCGGCAAGACGACGTTGGGCCTCGCGCTGCTGCGGCTGCTCGATGCGCAAGGCAGCATAGGCTTCGCCGGAAACGAAATTCAGCAGTGGCGCGAGCGGCGGCTGCGGCCGTTGCGGCGCGAGATGCAGGTCGTCTTTCAGGACCCCTATTCAAGCCTGTCGCCGCGGCTGTCGATCGCCCAGATCGTCGGCGAGGGCCTCAAGGTGCATCGCCTCACGGGCAGCGACGCCGAGCGACGTTGGCTGATCGAGACGACATTGCAGGAAGTCGGGCTTGATCCCGCCGCCGCCGACCGCTACCCGCACGAATTCTCCGGCGGCCAGCGCCAGCGCGTCGCGATCGCCCGGGCGCTGGTGCTTAAGCCGCGCTTCATCGTGCTCGACGAGCCGACCTCGGCGCTCGACATGTCGGTGCAGGCGCAGATCGTCGATCTGCTGCGGGAATTGCAAACGCGGTACGGCCTCGCGTATCTGTTCATCAGCCATGATTTGAAGGTCGTGCGCGCGATGGCGCACGAGATCCTGGTGATGAAAGACGGACGGATCGTCGAGGCAGGCCCGACCGACCGGGTGATGGATTCGCCCGAACACCCGTATACGAAAGCATTGATGGCCGCCGCCTTCGACCTGGCCTCCGTGCCGGCGTGAAGCTGCGTCGCGCTTATAACAGACGAGACCGCGCCGATGGCGTCCCAGAACCGCATGATGAAGCTGATCGCGTTCCTGCAGGCGCAGAACTGCTCGAACCTGCCCGGCTCCTGGCGGCATCCGGCGACGATGCAGGATTTCCTCGCGCCGGAGTATTACCAGCGGATCGCGCGCACGCTGGAGGACGGCAAGATCCAGATGGCGTTTTTTGACGACCGGCTCGCGCTGCCCGATCTTTATACCGGCGATCACGCCCCGGCCGTGGGTGCCGGGGTGCGCGCGGT
This sequence comes from uncultured Alphaproteobacteria bacterium, assembly GCA_963847345.1. Taxonomy (GTDB): domain Bacteria; phylum Pseudomonadota; class Alphaproteobacteria; order ATCC43930; family CGMCC-115725; genus DATARH01. The sequence continues at coordinate 53,520 of CAWJZU010000021.1, read as the reverse complement.
AAAGCTCGATCCCGCCACAGTGCTGATGACGATGGGGATGGCGACAACGCGGCTCGGGCTGGGGGTGACGTACTCGACGACGTATTACGAGCCGTTTCATGTCGCCCGCGTTTTCGCGACGATGGATCTGATGCTGAAGGGCCGCGTCGCCTGGAACGTCGTGACGTCGCTTAACAGCGCGGAGGCCGGCAATTTCGGGTTTCGCGAGCATATGGAACACGATGCCCGCTATGACCGCGCCGACGAATTCATGGAGGTCGTGCTTGGGCACTGGAATACGTGGGAAGACGGCGCGCTGATCCTCGACAAGGAGACCGGCCGTTTCGCCGACCCCGAGAAGGTGCACCGGCTCGACCATGAGGGAACATACTTCCGGTCGCGCGGGCCTTTCAGCGTGCCACGCTCGCCACAGGGGCAGCCGGTAATTATCCAGGCCGGGCAATCCGGCCGCGGCCTCGCCTTCGCCGCGAAATGGGCCGAGATCGTCTTTGTGATTTACCACGGTTTGGAGCACGCCAAGGAGCAGTACGCGATTTTCAAGGAGGCCGTCGCGGCCGCGGGGCGAGACCCCGTTTCGGTCAGCGTGGCCCCGGCCTGCTATGTCTGCGTCGGCGAGAGCGAGCAGGCAGCGCAGGAAAAGCGGGCGGTTGTCGAGGCGACGGCGCGCGAAGTCGATGCGCTGGTACTGCTGTCGGAAGTGCTCAATTACGATTTCGCCGCGAAGTCGGCTCGACGAACCATTCAGCGACGCGGAGCTGGCCGAATTGTCGTTTCAGGGGTTCCGCGATCGGGTCATCCGCTATTCCGGCAAAAAGAACCCGACGGTGCGCGATTTCATCACGGTTTCCGGCCGCGGCACGGTCAAGGAACACGTCATGTTTTGCGGTAACCCGAAACAGGTCGCCGACCAGATGGAGGAGTGGTTCACGGCGCCGGCATGCGACGGGTTCGTGTTGGCGGCGACGAACATGCCGGGCAGCTACGACGACGTGGTGCGGCTGCTGGTGCCGGAACTGCAGCGGCGCGGCCTGTTCCAGAAAGAGTATGCCGGTCCGACGCTGCGGGAAAATCTCGGCCTGCCGATCCCGCGCGCCGCCGACTGGCACGCGCCGCGCCGGAGACCCTGACGGCTGCCGCGTTGGGCCCTCGCTGGGCCGCCGGCGTGACGCTGAATCTGCAGGGAATCAGCAGCAAACGGACGCGGTCGGCCTGAGCCGGCGCCGCCTTGGCGCTGAGTCTGCAGCGAATCAGCAGCAAACCTGTGTGCTCAGGTCGAGTTGGCTCGCCGGGCCCCAGCGATGCACCAGGCCAAGAGTTCGGCGAGCGAGGACCGCGCCAAATCGGGGGCCGTCCGGACGCCGCCGCGATATTGCTGTACGAGCCGGCTGATGCCCTCGTCGAGACAAATCCCGAGGTCGGCCGGCGGGTTGCGATCGCACGGCGGCGGGTCGGCGCAAGACGCATGATGTGGAACGCCTGCCGCGGCAAGCTCGGCGGACGCTTCGTCGGCAACGCGCAGCGCCGGAGCGCGTGCCGGATCGATCCCCGATTGCGCAAGACTCCAGCGCACCGCGGCGCCGATCGCGGCGCGGGCGCGCAGTACGCGACGGCGCTCGGCGGCCGCGTCGTCGGCGTCGCCGGCGCGCCCGATCAGGCGGTCGAGCCGCGCCTTACGACCGCGATGCATGCCGTTCCTCGACGGATTGCAGGCGACGCTCGAAATCGGCGGTTTCGATTGCCTTGATGAAGGTGGCGGCGACCTGCGATAGGTCGCAGGCCTCTCCCGGGGTCAGCGCCCCTTCGGCGACCGCGGCGGCGACCGCGCCGAGCGCCGCAGCGAGGTCGGCGGAGCTCTCGATCGGCGGCAGCGAAAAGCGCACCGTGCGGTCGCGCCGGGGCGCGAGGATGCGGTCGAGACATATCTTGAGCGCAAAATCGTTGCCGGCCAGCGCTCGCTCGACGGCTTTCTGCGTCAGCAACTCGGACTGACCCTGCAGCAGGATCTCGGCGGCCAGGGTGGCCCGATTGCGGCTGCCGCGTCGGCGCCCAACCGGGTTGCCGGACTGGCCTTTCACGAACGGTCGCCCGCGCGGTCGCCGCCGCTCCTCGGGTGATGCGATTTCAGACATGCGTGCCTCTATCATGGCCCCTGGCGGCCGCAGCAACAGCCGATCCAGTCGCTTATTCCAGAGGGACGGTCATATCATGTGAATGTGGCAATATTGCTGTCCGAGCGCGAGGCTCGCGTCCGCACGGCAACACCGGATAGGCCCGAAACCAGCCGTTCCCAGCGGGCCGTGCCGGTTCCGGCTGGACGGACATCCGGTACGCGCGCCAGCCAGACAGTGATGAATCCGAACGCTTCGTCTCCCTGTGTTTTAATTTGGTAGCGCAACCTACATCTATGAAAATGCACGCGATGGGCGGTGGATAATCCCCGCTCCTCGCTTGCCTCCGCTTGGTTCGCGAGGAGGCGTTGGCAATGGCTGATGTAATTGAAGAAATCATCGCTGAATCTGAGCAAACCGTCACGCTGAAGCCCGGCGAGGTGCTATTTCGCGAGTATGATCAACCGGATGGGATGTATGTCGTCAAACGCGGACGGTTAGGCATCTTTACCGGCAGCACGCCGCTTGAAACCCTCCGAGAGGGCGGACTGGTTGGCGAAATGGCAATCGTCGACGAAAACGAGCCGCGAAGCGCGACGGTGATCGCCAGCACCTATTGCGAGCTGGTTTTCATCGATACGGAGCGCTTCTTGTCTCTCGTCGCCAGCAATCCGCGGTTTTCAATTGTCGTGATGCAGGTGATGGCCCGCAGACTGCGGACAATGAACACGCGATTCGCCCGCAATCCAAGGTGACGCTGATGCAATCCAGTCGGCATCGACGGCAGAAATCGCCGATTGTTCCGAGATCACAACGGACCGATCCACGCGATAGAATATAGCAACCATTTTCATCGTTATCATTGGTAGCGAGAGCCTCGGCGTGATGGGCGCTAACTCGCTTTTCTCACAACACCGGCCGTGTTTCGGAAGCCTAGAAAATAAGGCCGAAGCCCGAAACGACGATCAAGATATTCACCCACCGCGCAAACTGCAAATCGGTCAGACGTCTAAAGATCGCGATCCCGCACCATGTACCCAAAACGGCGGCCGGGATATAAGCAATCGTCATCAGGTCGATGCCAGAGGATGTCGATTTAGATGCTTGCATGAATGTCAGAGTTATCAGTGCCATCACCTGCATAATCAGGATGAACGGCTGATACACTCCGCGCTGCTGATTTTTTGTCCAGCCCTTCAGCCCGCACCATATGGTAACGAAGGCGCCGGGAAAGCCGGCAAACCCTCCGGTGATTCCCCCGAGGACGCCAGCTGCGTAGTCGGCCGCGGGGAGATTATTGTCAAGCACCGCCAGCCGCCGCATTAACATGTAGAGGCCATACGCGACTAAAAATATTCCCATAACCATCATGTACAGACGAGGCGATATGTGAATTAAACAATAAATGCCCAACGGCAAACCCACCACACCTCCGGCAAGGAACCGTCGCAAATATGTCCAATCGATCGCGTTCCGCAAAGAAACGACACTGAATATCTGAATTGCAATACTGCAAACAATCATCGTCTGCACGATATGCACGGGGTGGTCGAGGAGATGAAACAATATTGCGCCGCAGATCGCAGAAAAAGCGAATCCCGCGACGCTGGACAGGGTCGCTGCAACATAGATCGCGAGCAGCACGGTAAGCGTCAGCTCCGGCGCTACTGGGTGCAGAATCCGGAAGTAGGCAAACAGCGCGACCATGCTTGCCAACAGTGCTATCGGGACTATGCCTCCGCCGAGGATTTGTTCGGACCCACTTAACACTATCGGGAGGCGCGGGACGCGATAAAGAATTCCTGCGCCGTTGGCCGAATTGCCGGCGGCGCTTTCGCCGGCGCTGGCCTGGAATATCACGGGTTGAGCCAAATCGCCGACATTTCGAACCGCGTCCGCTCCGTTGGCCATATTCTGACCCCTCGATAAGGCGGCGAGGTATGCCCGAGGCACAGTTCACCACCGACCCCGCTCGCGCGAGTACCCTGATTAAGCTCCGCGACAATATCGGGTGAATATGCCTCTCAGATGTGATGTGCATCACATTGGCGCTAAATAAATCGAAAGCCGTTCAGGAAGCGGCGCCACGGCAAAACAGTCGGTACCATTATTATTTGACGGTAGCCGCCAACTTTAGCTTTCGCGTGTTGACATTTGCCCTATAGAGTGGCGCGCCGCGTGAGTCGCTGGGGATGTCTGTGCCGAAAAATTTACATTCCGGTTCGCGCTGCTTTCACCTGGTTCTGATCAAGCCGAGCCATTACGACGATGCAGGCTACCCGATCCAGTGGGTCAAGGCCGCAATCCCGTCGAACACGCTGGCCTGTCTCAACGCGCTGGCGGAAGACGCCAACCGCCGGCGGGTGCTCGGGCCTGATACGACGATTCGCCTCCACACGTTCGACGAGACCAATCAGCGGGTCCGGCCCGAGCGCATCATCCGGGCGATCCGTGGCGAGGGCGGCGCGCTCGTCGCGATGGTCGGGGTGCAGTCGAACCAGTTTCCTCGCGCCGTCGATCTGGCGCGGCCGTTTCTCGCCGCCGGACTGCCGGTGTGCATCGGCGGCTTTCATGTGTCGGGCTCGATCGCGATGCTCTCGGAGATGCCGCTGGAGATGCGCGCGGCGCAGGCGCTGGGTATATCGTTTTTCGCCGGAGAAGCCGAGCAGGGCCGGCTCGACGACGTGCTGCGAGACGCTCGAAACGGCGCGCTGATGCCGCTCTATAACTTTATGGACGACCTGCCGGCGCTGGAAGGCGAGCCGCCGCCGATCTTGCCGGCGCGCCACATCCGGCGAATCTCGGGCTCGCTGTCGAGCTTCGATCTGGGGCGCGGGTGCCCGTACCAATGCTCGTTCTGCACGATCATCAACGTGCAGGGGCGCAAGAGCCGCTTCCGCAGCGCCGACGACCTCGAACGCACGATCCGCGAAAACTATGCGCAGGGGATCAAGCGGTTTTTCATCACCGACGATAATTTCGCGCGCAATCGTCATTGGGAGGTGCTGTTCGACCGGATGATCCAGTTGCGCCTTGGCGAGGGGTTGTCGATCGGTTTCACGATCCAGGTCGATACGCTGTGCCACCGGATTCCGAACTTCATCGAAAAAGCGGCCGCCGCCGGCGTGCGACGTGTTTTCATCGGGCTCGAAAACATCAACCCTGACAATTTGCTCGCCAGCAAGAAGCACCAGAACAAGATCACCGAATACCGCACCATGCTGCAGAAGTGGCGCGACCACGGCGCCATCACGTGCGCCGGTTACATCATCGGCTTCCCGGGCGACACGAAGGAGTTGGTGCTGCGCGACATCGAGATCATCAAGAACGAATTGCCGCTCGATATCCTGGAGTTGTTTCACCTGACGCCGCTGCCGGGTTCGGAGGACCACAAAGTCCTCTTGCAACAAGATGTCTGGATGGATTCCGACCTTAACAAATATGACCTCTACCACCGTGTGGCGCACCATCCGAAAATGTCGGACGCCGAGTGGGAGGACGCTTATGCCGCCGCCTGGCACAGCTTCTACAGCTTCGACCATATTCGCACCGTGCTGCGCCGGGCCGCCGCGAACCCGCAGGGGCGGCCGGAGACGACGCTGACAACGCTGCTGTGGTTCAAGCTGATGACGATGTTCGAGGGTGTGCACCCGCTCGAAGGCGGCGCCTTCCGGCGAAAATCACGGCGTGATCGCCGGCACGGCCTGCCGATCGAGAGCGCCTTTGTGTTTTATCCGAAATATCTCGGCGAGATCGGCGTCAAGGCCTGGCGTTACTGGTCGGTCTACCGCCGCGCCAAGGGCATCCTCAAAGAGGTGATGGCGGCGCCCGACCGCCGGAGCTACGCCGATCTGTCGATCACGCCTCCCCAGGACGCCGAGTTCGACCGGCTCGGCCTCTATCATCAGACGCGGGGCGGGACGGCGGCACTGGATCGCAAGCGACGCGAGGACGCGTTGCGCAACAAGACCACGATCGCACCGGCCGTTGCCCGTGCCGCGCCGTAGCGCCAGCGCTGATGGTGTTGCCGCGGACGAGACCGGCCCGGGGCATCTGGACATAAAGCTGCCGTCGCAGCCAAACTCCGGCGCGACACAGAGGAGCTTTTCCGATGACGATCATCGATTCCCAGGTCCACGTATACGAGGCGAACACGCCGAAGCGGCCGTGGCACAGCGTGCCGAACTGGCCCGACCACGTCACCGGCGACGAGATGGTGGCGGCGATGGACAAGGTCGGCGTCGATGGCGCGATCTTCATTTCCGCTTTTTCGATGTACCAGTACGACGCCAGCTATGCGGTGGAAGTGCAGCGGGCACATCCCGGCAGGTTCGCGCTCGTCAAGCCGGTCAATCCGGACGATCCGGCGATCGCCGATGTCATCGCCGACTGGAAGAAGACGCCGGGCACGGTCGGCATCCGCATCATGCTGACCAAGGAGGCGAACCGCGCGCCGGACGACCCCGGCCTCGACCGCATCTGCCGCGCGGCCGTGCAGCACGATTTTCCGGTCAACGTGCTGTTCTGGGGCAATGTGGACGCGGGCGCGGCGCTGATCGATCGCCATCCGAACACACGATTCATCATCGACCATCTGGCCATCGTGCAGCCCCGTGTGCCGCCCGCGCCGCCGGAGCCGTGGGCCGACCTGCCGAAGGTTCTGGAACTCGCCAAGCGCAAGAACGCGGTGATCAAGGTCAGCGGCGCCTGCACGCTCTCCAAGCAGCCTTATCCGTTCCCGGACATCTGGGACCCGCTCGCCCGCGTGTTCGACGCCTGGGGTTTCGAGCGCTGCCTGTGGGGGACGGATTGGACGCGCGCGTTCGCGGTCGTCAACTACGAGCAGGCCGTCGAACCGTTCCGTCAAACCGAGCGCCTGAGCGACAGCGAGCGGGCGATGCTGATGGGCGGCGCCACCGCCAAGGCTTACGGCTGGTCTCCGAAGAAGGGCTGAGCCTGCCGTTACACCCGAGTCTGCTGTTGCACCCCAGAAGGATCGCCCTATCCGAACGTCGACTGCGTCTCCGCGGCCCGAATAATGCGTCGGCAACCCGCGGTAGCTGCAAACCCTGCACGACGACGGAGAAGATCACGATGCCGAAGCAGATTGTCACGACGCGATCCGCGGTACGGCGTTTCGGGGACAATCAAGGCGAGCGCGACCCAAATCCCGCCCCGCAACCCAGCCCATGTCATGAAGGCACTTGTGCGCATCGGGTGGCGCACCCGCATCAGCAGCATCGGCGCGCCGACGCTGAGCAGACGCGCGAGCAGTGCGTCGCCCGAAGAGATTTACAGTCCGAGCAGCTCGGCGATTTTGTCGGTGGCCTTGAGGCCGTGGCCGGTCAGGACGGCGATCGTCGTTTCGTCCGGGCGGATCGTGCCGTTGCGCAGCAGCTGCGAGGCGGCGGCGGCGGCGGTCGCCGAGGTCGGTTCGACGAACAGGCCGAGACGGCCCAGCCTCGACAGCACCGGCGCGATCTCGGCTTCCGGTACCGCGACGACGGCGCCGCCGGAGCGGCGCAGCGCAGCTAAAACCTCGCGCGTGCGGACCGGTTTTACCGTGGCAATGCCGTCGGCGGCGGTGGGCATCGGGGCGAACGGGACGTAATCGCCGGCGCCGGCGTCCCAGGCGGCCGCGAAGGCGGCGCAATTCGCCGCCTGGACGGCGAACAGGCGGGGGCAGCGGCGCGATCTCACCGCTGCGTTCCAGTTCGTCGAAACCACGTTCCAGGCCGAGGATGTTGCTGCCGTAGCCAGTCGGCACGAGGATGTTGTCGGGTACGCGGAAACCGAGCTGCTCCCAGAGCTCGTAGGCCAACGTCTTGGTGCCCTCGATAAAGAACGGCTGCCAGTTGTGGCTGGCGTAGAAGCTCTCGCCTGTTGCCGCGAGCGCTGCGTCGGTCACGTCCTGGCGAGTGCCGGGGATGGCGCGCACTTCGGCACCCGATGCGGCGATCTGCACGATTTTGCCGCGCGGCGCTGTGGCCGGCACGTAGATACGGCAGTCAAGCCCGGCCGCCGCGGCGTAGGTCGCGATCGAAGAGCCGGCATTGCCGGACGAGTCTTCGTGGATCGCCCCGGGGACTGAGCCGACCCCGACCTCGACCAGGTGGTTCAGCATGACCGCAGTGCCACGGTCCTTGAACGAGCCGGTCGGCATTTGCGATTCGAGCTTGAACAGCACCGCCGCGCCGTCCCAGCATCGCGCGACGAGCGGCGTCCAGCCTTCTCCGAGCGACACGCGGGGCGGATCGCGCAACGCCAGCGCGGCGCGGTAGCGCCACAACGACGCCTCGTCGGTTGCGATTTCATCGCGGACCAGCCCCCGCCCGGGCGCCAGGTTCAAATGACTGCCGCAATCGCAGCGCCACAGCGGCCGGTCCGCCGGTATCCGCGCCGCGCATGAAGGGCACTCGTAGGTCGCCGCGATGCTCATATCGGTACTCCGAACGCCGTGCCGCGCGGCGCGACGATGTCGCCGCTGAACCCGACGCGCCGCCGTCCCGTTGAACGATTGGGAAAGATATAGGAGGAGGCTGTCATGGCCGGGGCACAGATCACGACAGACCACGAGCAGATCCGCAAATGGGCCGACGAGCGTGGCGGGCGTCCGGCGGCGGTTCGCTCAACACACGGGCAGGGGCACGGCAATAGCGACGCCGGCATCATCCGAATCGAATTCCCCGATGCGCCGAACTCGAAACACGACGCGCTCGAGGAAATCTCGTGGGAGGAATTCTTCGAAAAATTCGACGAGTCGGATCTCGCTCTGCTGTATCAGGAGGAGACGGCCGGCGGCGAGAAGAGCAACTTCAACAAGCTGATCGGCCGCGAGACCGCCGAGGCGCGCGAGCATGGGGTCAAGCACGCCAGCCGTCACCATCCGAAGGGCCGTTGAACGGACATAGCCGAACCCGGATTCTGCAGCGCCGGGGCCGCGGGGGGTTTCGCCCGCGGCGCCGCCGGCGCATTATCCCGGGAATGCTGCGGCGGCAAGCGCAATCGGCATGCATCGATCGGCGGCGTTCCTGATACTCGGCCTGGCTTTGGCCGCCCGTCCGGGTGTCGCGGCGGACCCCGCCGCCGGAAAGGCGGTTTTCAACCGCTGCCATGTCTGCCATACGCTCAAAGCCGGGGGCCGTAACGGCGCCGGGCCGAATCTGCACGGGCTTTTCGGCCGCAAGGCGGGTGTCGCCGAACATTTCGCCTATTCCGCGGCGTTGAAGGATTCGGGCATCGTCTGGGACCAAGCGACGTTGGCGAAGTACCTGCACGACCCGAAACAGTTCATCCCGGGCACGCGGATGGCGTTCCCCGGGATCGAGAGCGACAAGGAAGTCGCCGACCTGCTCGCCTATCTCCGGGAAGCAACGCAATGAGCGGCGCATGTCGGGCCCGATGGGGCGGCTGATCGATGGCAAGGCGCTGGCCGCCGCGTTGCGGGAACAGGCTGCTGCCGCGGTGGCGCAATTGCGCGGACGCCACGGCGTCGTGCCCGGTCTGGCCGTGGTCCTGGTCGGGGACGATCCCGCGAGCCAAGTCTATATACGCAGCAAGTCGCGCGCCTGCGGCGAGGCCGGCATCGCGTCGTTCGAGCATCGTTTGCCCGCCGATTGCGGCATGCCCGCCCTGCTGGAGCTGATCGCCGCGCTCAACGCCGATGACCGGGTTGATGGCATCCTGGTGCAGCTGCCGCTGCCGGTTGCGCTCGATCAGAGCCGGGTCGTCGCCGCGCTCGATCCCGGGAAGGACGTGGACGGCTTCCATCCGCTCAATGTCGGCCGGCTGTGGAGCGGCAGCCCTTGTCTTGTCCCGTGCACACCGCAAGGCGTCATGCTGCTCCTGCGCAGCGTGCGGCGCGATCTATCCGGCGCGGAAGCCGTCGTGCTGGGGCGCTCGCAGATTGTCGGGCGACCGACGGCGGCGCTGCTGCTTGCGGCCGACTGCACCGTCACGATCGTTCATTCGAAGACGGACGACGCCGCCGCGATCTGCCGCCGCGCCGATATTCTTGTCGCCGCGATCGGGCGGCCGCGGATGATCACGGCCGATTGGATCAAACCCGGTGCGATTGTCATCGATGTCGGGATCAATCGGGTCGCTGATGGCGGCACTACGCATCAGTGGGCGACGCGGCTCGTCGGCGACGTCGATTTTGCAGCGGTGCGGCAGATCGCCAGCGCGATAACGCCGGTTCCGGGCGGGGTCGGGCCGATGACGATCGCCTGCCTGTTGCGAAACACCGTCCTGGCGGCCTGCCGGCGGCGCGGTGTCGCGGAACCGGCATCGCAATGGGACCGCGGGTAACCCGCGAAAGGGACGCGGTTGGCGCCCTGCTGCTTGTGTGACCGACATCTTGCGTCTGAACCGGCACAAAGCCAATTTTGCGGTCAAGGATCGCAAATCATTGCGCCAAGAAATTATGCAATTTCCGTATGAACAGACGGTATCAATACCTGAAACCGGTCGAAATCAACCGCTGTTTTAATTGCCGGCTAGTATGTTGATCGCTTCTATCCCCGCTCTCTTTCCCTCCTCGCGGGAACCGCGTCCAAGTGCTGCCCGTTTCATCCCTTGACCATCCTCAGAAGGGAGTTGCACGGTCATGGCACAAAGGACTCTGACCAGCTTAACGCTTGCTGCCGGATGCGCGCTCGCGCTGGCGATGCCGGCGGCGCAGGCGCAGATGACGGATACCCAGGTTTTGACGAACGGGCCGCGGATGAACGCGGGCGATCGAGCGGACTGGATGGCAGCCCGCAACAACGCGGAAAGCGCACAATATGAGCGCTTGCTGGAGAACAGCCCGGCTTTCCGGCAGGCCAGGATGCGCAAGGAATGCGGGCCGATTACCGATGCGCAGCTGCACCAGAGCTGTCTCGCGAGCTTTGCTCAGGACGAGCCCAGCGGCCGTAATCCTTCGGCCGACAATATGACCGGCAGCAGCACCGGTACGATGACCACGACCGGGTCGAACCCTGACACGTACGGGGAAGGCTACGGCTCGTCGGCTAATTATACAACGCCGAGGAACAGCTTCGGCGCCAGTCGCAATCTCCCGGCGGAGCAAAGCGGTATGGTGCAGGCACCCGGAGCGATGCCGAATTATCCTGGACCGCGTATAAGCGGGCCACTGTCCGGCGGCGGCAGGTAAGCCGCTCTCTCTTCCGGCGAGAAGAGGCCGCGCACGCGGCCTCTTTTTTGCTCAGGCGCCGAAAACGTACCGATCGATTGCGGCCGCGAACCCGTCCTCGTCGTTCGACAGCGTCACCGCGGCTGCTACCTGCTTCACGGCCTGGCTGGCGTTGCCCATTGCTACGCCAAACCCGGCTTTGCTGAACATCTCCAGATCGTTTTCCATGTCGCCGAGGACAAGAATTTCCTCGCGTGGCACGCCGACTCGATCGGCGAGCAGTTCGACGAGGCGACCCTTGTTGATCCCGGGCGGGATGACGTCGCAATAGTAAGGCTGCGAGCGGGCGACAGTGGCGCGCCCCGACAGGGCTTCTCGCATCAGCCCGGCAAGCTGTGCCACGCGGTCATGGTTCTCGCTCGGGCCAACGATTTTGCCAACCGCCGCGAAATGCGCATCGGTGAATTCGGGAACGACGGTCGGCGGCTGCTGGACCGTGTAGGTTTCGAGATCAACCTTGTCGCCGGCCGGGTTCGTGCAGAGCCACTCGTTGCCGACGAACAGCCAGCAATCGATCCCGTGCTCCCGGAATATCGCTACCGCCTGTTTCGCGGCGTCAGGCGGGATCAGCACCTGTTCGACTATGGTCAGAGCCGGCAGGTCCGGCTGGACGATAGCGCCGCCGTTGTAGCCGCCGAAGGGCAGGTCGAGACTGAGCGGCGCGATCAGGTGGCGCAGCCCGAACGGCGGCCGGCTGCTGCAGATCGAAAAGGCAATTCCACTAGCGTGCAGCCGCTCGACGGCGGCAACGGATCGTGGAGTCAGTTTCTTGTCATGGGTCAGCAGGGTCCCGTCGACGTCGGTGACGACCAGCGATACGCGTTTCACGCCGGGCTCCCGCCGGCCGGCATCATGATTTCGGCGCCTTCCACCGAGGCGACGACGACGGCTGCACTTCGCCCGAGAAACAGCCCGTTCTCGACAACTCCGACCGTCATGTTGATCGCTTGCTCCAGCCGCTGCGGCTCGGTGATCGGGCCGAACGGGCAATCGAGGATGAAGTTGCCGCCATCGGTCACGAAGGTGCGACCGTCCGTCTGACGCAGCTCGGGGCGACACCCGAGCTTCTCGAGCGCAGCCGCGGTGGCCTGCCAGCCGAATTGGACAATTTCGACCGGGATCGGAAAACGTTCGCCGAGTCGGTCGACGAGCTTCTCGTCATCGACTACGACGATAAAGCGGTTCGCTTGCCGCCGCGACGATCTTCTCGCGCAGCAGTGCCCCGCCATGCCCCTTGATCAGGTTGAGGGTACCGCGCTCGACCTCATCGGCGCCGTCGATCGCGAGATCGATGCGGCGGTGCTCGCCAAACGTGGTCAGCGGGATGCCAAGCCGGCGGGCCATTTCGCCCGTGTGCTCCGAGGTCGGAATCGCGACGACCGACAGACCCTGCGCGACGCGGCGCGCCAGCGCCTCGATAACAAAGGCGGCCGTCGAGCCGGTGCCGAGGCCGAGCACCATGCCGTTCTCGACGAATTCGACGGCGCGCTCGGCGGCGGCGCGCTTCAGGTGGTCGCGCGCGTGAGGATCGCTCATTTCAGGCTCAGCCTTGCAGAGTGGGCGTGGAATCCCGAATGGCAGCGATTGCCGCGGCGTAATCGGGAGCCCCGAATACGGCCGAGCCCGCGACGATCGCCGTGGCGCCGGCCTCGATCACCCGCCAGGCATTGCCGCCGCCGATCCCGCCATCGACCTCGATGATCGTCGGCAGGCCGCGTTCGTCGCACATTCGCCGCAGCGCGCGGATTTTCGGCAGCATCGACGGCAGGAATTTCTGACCGCCGAAACCGGGGTTCACGGTCATGATCAAGACAATGTCGCACAGATCGAGGACATGCTCGATCCAGCTCAGCGGCGTCGCCGGGTTCAGCACGGTACCGGCGGTTTTCCCCAATTCGCGGATGTGCGACAGCGTGCGATGCAGGTGGATCGTCGCGCTCGGCTCGCAATGCACCAGCAGATGATCGGCGCCGGCATGCACGAAATCGTCGATATATCGCTCCGGCTCGACAATCATCAGATGGACGTCGATCGGTTTCGCCGTCGCCCGCCGCACGGCTTCGACGACAACCGGGCCGATCGTCAGGTTTGGCACGAAGCGGCCGTCCATGACATCGACGTGAATCCAGTCGGCGCCGGCCGTCTCGACGGCATGCACCTCCTCGGCGAGCCGCCCGAAATCAGCCGACAGGATCGACGGCGCGACGATCACGCAATCGACCGCCACTTGCGCCCGCTGCGCCACAGCAGCCGGTCGGCACCCTCCGGGCCGGCGGTACCGGCCGGGTAGAATTCGAGCGGCACGCTGTCCGGATCGCTGTGCCAGGCATCGAGGATCGGCTGCACCGCGCACCATCCGGCCTCGACGCTGTCGGCGCGCTGGAACAGCATCGCGTCGCCGATCATCGCGTCATACACCAGCGTTTCGTAGCCGGTGCTCGGCTCCGTATGGAAATAGTCGCGGTACTTGAAGTCCATCCGCACCCCGCCGAGCCGGATCTCCGGTCCCGGCTGCTTGGCGCCGAACTGCAACGATATCCCTTCGTCGGGCTGAAGCTGCAGCGCAAGCACATTCGGTGTCAGCGTGTCGACCGGCGTGTCGCGGAACAGCGCGAACGGCACCCGCTTGAACTGGATCGCGATCTCGGTCGTGCGCCGGGTCATCGCCTTGCCGGTACGCAGATAAAACGGCACGTCGGCCCAGCGCCAGTTGTCGATCGCAAGCTGCATCGCGACGTAGGTTTCGGTCATGCTGTCCGCCGCGACGCCGTCCTCCTCGCGATAGGCCTTGACCGGCTGACCGCGGACGATGCCGGCGGTGTACTGCGCCCGGACGACGTTCCGGTGCACCTCGTCGGGAGTCAGCGGCAGCAGGGCTTCGAGCACCTTGTCCTTTTCGGTGCGCACCGAGTCGGCATGGAACGAGTTCGGCGGCTCCATCGCCGTCAGGCTGAGCAGTTGGAAGACATGGTTCGGCACCATGTCGCGCAACGCGCCGGTCGCCTCATAAAAATTCGCACGCCGCTCAACCCCGACCGTTTCCGTTACCGTGATCTGGACATGGTCGATATGGTCACGGTTCCACAGCGGCTCGAAAATGCCGTTCGCGAAGCGCAGGACCATGATGTTCTGAACCGTTTCCTTGCCGAGGAAATGGTCCATTCGGTAGATCTGGGATTCGGAAAGCACGCTCAGTATCTGCTTGTCGAGCGCGCGCGCCGAGTCGAGGTCGGTGCCGAACGGTTTTTCGATGATGACTCGGCGCCAGCCCTTGTCCTCCTCTGTCAGACCGGCTTCACCGAGGCGCTCGACGATCGTGCCGAACAGCGAACTGGCCACCGCCAGATAGAAAATGACATTGCCCTGGGTGCCGTATTCGGCCGCCACCTCATCAAGTTTCTTTGCAAGTCGCTGGTACAATTCGGGGCTGGTTACATCGCCGTTGACGCGGGTCATGCAGGAGGCGAGGACGTCCCAACTGTCTGGGTCGAACGGTTCGGAAGCGGACGCGGTCGCAGTGTCCGAGATGAAGGTGCGGACGCCATCCGCGAGGTAGGACCGAAAGCGGTCCTCATCCCATTCGGTACGATCGACCCCGATAATCGCGAAATGATTGGGAATGCGGCGGGCGCGCACGAGGTTGTAGAGCGCCGGCATCAAAAGCCGGCGTGTCAGGTCGCCGCTGGCGCCGAAGATCACCATTGCGCACGGCGGCGCGCGGTGTCCGCGCTGCGGCCGCTCGGATGAGTTGTTGTTGCCGCTGTTCATGCTGTCATTCCATCGGCGCTTCGGGATGGCCGCCGAATTCCCGACGCATCGCCGACAGGATCTTTTCGGCGAAGGTGTGTTCCTGGCGCGAGCGGAAGCGCGTGTAAAGCGCGGCCGACAGCACGTCGGCCGGAACCGCCTGCTCGATCGCCGCCAGGATCGTCCAGCGGCCCTCGCCGGAATCGGCGACACTGCCGGTAAATTCCTTCAGTTCCGAGTCCTTTGCGAGCGCGATTGCGGTCAGATCCAACAACCAGGACGATACGACACTGCCGCGCCGCCATACCTCGGCGACGTCGGGAAGATCCAGTTTATAGCGCCGGTTTTCGGGGATCTCCGGCGAATTGACGTTGCGCAGGATGTCGAAGCCTTCGGCGAAGGCCTGCATGATCCCGTATTCGATGCCGTTATGGACCATCTTGACGAAATGGCCGGCGCCGGCCGGGCCGCAATACATGTAGCCCTGCTCGACGCGAGGATCGCGTCCGTCGCGCCCCGGCGTCGCGTCGATCGAGCCGCGCCCCGGGGCGAGAGCGGCGAAAATCGGATCGAGATGGTCGGCCGCCTCCTTGTCGCCGCCGATCATCATGCAATAGCCGCGTTCGAGGCCCCAGATGCCGCCGCTGGTGCCGACATCGAGATAGCGGATGCTTTTCTCCCGCAGCATCTCGGAATGCGCGACATCGTCCTGGAAATACGAGTTGCCGCCGTCGATCAGGATGTCGCCCGCTTCGAGCAGGCCCGACAATTCGACGATCGTTTCGTGCGTGATCGCACCTGCCGGCAGCATGACCCAAACCGCCCGCGGCTTGTCGAGCTGGCGCACGAACTCCGCAAGGTCATGGCTCGGCGCCGCCCCCTCGCCGGCGAGCGAGCGAACGGCGTCTTCGCTTTTGTCGTAAACGACACAATGATGGCCGGCGCGCATCAGCCGCCGCACGATGTTGCCGCCCATCCGGCCGAGGCCGATCATCCCGAGTTGCATCCGCTATCCTCCTGACCTCAGTCCGGTGCAAGCCGCATACCACCGCGGTGCGGCGAGTCACTCCGTCAGATGATCTTCACGTCAGCGCCCGTTCCAGCGCGCGGGCGAGCGTTTGCAGCCCGGCATCGACATCGCGGGGCAGGTGCACACGCAACAGACGCCGGCCACGCTCGGAAAGCACGCCGAAATCGCCGCGCGCCTGCGCCGCCTTGACCACGCCGAAGGTGTAGGCCTGGCCCGGTACCGGAACATCCTCGGCGTCATCGCAAGTGATCTGCAGGAACACGCCGCTGTTCGGCCCGCCCTTGTAGGCCTGACCGGTCGAATGCAGGAAGCGCGGCCCGAAGCCGACGCAGGTCGCGGTACGGATGCGATCGCGGATCATGCGGCGCATCCGCTGCAGCGCCTCGGTATGCGCCGGGTTGCGGTCGATGTACGCAAGCAGCGCGACATAGTCGCCGGCGCCGGCCCGGCCGAGATGCGCCTTCAGCGCATCCGCGAGCGTCTGCGGCGCCGGACAGGACCGCCGCGTTCGCCGGGTCGGCGAAGAGCGCGATCGCCATCGACGGTCTTCACCGGCTTTTCCTCAGGCAAGGCGCCGGTCTTCTCGAACGCGTCGGTCAGTTCGCGCGTCTTGACCTTCGAGGCCTCGACATCGGGCTGGTCGAACGGGTTGATGCCGATGATCGAGCCCGCCACTGCGGTCGCCATCTCCCAGCGGAAGAATTCCTGGCCGAGCTGCATCGCCTCCGACACGACGATGCGGACGACGGGCTGCCCGGCCGCTTCGAGCGCGGCGACCGCGCTCTCGTGCTCCTGGTCCTGGTCGGAGGCGAGCCGCAGATAGGCAAAGACGCGGTCCTGGCCATAGACCGCCGGCGCGCCGACCGGTTCGGCATCGACCGGGATGATCCCGCGCCCCTGCTTACCGGTCGATTCGGCAAGCAGCTGTTCGAGCCAGGCGCCGAACGAGGCAATACCCGGCGAGGCAATGAGGGTCAGCTTGTCGCGGCCGTGTTTGGCGGCGACGCCGAGAATCGCGCCGAGCAGCACGCCGGGGTTTTCCACCGGCGGGGAACTCGCGGAGCACGACCGCACCATCTCGGCCGTGCGGTCGAGGAAGGTCCTGAGATCGATGCCGATCGCGGCGGCCGGCACCATGCCGAAATCGGACAGCACCGAATAGCGCCCACCAATCGACGTGACGCCGTGACGAATGGCGCGAAATTTTTCGAGTCGCGCGGTCTTTTCGAGCGATGATCCCGGATCGGTGATCGCGACGAAATGCTGCGACGCAACCGCCTCGCCGGACGCTTCCCGCACCCGGTCGTAGAAATATTGCTTGTAAATGTTCGGTTCGAGCGTGCTGCCGGATTTGCTCGACACGATGAACAGCGTGCGCCGCAGATCGACCGAGTCCGCGATGCGGCGGATCTGCGCCGGATCGGTCGAATCGACAATCCGCAGGCGCGGGAAGCCGGGCTTGCTGCCGAAACTCTCGGCCAGCACCTCGGCGCAGAGGCTCGATCCGCCCATGCCGAGCAGTAGCGCGTCGCTGAAGTCGCCGCGCTTGACATCGGCGGCGAACGCGTCGAGGTGGTCGACCGCTTTCAGCTGCTGATCGACGATAGTCAGCCAGCCGAGCCAGTTGGCCTCGTCGGTCTCGGTCCACAGTGAGGCGTCGCCGGCCCACAGCCGGCGAACCTTGCCCTCGCTGCGCCAGTCGTCGAGCGCCGCCTTGACCCCGTCGTCCAGCTCCTTCGGCAGCTTGTACGACATCGAGTTAAGCTTGCTGCCGAGCACGGTGCGACGCTTCTTCTGCACCGCCGCGTAGAGATGGTCGGCCGCCTCGGCGAACAATTTGACGCCGTCCTCAACAAGCCGCGCCGTGATGTCGTCGATCGAAACGCCGGCGGCCGGCAGCGCATCCATGACGGCGCGTGCGCCGTCTACGTCCTCTTCGAGGCTGGCGCGCGGCCGGCCGTGGTCGCGAAACGCGTCCATCGTCGCCGGCGGCATCGTGTTGACGGTGTCCGAGCCGATCAGCTCTTCGACATAAAGCACGTCGCTGTAGGCCGGGTTTTTGGTGCCGGTGCTGGCCCACAGGAGGCGCTGCGTCTGCGCCCCCTTCTGCGCGAGGCGCTGCCAGCGTTCGTCGCTGGAGAGGCGCTGGTAGAGCTGATAGGCGAGCTTCGCGTTGGCGATCGCCACCTTGCCCTTAAGCCCGGCGAGCCGCTGCTTCTCGGCCGGGTCCGTCGCTGCGGCAATGCGCTTGTCGAGCGCCTCGTCGGCCAGCGTGTCGATGCGGCTGACAAAGAAGCTGGCGACGCTGGCAACCTTGTGCGGGTCGCCGCCTTTTGCGACGAAATCCTCGAGCCCGGAGATATAAGCTTCGGCGACGTCCGCGTAGACCTTCTGCGAAAACAGCAGCGTGACGTTGATGTTGATGCCCTCGCCGATCAGCGTGCGGATCGCCGGCAGGCCCGGCTTTGTCCCCGGCACCTTGACCATGAGATTGCGCCGGTCGATGCTGCGCCACAGGCGCCGCGCCTCTTCGATCGTCTCGTGCGTCTGCATCGCCAGATAGGGCGACACCTCGATCGAGATGTAACCGTCCCGACGCTGCGTCTGCTCGTAAACCGTGTTCAGCGCGTCGGCGCCGTCCTGGATGTCGCGGATTGCGAGTTCCTCGAACAGCGCGCCCGGGTCGAGATCGCCCGAGCGCTCAGCGGCAGCGATCAGCTCGTCATAGTCGTCGCCGTGTCCGATCGCCTTTTCGAAGATTGACGGGTTCGACGTAACGCCCCGGATCCCGTCCTCGGCGACCAGGCGAGCCAGCCCTCCGCTTTTCAGCAGGTCGCGGCTGACGAAGTCGAGCCACACCGATTGTCCAAATTCCTGAAGCGTCCTCAGCGGATTGCTCATGCTCGTCCTTCCTGCGTCAGGCCGGTTCACGGATTGAATTGTCGCCGACGATCATGACGTTGCCATGGCACTGCCGATTTCAACGCCGCCTTCATCGATTGTGCTGCGATCGCGCTTGTCCTGCGCGATCAAAGCGGCGGCGATCCGTTCCACGACGGTCTCTATCGGTGCATCCATCGCCACGGTCAGCGCGTGCTCTTCGGGGCCGGGCGGTTCGAGGATGGCGAGCTGGCTTTCGAGCAGGCTCGCCGGCATGAAGTGACCGCGCCGCCCGGCGAGACGCGCCGCGATCAGCGCCGGTGGCGCGGTCAGATAAACCAGCCGGATTTCGGCTCGGTTGCCGATAATGATGTCGCGGTATCGGCGCTTCAGCGCCGAGCAGGTGATTACCCCAGCCTCGCCCTGCTCGCGCCACTGATC
Organism: uncultured Alphaproteobacteria bacterium; assembly: GCA_963847345.1. Taxonomy (GTDB): domain Bacteria; phylum Pseudomonadota; class Alphaproteobacteria; order ATCC43930; family CGMCC-115725; genus DATARH01. The sequence goes on along the minus strand of CAWJZU010000021.1, from coordinate 34,118 downwards.
GATCTTGGCCGCGACCGCCTGCAGCCACGGCGCGCGGTCCGCGTCGTCGAGCGGGATGCCGGCCTGCATTTTTGCGACATTTTCCGGCGGATGCAGCGCGTCGCCCTCCTGAAAACGCCAGCCGAGGCGATGGGCCAGAGCGGCGCCGAAAGTCGTCTTACCGGAGCCCGAGACACCCATGACGACGGCGATCACGGCTCGTTTCGGCGCCTGCAAGCCGTCCTCCAGCCGTTTGCGGCGCCATAGACGGCACCGGGAAATTGCCTGTGGCCAGCCTCATCTTGCCGCTTTGGCGAAGTGCGCGCAACGACGTAGCGAACGCGTGCGGCTCCGGCTTGTGCAGGGTCGATCCCCGCGGGAGCTAGCCCTCGTAGCCGGGCGTCGCGAGCAGCGGCGGGTCGGCGACTTCGGCCGTCAGGGTACCATCGAAGCCGTTGAAGCGGGTGCGCAGGCATGCTCCATAGGCGCCGAGCTGGCCCAACTCGATCCAGTCGCCCTCGTCGATGTCGTCCGGCAGCAGAAACGGCCCCTTCATGAAATCGGCGCTGTCGCAGGTCGGCCCGTACAGGGAGAACGCGCGCAGCGGCGCCTCGCTGTCGGCCGCGCCGTCGATGGGCACGCGCCGGACCGGGAAGCGGAAGCCGGGATGTCCGGCGTCGCTGAGACTGCCATAGACGCCGTCATTGACGTACAGCGCATCGCCGCGGCGCAGCTGCACCTGCGCAACGACCGACCCGCCTCCGGCGACCAGCGCCCGCCCCGGCTCGGCCCACAACTTGACGTTGACGCCAAACTGGGCTGCCGCCTGGCCGATGGCCGCCATGTAATCGCCGAGCGGCGGCGGCTCGATGTCCGGATAGCTGACCGGAAATCCGCCGCCGACATCAACGATGTCGACAGCGACGCCGGACAACGCGGCGGCCTCGGCCGCCAGCGCCATCGCGCTGCGATAGGCTGCCGGATCGAGGCATTGCGAGCCGACATGGAAGCACAGCCCAAGCCGCGCTGCATGCGGCCGCGCCAGACGCAGCAGTTCGGCCGCTTCTCCGACCGCGACGCCGAACTTGCCCGAGAGGTCGTAGGCGCCGCCCTGCTTGACCGCGAGACGCACGAACAGGCCCAAGACCGGCGGCGTGCCAACCGGCACGGCGCGCACCGTCTCCTGAAGGATCTTTTCCAGCTCGTCCTTGCTGTCGAACGCGAAGTCGGCGACGCCGTGTTGGTGAAAAGCGGCCTGGATCGCCGGGCGCGACTTGACCGGGTGCATGAAGTGCACCTCGGCGCGCGGCAGCACGCGGCGCACCAGCGCGATCTCGGGCAGCGAGGCGCAGTCGAAATGCCTGACGCCGCCGGCCCACACCGCGCGCAGCACGCGCGGCTCCGGGTTGCACTTGACGGCATAGAGCACATCCCCCGGAAACGCCTCGACAAAGCGGCGCGACGCGGCGGCGATCGTCGCCGGACGCACGCAGACGAGCGGCTCGGACGGGCGCTCGGCCGCGACGAGGGCGTCCACGTTCGGCAGGGCGAGCGGACGCCCGGCCGGTGGCGGTGCGGATTTCAGCGAAACTAGGCGGGCTTTCGCCATCGCACGGTCCTCCCACGGAAAGGAGGCGACGCCGATCCGGCCCGGCTTCGACGGGCACGGCAGCGGCGACAGATCAGGATGAGTGACACGGCGGAGCGATGCGCTCCGGCGCGTCAACGGATCAGATGATCGTGCGAGTACTTCGCATCGCGTGCCGGACCATAGCCGTTTCCCTTAAGGAAATGCCGGTCCACTGATCCCTTGCGGGGTGACCGGCCCTGCCAAAAAGGACGCGTTACGTCGTAGCGGCACCCCGATTGGCTTGGGGTTCTAGGCACGTGCGATTGCGTCGGACCGCATAGATAAGCGGCCTGGCCGGCGACGCAAGAGCTTTTCCCAGTCATTGCAACATTCGCGGGTGGCATCGGCCGGAGCGGTCGCTTTCTCGCGGTTCGGCGAGCGAATTGACAAAAGCGCGGGCGGGCGGGTCAATTGCGGCTCAAAGCGCAAACGCATTCGGGAGAGGGCCGCAAAATGGGCATGCTGGACGGACGCGTCGCGATTTGCACCGGCTCGGGCCGCGGTGTCGGCGGCGAGGTCGCGAAACTGATGGCCGCGCACGGCGCCAAAATCGTCGTCAACGACCCCGGCACCACCGGCAGCGGCGAGGGCACCGACACGACTCCGGCACAGGAAATCGTCAATCAGATCAAGGCGGCCGGTGGCGAGGCGGTCGCGAATTACGGCTACGTCAACAAGTTCGACGATTGCCTGCAGATGGTAAGCCAAGCGCGCGACACATTCGGCGGGCTGCACATCGTGTTCAACGCCGCCGGTATCCTGCGCGACAAGATGTTCCACAACATGTTCCCGGAGGATTGGCAGGCCGTCATCGACGTCCACCTGACCGGGCACTTCAACATCAACCGGGCCGCGATCAACCTGTTCCGCGAGCAGAATTACGGCCGCATGATCCTGGTGTCGTCGACCTCGGGGCTGCTGGGCAATGTCGGCCAGGCCAATTACGGCTCGGCCAAGTTCGGCATCGTCGCGCTGGCCCGCATCATCGCGATGGAGAACCAGTCGCGCGGTATCACCGCAAACGTCATCGCGCCGTCGGCCGACACGCGCATGACCCGCTCGGTGCCGACCCCGAAGGACCCGGACGCGGCGGCGGCGCGCGAGGAGCGTCTGCGGCGCAGCCGAGCCGACGCGATCGCGCCGCTGTGCGTGTTTCTCGCTTCCGAACAGTCCAGTTACGTCAACGGCCAGGTGTTCCATCAGCGCGCCGCAGAGCTGTCGCTGTACGGCCATATGCGGCCGGTGCGGATGGTGCATCGCCAGGGCGGCTGGACCCCGGAGACGATCGGCGAGGTCGCGATGCCGTCGCTGGCGAGCGGGTTCACCTCGCTCGATTCGCGCAACACCCATGCCGGGCTGCCGATGGAGTGAGCCGAGATGGCCGATTCGACCGCGAACGCCCCGACTGCGCCGTATGAAAAGCATCGTGGGCAGTTAAAGGCGATCCTCCTGGCGTGGGGGATGCCGGAGGAGAATGCCGAGACGACCGCCGACATCCTGTCGTGGGCCGATCTGCACGGGGTGGACAGCCACGGTATGTCGATGATCCCGGGCTACGACCGGCTGCGCCGGACCGGCCGCGCCAACATGCAGTGCCGCCCGCGGGTCATCAAGGAAACGCCGGTCTCGGCGCTAGTGGACGGCGATGGCGGGCTCGGCCACGTGCCGGCGCATTTCGCGATGCGGGTCGCGATCGAGAAGGCCAAGGCCGCCGGCATGGCGATCACGGCGGTGCGCAACTCGGCGCATTTCGGCGCGACCGGCTATTATACGCTGATGGCGGCGAAGGAGGGGCTGATCGGCATGGCGTGCACCAGCGCATCGTCGATCCAGGTCGCGCCGACTTTCGGCAAGGAAGCCAAACTCGGCACCGACCCGTGGTCGTTTGCGGCGCCGACGGCCGACGGCAACCCGTTCCTGCTCGACATGGCGACGACGACGGTCGCCGCCGGCCGCATCCGCAACAAGGCCAACGAAGGGCTGCAATGCCCGCCGGGCTGGGTCCTGAACAAGGACGGGATGCCGAGCACCGATCCCTTGGAAGCGCGCGAGAGGGGCGGGTTTCTGACCTCGCTCGGCGGGTCGCCGGAGAATTCGAGCTACAAGGGCTACGGGCTGGCGGTGATGGTCAACATCCTCGGCGCGTGTCTGTCGGGGGCGACCCTGATCACCGACCCGATGCACACGAAAAAACCGCAGGGCATGGATATCGGCCACTGCTTTATCGCGATCGACCCCGGCCTGTTCCGCGACGAGCGCGAGTTCGCGGCCGATGTGACGAGGCTGTGCGACGATCTGCGCGCGACAAAGCCGGTCGATCCGACACAACCGGTCATGGTGGCGGGCGACCCGCAATGGATCAACGCTGCCATTCGGATGCGCGACGGCATTCCGGTTGGACCCGGCCTGTTGGGCCAAATCCGCCAGATCGCGCAGGCCAGCGCGGCGCCGTGGCTGCTGGATTAGACGAAAACGGTGATCCGTAGGATGAGCTGAGCAACGCCAAGCCCATGCTGTGCGCCGGGTTGGATGATGGGCTTCGCTGCGCTCAGCGCCATCCTACGGTTCCGAGCCGGTACCCGAGCCCATACCCGCAAACGAAAAGGCCGCCTGCTTTCACAGACGGCCTCGTCATTTTCTGAAAGACGCGTCAGCGCGTGGCTTGCTGACTCGCGAAGCTGCGGAACTCCTCGATCCCCTCGGTCGCGCGGCGTTGCAGGATCTCGGCCGCATCGGTGCCGACCTTGGCCGCTATCGTCGTGACTTCGCGGGTGTGGCTGACACCCTTCTCGAGCAGCTTTTTCGCGTACTCGGTCGTCTTCGCAGTGCGGTCCTCGGTCGAGCACGGCTGCGCCAAGTCGTGCATCAGCGCCGACAGCCCCTCGAAGGTCTCGCGGGTCAGCTCGATGTTGCGGCGCGCCAGAGCATGCACGCCCTCGACGGCGGCCTGGTTCGCCTGGCTCAGCGCCTCGATATTGCGGCGCTGGGCGGCCCAGACGGCCTCGACATCGAACGGCCGGAACCGGAAATCGGCGAAGATCTTGGTCATGTCAAAATCAAACGGGGTCGGGCGGGCATCGGACATGGTGCTGTGTTTCCGTAGCAGGTGACCGGAAGTTTGTGCAGTGCACAATGCTTATATCGTGGGCATATAAGCCCCCGTCAAGCAAAATTTTGCGGCGCAACAATGCAGCCGCTTCACGCCGGACTTGCGGCGGGCCCATCGCTCGCTTCGCGGCCCCTCCGCCGGGCGGAACCTAGCCAGCGCTCGATGCCGCGCAGCCGGCGGTCCAGCGCCGCCATCGTCGGCGCCAGGTCGGGCGTATCATCGCGCCGCCACACACGCAGCACGGCGACGTACGCACCCGCCGTAAGCTTCACCGCGACCGCGCCGCGCAGCCCGTGAGTTGAGATTCCCGCCGCTTCCAGGACCCACGCCATCGAGCGCAGCAGAGCGGCGCCGAGCGCGAGCGCGGCCACAGGATCGCCCGGCAGCTCGCGCCCGAGTACATCGAGGGCCTCGCGATGCGGACGAAGCGCGTCAAAGCGCCGCATCAACAGGTCGAAGACGCGATCGCGCAGGCGCTCATCGGGGTCGGCCTCGGGCGGCGCCGCGAGCACGGTCTCGTCGATACGCCTCGCGAAGGCGCACAGGATCGCCGGCTTCGACGGAAATGTGCGGTATAGAGTGATGATCGGCAGACCGGCCTCGGCCGCGATCGCCGCCATCGACAAGCGCCGCCATCCCTGATCAGCGATCAGGCGCAGCGCAGCGTTGATCAGCCGATCGCTGTCGCTTCCTACCGGCTCCAGGCTGTTGCCGGGTGCGTCGCTCGGCATCGCGCCGTCAGTTCGCCAGTTCGCGCGAGCGCGCGGTCGCCGCGGCAACAGCGCGGTCGAGCAGTTCCGGCAGCCCGTGCTCGTCCATCAAGACGTCGAGCGCGGCGCGGGTCGTACCGCCGGGGCTCGTGACATTCTCGCGCAGCCGCGCCGGCGTCTCGGCCGAGACCAGCGCCAACTGGCCGGCGCCGGCCACCGTCGCGCGCGCCAGGCGAAGCGACATCTCGGGCGGCAGCCCGGCGCGAGCACCGGCGGTGGCCAGCGCCTCGATCAGCAGAAACACATAGGCCGGGCCGCTGCCCGACACGGCCGTGACCGCGTCCATTAGCGCCTCGTCGTCAACCCAGGCGCTGTCGCCGATCGCGGCCAGCAGCTGCTCGCAAAGAAGGCGCTGTCCCGGCGCGACATGCACATTCGGGCAGGCGACCGTGATCGCGCGGCCGATCGCGGCCGGCGTGTTTGGCATGCAGCGGACGATCGCCGCCTCACCCCCGAGGTGACCGGCGATGCCGGCGATTGTCTTCCCCGCCGCGATCGACAGGAACAAGGTTTCCGGAGCAACCCAGCGACGGTACGCGGGCAGCAGCGAATCCAGGATCTGCGGCTTCACCGCGAAGACGATCGCATCCGGCGCGAGATTGGCGGCTGCCTCCTCCGGAGCGCTGTGCCATTCGGTTGCCGCGCTGTCGGCCAGCTCGCGGGTCAAGCCGGCCGGCTCGATGACGACAAACCGGTCCGCTTCATTGCCGCGCAGCCAGCCGCGCAGCATCGCCGACCCCATTTGCCCGCAGCCGACGAGCACGATGGTACGGGCGCCTATTTGATCCGACATTACCATTGTCACGTCGGCCAAATTGGCATTAATCCGGCGTCGACCGCAAGCGTTCGTGTCGAGTTGTGTTCTCGCCCAAACGGCAAGCATCCCTTGCCGTCATAGCGGTTTTTTCGTCATTATCGCGCTCGCAGATTGCGCACCAGAGGCCTCTTATGCCCGTTTGCCGCCGTTCCTACACCTTTTTGGCAATCGCCGTCCTTGGCTTGGCAATGGTCGGTTGCACGACCTCAAGCTCCGGTCCCGGTGAGTTCCCCGGCGAAGTGGCCGAGGTCGAGTTCAATGATCCGCTGGAGGAAGTGAACCGCTCGATTTTCAGGTTCAATCAGGTGGTCGACGAGGTCGTCCTGGTTCCGGTTGCGAAAACCTATCGCACCGCGGTACCGCCGCCGATGCGGGCGTCGGTCTTCGACTTCCTGCGCAACCTCAACAGCCCGGTGATCTTCGCGCATGACGTGTTGCAGGGTCAGCCGCGTCTCGCCGCGCAGACACTGGGCCGGCTTGCGATCAACACCACCGTTGGGTTCGGCGGCATGTTCGATGTCGCGGGCCGGATCGGCATCCCGTACCATACCAACGACATGGGCATCACGTTTGCGACCTACGGCGTCGACGAGGGTCCCTACCTCGTCGCGCCGGTGCTCGGCCCCACCAACCCGCGCGACCTGGTCGGCAGAGTGGGCGACAGCTTTCTCGACCCGGTTACCTACGTCGCCGCCAACAACGATTGGTGGTACATGCCGCTTTCGCGCACGGTTGTATCGGGCATCGACGTGCGCTCGCGCAATATCGAGGCCCTCGCCGACATCGAAAAAACATCGCTCGATTTCTACGCGACGATCCGCTCGCTGTTCCGGCAGCGCCGGGCGGCCGAAATCCGCCACGAGAACTCGAGCCTGCCAAACCCGACCATATCGCCGAGCAGCGAGGGCGGGCGCAATCCGGCGGTTTCGCCGTACTTCGCCAACCCGTCCAACTTCAAGGAGTTTTCCGCCAAATGATTGGACGCCGCACCGCGATCGCTTTGCTCGCTTTGGGTCTCCTCGGAACCGCCGCACCGCGCCAGGCTGTCGCGCAGGACCCGAGCGCTTTCGTCAATTCGCTCGGCGAACAAGCCATTCAAGTGCTCGCGCCGGACGTCTCGGCGGCGCAGCGCTTGAGCCGCTTCCGCGCGCTGCTCAGTAGCCAGTTCGACATGTCCGGCATTGGCCGTTTCGTTCTCGGTCGCTACTGGCGCACCGCTACCCCTCAGGAACAGCAGGAATTCCTCGCGCTGTTCCAGGAGTATGTCGCGCGCGCCTATAGCGCCCGCCTAGGCGGTTTCGGCGGCGAGCCGTTTCGGGTTACCGGCGCCCACCCGGGCGCCGAGGAGACCGTGGTGAACAGCGAAATCGTGCTCGCCAGCGGTCCGATCGGCATCGACTGGCACCTCGCGAATAACGGCGGCCGGTACAAGATCACCGATGTCTATATCGCCGGGATCAGCATGAAGGTGACGCAGCGCGACGAATTCGCCGCGGTTATCCAGCGCAGCGGCGGGAGGGTCGACGGGCTGCTGTCGCAATTGCGTCAGAAGCTCGCGACGAACTAATAAGGCGCCGTATCAGCTGGCGAGCGGGTGCGGCCGCGGGTTCGACCCGTCGGTGAAGCGCGACAGGCGGAACGCCGCCGGATCGACGATTGGCGATGCCCCGGTCACCATATCGGCAATGAGCCTGCCCGCGCCCGGACCGATCCCGAAGCCATGTCCGGAAAAGCCGGTCGCGATAAAAAATCCGGGCACGCTGTCGACGGCGGAAATGACCGGGATTGCGTCGGGCATTACGTCGATCATGCCGCCCCAGCTCTCTGCGATTGCGACATTCCGGAAAGCGGGAAATGCTTCGGCCATGCTGGCGCGGGCGCGATCGAGCACGACCGGATCGGCGGCCGGGTCGAGCACCCGCACCGCTTCAAACGGCGAGGGCTGATCCAGGCTCCAGCGCCGCGGCATTTGCCACTCCTCGGCGAAACGCCGGCCGATTCTCAGGCGCAGCTTCTTCCAGTGCAGGCGGATGCTCGGCAGGTATTCCGGCAGCAGACGGAAACTGTCCGGGACCAGGTCGATTGTGCGCACGCCGAGCGTCGCGACCGTGTAGCCGCCGTCGATCCGCTTGCGGTAGCCGAACAGCCCGCCGGATGCCGAGACCTCGGGCCCGCCATCGAGCCGCTCGGTGCGCATGACCGAACCCAGCACCTTCAGTTGCGGCAGGTCGATGCCGAGATTGCCGCAGAACAGCCGCGACCAGGCACCGCCCGCCAGCACGACCGACTGGCACGCGATGCGCCCTTTTTCGGTAATGACGGCGGCGACCCGTCCTGCGGCGGTCTCTATGCCGCGCACGGCGCACCCCGCCAAGATCGTCGCGCCATGCCGCCGCGCCGCCGCGGCGATTGCCGGCGCCGCCATTTGCGGCTCTGCCTTGCCGTCGCTGGGCGTGTACAGGGCACCGGCCCAGCTCTTGGCCGAACCGGGCAGCAGGCGCGCGACCTCGGCACCGTCGATGACACGGGTGTCAAGCTGGTAGTCGCGGGCGTGATCGAGCCAGCCCCCGACACGCGAGAGGTCATCCCGGTTTTCGGCGAGATACATGATGCCGCAGGTGCGAAAACCCGTCTCCGCCTCGACCCGCTCGTTCATCCCCTGCCACAGCCGCAGGCTCTCGATCACCAGCGGGATTTCCCGCGGATCGCGTGCCATCTTGCGGCACCAGCCCCAATTGCGGCTCGACTGCTCGCCGGCGATATGGCCCTTCTCGCACAGCACGGTCGAGACGCCCCTCTCGGCCAGGAACAGCGCGGCGCTGGTGCCGATAATTCCGCCGCCGATGATGACGACATCGGCACGGGCCGGCAGGGTCTGGTCGTTTGCGACCGGGTCGACGCGCGGCGCCATCTTTCACCTTCGGAGCTGCCGGTGCGAACTGCGCATTCTAGCGGGGTTCAATTCCTCTGATAGCGGGGAATTTGCGGCTGGACGACGGCCGGCAGTGCCCGCTGCGGGGTCTACGCGCCTCGGCACGAATTTCAGGTGTCGTCGAGCCGCGCCCTCAGGGCGAGCAGGTCGCGCCAGGCTTCGCGCTTGCGCTCGGGGGTGCGCAGCAGAAACGCCGGGTGAAACATCGGCAGAGTCGGCACCGGCGCGGCGAGACCGGGCACCGCCAGCTCGAACCAGCGGCCGCGCAGCCGCGTGATGCCGTCGGTCACCGGCAATAATGTGCTCGCCGCCGTGCCGCCGGCCAGCACCAGCACGCGCGGCCGGGCCAGGGCGATGTGGCGCAAGACGAACGGGAGGCAGGCGGCGGTCTCGGCGGCGGTCGGCTTGCGGTTGCCCGGCGGGCGCCAATAGATGACGTTGGTAATCTGGACCTGGGTGCGGTCGAGCTCGATCGCGGCCAGCATGCGGTCGAGCAGTTGGCCGGCGCGGCCGACAAACGGACGGCCGGTGCGGTCTTCCTCGGCTCCTGGCGCCTCGCCGACGATCACGATGCGCGCCGCTGGGTTACCGTCCATGAACACGGTGTTGGTCGCGGTGCGCTTCAGTGGGCAGAGTTCGAAATTGTCGACCAGCCCCGCAAGCGCCTCGATCGTCTGGGCCTCGGACGCGAGCAGCCGCGCCGATTGCGCCGCCTCGGCCGGCGATTTGGCGAGCGCGGCAGGCGGACTGACGAGAGTCGGGGTAGATGTATCGGCAGCGGCGGGTCGCGATCGTGTCGCGACTGCCGCTCCGCCATCACGCGCTCGCGGAGGAAGCGCGCCTACCCTCCCCTCCACTGCATACGGGAGAGCGTCAGGGAGAGGGCCCGCGGGCGAAGGATCAATGCGAGGTTCGACCGGCTCCGTCGCGGGCGCCGCGGAAAACCAGTCGCGCGCGACCTCGCCGATCGCCTCGTCCGCGCCCATCGCGATCTGCCATTCGAGCAGCGCCAGCGCCTCGTCGCGCCGCAGTGTCGTGCCGGACATCCCGGCAGCGTATCATGGCGGCGCGGCGTCGCGAGAATTGGGATTTTCCTGCGATCCTCTATAGTCGGCCGCGACAGGGTGACATCAGGCGGAAACAGGTGGCGCAGTGGCGCAAGAGGCGCAGGTTGAACGCGAGCGGATGGAATACGACGTGGTCATCGTCGGGGCCGGTCCCTCTGGGCTCGCGGCGGCGATCCGTCTGAAGCAGCTCGCCGCCGCGGCCGAGACCGAGATCGGCGTCTGCGTCATCGAGAAGGGCTCGGAAGTCGGCGCGCATATCCTGTCGGGCGCGGTGCTGGAGCCGCGCGCGCTCGACGAACTGATCCCGGATTGGCGCGAGCGCGGCGCCCCGCTCAACACGCCGGCCGCCGAGGACCGGTTTCTGTATCTGACGAAAACCCGGGCGTTCCGGCTGCCGACGCCGCCGCAGATGCACAACAGCGGCAACTACATCATCAGCCTCGGCAATCTGTGCCGCTGGCTGGCGACGCAGGCCGAGGAGCTGGGCGTCGAGATCTATGCCGGGTTTGCCGGTGCCGAGGTGCTGTACGACGTCGACGGCCGGGTGCGCGGCGTCGCCACCGGCGACATGGGGATCGGCCGCGACGGCGAACCGACCGACAGCTACACGCCGGGGGTCGAGCTGATCGCGCGCGAGACCCTGTTCGCCGAGGGCTGCCGCGGCTCGCTGTCGAAGCGGCTGATCGAGCGGTTCCAGTTGCGCGACGGCAGCGACCCGCAGACCTACGCGATCGGCATCAAGGAGTTGTGGGAGATCGCGCCCGCCCGGCACCAGCCCGGCCTCGTCGTGCACACGGTTGGCTGGCCGCTCACGGGCGATGTCTATGGCGGGTCGTTCCTCTATCATTTCGAAAACGGGCAGGTCTCGGTCGGGTTCGTCATCGGACTCGACTACCGCAACCCGCATCTGAACCCGTTTCTCGAGTTTCAGCGCTTCAAGACGCACCCGGCGATCCGGCCGTTTTTCGAAGGCGGACGGCGCATCTCATACGGCGCGCGGGCGCTGAACGAAGGCGGGTTCCAGTCGATCCCGCGTCTCGACTTTCCCGGCGGCGCGCTGATCGGCGACAGCGCCGGGTTCGTCAATGTGCCGAAGATCAAGGGCAATCACACCGCGATGAAATCCGGCATGGCCGCCGCCGAGGTCGTGTTCGCGCGGCTCCAAGGCGACGACGGCGCGCGAGTGCGCGACGCGATCGAGGCGCAGCTGGATCTGGGACGAGCTTTACCGGGTGCGCAACATCCGGCCGAGCTTCCGGCTCGGGCTGTGGGGCGGGCTCGCCTATTCGGCGCTCGATACGTTCGTGTTGCGCGGCCGGGCGCCGTGGACGTTTCACCACCACCCCGACCACACGCAGCTGCTGCCGGCGAGCCAGATGCCGCCGATCGAGTATCCGCGTCCCGACGGCAAGATCACCTTCGACCGGCTGTCGTCGGTCTTCATCTCGAATACCAACCACGAGGAAGACCAGCCGCCGCATCTGCTTCTGCGCGACCCGGCAAAAGCGATCGCGGTCAATTATCGCGTCTACGATTCGCCGGAACAGCGCTATTGTCCGGCGGGCGTGTATGAGATCGTGACGGAAGCCGCGACCGGCGAGCCGCGCCTCCAGATCAACGCGCAGAACTGCGTGCACTGCAAGACGTGCGATATCAAGGACCCGGAGCAAAACATTGATTGGGTTGTACCCGAGGGCGGCGGTGGACCTAACTATCCGAACATGTGACGGACCGGGCGAATTGGACAGAGGACCGATCCGCGCCCCTCGCTCAAACGCGACGGGGCAAGTCGGCCTGTCGCGGCCGGCGCGGTTTTCTGTCGCTCTGGCCCTCGGCGTCGTTCTCGGCCTCGCCCCCGGGGCGTCTCCGGTCGCGGCGAAGCAAGCCGCGAGCAAGCCGTCGGCCGTGGCGAGCGCCCGCCTCTACGGCGATTATCTGGCCGGACGGCAGGCGCAGCATCGCCGCGACTTCGTTAACGCTGCGAAATTCTATGAGAAGGCGCTCGCGGCCGATCCGGATTCGCCCGAGCTGATCAGCCGCACGTTCCTGATGGAGGTGTTCACCGGCAATTTCGACCGGGCCGCAACGCTGGCGCGGCGCGAATTGAAGCGGGATCCGAGCGATGCGGTAGCCCATCTCGTGACCGTCGTCGAGCGGCTGAAATCCGGCGATGCGGCCGGCGCGATCAAAGAAGCCGCGGCGCTGCCGTCGGACGGGGTGCATCGGTTTGTCGCCCCGTTCGCGCTCGCCTGGACCCGCATGGCGGCCGGCGACCTGACCGGCGCCGAAACGGCGCTGCAGGGGCTCGACAAGTTCAACGGCTTCGAGCCGCTAAAAGCCTTTCAATTCGGGCTGCTGTACGACTTTGCCGGCAAGCCCGACAAGGCACAGACAATTTTACGAGAAGGCGACCGGCGACAACGATCAGCTGAACTGGCGAGTGACCGAAACCGTCGCCAATTTCGAGGAGCGGCAGGGCCACAGCGATCAGGCGCAGGCGCTGTACGACCGTTTCCTCCGACAGAACAGCACGAGCGATCTGGCGACTGCGGTCGCCGCGATCCGCGCCGCCGGACCGCCCAAACCGCCGGTCACCTCGCCGGCCGACGGGCTGGCCGCGGCAATGTTCGATCTCGCCAGTGTGTTGAACCAGCCCGAGACGGTCGATCTGGCGCTGCTGTACGACCGCGTCGCGCTGGCGCTGCGCCCGCAATTCCCGTTGGCGCAACTGCTGCTCTCCGACATCCTGAGCGCCCAGAAAAAGCCCGAGGAAAGCCTCGCGGTGCTGCGCGATCTTCCGAAAGAGTCGCCGTATTACTGGTCGGCGCAGCTGCGCTCCGCGATCAATCTCGACACGCTCGACCGCACCGACGAAGCGATCGTGCAGCTTAAGACGATGGCGGCGGAAAACCCGACCTCGCTCGGCGCCCTCGTTTCGCTCGGCGACATTCTGCGCGTCAAGAAGCGTTTCGCCGAGGCGGCCGACGCTTATGACGAGGCGATCCGCCGGACCGAAGCGGCCAACGTGCCGGAAAAATGGACGCTGTTCTACGACCGCGGCGTCGCGCGCGAACGCTCCGGCCAATGGGAGAAGGCCGAGGCCGATCTGCAGAAGGCGCTCGAGCTCAAACCGGATCAGCCGATGGTGCTGAACTATCTCGGCTATTCATGGATCGACCGCGGCGAGCACCTGGATCAGGGCATGAAGATGATCGAGAAGGCGGTCGAGCTTCGCCCCGATGACGGCTACATCGTCGACAGCCTGGGCTGGGCGCACTATCGGATGGGCGATTACGAGGCGGCGGCCGAAAAGCTCGAAAAGGCGATCGAGCTGGTTCCGGAGGACCCGACGATCAACGATCATCTGGGCGATGCGTACTGGCGCCTCGGACGGCTGACCGAAGCGCGCTATCAATGGCGCCGGGCGCTGCAATTCGGGCCGCAGGAAGACGAGATCAAGCCGATCGAGGCCAAGATCGAGCACGGGCTCAACGCCTCCGCCTCGCCACCCCGCGGCGGTTGAGCCGGGCGGCTGAGCCGCGGCTCGGGCCGACTCTCTCCGGTTTGAGCAGGCAATGAATTCGGCCGGCGTTCTCGCTCCGGCGAAGGTCAATCTGTACCTGCATGTCGTCGGGCGGCGCGGTGACGGTTATCATCTGCTCGACAGCCTCGTGGCCTTCGCCGACATCGGCGACCGGGTCGAGGCGTCTTTGGCCGACCTCCTGTCGCTGTCGCTTGGCGGCCCTGAGGCGGCGGCGCTTGCCGACCTCGGCGACGATAATCTCGTGCTGCGCGCCGCCCGGCTCTACATCGATTCCGCCCGCAATTCGGGCGCCGGTAAAGCCGGCGCGACGCTGTTTCTAGAGAAGCGGCTGCCGACAGCATCGGGGATCGGCGGCGGATCGAGCGACGCGGCGGCGGCGCTACGCGTTCTCGACTATCTATCGGGCAGCGCGCTTTCGCCGGCGGCGTTGATGGAACTGGCGGCACGGCTCGGCGCCGACGTGCCGGCCTGCCTCGCGGCGCGGCCGGTTTGGGTCGGCGGCATCGGCGAGCGGCTGGACCCCGCCGACGATCTGCCGGCGGCCGGTATCGTGCTGGCCAACCCCTGCGTCGAGCTGCCGACCCAAGCGGTGTTTCGCGGGCGTCGCGGGCCGTTTTCCGGACCGGGGCGGTTTGCCGCGACGCCGCGCAACGCCGCGGGACTGGCCGCCGCGCTGGCGTCCCGCCGCAACGACCTGACCGACGCGGCGCTGCGCCTCGTCCCCGAAATCGCCGTGGTTCTCGAACGGTTGGCCCTTTTGCCGGGAGCGCTGCTCGCGCGGATGAGCGGCAGCGGCGCGACCTGCTTCGCGCTATTCGCCGACCGCGCCGCCGCGCTGGCCGCGCACGCCGTACTCCGGCGCGCGAAGCCGGATTGGTGGTCGGCCGGCGGTGCGCTGTTGACGCGACCGCCCCCTATCGAAGTGCTTGATCATTCAGGGCGCCCGCCGGCCGGATGAAACACGCGCCTCCGCCCGTTGTTTACGTCACAACCCTGGTCAACCGGTGGAGAGAGGAAATGAAGATATTTGTGTCAGCGCGCGTTACTGGCGCGCTCGCCGCGGCCGCGATGCTGTTGCCGCTGGCCGCCGTCCCGGCGTCGGCGCAGGTCCCGGGCGGATCGTATCTGCAGTCCTGCCGCGACGCTCACATGCGAGGCGATCGGCTGGTTGCGACCTGCCGCACCGAAGAGGGGCGCTGGAGCCAAACCGCGCTGAATAACGTCGGCCGGTGCGCCGGTGGAGTAGCCAATTCGGATGGGCGTTTGGTCTGCGGCGGGCGCGGCGGCGACTTCAACGTCGGCAGCGAGCGCGAGCATAACCGCGGATATGGCTGGCGTGGCGGGTCGGACGGTTACGGTGGGTCGCATGACCCTTACGGTTCGGGACGCGACAATTGGGGTCGCTGGAATGGCGGCCCACAGTACGGCTGGGGCTCCAGCTATTACGGACGCTGAGCCCGAGCTGGGATGTAAGAAGGAGCCCCGGCCCGGCGCCGGGGCTTTTTTCGTTCCGCCTTCGGAACGGCAGGCTACCGTTGGCCCGCCATGCGCCTCGAGTTCGTGGTGGGCGCGTCTAAAGCATTGGCGGGAGCGCCGGTAATCGGCCATGTTACGGATCCGTGGCACCTTCAGCGAGACCCGCCCAATGAGACTCGACGACGCGATCAATATCGAAGACCTGCACCGGATGGCCAAACGGCGGCTGCCCAAGGTCGCGTTTGACTTTATCGAAGGCGGGCTCGAGGACGAGCGCGGGCTCGAACGCAATACTTCGGCCTTCCAGAAACATCTTCTGCTGCCGCGCTATCTGGTCGATGTGTCGAAGCGCGATCAGACGCAGACGATCTTCGGCCAGACCTTTTCCAGCCCGTTCGGCATCTCGCCGACCGGTGGGGCCGGGCTGTTCCGCCGCGGCGCCGATCTGATGCTGGCCCAGGCCGCGGCCGACGCCAATATACCGTACATCATGTCCGGGTCGAGCAACGACTCGATGGAATCGGCGGCCCGGGTCGCGCCGAACAACGCCTGGTATCAGCTTTACGCGGCGCGCGACGGCGCGATCTCGGAGGATCTGATCCGCCGGGCCGCCGATTGCGGCCTGAAGGGTCTGGTGCTGACCGTCGACGTTCCGGTGCATTCGAAGCGCGAGCGCAACATGCGCAACGGCTTCGCCAATATCCGCGGCAACTGGATGCGCGCCGCCTTGAGCCTCAAGCCGGCGCTGCTCGCCGAGGCGATGACGCATCCCGGCTGGGTCGTCGAATACATCAGGCACGGCGGTACGCCGGTGCTGGAAAACTGGCTGCCCTATGCCGGCGCTGGCGCCACGGCCGAGGACACCGTCAAGTTCAACCGCTCACAGGTGCCGGCGCACGCGCAGACCTGGAAGGATCTCGAAAAATACCGCCGGCTGTTCCCGCGCAGCCTGATCGTTAAGGGCATCATGAACCCGGCGGACGCGGTCCGCGCCGCCGAGATCGGGTGCGACGGGGTCATCGTGTCGAACCACGGCGGCCGGCAGCTCGACCAGGCCCCGGCGTCGCTCGACGTGCTGCCGGCGGTCAAGGCGGCGGTCGGCGACCGGATGACCGTGATGCTCGACAGCGGCGTCCGGCGAGGCGCCGACATCCTGATCGCGATGTGCCTCGGCGCGGAGTTTGTGTTCTTCGGCCGTCCGACGCTGTACGGCGCGGTGGCCGGCGGCCTGCCGGGGGTCAAGAAGGCGGTCGACATCTTCAAGACCGAGATCGACACCGTGATGGCCCAGATCGGCTGCCCGAGCCTCGACCAGCTCGGCCCCGACTTCCTGTGGCAGGAGGATTGGCAGCGCAACCGGCCGGTCGGCGCCTGATCCTCTTTGGCATTGCGAGATAGACGGACCCGCGGCATGGGCTGACCCCGGCGAAAGCTGCACGCTTCTAATCTCATCACGGAGGCACGGAGAGCACGGAGATTGATTTCCCCTCCGTGTCTGCGTGGCGCAAGGAGCACTCGTCGAACTTAGCCCATCCCCCGGCTACGACTACTGGCGGCGAAATCGGTATCCGGAGCCGCTCTCCCGGCCATGGACAGATAGCCATGTGATGGTTATCTGTCCTTCCATGACGACGCACAGCATTGCCGAGGCGAAAAACCAGCTCTCACGGCTGATCGACCGGGCGCTTGCGGGCGAGCCAGTCGTTATCACGCGCCGCGGCGAGCCGGTTGTTGAGCTGACGCCGGTGCGGCCGGCGCCCCGACCGACGACGCGGACCGATATCGAATGGTTGCGTGCCCGGCGCGTCGGGAGGACTCCGGCTAAAACGGACGCCGGCACATTGCTCAGCCAGCTTCGGGACGAAGAGTGGCAGCGGTAGGCTGCTATCTCGATGCGAGCGTTCTGGTTGCCCTGCTGACGACGGAGCCGTTCAGCGACCGTGCGGAAGCGTTCGTGTTGACTGATCCGGGCCCGCTGCTCGTCAGCGATTTTGCAGGGGCCGAATTTGCCTCGGCCATCGCGCGCCGTGTCCGTACCCGGGAAAGCACCCTTTCCGATGCTCAGCAGGATCTGTCCGACTTCGATATCTGGGTCGCGCGGTCGGCACATCGGGTGGAAATCAGCCCGGCGGACATCACTGCCGCTACGATGTTCCTGCGTCGTCTCGATCTGACGCTGCGGACTCCTGACGCCCTCCACCTCGCAATTGCGCAACGGCTCGGTGCCACGCTGGTCACCTTCGATCAGCAGATGGCCGAAAGCGCCGGCACGCTCGGCGTCGCGGTTGCGGTTCCCTGAGGATTGTCGCAGCCTTGAATAATAAGCCATGCTGAAGGCGATTGGCCGATCATTGGGAGACACGCCATGAGTATCGACGACGCGATCAACATCGAGGACCTGCATCAGCTGGCGAAGCGCAAGCTGCCCAAGGTCATGTTCGACTACATCGAGGGCGGGGTCGAGGACGAGCGCGGGCTGGAGCGCAACGCCGCCGCGTTTCGCAGGCATCAGCTGCTGCCGCGCTACCTTGTCGACGTATCGACGCGCGACCAGACGCAGACGATTTTCGGGCGCACCTTTTCGAGCCCGTTCGGCATCTCGCCGACCGGCGGCGTCGGGCTGTATCAGCGGCGCGGCGGCGAATTGCTGCTGGCCGAGGCGGCCGCGGAAGCCAACATCCCCTACATCATGTCGGGCGGCAGCAACGCCTCGATGGAGGAAGCCGCGAGGATCGCGCCGGACAATACCTGGTTTCAAATGTACGCCGCGAAGGACGCTTCCGTCACCGACGCGCTGGTCGGCCGGGCGCGCGACAACGGGCTCGGCGCGCTGGTGTTGACCGTGGACGTGCCGGTGCATCCCAGGCGCGAGCGTAATCTGCGCAACGGCTTCGCGAATGTTCGGCGGCGGCGGCGTCTTCGAGGCGCTGAAGCTGAAGCCGGGGATCATCATCGAGGCGCTGAGCCACCCGCTATGGGTCTACGACTATGTCAGGAACGGCGGCGCGCCGACCCTTGGCAACTGGGTGCCGCATGCCGGCAACGGCGCGACAATCCCGCAGGTTCTCGACTTCAACCGCACGATGACCCCGGCCTCGGCGCAGACCTGGAAGGACCTCGAACGCTACCGCCGGCTGTTCCCGCGCACGCTGATCGTCAAGGGCATCCTGAACCCGGCCGACGCGATCCGCGCCGCCGACATCGGCGCCGACGGCATCCTCGTGTCAAACCACGGCGGCCGTCAGCTCGACCAGGCGCCGGCCTCGCTCGACGCGCTGCCGGCGATCAAGGCGGCGGTCGGCGACCGGATGACCGTGATGCTCGACAGCGGCGCGAGGCGCGGCGCCGACATTCTGATCGCGCTGTGCCTCGGCGCGCAGTTCGTCACCTTCGGCCGCCCGACGCTCTATGGCGCGGTCGCCGGCGGCCTGCCGGGCGTCAAGAAGGCGATCGACATCTTCAAAACCGAGATCGACCTCGTGATGGGCCAGATCGGCTGCCCGAGTTTGGACCAGCTCGGCCCCGATTTCTTGTGGACCGAGGAGCCAGGGCGGAACCGGTAGGTTGTGTGCTTCTAAAACGAAATGGCGGCGGACGCACTATGACCGCTGCTCGTGCGCACGGGGTGATTCGAACTCCGTGCGGCAGCATAGTGCGTAAGTCGTCATCGTCGGGCCTCCGGCGCATCTTGGTTGGTGTCGTGGAGAAAAACGAACGCCCCAGCAAGCGTAAGCGCGTCGGGAGTGGAGTTCGGCACACTCGACGATATAGCCCTGCCGATCTCCCGCGCCCCTCTACCGAGGCGCGACTGGTGTTCTCATGCTTGTTGCCACGCAACATCATAGCGGCAATTGATTGTGTTCGCTTGACCGCGAAATACACGATTCTGTGGATCGAAATTGGCGGTCACGATTGCACCGCGGCCGGTTTCCAGTCGTAAATTGCCCTGCGGTGTCACATATCCGGCAAATACGGCGCCGACCGCTTGAAACTGCGCCAGACCATTACTGATCGTCATGGTTGGCGGCACGACAAACGGCTGGCATCCGGTTGACTCTAGGTCCGAATGCTGGGCACCCGGGCCAGCGCCGCTGTCACCACGGATAGATAATCCCCGGTAAGTTCCGTCGAACGCAGTTGTCGTATTGGAGGCCGAGCCTCCCACCGAGGTTGGAGCGGATATCGCGCCTTCCGAGGAAGGCGGCATTTGCTGCGTGCACGCAGCCATTGCAAGTAGCGACAAGCTAGTCAGAAACAGAGCCTTCATCTGCATCACCTTTTTGAGTGCTAACCCGGCTTCTGTCGCCCCGGGCGACCGATTTCCCAATCTACCAAAGCACGATACGCTATGTCAGTGCATAATCGCCCTCACTACGGGCAAAATGCGTTGCCCTCAACGTCGCCCGGTGCTTCAGCCGAGGACCAGAGGCGATGTCGAACCGCTTCACGCCAGGCTCAGCGGTCATATTCGAGCATATCGAGAGCTCACTCGATGGGCCCGACACCCCCGCCGGTGAGGGTAGGGGTGTCGGTTTTCGAGCAGTGCTGCCCAGGCGAACGTTGGAAGGCGACAGGTGAATTTTGCTCGCGCCTTTGAGCACTGAGCCTGAATCCGTCGGTCGTCCGAAGGCTGCGGTATCCGGTGTATGTCGACGGATCTGCCTCATTTAACGCCGAATTATCGTCGGGTTTGCGCTTGCTTCACGCGGCTCTGACGACCTCCTGTTTTGCTGTTCCCGACAGTCAGACAGAAGCATGGAATGCGGCGAACGCAATGGCTTCTGGTCCACAGGCTGCAGCGAGCCGATGAGCCGATCTGAAATAGGAGGCAGCCCGATGAACAGCTTTGCGATGATTTTTGGTCACTGCGTGTGGATACCGCCATCGCCGAAGGCGGCGTTGGTAGCGCTCAACCTGTTCTTTGGAATTGGTACTTCCTCACAGCCGGATATCGCCGCCGCCGAGGCGATCATCGCCGCCCAGTACGTTGCTGGCGGTAAGACCCACGTCGAGGCACAGAACGAAGTCTCCTGGCTCAACGCCTGCTTCGGAAGCTACGAAGTACCTCCCGAAAATACAAATTATTCAGAGAGCGCAAAGCTGATGCCAGTCCGAAAAGAACCATCTCCGATCGCCAAATAGACGACCGGTTCGCGAGCATTCCCGACGATCCTGATCGTGCGGTGCCTCGGTGCGCAATTCCTTAGCTCCGGCCGCCCGGTGCCGTCCGGCGCGGTCGGAGCAAACTCCGGGGAGGCATCGACAGCGTCGAGACCGAGATCGAGCTCCTAACAGGGTCAGATCGGCTGTCCGAGCCTAGACCAGCTCGGCCCCGATTCCCTTTAGCCCGAGCCCTGCGCTGCCGAATTCTGTCCCCTGCTCTTGCGTCATGCGCGTATCTCCTGACCACCGAATTCCGGCGTCGTTCGCTCATAGATGTCCTGCAGCGGTGCCGCGAGACGCGACAGCCGCGCCATCTCATCGACCGTGACGACACCGTGTTGCACCGTCACAATCCCCGCTTCCCGGAGCCGGCGCAGAACCCGGTTGACGTGCACGAGGGTCAGCCCGAGATGATCGGCGATTTCCTGCTGCGTCATCGGCATCCGGAACCCGGACCCGTTGGCGAGCCCTGCCTGATGTAGCCGCCCGCGCAAATCCAGCAGCAGCGTGGCGATCCGTTCGTCGGCGCTGCCTTTGCCGAGAGCCGCCACCCAGTTATGCACCCGCCGTTCGTCCTCGGCGAGCTGGAACATGATCCGTATGCCGGCGGCATGATCCTGTGCGACCAGCTGCAGCAGGCGCTTGTGATCGATGGTGCGTGCGTAGACATCGGTCAGGCATTCGATTGTGTCCGGCTGGCGTTCGAGTAATATACTCTTGATGCCCATCAGATCGCCCGGCAGGAAAACGACGATTATCTGGCGGCGGTCATCCGCGATCAGTCGGCTGCGGGCGACCCAACCTTGTTCCAGCAGATACACCGTCTCGCTGCTCTTGCCGGTGCTTACCAGAACCTGACCCTCGCGATACCGGGTCGGCGGCCCCATGGCCTTCCGGATGGTCGCCTCTCCGCGGATCAGCAGATCGCGCAGCTCCGGGCGGTGCAGGGGAAAACGAATATTGGGCATGACGATTTCACTTCCCGGCGTAGCGAGCGCCTGTGCGATAAACTCTCGCGAGTAGCAACCGGGCGAGAATTCCTGCTGTTGGCATTGGGTGCATCCTCTGATCAGCTTCCAACCGATCGAAGTTCTGACGGCCAGCGAGGACCGTGAAGGGTGTCTGGTGCTTATCGACGGCAAGCTCGCGGCAGTGCTGGTTCGCCTGAACGATCAGGCTCACGAACCGCTGCTCCGCGGTGCCTGGTATTTTGAAGCCGGCTTCGGATTTCTCGACGGCCGACACGAATTATTCGCCTCTCTGGAGGAGGCCGCCGCCTCGATCGAGCGCAGCTTTTCGTAGGTTAACGGAGTTAACCAGATCGCGTCGGTCTACTTTCGTACCAACTGCTCCGATTCCCGTCTCGGAGGCCAGCCCAATATGCGGCGATAGTATTCCCGGACGATGCCGTAGCATTCGCAGGCAGCTTCCTCGAGGCGCTCGCGGTCGAGGACAGTGACGCGGCCGCGCTGGTAATCAATCGCGCCGGTGTTCTGCAGCGAACGCGCCGCCACCGTGACGCCGGGGCGGCGCACGGCCAGCATCATCGAGACGAATTCCTGGGTCAGCGGCAACGCATCGGATTCGGCCCGGTCGTGTGCCATCAAAAGCCAGCGGGCGAGCCGTTCGTTGAGGTTGTGATGTGCGTTGCAGGCCGCGGTATGCGAAATCTGGGCGTTGAGGACCTGCGTAAAACGATGCACCCGGTCGAGGAGGCCGGGACGGCGCAGCATTTCGGTGCGCAGCACGTCCGCCGAAATGCGCAGCCCCACGCCGGGCATCTGGATCATGCTCGTGTGCGGGGCCGAGTCCTCAGATCCCATGAGCGCGGCACCTCCGGCAAATCCTTCCTTGCCGACAACACCCGCTTCGATCATCGCGCCGTCTTCAAGCTGGATCAGCAGCGAGGTCATGCCGCCATCCGTGAAATAGCAGTGATCGATCGGCGCCCCCATTTCGTGCAGTATTTGGCGCGAGGGCAGCCGCACCGTCTGCAAATGCGGCCGCAGCGCCTCGAAGTCGTCTTCCGACAACGATGCCAAAAACAGATTCGGAATGGGAAGTTCGGAAGGTGCTGGCACCTGCGCTCCTGGCCGGATTCTGGCGGGAGCACACGCTACTCTCAGCCGCTCGCGCCCAAATGGCCGCTGCGAGCGATACGTTTAATGTGGGCGTAAAGATCGATTTAGGCAACCTCTAAGGTGGGATCCGACGACACGTCTTTCGGACCTCAGCAACGTCTAGTAGCAAAAGAGATTCCTTATTTACAAATCTGCTCCGGTCTCCTTTCTCAACTCCTGTTGCTTGCCGCAGATAATATTCGCTACGGCGCGGCGCGCCTCTGTTTCGGGCGACTCTAGGTTGTACGCTTGGTAAGTGCGCACGGCGGCCGCGAAGGCTTCGCGCTCGTTCCGCGAGCGAGCGATGATTGCTTTATAGGTTTCCAGAACAAGGCCGACGACGGCCAATTCCTGGACCGGCGCGCGAGGCGCCAATGCGGTGTCCGACACAACCCCTCCTCGGGTTCAGCGTTCTTAAGGGTGCGAGCCTGGCCCAAGCCGAGCGTATCTTTCTGTTCGATAGCGGACACAAAGTTTGTTTTTTATCGACCGTGGCGAGCACCGGCCGTGCTTTCGGCACGGCTGTGGGCTCGCGGTGCAGGTCGGGTATAGCCGTTTTCAACCCAACACACAGTAGTAACCGGGCTTTATACCACCACCCGGCGAAACCCGCCGTGACGGCGCTGGCGCAGCACCAGGAAGCCGACGACGCCAATGTTCGCCAGATTGAACAGCACGCCCGAGACAAAGGCCGGGCCGTAAAAGCCGAAATGGTCGTACAGCGCGCCGGCCCACCAGCCGCCGAACGCCATGCCGCCCATGCTGACGAACAAGCACGCTCGGCACCCGCCATGACGCCTCGCGCGACGGGTACAGCTCGCGGATCGCGATGACATAGGCCGGGATGATGCCGCTGAAACCAAGACCGTAGGCGGCCGAGACCGCGAACAGCCCCGCTTCGTCCTGTGTCGACATGAAAGCGGTGATTGCCAGCGCCTGCAAAGACGAGCCAACCAGCACCGTCCTCAATCCGCCGATCCGGTCCGCCACCCAGCCCCACCCGACGCGGCTGACAAACGCGGCGCCCTGCAATACCGACAGCATCGCCGCGCCTTGCGTCGCCGCGATGCCGACGTCGCTGCAAAACGCGACGAGATGGCCCTGCGGGATCGACATCGGCACGCAGCAGAAAAAGCCTGCGCCGCAGATCAGCGCCAGCACCAGGTTCGGGTGCAGCCCAAGCACCCTCCGCCGCGCGCTGACCTCAGCCTCAGACAGGGAGAAGGCGGGCAACTCGGGCGAGGGCCGCAGGAACAGCGCGACGATCGGAACCGCGACCACAACGATTGCGCCGAAACCAAGCATCATCGCGCGCCAGCCGTAATCGGTGATCCCCAGCTGGAACAGCGTCGGCCAGATCATCCCGGCGATATACTGGCCGGACGAAATGACGCCGAGCGCGACGCCGCGACGCCGGTCGAACCAGCGGCTCACATAGACGATCAGCGGCGGATAAAGCGCGCCGTTGCCGAGGAAGCCGACCAGCACCGCGTGTCCGATCAGCATCGCCCACAGATTGCCGCTTGCCGAGACGGCGAGACCAAGCGCGATCATCGTCGCGCCGAAAATGACCGTCGCCCGGATGCCGATCCGCTCGGCGACCTGCCCCATGACGACGCCGCCAAGCCCGGTGCCGAGCCAGGTCAGCGAGGCGACCAGCGCGACGAGCTGGCGCTGCGTACCGAGATCCTCGGTGATCGGCTTCAGCCCGACAACGGCGAGCAGCGGCGATCCGTAGGAGACCGACAGCAGCCCCAGCGCGAGGCCAGCCGCAACCCACGACTCGCGCGATTCGATGCTCGCCCCCGGGATGCCCACCGGGCCGGCGCCGTCGCGGGCGCCAGGCCCGATCGCAGCCGGGCGCGTTCCGACGATTTCGGTCACCGTCCGGCCTCTCCTCAAACGCAGACTGCCCGGAGCTGCTCAACAGAGCGGCACCTTGATAGCGCGGGGCCGGCCGCCGCGGCAATCGTCGTTTCCGCAGCACGGGCAGGCGGCTAGTCCGTACCGCCGGAAGTTTAACGATTATGCGCCGCCGTGATCGCGCGCAGCGAGGGGCGCAGACCCCAAGTCAGCGGCAGCGTCAGCAGCACGACCGCGGCGATCAGCGTCATCATCACCGGCACGTCGATCAGATCGCTGACCAGCCCGTACAGCACCGGCGACAGCGCGCCGGCGCCGATCCCGCCGGTATAGAAGATGCCGAAGGCGCGCTGACGCCGCTCCGGCGCGACAAGTTCGGGGACGGTTCCGTACAGAACCGACGACGTGCCGTTCAGCGCCACCCCGATCAGCGGCAGCACGAGCAGCGCGCCGAACAGCGGCAACGGCAGCAGCGCCATAATGCCGGCGGCCGTCAAACCCTCTGTGAGGTACACCGCCTTGACCACGCCAAGCCGCGCGCCGAGCCATCCGCAGACCAGCTTGCCGGCAGCGCCACCCGTAAAGACGAGGGTCAAGGCGATGCCGATCGTCGGAAGATCGGCGCCCTTGAGCTTCAGCAGAAACGGTAGAAACGTCAGGAAGCCCATCCGGGTCGCGCTGTCGATCATCGCGATCGACAGCAGCAGCGGGAACCCGCGCCCGCTCTCCGCTTGCCGTTCGGGCGCCGCGGTTGTCTCGGCGGCGTCGGCCGGCGCCGGCTTGCCGTCGCGGCCCGGCAGACCGCGCACGCTCAGGATCACGGCGGCGGCAGCGAGCGCGAAGACGCCGAGCAGCAGCGTCGCGCTCTGCCACGGCATCACCGCGACGAGACCCGCCGTCGCGGCCGGAAACGCCATCTTGCCCAGATCGCCGGAGAAATTGTAGCTGGCGAGCGCGGTGCGCGACCGCCGCCCGGAAAACGCCTGCGCGACGAGATGGGCCGCGATCGGGTGCTGCACGGCGGCGCCGGTACCGGCCAACACCAGCGCCATTGCCAGCATGCCATACCCGGCGCTGGCCCCTGCCGCGAGAAACCCGACCCCGACCAGCGCCGTGCCGAGCCCCAGTACGAGCGGCCCGCCGATCCGCTCGGCGAGCCAGCCGGCCGGCATCTGCAAACTCGCCATCGAGCCGGTGAACAGCGCGCGCAGCACGCCGATTTCGGCATAGCCGAGACCGAACTGCGCCTGCCAGATCGGCAGCAGAACATAGAGCAGATCGGTGTAGCCGTCGTGCAGCACATGCGCGCCGCACGCGACCCCCATCGCACGCCGCTCCGGCGCCACGAACCGGCCCCGGCCGGCCGTAATCAGCGACATGACATTTCCGCCGCGCTAATCTTGCCGTCATCAAATTGTCATCATATGGCAAGCGGCGCAACGCACGCTTGTCGGGTCCCGATGCGGCGGCCAGGGGGCAAACGCCGGGACACGAGTTCCTTTTGCGCCGCCGCCAATGTCGAGGAAGAAAGACCATGCCCGAGAACAACCGGACAGACGCCGACGACAGCAGCCGCGACGCTCCCGGTGTCATGCGGCGCGGCGGCTTCTACAACCGGCACTCGCTGCCGCAGCACGACGCCGCAAGCTATGCCGAGCCCGCTCTGCGCCAGGCCGCCGAGGCGGCTCCGGCGCCCGCTTCCGGCCAGAGCCTCGTCATCGCCGATTACGGCGCCGCTCAGGGTCGCAATTCCCTCGATCCGATGCGCCGGGCGATCGCGATCATCCGCCGCCGCATTCCCGACACGGTGCCGATTTCCGTGGTTCACACCGATATCCCGGCCGACGATTTCAGCGCGCTGTTCGCCCTCGTCGAGACATCGCCGGACAGCTATCTGCGCGACGCGGCGAATGTGTTCCCGTTCGCCGCCGGCCGGACCTTCTACAAGCAGATTTTTCCCGATACCTCGGTGTCGCTGGGCTGGGCAGCGATCTCGGTGCATTGGCTCAGCGCGGCGCCGGCAGCAATCGAGGGGCATATCTGGTCGCCGCGCGCCGACCCGATGACCCGCGCGGCATTCGCCCGGCAATCGGCCCAGGACTGGCGGGATTTTCTCTCGCATCGCGCGGCCGAGCTGCGTCCCGGAGCGCGGCTCGTCGTGATCGGCGGCGCCTCGGACGAGGCCGGCGATAGCGGCGCCAACGGGCTGATGGACATGGCGAACGCCGTGCTCCGCGACCTTGTTTTCGTCGGTCGTCTGAGCGCCGACGAATATCGCCGCATGACGATCCCGACCTACAACCGCACGCCGGCCGAGTTCACGGCCCCGTTCGCCGACGGCACCGCATCGGGGCTTACGCTGCTGCACCGCCAGCTCGACACGCTCGCCGACCCGCTCTGGGCGCAATACCGCCAAAGCAGCGATCTCGACGCCTTCGCCGCTGCCTATGCCGCGTTTTTCGAAGCGGCCTTCGAACCGTCTGTTTTCAGCGCATTGGCGGAGGGCCGCGGCGCGGACGAGCGCCAGGCTCTCATCCGGCAGTTCCGCGACGGGCTGAAAGCCAAGATCGCCGCCGCTCCGGAGCAAGCGAGCTGCGCCTGGCGGGTCTTCACGATGCTGATCGCCAAGGACGACTGACACCGGCTGTCGTATGTTGGCCGCAACGACGAAGGAGGGGACAACGATGCCCGACTACGATCTCGTGATCCGCAACGGCACAGTAGCGACCGCGTCCGACACGATGCAATGCGACATCGGCGTCAAGGACGGCGTCATCGCCACACTGGGGCGCGGCCTCGGCGCCGGCGCGCGCGAGATCGACGCCACCGGCAAGCTCGTGTTGCCCGGCGCGATCGACAGCCATTGCCATATCGAGCAGAAATCCTCGGCCGGGGTCATGTGCGCCGACGATTTCTACAGCGGCACCGTGTCGGCGGCGTTCGGCGGCACGACGACCGTGATCCCGTTCGCGGCGCAGCACCGGGGCCAGTCGCTGCGCCAGGTCGTCCAGGAGTACCACGCGGCGGCGCGGCCGAAGGCGGTCATCGACTACGCCTTCCACCTGATCATCACCGATCCGACCGAGCAGGTGCTGGGCCAGGAACTGCCGGCGCTGATCCGCGACGGCTACACCTCGTTCAAGGTCTACATGACCTACGACCTGCTTGCGCCTCAACGACCGGCAGATGCTCGACATCATGGCGCTCGCGCGGCGCGAGGGCGCGTTCATGATGGTGCACGCCGAGAACCACGACATGATCTCGTGGCTGGCCGATCGCCTGCTCGACAAAGGCATGACCGCGCCGCGCTATCACGCGGTGTCGCACACCCGGATCGCCGAGGGCGAGGCGACCAACCGCGCCGTCGCCTTGGCCGAACTGCTCGACGTGCCCGTGCTGATCGTGCATGTCTCGGCCGCCGCGGCGATCGACGTGATCCGCGACGCGCAGACCAAGGGCCTCAAGATCCACGGCGAGACCTGCCCGCAATATCTGTTCCTGACCGCCGACGATATCGGCATGGAACTCGAGGGCACGAAATTCTGCTGTTCGCCGCCGCCGCGCGACCAGGCGAACCAGGAGGCGGTGTGGCGCGGATTGCAGAACGGCACGTTCCAGGTGTTTTCGTCCGACCACGCGCCCTATCGCTACGACGAAACCGGCAAATTGCCGAAGGGCGACAAGACGACCTTCAAGGACACCGCCAACGGCATCCCCGGCATCGAATTGCGCGCGCCGTTGTTGTTTTCCGAGGGTGTCGGAAAAGGCCGCATCGACCTCAACCGCTTTGTCGCACTGACCGCGACCAACCACGCGAAACTCTACGGCCTCTATCCGAAAAAGGGCACGATCGCGGTCGGCAGCGACGCCGACATCGCGATCTGGGACCCCGCAAAGGAAATCACGGTGCGCGCCGCCGACATCCACGACAATGTCGGCTACACCCCCTACGAGGGAATGCAATTGAAAGGCTGGCCGGTCACGGTCCTCTCGCGCGGCCGGATCGTCATCGAAAACGGCCAACTCCAAGCCGAGCGCGGCAGCGGCAATTTCCTCCCCTGCGCCCTCTCCGACGCCGCCAAACCCCTCGGCCGCCCGACCCCGGAGCTGGCGTTTGCGGCGCAGAGGGGCGGGGATGGCGGTGTGATGTAACAATGTAGGATGGGCTGAGCGAAGCGAAGCCCATCACTTCGCAGCCAAACAGCATAGGCTTCGCGTTGCTCGGCCATTCTACATTTGCTGCACTCAACCCATCGTCTGCGCGTCGGAAACGTCACCAAACATAAGTCTGCGGAGATGAATGACCGATCAGATTCAACAATCCTCTATCATTACACAGACAACGCTGGTCTTGTTGGTATTCTCACCAAAGGGGAATTGTGGTTTTCAGACGCCAGATTATTAAACGATGCTCAGGAACTTCAAATAGCGTTGGAAGTTGGCGATTTCACTATCCAAGAACAAGCGAACCGGCATCGCCAAGCATGGAACGACGCCGGATTTTCAGGTGGGGATTTTGATCACCTCGTAGAATACATACGCCTCATCATGCGCAGCAATACCCATATGTTCGAAGAGAAGCCTACCCCAACTCCGTTCGTTTTCAGCATGACCAGAAATCATGACACTCTTAGTCAGTGGCGCGCCTATGGCAATGGTCAATATTGCATAGGCTTCGATTTCAGAACTACTTCTCGGAAGAATATCGGACGCGAAGATGGTGGATGTTATCTATCTCGATCCTCAGAAGCCTGTGTTCGACGAGACAGTGGCAGCGAGGATCTGTGAGTATTTCACAACTCACCTAGATCAGATCCGCGAACGCGGTGATTTAATGATAGCGAGAGAAGCGATAAGAGATGACGGTACGTATTATACATTTTTCAGGCGCTACGGTCGGTTATATGATGCGTCATTTCTGGCGAAGTATAAACATATTGGTTTTATTGAGGAGAATGAAGTGCGTCTGGCAATTGATCTCTTTCCAGAGGATGACGACAGAATTTTTTTTTGCACGAGTGGCCTTTATCCGAGACCGCGCGCTAAGATTAACATTCTCGAAACGTCAGACAAAAAAAGATACTCTCATTTCCTGTCCGGACGAATGGATGTTATCAAGACAATAACGGTCGGCCCAGGAGTCGATCAAGTACAAGCTGAAACGGCGCTCTCCGTGCTGTGCGCCCACACTGGGTGTAATCTGACGCCCGCCATTTCAAAGGTACCATACCGAACGGACCGGAGCTAAGTCTCCATCAAAGCGCTCAACCAGCAATCGTAGGATGGGCCGAACGCGGCGAAGCCCATCACTTCGCCGCCGGACACCATGGGCTCGCGTTGCTCAGCCCCATCCTACGCCTGTTAGGCAAGGCCGGACCCGGTGTCACAACCGCCCTCGCTGCCGCGAAATAGGTCCTCACCTGTGCGGCGGTCTAGGTGGAACGTGGCCGTCCCGTGTACAGCAAGCGTAGGGCGGAAAAGCGAAGCGCCTTCCGCCATCAATGCTCAAAGCTGGCGGATGACGCTGCGCTCATCCGCCCTACAGTTCACCAGCGCTCGCACCGTTCGATTGCTCCTGAAAACCACTGTCCTCCGGCGAATCGAATGGCTCGACCGAGTAATAAAATTTGTCCGGCTCCGATCGGAAACCGAGAATAGTCGCGGTCTGGCGAGCCTGGTCCTCGTCTAGCGGATACTCACCCAAGCCGTCGTCCTTTGGCTTAAAGCCCGCAATAGCCTTCACCTGCCCTAAGACGCTCGGCGGGACGATCAGGCTGCCCTTGATCCGCTCGGTGGCACGGTCGTAGGAGACGACGTGATAGATCAATTCACTAAGTGTAGGATGGGCTGAGCTTAGCGAAGCCCATCAATTTGAGGCCGAACAGCATGGGCTTCGCGTTGTTCAGCCCATCCTACCCGTACTCGACCGCCGTCGCCGCCGGGAAATTAGTCCCCGCCTGCACAGCAATCTAGATGGAACGTCACAGCCCTGTGTACAGTGTCGTGGACACAAGCGGCGGCGGGAGGAAGGCGATGATCAAGCTGGCGAGCATCGGGCATGTGCTGCTCAGGGTGGCCGACGAGGAGGCGTCGAAGCGCTTCTACCGTGACGCGCTGGGCTTCCGCGTCGCCGAGCAGGACCCCGAGCATGGCGGCGTGTTCATGACGCTGGGCGACGGCTTCCACACGATCGACATCACGCAGCACCCGGCGGCACAGGAGGCAGCGCGCCCCGTAACAGGCGGGCTTGGCCTCGTCCACATCGCCTTCAAGGTCGCCAGCTACGCCGCCTTGCGCGACGCTTACGCCCACCTCTTGGACAGCGGCGTCGAGATCCAGCGGGCGGTCGACCATATCTGCCAGCGCTCGATCTACTTCACCGACCCCGACGGCAACGGCCTCGAAATCTACTACGAGATGCCGAACGCGCTGGCGCTGTTCCCGAACGGCCGCGGCGACGAGGACGAGCGCCTGCCGCTAAGCCGCGCCGGCGAGAAGCTGCCGGCCTGGCTCCAGGAAGAATGGCCGGGCCCCGCCGCGTTCGCCAAGGTCGAGCGCCTGCGCGCCCGTCCGACAGCAGCGGAATGACGCCGTAGGGCGGGTGGAGCGATAGCGAAACCCGCCGCAATGGGGAGACAATGATGGCGGGCTGCGCTCCGCTCCGCCCATCCGCTCATTCTGTCGCGTCAATTTCTAAAATATGCTTGCTTCGTCAACAGGCGAGGGGCGTCTCGGGAGGATTGAAAATGTTAAAAGCCGGCTGGCCCGCCAAGGCGCTAGGAGTTTTCATCGCAATTTCTTTCTGGGGGACCGCGAACGCGGCAACACCTGACGTCGAGGTCGGTGTCGCTGCGAAGGTGGTGAATAACGTCTATGGCACGCCCGAATTGACGCATCAGCCGCGTTGGTGGCGTCCTGGTTTGGATGCTTTCCACAACGAATTTGTGGTCACTCAGGAGGCCAGTGCATCGCGCGTGGTCTTTAAGCTCGCATTCGCCGGATGAGGCTGTGATTTTGAGCGCTTCGAAGGCGGTTTTGGATTAAGATTTCAGCATCTTACTGGTAGCCAACCGGGGCAGCAATGGCGGACCCGACGGGTGAAGCGGATAGAAGCGCGCTGCGGCTCGATTTCGATCGCCGCTTGATGCTCCAATTTCGCGGTTCTACAATTACCTCCGATGCGGGACTGCTGGCCTACCGTGAACTGGACGACGCGCTGCATCTGACCGCTACGGCTACAAATGCACTGGCCGATGCGCGCACCGGTAAGAACGGTCGGCATCAGTTATCGGGCCTTCTGCGCCAAGCCCTGTTTGGGCGGCTGGCTGGGTACGAAGATGTGAACGACGCCGAGCGGCTGTGCCGTGACCCGGCAATGCGTTGGGTAGTTGGGGACAGGGCGATCAGCGGATCTGCCGCCTCGGCCAGCCAAATGGGCCGCTTTGAGACAAAGTGGTTGAGCCGGCCAGAGAATCTTACCGCTCTTACCAATCTGCCCGGTCAGTGGACTGACAAAGTGCGCCGGCGGCGAGGGATGAAGACCGTCATACTCGACATGGATTCGAGCGAAAGCCCGACCTATGGCGAACAGGAAGGCAGCGCCTATAATGGCCACTTTGGCTGCACCTGCTACCACCCGCTCTTCGTGTTCAACCAGTTCGGCGATGTCGAACGGTGTGCGTTGAGACCGGGCAATGTGCACAGCGCCGATGGTTGGCGTGCCGTGCTGGAGCCGGTGATTGCTCGTTACCGGGGCATCGTGAAGCATCTGTATTTCCGGGGCGATGCAGCCTTCGCGAATCCTGAGATCTACGAGTTACTCGAAGCCGAGGGTGCCAGCTACACGATCCGGCTTCCTGCCAACCAGGTCTTGCAGGATAAGATCGGACATCTGCTGAAGCGCCCAGTTGGGCGACCGCCCCACGAGGTACGGCGCTATTACGCCAGCTTCCGCTACCAGGCGCAGAGCTGGAACAAGCCGCGCCATGTCGTGGCCAAGGTCGAATGGCATCCGGGCGAGCTATACCCGCAGGTCGGTTTCATCGTCACCAATTTGGCGCGGTCTGCCCGGGGTATTGTCGCCTTCTATAACCGGCGTGGCACGTGTGAGCAGTATATCAAGGAAGGCAAGAACGCAGTCAAATGGACGCGGCTGTCATGCCGGACTTTCGCCGCTAATGCCGTGCGTCTTCAACTCCACGCGCTGGCCTATAATCTCGGGAACTTCATGCGCACGCTGGCAATGCCCAAGACGGTGGAGAGGTGGTCAATGACCAGCCTGCGCGAGAAGCTGATCAAAATCGGCGCGAAGGTCGTCAGTCACGGCCGATACGTCACGTTCCAGCTCGCCGAGGTCGCAGTGCCGCGACAGGTGTTCGCCGAAATCCTGTCGCTGATCGCCCGACTGCGTGCCCCGACTGCGCCGGCATGAGGGGGCAACGGGAGCAAATGTGGCAGGGGGAAGGTCGAAGTGTGCCCTGATGCAGGCCGCGCGATGCGCTCCAGCCCTTTGCGGCGGAAAGCCCACCGATTTGGCCGCCGGCACAGCCGGCCACCGATTGAATTTCCTTGCAGCGCGCCTCAACGGGACGGAAAATTCCACAAAACGACCGGCAATCCGGCGAATGTCGGATGAAAGCTCATTATTGTCTGCTACGATCCGTTTCTGTTCCGGCAACGATGGCACCGGTATCTTGAGCGCGAACAACCTTTCTTCCTTAGCCGGACACGGTTTGTGGTTCCTTCGCTCGCACGTCGGCAGAGATCGATGAAAGTTTCCGTGCGCGATAGCCAACCGAAGAACTCTCCATATAGCCGGCTATGATCAATGTCGAATAGCGGAAAGTCATTTGTTACCAAAGCGCCTTCGAGCGACCGCGGAATCAAGCCCGTGGCCCCATGCCGCGCATCGATCCGAGACGCAATAAACTGCCCAGCATGGGTAACAAATCGCCGACCGGCCAGATCGGCACCTAAGACGCGGCCGCGCTCGTTGACGCCTTTACCCCATAACCGTACCGTGACCTCACGATATTCTCGGTCCGCAACGGGCTCGACCGTCTCGTCTGATCGGCGTAGGAGTTCTCCGAGTGCGATCGTGGACCAGTTAGTCATTTTGCTTGGTGTTGCGCCAATCGCTTTTGGATTGCGCCCATAATCTCCGCGATGCGTGCTTCCTTCGCCAAGATATTGGCGGCGATCTCCGCGGGTGGTAAATGTACCGCACTCTCCGTCGCATGGGGATTTTTCCGATCGAGACTGCAACCGTCCGCTAACAGGTCTTGGGCCGAAACCTTCCAAGCGCGGTCGGTCTCCTTACGCTCCTAAACGAATCGAGACATGGAGCAAGTTCATCAAATTGAAGGGGTGCGGTCTTGGTATAGCTTCGACGTCCCTCTGGTAACGGATGTTCATCAGACCACACCCCCTTAGTTGGTCCCGATCGATCAAAAAATAGAAGATCTGCTTTATCAGCGGTATCGAAAAGACTCCAATTAGAGCCGGACGATTGTGTAAAGATTGAACTCCTTTAGAAGCTCTTCTTTGATATGGGCACACACTCCCTCGCCGAACAACGTGCCGTCGGGAACGACCACTCCGGCGCCAGCTGGCTCACCGGCCAGTGTTGGCTTTCGGTGGAGCTTGCGC